>OZ253556.1:0-1592500 GCA_965262705.1 Flavobacteriales bacterium
AAAATGTATTCGGCTCAGGAAGGGCATAGGAAATTCCGGTAGTAGGGCACATTAAGTTTTGACTGAAGTAGCGAATAGATCCTGCTTCATGGTTTAATATCATCAAAGTATTTTCACCATGCTTCATTGCGATTTTAATACTTTCTTCTAATCGCTTCAGATTGTTTTTCTCCTGATTGATTTTAAATCGGTCGATTACGATTTCAATATCATGCGTTTTATAACGATCTAACTTCATGCCGGGTGTAATCTCATGAATTTCACCATTGATACGAGCCTTTATAAATCCTTGTTTACGAATTTGTGTAAATAACTCACGGTAATGTCCTTTTCGGCTGCGTACCACCGGAGATAAAACAATGATATTTTTTTCATTGTACTCTTTAAAAATAAGTTCTTTGATTTGTTCTTGGGAATACTGAACCATCTTTTCGCCGGTATGATAGGAATAAGCCGTAGAGGCACGAGCATATAGCAAACGGAGAAAATCATAAATTTCGGTTATCGTGCCCACTGTTGATCGTGGATTTTTAGATGTGGTTTTTTGTTCAATAGCGATAACGGGCGAGAGCCCTTCGATTTTATCTACTTCAGGTCGGTTTAATCCACCGAGAAACTGGCGAGCATAAGCTGAAAAAGTTTCTATATAACGGCGTTGTCCTTCGGCGTAAATCGTATCGAAAGCCAGCGATGATTTTCCGCTTCCACTAAGACCGGTAATGACCACTAACTTTTTTCTTGGGATTTCGAGGTCTATATTTTTTAAATTATGTTCTCTCGCCCCTAATATTCGGAGGATATCTTTCTTTGCCAAACTAAAAACGTCTATTTTTCAAAGGTAAAAAAGATTTTAAGATCTTTGCAAAAGGCACGTTAGCAACTGAACTGCAAGTCAGCACCAACTAAAGTCATCGCAAGCCAATAAAATACTTTGTGCAAAGGTCTCAGAAAATTTATCTAAACGATGATTCTTCATCAGATACAATCCCTAAAGCCTCATAAATATATTGAAAGGTTGAAAGTAATTTAGGTTTACCTTCCACGATAGCCACATCGTGCTCAAAATGGGCAGAGGCTTTTCCGTCTCGAGTCGTCGTTGTCCAACCATCTTTATGAAATTTAATTTTTGCTGTTCCAAGATTAATCATCGGCTCAATAGCAATAACCGTTCCTTCTTTAAAAACTTTTCCTTTGCCGCGCCGCCCGTAATTCGGTACCTGAGGTTCTTCATGAAGTATACGCCCCAAACCATGCCCTACTAACTCTCGAACTACGCCATAACCTTCTTTTTCACAATGTTGTTGTATCGCATATCCCACATCCCCTACGCTATTATTTACTTTAAATTCTTTTATTCCTATGTAAAGACTCTCTTTTGTAATTTTAAGTAGCTTTTTCGTCTCAGGGCTTATCTCGCCTACTTCAAATGTATAGGCATGATCTCCATAGAAACCATTCATAAGTACTCCGCAATCGATGGAAACAATATCCCCGTCTTTTAACTCAGTTTTATTTGGAATACCGTGTACTACTTGTTCATTAGGTGATATACAAAGCGTATTAGGAAAATCGTATAGCCCTAAAAAGCCGGGAATGCCTCCATGATCGCGAATATATGTCTCCGCTAATGTATCTAAATATAATGTGTTTATCCCTGGTTTAATTTCTCCTGCTAACATCCCTAAAGTTTTAGAAACCAATTGAGCGCTCTCTTTTATTAATGCAATTTCCTCAGGGGATTTTAATATAATTTTGTCCATTTACGCTATTTACTTGCTGACAAAGTTATGTTTTCTGATTCATATAAAGAGACCTCTGCACAAATGAACTTCATAAAGCGAGCTAAGAAGCAAAAACGAGATTAAAATATTCTTCACATTTTCATGAAAGTTTATTTTCATACACAAAATATTATTCTAAACAAAAAAAGTTATTAACAAAATAGGCGAAAGTTATCAACAAAATAAATTTTTTTGAATATTAATTTATATTAAACTAAAATTATTTTAATAAAATTAACTTCAATTTAATAAAATTTAATTAATTAACATTCACATATACAACATTTTAGCATTTGTATATACAGATTTTAGTTCTTATCTTTGAACCAACAATTCAACAGCTAATTTATTGTTTTTTCTAATCTAAGGTTAAAACCTTTATACTTTATTCAAAGATAAAATAATATCCATTAGTTATACAATAAAAAGGAATAAACAATATATGATATGAGACCGTTGCAGAGTATATAAAAAGTATGAAAAGAAAGCATCTAACTTCAAATTGCTTTCTTCTCAAAAAATTAAAATCCTCCACACCCATTAGGTTGCTCTGGTATTTAATTTTTATCAGGCGTTGCATTTCGACAGGCTCAATACAAGCATTTTTTTGCTAAAGTGCTTTTGCAACGGTCTTGATATTATTCAAGAAAAAGTAAAAAAGCGATTGATTCGTAAAGCGTATTTTAAATTTAAAATAAAACATAGTAACCTTAAAATAAATATATAGACATGAGTAAAAAGTACGATTACACAGAAGTCCTACCCCGCCTAATTAAAGGGGGGGGGGGGGGGGGTAAGTCTTTAATAATAAGTGGCTTACTTCTATTGATGTTTACGGCGCTGCAGGCGCAAGAAATAGTAAAAGGCGTGGTTCGCGATAATACGGGCGAGCCATTATCGGGCGTATATATTGAAAGCGAAAGCGGGCAAAGCGCCGAAACCGATGCCAACGGGAAATATACCATTTCAGCAAAACAAGGGGAAGAACTCACGTTCTCTTATATTGGTAAGCAAGACCTCATAAAAAAAGTTATAGGAGCTATACTTGATGTAAAACTGATTGGGCAAGCGAACTTAATCGGCGAGACTATAGTGGTAGGGTATCAATCTAAAAATAAGAGAGATATTAATTCGGCAGTTTCAACCATTAATGCTGATGAATTAATGAGTTTAGCGCCTTCCACTTCAATAGATAATATATTGCAAGGGAAAGCCTCGGGAGTTGATGTTACCGCTTTAAATGGTAAGCCTGGGAATAATGCTACAGTTAAGATACGCGGCGCGGTATCCTTAAATGTTAACGGTGGAATAGATAGATCTGCTCCTTTATATGTTGTTGATGGAATTTATGTAAGCGGAGCGGGTCTAAATCAATTAAATCCAAACGATATTGCAAATGTTTCTGTTTTAAAGGATGCGTCATCAGCTGCTATATATGGCTCAAGAGGTGCTAATGGTGTAGTTATTATAACGACTAAGAAGGGAAAGAAGGGAAAAACAAGGTTTTCTATTTCTTCTCGATTAGGAACGGCAGAAAAAACGAAAGATCCTTTTAAATTAATGAATGCGAGCCAGAAAATTCAGTATGAAAATGAATTATCCCAAATTCTTAACAATAAGCCAGCCTATGATGCAGAGGAAGCAAAAAAATTAATTTCATATAACCATGACTGGCGGGACGATATATTAAAAAAAGCAAACATTCAATCACAATCTTTCAGTGCATCAGGGGGAAACAATAAATCTACGTATTACTATTCTTTGGGTTATGACAAAAACACTGGTATTGTAGAAAGTTTAGACGGGTTTGAACGGATTACGGCTAAGTTGTCTAACCGTGTAAACTTAACCGATAAGTTTAGTGTAAATGTTGATTTAAACGGTTCTTATTCTACTTCAGACGAGCCTAGAGATCGGTATAATGTTCAAAATCCTTTCTTTGCCGCGTATACATATAACCCCTATACACCTGTTTTTAAGCGGGATGAGAAAGGAAACATAATAAAAGATAGCGATGGAAAACCTGACTACAGTCTTACCAAGCAGGGGCTTCCAGTCTTAGAAGCTTTAAAGAATAATCCCGAGGAGCGACGGTATTTTAGACTGTTGGGGACCGTAGGGTTATCTTACGAACTACTGAAAAACCTAAGTTTTACTACACGATACGCTGGGAATTACAATCGTTATCAAAGAGAAAGTTATACGAAACCTGGTTCTGTTTTAGATACTTATGTTGGAGATAAGAAGGCTCCGGGGTCCAAAAGAGATAATGGTTATGATAATTTTAGTTACAATTATTATAATGGCATAGCATATAAAAATTCGTTTGATGAGCATCATTTTGATGCCTTGGTATTTTCCGAGTTTTTTAAACAAAATTATTATTCTACTTACCTTTCAAGTAAGGGATTCGCCAGCCCAAAACTCACCACACAGGACGTTTCTTCAGCACCTACTGGTGCCAGTTCTTCAAGAAGTAAATATACTTTGTTTTCTATAGCAGGAACTTTTTCGTATGATTATATGAAAAAATATTTCTTAACGGCAAGCCTTAGAAGGGATGGTTCTTCTCGTTTTGGAAAAGATCAGCGATACGGAAACTTCTGGAGTTCAAGTTTAGCATGGAATATTGCGAGAGAAAATTTTTTGCAGTCTGCAAATTTTTTGGATGATTTAAAACTGCGAATCTCTTATGGTACTTTAGGAAATTCTAACTTACCTAATTATGCTGCACAAGGATATTACACCTTTTATTCCTACGGCGGTTCCTCAGCAGCGTATCCTCACGACCAAAGAGTTGCAAATCCTGGTTTAGCCTGGGAGAAACAAAAGTCATTTGATACAGGGCTTGAATATAATCTTTTTAAGAATCGTTTAACCGGAGTAGTAGATTACTTCATAAATACACGCAGTAATTTTTTATTCGATAATACGCTTTCTTATGAAGTTGCCGGAGCCAATACTTCACAATATATTAACGCTGGGGAGTTAGAAACCAATGGATTAGAAATTGAGTTATCTGCCGACTTGATTCGAAATGAGCATTTTAAGTGGACTTTAGGCGCTAACATTTCTTTTTTAAATTACAATATAAACGAACTGCCAGAAGATGCGAAAGGGCAAATAGTGGTGGATGGTAGTAATATTCTAAAAACAGGAGAGGAACCTTTTACGCACTACCTCGTTCGTTATGCTGGTGTAAATTCTAAGAGCGGTAAAGCACTTTATCTGGACAAAGATGGCAAAAAGACCAATACATACAGTGCGGATGATAAGGTAGTACTATCGGGAAAATCTCCCTTGCCTGACTATTATGGCGGACTAAGCACAAATTTTGATTATAGGGGATTTTATCTGAATGCTGATTTTTCATTTAAGCACGGGAATTATATATATAATAATGTAGCAGCAAATTTGCTGCAAGATGGAATGAGTTCAAATCAAAATCAGCGTGTAGATGCCCTTAATTATTGGAAGAAAAAAGGAGATACCGGAGTATTACCTCAACTTCATAGCGATAGTTCTCAAGAAAGTGATCGTTTTCTTCAAGACGGGTCCTATATAAGATTTAGGAATTTAACTTTGGGGTATAATTTCCCTGCAAAAATGATTCGTAAAACAGGCCTAACCGGTATTAGCATTTTTATTCAGATGCAAAATCTTTACACTTGGACAGATTTTGAAGGAGACCCTGAAGTTTCTGTAGGGTCTGGAGATAGTCAATTAGGAGCAGGTCAAAACTTTATTCCGGGCTCCTATAGTGCATTTAGTTACCCGACAACAAAGTCGTGGACATTTGGAATTGACTTAACTTTTTAATGATTTGAAAATATAAAAAATATAAAAAAATGAAAAATATATTAATTACAATTACAGCCAGTCTTTTATTTCTTTTCACTTCATGTGATAAAGAGTTGGAACAAGAACCTTTTGACGGGCTAACATCCGGGGCTTTATTTACTGATATAAAGGGTTTTAATACTGCACTCAACGGCTGTTATAATAGTTTTACAAACAGCGGGTATTATGGAAATGCACTTTCATTATTGACTACGGGAGATGTGCCGTCAGACAATTTAATACTTAACCCTCAAGGGCGGGGAACGCAAAAAACCCTGAATGATTGGAACTACAATGCCAATATTGGTGGAGTTGGAATTTATGGCGCAGGATATACGTTAGTTTCGCTAGCCAATAGAATATTAGATAACATTGATAATATAGAAAAGAGCGCCGATCGAGATAACATAGAAGGGCAAGCCTTAGCGCTTAGAGCTATGGCGCACTTCGATATCGTTCGAAGTTATTCCAAAATACCTACCCAAAGTGCCGATGCCAATAATTCTATGGGAATAGCCTATGTCGAACACTTTAAGCCTTCAGAAAATCCGGTTAGAGATGAAAATGTGAAAGTAGCCGATACTTATAAAAAGATAGTAGCAGATCTTCTCGCTGCCAATGAAAAAATAGCAGAAGATAATGGCAGGGGTTATTTAAACAAAGCGGCAGTAGCAGGAATCTTAACCCGTGTTTATTTATATATGGGGAATTGGGATGAAGTTATCAAACAAGCAGATATAGCAGCGAAATCTGTTGCGGTTATTGCTCCAAGGGCAGACTTCCGTAATGTATGGTTAGATGAATATGAAGGAGATGTGCTTTTTAAAGTTATTATAAACGATACCGATGTAACCCCATCATCGGGAAGTAGTCATCCAACGCCCGGAGTAGTGTATTCTCAAGGTGCAGGTAATGAACATAAAGCAGAATATGTGGTAGCGTATGATTTTTATCAATTATTTACAGATAAAGATATTAGAAAATCGGCTACGATAATCAGTAATTCTCCATTTTCAGGAAAGTCATATAATGTAGTATCTAAATACTTGGGTAGAAACACAGGTAATGCAAGTGTAATTGATGGCAAGTACCTTAGAATGGAAGAAGTATATTTAAATAAAGCAGAAGCGGATTATAATCTTGGGCAGGAGTCCCAGGCATTAGCTGCCTTGGATGAATTAAGAAAAAACAGGTATGAGAATTTCGTGTCTCCCAAAGAAACAGGAAAAGAATTAGAAGAAGCTATTCAATTAGAAAGGAGATTAGAACTGGCTTTTGAAGGCGATCGATTCTATACCTTAAAAAGAAGAGGAGAGTCCGTTAAACGATCTGAAAGATATGGAGAGTTTTCCGATGGAACAGGAACTCCCGCTATCAAAAAAGAATTGCCCGCTGGTGATTATCGCTGGCAGATGCCAATCCCACAAGCTGCGATTGATAATAATCCGAATATTAAACAAAACCCAGGATATACTAAACAATAAAAAGACCATTTTTTCTATTCCTCATGGACAAGTTGATCAATCGGAGGGAAGCATAACACAGAATGTAGTTTATTAATTAGTTTAATTACTAAATAAAAAAAACATTCTTGCGCGTTGCGAGGATGTTTTTTATATGGGCTAAAATACTTTTTGCAACTGAACTGAAAGTCAGCAAAGCTAAAGGTCTTATAGGATTATTTATTAAAACAAGAAACGCGGCTCCATATATTCTTCCCTCCTTTAACTCGAAATTGATAATTTTTATCCTTTTCAAAAACAATGGGAACTATATATTTTTTCGAGGTTTCATTAGGGGTTGTGCCATTGGTGGTGTAATAAATCATTAGACCCGGAAAAGCGATATTGGCATGCAATTTTCCATCAATTAACTGTAGTCCTGCCGGTGGGACGCTGTAATTCACTCCGTTTTTGTTTAACCTGGGCAATTCGTTATTTGCCAACTGACTTGCAAATACATTCCAATACTTATTCAGTACTTTTATCCGTTTTTCTTTTGCTAAAATCATTGCCCATATCGGCTGCTTTGCCCATGCACGTTCAGCCAGTGCGATGAGTTTAGGATAAATTAAATATTCGGCTAATAAAGGGCTATGTGCATTTTCACCCCATAATTGCCCTTGAATTCCTATGATGTGTTTCTTCCCTTCAGCAGTTAAGGGAACGAAATTTTCTAAGGTTTTACTTGAAATTTCATTCCCGTATAAATCATCATAGGCACTCAGCGCAATATTATCCGGCGTAAACTCATAGACTTTTCTTGTATTTACATATCCTCCCCAATAATAACCGATCTCCTTTGGATTTTTTTCATAAGCCAAATCAAAATATAGATTCGTTACATTAGACAAAACTACATCATAACCGGCATTAGCCAATCGATAGCCAATATCCTGCTTATCGCCTCCCCATATATTATTCCATATATAAAGACGAATATTTTTCTTATCCAATCCCTCGTTGATATGAAGTTGCCCCCCTGTTTTTTTAAGGGCAATTTCTTCCCAACCTCCTGTTTTCAATCCTTTCGATCGAAGTATTTTACTGATTCTATCGGTGTATTTTTGTGAAAGCACATTCTTTCTTACACCTTTTATTTCACGGCAAATTTCTGATTTTTCCCATACGCCCTCAGGAACTTCATCTCCTCCGGTATGAACCACTTCTAATGAAACGCCCGCTTCCTTATACATCGTAATGATTTGATCTACTACGGTATTAAAAAAGGCATAAGTAGATTCCATGCAGGGATTTACAATATTGTCATTCCATAATTGTACGGATCTATACACTGATTTATCATTTAAATCATTTAGCAAATATTGTTTTGCTTCCTCCTCTTTACCCGCTTTCATTAATCGGTCATGGCGATATTTCATAGAAACTATGGCTGCTCGAGCGTGACCGGGCATGTCAATCTCTGGAATAATCTTTACATGATGCCTTTGCGCATACTTCAAAATTTCAATAAAATCTTCTTTAGAATAATAACCGGAACCAGGAGAATCTTTCTTAGCGCCTGAACCAAAAGAGGGCAGCATTCCTTCTCCTTTTTCAGATTTAGATTGGAAATATCGATTCGATCCTATTTTGGTTAATTCAGGCAAGGCAGGAATTTCTAAACGCCAGCCTTCATCATCTGTAAGATGAAAGTGCAGCGTATTCAATTTATAAAAAGCCATTTGCCTGATTAACCGCTTAATCATGGCTTTCGGTTGAAAGTTTCGTGCAACATCTATGTGCATCCCTCGATAAGCATAGCGGGGATAGTCTTCTATTTTGGCTTCTCTAAGAGAAATTTTTTCCTTATTATCTAAGGGCAATAACGCTTGAAAACTTTGCATGCCATAGAATATTCCTACGGTATCTTTGGCTTTTATGAACACGCTATTTTCTTTAATTTCCAGTGTGTATCCCTCTTTATTTTTAATGGAGGGGTCTGCGATTAAATAGATGCCCTTTGCTTTAGTAATTTTATTAACTGATACTGCCTCAGAAGAAAAACCATTTTCATCATAAAGCCTTGATACCATGTTCTTTGCTTCATTTTTAAAAACTTCATTTTGATAAAAAACAGGAATATTTCGAGGAATATCTACCGTATTTTTTCCTTTATCATAGGAGACCGGCGAGGGGATAATTTTTGGTAAATCTTCTTTTGCAATAAACGTCATTTTTTGGTTTTGTTCATAATGCCATTGAGCATTGGCGATGGGTACATTATCATTTGCCGTCCGTTTTAACTTTGAAGTCTCAAAAGGCAGAATGGTGTAGGGCAGGCTTTCCTTTCGGATGATTTTGCCTTGCGTATCCTTGTAAACGATAAAGGGACCTTGAGGAGCATCAGATACAGAAGTTGCCCAGAATTTTGCTTTAAGATGAATTTTAAGGCTATCCCCGGGTTTAATTTCTTTAAAATGCGGCGAGGGCTCCATTTTATAAAAATCGCCGTTAATGTGTTTAATGATAACTTCGGGAGAAGTATTAATAAAAGTTCGTATAAAATTAAAGTAAATCGTCCAGTTTTTATTTTTCCAAGTACGATTCGAATGGTTTTTGAGAATAAAATCAGAGGTAAAAACCTGCTTTTTGGGTAAATTAATAACATTCCCCCATTCTAATGAGCGTTTATTTTTTAGATTATTTTTTTCAGAAACAACTTTCTGGCAGGAAAAAAACATCATGCTAATAAGTATTCCATTAATTATTTTTTTTATTAAAAAAGACTTTTTCATAAAGCGATTCAGAAGTAAAATGCGATGCCCGATAAAAATTAGAGACTGTTGCAGAATATATAAAAAAGTATGAAAAAGAAAGCATCTAACTTTAAACTGCTTCCTTCTCAAAAAAATAAAATCCTCACAACCAAAAGGTTGCTCAGGGATTTAATTTTTATCGGGCGTTGCATTTCGGCAAACTCAATACAAGCATTTTTTTGTTAGCGTGCTTTTTGCAACGGTCTCAATTAAATAACGGAGCAGCCTTTTGATTAAATAAAATTAAATTGTTTTAAGAATCGAACGTCGGATTGAAAAAACAAACGCAGGTCATTAATTTGATACAATAGCATAGCAATTCGTTCAATTCCCATCCCAAAAGCAAAGCCGGAATACCCATCCGGGTCTATCCCAGCATTTTCTAATACCTTGGGATCTACCATCCCGCATCCCATAATTTCAAGCCATCCGGTACCTTTTGTTATGCGGTAATCAGCCTCTGTATCCAATCCCCAATAAACATCTACCTCAGCACTTGGCTCAGTAAACGGAAAATAAGAAGGACGTAATCGGATTTTAGGCTTGCCAAACAACTCTTTTGTAAAATATTGTATGGTCTGTTTCAAATCGGCAAATGACACTTCTTTATCGATATAAAGCCCTTCAATTTGATGAAAAATACAATGCGCTCTTGAGGATATGGCTTCATTTCTAAACACCCTGCCCGGCGATAAAATACGTATTGGCGGCTGATGTGTTTCCATGTGCCTGATTTGCACCGACGAAGTATGCGTTCTGAGCAAAATATCCGGATTTTTTTCTATAAAAAAAGTATCCTGCATATCTCGTGCAGGATGATATTCCGGCAAATTTAGTGCAGTAAAATTATGCCAATCGTCTTCTATTTCGGGTCCTTCAGACAGGGTGAAGCCAATGCGATTAAATATATCAATGATTCGATCGCGCACCTTAGAAACAGGATGCCTTGATCCCATAAAAAACGGCTCGCCCGGACGAGTAAGATCATGAATGGATGATTCATTATTTTCTTCACTCATTTCTAACGATTCGTTTAGGGACTTCAATTTATCTTCTACTTTACCTTTTAATGTATTAACTAACTGCCCAAAGGTTTTTTTATCTTCATTCGGAATCGTTTTAAAGGAGGAAAAAAGGCTTTTTAAAACACCTTTTTTACCCAGGAATTTAATTCTAAACAACTCAATTTCCTCCTTATCACGAGATTTAAACTGTTCAACTTGCGTTATATATTCTTTAATTTTATCTATCATGCTTTACCATTCTTAGTTTGAGACCGTTACTAAAGTATTGAGACCGTTGCAGTTTGAAGTTAGATGCTTTCTTTTTCATACTTTTTTATATATTCTGCAACGGTCCCATCTCATAATTTTAATATTTTTTATGCTGTAATTTCTTCCAATTTTTGAAACTCATCATTTAAAATCCCTTCTTCTTCAAAATATTGTAATATCGCTTTTTTAATTATTAAAGTCTGCTCGCCGGCTCTTAGCCCGGGCAACGCTTCTAAAAGCCGATAGTGAGGCCAGCCGTCTTCATCAAAAAAATCAAACTTATAAAATCCGTATGGCTCTAACAAACGACAAACGGCAATGTGCATTAAATCTACTTTTTCTCTTTTCTTAAATTTTTTATATCCCCTTCCTAATTCCCTCGCACCTATTAAGTAAATCATTACATTAATATCAACCGTTTGACCATCGGTAAAATGTTTTTGAAAAAATCGTAAAACCGCTTCCCACTTTCGTACCTCAAGCGTTTTTTGTTTATTTGCCATACGCAAAATTAACTAAATGAATTTGAATATAGTTGATATTATCCTTATAATTTTACTAATCACGAGCGCATTTCATGGTTTTCGTAGAGGGTTAATCCATCAGTTAAGTGCTTTGCTGGGTTTAATAATCGGATTATACGGTGCGTTGCATTTCTCTCATTTCGTTATTAATTTTTTAACTGAATATATATCCATTCACCCCTTATATATCAAGATAATGGCTTTTGTTCTAACTTTTATCATCATCGTTTTGATTATCCGTATTGTTGGAAAAATACTTCAAAAAACCATCAATTTTGCCAGACTTGGTTTTCTTAACCGATTAGGCGGGGTTCTATTTTCTCTGCTCAGATATTTGTTTATTTTGGCCATTATTTTTATTATCATAAACTTAGTTAATTCAAAAATAAATTTATTCAATTCTTCTTACTTCAATCACTCCATTATTTATCAAAAGGTCATTCATCCTATTATTCTTTTTATACGACAGCTTATTGATTCTTTTTTAATTGAGATAGTCCTTTAGCTGTCGCTGACTTGCAGTTCAGTTGCTAAAGTGCTTTTTGCAACGGTCTCTAATCATTCTCAAATTTTTTGTATATTTGTTTTGAATTATAACCATTGTTGCTGTGCGAAATCCTTTATTTTATGCAAAAATTTTGTTGTTTGGCGAATATGGAATTATTGAAAATTCAAAAGGGTTAGCCCTCCCGCTCAATTTTTATAAAGGGACTTTAAAATATAATGCAGTTAAAGAAAAATCGGCTTATTCTAATAAATGCTTGGCTGCTTTTGCAGACTATCTTAGATCATTGAAAAAGAGTGATTTTCCCCGATTTAATCTTTCTAAGTTAGATCAGGATTTAAAGAAAGGGATGTTTTTTGATTCAGATATTCCGCAGGGCTATGGTGTAGGAAGTTCGGGGGCATTAGTAGCAGCTATTTATGAACGTTACGCAACAGATAAAATTAGTATAACCCGTATTCACAAAGAAAAAATAAAGCGATTAAAACAGATTTTTTCTATAATGGAATCTTATTTTCATGGTACAAGTTCAGGAATAGATCCGTTAATTTGTTATTTAAATATTCCTTTATTAATTCATTCTAAGGATGATATTTCGACGATTGGAATTCCAAAAAATAACGGAAAAGGGGGTATTTTTTTACTAAACTCAGGGCTTCCGGGTAAAACATCGCCCATGATAAATATTTTTTTTGATAAGTTAAAAAATCAAGGATTTAGGAAGACGCTAAAACAAGAATTCATTAAGTACAATGATGCTTGTGTCGGGGCTTTTATAAAAGGAGAAAAAATCACTCTTTTTAATAATCTAAAAGCGCTTTCTTCATGGGTATTTATGCACTTTAAGCCGATGATTCCTACCCCCGTTTTAAATTTATGGAAACGAGGATTAGAAACAAATTCTTATTATTTAAAACTCTGTGGCTCCGGGGGCGGCGGATATATCCTCGGATTTACAGAAGACTATGAAAAGGCAGCGGCTTTACTGCATCCTTATAAGACTGAGATAGTTTATCGTTTTTAAAACACGATCGTTGAATTTTAAAAAACAAATACGAACGCTGCTTAGTTTTATATCTAACGTTCGTTCATATAATATTACCGCGGCATTTATAGCTCAATATTTATCTGCATTTTTTATTTTTTCTTGTCAGCCGATCATTTCATCGTTAAAAGATAAAAATTTACACTTTCTCATTTTTGCTACCAGTTTTAGTATTGCAGCAGGCTATTTGATTAATAATTTTTACGATCAGGAGCGGGATTGGATTAACCAGCCCCTAAGAACAAAGCTAAATCAGGAAATTACTACACAAATACTGCTGTTAGGATACATCTTTTTTAATTTTATAGGATTGGCTCTGGCTTCTTTTGTTTCAGGGCGGGCGGTTTTATTCTTTTTAGTTTATCAGTTATTGCTTTGGATTTATTCTCATAAATTAAATAAAATACTATTTATTAATAATTTATGCTATACCATGCTTTCTATATTTCCTGTTTTTGCTGTTTTTTTATACTACAAACATTTTCAACCTTATTTTGTTATACATGCCGTATTTTTATTTTCTATTCTCCTAATAGCAGACATTGTTAAGGATTTGAGGTCAGAAAAAGGAGATATTATCTTTGATTATAAAACTTTACCGAATACTATAGGAGAAAAACGAACCAAAACAGTCATTATATTACTAGCAGGATTAAATATTATTTTTTCTATCTGGATAGTGTTTTATCAGCATATCGGTGCAATGAAATATTATTTTTATTTCAATATTTTATCGGTAATCCTGATCACAAGATATCTATATAAAAGTAAAAGTAAAAAAGGATATTTTATTGCACATCAAATTTTTAAGGCAATTATCGTCTTGGGTATTTTTTCTATTATTCTTATTCGGTTTTAGTGATAGAACTTATACCTGAGACCTTTAGTTTTGCTGACTTTCGGTTCAGCTAACTTCAAACTGCTTCCTTACTTCGACAAGTTCAATACAAGCTTTTTGCAATGTCTAAAATGGTATTTTCTCCTAAAACTTTATGTTAAACGCTTGTTTTTGAGGATAAATAGCTGTATTTTCAAGCGATTCTTCAATCCTCAACAGCTGATTGTACTTTGCTATTCTATCGGAGCGTGAGGCAGAACCAGTTTTAATCTGACCGGTATTAAGCGCTACGGCTAAGTCTGCAATAGTACTGTCTTCCGTCTCACCCGAACGATGTGAAATTACAGTAGTATATCCTGCTCTTTGCGCTATTTGCACCGCTGAAATAGTCTCTGTAAGTGTTCCGATTTGGTTAACTTTTATCAAAACTGAGTTTGCTATAGACAATTCTATTCCTTTCGCTAAAATTTTTGGATTGGTAACAAAAATATCATCTCCTACCAGTTGAATTTTATTTCCTATCTTTTCGGTAAGCATCTTCCAGCCTTCCCAATCGTTTTCATCCATTCCGTCTTCAATAGAGATAATGGGATATTTTTCAACCAGGCCGGCTAAATAATCCACTTGCTCAGCAGCCGACCGAACCACGCCGGAAGCACCTTCAAATTGACTATAATCGTATTTTCCTTCTTTATAAAATTCAGAAGATGCACAGTCTAATGCTAACATTACCTCGTTCCCCGGTTTATATCCCGCATTTTTAATCGCACTAATAATGGTTTTAATGGCGTCTTCTGTTCCTTCAAATTTTGGAGCAAACCCACCTTCATCTCCTACAGCAGTTGACAGTCCTCGCTCATGCAGAACTTTTTTCAAATGATGAAAAATTTCTGTTCCCATACGAATTGAATCGGCGAAGGAGGAGGCCTTTAACGGCATAATCATAAACTCCTGAAAAGCAATAGGAGCATCAGAGTGAGAGCCACCATTTACAATATTCATCATGGGCACAGGCAATGTATTAGCCGAAACGCCTCCAATATAACGATAAAGGGGCATACCCAGTTCATTGGCAGCAGCCTTAGCAACTGCCAGGGAAACACCCAGAATAGCATTTGCTCCTAATTTTCCTTTATTATTTGTCCCGTCTAATTCTATCATGCACTGATCAATCTGATTTTGCTCAAAGACTGAGACTCCTAACAATCTGGGTGCAATTATTTCATTAATATTTTTTATCGCTTTAAAAACGCTTTTTCCCATATAAGAATCATCACCATCTCTTAGTTCGACAGCCTCTAATTGTCCAGTTGATGCACCAGAAGGTACAGCAGCTCGTCCTATAATCATATCCTCAGTGATTACATCTACCTCAACGGTAGGATTCCCTCTTGAATCAAAAATTTGCCGCCCATAAACGGCTCTGATACTACTCATTATAAATTATTTTAAATTATTATTAATATTTAGAGACCTTATAACTTACACCGACTTGCCAGTTTATAAAGGAGTTTTGCAAAACTCCTTTATAAAGCAAATATACAAAAAATAAGGAAATTTTTGATAAGGCTAAGTTTATCTATAAAAATCAGACTCCATTTTTACTCAGGCAGATTACTCTGTAATTCTTCTAATTGCTTTAAAGAAATTTTATTTTCATAGATGGCTTTTCCTATAATTACTCCTTCACATCCCAGCTCAGCCAGTTGGTAAATATCTTCTAAGGTCGAAACTCCGCCGCTTGCAATAAGTTTTATGCCTTTGCATCTTGTCAAGATTTTATAATATAATTTTAAAGACGGTCCTTTTAACATTCCGTCTTTAGCAATATCAGTACAAATGACGTATTGAATACCTTCGGTTTGATATTTTTGAATGAAGGGAATTAAAGGTTCTTTTGAAGACTTTTGCCAGCCGCTTATCGCTATTTTTTCATCTTTTGCATCTGCACCTAAAATAATTTTATCCGATCCATATTTGTTAAGCCATTGTTTAAATAACGCTTAATTCCTGACTGCAATACTTCCTCCTGTAATCTGATTTGCTCCGCTTTCAAAGACAAGGCGTAAATCTTCATCCGATTTTAATCCGCCCCCAAAGTCAATATTTAAATTCGTTTGCGCTGCGATTTGTTCTAATATCTTATAATGAATAATCCTGCCAGATTTTGCACCGTCTAAATCTACCAGATGTAAATTGTTTATACCATGTGCTTCGAAGGCTTTTGCTACTTCTATTGGCTTTTCGTTATATATTTTTTGTGTAGCATAGTCTCCTTTGTACAGGCGTACACATTTTCCGTTTATTATATCTATTGCAGGTATAATTCTCATGGTTAGAAGTAACAATTTATTAGCTTTCGATTTATAATTTGAGACCGTTGCAAAAAGCACTCTAACAAAAAAATGCAATGCTCGATAAAAATTAAACGCCGGAGCAACCTTTTGGTTGTGAGGATTTTAATTTTTTGAGAAGGAAACAGTTTGAAGTTAGATGCTTTCTTTTTCATACTTTTTTATATATTCTGCAACATTCTCATGTTTTGCAAAGTTATCTTTTTGTTTACGCACCAAGAGCATTTCATTTTAAATACTTAATTTTGGGAGTTATATAAGTAAAATATGGTATTAGAAATGAAGATCCCTTCACCGGGGGAATCTATTACAACAGTAGAAATAGCCGGTTGGTTAATTCAGGATGGGGATTACGTTGAAAAAGATCAAGCCATTGCAGAGATAGATTCGGATAAAGCGACTTTAGAACTGCCGGCTGAAGAAAGCGGTGTAATTACGCTAAAAGCTGAAGAAGGCGATGAGTTAGCCGTAGGAGAAGTAGTCTGTTTAATTAATACCTCAGCGTCAAAAACTACCGAGGCTCATTCCTCAAAATCATCAGAAAAACCGGTGGAAGCAAGAACGGAGATAGTTGAGGAAAAACCGGAAAGTGTTGAGCCTGAAAAACCGACGTATGCTAAGGGAACTGCCTCGCCGGCTGCGGCTAAAATACTGGCGGAAAAACAAATCAGTCCATCAGAATTAAAAGGCTCAGGGCGAGATGGCAGAATAATAAAAGAAGATGCGGTAAGAGCAGTACCTTCTATGGGAAATAAGCCTTTGTATGGTACGAGAGAATCTTCACGCAAAAAATTATCAATGCTTCGCAGAAAGTTATCTAAGCGTTTGGTTTCGGTAAAGAATGAAACTGCGATGCTCACTACTTTTAATGAGGTGAATATGCGATCTATTTTTGACCTTCGTAAGGAATACAAGGAGAAGTTCAAAGAGAAGCACGGGGTTAATTTGGGATTTATGTCATTTTTCACCTTAGCGGTGGTTCGAGCTTTAAAGATGTATCCTGAGGTTAATTCGATGTTGGATGGGGAGTATCAAATTAACTATAATTTTTATGATATTTCGATTGCGGTTTCCGGTCCAAAGGGTTTGATGGTACCGGTGTTACGCAATGCAGAGTTGCTATCATTTAGCGGTATTGAGAGTGAGATTAAACGCTTGGCATTGCGTGCCCGAGAAGGAAAAATAACCTTAGATGAGATGACAGGCGGGACGTTTACGATTACCAATGGCGGGGTATTCGGTTCTATGCTGTCTACGCCGATATTAAATCAGCCACAGACGGCAATTTTGGGGATGCACAATATAGTAGAGCGACCGGTGGCGGAAGAGGGAAAAGTAGTCATTCGCCCGATGATGTATCTGGCAGTTTCTTATGATCATCGGATTTTAGACGGGCAGGAATCGGTAGGCTTTTTAGTTTCCGTAAAAGAAGCACTTGAGAATCCAATAGAACTATTAATGAACAATGATGTAAAGAAAGCATTAGAACGCTAAAATAAAGGGACCGTTTCGAAAATTAATAAAAAAATAGACATATATTTGTAAATAAATCTTAAAATTTAGTATTTAAAAAATGAGTAAAGAAGTAGACAAGTTCATGCAACGTGTAAAGCAAAGAAATCCAAATGAACCCGAATTTCTACAAGCCGTTCGGGAAGTGGTTGAAACTACTATACCTTTTATCTTAGCAAACAATATTTACTATGGTAAAAATATTCTTTTAAGAATGGTAGAGCCCGAAAGGGCAATTTTTTTTCGTGTTCCATGGATAGATGATCAGGGGGAAATTCAAGTAAACCGGGGTTATAGAATTGAAATGAATTCAGCTATAGGGCCTTACAAAGGAGGACTTCGGTTTCATCCAAGTGTAAACCTTAGTATTTTAAAATTTTTAGCTTTTGAGCAAACATTTAAAAATGCTTTAACTACATTACCTATGGGAGGGGGAAAAGGAGGTTCTGATTTTGATCCTAAGGGAAAGTCAGATAATGAAATCATGCGCTTTTGCCAGTCTTTCATGTCCGAACTCTTCCGGCATATCGGTCCTAATACAGATGTTCCTGCCGGTGATATGGGCGTTGGCGGGCGTGAAATCGGCTATCTGTTTGGGATGTATAAAAAACTAAGAAATGAATTTACCGGCGTGCTTACGGGTAAAGGCCTATCCTGGGGAGGTTCATTAATTCGCCCTGAAGCCACTGGGTATGGTCTGGTCTATTTTGCACAGAACATGTTAGAGATGCAGGAAAAGTTATTTGAGGGAAAAGTTATTACGGTTTCCGGATCAGGGAATGTAGCACAATATGCTACTGAAAAAGCGATCCAACTCGGGGGGAAAGTTGTTACTTTATCAGATTCTTCCGGGTATATTTATGATGCTGATGGAATTAATAAAGAAAAGTTAGCTTTTGTCATGGAATTAAAAAATGTAAGGAGGGGGCGGATAAAAGAATATGTAAGTAAATATCCGTCAGCTGAATTTTATGAAAGAGCGCATCCATGGAAGGTGAAATGTGATATTGCATTGCCATGTGCCACACAAAATGAGTTGAATGAAGAGGAAGCCAAAATATTGATTCATAATGGCGTTATTTGTGTTTCGGAAGGAGCCAATATGCCTACCATGCCGGGAGCAGTAGAATCTTTTCAAAAAGCAGGGGTTCTATTCGGACCTGCAAAAGCATCTAATGCCGGCGGGGTTGCAGTTTCCGGATTAGAAATGGCACAAAATTCACTTCGTTTTAGCTGGACACGGGAAGAAGTAGATGTAAAATTAAAAGCTATTATGAAAGATATTCATAATAGCTGTATTAAATATGGTAAGGAAGGAAACAACAAAATAAATTATGTAAAAGGAGCTAATATTGCCGGTTTTGTAAAAGTAGCGGATGCTATGCTGGCACAAGGTATAGTTTGATATATCAGCGGAGACCGTTGCAGGAAATATAAAAAATTATGAGAACTAAAGTATTTAGCTTCAAACTGCTTCCTTCTCAAAAAATTAAAATCCTCACAACCGAAAGGTTGCTCTGGTGTTTAATTTTAGCTTACGCTGACTTGCAATTCCTCGGGTGTTGCATTTCGGCAAACTCAATACAAGCATTTTTTTGCTAAAGTGCTTTTTGCAACGGTCTCAATTTATAAAAGTTTAAATCGCTTAAGGATAATAGGGGAGGGGCGGGCATCTAAAAAAATAGAATAAAAATACTTTTTTTGATATGTAATAAAGTATATTTGCATGACGAGACCGTTGTATTTTATTAGCTGGTGCTGACTTTTAGTTCAGTTGTTAGCGCGCATTTCGACAAGTTCAATACAAGTTTTTTGCAACGGTCTTATAACGCTTAAAATAAATTAGCATGAAATTTATCATCTCAAGTTCAGAGTTATTAAAACAATTACAGTTGCTTAGCGGTGTGGTAAGCAATAATAATACGCTGGCTATATTAGATAATTTTTTATTTGATTTGCAGGGCTCTGTTTTAACGCTCACGGCTTCGGATTTGGAAACCACAGTAAGTACAAGAGTTAGTGTAACGAGTGAATCAGAAGGTAAAATATGTGTTCCGGCAAAGTTATTAACGGATACGATTAAGACTTTCCCGGAACAACCGTTAACTATTCGGACGAAAGGGGAGGAAAATTTATTTGAAATCGTTTCCGAGCAAGGCAATTATTCTTTTGGATTTGAAAAGGGAGATGACTTCCCGGTTGCTCCTGAATTAGAATCACCGAGCAAAGTAAAATTAAGTAATGTTGTATTAAAAGAGGCTATTAGTAAGACCTTATTTGCTACAGGTAACGACGAGTTACGCCCGGTAATGACGGGTGTTTTATTTCAACTCGGAACCGAATCATGTATATTTGTAGCTACCGATGCACATAAATTGGTAAAATACACCCGTAAAGATATTCAGGCTACTGAAAATGTTAAGTTTATCGTTCCTCAGAAAACATTAAACATTATTAAAAATGCTTCAAATAATGACGACAATGATTTAACAATTGATTACAATCAGGTAAATGCTCGATTTACCTTTGGTAACACTACTTTTATTTGTCGATTAATAGATGGTAAATACCCTAATTATCAAGCTGTTATCCCCACAGAAAATCCTAATGTACTGACTATTGACCGTATCGCTTTTTTAAACTCTATAAGAAGACTTTCTATTTTCTCAAATAAAACTACGCACCAAATCAAGTTAGATTTGAAAGGGAATAAGCTACAGCTTTCGGCTGAAGACATTGATTTCTCAAACAAAGCAGAAGAACGTTTAAACTCCGATTATGTGGGTGAAAACTTAATCATAGGATTTAACTCAAAGATTTTAAGCGAGATGCTTTCTATTCTTAATACAGAAGACGTTACATTAGAAATGTCAGAACCTAATCGAGCGGGAATTATTCAGCCAGTGGGAGGGCTTGAAGAAGGGGAGGAGATCTTAATGTTAGCTATGCCGATTATGATAAATGAATCATAGGAATCGATCGTAAAAAAATAAGAGACCTTTATCTAAGGTTGATTTTTAGTTGCTAAACTGCATTTTTCAACAGCCCTGCTTTAACAAAAAATAAAGTTGAAATGGGAAAAAATAAATAAGGCAATTAAAGAATAAAAATAGCGCCTGATGAGATAAATTATGGGTGTCATTTTAAATAGATATATCTTTGCAAAAATAATTTTATCCAACTACAATTAAGCATAATCTAAAATCCTCTGCTTTTTGAAGAATATCTCAAAATTATTATAGAATTCTCAACCCCATTTCTTTCCCTTTATTTATCATATATCTTCTTGCTGCTTCATGCTCATTAGGTATTTGTCCCGCAAGAATTGCTTCCTTTATTGAAGATTTAATTACACCGATATCAGGACCCGGATTGAGTTGAAAAGTATCCATAATTTCCTGTCCGGAAACTGGCGGCTGAAAATTTCGTATGTGATCTCTCGCTTCAACCTCCTTTATTTTCTGTTGAACACGAATAAAATTATTGCGATATTGTTGTTGTTTTCTATGATTTTTAGTCGTAATATCAGCATTGCATAGTATAAAAAGATCCTCAAGATCTTCTCCTGCTTCAAATAATAACCGCCTTACGGCTGAATCTGTTACATTATCTTCTATTAAAGCAATGGGGCGCGCGCTCATTCGAACCATCTTAGCTATATATTTTAAATTATTTCCCAAGGGTAATTTCAATCGTCTAAAAATACGAGTAACCATTTTGCTGCCAACAAATTCATGCCCATGAAAAGTCCATCCAATTTTTTTGTCATATCTTTTTGTCGGCGCTTTTCCTATATCGTGCATAAGCGCTGCCCAGCGCAGCCAAAGTTTGTCCGTTTTTTTGGCAATGTTATTTACTACCCCCAGCGTATGCCAAAAGTTATCTTTGTGAGTATTCCCTTCTACTTCATCAATCCCTTGTAAAGCAGTAATTTCTGGAAGAATATAATCTAGTAATCCTGATTTGAATAATAAAATCAATCCTGTAGCAGGCAGTTCAGTAAGCATAATTTTGTTAAACTCATCTACGATTCGCTCCATGGAAATTATTTTTATTCGTTCCTTATTTTTACGGATTGATTCAAAAGAATTTTGCTCGATGTTAAATTTTAGCTGCGCAGCAAAACGAATAGCCCGAAACATTCTTAAAGGATCATCAGAATAAGTTATATTGGGGTCTAACGGCGTTTTGATTTGCTTTGATTTAAGATCTTTAATTCCGTTAAAGGGGTCTGATAATTCACCAAATGTTAATTTATTTAATGAAATAGCCATTGCATTAATGGTAAAATCCCGTCGATTTTGATCCTCTTCAATCGTGCCATTCTCAACCATTGGGTTTCGTGAATTTTTTCTATAAGATTCTTTTCGAGCACCTACAAATTCTATATTTATTGCCTGAAAACGTAGCATTGCCGTACCAAACTGTTTATAAATTTTCACTTTTGGTTTATGAGGCAGGAGAGATGCAACCTCCAACGCCAGCTCAATACCGCTGTCCTCACAAACGATATCTATATCTTTTTTTTCTATTTTATTAAGTATAAAATCGCGCACAAAACCACCAATTACAAAACTTCTCGTCTGAATTTTTTCTGAAGCAGATTGAATGTAATAAAAAATAGGATGATTAAGTGCATCTTTCAAGTTCATAAGCGGGGTTTATTTTCTTAAGATTTTTATCTCTACGTTATTTTTTAATCTAATAACTGTTGAACTTTTTCTTTTTATTCGTTCATTTTGGTGCAAATTTACAATGTAATCTACTCCACCCAAAATATAAGGGGAAATTTCGGTAAATACTGCGGGGGTAGATTCACTTGAGAGGTTAGCAGAAGTAGATACCAATGGCGCATTTAGCTCTTGAATCAATCGCTTACAAAATCCATCTCGAACAATACGTACACCAAGTGAGTTATCTTTTGCAATTAAATTCTTTGCAATATTTTTCGGACCATCCAATACGAGGGTTAATGGTTTATTGGTTTGATCAATCAATTTGCATGCTAATTCAGGTATCTCAGTAATAATTTGCTTTAATTGAAAATCGTTATATACTAAAACAATCATACTTTTTGAAACCTCTCGTTTTTTTAGGGCATAAATTCTTTTTACGGCTTGTTCGTTCCGTGCATCACAACCGATTCCCCAAACAGTATCTGTCGGGTAAAGAATAATTCCTCCTTTTTGTAAAATGGCTAATGTTTTTTTTATTTCTTGTTCCATTCGTTAAAAAACATTCGAAATTACAACTTTTTTAATGATATGCTATGAAATTTCTTAATAAAAAATCTTGTATGACAGAAGATTTTCATGAATTGATCCCTTCTCAGAATTTTCTTATTATTTTTTATTATAATATATATTATGTTAAATAAAGATTTTACAAAACGTATTAAAATAGAAAAGAGACCGTTGCAAAAAGCACTCTAACAAAAAAATGTAACGCCCTACAACTAAACTGAAAGTCAGCGCTAGCTAAAAATTAAATACCAGAGAAACCTTATGGTTGTGAGGGTTTTAATTTTTTTGAGAAAGAAGCAGTTTGAAATTAGATGCTTTATTTTTCATACTTTTTTAATAAAATACAAAGCCCAATAAAAAATTAAACCCCGGAGCAACTTTTGGGGTTGTGAAGAGTAAAGCCCGGACACCATAGTGCAGCATAGCGGGTAACGCCTTTCGCCTTTATTAGGCAGGGCGAGTACAAATTTTATTACCACTTTCGTGTTACTTCATCTGCTGCCTCGATGGTTTTATCTAAATCTTTTTTTGACAATGCATGACTGATAAACCAGGTTTCAAAGGAAGATGGTGGTAAGTAAATACCATGTTCAAGCATTCCATGAAAGAATTTTTTAAAAAAATGATTATTTGCCTTAGCTGCGGTTTCAAAATCTTTGACTTCTTTAACATCAAAGAAAACGGTCATCATAGACCCAAAACGAGTAATCGTATGTTTGACTTTATTTTTTTGAAGCACTGAAGACAATCCTTTGTGCAAATAGGCTGTTAACTCATTTATTTCATCAAATATTTCAGGATGACAATATAAATGGGTCAATTGCTGCAATCCGGCGGTCATAGCAATCGGGTTACCAGACAAAGTGCCCGCTTGATAAACAGCACCAAGCGGAGTCAGTTCATTCATAATTTCATTGCGGGCAGCAAAAGCACCAACGGGTAATCCTCCGCCAATCACTTTGCCAAAAGTAATTATATCAGCATCTACTTTCAAAGCTTCTTGTGCACCCCCCTTTGCCAGCCGGAACCCCGTCATAACTTCATCGAAAATTAATAGTATATCACGGGTATCGCATAATGTTCTTAAACCATTTATAAACTTATCCGTTGGGCAAATGGTACCCATATTTCCAGCTATTGGCTCTATTATAATCGCTGCAATTTCTCCATTATGCTCCTGAACTAACCTCTCTACTTGTTGTAAATTATTATAACGAGCCAAAAGTGTGTCTTTAGCCGTTCCTTGTGTTACACCCAGACTGTTCGGTGTTCCAAAAGTAGCTGAACCACTCCCCGCTTTTATAAGAAACGAATCCGAATGCCCGTGATAACATCCCTCAAATTTGATAATTTTCTCTTTCTTAGTAAATCCTCTTGCCAGTCGGATAGCGCTCATACAGGCTTCCGTTCCTGAGTTGACCATTCGGACTTTGTCTATATTGGGTACCATTTCAACCATCAACTGTGCGATTTGAGTTTCTAACCTGGTAGGTGTTCCAAAAGAAGTTCCTTTTTCAATTTGCTCTTTTAATGCTTCATTAATAAAATCTACTGAATGCCCCAAAATTGCAGGCCCCCAAGAGTTTATAAAATCAATATAACGCCGATCGTCCTCATCATACAAATAAGCCCCTTTAGCCCTTTTTAAAAAAACAGGCTCCCCTCCTACACTTTTGAAAGCTCGTACTGGAGAATTAACTCCACCGGGGATGTATCGTTTTGCTTCTGCGAAAAGCTCACTACTTCTCTTATAAATCATTTTTAATGAATTTTAAAAAGATATATTAATATGGCAAAGATACGCTTTTCAAGCAAAATAATAAAAAGTGTCTGTTTAATAGCCTCTATTAAAATCATAAAAAATCTTATCTTTGCTTTAATTTTTATAAAGTTATAACCCAATGAAAATCACAGAGATTGCCTGGAATATCTTTAATGAATCTATTACAGACTATTATAAAAAAAACCGCGTGGATTGCCCAATACACAACCCCTACCCTACCACGAAAGAACTTGAGCATTTATTTTATCGAAAAAATTGGATTGATAATGTTCAGTGGAATTTAGAAGATAGGATTAGAAATCCTGAAATTGATCCTGTTGAAGCATTAAAAATCAAACGCTGGATTGATCGATCAAATCAAGAGAGAACTGATACGGTAGAATCTATTGATACTTGGTTTCTTAATCAATATAAGGCGGTTAAACCATTGCCTGAAGCGAGGATGAACACAGAAAGTCCGGCTTGGGGAATTGATCGTTTTTCTATTTTGGCATTAAAAATCTATCATATGCAAAAGGAAGTATCTCGAAAAGATGCTTCTCCCTCACACCTCGCTTCCTGCGAAGAGAAACTAAGAGTATTAAACGAACAACAACGAGATTTAGGTTTAGCTATTGAACAACTGATAGAAGACATTGAGAGCGGAAAAAAATATATGAAAGTATATAAGCAAATGAAAATGTACAACGATGAGGAGCTAAATCCTGTATTAAGAAGCCGAAAAAATTCGGTTAATAAAAAAGAGGAATAATAATTAACATACTTTTTTATGGGACTATTGCAAAAATCGCTTTAACAACTGCAAGTCAGAGAAGTTAAATGCTTTATTTTTCATACTTTTTTATATATTCTGCAACGGTCTCATACTTACAGGCGGTATAAAGTTACGCAATCGCATGCGCAAATAAAGAAGAATTGATCCCTATATCTTTTGCGTATGAACTCCTACTTTAACGAGGGTAAGGATGCTGCTAAGCGTTTAAGATAGTTGGGGGCTAACGCGGATAATTTAACTTGTAAAATTTCAAAATGTTTTTGAGCAACTAACTCTTTCATCTCTGAGTGATAATACGCATACATGATAAAATTTCTAACTTCAGTCGGTGGAATTTTTAAAGTATCAATGAAATAATTTTTCCCAAAATAATCTTCTACCGTACTAAAGACCTTGTTCTCATCACGATAAATACGATAATCCCTCGTTTTTCGGTATCGTCCTGTAATTACATTTAACAAAGTGCCAATATTCAACGCAATAGGAATAGGGATTTTTCCTATCATAGGAAGAATTTCATTATTATTATCAGCCTCCGGTATTTTTTTTGGAGTTGGAAAACCTAATTTTCGCTGTAGCTTTTCCTGTTGGTAGCTTTTTAGTAAATTTTGATTTCGTTTTACATCACGCGCTAAGTTTCCTGAAAAAGTTAATCCATTAACAATTACCGAATCAATTTTATTTACTGCAATATTCAGATGAATAAAAATTTTTTTTGAATTAAAACTTTGCTGATCAATAACAAATTTATAATTTTCAAAAGAAGCAGATTCAAACTGTAAAGTATCGTTAAGATTTGCTAGAATGTAGAAATAACCTATAAAATCGGGAAAGGTGAACGAGTGTGTATTTAAATTAGTAACTTTAATGCTTTGCGGAGACATATCTTTCGCGTCAATAATTATTTGACCTTCTATCTTCTTTATTTTCTGCCCTGAAAGTCCTACAGATAAAATAAAAAATAACGGTATAAACCAATTAAAAAAAATCTTCATGCAGCAGCATAATTAATCGCCAAAGTTAATAGATATAGATTAGGTACAAAATTTCGTTTTTAAATTGCATAAAAAAAACAGGGCAACGAAGTCTAAAGGTCTCTTGCCCTTAAGTGTACTTTTAAACCAAATTACAAGACCGTTGCAGAACACATAAAAAAATATGAAAAAGAAAGCATCTCGCTTCAAACTGCTTCCTTACTTCGGCTGTGCTCATCAACCATCTCAAAAAATTAAAATCCTCACAACCAAAAGGTTGCTGCGGTATTTAATTTTTAGCTAGCGCTGACTTTCAGTTCAGTTCTTGGGCGCGTTGCATTTTTTTGCTAAAGTGCTTTTTACAACGGTCTCATTACATAAGAACTGGATAAAAAGTTGTATATTTGTAAGCTAGCGCTCCTTTTAAGGAAAAACAAAGTATAATATGATTGAACAACAAAATAACTATTCAGCGGATAGTATTCAGGCATTAGAGGGAATAGAACATGTAAGAATGCGTCCTTCTATGTATATTGGCGATGTGGGGGTAAGAGGGCTGCATCATTTGGTATATGAAGTGGTGGATAACTCTATAGATGAATCCATGGCAGGCTATTGTAACGCAATTAATGTTATAATTAATGAAGATAATTCCATCATCGTACAAGATAATGGGCGTGGAGTTCCGGTAGATATTCATAAAAAAGAAGGGGTTTCAGCCTTAGAAGTAGTTATGACCAAAATTGGAGCTGGAGGGAAATTCGATAAAGACTCCTATAAGGTATCTGGAGGATTACATGGTGTCGGGGTTTCTTGTGTAAATGCCTTATCTAACGATTTAAAAGCGGTGGTTCACCGGGAAGGAAAAATATGGGAACAATCCTATAAGCGAGGAAAAGCACAAGCGCCTGTAGAAGTAGTGGGAACTTCAGAAAAAACGGGAACGGAAATTACTTTTTGGCCGGATGATACCATATTTACGCAAACCGTCGAATTTAATTACGAAATATTGGCTTATCGCTTGAGAGAATTGGCGTTTTTAAACAAAGGAGTAGTCATTTCTATTGCAGACAAACGAAATAAAGATAAAGAAGGAAATGTAGTAAAAGAAACTTTTAAATCAGAAGAAGGACTGAAAGAATTTGTACGCTTTTTAGACGAAACCCGAGAACCGTTGATAAAAAAAGTTATTCATTTTGAAGGGGAAAAAAATGGCATTCCCATTGAAGTTGCTATGATTTATAATACCTCGTATGCAGAAAATCTTCACTCCTATGTGAATAATATTAACACCCATGAAGGAGGTACGCATTTATCCGGTTTTCGACGCGGGTTAACTCATACGCTAAAAAAATACTCGGATAACTCGGGTATGTTAGACAAAATAAAATTTAGTATCTCAGGCGATGATTTTCGAGAGGGACTAACGGCAATTATTTCTATAAAAGTAGCCGACCCTCAGTTTGAAGGACAAACTAAAACTAAACTTGGAAATAGTGAAGTTTCTGCTTCAGTATCACAGGCGGTCTCAGAAATGTTAAGCGATTACTTAGAAGAAAATCCTGAAGATGCTAAAATAATTGTCCAGAAGGTGATTTTGGCAGCGCAAGCCCGCCATGCGGCTACTAAAGCAAGAGAAATGGTACAACGAAAATCACCAATGTCCGGCGGCGGACTTCCCGGTAAACTGGCTGATTGCGCTTCTTCCGATCCTGAAATTTGCGAACTTTTCCTTGTTGAGGGAGATTCGGCAGGTGGTACAGCAAAGCAAGGACGAGAAAGAGAATATCAGGCTATTTTACCGCTTAGAGGTAAGATTTTGAATGTGGAAAAAGCCATGCAGCATAAGGTTTTTGAAAATGAAGAAATCCGAAATATTTTTATGGCTTTAGGGGTTACTATAGGAACAGCAGAAGATAGTAAAGCATTAAATCTGGAAAAATTACGGTATAAAAAAATCATTATTATGTGTGATGCCGATGTAGATGGCAGCCATATTTCAACCCTTATTTTAACTTTCTTCTTCCGCTATATGCGTAAGTTGGTCGAAGGAGGGTACGTTTATATTGCACAGCCCCCTCTTTACTTAGTTAAAAAAGGAGCAAAGCAGCGTTATGCGTGGACAGATCAACAGCGGGATCAAATCCTTTACGAACTGACTAACGGCGAAGGGAAAGGAGCCGGTATTCAAAGGTATAAAGGGCTTGGAGAGATGAATGCCGAACAATTATGGGAAACTACTTTAAATCCTGAGCGCCGTACACTAAAACAAGTAACGATAGAAAACGCTACAGAAGCTGATCGTGTTTTCTCTATGCTAATGGGGGATGAAGTGCCCCCAAGGCGAGCATTTATTGAACGAAATGCGGTGTATGCTAATATTGATACCTGATAAAAAATGTCTGATTGTATTATTGATTGCTTTGAGCAAAAAATTCTCGTTCAATAACCCTCTCAAAATTTCTATAAACTTAGTTGTCTAAAATGGGAAAAAGAAGCTAAATGCCTCTTTTTCTCGGGGTCGGGGTTATACAAAGACGCCCTCGCAGTTGTTTTTGCCTTAAAAATGTGGAGCATCTACAACATTATTAAAAGCAACATTCCCCGGTTGCCTCGGTTTGGAACAAGGATAAACCCGAGTTCCGAAAATCAAAAAAATTAAACCATGATAATATCAGAAGTAGTTATTCTATCAATAGTAAGATCAGAAAGGGAAAGACTCTTGGATTTTTTTTCCGCTTCTTCTAACAGAGAATACATATCTTCTTCACCTACAGAGAAGCGAATAGTCTGCAATAGCTGTCCATATTCATCTTCTTTGCTTCCTGTAAAATCACGAAGACTTACATACTTATTATATAATTCTTGACCGGTCAGAGTCTACAAAAATACAAACAATATGCCAAATAAACAAAACAAAGTTCCGGAATTTTAGAAAATCGAAAAAAAATTATGCGCGATGCCATTAGTAAAATAAAGAAGAGCAAAGAATAAAATTCTCTGCTCTCGGGTCGGGGTTATACAAAGACGCCCCCGCATTTGTTTTTGCCTTGAAGATATGAAGCATCTACAACATGATCAAAAAATGAAAAATTCAAAAAAATATCTTCACTTTACAAAGATAACGCATTTACAAGGAAAGATCAGTGTTAATTTAATAAAAAAAGCCACCGGTATTTAGCTAACACGGACGTACATTCTCGAGCGTTGCATTTCATTGCCGGGATAAGACCACTGTAAAAAACACTTTAGCAACGTCTCATTTTTTATTTTGAGGGTATAGAGCACATGAATTATGATGAACATTTTTTATTAAGAAATAATAGCAAAGAACATAAATCATTTGCAATCCTACCCATTCCCATTTTTCTTTCATCGCGGAACCAAACAAAAGGATAATAATTGGTATAGCTCCTGCATTGAGCGTTTTTTGAGTAAAAATTCCAAGAATAAGCAGGATACCTATGGTAAATTCGATGAAAGGCAGTACCGTTGCAAAAACGAAGGTTACTCCTGAAGGGATGGGGGTATTGGTATAAAACTCTACCATATCCAATCACGGAATTTACTAATTTTAGGTAATAGAACAGCACCATGGACAAGTATATTTACGCCCATAGCTACTCGCAAAAGTACAAAAGCATTTTTTTCTGCGGTTAACTTCATTTTTTTGTGTTTTTATGTATTATTATTTTTAATAAAATAAGCTACAATTTTATTATCGTTCATTTCTGGTATATACACTATTTTTTCTTTTCGATTAAGACCAATATCAGCAGATCCACTAGGGAGGTCCTTAATTAAAGTAGCTAGTTTTTTATTAATTTCATCGTAATATTTCAATTCACCGGCAAGATAATCAGAAATATAAAATCCTTGATCAGTTTTTTCAAGTCCGTCTAAATTTCCCATTTTTGGATATATTTTAGACATTTTTTTATCTGTTAATGAAATTTTAAATAGACATCCTGGTTCTTCCGTTGCATACGTTTTTGGGTCAAAGCCCTTTATATCTCCCCAACTTGCAACATACAGGATACCGTCTTCAGCAAATAATCCGTTAGGCATCTTAAGATGCTCATCTTTTATCCAGGTAGATACTTCTCCATTAGAAAGTTTATAAATTGCGCTAAAGCCTAGGGTATTACTTATGTAAACATTCCCGTCTTTATCTACTGCCGTGTCGTTTAGAAAACTGGCGCCTGCTACATCATATTTATGTAAAACATTCCCCTCTTTTATACTAATTTCTACCAATTGGTCAATATCAGAAACATATAATTTATCGTTGTATTTTACTAAGCCCTTAGGAGCGTTTAATCCGGTAATCCATTTTTCCGTAATAAATTTTCCATTAGGGGAAACCTTACTGATAAAACCATTTCCGTCTTTTTCTGTTGCTTGACCATTGACATTAGAGATATATAAAACGTTATTCTCTTTATCATACAATACACTTTCAGGATTTTTCAACCCTGCAAGCTCCCATTTCTTTTCTACTTTTTGCTGTTGTTCTCTTTCTGCTTTTGTGTTTTGTTTTTCATCTTCGCCAGATGGCTTATTATGCTTGTGAGAACAAGCGAATAGAGAAATATATCCTACTAATGCAATTGTAACAATTATTAATCTTTTTTTTATCATGATTTTTATTTCTAATTACTTATTTTTATGAAATGCAAAGTTAATAAATTTTAAAATACTTGGTAAGAGAAATACCTTAGATGGTATAGTCAAATCGCTTTAGTCCATAGTTCCATACATTTTACATTGACTACAGCTACAAATGATTCAATATACTTCGTATACCAAGTGGCAGTGCTTAGCCAGCGCTTGAGGTGTAGAACTGAACTGAAACTTTTAGCTTCAATGACTTTCAGTTGCATAATAAATATAATAATCATATAAAGCATCTAACTTCAAACTGCTTCCTTACTTCGACAGGCTCAGTAACCATCTCAAAAAATTAAAATCCTCACAACCCAAAGGTTGCTCCGGTGTTTAATTTTTATCGGGCGTTGCATTTCGACAAACTCAATACAAGCATTTTTTTGTTAGCGTGCTTTTTGCAGCGGTATCAATGTCTTAGATGATAACATCAAATTGCTTTAGTTCATAGTTCCATCTTTGTTTGATAACGAGCCTATTCGCATCTTGACTATTTTCACTATATTTGCAAGCGATATAAGCTAAATTCTCTATGAAATATAACGTAGATCGTGAAAAACTAATGATTCCAGAATACGGGCGCCATATACAAAAAATGATTAACCATTGTGTTTCCATAACAGATGATGAAAAACGAAATCACTGTGCAAATACCATTACAACTGTTATGGGAAACTTAAACCCTCATTTAAGAGATGTTCCTGATTTTCAGCATAAATTATGGGATCATTTATTTATCATGTCCAATTTTAAATTAAAAGTTGACTCGCCTTACCCTGTTCCTGCTAAAGAAGAATTTCAAAAATTACCGAGAAAATTAGATTATCCTAAAGGGATTAAAAAATATCGCTATTATGGTCGTAACATTATAAAAATGATTAAGGTTGCTGTTTCCTGGGAGGAAGGGGATAAAAAAACTGCGCTGATTTATACCATTGCCAATCACATGAAAAAATCTTTTTTAAAATGGAACAAAGATACTGTTAATGATCAATTAATTTGGGAGCATTTATACGATCTGTCTGATGGGCAATTAAAAGTTAAAGGAGAGTTAGATGAATTAACCGCTGCCAATACAGAAAGAGTTCAACAAAATCAATGGCGAACTAATCATAAACTTCAAAAAAGAAGAAAATTAGATGAGCGGTTTTAAAATCAAAGGAGGAAAATCTTTAAAAGGAGAAATTACTCCTCAAGGAGCTAAAAACGAAGCATTACAAGTGCTCTGCGCTACTTTGTTAACTACGAATCCTGTTAGAATAAAAAATATTCCTAATATTTTAGATGTTAATAAACTCATTGATATTTTAGAAAATTTAGGCGTTAAAATTACGAAGAATGGAAAAGGAGATTATACTTTTCAGGCAGATAAACTCCATCTCGAATATATGACGTCAAAAGAATTTAGAGCAGACGGTGCTTTTTTACGAGGGTCTATTATGTTGTTAGGACCTATGTTAGCACGGTTTAAAAAAGCCTATATGCCCAAGCCGGGTGGAGATAAAATAGGACGCCGTCGTTTAGATACTCATTTCGAAGGATTTATTCGGTTGGGCGCCAGGGTTAGCTATCATAGAAATGAACAATTCTATGGCGTGGAATCTGAGCAGCTAAACGGTACTTATATGCTTTTAGAAGAAGCCTCTGTTACAGGAACAGCCAATCTTTTAATGACCGCCGTACTGGCTAAGGGTAAAACCACCATTTACAATGCAGCCTGCGAACCTTATTTACAACAATTATGTAAAATGTTGGTTAGAATGGGGGCTAAAATTTCAGGTATCGGCTCAAACTTACTAATTATTGAAGGAGTGAAAGAACTAAGAGGAACCTCTCATTCAATACTACCTGATATGGTTGAAATAGGATCCTGGATAGGGTTAGCAGCGATTACAAAATCGGAAATTACTATTAAAGATGTTAGCTGGGAAAATTTAGGGATTATTCCAAATGTGTTTAGAAAATTAGGTATCACCATCCAAAGAACAGGAGATGATTTATTTATTCCCGTACACGAAAAATATAAAGTTCATAAATTTATTGATGGTTCTATTTTGACTATTGCTGATGCTCCTTGGCCGGGACTCACACCCGATCTGCTAAGTATTATTTTAGTAACCGCCTGTCAGGCTAAAGGAACGGTTTTAATCCACCAAAAAATGTTTGAATCTCGCTTGTTTTTTACCGATAAATTAATTGAAATGGGCGCGCAAATTATTTTATGCGACCCCCATCGTGCAAATATTATAGGCTTAAACCATGAATCGCCTTTAAGAGGTTCAACCATTACCTCTCCGGATATACGTGCAGGTATTTCGCTGCTCATCGCTGCGCTTTCAGCTGAAGGAACATCTATCATTCAAAATATAGAACAAATCGATCGTGGATATGAAGAAATAGATACTCGATTAAAAGCAATTGGAGCAGATATTATACGCGTTTAGAGACCGTTTCAAAAAGCACTTTAGCCAACGCAAGTCATCGAAGCCAAACACCGGATCAACCTTTTGGTTATGAGAATTTTAATTATCGGTAGCTTAGTACTTCGACAGGCGGTTACTGAGCCTGTTGAGATGCAGTAACCACTTGTCGAAGTATTCAATAACCATATTTCGACTGTGCTCAATGATCACTTGTCGAAGTAAAAAAGTTGTTTGAAGCTAAGGGCTTACTTTTTAATAATTTTTTTATGTATTCTGAAACGGTCTCAATGTTTAAAATTTCATATCATAATTTTTTTATTATTTTTATAAAAATGACACCATGACAAATCGGAAAAATTTTTCACAACGAACATCTAATGAAAAAACACAAAATAAGAGCGCAAACATAAAAAAAGAATTTAGGGGAAAATTTAACGCCAGAAAAAAAACATCTCATCCAAAAGTAAAAAAACAGAATAACATCAATGAAAAGGATGGAATTCGCTTAAATAAATATATAGCCCATGCAGGGCTCGCTTCTCGAAGGGAAGCAGATGAGCTTATAAAAACGGGTGTGGTAGAAGTAAACGGAAAAGTAATATCAGAAATGGGATATAAGGTTCAACCTGCTGATATTGTACGTTTTGATGGAAAAACAATTAAAGCTGAAAAGAAGGTGTACGTTTTATTAAATAAACCTAAAGGCTTTATTACCACAATGAATGATCAAAAGGGAAGAAAAACAGTAATGGACTTGGTTGCAAATGCTTCACCTTACCGCATCTATCCTGTTGGACGCTTAGACCGGCCAACGACCGGTGTTTTACTTTTGACTAACGACGGAGATATGGCAAAAAAACTTACACATCCTAAGCATGGTGTTAAAAAATTATACCATGTAACCTTAAATAAAAATTTAATCGGCAGTGATTTTCAAAAGATTTTAAAAGGAGTTGAACTTAAAGAGGGCGTTGCCAGAGTAGATAAAATTTCTTATGTAGAAGGAAAAAAGAAAAACGAGTTGGGATTAGCGATTCATATTGGCTGGAATAGGGTGATTAGAAGAATTTTTTCCAAGTTGGGCTACGAAGTAGTTAGTTTAGATAGGGTTTATTTTGCCGGATTAACTAAAAAAGGAGTAAAAAGAGGGCAATGGAAAATACTGACCGAACAAGAAATTAATTATTTAAAAATCATCTCACAAAGTGAGACCGCTGCAAAAAGCTTGTATTGAGAACTTCGACTAGGCTCAGTAACCACTTGCCGAAATGCAACGTCTGAGAACTGAACTGAATTGAAAATCAGCAAAGCTAAAGTCAGCATATATACTCTGCAACGGTCTCAAAGTTTTGATTCTTAATAAATAAAAGGAGAATCCTGCAAAAAGCATTGTATTGGAAAAGCGCTTTTTGCAAGGATCTCATTCTTTAAATTTATAGCTTAGAATTTGTCTCTCGAACAGCTTCTGCACTACTTTTTAACTTAGCTGATTCCGCTTCATTTAAATCTAATTCAATAATGTTTTCAACCCCTGTTTTACCTAAAATAACGGGTACACCAATACAAATATCACTTAATCCATATTCTCCACTTAACACAACCGAGCAAGGGAATATTTTCTTTTGATCGCATATAATGGCTTGGGTTAAAGCAGATACCGCCGCCCCGGGTGCATACCAGGCAGAAGTCCCCAATAACTTTGTCAGGGTTGCTCCGCCTACCATAGTAGCTTTTGAAACTTCTTGTAGTTTTTCCGCTGATAGAAAAGCAGATACCGGAATTCCATTATAAGTAGCCAAGCGGGTTAGAGGTAACATTCCTTTGTCTGAATGCCCCCCGATAACCATACCATGAATGTCCGAAGCAGGGCGACCCATCGCCTCACTTAATCGGTATTTAAAACGGGCACTGTCTAAAGCACCTCCGAGACCGAGAACCCTTTGTCTCGGTAAGTTTAATTCTTTATAGGTTAAATAGGTCATCGTATCGGTTGGATTAGAAACGACGATGAAAATAACGTCAGGGGAATAAGCTAAAATATTATTAGCTACTGCCTTTACAATATCGGCATTAATTCCTATTAACTCTTCTCTTGTCATTCCCGGCTTTCTCGGAACTCCTGAAGTTATAATGGCTATATTGGAGTTTGCAGTTTTTTTATAATCATTGGTACTCGCTGTGATGCGTGTGTTAAAATTATTCAAAGTTGCGCTTTGCATAAGGTCCATCGCTTTTCCTTCGGCATATCCCTCTTTAATGTCCAATAAGACTAACTCGCTAGTAAAATCTTTAATCGCAATATATTCCGCACAACTTGCGCCTACACTTCCTGCGCCTACTACTGTTACTTTCATTTTAATATATTTTGTTTATTTTTCTGTTACAAATGTAATAAGTATATTATGAATATACAATAATTGTTTGTTAATTATGAATTGAAGTATATGCGTTAAAGCTATCAGAATTTAGTATCGTTTTAACTTAAATATCAGTTTTTTATATTGTTAAAAAAATTTCTCTTTTAGTTCATCTAAAGTAAGCGCTAACCATCCTTTGCTATTATTGTCCAATCTCCTTATTCTACTATATGCTTGTTGTTTAATATTGTCAGAAAAAACAAAGAGGTACGATTTGTGAATCTGTGGCGATTCGCCTAGGATTTCTTTTGATCCCTTTATCTTACCGCTTAATTCTTTCTCTTTTAAATTCTCGGGATTTTTAATGTTAAGTTTGTATTCACACAATACCATTTGGCAGTTCTTTTCATTATCACTTACTCCAAATACTGCATCTACTGTTTTTTTAAAGTCTCTATGATTTTTTTTAGCAATACATTCCTCTACTTTATCAAGGTTAATTACTTTTTGAATAATAAATTGGAATTGATATTCTCTTAATTCTTCTGATTCTTTTTCAATAATACTATCCATAGTCTGCAAAAAACAAGGGTAAGATTTTGCAATAGGATGCTCAGTGGTGGCAAACTTACAATATTTCATCCTCCTTTTCTGTTTTTCCATATAAGTCTATTCGCTCCAATGCAATATTAAATGACTCAAATATTTTTTCAATTTCAACGCCGAGATGCGTATAGTTGTATTGAAAATCCCCATCTGATTCAGCAAGATAAAAGTTTAAGCGATCTGAATTTTTTTCTTTCTCTGAAATATATTTTAACGCGCTAATCATATCCGGATGATGACTTGCTATTAAGAATCTAACCCCTATACGCTGATTGAGAAAAACAATTAAACGAGCGTACTCAACTACCCATTTCGGATGTAAATGTGCTTCTGGCTCATCAATGATTAAGAATGAATCTTTATGAAGAAAACCATTTTTTAAAAGCGTTTGCAAAATAGCCATTGATTTTAAACCTGTTGCACATTCCTGCAATATAAATTCTTTGCCATCTTTTCTTTTGTAAAGAAGGTCTGGTGGTCCAAATTCCTCTTCAGATGCTTGAATCTCTCCCTCAAGTATTTCTTCAATAGTGTTATCAATATTATGATATGAATTGATAGAAGATTTCCTTGATCTAAATAGGTTTTTATTCAAATCTTCCCAATGGGTTCTATCAACTTCTGATGATATTTCCATACCTAAAATCATCGGTGTATCTATGTATGCAATGCGCCGTATAGAGTCTATTGGCAATAATTTTTTTTGTTCCTTATCAATAATGGGAGCACCGTATTCGAATAGATTATACTTATCAGGTATTGGAGAATCCTCAAATACTTCACGCAGTTTTTCATTAAGTATTTGACTCGGTCGTTTCTCTATAATTTCTCTCGTTTTAACAAGAGATACCTTAATACGTTTTCGTAATTCATACAGCAACGTTATTATATCTTGATTTTCATCGTATAATTTTTCGCTTAATACCCGGCTGATAATTCTCTTTATCCTCTCTCCTATTACACCCTTTAATTTTTTACCATCTTCATTTTGAATCTTCTTAAACAACTCAATTAAGAAATCAACACTATTTAATAATTCCGTATATTTTTTTGAAATTGGTTGATTGCTATATCTAATCAATAATCTTCTAAATCTTCTTTGGACAGTTCTATAAGATTCTTTATCAACAACCTGTGTTGGCAACTCCATTGTTAATCGCTCAAGAGTTCTCGTAATGCGTTTTAATCTTAATTCTAATTCTTCATAGACGACTTTATCATAATCAATGGTAATTTTTACAAGGTTGTACAACAATTTTGATATGGTACTTTTTCCACAGCCATTAATGCCTGCTATAACACTTATTCCGTCAAGCGCAATATTTGCATGTTTTATTGATCTAATGTCATCTATCTCAATACTCAAGTTATTATTCCTCATCCAGATATAATTCTTCAGTTCAAATATAGGTAATTATTTTCATACAACATCCGTTTAAACCTTCATTATTATAGTTAGATCTTTACAAAAATCACGCTATTAACTGCAATTCGGTTAAGCTAAAAGTTTCATTCAATTATTATTTATACCTTTATCCTTTGAAAATTGATAAAGAGTAATGGATAAATATTCTTTTTTAAATACAGTGCATCCGGGCAGATTAGAATTACTATATGAAAAATACTTACAAAATCCTGATAGTATAGAGCCTAGTTGGCGTGCTTTTTTTCAGGGTTATGATTTTGGTTGTGAGGAATTAACAGATACAAAAAATGGTCAGGCAGTTACTTATTCGCTGCCGGATGAATCGCAGGCGGCAGCAAGCGGCAAGCAAATAACAAAAGAATTTAATGTAATCAACTTTATTAATGATTATCGAAAGCGGGGGCATCTATTTACTAAAACCAATCCGGTGAGAGAGCGAAGAGATTATAATCCAAAAATTACCCTGCAAAATCATCATCTTTCTGAAGCAGACTATAAAACGGCTTTCAAAGCAGGTAAAATTATAGGATTAGAAAACGCATCGCTTAAAGAAATAATAAAAAAGCTCGATGCAATGTACTGCGATTCGATAGGGTTAGAATATATGTATATCCGTGATCCAGAAAAAATAAAATGGATTCAGTCATGGGTTAATAATAATTCCAATAAACCTAATTTTTCTATTGAACAAAAGAAGCATATTCTACAAAAATTAAATCAGGCAGTTTCATTCGAAAATTATCTTCATACTAAATTTGTTGGACAAAAGCGTTTTTCTCTTGAGGGAGGAGAAACACTTATTCCTGCTTTAGATGCCCTGATTGAAAACGCTGTAAACCATTATAATGTAGAAGAATTTGTTATAGGGATGGCACATCGGGGACGACTAAATGTTCTAACGAATATTTTCGGAAAAACCTATGAACAGATTTTCAATGAATTTCAAGGGAAAGAATTACAAGAGTCTGTATTTGCCGGAGATGTAAAATATCATCTTGGCTCAACTGCTTTTATTCAAACTTCCAATAGTAACAAAAAGGTAAAGATTAATCTTGCCCCTAACCCATCACATCTTGAAGCCGTTGATGCAGTGGTAGAGGGAATTGCCCGGGCGAAAATAGATTCTGATTACAAAGGAGATTATAACAAATTAGTACCCATTCTGATTCATGGAGATGCCTCTATTGCTGGTCAGGGCATTGCCTACGAAGTAATTCAAATGATGACTTTAAGCGGTTACAAAACCGGGGGAACTATTCATATTGTGATTAATAATCAAATCGGATTTACAACCAATTACCTTGATGCACGATCAGGTACCTATTGCACGGATGTGGGAAAAGTAACCTTATCTCCTGTAATGCATGTGAATGCAGATGATGTTGAAGCAGTGGTTCACGCCTTGCAATTTGCGATTGATTACCGCATGCGTTTTGGGCGGGATGTGTTTATTGATTTACTCGGATATAGAAAATATGGACATAATGAAGGAGATGAACCGAGATTTACACAGCCTAAATTATATAAAATAATTGCTAAACATGCTAACCCAAGAACCATTTATAATGAAAAATTAAAAAAAGAAGGTATTGTTGAAGACAGGGTATTAGAAGAAATGGAAAAGGAATTTAAAGTACTTTTAAATAAAGATTTTGACGCTTCTAAAACCTTGGATAAAAATTATTTAGAGCCTTTTATGGAAGATGAATGGCAAGGTTATGACTTAGTAACCGATGAAAAAGAAATGTTTGCGCAGACAGATACCACTGTATCAGAAGAAATTCTACGTGAAGTTGCTGAGGTCCTATGCAAACTTCCAAAAGATAAAAAGTTCATTAGAAAAATAGAGAAAATTATAGACGGGCGAAAAAAAATGTTTGAAGAAGGAGACAAAATGGACTGGGGATTGGTAGAAATGCTTACTTATGGATCATTGATGAAGGAAGGGCATAACGTTCGACTTTCTGGCCAGGATGTGCAACGAGGAACTTTTTCGCACCGCCATGCGGTAGTAAAAACGGAGGAAGATCAAGACATTACTTTGATTAACCGACTTAATAGTAACGCAAAACTTGAGGTGTATAACTCTCTTTTGTCTGAATATGGGGTAGTTGGGTTTGACTATGGCTATGCTCTCGCTTCACCCAATACACTTACCATCTGGGAAGCACAGTTTGGCGACTTCAGTAATGGAGCGCAAATTATGTTTGATCAATATATTTCAGCAGCCGAAGATAAATGGAAAATGCAAAACGGATTGGTTATCTTATTGCCCCATGGATACGAAGGACAAGGTGCAGAGCATTCTTCAGCACGTATAGAACGTTATCTGCAATTATGTGCCAAAAATAATTTAACCGTTGCCAATTGTACCACCCCCGCCAATCATTTTCACCTGCTGCGCCGACAGATGAAACGAAAGTTCAGAAAGCCTTTAATCGTTTTTACACCGAAAAGTTTATTGCGCTATTCGCGCTGTGTTTCTACTATAAAAGATTTAACACACGGGCAATTTCATGAAATTATAACAGATGAAACAGTAGATACTTCAAAAGTAAAAAAAGTGGTATTCGTTTCTGGCAAGTTCTACTATGATTTATTAAATGAAAGAGAAAAGCAGGAATTAGATCATATCGCCATAATCAGAGTGGAGCAGTTATATCCATTAGATAAAGAAAAAATTTATCATATCATTTCAAAATACTCTAATGCCATAGAAATTATATGGGCACAAGAAGAACCTGAGAATATGGGCGCATGGTCTTATATCTTAAGGCAATTACGCAAAATTCCTTTTCAAATAGTCTGTCCGCCCGAAAGTGCTTCAACAGCTACAGGAGTGGCAGCAAGTTTTAGGCGGTCTCATGAAGCGGTAATTAAGCGTGTAATCAGTTAATTTAGAGGATTATCTTATTTATTATGAGACCGTTGCAAAAAGCACGCTAACAAAAAAATGCAACGCCCGATAAAAATTAAACACCGGAGCAACCTTTTGGGTGTGGAGGATTTAACTCTCGGTAGCTGAGTTTGTCAAAGCTTTGAGATGGTTACTTAGCACAGTCGAAGTAAGGAAGCAGTTTGAAGTTAGATGCTTTCTTTTTCATAATTTTTTATGTGTTCTGCAACGGTCTCATTATTTTCAAATTCGCATATTATCGGTAAATGGTCGCTTATTTTTAACCAATCTTCATGATTCCCTAATACAAAATTTTTAAGTCTGGTTGAAATGTCTTTAGAGCCAAAAATATAATCAATATGATATGGCTTTTCAAGTTTCTTTTGAAAATAAAGAGTAGGCATCTTCTCCTTTCCTTGTTCTTCGTTATTAAATTTGTGGTAAAGACTTTCTATACCCAGTACTTCTAACTCTCTAACTATATTTGAATGATTCCAGCATCGGTTTGGTTTATCCCAAATTGAATTGCTGTTAAAATCTCCTGCAATTACTGTTTTTGCTCTGTTTAATTTTTTCTTATGAACTTGAAGATATTGCCAAAATTGTCCTATATATGGAAGTTTCGATGATCCATTTTGATGTGCCCATACAGCCAGTAAGTAAAAATTATGATCTACCAAGCAAGGTAAAAAGTATTTAGCGCTACAAGACTTATATACATTTGTCCAGTTTAACTTTTGTAATTTGAGATTTTTACTAGCGAAGATTCCAAGCCCTTTATTTTTGTTATCACCAGTCCACAAATAGTTGCACGCATGTTCTTTATATTCTTCATTTTTGCTTTCAGCAGGATTTTCGCATTCCTGGATTATACAAATGTCAGCATTAAACTTTAAGAGATGTTTAAATTTTTTCCTAAACGCCTGATTGCAATTCCAGCTAATAATCTTCAATTATCTATTTTTTTAATACGTTGAGAACTTTGCAAAAAGCACTTTAGCAACTGCAAGTAAGCACAAGCTAAAGGGTCTCTTTGGTTCAGTTTTTTAAACTCCAAACTAATGCGATTACCCATCCAAGAAAAGTCCATCCAAGAAAAAAATTAAAAACTCCAATATCGATTGTGCTTGGATGTTTCCTTTTAGATGCAACGATTGTAGGTAAAAAGTATAGCAATAAAGCAACTATTGATAATAAAACAAGTAAAATTTTCATTTTTTTAAAGTTTAACTATATATATAAAATTTTGTCATTTCTTAAAATCTAATTTCTTATAGATTTTGCCCAATGAGCCATGGTGAGTTATCTAACGCGCCATGGTAAACGGCTTAACTCTCCATGGCAAGTTGCCTAACTCTCCATGGCAAGTTGCCTAACTCTCCATGGCAAGTTGCCTAACTCTCCATGGTAAGTTGCCTAACTCTCCATGGCAAGTTGCCTAACTCTCCATGGTAAGTTGCCTAACTCTCCATGGCAAGTTGCCTAACTCTCCATGGTAAAATACTTACTTCTCCATGGAGAGTTTCTCTAAGGTGCTTTGAAGTTTATTTTACCTTTGGCTATTGTTTTGTATTTCATAACCTTGCTGTTCTATAAATTCTGAAGAAGAGGTAAATATTTTTTTGGGGTATGAATATAAATTTATTTGAATCGCATAAGTGAACAGTCTCGCAGAGGCTTATTCATTTATTGGGGGAATTGTCTCTTCAAGCCTCTCAATTGCTTTATAAACATTTGAATAGGAGCCCTCTAAGTTTAAACGCTTAGCATTTTTAACGGCGCTATCCTGCTTACTTACAAGAACTTTAACCCATTGATCATTCTTTAAATATTTCTGAGTTTTGCCGTAATCAGGAATATATTTTGTTAATTCATCTCTAAGCTGTTTGTAATTATCAAAATGCATATTCGTGTTCTTATAATGCAATAAAAACCAAAATTCTATGGAAGGTAAACTATCGCAAATCATGACATTCTCATTCTTCTTATATTTTATAACAAAATCTTGAAATTTCTTTTCTTCGGCTTTATACTTTTTCGCTGTATCTACATCGAAAACACAAATAACGGTTACATCACCCGCTATAAATTACGCTATTTTTTTTTCTAAGAATTTATAAATGTTTTCATCTTTTGCAAAAAGACGAGGACGAACTTTGCAGTTATAACCTTTTAAGTTTTTCAGATGCTTAAAATAATATTGTTCAGTCTCACCCTCCCCGATCACATATATGGATTCTCTTAAGTCTCTATGGATTACACGCATACAGATTCTCTTTGATTCATATTTCTAACTAATCAATAGTTGGAACGGCACCAAATTTACCAAACTTATACGCCTTCTGAAGGGATGATATTCTGTTCAGCCCTTTAAAATCACTCAAGCGATATAGTTCTGTTGCACCGTCTTTACCTTTTTCCACAAACCAGAAATTATCTTTACGCAATAAATCATCTTCATCAAAAAGGTTATCATAATGCGTGGCAACCAATAATTGCGCGTGTTTAGATTCTCTTAAAAATTTTTCCAATACATATTCCACTAATCTTGGATGAAGTTTTGCTTCCATCTCATCAATTGGTAAAAAAGCATTCTTTTTAATGGCTCTATAAATCACGCCTGATAACCCAAAAATGCGTTTCGTGCCGCCAGACTGTTCCTCAATGGGCAGTTTATATTTTTGCGCCGCTCCTTCATTTATTACTTCATGTTCAAATGCTGTGTCTAAAAAGCGAATGTGTCCCTTTTTTTCTAATCTTTCTAATTCTGATTTGGATATTCCACGCACTTTAAGTTTTGATGCTGTAAAATTATCTGGTAATGTTATTTGAATATTTTCACTTTTTAGATTAGAAATATTAAAATCAGCCTCTTTTAAATAACCTAGAATATATTTTTTAAAGTCTGTATCTTCACTTGCTAAATTTTCAGAAAACCTTTGCAATTGAGTCAGCGGCTCAATGCTTGGCATCATTCTTCTTTTTATCCAATCTAATGCTCTCTCCATCTCTTTAATCTCTGTATTCACTTGAATATAAGAAGCAAAAACAGAGATATTCGGAATACATTTTATAGCAATTTCTTGTTTCTCAACAGTACTTATTTTGATTTTATTTCCATAAGTGATTTTTGATATTCCTTCTTCAAATCTTCGCTCAAAAATCAACGCCGGTTGCACGCCGGGATAATATTCTAATTTTTCACTAATTATAACCTTTGGTGTAATTTCTAATATATACTTATGTTTTATGCCATCTTGATAGAATATTATTTTAAAAACCGAGGGCTTATTGCGGCTACTATCATCTAAAAGAAACGGCACCGCTCCCGTAGATGTATCTTTACTGCTTAAAGTATGCAGCCAAAAATGTTTTAAAAATTCAAACGCTTTGATAAGGTTTGATTTACCTGAGGCATTATACCCATATACGATTGCCAATTTTTGTAAACGTACGCCTTTAGCAACCTCTACTACGTGGAACTCTTCCAAATCTGTAATCTTCTTTGATGCCTCAAAACTTATCGTAACTTCATTTTTAAACGAAAGAAAGTTTTTTATAGAAAGTGAATGTATCATTCTGAGATCGTTGCAAAAAGCACTTTAGTAAAAAAAATGCAGCGGTCTCCGAGTTTAATAAATTTATTCCCTTTTATGCCGAATTTCGGCTGGCATTAATATTACCAAATAAAGAGCGGGTAACTATCTTTTCATATATTTTTAACCGTTCATCATCTTCATCCACCTTTTCTAATCGCATATCTCTCACTTTTTTTAAGGCATATTGCTGAATAGTTAACAGTGGAAGCACAATGGATTCTCTAGCATCAATAGACGCTTTTCCCACCGGGTTGTTTTCCATTAAAGTAATGTATCCAGCCAATTTCAACACCAAGCGTTTTGTTAATAAAAATTCCTCGTAAATTAATGTCCAAAACGCACCAAATTCAGGATCGGTTTTCATATAAGCCGTCAAATCAAAAAATGATTTGCTAAGCGACATCATACAATTTCCAATCAGCGCTTTAAAAAACTTAGACTCATGGTAAAGTTCTCGTACTTGCTCAAAACGATCATGGTCTTCGTATTCTTTTAATGCGGTGCCTACGCCAAAAAATCCGGGAACATTTTGTTTAAGTTGAGACCATGAACCTACGAACGGAATCGCTCGCAAATCAGAAAATTTCAGTTCTTTATTATTTCCTCGTTTAGAAGGGCGAGAGCCGATATTCGTTTTGGAGTAATACCTCAAAGTACTCATTTCTTCGAGATAAGGCAAAAACTTAGGATTCGCTTTAAATTTTTTATACGCTTCATAACTTACTTTAGCTAAACGTTCAATAATCGAACGTTGATCAGGGGTTAATCGTGAATTTTCAGTATTATATAATTGTCCGCGCAGCCCGGCACTAATTAATTGCTCTAAGTTATATTGTGCGATTTTTTTTGAACCGAAATTCGAGCTAATGGTTTGACCCTGAATGGTTAATTGAATCTGCTTGTTCTCAATGGTTGGGCCAAGTGAAGAATAAAAAAGGTGCGTCTTCCCTCCGCCTCTTGCTGGAGGTCCTCCCCTCCCATCGAAAAAGATTACCTCAATGCCATAATTTCTGGAGATGGTAGTTAGCTTTTCTTTTGCCCGATAAATTCCCCAATTCGCCATAAGATAGCCTCCGTCTTTGGTTCCATCAGAAAATCCCAGCATAATGACTTGTTTATTCCCTCGTCTTTTCAAATGCGCAGCATAAGAATCATTGTTATATAATTTTTCCATTACCTTATCCGCATTATTTAAATCTTCAACCGTTTCAAATAAGGGGATAATATCAACAGTAAGTTCTTTCCAGCCCGTTAGATTGAGCATAGCCATCGTTTCCATAACATGAGCCGCTGTCTGATTATTACTAATGATATATCGGTTAGCGCCTTTTTCTCCATTTTGCTTTTGAATAGCTTGCATAGCATAAATGGATTCTATGGTTTTTCTCGCCATTTCATCTTGTAGGCTTTCTGGATTTATCTTTGCTTTTATCTTCCCAAGTACCCTTAATTTTTCTTTTTCTGTCAGTGAATTATAATCAGTGGGAATAAAATTAAGATTTTGTTTTTTCAACTCTTCCATAATATAAATAAACACTTTATGATGGAAACGGCTGTCTTGTCTAATATCTAAACTAGCAAAATAAAACCCAAACAATTTTACTTTATTAATAAGTAAATCCAACTCTTTGATAAATAAGGAAAGATGCTTTTCTAACAGTTCTTTACGAATATTTAATAAGGTATGCAAAAAATTTTCTGCTGTGAAAGAATCTTCATTAGAAGATAAAATCGATTTATTATAAAGCCTTTGTTCAAGTTGAATAATTTGATCCTCAATTCCGGCAAAGGTTAGTCGCCTTTTCAGTAAACAAATATCGTTATGATAGCATTTACAAATAGTTTGGTGAAGTTTTCGTCCTACTTTTATGGTAGTCTCAGGGGTTACATACGGATTTCCATCTCGATCTCCTCCTGGCCAAAAGCCCAGATTAATCAAATCGTTTTCTATCGGTTTGCCATCAAAAATGTTCTGTTGGATATAGGTATATATTTCTCCGAAAGTATTATAAAAAACATGTTCGGGGTACCACATCATATAAGTGGCTTCTTTGTAAGGGGTTGGTTTCTCTTTTTTAAAGAAAGGGGTTTTCCCTAACTGAGCCAATAGTTTTTTCATCATTAGCAGGTCATCTTCCCTAATGGCACTGGCTAAATCGGTGATAATTCCCAATACAGAACCTGGATAAAATTGTGTAGGATGAGCGGTTAAAACAATGCGTATTTTAAAATCTTTCAAAAAACATTGTAATTTTTTTTTGTTTTGTTTCACCTCAGCCTCTTCCTTTGTATGACGTATCGACCCTATACCTTCCATATTATGCACTGTGGTATAAGCAGCATCTTCTATGGCATCAAGAAGAACTACCTGTCGTTCAATAAACTGAATAAAAAGAAAAAGCAGATCTATTTGTTCTTTTTCCGATATTTTAGGATAATATTTCTGAAAAAAATAATGAATAATCTGTGTAGGATTATGATGTTTAAGATACCCCTCCTTACATAGCTTATGTAGCAGTGGCAACATTACACCTGTACTCTCAACCTGCTTAAAGGGAAGAAGAGTTAAGATATTATTATAAATTTGATATTTTGAAATGACAGATTCATCATAACGTTGAATTTTTGGATTTATAGACATATTTTTATTATTTTGAGATTAAAGATAATTAAAAATAGAAAATACGAACGTAATCTGAGTAAAAAATTAAAAGGGAGATGCCTTGAGACCGTTGCAAAAAGCACTTTAGCAAAAAAATGCTTGTATTGAGTTTGCCGAAATGCAACGCCCGATAAAAATTAAACCCCGAAGCAACCTTTGGGTTGTGAGGATTTTAATTTTTTGAGAAGGAAGCAGTTTGAAGCGAGATGCTTTCTTTTTCATACTTTTTTATGTGTTCTGAAACGATCTCACCTTTTCTAAGTCCGGAAAGGCTTTATTCGTCCAACTTTTAATATTTCCATTTTTATCAGAAAATAGCAGCATCCCTCCTATTTTAGGATGAGTATTCAGGAAAATTTTCGCTTTTTCTAATCCCATTGCCATCAATGCAGTAGCATAAGCATCTGCGGACATACAATCTTTTGCAACGACTACCGTGCTTAATAAATTAGACTTTGAGGGGTATCCTGTATGAGGGTCTATAATATGAACGTACTTATTGCCTGTTTTATCTAGGTAAAATTTACGATAATTCCCCGAAGTTGCCATGCTGATATTCGTTAGAAAAACTTTTGATGAAAAAGAATTTTTAGATTCCCCTTCTAAGGGCTTATCAATCCCTACTATCCATTTTTTTCTTTTATCGTTAAGCCCCTTACAGCGAATCTCACCCCCAATTTCAATGATATAATTTTCTACCCCTTTTCGATTTAATAACGATGCAATACAATCTAAACCGTAACCCTTAGCGTAAGAATTAAACTCGAGATAAGTTTGTGGATATTTTTTAATCAAATGCTTATTCTCGATTTGCAGCTTTTGAACCCCCACATAACGCATCAGCGAATCAATCACAGCAGAGTTGGGTAATGACCGTTTCTTTTTAGCTCCGAACCCCCAGGCATTGACCACATCGCCTATGGTAGGGTCTAAATACCCTTGTGTTTCCTTATTATATTTTTTTCCTTCTAATACCATATGGGTAAATAAAGTGTCTAATAATACGTTCTCACCCCTATTCCAACGAGAAATTAATGAATTTTTATCATAAGTGGACAGCGATTTATTAAGGGATAAAAAAATGCTGTCAAAAGCAGGTTGATAGTTTTTTATGGACTGGTACTTAATGTGGTAAGTAGTCCCGAAAACAAGCCCTGCATCCCTCTGCCAACCTGATAAACGATTAGAGTTGGGGGAACGAAAAAAAATAACCCATGCGAGAGCAAGCACAAAAAGCAATGCCACCCAGCGCCTTCTTTTTAATAAAAATTGAATAAAATAACTCATCTTAAATTTAAAATTATAAATAAGAGACCTTTAGCCTCTATGACTTGCAATTTGAGACTGCTGCAGAACACATAAAAAAGCATGGAAAAGAAAGCATCTAACTTCAAACTGCTTCCTTCTCAAAGCTCCGACAAGCTCAGCTAACGAGAGTTAAATCCTTACAACCAAAAGTTTGCTCCGGCGTTTAATTTTTATCGGGCGTTGCATTTCGACAAACTCAATACAAGCATTTTTTTGCCAAAGTGCTTTTGCAACGGTCTCACTTTCATAATACAAAAATATCATAAATATTAAAGCACTTAGCTTAAGACTACTTCCTTACTTCGACAAGTGATTATTGAGCACAGTCGAAATATGGTTGCTGAGCATAGTCGAAGTAAGGAAGCAATTTGAAGCGATATACTCTTGGTTTCATACTTTTTTATGTATTTTGCAAAAGTTTCAGTTAATGAGACTTTTAATTATACAAATAATCATCTTAACAGGTTTATGGAAACAAGAGGCAGATTTTTATTCTTTGGATTTGGTTTTTTATTAGGGATTACTCTTTTACTCATTCTTTTTAAGAACAGATCCTTTAACTATTTTTCAAAATACCTTCCACAAGGTCGTGTATTAGAGAGTATATACAGCAAAAAAATTGTTTTTTCAACAAAAAATATTCAAAATGACTATGAAAAAATATTGGATACCGTCTATTTTAAACAAAAGTTTTTGAAAGAAGCAAAAGTTGATTTTAGCAAAAGCAATGCAAGAAAAAAACCTTGTGGAGAATATTGGTTATCAAATGACACAATACAAGTATTGTTAGAAAACTGTGTAAAGGAGGCGATTATAAGAGAAGTTAGAAAGGAGAATTAAATTTTTGAGATCTTTAACTGGCGCTGACTTGCAGTTTGGCTGCTAAAGTGATTTGCACAAAGGTCTTTCTTTGTAAAATGATATTAGGATATGAAGCTGTTTGTTGTAGAAAAAATCGATGCTAAAATCTTATGGCTTAATGAAGACGAAGCTAAACACATCGTGCGGGTTCTACGTATGAAAATAGGGGATAAACTTTATTTGACTGATGGTAAGGGAAAGCTATGTGAGGCTGAAATTGTATGTATTTTGAATAAAAAATGCAAAGTAAAGATTAGCAGATTTATTCATCACTGCACCAAACGGGATCATTATTTACACCTTGGTATTTGCCCTACAAAAAGTAATGACCGTTTTGAATGGTTCTTAGAAAAAGCAACTGAAATAGGGATTGATGAGATTACAATTCTCATATCGGAGCACTCAGAACGTAGAAATTTTAATCTCAATCGATACAAAAAAATAATACTTTCATCTGTAAAACAATCTTTAAGAAGTGTCGTACCCAAAATAAACTCAGCTATAAAAGTAAAAGACTTTTTAAAAAACAACACTTTTGACGGACAAAAAATGATTGCACATTGCAATTCAAATTTTCAAAGAGAGCTAATAAAAACCACTTTAAATAAAAAATCAAATTACCTAATTTTAATCGGTCCTGAGGGAGATTTTTCTCCTTTGGAAATAGAAAAGGCTTATCAAAATGCCTTTGCTGGGATTATACTTTCTCAAAATCGGCTACGTACTGAAACCGCTGCCGTTGTAGTTACCACACAAGTAGAATTAATTAATAACTAATTATGATAAATCTTAAAACTTCCATCCCTGAAAAAAAAGCCTATTTTTTCAATGGCGGTTTCTTTTTCATCTTTTTTTTCAGCTGGAAATAGTGTAGGAGCAGAAGCAAAAATATTCGGACTATTTTCTTTCTCCTCTTCCATAGATCCTTCTCCTAATAATAACCAATTTAAGGACACAGTAGGAAAAACCCGCCTAATCTTTAAAATAAAGTCAACACTCGGACGATTTCTCCCTGAAAAAATATGAGATAGTGTAGAGGGTTGCACCTCTATCTTTTCTGCAAATTCTACATTACTTAATTTAAAATGATTCTTTAATACTTCAATTCGCTGGTTAATATTCATAATTTACAGTTGTAATACAGTAAATCAAAGGTAATAAAAATAAATAAAATAACTTAAAGTAAATTTAAAGTATTAGTTTAAGTTAATAATACTAAATAATTGAAAAATAATATTTTAAGTAGTTCAAAATTAACATTTTAAATTTAATTATTACTTATGTAAAATTTAAAGTTACAAATGTAAATATTGAACTTTGGTAGAATTGATTAAATTGCCAAAAATGTTAATGATGAATGAAGTAATAATAAATTATTCTTTATATAAAGAAAAAAATATTAACAATCGATTTATTAACCATGGGATGCTTTTAGACCTTTTAAGTAAAAGAGAGTATATCGAAATAGGAAAATCAATTGAAGAAAGAAGTATTAATTTATTACAATACGGAAGTGGTAAAAAGAAAGTAATGATTTGGAGTCAAATGCATGGAAACGAATCTACCGGAACCAATGCCGTCTTAGATTTATTAAATCTGCTGGAAGTACAGACTCCTTTTTCAGCAAAATTATTACGTAAACTTACCATTCAGATCATTCCAATGGTTAATCCGGACGGAACTGCCTTATACCAAAGAAGAAATGCGATAAATATAGATATTAATCGTGACTTTATTAAACAACAAGCTCCTGAAACCCGAGTATTAAAACAAGCCGTTTATAATTTTTCTCCGAATGTGTGTTTTAACCTGCATGACCAGCGAAGAATTTTTAATGTATCGGGGTTTAAAAATCCTGCCGCGATTTCATTTCTATCTCCTTCTGAAGATAAAGCGCGAACCTTAACCCAGAAACGTAAAGAAACCATGGGAATTATCTCAAATATTAATCGAATACTTCAACCACATGCTCCTAACTGCATTGGACGGTATAACGATGAATTTTATCCGAATGCCTTTGGCGATAATTTGCAGAAAAATGGATATAATACCATTTTAATTGAAGCTGGTGGAGCTGCAGATGATTGGGAGCGCCAGCATGTGCGCTACTTAAACTGGATTGCATTGGCAGCGGGTTTGAATTTCATTGCCTCAACTGATAATTTTTCTTCTGATTATCAAGCATATAAGAACATACCTCAAAATGAGCAAAGAATGTTAGATAAAATTTTTAGACAAATAACGATACAAAAAAATGCACATAAAGCAGTAGTTGATTTAGGAATTGTGTACGAAGAAACCTTAGACCCCATCACACGAAAATGTATTAAGCATTCAAAAATAACACAGATTGGAGACTTAGATGCTTATACAGGATATGAGGAAGTAAACGCTAAAGGATACATGTTTTATAAAAATCAACGTAATTACCCGATTTTAAATGAGCCAGCTGATTTTGAATTAATATCAATTTAGTGGCTGTTGAAAAAAGCGCTCCGGCAACTAAATTGAAAGTCAGCAACGAGAAGAGACCGTTGCAAAAAGCACTTTAGCAAAAAAATACTTGTATTGAGTTTACCGAAATGCAACGCTCGATAAAAATTAAACCCCGAAGCAACCTTTGGGTTGTGAGGATTTTAATTTTTTGAGAAGGAAGCAGTTTGAAGTGAGATACTTTCTTTTTCATACTTTTTTATGTGTTCTGCAACGGTCTCAATAATAAAAATCTTTTCATAATAGCTTATATTTTAAATTTAAATACCTGTTATGCATTTAGAAAAAAGATTGTTCAAAAACGCACAATGGGCTTATAAATGTATTATGGCTACAAATTTAGTCTATAACGTGTAAAATAAATGTTAATACAATGTTAAAGTTTTGCTTTATATGATGTAATAGCCCTATTAAACAAACAACTCAAATGGTTTTTAAACAGTTCTTGATTCTATCCATGATCATTGGGGAAAAATTAAATATAAAATCAAGAACTATTGAAGAATACCATTAAAAATAATTTGAAGATTAACCATGTGTATTGTACTTTTGACAACGAAAAAATAAAGAAATAATGAAAAGTTATACTAATTTTACCTTGACTATGATTAAGCCCGATGCAGTCCGGGAGGGTAACACAGGCGTAATTATAGAAAAAATAACCGGAGCGAAATTTAAAATCATAGCGCTAAAATTAACACAGTTTTCTAAGAGCGATGCAGAAAATTTTTATGAAATTCATAGCACCCGCCCTTTTTTTAGAGAATTAATCCATTTTATGACCTCAGGCCCCATTGTTGCCGCTGTATTACAAAAAGAAAATGCAGTAGAAGATTTTAGAACCTTGATTGGAAGTACTAATCCTGCTGATGCTGCCAAAGGAACGCTTCGTCAATTGTATGGAAAAAGTTTAGAATCCAATGCAATACATGGGTCAGACAGCACTGAAAATGCTTTGCGGGAATCTCTCTTTCACTTTTCTGACAGAGAAATTTTTGATACTATTTTTGATTATTAAAAGTCTATATGGGATATTTAAAATCAGATACTTTTTAATGTCTATACTTTAAATAAAATATTATTTTCACGAAATGAGACAGTTGTAAAAAGTATTTTAGCAACTGAGTTGCAAGTAAGCGATAGGTAAAGTCAGTGTAAGCTAAAAGGGCGCAATAAATAAAGTTTATTTTTACCTCCATCCAATCTAAAAATATATAAAATTAATGAAAAGAAAAATCATACTAATTCCCCTCATCATTCTGTTCTTAGTAGCATGCCAAACAAACCAAGGCAAAAAAAGTAAAGTTCAAAATTATCCGAAACAAGGTTATTTAGAGCATGTAAATCCATTGATGGGGACAGACTCTGATTTCAATTTGTCTAATGGCAATACTTACCCTGCGATTGCAAGACCATGGGGAATGAACTTTTGGACGCCTATGACCTCTAAAATGGGAGACGGTTGGGCATACCAATACGACAAGCATCAAATAAGAGGAATTAAACAAACGCATCAACCCAGCCCTTGGATTAATGACTATGGTGCTTTTTCTTTAATGGCAGTAACCGGTGAGTTAAAGTATCAAGAGGAGGAACGTCAATCGTGGTTTTCGCATAAAGCAGAAGAGGTAAAGCCTAATTATTACAAGGTTTATTTAGCAGATTACGATGTAGAAATTGAAGTTACGCCTACTGATAGAGCCGCACAGTTTCGTTTCACTTTTCCGGAAAGTAAAACCGCTTATATTTTATTAGATGCTTTTTTCAAGGGGTCAATGGTAAAAATTATTCCAGAAGAACGAAAAATTATTGGCTATTGCCGTAATAATAGCGGTGGGGTGCCAGATAATTTTCATAACTACTTTGTTGCAGTATTTGATAAAGATTTTGAGACTATAAATACCTGGGCAGATGAATGGAAACTACAAAAAGGAGTAAAGAAAAGTGAAGGAGAACATGTAGGGGCAATTATTGGTTTCTCAACGAAAAGAGGTGAGAAAGTAACAGTAAAGGTAGCTTCTTCTTTTATCAGTATCACCCAGGCAGAACAAAACCTCAAAGCGGAAATAGGAAATGATACCTTTGGGCAAACACAGGAAAAGGGACGACAGGCATGGGAGAAGGAATTGGCAAGAATAGCTATTGAAGATGATAACATAGACCACCTCAGAACTTTTTATTCCTGCCTTTACAGAGTACTGCTCTTTCCTCGTAAGTTTTATGAAATAACCGAATCGGGCAGCAGAGTGCACTACAGCCCTTATAATGGAAAAGTCGAAAAAGGATATATGTTTACCGATAATGGATTTTGGGACACTTTCAGAGCGGTATTTCCCTTCTTTAATTTAATGTATCCCAATTTAACTCAGGAGATAATGGAAGGCTTGGCAAATACTTATAAAGAGTCAGGCTGGTTGCCAGAGTGGGCAAGCCCTGGCCACCGTAATTGTATGATCGGTTCTAACTCTGCCTCTATTATTGCAGATGCCTATCTCAAGAGAAATATGGATAAGGCAACGGCTGAGATATTATTTGAAGCCGTATTAAAAAATGCTGATGTAGAAAAAGGTCGCCCTGGGAATTCAATAGGTCGTGAAGGCTTAGATTATTATAATAAATTAGGATATGTACCCTATGATATAGGGATTAACGAAAGCGCGGCAAGAACTTTGGAGTATGCTTACGACGACTTTGCTATTGCGAAAATGGCGGATAGATTAGGTAAAAATCAAACAGCTAAACGTTTTTATCATCAGGCAAAGAACTATGAAAAGTTATTTGACAAAAATACTCATCTAATGCGGGGTAAAAATAAAGACGGTACTTTCCAGTCACCTTTTAATCCATTGAAGTGGGGTGATGCTTTTACTGAAGGTAACAGCCTTCATTACACATGGTCGGTATTCCATGACGTACAGGGGCTTATTCATCTTATGGGAGGAAAAAAGAACTTTATAAAAATGTTAGATGCCGTATTTAATACACCGCCAAAATTTGATGATTCTTACTACGGGTTTACCATTCATGAAATTAGAGAGATGCGAATAATGAATATGGGAAATTATGCTCACGGAAATCAGCCTATTCAGCATATGATTTATCTTTATAACTATGCCGGCGAACCCTACAAGACGCAGCAAAAAATTAGAGAAGTACTTACAAAACTTTATAACCCTACACCTGATGGCTATTGTGGTGATGAAGATAATGGCCAAACGTCTGCATGGTATGTATTGAGCAGTTTAGGCTTTTATCCTGTTACGCCTGTAGCGCCTCAGTATGTTTTAGGAAGCCCACTTTTCAAAAAGGCAACTTTACATTTAAGCAATGGTAAAGATTTTACGATGTCAGCAGCTAACAACTCCCGTGAGAACAATTATATTAAAAGTACAGCGCTCAATGGCAAGCCATGGAATAATACCTATATCAATTATAACGAAGTAAAGAATGGGGGTACTTTGAAATTTGTTATGAGTAGTAAGCCTAACGAAAAATGGGGCGTGGGAAAGTATACCGTCCCTTATTCCATGAGCTTAGAGGTTAATAAGAATAAAAAATAAGAAATGGCAACACTTAGCGTATTGTTGAGTTTGATCGTGAGACCTTTACAAAAAGTATTTTTAAGTATTAAAAGTCTATCCGAAATGTTTAAAATTAGAGACTTTTAATGTCTATGCTCTAAATGAAATATTATTCTCACCAAATAGTTAGGCTAAAAATTTATATTAAAAAATTAAAGCACGGATTAAAAAATCAAAAAAAATTATATCTTTATCCTCAAAGTATTTTTATAAAAACACTTTAATATTAATTAAATTCAATTATGATACAAAAAATTAAAGTAGCTCATCCTGTGGTAGAATTGGATGGAGATGAAATGACAAGAATTATTTGGAAGTTCATTAAAGATAAATTAATTCTTCCTTATCTTGATTTAGATATCAAATATTATGACTTATCAATAGAAAAGCGTGATGAAACCAATGATCAAATTACCATTGATGCTGCTCAGGCGATTAAAAAATATAAAGTTGGAATCAAGTGTGCTACCATTACACCTGACGAGGCTCGTTTAGAAGAATTTGGATTAAAAAAAATGTGGAGATCGCCTAATGGAACGATTCGTAATATTGTCGGGGGAACGGTTTTTAGAGAACCGATTATTATGAAAAATGTCCCCCGGCTAGTCCCCGGATGGACAAAACCTATTTGCATAGGGCGCCACGCTTTTGGAGATCAATATAAAGCAACAGATGCAGTAATCAAAGGAAAAGGGAAACTAACCATGACGTTTACACCTGAAAACGGCGAAGCGGTTACATGGGAAGTTTACCAGTACCAGGGCAAGGGCGGAGTAGCACTAACGATGTACAATACAGACGAGTCAATTTATGGTTTCGCCCGCTCTTGTATGAATCGTGCCCTCTCTTTAAAATGGCCACTTTACTTATCCACCAAAAATACTATTTTAAAAGCGTATGACGGTCGATTCAAAGATATTTTTCAGGAAGTGTTTGATGAGGAATTCAAGCCTCAATTTGAAGCACTTGGAATTACCTATGAGCATCGTCTAATTGATGATATGGTAGCGGTTGCCATGAAATGGAATGGAGGATTTGTATGGGCATGTAAAAATTATGACGGAGATGTTCAATCAGATACAGTTGCACAAGGCTTTGGCTCTTTGGGATTAATGACTTCAACGCTTTTGACGCCTGATGGTGGAACTATGGAAGCAGAAGCAGCACACGGGACCGTAACAAGGCATTATCGACAGCATCAGCAGGGAAAAGAAACTTCAACCAACCCTATTGCTTCTATTTTTGCATGGACCAGAGGGTTGGAACATAGAGGTAAATTAGATAATAATAAAGAACTTATTGAGTTTTGTCATCAACTTGAGCGCGTTTGCATTGAAACAGTGGAAAGTGGTAAAATGACCAAAGATTTGGCGTTATTAATTAAAGGCAAAACCGTTACAAAAGAAGATTATTTAACTACAATGGAATTTCTAAATGCGCTGGTTGAAAGACTAAAAACAAAACGTTCATCATGATTTTAAAATGAAAGCAACTTTTCAAAAAGTAATCTATCAACTTTAAATCAGTGAAAACTAAAGGTCTCAAAATTAAAAAAAATGTAAATGAAAAAAATATTTTTAAATTTCGCCTGCGCAACTTCACTGCTTTCTTCATGCCAAAAATTAGATAAAAAAAACTTTGGAGAAGATGGCTTGCAAACCAAAGTATTTACTATTAAAGGTAATGAAATTAGCGTAAAAGAAGTATTAAGCAACGTCAAAGGAAAAATTACTTTTATTGATTTATGGGCGTCGTGGTGTGTTGATTGCAGAGCAGGGGTGCCGGAAGTACAAGCCTTACAAGCTAAATACGGTAATGCATTGAATTATATTTTTATATCCTTAGATCGAAACAAAGCATCATGGAAAAAAGCGATAAAAGCCGATCAACTTAAAGGAGATCATTATTGGCTAAAAAATTTAAAGAACTGGAAAAAGCCTCATTCATTTACACAGGATATTGATTTAGATTGGATTCCTCGTTATATGGTGATTGGGAAAGACGGCAGCATAAAGTATTTTCGAGCGATTCATGCCAATGACCCAAAATTAATTAAAGCGATTGAAAATGAACTAAAACTTGAGACCGTTGCAAAAGCACTTTAGCAAAAAAATGCTTGTATTGAGTTTGCCGAAATGCAACGCCCGATAAAAATTAAACGCCGGAGCAATCTTTGGATTGTGAGGATTTTAATTTTTTGAGAAGGAAGCCGTTTGAAGTGAGATGCTTTCTTTTTTATACTTTTTTATGTGTTCTGAAACGGTCTCAACTTTAATTATCAGTTATTTCATAAAAGAAATTTTTTAAGTTTGCCTTATTCTTCAAATAGCGTATTATAATGGATTGTATTTTTATTTTTGGACATCAAAATCCTGATACAGACAGTGTTACATCAGCAATAGCGTATGCACATTTAAAAATGAAGACAAATATCAGGGTTTTGCCAGTTCGCTTAGGGGCGCTTAATCCGGAGACCATTTTTGTTTTGAATTATTTCGGAATACAATCACCAATGCTAAAAACCACCGGGTTTAAGGGGAAACAAGTAATTTTGGTCGATCATAACGAATTTTCACAATCTGCAGAGGATATTGAAGAGGCAACGATTCTCGAGGTAATTGATCATCATCGGATTGCTAATTTTTATACGCAGGGACCTCTTTACTACAGGGCAGAACCAGTCGGTTGCACAGCCACAATTTTATACAAGTTATACAAAGAAAAATCGGTTGAAATTCCCAAAAAAATAGCTGGATTAATGCTTAGTGCTATCCTTTCGGATACTTTGCTATTAAAATCACCTACAACTACTTCAGAAGATATTTCTATTGCAAAAAAATTGGCATCTATTGCTGGGCTTGATATGGAGAATTATGGTCTCGAAATGCTAAAAGCAGGTACAAATCTTGATTCATATTCCGCAAAAGAACTTATAAAATTAGACGCTAAAAATTTTTCTTTAGATAATAAAAAAGTAATTGTAGCACAGATTAATACGGTTTCGATTGAGGATACTTTGAAAAGAAAAGCAGAAATAATGAGTGAGATAAAGCAAAAAGTATCCTTAGATGATCTTGGATTTTTTGCTTTTATCATTACAGATATTCTTAATGGAAATTCTCAGGCTATTGTCTTAGGCGAACAGACGCATTGGTTTGAAAAAGCATTTAACTTACAATTAAAAAATGATGAAGTTTTTTTAAAAGGAATTATTTCCAGGAAAAAACAAATTATACCTCGCTTAACGAAGGGGGTAGAAAATTGTCATGCTTGAGGATAAAAACAGATGTTCTTTTAAATTTTTTATTTTGGCTTGATCTCGTGGTGCAGATAGCCAAAAAATCTTTTAAAGGAAGAACAAAAATGAGACACGCTTTTATATCTAAGTTCCCAGGCAATTTCTTGGGGTTGTAACTTTTGATGCTTCACGAGTTCATCGGCGTTTAACATTCTTATTTTAATCGCGTAATCATGTATCGTGCTATTAAAAATTGATTTGAATAATTTTTTGAGTTTATTTTCATTTATACCCACTATGAATGCCAGTTGTTTAATCGTAGGCGCAAATTGTTTCTCGAGAATTGCTTTAACCTTGTTGACTTTTTTTCGTTCCTCATCATTGATAGTTTGATCAATGATAACTTTAGATGTCTTTTCAATAGATTGATAATGAAATCGATGCCATTGGAGTAATAATAAAATCTTAATCTCTAAAAAAATCACCTTTTCTTGTACAATTTCTTATATCGCTTATAATACATCTCATTTTATGATTCATTAGCAGATATTCATCAAATAAAGTATGCTTATGCTGAATATGAATCATAAAATCATAATGAATCTTGTTATTTGAACCCATGAGGTTATAAAAAAAACTTCTTGATAAAAAAATGGAAAAGAAATTTAATGTTTTTTTTGTTGTGAAAATTTTCCTTGAACATTCCTTTGGTAAATAAAGAATAGAGACCGTTGCAAAAAGCACTTTAGCAAAAAAATGCAACGCCCGATAAAAATTAAACCCCGTAGCAACCTAATGGGTGTGGAGGATTTTAATTTTTTGAGAAGGAAGTAGTTTGAAGTTAGATGCTTTCTTTTTCATACTTTTTTATGTGTTCTGCAACGGTCTCGAATATTATGAGCGTCTTCCGTTTTCGCCTGCATATTATTAATATATTTATAACAGATCTCTCCTTGAAACAGAAAATCCATTACGATGCAGCCACAACAGGGAAGAACCTCTTCACCCCATAAGGTGAAACTGCTCTAAGCTATAAGGAAGAACCTCTTCACCCCATAAGGTGAAACTGCTCTAAGCTATGGGGAAGAACCTCTTCACCCTATAAGGTGAAACTGCTCTAAGCTATGGGGAAGAACATTTCGCTTTGCTGACTTACCGTTCTTGGGCTTTGCATGGTATGGGCTAAAGTGCTTTTGTAGCTGCAAGTCAGCCCTTCCCGCCGGCTAACATGGAATATGGAGATCTCAATTCATTAAAAAAACTATCTTTGTTGCAGCAAATCGTCTTGTCGCTTCCGCTTTATTTAGCGGAAGAGGAAAGTCCGGACACCATAGTGCAGCATAGCGGGTAGCGCCCGTCGCCTTTATTAGGCAGGACCAGTGCAACAGAAAGTATATACAGTTCGGCTGTAGTGAAATCAGGTAAACTCTATGTGGTGCAATGCCATGTAAATCGACGTTTGAGAGTTGCACGCTCAAGGTCGAGGGGTAGGCAGTGAAGACTTTACTAGTAATAGTGAAGCAAGATAAATGACAAGAAAGGAGATTTATTTTTTCTCTTTACAGAATCCGGCTTATAGATTTGCTTTTTTATTTTCTGAGACCTTTGCAAGAAGTATTGTAGCAACTGCAAGTCAGTTAAAGCTAAAGGTCTCAGTTTATAAAAAGTTCACTGTAACAGTATCTCGGTAATTTAATCCGAATAACGTACTTGCACCTCCAACCGTATCGGGATTACTCTTGTATACCGCAATTTCTAAAAAGCTGCAGGAATTAAATAAAACCATGCCTGTTCCATGATGGACAGGATCCCCAAAATCATTCTTTTCAATGTCTGAATAGCGGTCATAAATTTGGGTAAAACGATAGTTTCGTGGAAGTAGAATTTCAAACTTCTTCCCTTTACCCACATCATTAAATTGTTCTTTTTTTAAGTTAGTTACTACATTGCCAAAATTATCAATATAAATGACATTGGTAATAATGGTGTTATTTTTTATTACGGGCCGTATCTCTGAAAGTTCATGGTATGCTTTAATTTTCCGCCCCAAAATTCCAATTTTTCCTCCCCTGGCAATATGACAGGCAATTTTTACAAATACTTCGTTTGTTGGAAACAAACCGGCTTTATGATAACGATCAAAATTGACTTCAATAATTTCATCTAATCGGGTTTCGCCGGCAATTAAAGATAGCACTCCGTTATTACTCCCCACAAAATAATGGTCATTTACTTTGGCTATAATATGATTTTTCTTAGGCGTTTGTTCTGCATCCACTCCGATAATATGTATTGTGTTTTTAGGAAAATGCTTATAAGAATTGATTAAAACATAGGCTGCCTGATGAATATTAAAAGGACTTATTTCATGAGAGATATCAACAATTTTGACTTCAGGTAACTCAGCATAAATCGAAGCTTTTATAATCGCTACGAAAGGATCTTTCAATCCAAAATCGGTAGTCAATGTAATGATAGCCATATAGTATGAAAAAAAATTAAATAATGTTTACTTTTGCTATAATATGAGACCATTTCAGAACACATAAAAAAGTATGGAAAAGAAAGCATTTAACTTGAAACTGCTTCTTTCTCAAAGTTTCGACAAACTCAGCTACCGAGATTTAAATACTCACAACCCAAAAGGTTGCGCTGGTACTTAATTTTAGCTTGCACTGACTTGCACTTGGGCGTTGCATTTTTTTAGCTTTGCTGACTTGTATTTATTTGCGTGCTTCCTGCAACGGTCTCAATACAAATGTAATCTAAAATTTTAAACGATTGAATGAATTAATTATAGAGTTAGATAAAGTAAGTTCTTATGAATTTTACGGAGAACAAAATGTAAATTTTAAGCTATTGGAAACGTATTTTCCAACAATAAAAATTGTAGGGCGAGACCGGGTAATTCAAGCTTTTGGTACTCAGGAAATCCTGGATGTATTTGAAAAGAAAATAAAACTGTTAATAAACCATTTAGAGCATTATAATCATTTGACAATAGGCGACATAGAAAAAATAATGCTATCTGAAAAGCCTAGAAGCCATCCTGAGACTGATGAGGTTTTGGTACATGCTGCTTCAGGAAAAATTATTAAAGCCCAAACAGAGGCACAGCGTGAGTTTGTAAAAGAGACGATGAAAAACGATATGGTTTTTGCCTTAGGACCCGCGGGTACAGGGAAAACGTATACCGCAGTTGCGTTAGCAGTAAAGTCATTAAAAAATAAAGCCGTTAAGCGTATAATTATTACAAGGCCTGCAGTAGAAGCCGGTGAAAATTTAGGATTCCTTCCGGGAGATCTAAGAAATAAATTAGACCCCTATTTGCAGCCTATTTATGATGCACTACGCAATATGATCCCTTATGAAAAACTTTCAAATTATCTTGAAAAAGGAACTATTGAAGTAGCACCGCTCGCTTTCATGAGAGGCCGCAGCTTAAATCATGCTTTTGTAATTTTAGATGAAGCGCAAAACACTACAATAGCGCAAATGAAAATGTTTCTCACTCGTATGGGGCAGCATGCGCAATTTATCATTACCGGTGATCCAGAGCAGATTGATCTCCCTTCTAAGCAGGTTTCAGGATTAATACATGCAATGAAAGTATTGAAAAAAGTAAAAGGTCTCGGTTTTGTTCAATTTACTGAGAATGATGTAGTTCGTCATCGATTAGTAAAACAAATTATAAACGCCTATCGCACAGAAAAGATCTAAGGATACTTTTAGTTGAGAGAAAGCTATGCAATTAGCAATACTGTTTTTTCCCGATTAGTTTAAAATAGGTCTAATTATTTTAATATTTTGATGAATATAAATTAAAATTTTTTCCTTGATCTCATATCCCATCGCAAGTAAAGCGGCGCTGTAAAGATTAAGCTGCAAGGAGTGATTTTCTTCTATTATTCCGGTTTTATAGTCAATAATTGTTGCTTCTTTATTTTTTATAACTATTCTGTCAGGGCGCAAAACCTGCCGCTCAAAAAATAATTCTCGTTCGTTAAAAACAGTATACGCTTTTGTGTAATAAGGATTCAAAAATTCTGAGTGAACAATTTGATCGATTTTATTCTTCACCGCTTTAAACTCTTTTTCATCAATATAACCGCTCATTAGAAGATGCTGAAGTGTTTTTTCTACTTCAGAGGTATAACGAATTTGAGATAAAATATAATGAATTTTATTACCATATTCTATCGCCGAAGTTTTTTTTGTATTCCAAAAGCGGGCAGCTGTTTTGCTAATTTTAATACGTTTTTGCCATGCTCCTGAATGATAACGAATCGGAAGGATCATTTTTGTTTTCTCTTCGTAAATTTTTCGTTTTTTATTGCCTTCCTGATATAAAAATTGTGCTGATTTTTCAATGCCTTTTTTATCGAGATAGTCATTAAAATAAAAGGCAGCAGTTGATTTTAAAGCCTTTTTTTGGTGCAGGGTTGAAATATATAATCGTTCGATGGCACGAGTAGTAGCGACATATAGAATGTTCAAATTATCTAATTGAATTTGATCTTTATTCCTTTGAATTATTTCTTCCCTTCGTGTGTGTTTTTTAATGATATGAGGATTTACAGGAAGATAAAAATGCTCAAAATTTTCATATTTATTTTTATCTAATGGCATCCAGGTGTAGGCGTTATTGTCAGAAAAAGCATCCCAGTTAACATAAGGCAAAATAACTACCGGAAATTGTAATCCTTTTGATTTGTGAATAGTCATAACTTGAACCGCGTTTGTACCGCTTGGCGTAACGATGCTTTCTTTCAATTTTTTTTCTTCCCAATACCTTAAAAATTCATTCAGGTCATTTGTATTTTTAATGGTATATGCGAGGGCAAAATCTAAAAAATATTGAAGATAGCCGTTATTTTTTTCTTTAATAAGACCTAATTGTCGGGAGCAGTACTCTATTAAATTATAAAGAGAATAAGTATGAGCAGTTTTTAAATCAAAAAAAATGCTGCCTTTTTCAAGTGATTTAAAAAACAAATCTAAGGGGAGCTTAATGTGCTTTTGAATAAATACGTGCAGGTCTCCCGGCGGCTTAAATCGCTTATCCTGATGTAAGTATAATAAAAATTTCACCCGGATTTTATAATCATTTTCAGCATTTAAAATCTGCAAAATACATTCTAGTAATTGTATCTCAGGTGCATTTTTTAACAATAGTGACTCTTTAGAAATAACCGGGATTCTATGTTCAGCAAGATGCTGTGCAATTAATATCCCCTGTGAATTTTTCCTTACTAATACGGTGATTTCTTCATATCTAAATCCTTCCTTTTCAAGGTCTTGAATCGTGTTAAGAACATAGTCTAATTGAATTTCATCGTAATTAACTCCCCGCTTTTTTTCTACCAAATATAGTTCTACAAAACCGTTTTCCTGCTCGTTTGTTTTTTGGATGCTTGTCTTTTCGTACAATTTTTTATATGAATGATTTTCAAAACTTTGCGCCGCATTATTGTAAAATAAATTATTAAAAGAAATAATTTGATAAAAACTACGATAATTAGTTTCTAAATTTTGTGTCTCAAAAGGAAGCTGACTGCCGCTTTCTGATAAGTCGATAAACTGCTCTGGCTCTCCGCCCCGCCATCGATAAATCGATTGTTTTGAATCTCCGACAATTAACGCACTGCCATCCTGTGCTAACTGATTTTCAATTAAAGGGCGTAAATTATTCCATTGCAGTACTGAAGTATCCTGAAATTCATCAATGAAATAATAATGATACCTCTCTCCTATTCGCTCGTAAATATAAGGTGCAGGCTGGTTTTTGATTTCCTCGCTAATGATTTTATTAAACTCAGCGTTAAATAGTATATTATTTTCCTCTTTCAAACGAACTAACTCCTTCTCTATTTCATTCATTACTGACCATGAAGAGATTTGCCTTAAAATCAATGAATTAAGAATATAATCACCTCTCGTTTCTTCTAAAAAACGGGAGGATTCTTCTATTAAATTATCCAACGAATCAAAAAGCGAATCCATTTTTAATTGGTCTGCCGTTGGGGTTGATTTTGGATAAAATTTTCGATTATTTAGCTGATCCTCCAATCGTTTTCCAATAGCAATACCCGCAAAATCTTTTCCTTTAAACTTTTTAAAATAATTAGGTAATGCGCCGTAAGAGAATACTTTTTCAGATAAATTATTCTCATTCAAAATCTTATTAAACTTTTGGGCAAATGAATGCAATTTTTTTTCTGCCTGCTTTTGCCCAGCGATTAACTTTTTTCTTAGCTTTATAAAATCATCAATAGTATGTGTCTTAATTTTTTTTAGATAGTTTTGATGATCTTCTTTTAATAATATTTTAGCCGTACTCGTCAAATCCTGTTCTATATTCCAGCTTTTTTCCTCTTCAATTTTTGATAATGCATAATCAATTAATGAGGCAGAAACTTTTGGGTTATCTCCGAGTTTTGACAATAAAACTTCTACGGATTCTCTAAGCAACCTTTCTGTATTCATTTTTACTTCAAAATTCGATGATAATCCCAAATCGTGTGAAAAAGTACGAATTAAGCGATGGGTAAATTTGTCAATCGTGCTTACCGAAAAGTTGGAATATTGATGTAAAATACATGATAAAGTTCTATTGGCACGCATTACTAACTGCTTGGGGCTTAGGTGTAATTCTTTGCATAAATCATAAAATAAATCGTTCTTTCTATTGAGAGAATCTGATAAAGAAAATTCATACAAATTTTTAAGTATTCGCTCTTTCATTTCATCAGCAGCCTTATTGGTAAAGGTGATGGCTAAAATTTTCGTAAAACGAAAGGCGTTATTATCGCATAAAACCAGCGTTAAATATTCCTTTACAAGCGTATAAGTTTTTCCTGATCCGGCAGAAGCATTGTATATTTTTAGTAGTGAAGGTTTAATCATGGCGGCATAAAAAAACAGGTTGTTTTACAAAAGTTAGACCGTTGCAAAAAGCACTTTAGCAAAAAAATGCTTGTATTGAGTTTGCCGAAATGTAACGCTCGATAAAAATTAAACACCGGAGCAACCTTTTGGTTGTGAGGATTTAACTCTCGGTAGCTGAGCTTGTCGAAGCTTTGAGAAGGAAGCAGTTTGAAGCTAAATGTTTTCTTTTTCATGCTTTTTTATGTGTTCTGCAATGGTCTCAATTTAGTTTTTTTCTTTTTTTAATAGTATGGTACTTCGAGCCGCTACATGATAGCTGTTTCCCTCAATATTTTTTTCTGTTTGTATACCTAATGAGGTATCAAGAATTCTTTTCCATCGGCATTTTTCAGGTAATTCAAAGGTCAAACTTTTCCAAAAAGCATTGAAAATAAGGTAAAAATCATGGTTGTTTTTTGGATGAATCAGTTCACAAGCCAGCGATCTTGAACTTGTACTCCAGTCAGGGGTGTATAATTTTTGCCCATGCCATATTACATAAGGATTATTTGACTTTTTTTCTGAAGTTAAATACTCTTTACTATTAAAAAGTGAATAATGGTTAAGAATAAAAATCACCTTTTTAGTAAATTCTAAAATCTCTTGATTTTTTTCTAATTCATCCCACCGCATCCATGAAATCTCATTGTCCTGACAATAGGCATTATTATTTCCGTTCTGCGTTCGACGTATTTCATCTCCCATCAACAACATAGGCGTTCCTTGTGTTAGAAATAAAAGCGTTAAAAAATTTTTGATTTGTTTCTTGCGTAATTTTTCAATGGCTTCATCTTCAGTTTTTCCTTCGATACCGCAATTCCAACTATAATTTAGGTTATTTCCATCCTGATTATTTTCTCCATTACATTCGTTATGTTTTTCATTGTACGAAACCAAATCATTTAATGTAAAACCATCATGACAGCTAACAAAATGTACACTTCTATCCGGAACAAATCGGTGATGGCGGCTGTGTAGAATATCCTGACTCCCAAGAAGCCTTGAACCTAACTTGGGAATCATTCCTTCATCGCCTTTTACAAACCGACGTATATCATCCCGATAATTGTCATTCCATAAAGCCCAACGATCGCCCGAAAAATCAGAAAGCTGGTACAAGCCCGAAGCATCCCAAGGCTCTACGATTAATTTAATATCAGCTAAAATAGGGTTTGATTCAATCGCCCACAAAATAGGTGGATTATACATAGGATTGCCATTCTCATCTCGTGATAGAACAGCGGCTAAATCAAATCGAAAACCATCCACGTGCATTTGCTGTACCCAGTATTCTAAAGATTGATGGATCATTCTTCTTACTACAGAATGGCTCGTTTTTAAAGTATTTCCGCAGCCTGAAAAGTCTTTGTTTTCACCTTTTTCATCAAGGAGGTAGTAAGAATTATTGGCAAAACCTCTGAAACAATAGGTAGGACCATCATAGCCGGTTTCAGCGGTATGATTATACACGACATCTAAGATGACCTCAATCCCCGCGCGATGCAATTCACGTACCATCACTTTAAATTCTTTCACGACTTCTTGAGGGGAGTCAGCTTGGGCAAAATGGTTGTGCAAAGCAAAGAAGTTAAGCGGCGAGTATCCCCAATAATTATTTTTTCCCGTCGGAGCATCTTCAATATCAAATGCAAAAACAGGCATTAGCTCAACGGCAGTAACGCCTAGTGATTTTAGATAAGGAATTTTTTCAATAATCCCCGAAAAAGTTCCTCTTTTTTCGGGTGCAATACCACTGCTTGGATGCCTTGTAAAACCACGAACATGCATTTCATAAATAACCGAATCTGATTGAGGATGGCACGGAGACGGCACATTATCCCAATCAAACTCATCATTAATAACGGCTGATTTCAAACAAGCGTTTATATTATTTTGCCCGTATAATGAAGCTAATTTACGATTATATTGCCCTGAAATGGCTTTTCCATAAGGATCTATTAAAACTTTTGAGGCATCAAACCGCTTTCCTTTTTTATCATCCCATTCGCCCACTACACGATAGGCGTATAATTGATTTTCTTTTAATCCTTCAACGAAAATATGCCAATAGTAAGCGGATTTGTTTAGCTCAGGATCCAGCCTTATGGTTGATGGGCTTACATCTTTATCATCCTGAAAAAGAAGTAGTTCGACCTGCTGTGCTCTGGGCGAATAAACCGAGAAATTTACTCCCGACTTACATAACGTAGCCCCCAGTGGATAGGCATTTCCTTTATCCGTTTTATGCAACTTTTTCATATTTCTTTATGTGTTTTGTAAAGCCTTCTTAAAAAAGAATTCCTTTGTTACTCGTAAGTTAATTTATAGAACGAATTTTCTATCGTTTTATATTCTTTTTTTATCTCTGACAAGGTATCATTTTTTACTAAAACTCCCTGCTTTAAAATGAGAACCTGATTGCAAATAGCATCTACTTCCTGCATAATGTGCGTAGAGAGCAATACGGTTTTGTTCTTTCCAAAGTCTTTAATTAATGATCGAATTTCTAAGATTTGGTTAGGGTCAAGCCCCGTTGTAGGTTCGTCCAAAATTAAAATGGAAGGATTATGAATCATTGCCTGAGCCAGTCCCACGCGCTGTCGATAACCTTTTGACAATGTTTTTATTTTTTTATGCTGCTGTTTTTCCAGCCCTGTTTTCTCAATGGTTTCAGCTACGGAAGTCAGGGGTATTTTTCTGATTTTTGCTACATACTTCAAATATTCTTTTACGTACAAATCTAAATATAAGGGATTATTTTCCGGCAAATACCCGATAATTTTTCTGATTTCATGGGGATGCCTTTCTATATCGAACCCTTTTAGCGCAACACTTCCCACCGTCTTTTTGGAAAACGTAGTAAGAATTTTTATCAAAGAAGATTTTCCGGCGCCATTGGGCCCTAAAAGGGCGATAATTCCGCTTGCTTTAAAAGAAATATTGTTTAAAATAAATTGCTTTCCTATTTTTTTTGTAAGTTGGGTTACTACAATAGACATAAAACAAATATAATAACATTTTGAGATTTTTGTAAAAGTGCTTTTGCAAAGGTCTCTTATTATAAATATAATTTATTCCCTACAAATCTACAAATATTTAGCTATATCTAAAAGAACAGAATTGGATATTCTAACGGCAAAAGTTATATTTGCACGTTTAAAAGTATAAAATAGAATTACGAAATGCGAAATAAAAGTTTTTTTACCTCCATTTTAATTATTTTAACTGCCATTTGTTTTTACTATTTTGGAAAAACCTATTATGCACGAGAAATAGAATCGAATGCAAAAAAAATATCGACCATAGAAAAAAACGGGCGTGTTTATATAGATCCGGTTAAGGAAAAGAAGTATTTAGATTCTGTTGTTATTGCGGATAGTGTAGGGTTTTTCACCTATAAAGATGCTCGGAAAGATGAATTGAATCTTGGGCTTGATCTTAAAGGCGGAATCAACGTAATTTTAGAAATATCTGAAAAAGATCTTATCATTAATCTTGCAGACTATTCTCAAAATCCTATTTTTCTGACTGCCTTAAAAGATGCAGATAAACAAGAAAGAAATAGCCAGGACTCTTATCATAATCTGTTTTTTGAAAGTTTTAAAAAAGAAAGAAAAAAGGCAGGAAGCGATATTAAACTGGCTTCTTCTCAGATTTTTGGAAACGCTAAGATGGGCGGCATTATTGGAACAAATACGACGGATGAAGAGGTTCAAAAACAAATTTCAGCAAAAATCCGTTCGGCAGTAAACGATGCCAAACGAATCATTGAGCAGCGAATTGATAAATTTGGTGTAGCACAGCCTGTAGTACAGCAAATTGAAAATACCGGAAGAATTATTGTAGAACTACCAGGCATACAGGATACTGAGCGGGTAAAGAAGCTATTGCAATCTACCGCCAAATTAGAATTTTGGAAATTAGACAGTACTGTAGCACCCTTTTTTCAAAACATAAATTTGCTTCATCAAAAAGAAAATGAAAGTAAAAATTCAAAGGAGGTAAAAAAAGATACGATTAAAAAATCTTCATTAGAAGATAAAGCAAACCTTAAAGAAAAAATAACAGCAACAAAAAGCGTACGTTCATTATTCGTGAGCATTGGTGCCGGGGATGCAGTAGCCCGCATTGTCGATACGGCAAAAATTAACCAATATTTAAGATCAGCCGCAGCACGCCGGGTTTTGACCGGAAGAAGCCGTTATGATTTGTTTTTATGGGATGCAAAACCTTTGCAAACCAATCCGGAGCGGATAGTATTGTACGGATTAGAAGGAAACCGACAAGGAAAAGCCACCTTAGATGGAAATGTGGTGCAAACGGCTAAAAATATTAGAAGTCAATATGGGCAGGTTCAGGTTAATTTAGAGATGACTACACCGGGCGCTAAGCAATGGGCACGCGTAACCAAAGCCAATATAGGCAATCGCTTAGCAATAGTATTGGATGATCAAGTGTATTCTGCACCGGTCGTACAAGGTGAAATGAATACGGGAAGTGCCTCTATTACCGGGCATTTTTCTGACACGGAAGCAAAAGATTTAGCAGATATTCTGAATGCCGGTAAATTACCCGCTTCTACTCGTATCGTGCAGGCAGAAGTCGTAGGACCTTCTCTCGGTAAAGAGTCGATTGATTCCGGATTAGTCTCTTTCGGCGTAGCCCTGCTTGTGGTGTTGATTTGGATGATTTTCTATTATTCAAGCGCCGGAATTATTGCCAATATTTCTTTGGCAGCCAATCTGATTTTTATTTTAGGTGTATTAATTTCCATACATGGCGTTTTAACGCTGCCCGGAATTGCGGGTATTGTACTTACTATAGGTATGGCAGTGGATGCAAACGTCTTGATTTTCGATCGAATTCGGGAGGAAATATGGAAAGGAAAAAATAAACAACAGGCGATTAAAGATGGATATAACTTTGCCTTGTCTTCTATTCTAGATGCGAATGTAACAACTTTTCTAACCGCCATTATTCTTGGGGTATTCGGTTCAGGTCCCATTAAAGGATTTGCCGTAACGCTTGGAATAGGGATTATTACCTCATTGATTAGCTCTTTAATTTTGTCTCGCCTGCTTATTGAGTTATATCCTAAAGTAAACTTTTCATTTCCAATTAACAAGAATTGGTTTATGAACACGAAAATTAAATTTTTAGAAAAAAGAAAAATCGCCTATCTTATTTCAGGAGTATTTGTGTTGATAGGACTTTTTTCATTATTTACAAAAGGATTGGACTTAGGTGTTGATTTTATTGGAGGAAGAACCTATACCCTTCAGTTTACCCAAAAAATAAAATCGGACGAGCTAACAAGTAATTTAACAAAATTATTTGTAGATGATAAAGGCAAAACTTATATGCCCCAGGTGAAAACACTGGGTACAGATAATAAGGTAAAAATTATTACAAAATATTTAATTGATGAAAAGGATGATACAAACGTAGATGAGAAAATTTTTGATATTTTGTACAAAGGCACTCGTGCATACCTGCCGCCTAAAATGACTCGAGAAGAATTTGCAAAAGGAGGAGAAAATAAAAAATACGGGATACTCTCTTATAACAAGGTAGGACCGACTATTGCCGATGATATTAAGCAGGAGGCCATTTTAGCAGTAGGATTTGCCCTCGCTGTGATTTTCTTATATATCTTGATTCGATTCAGAAAATGGCAGTTCTCAGCCGGTGCCGTCATAGCTCTTTTTCACGATACTCTCATCGTTTTAGGCATATTCTCGCTAGCAAAAAATATTTTACCATTCTCCCTAGAGATTGATCAAGCTTTTATTGCAGCCATTTTAACGGTAATTGGTTATTCGCTCAACGATACCGTAGTGGTTTTTGACCGCATTCGAGAGCACCTTTACGAAAGTCGCTCGATGCCCTTTGGAAAGTTAATTAATTTTGCGCTTAATAACACCTTGAGCCGAACGATTAATACCTCACTTACGACTCTAATTGTCATTCTAATTATCTTTATTTTTGGAGGAGATACAATACGGGCGTTTATGTTTGCATTAATTATCGGTATTGGCGTGGGTACTTATTCTTCTTTGTATATTGCCTCGCCGATTACCTACGACCTTATGAGGAAACAATTAAAAAACAGAAAGGCCTGAAAATATTTTATATACTAAGATATTGATAATCTATTATTATTTAAACTATTAAGCCTTCACAAAATATTATAAAGTATTAAATAATGAGAGGCATTTTTTTAGCAGCTATCACCGCATTGCTATGGGGCGTTTTGCCCATTGCTCTGAAAGTGGCGTTAAACTATTTCGATTCTTATACTATTGTCTGGTTTAGGTTTTTTGTTGCTACCGTTGTTTTAGTGTTTTATTACAGTTTTTCAAAACCCTCTTTATTGAATATATACAGGTATCCGCCTAGACGAATGATATATGCAGCTATATTGTTAGCCGGTAATTATATCGGATATATGCAAGGCGTTCATTATGCAGGGCCGGGAGTAACGCAAGTAATAATACAAACGGGTCCGGTAATATTGGGAATTATTGGATTTACTTTTTTCAGGGAGAAACTTACGAGACTACACGCAATAGGATTTGCAATTGCAGCCATTGGTTTTTTAATGTTTTATTTTAACGAGATTGAATTATTAGCACAAAAAGATTCGTTGAATAGCGGTGTTTTATGGACCTTGGCTGCTGCTTTTAGCTGGGCTGGATATGCCTTCTTTAATAAACAACTTGTACAAAAATATCATCCGCAGCAAATCAACTTGATCATATTTGCATTGCCTATATTATTGTTTATCCCAAAAGTAAATTTTGAACTGTTTACTCAAGATTACGAATGGTGGGTATGGATCCTAATGATTGCCTTAGGCTTAAACACAGTGGTAGCATATGGAACTTTATCAGCCGCTTTTAAATACATAGAGGCAAACAAGATTAGTATCCTCATTAGTCTTGATCCTATTATTACGTTTGTAACACTTGAGTTGCTAATGCTTTTAGATGTCAATTGGTTTAATATTAATAAAGTATCGGGCTTAGCCTATATCGGAGCACTTTTAGTAATTGTAGGAACAATGCTAGCCATTGGAATACGACAGAGAAAAGGAGTGTAAGACCTTTAGCTTAGCTGACTTGCAGTTCAGTTGTTAGATTACTTTGTGCAAAGGAGGGGTTATAGCAAAAATTTTGTAAAGCATAAATAACACTTTAGTTAAAAATAAGGAAAGATGAAAATCCTAAGTTACTATAAAAATGTTACTACAAAAATTGTAGTCTTATTATAAAATAATATTCAAAAAATAATAACAAAATGAGACCGTTGCAGAATACATAAAAAAGAATGAAAAAGAAAGCATCTAACTTCAAATTGCTTCCTTCTCAAAAAATTAAAATCTTTACAACTATTAGGTTGCTCCGGTGTTTAATTTTTATCGGGCGTTGCACTTTTTTGTTAGAGTGCTTTTTGCAACGATCTCAATGTTAATAAAGAAGGCTATTTTTTGCATAGTCTTCCTTATCAAAAATTAGAAAACTTTTTATTTAACGTGATCTGCTAATTCTGATCCCGGCTTAAACTTAGCTACTGTTTTTGCTGGAATTACAATCGTTTCTTTTGTTCTTGGGTTTACTCCTTTTCTTTCTTCTCTTTTAGAAGTCGAAAATGTTCCAAACCCTATTAAAGCCACCTTATTTCCTTTTTTTAATGCTTGAGTTACATTTTTTGTAAATGAGTCCAAGGCTTTTCTCGCATCAATCTTCGAAATTCCTGCATCAACTGCCATAGCATCAATTAATTCTGACTTGTTCATAGTTTTTAATTTAAGATTATAAAAAAAATTAATATGCTGCAAATATATACTATAAATTACAGTATACAAATAAAATAGGGCTAATTTTATTTTTTTTGCAGTTCGATATTATGAATATTGATGATCCCGTTAATTAAATTTTGAGCATCCTGAGGCTTTTTACCTTCCAATTGTCCGAGAAGTATGATGATAAATCCTCCTTTTACTGCAACTTTAAATTGCTTTTTGTCTATAAATAATGCTCCTGCGGACTTTTGCTTAGCTTCGGGTTGCATTTCGGAGGCTAAGATTTTAAATTGCTGTACTTTTCCATTCAAATTAATTCTGGTCCATGCTCCAGGATAAGGCGATAGCCCTTGTATGAAGTAGTGTATCTTTTCCATTGGGTCTTCCCAGTTAATTTTGCAATCGTGTTTGAATATTTTTGGCGCTTTTTTGAATTGAAAATCCTTAGGTTGAGGTTTAGGACTTATTGTTTTATGTATGATTCCATCTATTGTTTTTAAAATTAATTCTGCTCCAGCTTCTAACAAATTATCATGTAATTCTCCTGCAGTCATATTCCGGGTAATTATTACCTCTTCTTGCAGCAAGATTTCACCCGTATCTATTTTTTCATCAATCATAAAAGTTGTTACCCCCGATTTTTTTTCTCCGTTGATAATTGCCCAATGAATGGGCGCTGCCCCTCGATAATCGGGAAGTAAAGAGGCATGAAGATTAAAAGTTCCAAGTGAAGGCATTTTCCAAACTTCCCGAGGTAACATTCTGAAAGCCACTACTACTTGTAAATCAGCTTTTAGTTCACTTAGTTTAGATAAAAAAAAATTGTCTTTTAGATTCTTTGGTTGTAAAATAGGAATACGATACAGTTGCGCACATTTCTTTACAGGAGAAACAGCTATCTTTTTTCCGCGTCCGGCAGGCTTGTCAACAGCAGTTACCACACCAACGATCTTATATTGATTTTTAATTAATTTTCTTAGGCATCCTGCAGCAAACTCAGGCGTTCCCATAAAAATAATACTTGGGCTTTTATTCATTTCTATAAATTATAATCTTGAGATATTTTTTACTAAATTATCCATTATTTTTTATACCGCGATCACACTTAATGCAATCTTTTAGGTTCTATCCACCAAAGTATTTTAATATTTGAGTCATTCTACATTGCTTATTTTCAATATAAAGAAACATTTCTCGTTGTATTTGCGCTTTGTGAAATAAATATTCTTCAAATTTCTTCCATAGCCTGTTTTTAATATGCTTATCGTCACGTGGAGTCAGGAAGATTATTTGATGAGTATTTGATGGATAATAATTAATAGTTTTTTGTACTGTATAGATTTTAAGGGCTTTGACAATCTTTTTACCTGATACCCGGTGTTGTTTTGCCAGATAATTTTCATCAATAATCTTTAATTCAGAAAATACGCCGGGATAAGTTCGTGCGATTGTATTGAGCAACGGATAATTCACTATATTTTTCGGTTGAGCATTAATTTTGAGTAGGCTTTTTCTTGTATCTTTTTTATAAATTATAATCGCTTCCCGGTTTAAAAAATCTAAGGTATGATGAATTTTCGAGAGCGATAGTCCCAATTTTTTCTTGAAATGATCTAACTCAATTTCAAAAGTTTGTACCGGTTGCTCACCAATAGCAGTTTGTGTATAATTAAAAAGCAAAGTGATGATTTTTTTATATTCTTTTCGTTTAGGGTAGTTTTGAGCAAAACGCTTTTTTACTGTTTCAAAATCGTATGCTTCATTATATAACAAAATGCAATCAGCCGGCTCTTGATCACGCCCTGCTCTTCCCGCTTCCTGGTAATAGGCTTCCATAGAATCCGGAATGTCATAATGAATAACAAGTCGTACATCAGGCTTATCAATCCCCATTCCAAAAGCATTGGTGGACACCATTATTGGGGTTTCATCAGTTTTCCAGTTTTTTTCTTTTTTCGCTTTTTCTTCAACGGTAAGTCCGGCATGATAAAAGTTCGATTTTATACCATAATTATTAAGGTATTCTACAATATCTACCGTTTCCCTACGACTTCTGACATAAACGATAGCCGATTCGTTTACTCTTTTTTCTAATGATGCTTTTAACGAATAAAGTTTGTTTGAGGTATTAACTACTTTAAACGTTAAATTGCTGCGCATGAATGAATTTTTAAAAACATTCTCTTGCCTAAAATTAAGTTTTTTTTGAATTTCCGAGACGACTTTTGGCGTGGCAGTTGCTGTTAATGCCAGAAAAGGAACCTGAGGGAAAATAGGGCGTAAAGAACTAATTTTTAAGTACGAAGGGCGAAAGTCGTGCCCCCAGGTTGAAATACAATGCGCTTCATCTACTACAATTTGTGCAACCTGAATTTTTTCTATTCTACGGGTAAATAGTTCGCTTTGAATTCGCTCGGGTGCCAGGTACAAAAATTTTATCTTGCCTTCAATACAATCCTCTAAAATTCGATCGAGCATAGTAAAATTTAATCCGGAATGAAGATATTCTGCAGTAATATTGCGTTTTTTAAGATTTTCAACCTGATCTTTCATCAAAGCCACTAAAGGCGTAATGACTAAGGTAATTCCTTTTAATAGTAGTCCGGATAATTGAAAGCAGATGGATTTGCCTCCTCCCGTAGGTAAAAGTCCCAAAGTATCATTTCCTTCTAATACGGATTGTATAATAGCCTCTTGCTTGGGTCTAAATTTATTATACCCCCAATATTTTTTTAAGACGGATAATGGAGTGTTTAGGCTCATAGTTAAGAATTGCTATATAAGGGCATGTTTTATTCTACAAATATAGAAAAGTACTTTAATAATTTGATTCGAGAGCGTTGCAAAAAGTACGCTAACAAAAAAATGCAACGCCCGAGAAACTGCAAGTCAGCGTAAGCTAAAATTAAATACCAGAGCAACCTTTTGGTTGTGAGGATTTTAATTTTTTGAGAAGGAAGCCGTTTGAAGTTAGGTGCTTTCTTTTTCATACTTTTTTATGTGTTTTGCAACGGTCTCGATTCTTAAGTTGGGCTTTTATAATAAAAAGCAGGGTATTATTTTTTCCGTATTTTTGAAGTTTTATGCAAGTAATTATTTATGAATGAAAATAACGAACAAGAGTCGTTTTATAAGCGATTTGAAAAAAAGTTATTGCAAACGACTCCTTTTCCATCGGAATATCAATACAAATTTATTGTTGCCTCCGATCATCGCAAGTTGGCAAGTGTGCAGAAAGTTTTTGACGGAATGCGTCCTACCGTTTCCACAAGGGGTTCAAAAAATGGTAAATACACGGCGCTTACCATTCAAATTTATGCGTTAGATGCATCGGTTGTTATTGAAAAATACAAAGAAGTATCTGAAATAAAAGGAGTTATTATGCTTTAAAGTAATCTATAATAAAAATGAGAAACCTATCAATTAGTCTTGTAGTTATATTTTTGAGCATAATTATAGCTAAGTCCTGCCAGGATGATACTGAAATATGCGGTGAGGCTACAACTCCCCGACTGAATATTAAATTTTTTGATGAGGCAACACAAACATCTGTTAAGCAATCAGGTATTTTTTCTTCAAATGATGGAGAGAAGAGGGAGTATGTCTTTTCTAATCAAGATTCTATTCTATTACCTTTATCCCATAAAATATCCCATAAAAAAAAACATGATACACTAATCTATCGCCTTACGGAAGATGCGGAACAGAAAGACACGATTTTTTTAAATTTTGAGCCTAAAGAAGTCTTTGTATCTAAGGGGTGCGGGTTTAAAATAAACTATATGAATCTGAAGGCAGACTTAGGGGAAAATAGTAATACCATCAAACGTATCGTCCTCGAACAGGTAAGTGACGATAATCCAATTAATTTGACTGATGAAATACAGGGACATCTTTTTATTTATTTTTAGTTTTTTTACTACATGCTCATTTGCGCAAAAAAAACAGGATACTCTTTCATATAAAGGATTCCAATCGTACAGGTTATTTATAGGGGCAGATTTGATTGCGCCCTTGACCAGCATTTGGGATAAGGCACAAACTGTTGAGTTGAATGCAAATTTTCGTCTCTACAAAAAATGGCACCTGGCGCTGGAATTCGGACAACAAAAAAATAATTACAGCAAAATAAACTGGGATGTAGATGTAAAAGGTACATATTATAAAGTAGGAGCTAACTGGTCTTTTAAAGAGATGATTTATGATACAGATGATTTTTTTTATGCAGGTATTCGCTATGCGTTCACCTCATATCATCAGGAAATAAAAGCATATCCCTTCGCTTTTACTGATGAAAATGGAAATTACCGCGTTCAAAAAGTAATACGAAATTTAGGAGAAGTACTTTTGACGGCAGTTTGGATGGAAGGAGTCATCGGAGCGCGTAAAAAACTATGGAAGACCGGCTTCTTTTTAGATACTTCCATTCATCCGAAAGTGTTAATTTCGTCAAAAAAGCAAGAGGGGATTACACCGCTTACACTTCCGGGTTTTGGAGATAATGCTCATCATATGAATATTTCATTATCGTTCAGCCTGAGCTATAAAATTCCTTTGTTTAATAAGAAAAGAAGATGACCCTTAGTATTCCGAGGGCTATGAGATTTGAGACCTTTAGCTTTGCTGACTTTCAGTTCAGTTGCAAAAAGCTTGTATTGAACTTGTCGAAATGCACTCTAATAACTATAAGTCAGCGTAAGCTGATAAAATATGATACCCGAAAAAAATTAAAACTCTCACAACTAAAAGATTGCTCCGGTGCCTAATTTTTATTGAGCGTTGCATTTCGGCAAACTCAACACAAGCTTTTCGCAACGGTTTCTTTTTTTATATTTTATAAAAAATTTTTAAAGATTAACAAAAAACGTATTATATTTGAGTCAAAAATTAATTCAAAATTAAGTTTATATGAAAAAGAATCATGTTATTTTTGCAGTTTACTTTTACTTATCGTTTGGCTTAGTCAGCCTAGTTTTTGCTCAAGTAAGTATAGGTACGGATAAACCGGATAAATCAGCTATTCTTGAGATTAATTCTGATGATAAAGGACTTTTAATACCAAGAGTTTCGGCTTCTAAAATTAAAAATCCTGTTAAGGGTCTTTTAATATGGGATATTGATAACAAATGCCTTAGTTTTTATAATTATGAATGGCAGTGTGTTAGCTTAAGTAACAACCCTATATCTCAATCGCCCAAATTTCTTCCCGTCACTGACCCTTATGAATTAGTTGATGGTCGAATGCCTATTTTTGCTGAGTTATTTAATAATTTAACGTGAGTTCGGTTTAAGAAAAAGCTATGATAAACTAGCAATACCTTAATAATCAATATGAGTTCGATATAATTTTCATTAAAAATACCAGCTAACATAATATTTTGATTATCCGTTAATAACTTTATGAAATCGTTACAAAAAGCACTTTGGCAGCTATAAGTTAGCACTAACTAAAGGGCTCGTTATATTTTTTTCAAAAGTTCCTATAATATTAATATGTTTTTATCGTTTTAAAAACATTACCTTTACCTGCTTAATACATTCTTTAAAATGGAGTATTTAAAACTTGTTACAATTGTAATTGCTTTACTAGGATTAGGATTTGCGGGAATCTCTATCAAAATCTGGGCAAAGAAGGATGGAAAATTTGCAGGCACTTGCGCTTCTCAAAATCCGCATTTGAACAAATCGGGAGAACCGTGCAGTTACTGTGGTAAACCCGCCGATAAGTGTGAGAAAAAAAAATCCCTCTAAATTTAAATTTTGTGAATCATTACGCTAAAAAAAGTTACACACTAGAGCAGATTTCCAAAGCAAAAAGAGGCAACCGCCGAGCTCAGAATATTTTACTTAATAATTACTGGGATAGTGTTTTTTACTATATTTTTAATAAAATAAAAAATGAAAATGATTCTGAGGATATTAGCATCCAAACCTTTACCAAAGCTTTTTCCAAACTAAAATTATACAACCCTGATTTTAACTTTAAAACCTGGTTAATTTCTATCGCTCAAAACACTATGTTAGATTTTTTAAAAAAAAACAAGGTTTTAACAAATTCAGAAGTTTTTAACGCTTTGGATATTTATGTTACCGTACCTTCTCCGGAAGAAGAATTAATTAATAAACAAAAGGTCATTGAAGTAAAGAACTATCTTAAACAATTAAAACCACGCTATAGACAAGTCATATATCTGCGATACATAAAAGAAAAAACTTACAAGGAAATAGCATGTGAATTAAGCATAAACATTAACAACGTTAAAATCCTTATATTAAGAGGAAAAAAATTACTTTATGAATTGATAAAAGATCGAAAACAAATCGAATAATTAAGAATATGAGATGGTTGCATTTTTTTGTTAGAGTGCTTTTTGCAACGGTCCCATATTATCCTGCAACGATTTCTATATTTTACAAACCATGCCGTAATGATGAAACTTAAGGTGATTTTTTAATTTAATTTAAGAAGAATTTTTTTTATTGCATGCGTTATTAAAAAGATTTTTTCTTCTTTCTTTGACTTATAAATAAATATAACCTGATATTTTTGCTGAGCTAAATCGTTTTGATTTAAACGATATGCCTCTTTCATCCTTCTTTTGATACGATTTCTAATTACAGCAAGTTTAAAATTCCTTTTAGGTACTGAAAAAGCAACTTGTGTATAGCGTATCGCATTTGTTTTTAAATAAACAACCTGTAACGGATAAGAATAAAAACTTTTTCCCATACTAAAAAGATTTTCAATGTCTTTTTTTCGTTTTATTCTCTTTTGACGGGAAAGTGTGAATCTTTTCAAACTAATAAATGTTTTAAGACTTTTGTAAAAAGTATTTTAACCAAGCGCTTGATATTTTATCTATTCTTCAAACGTTTCGTTTTTTCACAAAAAATGAGCCCGTTGCAAAAAGTACTTTAGCAAAAAAATGCAACGCCCGATAAAAATTAAACACCGGATCAATTTAATGGTTGTGAGGATTTTAATTTTTTGAGATGGTTGCTGAGCACAGCCGAAGTAAGGAAACAGTTTGAAGCGAGATGCTTTCTTTTTCATACTTTTTTATCTGTTCTGCAACGGTCTCAATCAAGTTCTTCTTCATACGTTAATTCTTTTTTAAAGCCAAACATACCGTTACGCTTAATAATCTCTGCAACGCCATCAGGCACTTTACCTTCCCATCCTTCTTTTCCTTTAACAATCTGGTCGAATATTTCCCGGGAATCAATGCTAAGTAATGATTCGTTGTAATTTTCCAAATCGACGATTCGTCCATTGTTTTTAAAATATTTATATAATTCTTTCATTCGAGGATGTATCTTCAGGTTTTCAGAGGTTAGTTTTATGCCGGTTGTTCTATCTATGTAGGGATATAAATAAATCTTCAAATCCTTAGTAAACAGTTTGCCAAAGGCTTCTAAAACGCCCCCGCTTAGATTTCTATAATATTTTTCATCAAAAACAGATAGTAAATTGTTAGCGCCCATGGCAATCCCTATTCTGTATTTTGTAAATCTTGAAAAATATTCAACCAATTTGTAATATTCTGAAAAATCTGAAATTAAAACGGTATATCCCAGACGACATAAAATATCCGTGCGGTCTAAAAAATCTCTTTCATTAATCTCTCCGGAGGATTTTAAATTAGAAAGCGTTATTTCGAAGAGGGTTTTTGTGCGGGTCTTATCAACCTTTTTTTCCTGAATAAATTGATCGTATCCTAAACTGAATAAATCCATATTTACTTTCGTTACCGGGCGAAAATTTCCACGCAAGACAAATATATTTTTCTTGTACAACAGATGAGCGGGTAAAAGGTTATTTCCATCCGGACCGAAAATTATCGCATCAGTAAAATTATTTTTGACCAGTTGCAGGCTCATCAACCGATTGTCCACATAAGCAAAACGAGGACCCGAAAAATTAATCATATCGAGTTCTATTTGATCTCTATGTAAGTTATCATACAATGATAATAATAACTTCTTAGGTTTTTCATGATAATAATATGCCCCATAAATCAGGTTAGTGCCTATAGTACCAAGTGTTTCTTGCTGAAGACGAGCATCGTTTTCATGAAATCGGATATGAAAAATAATTTCATTGTAATCTTCATCTGGTGCTAACTGAAAACGAATACCTACCCAGCCATGTCCTTTGAAAGTTCGTGCATAATTAATGGTTGTAACTGTATTAGCATAAGAAAAAAAGCAGGTTTGGGAATGATTTTCCCTTGAAAGTCTTTTTTCAAGAAGCGATACTTCCCAATTAATCATTTTTCTTAAGCGGGTCTCTGTTACATAGCGACCATCTTCTTCTACACCATAAATGGCATCGCTGAATTTCTTATCATAAGCCGACATGGCTTTGGCTATAGTTCCTGAAGCGCCACCTGCCCTAAAAAAATGGCGAACGGTTTCCTGACCTGCTCCTACTTCAGCAAAAGTGCCGTAAATATGGCGATTTAAATTGATTTCAAGACTTTTTTGCTTAGAGGTTAAAACTCTTTCCATGTTTTTATCTTGTTATATTTGTATGGGTGTTTTGAGACATTAAAATTATAAAAAATATGTCAAGTACGAGTAAAGAAATTATTTTTTTAGGAACGGGTTCTTCACTTGGAAGTCCTGTCATCGGGTTTAATCATCCGGTATGCTATTCTAAAGACTCCAAAGATCGACGGTTTCGCAGTGCTATTTTGATAAAAAAAAATAAAAAAACCTTACTTATAGATTGTGGTCCTGATTTTAGGATTCAAATGCTTAGAGCCGGATGTACTCAACTTCACGGGATATTATTTACGCATGATCATGCTGACCATACTGCAGGGTTAGATGATATTCGTCCGTTTAATTTCCTGATGAAAAAAGCACTGCCTATTTATGCAGAAAAACGAGTGATTAAAGCATTGAAAAATCGTTTTAATTATTGTTTTGCATCATCTCATTATCCTAGTGCACCGGAACTAGCTCCTTATATAATAGATGAAAGTCCTTTATTTATTGAAGGAATTAAAATCATTCCTATACGTGTTATACATGGAGATCTTCCTATTCTTGGTTATCGAATAGATGATTTTGCTTATATAACGGATGCGAATTATATTAGTGAAAATTCTCTTGAAAAGTTGAAAAATTTAAAGACTTTGGTTATCAATGCTTTGCGCAAAGATGTTTCTCATCATTCACAATATATTTTACCGGAAGCGCTCGAAGTAGTTAAGAAACTACAACCTGAAAAAGCCTATATTACGCATATAAGCCCGACGATGGGATTTCATCAACAAGTGGAAGAAGAACTTCCTAATGGGGTTTCCCTTGCTTATGACGGGTTGCAGCTTTTCTTATGATTTTGAGACCGTTGCAGAATACACAAAAAACATGAAAAAGGAAGAGTTTAGTTTGCGTGGGACTTTACAATTAAACCATAATAAACTAATTTACAATACTTTATAAATAATATTTTATAAAATTTGTGTGTAATATGTGTGATTTTTTTAAAATAATGAGGCAAAACTAAGCTAAGATTCTTTATTTAAGTTTTAGCAATTTTTCTTATATTTGTTAGATGTTTAAAACGATTGAAAATAAATGATAAACTCGTTAATGAAAGGGATTTAGCATATCGAAATATGTTTTATAGCATAAAAAGCATTGATTTATTAGTAATTTCTATTTGCATTGCGGGAATATATGGTTGTTTAATGAAATATTTACTTGATAAGTCGTTAGATGTAAATTTATTTGCTTTTTATTTTTTTATAAAAAGTATTCCTATCCATTTTTAAATAACGAAGAACTTGTTTTACAATAAATTCAGGGACTGGATCAATATGCGTTTGAATTGTTATCGGTCTGTCCATTCCTTTTTTAGACCACTTCTCATGCCCTCCTCTGCCTTTCGTGTTTTTTATAACGTTCAAGCCTTCACTTTTGAGAAATTCCCCAAAATTTTTTAAAGAAATGTTAGATAATTTACTTTGCATTTAGGCATAAACAGGAATTCCAACTTCTTTGTGAAAAGTGTGAGTATTATATTTATTAATGATTTCAGAAGTCTGTTTATTTATTTTTATTTCAGGCATATAGGCTTTTTTTGATTTTACTTTCCATCCTAAAGTGGTAAGCACCTTATGTAATGTTTTTTTCTTTGAAGTATAATCAATAAAATCTTCTAAAACAATTTCAAAAGAAGATTTAGCATCCTCTTCGCTATTGCCATAGCCTGTTAAATCTAAATGAGGCGAATAAACAAAATGAACGTTGTTTTCATCTTTAAATGAAATAAGGAGAAGCCTAAAAACTACTTTTTCTTTATTATTTTCAAACTCACCTCCCACAATTATTTTTCCCATTTTCATGATTTTTCTATAACAAAATTACAAAAAATATTTTTACTCAAACAACACGTGTCCTGTCCCTACTCTCTCTGCGCGGTACTTCAGTTTACAGAGTGCTTTTTATAGAGTACTTTTTACAACGGTCTCGATTTAAGCGCTAAAGGGTTCAAAACCACATAATATTTATTGCTTAGATTTATTTTTCTCGGGTTAATTGATATTGAATATCCTCTAAATATTCTTTAAATTTTTTATTTGTTTCTGCAAGATCACTAACTGTCCTACACGCATATAGTACAGTTGCATGGTCACGTTTACCTATTTGTTTTCCTATATTAGCCAGTGAGTTTTTTGTTAGTTTCTTAGCAAAATACATAGCCAGATGCCTGGCTTGAACCACATTTCGTTTACGTGTCTTTGATTGTATTTCGTCAATAGATATATTAAAATAACTACTAATAATATCTTGTATTTTTTTTATGGAAATTTCTTTTTGTTTATAATTCGTAAAGTCAACTAATGTTTTTTTAACCAAATCAATCGTAATTTCTTTTTTGTTTAGTGAAGATTGTGCCATAATAGAGATTAAGGCACCTTCAAGTTCTCGAATATTACTGGTGATTTTTAAAGCAATATAATCAACGATTTCCTGGTCCATATTAATTCCATCCCGAAACAGTTTATTTTTTAAAATGTTCACGCGGGTGTTAAAATTCGGTGTTTTCAGATCAGCAGAAAGCCCCCATTTGAAACGAGAAACCAGTCGCCGCTCCATATCCTGGATATCCACCGGAGATTTATCCGAGGTAAATACCAGTTGTTTGTTACATTGATGCAGGTGATTAAATATATGAAAAAATGCATTTTGTGTTGCACTCTTGCCTGAGAGAAAATGGATATCATCAACAATTAGAATATCTATCATTTGATAAAAATAAATAAAGTCATTTCTTGTATTACTTTTTACTGCGCTTACATATTGTTGTGTGAATTTTTCAGCCGAAACGTATAGAACGGTCTTTTCAGGTTGTTTTTCTTTGACTTCAATTCCAATCGCATTACCGAGATGCGTTTTTCCTAATCCCACATTTCCATAGATAAACAAAGGATTAAAAGAAGTCCCCCCGGGGCGATTAGCTATAGATTTGCCGGCTGAACGAGCCAGACGATTTGATTCTCCTTCGATAAAATTGTCAAATGAATAATTTAGATTTAGCTGAGGGTCCACACTCATCTTTTTTAAGCCAGGAATAATAAACGGATTTCTTATTTGGGTATTATCTAATGAAATAGGGCCGTTTACCTCCTGCGGTTTCATTTTTGATATTCTGGAACCCGGAAGACTTTGTTTATGCACTAATTTATGCGATGATTTTTTTTCCATTGCAATATCATACATTAACTTTGCTTCAACGCCTAATTCCTTTACTAAAGCCATTCTTAGTAATTTCACATAATGTTCTTCTAACCATTCATAAAAGAAACGGCTGGGAACCTCAATCCGCAATAATTTATCAGTAAGTGCAACAGGTATGATAGGCAAAAACCATGTTTCATAAACCTCATCGCTAATATTGTCTCTTATAAACAATAAACAATTTTTCCATACAGATGTAGCTGTTTTTTGCATTAAAATTTTTATAACTTAGTTAATAATTTAAGTTTTATTGTAATATTTTAACAAAATTTTTGTTAGTTTAGTAAAAATAGTAAAATTTAAAATCTTTTCAAAAATGTGAATATTTATTTGAAAAAAAAAATGAAAATGGTATTGACTTTTAAAAAAATTATTCTTATGGATGCGTAGTTTTTTACTAAAAAAAAGACCCTTGCAGAATAAATAAAAAGTTATAAATGCTAAAGCATTTAGCTCACGCTAACTTTAGCTTTGCTTACTTTCAGTTCAGTTAACTTCAAACTACCTCCTTACTTCGGCAAGTGATTATTGAGCACAGTAGAAAATATGGTTCCTGAGTACTTCGATAGGCTCAGTAACCACCTGTCAAAGTACTCAGCTAACGAAAAACCCTCATAAACAAAAGATTGATGCAGTGTTTAATTTTATCAGGCGTTGCATTTTAATTAGATTCGCTAACTTGCAGTTGATAGAGTACTTTTTACAAAAGTCTCAAAAAATGAATAAAAAAATGATTGTTATTAGGGTTCGATATGTAGAAACAGACCAAATGGGCGTGGTGCATCATAGCAGCTATGTTCAATATTTAGAGGTAGCCCGGATAGAGTTTTTAAGAGGTAAGGGTGTTATTTATAAGGAGATAGAAGAAAAGGGTGTTTTACTCCCTGTTTTAAATTTAGAAATCAAGTATATTTATCCGGCCTTCTACGATGATTTACTTCATATAGAGGTAATAATCCAGGAAATTAAAGGTGCCCGTATCTTTTTCGAGTACAAAATTTTTAATGAGGTGAAGTTGATAAGCAGCGCTAAAACTACCTTAGCATTTATTTCAAAAAAGTCTGGAAAACCTATTTTATGCCCTGATTGGTTTTATCGATTATTATTTTAAATGTATAAGTAAAAAATATCACGGGATTATAAAATAGGGTATTGAAAGAATTGAGATTTTTGTAAAAAGCTTGTATTGAGTTTGTCGAAATGCACTCTATCAACTGCAAGTCAGGGCTAGCTAAAAGCCTTTCAATTTTTATACTCACAGCAAAATATATACTTTTGTAACAAATACCCGATCAAGTGATGAATTTCATAAAGTATTTTGATAGTGCGTTTCTTATTATTTTTTTGATAATTTCTTGTCAAGAACATTTTAATGAGCAGCTGCCCACCCGAAAACTCAAACTATCAAGTAACGAGATCAATTTCTACACTACATTTACAAAACTTACCTCTCCCACTTATCAATTAAAAATAACCAATCAGGAACATAATGATATTTTAATTCCGTCCATCCGTTTGGAAAAAGAAGAAAATTCCTATTATAATTTAGAAGTCAACGGGAATAAGAACAAAGAAAATATATATCATAATATCCTAATTAGAAAAAATGACTTTATTACTTTATACCTTACTATTACCCCTCTAGGAAATAAACATATTCAATATGAAGATAATCTACTCATTAAGCTTCCGAACACACAGCAAAAAGTTAAACTTTCATCAAACATTGAAAATGCAGAATTATTAAAGTCGCCATCTAAAGATAAGCCCTATAAAATTACCACAGATACAAAATGGGATAATAAAAAATCCAGAATTATTTACGGCAGCCTTGTAGTCAGTTCTGGGGCGCAACTAACGATAGAAAAAGGAACAAAAATTTACTTTAATTCTAAAGGAACAATATCAATAGAAAAGAACGCAAAACTCATAATTAACGGGACAAAAGACGAACCGATTAATTTTAGAGGATATCGAACCAAACCTTTGTATGATACCTTAGCCGGAACGTGGGAAGGAATCACCTTTGAGAAAAATGCAGCAGGAGAAATAAACTACGCCTACATCACCGGAGCAAAAACGGCAATTAAGGCAACAGAAGCTAACTTAACCTTGACAAACGCACAAATCTATAACTCGCAGCAATTCGGCCTTTTTGGCGAAAACGCATCTATAAAAGCATCTAATTTAACTATCAATCAATCAGGACGATATAGTGTATTTTTAAACAAAGGTGGAAATTATAATTTTGAACAATGTACATTGGTTAATTATTGGCCTCTTAACTCAAAAGAAGAAGGTGCATTATATGTAAGTAATGTTCAAAATAAAAGCGGGAATCTGACTTATAATGCCTTAGATGCCGCATTTGCAAACAATATAATCTTTAGTCGTGATGCTGATGGATTAACCCTTTTCTTTGATAAGGAAAAAGCACCGGTAAACATTTTATTTAACACCAATTTAATTAATGAGCGTTCTCAAGAAATTGACTTTACTTCATCTATTTTCAAAGGGAATATATTAAAAAAAAGCCCTTTGCTAAAGAACGCAAATACGTTCTCAAATCATAATTTAGAATTAATGAAAAACTCTCCAGCCTTAGATGTTGGGAAATTAAGCATCGCACAGAAGCATCCTATCGACCTTTTAGGGATAAATAGAACTGTAACCCCTGACCTTGGTGCTTATGAATTTACTAACCATTAGATGCTTTCTTTTTCTCTTATATCGCGTGCATATTTAATGTTCTTTCTTTTTAAATTTAATTCCCTCTTCATCAATATCAACGCTCCCTTCTTCATTTGAGATATGAATCCCTTTTTTATCAATATAGATAGCCTTTTTTCCGGATTTGTATATGCCGTAGTCTTCGTCATTATCTGCCTCACAATCTAAGCAAACGAGACCGCTTTGCGTCATTTGCCATGTTCGTTTCTCTTCTGAATCCTCATCGTACTCGTAGTTAATTAAGTTTCCGTTCAGGTTAAATCGTTTTTCAATAGAGACTTTTTGCCGAATGGGCAGGTACAAAACGAAGCGTAGGTTTTGTGAGCGCCATTTTACATTTTTAGGAATGGAAAATCTGTCGGCTACTTTTATTTGCGATGAATCAACCTGCACTTTATATCGGATAGATCTTGTATTTTTTACGGCATCTTCCTGATTTCGTCCTCTCCCGTGAAATATGGTTACCAGGTGAATTTCTTTATCCATTGATTTCTTAACTTGCAAATTCACCTTACCAAAAGCGTGAATGAGATTGCCTGATGAATCAGAAAAATAATTACACTTATTCATTATTCCAAAATGAGATATACGGGCAGTATTTTCTTCTTTCAGACGATGATAAGATGGAATAATGCTTATGGGCAGGGTGATGCTATCCTGCGCAGGAAGAGTATATTCTTTTTCATAATTATAACTATAAGCTACCTGGCTTGCCTGTGCTATTCTTAAGCCAATTAAGGTAACTATTCCGATAAAAAAAGCAATAAGCAGCCCGATAGTAATTTTTTTATTCCATTTTAAATTTCGACTCAGACAATTCAGCCCCAGTTTTAATAATAAAACTAAAAAACTCAATATCGTTAATACAATAGCAAATATCCACAAATAATATTGCCAGTTATAAGAGATAAAATGTATGAAAAACTGAGTATATTCGAATCTTTTAAATAAAAAATCATAAGCACAAGCTAAAAAGGCGATTAATAAGAAAAAAGTAACGGTAAGGATTATAACCCCGATAAAAATTAATATAATCTCGCCGATAACACGGATTGCACGAACAATAAAATCACCTAAATTCTTTGAACGAGGCGCTGCATTTTTTATATTATTTTGCAGATTCTCGCCTAACTTTTCAGTGGTTTCTTTTATATTTTTCAAGTTAATCGGCTTGCCTTTCATTCTCAGGCGGTCGGCTGTTGTTTTTACCTCAGGCATAACTAACCAGAGGATAATATATAAAACAATCGTTGCGCCATAGGCTAAGGTTAGCAGTATAATAAGCAACCTTATCCAGGTTACATCAATTCCTATATACTCTGCAATTCCGGCACATACCCCGGCAATTTTGCCGTTTTCCTTATCACGGAATAATTTTTTGGTTCGATATTCATCTTTTTCCATTTCTGTCTTCCCTTCATTCCCTGTCTCAAATTCATCTTTTGCTGATTCTTCAGGGTATTCATCTAAATAATCTTCAGGTCGCCCCAGTATTTCTTGTATTTTATCTATTTCAGGCTGCCCAATGACTTGAGCTACTGTCTTCCAGCTACGAAATAATTCTGCTATTCTTGCTTCAATATCCTGAATAATTTCAGTTTTTCCTTCTTCATTTTTTAATGAATTTTTTATTCTTGAGAGGTATTTTTCCAGCTTTTTATAAGCCTCTTCGTCTATATGGAAAATTAACCCTCCCAGATTAATTGTCAGTGTTTTGTTCATGATTCTTTGTTTTTTGTAATTTGGTTTACTGTAAAATATAAATTCTTCCAGGTCCTGGCTAATTCATTTTTAAAAAGAGCACCTTTTTCTGTCAGCGCATAATACTTGCGAGGAGGTCCTGAAGTAGATTCTACCCACCGATAGCTTAATAATCCGGCATTTTTTAACCGTGTAAGCAGCGGATAAAGCGTGCCTTCAACTACCAGCATTTCATTTCGCTTTAGCTCGTTGATAATATCCGGAGCATATACATCTCCCTTTTCTATTATACTCAAAATGCAATACTCTAAAACGCCTTTTCGCATTTGAGCTTTTGTATTTTCAATTTTCATATTATTTTTTTAAAAAATTGATGATTTTCATTAGTTTAAAGAGACCTTTACACAAAGCACTTTAACAAAAAAATACGACGCTTGAGGAACTGCAAGTCAGCGTAAGCTAAAATTAAAATCCTCACAACCAAAGGTTGCTCCGGTATTTAATTTTTATCGGGCGTTGCATTTTTTTGTTAGCGTGCTTTTTGCAACGATCTCTATTTATTATATTTTTTTATCATGCAAACGCCTCTTAGAATTTAATTATTATGCAAATATAAAAAATATAAAGTACTTTGCAATAAAAAGTACTTTTTTTTTAAAAAAAAAGAAAGAGATTGATTTAATATGCCAGAATATTTAATCCCTTTGCAAAAAGCTTGTATTGAACTTGTCGAAATGCATTCTATCAACTGCAAGTCAGCGAAGCTAAAGGTCTCACTTCATTTAAGCGAATTACCTCATTAAAAGCCCTTAGAATAAATCAAGGCTCTTCTTAAACTTTTCGTATTTTTGCTTTCAGAATATCGATCGAAGATCGTTTAACTAAAGGTCTCAGTCGATTATAGAATAAAAACCATGAAAATTATACCGCTGGATCTTATTGAAGAAGCGATAAAAGATATACAAGAAGGGAAAATTATTATTGTAGTAGATGACGAGGGTCGAGAAAACGAAGGAGATTTTCTCTGTGCTGCTGAACTCATAACAGATGAAAGAGTTAATTTTATGGTAAAACACGGACGCGGGCTAATGTGCGCTCCCTTGACCGAAACACGCTGTGAGATGCTGGATCTGCATATGATGACAGGAAAGAATACCGACCCTAAAAAAACCGCTTTTACTGTTTCGGTTGATTTGATAGGGCAAGGGGTTACTACAGGCGTTTCATCTTCTGACAGAGCAAAAACACTAAGGGCTTTAACCGATGAAAAAACAAAAGCGGAAAATTTAAGCCGCCCGGGACATATTTTTCCTTTAAAGGCAAGAGAAGGGGGGGTGTTGAGAAGAGCGGGACACACGGAGGCAGCCATTGATTTTGCACGCTTAGCAGGCTTGTACCCGGCAGGTGTTATCGTTGAAATTATGAATGAAAACGGCTCTATGGCAAGGCTACCTCAATTGCGTGAAATTGCTGACCGATTTCATTTAAAACTTGTTTCTATTGAAGATCTAATTGCGTATCGCCTAAGTAAAGATTCTTTGATTGAAAAAATAGAATCCTTCCCAATAAAAACCATTTTTGGAGATTTTACCCTAACCACTTTTCAACAAACCGATAATCAACAAATTCACTTTGCGCTTACTCGGGGGAAATGGAATAAAGATGAAACGGTTCCTGTACGGGTGAAATCATCTAATCGCTACTATGATATTTTTGCTTCACTTACGAAAGGAGAATCCAATTATTTAGAGCAGATTACAAAAATTATTCAGGGCGAGGGAAAAGGGGCTTTGGTAATTGTTAATAATGTGTCCAACCCTGAAGATGTATTGAATCGAATGAATCATTATAAACTTTTCCAATCCGGTAAATGCGGCGCCCCTACCCTGGCTATGGATGAAAAAGATTATGGAATCGGCGCGCAAATCATTAAGCAGTTGGGTATTCAAAAAGTAAAGTTAATTAGTAATACGACTAAGGTTCTTAAAGGAATTGAGGGCTATGGAATTCAAATTGTAGATTATATTCGTTTTTAAGGGAACTACAGCCTAAGAAAGATAGATCCTTTTGCTATTTTTTCCTTGATAAAAAAATGACCAAAAAAATAAAGTTAGCCGCTGTGTTCCTTCTTTTAAGTGGAACGCAACGAACCATTGCTATGAGACTTTAGCCCCAAGAAGCATGAAAAAACTTCAAAAAAAATGAAAAACCAGAGGGCTTAAAGCACATTAAGCCATATTATTTAAAATAAATGTTTAAAAGTTCTTTGCTCGCAGTCCATTGTAAACCATCATTCGTTTCAACAGATAAGCGCAGGGCAAAGTCTGATGCTCTTAAATCAACCCAACCAGCAATAGGAGGAACAGGAAGAAAAGGATGACTAGCATACCAAGCAGGACGACGAAAAATAGAAGGAAGCCAAGGAGGAGGATCATGATCAAGAAGCCAAGCCGGTGAAGGATAAGGATAATATTTTTTACGCATAGTATTATTTAAAAACGTCCTCAGACTTGTTATATTAATATATTCATTTCCTTCAATTCCGCCTTGTACACAGTCGGAGCATCGTTCACTTAATGTTCCTGGTATCACTGCATCAAAGGGTTCTGTACTGTCAGGTGCTCTTGGGTTTTTGTATCTATACAAGATAACATACCTATATTGTATCAATAATTTATCCTTATCACTATCTTGCGTGGTAATGCCTCCTTCCTCTTTTACATCATATACACCAGTAACAGTAAGAAAATTATCAATAGTAAGAATGTTCTTAGCAGCAGTGGTTGATGGAAGATGATTATTCATTTTTAAAACTAATTTGCCACTTCTTATTTGCTTATCAACCTCTGTAGGAATAATAAAGTCATGTACTGCTAATGCTGAAGGATAATCATTTACTTTTGCTTCTACTTCAAAAGTGCCGTCTTTATAAAAATCTTCATCATCATTAAGGCGTATTGTTAACCACTTGCCCTCTTCTATTGTAACTTTTTTACAATTAAACACATTCTGCTGATCAATAACCGTATATTTTTTATCCGATTTAATATATCGTATCGTTAAATCAATATCGTTATCTTTTGTAAAATAAGCATATTGCATTGTTTTAAACGCCACTTTAAGAGATGATAAACGAGTGCTGCCTTTAGTTTTTACTTCGTTTAAAGTGATGGGGAGGGTTACTTGGTTATCTCCCTCAATTTTTAAGGTAAACGGCTTTACCTCTGCCAGTACATAATCAGGCTTAGACGAAGAAACTCCGGATTTATAAAAATCAAATTTTTGAATATAATATGTATTCCCTGATTCGGACGCCTTAAGAAAAAACGCATCAATGGAACCGTCTTTTTCAATGGGAAAAGTAACTTTTTTAAGGCTTTTCGCTGTTTTATCCTCAGTTGTTAAAGCGGTATAATCCGCTGCCGGTACTTTACCTTCTTTATCGGTTGTAATCGTCAATACTACTGTTGCTTTTCCACTTTCGATAAAATTCTTAATATCCTCAGAAATCTCTCGGGCGTTAAGGCTTACTTTTTTCAATTGAGGAATGTGCTGCCCCTCAGCGGGTTCATTATCACAACTTACCATAAATAAAAAAACAAATAAAGATAAATACCCATAATAAATGGGGTTACTTATCTTAAGTGGTTTTAATGAGGTCATTTGTAAATGATTTTAAGGTAATTAAAAATCAAGTAACTTGTGGTTGCATAATACTAAAATATCGTAAACATTAAAGCATCTTGCTTCAAATTGCTTCCTTACTTCGACAGGCTCAGTAACCGCTTGCCGAATTATTCAGCTACCGAAAATTAAAATCCTCACAACCATTAGGCTGCTACGGTGTTTAATTTTAGCTTGCACTCACTTGCAGTTCAGTTCAACTGATAGCGTGCATTTTGACAAGCTCAATACAAGCTTTTGCAACAGTCTCGCACTAAAAAAGCGAGGGATTTTATTATGCCCCCGCTTCTTATGAGGCATTTTAAATTTTATTATATTTTATATGCCCTTGTGTTATAATGATGGTTGTTTTATTATTATTTTGTAAAATTAAATTCCACTGTCTTTTCTGTTATTCCTCCGAGGCCATCATCTACTTTAGCATATCCTTTAAGTGTATAACTATCAATATCAGTTTGAGAAGCAAGAGTTGTGCTCTTAGCAATCATTAATCCCGTAGGCTGAATGCTAGGCTTATTATACGAACTTAATTCACTAAAAGGATCAGCTGTATTAGAAGTAGTATTAGGCTGAATCCCGGCAGTACTTACTTCTATCCTATTTTTATATAAAGTCCATTTATAAACAGTAGGCTTTAATGGATCATTATCTAGGTCACCTGGTTCTTTAAATATCTTAATATTAGCAGAATTACTTAAACTAAATGTTTTATTAGCGTCTGAATACGGATTAGATCCATCGCCTCCGGTAACTTTAATAGTTGGAAATTGATTTATAATTTTTAAAAGAAGTACACCAGCTTTTATTTGTGTATCTGCATCATCATTAACCACAGTAGTAAATCTGTGTTCAACTGAACCTGAAACTGTTCTTTTTACGGTTGCATCTACTACAAAAACTTTATCTTCATAATAATATTTTGACCTGGGGAGAATAATTTTCATTGAGTTACCATCTTTAGTACCTCCAAAAATATCCTCATTATCATAATCAGCATTATCAGTACTAACCGCCTTGGCAGCAGCGGCAGAATTACCATGTTTTACTGTGAAATGAATTTTATAGTCAGTACTTTTTCCAAACCATTGCTGTGATTTGTTTAAAAATCCAACTTTGAAAGAATATCCCTCAACCGTTCGAATCGAGAAAGAAGGCGCTTTTAGTGAAACTGAAATAACCGTATCTGCTGATTCTTTTTTAACCGCGTCTATGGTTACATTATTATCTGAATCTTCTTTTTTTAATATAAAATTCTTTTTTTCTGATAAACTGTATTGTAACATCCCCGGAGTAGTATCATCAGGATCTTTATCATAAATATCAAATTGTTGAACCCAGTATGTATTCCCTGATTCGGACGCCTTAAGAAAAAACGCATCAATGGAACCGTCTTTTCGCATAGGAAACTTAAGGTCGTGAAGATTTTCCGGATTTTTATCTTGAATTGTCTTATAATAATTAGCATAGCGATTACCTGCTTCATCTTTTGTAATTGTTAATTTTAAGTATGCCGTTCCCGTTTTAATAACCTCTTGAACTCCTTTATCAGTTTGTCGGGCACTAAGGTTTACTTTCTGCAAATTAGGAGATTTTTTATATGGTTCATTGTCGCATCTGACTGTCGATAAAACGCCCATTAGGCACCCCCCCATAATCAACTTGTTGATTGTACTATTTTTTAATAATTTTGTTTTTTTCATCTATACTTATTTTTATATATCCTAAATAATAAAATAAAATTTTAATACAAAAGAAATATATAATTGTTAAAGAAACTGTTAAAGAAATGTTAAAGTTTGTTAACCCCTTATTATGAAAGAGTTTGAGAGGGGTTTAAAATTGAAAATATTCTTATTTTATATCAAAAACGGCATACTTTTGAAAGCTTAGAGACCTATATTTTGAGACCGCTGCAGAATACATAAAAAAGTATGAAACCGAACGTGTTTAACTTCAAACTGCTTCCTTACTTCGACTGCTTCGACAAGAGTTTATTGAGCACAGTCGAAGTACTCAGCTACTGAGAATTAAACCCCTCAAAGCCCAAAAGGTTGCTCTGGTGTTTAATTTTTATCGAACGTTGCATTTTTTTGTTAGCGTGCTTTTTGCAACGGTCTCTTACCTATTTTTTATATTGATTACAGGCTTTGCGGGGCGAGCGTTAGGGATAGAAGCGGTACCCTTTTTCCTGGGGCAAGTTTCTGCCCCAGGAAAAAGATAAAGCGGATAGCCCGACCGCCGCAAGGCGGGAACGCCCAAAAAATTAAATTAGACACTTTTAGCCTGCGCTGACTTGCAGTTGTTAGCGCACATTTTGACAAGTGGTTACTAAGCCTAGTCGAAGTGCTCAACACAAGCTTTGTGCAAAGGGATCTAAAGTCTGTTTAATTTTAGTATCTTTGAAGACCTTAATAAAATAATTCATGGAGATCAGTGCGGACAACAAGTTAAATACTATGTCTTTTCAGCAATATAAACAAGCGCTTTTAGAAGATTATCGATTGGCTGCGCTGAGTAGAGAATTAAGCGTTATTAGTCGGCGGGAAGTGCTTAACGGGCGTTCGCAGTTCAGCATTTCGGGGGAGGGAAAAGAGTTGGCACAGCTTGCTATGGCAAAAGTATTTAAGAAAGGGGATTTTCGTTCGGGTTATTATCGTGATCAAACCTTTATGATGGCGATAGGCGAGTTTAGCCCGGCACAGTTTTTTGCACAACTCTACGCCAATATCGGGGTGGAAAACGACCCTCACGCGGGCGGCAGGCAAATGATTTGCCATTTTGCTACCCGGTCGCTTAACGATGATGGAAGTTGGAAGGACTTGTCTCAAATGAATAATTCAAGTTCTGATGTTTCTACTACCTGCGGACAAGTTCCCCGTTTAGTAGGATTAGCGCAAGCGTCTAAGATGTATAAAAATAACCCAAACCTAGCGCACTTGACCCCGTTTTCATCTAATGGAAATGAAGTCGCTTTCGGCACCGTAGGAAATGCTTCCTGCGCGCAAGGTAATTTTTTTGAAACGATGAATGCCGCTGCGGTATTACAAGTTCCAATGGTGCTTTCGGTATGGGATGATGATTACGGAATATCGGTGCATAATGATCTACAAATAGTCAAATCAAGTGTTTCGGAAGCCTTGCAAGGGTTTCAGCGTTCGGAAAGTAAAAAAGGAATAGAAATCATAAAAGTAAAAGGCTGGGATTATCCTGCTTTGATATTTGCTTATGAAAAGGCGGAAAAAATAGCACGTTCAGAGCATGTTCCGGTGCTGATTCATGTAACAGAAATGACACAACCGCAAGGGCATTCTACCTCTGGTTCGCATGAGCGTTATAAATCAAAAGAGCGGCTGGAATGGGAAGAAGCGCATGATTGTTTGACCAAATTTAGAACTTGGTTACTTTCTATTACGATTGATAATGAGCAGGTAATCAATGAAGAGGAGTTAAATGCGACAGATGAAACCGTAAAAGAAGAATTAAAAAAGGAAAGAAAAAAGGCTTGGCAGTCTTTTCAAGCGCCTGTAATAAAAATAAAAGGTGAATTACGGCAAATAATAGATCCGCTTATTCCTGAGAATGGCACACAAGAAAAATGGAAAAAATTATTGGCGGGGTTAGATAAAGAATGTCTTTTTAGAAGAGATATTTATGCCGTTGGACGCAAAGCATTGCGTAGGTTCTCAATAGAAAATATAAATACGGATGGATTATCTCAATGGCTTAATCATTCCATTGCTAGAGATAAAAAACTTTATAGCTCTCATCTATACAGCCGTTCAAAAGAATCTCCGTTAAAAGTAAAAGAAGTAAAAGCTGTTTATGCTGACAAGCCTGATTGGGTGGATGGCCGAATGATTCTACGAGATAATTTTGATGCATTGTTTCAAAGGCATCCTGAGCTTATAACTTTTGGTCAAGATACGGGAAAAATAGGGGGAGTTAATCAATGTTTTGAGCGACTTCAAGAAAAATACGGTGAAGAAAGAGTAGCGGATACGGGTATCCGGGAAACGACTATTTTAGGACAGGCCATTGGGTTGGCTTTGCGTGGACTACGACCGATAGCCGAAATACAATATCTGGATTATTTTTACTATGCGGCTGCCCAATTAACGGATGATTTGGCAACGCTTCATTATCGAACTGCTGGCGGACAAAAAGCGCCAGTAATCGTCCGAACACGAGGACATCGCTTTGCGGGCATTTGGCATGCGGGTTCGCCCTTGGGGGCTTTGCTTGGGATGATTAGAGGGATTCATCTGCTTGTTCCTCGCAATATGACACAAGCTGCCGGCTTTTATAATACGTTGGTCGTTTCTGATGATCCGGCGTTTGTAATAGAACCATTAAACGGCTATCGGTTAAAGGAGAGAATGCCCGTAAACTTAGGGGAATTTAGAGTACCGTTGGGCAAAATAGAAATTACACGAGAAGGTAAGGACTTGACGGCGGTTACCTATGGTTCCACCTGGAAAGAAGTGATGAAAGCAACCGAAGAGTTGGCTGAACTTTCTATTGACGTAGAGGTGATTGACGTTCAAACTTTGCTTCCGTTGGATATAGACCATGAAATTGTAAAAAGTGTGCAAAAAACCAATCGGTTGGTTGTGATTGATGAGGACGTTCCGGGAGGTGCATCGGCTTATATACTGCAAAAAGTATTGGAAGAGCAGGATGCGTACCATTATTTAGACAGCAAACCGGTAACGATCAGTGCGGCTGCGCATCGCCCGGCGGCAGGATTTGACGGGGATTACTTCTCAAAACCGCAATTGGATGATATTGTAGAGAAGATATATGAAGTTATGCGGGAGGCTTATCCGAAAAAATATAAGTAAAAGAGGTGTTTAACTAAGGTTGACTGGCAGTTGAAGAGTGTAGAAAAAATGGGGAATAAAAGTTGAGACCGTTGCAGCATACATAAAATATGCATACATACAGAAGCATTTAGCTTTAAACTGCTTCTTTCTCAAAAAAAATTAAAATCTTCCACACCCAAAAGGTTGCTCCGGTACTTAATTTTAGCTTACACTGATTTCAGTTTGTAACTGCAAGTCAGCGCTGGCTAAAGATCTCAAAGATTAAAAAAACATATTTTATTAAAGAGAAAAAGCGCTTTTTCCTGTATCGTTTAAACTTTAACTAAACTTTAACTTTTGAGTAAAATCCTTATTTTTTATTAACAATATTTGTTAACAGTATAAAACAAAAAGCATTGTAAATAAAAAATTTATCTACTTTTTACTATTTGTTAAATTTCATTAAAATAAGCCCTATAGTATTAAAATAACGTATAATTATTTTTTTTAAAGAAAAGAATTATATTTTTGTAAACGGTTTATCTCTCTTTATTTTACTTATCTAGTAAGGTTTCTTCGAAGGGTATATTTTACAGCATAAGGGAAAATCAACATCATCAAAAAAAATTATCTCTTTTGAGAATAATCAAGAGAAGCAAACAAGATTAAAAGATATAACAATAAACAAAACAAATGATATATGAAAAAAAGTATGATTGATTACACCGCAATCCTGCCTCGTCTGATTAAAATAAAGGGAGGAGCAAGTTGTTTATTATTAAGCGGCTTCCTTCTATTGATGTTTACGGCGCTTCAGGCACAGGAAATAGTAAAAGGCGTGGTTCGAGATGATATGGGCGATCCATTGCCGGGCGTATATATCGAAAGCGAAAGCGGACAAAGTGCAGAAACCGATCCAGAAGGGAAATATAAGATTTCAGCGAACAAAGGCGAGAGCCTTACGTTTAGTTTTATAGGAAAAGAAGAAATAACAAAGAAAGTTAGTGGAACTACGCTAAATGTAACGTTGAGGCAAAGCGTTGAACAAATTGGCGAAGTTATTGTTACGGGGATTGGAGGGAAAAGACAGTCCCGTGCATTGGGGTATTCAGCAACCAAAATTACTTCAGATGAATTAACAGAAATTCCCCAGTCTAATCCATTAGAAACTTTATCGGGTAAAATAGCCGGGGTAGATATCTCTTCCCCTGCACAGCCCGGGGCTTCTACAAAAATTATTTTTCGAGGATTGAGTTCAATTACGGGTTCTAACCAGCCGCTTTATGTCATAGATGGCTCTATTATCAATGATACGAGTAGTTCTGATACACTGACAGGGACAATGTTAAGCACATTAAATCCTTCAGGCAACCTTACTTTTGACGCTGGCACCAGTATCAATGATTTAGACCCTAATTCCATTGAATCGGTTAATTTTCTAAAAGGGGCTGCTGCTACTGCATTATATGGTTCAAGAGGCGCGAATGGGGTGATTGTGATAGAAACAAAAAAAGGAAAAGGAAGATTAAAAGTAAATGTTTCTTCCTCGGTTGACTTTTCTGAAGTGGCAAGAGTTCCACATTTACAAACGGAATTCGGCCAAGGATGGAATGGGGAATCTTATTCCAATGTTGCGGGAGAAGGCTCGGAAGCCTCTTCTAATGAAAACGGTTCATGGGGGGCGAGGTTTGATGGCAAACCCCGTTTATGGGGTCGCGTGGTCGATCATTCGCAGCAACTTAAACCCTATGTGCCCTTAGCAGATCATGTTCGTGATTTTTATGAAACGGGAGTGGCTTATACGAATTCAGTTATAATATCGGGGTCGGATGATAAGAGCGATGTATCGCTTTCTTTTAGTCAGGTCTCTTCTGACGGGGTTATCCCGACCGATGCAGATAAGTATATTAAAAGTACTTTTGGGGTAAATGCCGGATTAAATTATGATAGATTTCGAGCAAGAGTCTCTGGTAACTTTACGCATAAAAGTCAAAACGCCGTCCCCACAGGATCAGGTTCTGATTCGAGTTTTGGAAAATCGCTGCCGCAAGAATTAATTCAGATCCCTGTAGATATCAGTATTGTTGATATGAAGGATCAAAACAATATCTTTAATACACCCAGCTACTTTTTCTCTCCTTATGTCGCCAATCCCTATGTAACCCTTGATAGGAATAAGGTGCAGATAGCGAAAGACCGGCTTTTTGGAAATATTAATTTGCAATATGATCTGATGAAGAATCTAGTGGCTAGTTTTCAAGTGGGAACGGATATTGAAAATGAGCGTGTAAAGCGTTTCGGAGAGAGAGTAGATTATGATGAGGGGTCTCCACAGGAATTAGGAGGAGTCAATCCGGTACTAGGAGGGGTACAAGAGTATAAACGAACGGCAAGACAATATGATACCTATTTTAATTTGAACTATTATACCGATTTTGCAAACGATTTTACGTTAAATGCACTCGCGGGGGTTACTTACAACGAACGAAATGGAGACCTATTGTCAGTACGTGTAACCAATTTGATTATACCGGGGTATTTTGAACTAGGAAACTCCCCTGAAATTCCAGAGCCCTTTCAACAGGATTATAAGGATCGTTTATATGGACTCTATGGGCAGGCAGAATTGGGGTATAAAAATCGATATTTTTTGACCTTATCTGCACGGAATGACTGGAATTCTACTCTTCCGCCAGCGAATAATTCTTATTTTTATCCCTCTGCAGCCCTTTCTGCCATCGTTTTTGATACGCCGCAATCGTTTTTGAAATTAAGAACTGCCTACGCGAGAGTGGGCAATGGAACGAATCGCTACAGTATTTATTCGTCTGCTGAACAGGCCTTGCACGGAGCTTATTTCGGCACCATATCGTATCCTTTTGGGGGAACTACCGCGTATGAAATTTCTAGGCGAATGGAAAATACGGCGCTAAAACCGGAGCTAACCGATGAAATAGAAATGGGGTTCGAATCTCGCTTCCTTAAAAATCGCTTAGGCTTAGATGTTTCGCTCTATGATAGACAGACAAGTGATTTAATCGTTAACTTGCCCATTGATCCCTCTACAGGCTATACTCGAAAAACTGGTAATTTTTTAGACCTTCAGAATAGAGGGATCGAGCTAACGCTAACGGCAAAACCGATTAAAACAAACAATTTTCAATGGGATATGACCTATACTTTTTCAAAGAATGAGAGCAAAGTAAAAAATGTAGCCAAATTGACTAATGGGCAAAAGAAGATATTAATTTATGATAGTTTTGGCATAAGTTTTTATGCAGAGGAAGGGAAACCTTTAGGCGTGTTTTATGGACCAGGTCCTTTAGTCAATGATAAAGGACAATATGTGGTAAATCCCAGTACAGGATTTTACGAAGCAGATGATAATGAGCAGTATTTAGGGGATACTCAAAGAGATTTTATCATGGGATGGCAAAATTCTTTTACGTATAAAAATTTTAAGTTATCTATTGGAATAGATTGGAAGCAAGGCGGAAAAATGTATTCTTATACCAAAAGATTAAGTCACTTTGTAGGGAATGGATTAGAGACGACCTATAATGATCGAAATCCTTTTATTATACCTAATTCCGTAGTAGCGGTAAAAGATAAAAAAGGCAAAGTTATTCGCTATAATGAAAACACAAATCCAGTAAAGTATGATAAAATAAGTAGTTTTTATAATGCTTCTGAAAATCGCGCTATTGAGGGAACACATGTAATTGATAAGACTTTTGTCCGGCTTAGAATGTTATCATTAGGCTATAAAATTTCTAATGCATTGCTAAAAAATACAGGTATTAGAGATTTTACGGTGTCTTTATACGGCAGGAATTTATTCTTATGGACCCCCGATGATAATCCTTATGTAGATCCTGAAACGACTTCCTATGGAAGAGGTATAAATAGTGAATTCGGTGAATTTGCTACCCACCCTTCTCAGCGTAGTTATGGAGTAAGTATTAAATTTTCATTTTAAAAAAAACAAAAGATATGCAAGTTAAAAAAGATATAAAAACGAATAATATATATAATAAAATAATTACTTTAACTATGGCAGGAATAGTGGGACTTACTTCTTGCGATAGTGCATTGGATATTAATAGAGATCCTGATTTGATAGCTCCCTCACAACTGCCGATTAATTCGGAAATGCCGGCGGGTATTTTAGGGACAGCGGCAGCCTCGGGCTCGTATTTTGCGATAGTCGGCGGTTTTTGGAGCCAGTATTGGACACAGAGTGCTATCGCGAATCAATACAAGATGTTGGATGATTATACCTTAGAAAATAACCATCAAATAGTAGAGGATGGCTGGAGTCACTTATACGATGCCCTGCTTGATACTAGAGTCGTAAAAAAGAAAGCCAAGGATACGGAAAATTGGAATTACTATCTTATGGCAACGGTGATGGAAGTATATGCCTCCCAATTATTGGTGGATATGTATGGCACCATCCCCTACACAGAAGGCAATAATAAAGAGATATTACAGCCCAAATTTAATTCAGCGCAAGAAGTATATGATTTGATGGCAGCTGATTTAAAGGAGGCGCTTTCAAAAGATCTGAAAACTTCCTCAAAAGAGATCGTACCGGGTGAAGATGATTTTGTTTTCAAAGGCGATATGGATCAATGGAGGGCGTTTGCCCATACCTTACTGCTCAGACTATATTTAAGGCAGACGGAGGTTCGACCGGAGGTAGCTGAAAAAGGGATAAAAGAACTGTTAGATTCAAAAACAGAATTTTTAACAAAAGATGCTGCCATCAAGCAGTTTGAGGACAAAGACAGCAAAAGCAATCCATTATATGAATCCGATCGGCGAAAGTTGAATGTAGCAACAAACTTGCGAGCAAGCAAAACCTTGGGCTCTTTTTTACAGGATAATAAAGATTCTCGGCTAGCTAAATTTTATAACGGCACTATTTTTCAGGATCAAGGCGATTATAAAAATAAAAAAGGGGCAGATGCTTCAGTGGTCATACTACATCCGGAAGATCCGGTGTATTTTATATCCAAAGCGGAAAGCTATTTTTTGCAAGCCGAAGCAGAGGTAAGATATAATGGAGGCGCAAATGCCCAATCTTTATATGAAGAAGGGGTTAAAGCGGCTTTTCAACAATTCGATTTGGATGGAGGCACTTACTTATCAGGAGCATATAAATATCCTAATGGGAAAAAAGAAGAAAATATTAAGGTCATTATCACCCAAAAATGGATTTCTTTATTTCCAGGAAAAGGATATGAAGCCTTTATCGAACAAAACCGAACCGGGTACCCTGAAATTTCTAAGGTCCCTGCTTCCAGCGAAAATTATATTCCTGGACAATTTACATTATCAGTAATGTCATATGAAAAAGGAAAATTTCCTAAAGAGCATATAGAAGAAAAGTTTCCTAAAAGGCTTGAAATTCCTCAAGATGTAACCCAAAGAAATCCTAATGCGCCTACGGATACGAGTATATTAGACCCGGTATGGTATGATGCTAATTAATCACATTATTTATAAACTAAAAAAAGAAAAATGAAAAAGATAAGTATTATTTTAATCGTTCTGATGATGGTTTATGCCTGCCAGGATGATACTTCAAATGTATCGAAAGTAACGCATTTTGCAGTGATAAAGTTGAAGGGGGAAAAGGAAATTCGTCTAGCACAAGGCGCGGCTTATACCGAGCAAGGGGCTTCTGCTATGGAAGGAAATAATGAAGTGGAGGTAAAAACAGCATATAGCAAAGGGGCGTATTTTAATTCGGAGGGCTTAGATACCTCAACGGATAACCCCGATAAATATACCGTAACGTATTCAGCAACGAACCAAGACGGATTTGATGCACAAAATTTTCGTTCGGTGTGGGTGGCTAAAACAGGAGACCTCAAAAATAGTATAGAAGGTCTTTATAGAGCGGATGTGCAGCGGGCACCTAAATTTGAAAAGACTGATCAATATAGTGATTTATCCTATATTATCATAAAGCGGGCAGGCGAAACGAATCAATACAAAATATCTGATGCACTCGGTGGATATTATGATATCGGAAGAGATCGTGGGTCAACCGCTGCAGCTCTTGGAGCAGTTATTACGGTAAATAACCTAGCTTCAAATGACGTGTCTATTTCTTCAAGTCAACCTTTATACAATTCTGCTATTAATATAACCGATTTTACCGTTGATTCAGCAAATAAGAAGATTACTTTTACCGCCAATGCTACGTTTGGCAATGGAACATTTAAAATACAATTAACACAAATACAACTATAACTTTTTAATAATTAAGACAATGAAACGCATAATAAAAGAAATATTTTCAATTACAATACTCGTATTATTGTTTACTTCTTGTGATGAAGGAGGAGATCCAGATCCTGGAGGAACAATGGTTGAGAAATTAGCAGGCAATTGGTTTGTTCAATATAAGCAAGATGGAAAGGCAGTAAGCGATTATAGTCTTTTATCTACCTATAATACGGCAGCTAATAATGGTTTAATGTGGTTAGATGATCCTTCTCAAGAACTAAAAGTAAGAATAAAAACGGAAGTAAATGAACTATCTTTTTCAAGAAAAGACGTATTTAACCAAGTTAACGGTAAATATAATAGAATAACCATAACCGATGGGAAAGTTTTGGAAAAGCAGGCAACCACTACGGGAGGAAATGTTTCGGATAGTATTTACTTTCAAATACAATTTTCAGATGACCCTGGAAATACTTATACCGTTGAGGGGTATCGAAGAACCGGTTTTGCACCCGATGAGCATGAGCATTAATCATAACAGCTGCCTGAATAAAGTTAAATGAAATGGGGAAATTATAAATTTCCTCATTTTTAATGCCAGAAGAATAGAAAAATAATGTGAGACCGTTGCAGAACACCTAGAAAAGTATGAAAAAGAAAGCATTTAGCTTTAAACTGCTTCCTTCTCAAAAAAATTAAAATCCTTACAATCATTTAGGCTGCTTTAGCTTCGCTGACTTGAAATTAATTTTTCTCGTGCGTTGCATTTTACCCGCTAAAATGCTTTTTGCAACTGTAAATTAGCGAAAGGGCTCGGTTTTTGTTAAAACTATTTCCACCTGTTTTGAGGCTTTTTCCGCTTATGCGGTAAACATTTCCGTATATACTGATGTTTTTTCCGTGTGTGATAAAAATGCTTATACTTGTTTATACTATTATTCCTCAGCATTAAAATATCTTTCCGCCTTAAATTCTTTTTTTTCGTTCTTATTTAAACTTATTTCCGCTTATGCTGATCTATCTTCCGTGCGTGCTAAAAGCATTTCTACTTGCATAGAATGTTATTCCGCTTTCTTAGGTAAAATTTCCGTGTGTGCGAGGAATAATTCCGCTGGTATAAAGTAACCTGACAAGAGTTATTTTACTATTTTTTCAACGAGAAGGCATACACTTGTTCCTAATTGGTGGGAGAGTGCTTTATTATCAGTAGGGAGTTTTTTGGCTCTTTCTATGGCTGCTTTAATACCTGACTTAAACTTTTCAAACTTTAGGTTTTTCTTATTGTACCCGTTTAGTAATATTGATAACTTTTTTTCTATAAATCTTTTAGATGTTTTAGATTCATTTATCTTCTCGTTTTCTAATAGCTTCTTTTTATCGTATTCCTTAATATCCTTAATATCCTTTAGATGCAATAATAACCAAAACTCAAAGGTAGGATTAGATAAGGCAAGATTGTATCTATTTTTACAGCATTCTTCTATAATCTCGGTTAATTGTTCTTCACTAACACTCTGTTTATCTCTATCAACCACCATCCATAATTCATTTGGGTCAATACCATACTCTTCCCAACGTTTTTTTCGTTCATTCAATAAATCTAAAACATGTTTTGGATGACTTTTGGTATCTGCTTCATCTTTTTTTTCTAATCTTTCAACTTTAACAACGCTATTTGTATCTAATTTACTTATTTCATCAAAGTATTGTTCTTCCGTTTTACCTTCGCCAGCAATAGAAATGACATACACTTCCTTGGGTTCTTTACTTTCAGATTCAACTGCCCTTTTCCCAAAATCCGTATTAATTCTTAATCGCCCTGCCATGCCTATAGATTTAAGTTCTTGAAACTTTTAAATATTGGTATCGCTCCGTATCTTCCGAGTAAATAATCTTTGCGGATTATTTTATCATTTCTAACTTTAAACTGATCAAGAGAGTAAAGCCTTGATTGATTGTTTTGTTTTTCTACAAACCATATTTCGTCCCGCCTGAGCAATTCAAGGTCAAGCAGTAAAGATTCATGCGTTGAAACAATCAATTGGCTTTCATTCTTTTTTGTAAGGGAAAAGAATAACTCAAATATTTTATATGCCAATTGGGAGTGCAAACTCCTATCCAATTCATCAATGATAACGACAGCATTTGAATTAAACATTGTATTCAACACAGGAATAAAGTCAAGCAATCTTTGCGTGCCATCAGATTCATCGGCAAGATCAAATAAAACTTTAGATTGATCATTACCTAAGTGTTCAAAGACTATTTTTTTAACATTATACTCATGGTTTTCTGTTTTCTCTAATGAGTAAGTATTATCATTGACGTTGAATAATATTATCGTCTCTTTATCAATATTTTTTAAACTTTCTTTTACTTCCTTTGGTAAATTAAGATTTTCCAAATCAATTTCTTCAAATGCTATTTTATCAATGCCTGTTTGGAATGGTCTAAGAAAATTACTAAAGACTTTCTTCATTTTATTATTATCTCCTATGAGGTGGATTCCAGCACATTTTGAATGGGGAAATAATACGGTCAGTTTATTATTAAACCAATTATAAACGTTTTTAAAGCCTTCCATTTCCTTAACCCCTCCGATGCTCTTTCGGTTTATCTCACTTAAAAATAATAAGCGGTCTGAGTCTTGAAAATCTTCACAATAAACCTCAAATCGTTTTTTGGTTTCTTTAGAGGGGTTAAATCCAATTTCAATGTCGTGTTTTCCTTTATCATTAATCACTCGTTCAAAGATTTTTTTATCTTTTTTATTTGAGCCCACCTCGTATAACCATTCCTCAACAATCTTGTTCTCATTTAAAACTGCTGCAAAACCATAGGAATAGAATTTACCTTCGGCTTTTATCTCGTATTGAAAAATGGAGGGTAAACGGCGGTTTCCTTCTTTTAATCTAAAGTGTTTATTTATAGGGTTTAATCTATCTATCCCTCTTAAAATTACTTTTCGTGAAAAATCAATCGCTTTGATAAGATTGGACTTGCCAGAGGCATTCGCCCCATATATTACACTTGATTTTAATATATTGATGCCTTCTTCTTGTTTATAATGAGAAGGCAACCTTCGTTCTTTGTTAGCAATCAATGAAAATTCTGATTCTTCATCAAAAGACAAAAAATTCTTAACATTAAATCTAATAAGCATAATTTTTTAATTTATTTTAACGCAAAGAAACGAAAAAATCTCATATCATTTTTTCTATTTGATTAATTTTATGGTTGTTTTATAACGCGAACACAGTTTTTTATTTTTTATATAAAAACTTGCTCATAATTTATGGAAGTAAATTATTCTTATATTACTCAGTGGTTTTTTTGTCTTTTTCGCTTTTTTCCTCATCTTTTTTCTTGACTTTTTTTTTGGCGTTCATATTGGCGATGACTTTATTAAAGGTGAACTGCTCTTTTTTTAGGGCGTCGTAGCGATAGAAATTGGAAGCGATTTTGCATATTCCTATTATTTCTTCGTAAATATTGTTAAATGCCTTTACGGCTTCTGCTGATATTATTTTAGTGGTTTCTTTAAGCGCTTCTTGGGTTACATTGGCTTCCTTGAGCTGGTCAGCATATCCAATAATTCGGTCGATTAACGCGGGGGCGGTCCCCTTTTCAACGATTTGTTTTTTCAGGTCTTCGGTCATTCCTTTTTTAAAGGCATACAGCAATTGAATTAGCGCTTCTTGGTCACTGTTTTGCGCCTTGCGAAGGGTGGTTTTATCGTATCCCAACTTTTTGGCTATTGCTTTTGCCTCTTTGGCAAAGTCAACTTTGAGCTGGGTTTTCATAAAGGATACCTCCCTTAATGCAGGCGTTTGAATAGCGGCAAGTTTGCCGGTAGCTTCTCTTAGTTCTTTCTTTTTATCTATCCCAAGGTGATGGTCTATCGCGTGATCGATTTTTGCTGCCAAAGCCGCGACATAATCTTTAGTCCAGTTAGTTCTAACTAGGGATAAGTCGGTTAAGTTTTCTTTTAGATTTTGTGTAACGGTCTTTGCGGCTAACAGCATTTCTACGTCTTTTGATTTGTATGTTCTTGTGTTTTCCACGATGATTAAAATTTAGATGATTATAAATAAAATTAAGTGAAATTAGTTGCGTAAAAATAGTGAATTTTGGCATAAGTAAAAAAAATTATAGTCAATTTATTTGAATATTGTTTTTTGCGCTTTAATTATTTTTCAGTCGGGCATAAAGAGCGTAATTTCTTTCAATTTAGACAAAAGTTTTAGGGCTTAAATTTGAGACCGTTGCAGAACAAGAAAAGTATGAAAAAGAAAGCATTTAGCTTTAAACTGCTTCCTTCTCAAAAAAATTAAAATCCTCCACACCCAAAGGTTGCTCCGGTATTTAATTTTCCTCGGGCATCGCATTTTTTTGTTAGCGTGCTTTTTGCAACGGTCTTAATTTGTAAAATTTTTGATTAAGCCGTTTTACCTTTTTGAATTTTTGACTTCACAACTTCAAAAGTCAAGTTACTTTTTTCATCATTTAAATTTATACCCTATTCCTAATTGAATGAACCTATTTTTATAATCTCCTTCTACTGTTACACCACCTGATGGAATATAAACAAAATCAAGATCAATATTTCTCATGTTAAGTAATCCAAAATTATATCTACCTTCAATAAAAAAACCCATTAGGTAAATTGTATTCTGCACCCATTATTAAGCCTAAATCAAAAAAATTAAACTCTTTTCGAATGTTATAATAGCCTTCAGAATCATCATCGTCATTTTCATTTACATCGAGTGTAAATCCAAAATACGACCCGCCAGATAAATAAAAATTATCAAAAATCATGTATTTACCTACAACAGGCACTAAAAGTTGAGAGAATTTAATTTTTGTTTTCACACTATTTTGAGTATACTTAACACCATTTTGGGCATATAACATCTCTGCTTGTATTTTTGTTCTATCAAAGTTTCTTAAACTAAATTCTGCTAATCCTCCAATATAGAAAGAAGTTCTTAATTTAGTATCAAGATTAACATTAGTAACGCTAGAAGCGATTCCTCCTATGTTAGCGCTTGCAAGGGATAGCCCGCCTTTTATTCCAAATCTTGCCTGGGAATTTACATATAATCCACTAAAAGATAATACGGCTAATAAAAAAAAATTTTCATCGTTTTTAATTTTTAAATCCTAAAATAGGACTTTCAAAGCTATTTTATGTTAAGCTAATATTATCTTTTTGTTAAAGTAAATGTTAAATTTTTGCCACGCTGTTCAGTAAAAATTTAGCGAGGGCTAAATAAATCAAAATGTTACTTTTTAAATATCCATTTTAAGCTATAATGATAAAAATAACCAGTCTAACATCTTTAATAACATTCAAATTAAGCCATTGATTCGATGATTTCTTCTGTCATTTCCATATTGTGATATACATTTTGCACATCGTCTTCATTCTCATATTTTGCTAACATTTTTAAGATGGGTTTTGCCTGTTCGACAGTTAGCTTTACTGTAGTGGTTGGAAAGCGTTTTAGGCCTGAAGATTTCACCGAGATTTTTAATCGGTCTAAGGTCTGCGTCATTTTTCCAAAATCTTCATATTCAGTAGTAATAATAAGCATTTGGTCTATTTCTTCTATTTCCTCTGCCCCCTTGTCAATTAATTCAAGCTCCAGTTCATCAAATTTTTTTAGTTTTATCTGAGCGGTTTCAATTTCAAAAACGCCCTTTCTTTCAAAGACAAAACTCAATGACCCTGAGAGCCCCAAACTGCCTTTATATTTATTGAAGATCGCCCGAACATTAGCGACAGTTCTATTGGGATTATCAGTTGCGGTCTCTATTAAAATAGCTACTCCATCAGGGCCGTATCCTTCATACACCACTTCCTGATAATTTTTTGCATCGGCTCCTAATCCTTTTTTTATTGCGCGTTCAACATTATCTTTGGGCATATTTACTCCTTTTGCATTCTGTATTGCGCGTCTAAGTGTTAAGTTATTATCAAGATCAGCCCCACCGGCTTTTACTGCCATAGTAATTTCACGCCCGATTTTTGTAAATGCCTTTGACATCTTTGACCAACGGGCCATCTTGGTTGCTTTTCTATATTCAAATGCTCTTCCCATGCTCTTGCAGTAGTATTTTGAACAAAATTACAGATTTACCTCTCAGGTTGCAAAATTACAGAAAGAAAAAAACTAAAAAGTTATCCTGATACCTATAAAAAAGAAGAGACCTTTGTAAAAAGCACTTTAGCAACTGCAAGTCAACGCTAGCTAAAGGTCTCCCTAAGTGTATTTTTTAATAAATGATGAAAAAATAATAATATCCACTATTTATGAGACCGTTGTAAAAAGCACGCTAACAAAAAAATGCAACGCCCGAGGAAAATTAAACACCGGAGCAACCTTTTGGGTGTGGAGGATTTTAATTTTTTGAGAAGGAAGCAGTTTGAAGTTAGATGCTTTCTTTTTCATACTTTTTTATGTGTTCTGCAACGGTCTCATTTATTTTAATCCGTTAAACAAGGGTAAACAAGTGATTTTAAAAAACAGGCATAACTAACTTCCATAAATGCTGATAAGGTAAAGGAGCGACAAGGCTTACTTCTTCTTTTTTCACCGGGTGAATAAACTTTACTTCTCTTGCATGCAAACAGATACTCCCTTTAGGGTTGCTTCTTGGATAATGGTATTTTAAATCTCCTACAACAGGGCATCCCATAGCGGATAATTGGCAGCGAATTTGATGATGGCGTCCTGTTTCCAAGCGAATTTCCAGCAACAAATATTTATTTAATTGTTTTATAATTCGGTAATGCAAAATAGCCTGCTTGGCTCCTTGAGACTTAGCAGTGGTTACGTAAGACTTATTTTGTTTTTCATTTTTTCTTAGATATTGAATCAAAGTACCTTGTGAGGCTATGGATTTTTTTTGCGTTATCGCCCAGTATGTTTTTTTTATTTCCTGATTTTGAAACATTTGGTTCAAGCGAGAAAGTGCTTTGCTCGTTCTGGCAAAAATAACGATTCCGCTGGTAGGCCGGTCTAATCGATGAACAACCCCGAGGAAAACATTTCCTTCTTTTTTATATTTGATTTTGAGGTATTCTTTTACTAATTCAACCAGGGGTTTATCGGCTGTTTTATCTCCTTGGACAAGGTCTGATGCTCTTTTGTTAATAACGATTAAATGATTATCTTCATAGAGAATTAAAAGGTTTTGTAGTGTAGAATGTTGCATATATATTTAATTTGATTTTACTCTTTGAGACCTTTAGCTTCGCTGACTTGCAGTTCAGTTATATATTTTAAAAAGATCTCTTAAGGAGAAAGTAAAAATAAACCTTTGTATTTTTTCATAGAAAAATTGTTTGTTTGTTAAGGATAATTAAAAATGACCCCTTCTAATGCGATACTATATAAACATCTATTAGAAGGGAATCATTTAATACTTAAGGATGATTGAATCACTAGACCCACTAGAACTTTGTTGACTGCTACAAGTAGCACCGCAATTAAGATTAGTGCAACTGTTAATAACGGTTGGGGGTTCGTTCCATTCTTCCAAAGAAAAGCTGGCAAACCCTCCTTTCAATTGTCCTTTCTCGTCCTCTTGTAAAGCCTTTGTCTGCTTTACCAATTCCTGAAAATTTTTACTTGAATGTAACATAATTTAAAATATTTAATTAAAATACTGCGAACCGCGCAGCCGGTTTCGGCACTATGCCTATTTTAACTTCTTTTGTTTTTGCATTGCGCACTACAAAATCATTAGAAGATAACGTCTTTTTTTAATTTGCTCTCCTTCTTTCCTCCTGGTTTCCTCCTTGATGTTCTTTTACTTTTATTTTGTTATTCCCCAAGCGATACGTTAAACCTATTCTTATATATTGAGGGTCATTATTTATAGTAAACTCATTTTGAATATCGTTGATAAAAACCTTCGCGCGAATGATATTTGATCTAAAAATGTCACTCACTTTCAAACTGCCTTGCAATTTATCTTTCAGTAGGGCAACTTTAACCCCTAGATCTAAACTATAAACTTCAGAAATTTGATTTGTAACACTTCTTCGTGGAGAATAATACCAAAAATTCATTTCTGCCTTTAAGGTTTTCTTCCGATTTAAGGTAAACGTATGGTCGGTTGAGATATAAAAAGCGGTACCGTTTTGTACGCGTGCTTTAAAATCTATATTCTTATCTAATTTAGACTTACTGTAATAAAGATACATCTGATTTCGGCTTTGCCACCAGGCAAAAGGACTTACAGTATAACTTTCCTGCCAACCATAGGTATAATATGTATAAAAGTTCTTTCTTGTGTAAGCTTTTTTATTGTTTTTTGGGTTTACCAACTGTACCTGTCCAAAACCATCTGATGTAACGCTTAGGTACAAGGTTGAAATTAACTTGTTTTTATAGGTATGCGCCAACTCTATATTATCGGTAAAGGAAGGCCGTTGAAAGGGATTGCCTTCAGCGTAACTATCAATACCAAAATAAAACCGGGCAGGGTCTAATTCCCAAAAAGCCGGGCGTTTTATCCGACGGCTGTAATTCAGATTTATGCTGTGGTTTTCGGATGCCTTATATAGTACATAAGCTGTAGGAAAAAATTTAGTATAATCCTTTTTAAAGGGTTCTCCTTTTTTTGGAATGCCTTTGGTTTGCGTACGCTCTATGCGCAGACCAAGTTTCGTCTCCCACTTTTTACCCAAAGTTTTGGCAAGATCAGCATAAACCGCCTGTACATTTTCTCTATAGTCAAACTTATTGCTTTGCAAAGAGTCTAATACGCGAGTACCCGTAGTTTGGTCAAAATAATTGACTGCATTATTCGTCTCGGTAAAAACTGCCTTAGCACCATAACTTAATTTTGCCCATTTTATGGGATAGCTTACATCCACTTTCGCACTGTAGTTATCAATTTGCTGGAGTCCGCTGTTAAATATGGATTGTTTACTGTCATCAGGAAAAATAGTCGAATTAATAAAGGTTTGATCTGCTGTTTTCCTATACGTAAAATAGTCTATATCTGCTGAAAGTTTTTTCCCCAGCGTATCTAACTGTTGTATATAATGGGCATTTAAGGCATGGTCAATGGTTTTTATTTTATCATCCCCTAAGAAAAGGGCTTGAGATTTTAGGCTATTATCTAAATTGAAAATATTATTCATATTATGATTCTTTTGATCTGGATAACCATTTAATCCACGATATTGAAACCCAAGAGAGGCAGTTTTCGATACTTCGTAATCTAACCCCAATCTTTTAGAAAAATAACTCCTTCCTTCTTTCCTATCACGGTGTGATTTCAACATCCTATCCGGATAATAAATCGTTCCGTTGTCTATTATCTTCCAGTTTCCCTTGCCTCCTCTTACGCTTGCCGATAGACTTAATTTATTCTTTCTATAGTTAAAAGTATTGCCTAAACCCAAAATGTGGTAATTCCCTTGTCTATAGTTCGAGTTTATCGTATTGCTCCAACTGTTTTTCTTTGTCTTCTTCAATATAATATTGATCAGCCCGCTGTTGCCCTCTGCTTCATACTTTGCCGGCGGCGTGGTAATGACTTCTATACTTTTTATATCCTCTGCCGAGAGCGACTGCAGGTAATTCATTAAATCCTCACCAGAGAGATAAACGATACGGTCATCAATCATCACCTTTAACTCACTCTTTCCTATCATGGTGATTTTATCGTTCTCCACTCGCAAGCCCGGCGTTACCTTTAGCGCTTCTAAAGCATCGCCGCCGCTGGCAGATACCGAGTTTTCTACATTAAAAACCAACCGGTCTATTTTTCTTTCAATTAAAGGTTTTTTCCCGGTAACCGTTACCTCTCCAATTTGATTTGCGATGTTTACCTTAAGCGTACCTATATTTATATTTCCTACTACGGACATATTCTTTTTCAATAGGGTTTGCCCAAGATAGTCCACTGAAAGCAGATAAGCCCCCTTGGGAATAGAAAGAGAAAAATTACCCATTTTATCGGTTAAAGCAGTAGTCATTTTTGTAGAATCGTTTACATTTTTTATAGCAACTTCGGCGTATTCTATCGGTTGTTCTTGTTTATCAACGAACTTACCCTTTAGCGTAAACTGTGCCTTTGCCGGATTATATAATAGAAAAAATAACATGACTATAAGAATTTTCAAGACAAATAATTTTTACATTACAATATAATACTTTTGCGCAACAATATAATGCTTGTTAGAAGTTAATCCAAATAGTACAATCAGCCTAACTATCTGCTAAACAATAGTTTTATTATTTTTTTAATTTAAAATTAACTTAATTTTATTAAATTCATACTCTATTTAATTTAATTTTCGGAAAAATAGAGTATGAATTTTGTTGATAACTTATTAGTAACTTTTTTTGTTATTTATAAAATTCTTTTTGTTCTGCTTTTATCCTACTTATATATTTGAGTTCATACTAGACCTTTGCAGTTGCTAGAATACTTTTGGTAAAACGCTCAAATCTTTAAATACTAACAATATAAGTACTTCAGCTTGTGTTGATTTGTAGTTGCAGAATGAGACCGTTGCACAAAGCACTTTAGCAAAAAAATGGAACATCCGATAAAAATTAAACGCTGTAGCAACCTTTTGGGTGTGGAGCATTTTAATTTTTTGAGAAGGAAGCAGTTTGAAGCTAAATGCTTTCTTTTTCATACTTTTTTATGTGTTCTGCAAAGGTCTCAGAATATAAAATATCCACATATTAAAGTATTTAGCTTCAAACTACTTCCTTACTTCGGCAAGAGGTCACTGAGCCTAGTCGAAGTACTCAATACAAGCATTTTTTTGCTGAAGTGCTTTGTGCAATGGTCTCCATTTTGTAATACTCGGTACATTTTTTGGTGCCGGGCTTCAAAAGAAGTTACTGTTTAAAAATAATTTTCTAAGACTATCAGTTTCTTTAAAAATGTGAGATAGAATGCGTTCATCTGTTTCTTTAAAAACAATATTTCGGCGTAGCATTACTTTTTTTGCTACTTCGCAGGCTTTGGATAATCGGTATTCTTTTGTAATGCCCCAAGTAAAAGAGGGAATCATATTTTTAGAAAAGACCGGCTCAAATATATTGGCACAAACCCCTACAACTGTCCCCGTATTGAATTGCGTATTAATTGCTGATTTGGAATGATCGCCCATGATTAATCCGCAAAACTGCAATTCAGAATTTTCAAAAGTGCTCGTTGCATAATTCCATAATCGAACCTGTCCATAACTATTTTTTAAGTTTGAGTTATTGGTGCCCGCACCTAAGTTGCACCACTGACCGAGAACAGAATTTCCAAGAAACCCTTCATGCACCTTACTTGAATAGCCCGTTATAATCGAGTTACTAATTTCACCGCTTACTTTACTACCGGGACCAATGGTAGTGGCTCCATAAATACGCGTGCCCATTCTTAAAACTGCCTTGTCGCACAAGGCAAGTCCGCCTCGAATCATGCATCCTTCTTGTGCAACCGCATTTTGACCGATATAAACCGGCCCTTCAGAGGCATTCAGCGTACAAAATTCAACCGTGGCTCCTTTTTCTAAAAAAATATTTTGAGGGGAAATTACCCGGTTCGTTTCAGAAATAGAGGAAGATTTCCGATGGCGGGTCAACAAACTAAAATCATCTTTCAGTGCGATGGAATTATACTGAAACAGGTGATAGGGACGTACGACATGCAATAAATCTTGTTGATAATCAACTGTATTGAACAAGGAAATATCAAAAGAAAGCGTTTTACCGGTATGAGCAGCGATAAGATTTTTTCTTGAGATGATTGCTTGCCCGGGGCTTAGTGTTTTAATTTGTTGTACTAATGTTTTTGTAGGCAGATACGCCGGATTGATCAGTATATTTTTTTCTGTTTTTGATATAGGGTATTTTTTTGAAAGATATTTCTGTGTTAAGTAGGAACATTTAACTCCTAAGTATTTGTCCCATTTTTCTTTGAGCGTTAAGATGCCCAGCCGCAGTTCACCAACAGGTCTTGTGAAAGTAAGCGGCAGTAAGTGAGTGCGCTCTGGTCCGTCAAATAATAAATAGTTCATTATAAAGAATAATGTTTCAAAAATAAAAAAAAAGTACTTTAAAAGAGCACACTTTTACTTATAAAAAGGCTTTGTAAAATGATAAAAAAGTATGAAAATGAAAGTATGATCCCTTTAGCTTACGGTCTCAATTCTTCTTTAATTCCTCTATTTTTGCCTCTATTAGCTGTTTATGCTCCCTAATTTCACTGTTTACAAGTTGGTTTATTTCTTCTTCGCTTAACGGCTCTCCATAGGATTTTTTAATAGATACTTCGTTGGTATTTTTCACTTCATATCCGGTAGAATTGAAAATAAATTCTATTTTGGATGTATGGTTAAATTCTTTGAATCCTTTCCTCTTAAAAACTTTATAGTTAAAATATATTCTTATATCCTCAGTATATTCAGAAATTTGCACTCGCTTGTCATCTACAAGTTGGTCATCTTTTGCTGATAATGTTGAATTATATATTGATACAAAATTTGGCGGAGAAATCAATATACCATTATCTGCCGTTACATAAAATTTTTCAAAAAGTTTTCCTTTTTCAATAAATTTTTTTCTTGCCCTTACAACACTATGATCATAAACCCATAGTATATTCTCTTTGCTTTTTGAAACGTCAAGGGAGCTGCTTATGGTTTCTAACCTTTGTGCTAATAAACTGATTTCTTTGTCTATATCATCCGGTTCTTCAATGCTTTCACCGCTGGCTGCTTTAATCATTAACTCCAATGAATGATTCAAATTATCGGCTATATATTGTATAAATGGTTCTAATGTGCCGGCATCGGCTTGCCTTAATGCGGCGAGGTAATTTTTCTTATCCTCTGTTTTGATGATTACCGGCGGATAGCCGAACTGCATGAGTATAAAATTCATAAGAATTCTTACCGTTCTCCCGTTGCCGTCGTCAAAAGGATGGATACGAATGAATTTGTAATGAAATTCAGCAGCGAGCAATATGGGGTTCACTTGCTTATCCGCTGCTTTTTCTCTATACCACTGCATTAAATCGTGCATTAAGGCAGGTGTTTCCTCAGGGGATGCAAAATAGAAAATTTCTCCGGTTACGGTTTTTACATGGTTTGGAGTGGTTTTATACTTCCCAACTTCTACTTTTTTCTTAGTCGGCTGTCCGTCGGGAGTTATGGCATCTATTTCATAAGGTTCTTTTAGAATCAACTCATGTAATTGTCTTATAAAATTCTCTGTTAGAGGTCTTTTTTCTTTAACGACCTCCATTATCCACTGTATGGCTTCATTATGCCCCGTTATTTCAAGATGATCTTTTAGAGGTTTTCCCTGCGCCGTAATTCCAAATAAGAGGAGTGCCTTAGTTTCCCCGTAGGTCAACGTATTGCCCTCAATATGATTGGAATGATAATTCCAGTCTAATCTAAACTTTTGCATGATTCTCTTTTCGTCTTCTTTTTTTAAAGGACGAAGCGCATCAAGCTCTTTTTTTAGCTGGATAATTTTTTCAATCTTTAACTTAAGCGTTAACATGTTCTTTGTTCTTTCCATTGCACCTGGTGGTCTTTATTTATAAATCTGAAAAGAAATTGACCCATTTTGTTTTGTGAATCGTCAGGCAGGCATGCCTATAATTCTGCTATAAGCGAGGAGTTATTTCCTTAGCTTTTTACTACTTTGCTGAGCGATTCCATCAATTGAGGATGGTCTTCTAATGCAATTTTTGCTACGGCGTAAAATTCACTCATCCAATCTTCAAGATTTGCTAGGGCTTGGTCTTTTGCTTTGGTTGCGTCTTGGCTTTCTCCTTTTTCGCGGAGGTATTCGGCTCTTGCGGTTTCAAGATGCGCTATTTTATCTTTGGTTTGAGTGATCTCGTCTGCTGTGATTTTAAGGCGCGTGAGTTTCTTTTGAATTTCTTTATCGGTGCTTACCACAGCATAGAATTTCTTTATTGCTTCTAACCATTTTATATATGCCTGTGGTATGCGTCCTTTTATTCCTATTTTTTCAAGGATCAATGGCTCTTTACGAAAAATGACTTTAGCTTTTTTTCGGTGAAGTCTATAAACGTTTACCAACTCGGCTTTCTGGCGGGCAAATTCAGCGTAAGCCTCTGCGGTTTCATCATCTTCGGTTTTGTTTAGATGGTATATATTCTCTGCAGTTTTCCATAAGGCGTTCCCTTTTGCAAGGGTATCAGGGTCATATCCTAATTCTGCCATTGCGGCAGCAATTTCAGGTTGATTTTGTACATTTTCCAGCGCTATGCGGTATTGTTCAATGATTTGAGTTTCGGAATGAATTCTTTTAATTGCCATGATAATCAATTGATTTTGATTTACATTGAACAAATATAATAAAATTTGCTGTTATCTATTTTCGCTACTATATTCTTTGTCGTGCTTCTTGCCTTCCTTATCATGCTTCTTGTATTTTCTTACGATTGTTTTATGCTCTTTACTTATGTTGGTTTATTATTTTACTTGCGCTGACTAAAGTACTTCAATAATTTAAGACCATTGCAAAAAGCATTTTAGCTGGTAAAATGCAACGCCCGATAAAAATTAACGGCAAGTCAGCGAAGCTAAAGTCTCTTTAAAATTATTTTAAGGTCAGAGACCTTTGCAAAAAATATTTCAGCCCAATATCCTTACATGACGAAAATTAAATAGAGACCGTTGCAAAACACCTAAAAAAGCATGAAAAAGAAAGCATCTCACTTCAAACGGCGCCCTTCTCAAAAAATTAACCTCCTCCACACCCAAAAGGTTGCTTCGGTGTTTAATTTTTATCGGGCGTTGCATTTCGGCACACTCAATACAAGCATTTTTTTGTTAGCGTGCTTTTTGCAACGGTCTCTTATAATGCTTTGAAAAAACAGGGAAGTCCAAAAGAAATTCATGTCGTATCTATTATTGGTGCAAGAGAAGGAATAGAAAAAGTTAAAGAAAATTTACCTGAAAATACAAAAGTATGGATTGCTGAAGTTGATAAAGCATTAGACCAAAGAAAATATATTATACCAGGGTTAGGTGATGCCGGCGATTTAGCATTTGGAAACAAATTAAGACCATTGCAGAATACATAAAAAAGCATAAAAGCATTTAGCTAGCGCTGACTTTTTCGTGCTTTTTTATGTGTTCTGCAACAGTCTCATCATTTTGATAATCATGCTTAAGTCCCAATTAATGTCGCAAATTCAAACGCATCTTTATGCCCTTGTTGCCTTACTCTTCTAGCCTCTTCACTGGACAGCCCTCTTTTTGTCATAGATTTAATCAGGGATATTAAAAATCAAAAGTTCATGAGATTTCTTTACATGACTGCTCTCGTTGTCTCTAAGGCGATTTACTCCTATTCTCGTATCGCCCTGACTTAGCGTATATTGCCAAGAAGGTGTAGTAAAAGGAAAATCTTTATACCAAGATCTAATCATACTACAATCATTATAAGAGAGTATAAAACCGCCTTTATGATTTAATAATAAGTCTCTTAGTTTATCATGTCTAAACCCATTATGATGGATAGGAAAATTCCTATGGGGATAAAGACCGATAAAGGTTTTACTATCCCCATCTAAAAAATAAGGGGGATCAAGATAGAAAAAGTCATTAGGATACTTTTTAAAAACAGTTTCAAAATCTTCGCATTCAACAGTGATATTATTTAGTTTTAATTTCCTTGATTTTTCTATCATATTTTGATACCTTCCTTCCTGTAAATATACGGAGGACGGCCAACCGAGGAAATGAGGTCCATAAGAGGTATTATGGTTAAAATAAAACAATGCCGCAAGTTCAATATTATTTTTAATGCTTCTATTTTTAATGAGTTTACCTTGCTTTTTATCCCATTGTTCTTTCAAAATATTTTTTATTTTGATAAAGCTTTCTCTTGTTGGGTAGTAATGCTTAAGGTACTCATGCATTTCTTCTGACCGACAAAATTGGTTTTGCCAATAATTAACCAACAGATCGAAAATATCAAACCCTTTTACTTCTATGCCCAACTCTTTAGCGCAAGCTATCTCAAATGAACCGCCGCCAAAAAAAGGTGAAATAATTCGTTTTAAATGAGCCGGCAGTAATTCCGTGATTAAACCTACGGCGAGTGTTTTACCTCCCGCATATCTCAAAGGAGTTCCATTATATCTTTTATATTTTTGTTTACCGCTCGGACTTTTAATTTTTTGAAGGAAAATTTCTTTTTTTAGTTGAAACTCATTGTCGATTTCTATCTCATAAAACGTATTTAATTGAATCCCTATTTCCTTTTCATTCATCCTTATTTCTTTTTGCTTCCTGCTCTTGTCTGAACCTCTTAGTTTTTTTGTTATCTAAAAACAAACTCCTAAGTATATAAACAATTTTCTTAGCATTAAAAATTATTCTCATTTATTATGCAAGGATGTCCTTATCCTCTCATTACAATAGTTATGAGACCTTTAGCTTGCGCTGACTTGCAGTTGCTAAAATGCTTTTTCAAAAAGTATCCTAAGAAAAACGGCGGCTATTTTCTATTAGCATATTTTTTCTTGAATTTATCAATACGTCCTGCAGTATCAACCAATTTCACTTTTCCTGTGTAAAAAGGATGGGAAGTATTGGATATTTCTAATTTAATCAGGGGATATTCTACGCCTTTTATCTCGATGGTTTCTTTTGTTTGGGCAGTAGAGCGACTGATAAAGACATAATCGTTACTCATGTCTTTGAAAGCTACTAATCTGTAATTTTCAGGGTGTATTCCTATTTTCATCTTTAATATTAAAAAATTTATCTTGCAAAAATAGCTTCTTTTTTTAGATATACAATATGAGCCCGTTGCAAAAAGCACTTTACCAAAAAAATGCGACGCACGAGGAACTGCAAGTCAGCGTAAGCTAAAATTAAATACCGGAGCAACCTAATGTGGGTGTGGAGGATTTTAATTTTTTCAGAAGGAAGCAGTTTGAAGCTAAATGCTTTCTTTTTTCATACTTTTTTATGTGTTCTGCAACGTTCTCAAGTTATACCTAAATTAATGAGACCTTTAGCTTGCGCTGACTAGCCGTTCAGTTAATTTAAAATCATTGCAAAAAGCATTTTAGCAAAGTTCTCTTAATATGAGTTTGATATAATAAACGATTATTTTATTTATTTTTTGGGCGTTCCCTTTTTTTGGAGATTAATCCCCAAAAAAAGGTCGGGCTATCCGCTACATCTTTTTCTTGGGGCGAAAGGCTGCCCCAAGAAAAAGGATACCGCTGCTATCCCTAACGCTCGCCCCGCAAAGCCCTCTACTGAGAGGATATTCATTTTTTGAGAAGGAAGCCGTTTAAAACGAACGGCAAGTCAGCACAAACTAAAGGTCTCTTTTTATGCTTTCATCATTTGATTAAAGCAAGAAAAAACAAAAAAGGAGGCTTTAAGGGTTTAGTTAAAGCAAGAAAAATCAAAAAAGGAGGGCTTAATCATTTGATTAAAGTAAAAAAAATCAAAAAAGGAGGCTTTAAGGGTTTAGTTAAAGTAAGAAAAATCAAAAAAGGAGGCTTTAAGGGTTTAGTTAAAGTAAGAAAAATCAAAAAAGGAGGGCTTAATCATCTGATTAAAGTAAAAAAAATCAAAAAAGAAGGGCTTAATCATTTGATTAAAGTAAGAAAAATCAAAAAAGGAGGCTTTAAGGGTTTAATTAAGGCAAGAAAAAACAAAAAAGGAGGGCTTAATCATTTGATTAAAGTAAAAAAAATCAAAAAAGAAGGGCTTAATCATCTGATTAAAGTAAGAAAAATCAAAAAAGAAGGGCTTAATCATCTGATTAAAGTAAGAAAAATCAAAAAAGAAGGGCTTAATCATTTGATTAAAGTAAAAAAAATCAAAAAAGAAGGGCTTAATCATCTGATTAAAGTAAGAAAAATCAAAAAAGAAGGGCTTAATCATTTGATTAAAGTAAGAAAAATGGATATCGCCAGATATATAACCTTTAATTAGATCCAGGTCAAAATGAAATAAAACTTTTTTAAACCGAAGTCAATGAGCGGAAAGCCTGCGCTATCATCGAATGATTTCATTGTTCCGTAACCACAGTTGCCTTCGAATAATCTCCTTGATTTTTATCCTTCACCCAAGCTATGGTATAAATTCCTGCTTCCACAGCAGCGCTAATGCCAGAAAAACTATCCTCTATTGCGATACATTCTTGCGTATTTATCCCCAATTTTTGCATCGCCGTCAAATAAGGTATCGGCGAGGGCTTAGGTTGGGAAACATTATCTACTCCTACTATCAATGCACAATATTTTGATAATCCAATGTTATCCATATATGCTTTTGCCACATCACTTCTGCTGCTGGTAACGATGGCTTGTGTGATGCCAGAATAGGCACAGGCGTTCCATAACTCCACACTATTTTGGCGAGGGGTTACTTGATAAATATTTTTTTTAAGGTAACGCACCCCCTCTTCATACCAATTTTCATATTGGTTTAAATAATCATCCCTATTTTTTACTCGGTTTCTTTCTAAAAGCAATAAAAAAATCTGCTTTGCTTCATGCCCGACAAATTCATCAGAAGATAGAGAAAATTCAAGGTTTATTTTACGAGTAATCAATTCAAACATGGCTCTTTTGAAGGCCATATTTTTACTCTCTACCACTGTGCCGTCCAAATCCCAAAGGTTTTACTTGATAAATATTTTTTTTAAGGTAACGCACCCCCTCTTCATACCAATTTTCATATTGGTTTAAATAATCATCCCTATTTTTTACTCGGTTTCTTTCTAAAAGCAATAAAAAAATCTGCTTTGCTTCATGCCCGACAAATTCATCAGAAGATAGAGAAAATTCAAGGTTTATTTTACGAGTAATCGATTCCAACATGGCTCTTTTGAAGGCCATATTTTTACTCTCTACCACTGTGCCGTCCAAATCCCAAAGGATAAATTTACGCATTATATAAAATGTTTTTTGACTGCACTAATAGAATTTTTATATCCCTTCGGCATATTAAGGTTCTTTATTTGATGAAAATTAAACCAACCGACATCTTTATGCTCGGGGCTAAGTTTTATATGCCTTGCTTGTGTTTCTGAGACATCGCAATAATAGCTTACAATAAACACCTGTACTTTTCCACCGATGTTATAAAGCCAAGCATCTACTATATGCTTAACCGCCACTTCAATGGATAACTCTTCCTTTATTTCTCGTACTAAGCATGCTTCTACTGTTTCATCTTCTTCTAATTTTCCTCCGGGTAATTCCCACTCCTCTCTCTCATTTTTCAACAAAACGATTTGTTTATTAAAAATGATTATTCCTTTGATGGATACCGGGTATTTTTTAGAGAAATAATCGCCGGGTACGTAATGGTCAGGGAAGTTCATGAATTATAAAATCATTTAACTGTTCATATTATATTTAAAGCCCCTATAATCTAAAAAATTATCATGAATAAGCAATCTCCACATTTCCCTTTCTCCATAAAATTTATTTCTTCCATGTAAATACCTTCCATTATGGATAATATAGCCGCAATTTTCAGGTAATTTAATTTCTAAAGTATTTTCTTTGATAAATTTATAAAATGCAGGCAAGAAATCAATGAGATTAGAATTAAAGAATGCAAATTTGTCATTCCTAAACCGTAATAAAAAACTATTATCATCTAATTAATTCAATAATACGAGACCGTTGTAAAAAGCACGCTAACAAAAAAATGCAACGCCCGATAAAAATTAAGCGCCGGAGCAACCTTCTAGTTGTAAGGATTTTAATTTTTTGAGGAGGAGGCAGTTTGAAGTTAGATGCTTTTTTTTTAATACTTTTTTATACCTTCTGCAACGGTCTCATTCTGCAATTGCAAGTCAGCGAAGCTAAAGGGATCCCTAACAAACAAAAGGGTGATCCGATATTTAATTTTAGCTTACGCTGACTTGCAGTTCAGTTGCTAAAGTACTTTTTGCAACGGTCTCATAATATAAAAAATAATAGGGTTCTATCCTTTGCAACCTTTTCTTTATTTAGACACATTAATTTTTTTTATTTTTTTGAAAATATTAAATCTTTTACATTACATTTTTTATAAATTTGCAAATATTAACATAAAATTAAATAAAAATTTGATATTGCTAATTTTTGATAGATTTACAGAAAAGGCTTATGTAATAGAACACTCCTTAACCTTACTTTTCAATAAACTCTTTTGTAAAATATCCATTGATATTTAGCAATCCCCTTTATAATAAACACTTTCTAAATAATTAAAAAATGATAACAAGTTGCTTTAAAAAAGTTGCCTATCTATCTATATTTTTTTCAGTTTATATCATTCAAGCTCAAGAATCATTTTATTTGCTCGGATATGCCAAAAAAGAATCCAGTGGAGTTTATGAATTAACCCCAGATCAGCTTCACAAAGTAGGATTAATGATCAGCTTATTTCCTATTGATTTAACTCAAAAGTTTAGTAAAACGTTTGAATTATCATTTGGGGGAAAAGACTATTCTGGAGCTGATGGAATGACGTTCTCCTTCCTTAATTCATGTTCAATCGGATCCGTGCAAACAGGACAAGACCTCGGTATGAAAGGCATTATAGAAAGTTTATTTGTAGAATTTGACACTTTTCAAAATATTGGGCGCGCTGTTGATGAAGATTTCAATGATCCTGTCGCAGATCACATGGCAATTATGAGTCGTGGCGATGCAAATCATTATTCTGCAAATCATATAACTGATCCTATAGAAATGGAGAATATTGAAAATGGAGAATATCATAGGGTTACAGTAACATGGACCCCACATTCTAACAATACACAAACTTTTGAAGTAGAATTTACTCATTCAAATGGAACAACCTATAGACGATCGGCAACGAGTAATTTTATAAACAACATTTTCGGGGGTAATTCAATTGTCTTTTGGGGATTCTCAGCCTCCACTGGAGGCTCCTCAAGTATTCAAAGAGTACGTATTCAAGAAGACAAAGCAGAAAAATATAGTTGTAAGGGAAATACAATTACACTCGAAGCACCCCTAAAAGGGCAAAATTACTTTTGGACATCTGATTCAGGTACAGCAATCCCTAATAATAGAAAATCTTCAATAAGTGTTTCGCCTTCAGAAACAACTGAATATATCTGTCATTACATTGATTATTGTAATAGACCTAATCAAACCGTAAAATATAAAGTATATGTTGCTGAGTTTTCAGAAAACCATGTTGATCCGACGTGTAACCAACAAGGTATCGTAACCCTGTCAGTTAAAGATGGAAAAGCGCCTTATACCTATACTTTAGATGGAAAAACAATAACTAGCCAATATGAAACTTATACGTTTACTAATTTAATTGAAGGTAGTCATACTTATGAAATAAAAACAGCAGGCTGTTCATATAGCGGTGATATTAATATAAAAAATGCTGTGCCTTCTGCACCTTCAGTTTCGGATCAGCGTTATTGTGCCGGGGATAGCAAACCTCCTTTGGAGGTTAGTAATCCGAATGTGAATTATACCTATACTTGGTATGATTCAAGTGGCACAAGCGTTTATACAGGAGTTCAATTTAGTCCGAGTGTTTCTTCAGGGACTTTTACCGTAACCGCTACCGATAAGACTACAAACTGTGTTTCCACCGCGACAAAGGTAGATTTAACTCAGTATCCTAAACCTACTATAACTTTAAACGTAAATCCAACTTGCAGTGCAGATTTAAAAACCTACTCCTTTACTGTTTCCTCTGAATCGGGTAATGATATTAGTACGGATGATAATCAAGCAAGCATTCAGGATAATGCGAATGGCACATGGACGATTCGTGTTCCTATGGCTACGGCAAAAAATACGATAAGTGTAACCGCTAAGAACAAAGAAGGCTGCAACATGACTCAGCCCTTTAATAAACCCAATTGTTCCTGCCCAGTAATTCCTGCTCCCAATGCCTCTGATGAAGCCTATTGCGAAGGCTCGCAAAAACCTGCTTTAGAGGTTAATAATCCCGATACGACAAACTATACTTATACCTGGTACGACGAATCAGGGAAAGAGGTTAATGAAGGGACATCATTAGATTATAGTAAACTAAGCGACCCGGCAATTACTTCGGGGACTTTTACCGTAACCGCTACCGATAAGACTAAAAACTGTGTTTCTACAGCGACAAAGGTAGATTTAACTCAGTATCCTAAACCTACTATAACTTTAAACGTAAATCCAACTTGCAGTGCAGATTTAAAAACCTACTCCTTTACTGTTTCCTCTGAATCGGGTAATGATATTAGTACGGATGATAATCAAGCAAGCATTCAGGATAATGCGAATGGCACATGGACGATTCGTGTTCCTATGGCTACGGCAAAAAATACGATAAGTGTAACCGCTAAGAACAAAGAAGGCTGCAACATGACTCAGCCCTTTAATAAACCCAATTGTTCCTGCCCAGTAATTCCTACTCCCAATGCCTCTGATGAAGCCTATTGCGAAGGCTCGCAAAAACCTGCTTTAGAGGTTAATAATCCCGATACGACAAACTATACTTATACCTGGTACGACGAATCAGGGAAAGAGGTTAATGAAGGGACATCATTAGATTATAGTAAACTAAGCGACCCGGCAATTACTTCAGGGACTTTTACCGTAACCGCTACCGATAAGATTATGGGCTGTGTTTCCACCGCGACAAAGGTAGATTTAACTCAGTATCCTAAACCTACTATAACTTTAAACGTAAATCCAACTTGCAGTGCAGATTTAAAAACCTACTCCTTTACTGTTTCCTCTGAATCGGGTAATGATATTAGTACGGATGATAATCAAGCAAGCATTCAGGATAATGCGAATGGCACATGGACGATTCGTGTTCCTATGGCTACGGCAAAAAATACGATAAGTGTAACCGCTAAGAACAAAGAAGGCTGCAACATGACTCAGCCCTTTAATAAACCCAATTGTTCCTGCCCAGTAATTCCTACTCCCAATGCCTCTGATGAAGCCTATTGCGAAGGTTCTCAAAGACCTGCTTTAGAGGTTAATAATCCCGATACGACAAACTATACTTATACCTGGTACGACGAATCAGGGAAAGAGGTTAATGAAGGGACATCATTAGATTATAGTAAACTAAGCGACCCGGCAATTACTTCAGGGACTTTTACCGTAACCGCTACCGATAAGATTATGGGCTGTGTTTCCACCGCGACAAAGGTAGATTTAACTCAGTATCCTAAACCTACTATAACTTTAAACGTAAATCCAACTTGCAGTGCAGATTTAAAAACCTACTCCTTTACTGTTTCCTCTGAATCGGGTAATGATATTAGTACGGATGATAATCAAGCAAGCATTCAGGATAATGCGAATGGCACATGGACGATTCGTGTTCCTATGGCTACGGCAAAAAATACGATAAGTGTAACCGCTAAGAACAAAGAAGGCTGCAACATGACTCAGCCCTTTAATAAACCCAATTGTTCCTGCCCAGTAATTCCTACTCCCAATGCCTCTGATGAAGCCTATTGCGAAGGTTCTCAAAGACCTGCTTTAGAGGTTAATAATCCCGATACGACAAACTATACTTATACCTGGTACGACGAATCAGGGAAAGAGGTTAATGAAGGGACGTCATTAGATTATAGTAAACTAAGCGACCCGGCAATTACTTCGGGGACTTTTACCGTAACCGCTACCGATAAGACTACAAACTGTGTTTCCACCGCGACAAAGGTAGATTTAACTCAGTATCCTAAACCTACTATAACTTTAAACGTAAATCCAACTTGCAGTGCAGATTTAAAAACCTACTCCTTTACTGTTTCCTCTGAATCGGGTAATGATATTAGTACGGATGATAATCAAGCAAGCATTCAGGATAATGCGAATGGCACATGGACGATTCGTGTTCCTATGGCTACGGCAAAAAATACGATAAGTGTAACCGCTAAGAACAAAGAAGGCTGCAACATGACTCAGCCCTTTAATAAACCCAATTGTTCCTGCCCAGTAATTCCTACTCCCAATGCCTCTGATGAAGCCTATTGCGAAGGCTCGCAAAAACCTGCTTTAGAGGTTAGTAATCCGAATGTGAATTATACCTATACTTGGTATGATTCAAGTGGCACAAGCGTTTATACAGGAGTTAAATTTAGTCCGAGTGTTTCTTCAGGGACTTTTACCGTAACCGCTACCGATAAGACTAAAAACTGTGTTTCTACAGCGACTACAGTAAAACTGATTGAAAACCCTCAGCCAACCCTATCGGTAACTGCTAATCATCCTGTTTTATTTTACGGACAACCCTTTAAACTGTATAGCAACCCCTCCTCTGATTCTTCTTATAAACTCTCCTGGAAAGGACCTAATGGCTTTCGTTCTCAACAGGAAAATCCTGTTATACCATCTGTGCACTCAAATCACAGCGGTACTTATGAACTTAACCTTAGCAATACCTTAAATTGCTCGGCAGCAAGTCAGTTTAGTTTACAGGTATATACCGATGTGGAAACAGCGCTGGGAGAAGATGTAATCTCTTGTTCTGATGGAACTTCTTTTACGTTTAGCTACCCACAAGTAAGCGGCTTAACCTATCTGTGGTCAGGACCTAATAACTTTAGTAGTACTCAAAATCAAATTACGGTAAATGAAACAGGGATTTATACTTTGACTGTGAGAGCATCCGACGGGAATGAATCGGTGGGCTCGGTACAGATTAAGGCTTCAGATTTGCGGGTAGAAAAGCTAAATACCTGTCTTGCCCAAACCATAGTGAACCCTTCAGGCGGTCGTCCCCCTTATGAATATTCGTTAGACGGAGTTACTTTTCAGTCTTCACCTGTTTTTAAAGGAGATTTTAGAACGGCACATACTATATACGTAAGAGACGGGAATAGTTGTGAGGTTAGAGAAGAAGCAAAAGGGGTTAAGTTTGATTTGTACGAAGCCTTTAGTCCGAATGGAGACGGGATAAATGACCGGTGGGATTTATCGGCTTTATCGGGCTGTGTGAAAGCTCAGGTAAAGATATTTGACCGTTATGGACGTTATGTTCACCTAATGCAATTGAATAATTTAAGCTGGGATGGAAGAGTGAAAGGAAAGCCATTACCTTCCGGCACTTACTGGTATGTAATAGAGTTCAATGACGGGGTAACGCCGCTAGTAAAAGGAAATTTAACGATTAAACGAAGGAAAGATTAAAGAAAATGGAAAGATTATTAATTTACATACGGTGGATTCTTTTATATTTTATACTCCACGCATTTAACGTTCATGCACAAGAAGGGCTTCCATACTACAATACTTATTTGCTAGGCGATGAATATATTTTACATCCCTCAATGGCAGGAAAAAGCATTTGTGGGGACTTATCTTTTTCAGTAAGACAGCAATGGTTTGGAACGGATGAGCATCCTGCTACTTATATAGCGAGTTTTAATAGTCGAATAGGCGACCGAAGAGGAATAGGAGCGTATATCATTCATGATGAAAACGGACCTACTAAGCAAACACAGTTTCAATTAACCTATAGCCATCATTTGATCTTTGACGGGGATGAAATAAAAAGTCCTCATCGTTTGCAAATGGCTCTATCAGGACAAGCACTTTTTTTTAACTATGGTGATTTAGCGCAAAGAGTACAAAATAGTACCGACCCTGTTTTAGAGAATACAAGATATACTAATTTTAATGCTAATGTTTCTTTTAGTTATAGAAAGGGACCTTTACGCGCCAGTTTTACCGCTAATTCGCTGTTAGATTTTTACTCAAAAGATGATGGAATTGAGGAGCCGGTTCATTTGAGGAATTATATAGGAACTTTGGAGTATAAGTTTAAACCCAGCGAAGAATCATCTATAACCCCTACAGCTACTTATATTTTAGAAGAAGACCAAAGGAGAGATTTATTTGACATTGGGGCTAAGTTTTCTTATGTGTTCAATCCTGAAACACGATTGTGGCTTCGTGCTTCTTATCGAGGGTATTTAAACGACTCGAATTTTCAAACAGTTGCTTTTACACCCATTATAGGAATTGATCGATACAGCTGGAAATTGTCTTACTCTTATGATGTTGACCTTGGGGAGTACAGTTCTTATTATCGGGGCGGTCACCAAATCAGGCTGGGAATTAAACTGTTCTGTAAAAGCGCCTGCCGATGTGATTACGATGAATGGTAGAAAATATAAGTAAAGAAAAATCAATTATCGCTTACGAGATGCAGTATTTAGCCAAGACCGTTGCAAAAAGGGACCCATACCTTAAAGCGTATAAGTTTAAAATATAAGGGGCTGGATTTCTTAAAGCCTGCCCCTGTTTTCAAAAACGGTTAAGATAAGAACTGATTGAAAATAATTCTCCCATTTCTAATAGGCAAATCCCACTTTGAGACCGTTGCAGAGTATATAAAAAAGTATGAAAAAGAAAGCATCTAACTTCAAACCGCTTCCTTACTTTGACAGGCTCAGTAACCATCTCAAAAAAATACAATCCGAGACCGTTGAAAGGGAATAAAAGATTAGATATAAAAGAAGTGGTACTAAGCGGTTATTTTATCTAAAAAGATAGTCTATTTATGGCATGAAAATACATAACCATCCTACTTTAGCTGATAGTATTTGTGATTTACGCACAAGAAAGGTAAAAAAGGCTTTTTTCACTGAGTTAAACCGTTTGTTAGACTGGGGAAAAATAAGTAAAATAATAGATGACCCTTATAATAAGGGGAAAAGTACTACCGGCAGTCCGAGTGATGATGGGTTATTTAGGTTGCTGAGTACTTTGACTAGGCTCAGTAACCATTGGTCGAAGTATTATTCAAGATGTGTTTATTACAAACCGGGTATGGATTAAGCGATTACGAAGTGGAAGATAGGGTAAATGACAGTCTTTCCTTCAGTTATTTTTGTGGTTTACCCCTAGCGCAATCCTCGCCTGACCCTAGTACTTTGAGTAGATTTAGAACATTGATGACGCAAGCATAAGCCTACGAGCGTCTACTTTAAGGAGATCAACGGTCAATTAGAACATCATCCAATCATCATCAAAAAAGGAGCGATAGTAGAGGCTAGTGTAATAGAGACGCCCTTAAACCCGAAAAGCAAGGTTCGTGATAAGGTTACAGCGGATAACGGAGAGCAAAAAGAGGCTTTCGTAAAAAAAGAGGATAAGGTTAGTGTAGATAAACAAGCCGCCGGGTTAAAAAAGCGAGCTAAGTATTGAGACCGTTGCAAAAAGCAATCTAACAAAAAAATGCAACGCCCGATAAAAATTAAAATCCTCACAACCCAAAGGTTGCTCCGGTGCCTCGCTTACAATAACTTGCAGTTAATCTTTATCAGGCATCACATTGTATCGCGAGAGTGCTTTTTGCAACTGCAAGTCAGGGCAAGCTAACGGTCTCTCTCTATAAAGGCTTCCCGAATACAGGGAACTCTAACCCTTTAAGGCTTGGAGGCATGCCTCCCGATGGGTTGGAAGCCTCCCTCCTGACCTTAGGGAAGCCTGTGCTTGGAGATACACTACTACACCTTTTAAAGGTCTCAAGCGCATAAGCGAGTTCGTTTCGTCTATGGTAGGAGATTTTGTAGGTTAAGACCATTGCAGAACACATAAAAAAGCATGAAAAAGAAAGCATCTAGCTTGCGCTGGCTTGCAGTTGATAGTTTGCTTTGTGCAACCGAAAGTCTAGATCTATACCCTTTTAAAAAGTCTCATATCTTATCATACTTTAGGTTGTCAGACTGTAAATAAATATGTACCTTAGCCCTTATAATAAGTTTATCATGATGAGAAAAAAGATTGTTGCAGGAAATTGGAAAATGAACCTGAATGCTAAAGAAGCAAAAAAATTAATTAAAGAAATTGCTGAATATACAGAAGTATATAGAAAAAGTATGGCTTGTCAGGTGGTTATTGCGCCTTCATTTACTAATTTGGCAAGTGCTAAAAAGCAAGCAAGTGGTACCGGAATTAAGGTGGCTGCTCAAAATATGTACCAGGCAGAAAGTGGTGCTTACACCGGTGAGGTTTCGGCGGATATGCTTAAATCAATTAAAGTTAGAAAAGTGATTTTAGGGCACTCGGAACGCCGGCAATACTTTGGTGAGACCGATGAAATAATCGCTCAAAAAGTAAGAAGAGCCATTGATTCAGGATTTCAGGTTATTTTCTGTAATGGTGAAACGCTCGAACAGCGAAAAACAGGTATTTATTTTGACGTGGTTAGAGAACAAACAGAAAAAGCATTATTTAAGCTTTCCTCAGAAGAAATAAAAAAAGTCATCATCGCGTATGAACCGGTTTGGGCGATAGGCACGGGTGAAACTGCCACTGCTGAACAAGTTCAGGAAATGCACGCACATTTGCGAGGTTTGTTAGCAAAAAAATACGGGCAATCTATCACTGAAGATATTTCTATCCTTTATGGGGGAAGTGTAAAACCGGCTAACGCTCGTGAAATTTTTTCAAAATTAGATGTGGATGGAGGATTGATTGGCGGTGCAGCATTAAAAGCGGATGAGTTTATAGAGATTATTAAGGCATGTCAATAATATGCGTAACTAAAAATCTTTCCATTTAATGAGACCTTTTCAAAAAGCACTTTAGGAAAGCCCTCTTATATCAACTCTATATCTCCTTTTCCTTCCCGGATAATTTTTGGCTCATCATCTAACAGGTCAACAACGGTAGAAGCAACATTGCCGCCATAACCCCCGTCAATGACAATATCAACTAATTTTTTATGACGCTCTAAAATTAACTCCGGGTCGGTAGTGTACTCAAGTATATTATCATAATCTAAGACAGAAGTGGTCAGTATAGGATGCCCGAGTTTTTTAACTATCATACGGGGGATGTTGTTATCCGGAATGCGTATACCGATTGTTCTTTTACCCTTAAACGATTGGGGTAACCTATTATTGGCGGGAAGAATAAAGGTAAAGGCACCTGGTAGGCATCTTTTTAAGATTTTATAATGAGAAGTTGATATGGGTTTTGTAAAAGACGAAAGATGGCTTAAGTCATTGCAGATAAAAGAAAAATTTGCTTTATTTAATTTTACTCCTTTTATCTGTGCAATTTTTTCCATTGCTTTGCTGTTCATTATATTACACCCTATGCCATACACTGTATCCGTTGGATAAATAATAATTCCTCCCTTTTGTAAGGCAGATACAATTTGATCTACTTTTTGTTCATCGGGGTTACTTTCATATAATTTAATCAAGTGTGCTGCCATAGATTAATATCGAGACCTTTGCAGAAGACATAAAAAATCATGAAAAAGAAAGCATCTAACTTCAACCTGCTTCCTTCTCAAAAAATTAAAATCCTCCACACCCAAAAGGTTGCTCCGGTATTTAATTTTTATCGGGCGTTGCATTTTTTTGTTAGCGTGCTTTTTGCAACGGTCTCTATCATTATAAAAAGAAAAGGCTAATCTGCATAATAAGTACTTTTTAATTCTTTGACTTTCGGGTCATTCAGGTATTCATCATAAGTCATATAACGTTCGATTGCACCTCTGGGTGTCAGTTCAATAATACGGTTACAAGTCGTCTGGAGCATTTCATGATCATGAGAGGTCAGTAAAATCGTTCCTTTAAATGCTTTCATTGCATTGTTGAGCGCAGTTATGCTTTCCAAATCCAAATGGTTCGTCGGCTCATCAAAACATAAAACATTGGCTTTAAGCAGCATCATACGAGAAAACATACAACGCATTTTCTCTCCTCCTGATAGTACGGAAGATGGTTTTAAGGCTTCGTCTCCTGAGAATAACATTTTTCCTAGAAAGCCTCTTATATTTTGTTCATGACGTTCCTCATCGGTTTTAACGTATTGACGCAGCCAGTCAACTAAATTTAAATCTTCTTTAAAATAGGTAGAATTTTCTACGGGAATAAACGCTTGAGAAGTGGTTATTCCCCATTTTATTTGACCCGATTCGGCAGGCTTATGCCCTTCCAATATCTCAAAGAAAGTAGTCGTTGCTTTTGATTTTCTGGCAATAATTGCTACTTTATCCCCTTTTTTTAAGTTTAGACTCACCTTATCAAACAAAATACCTTCTTCATCAGAGGCTTTTAGGTTACTAATTTCTAATATTTGATCTCCTGCCTCTCGCACACGTTCAAAAATAATAGCGGGGTAACGTCTTGAAGAGTGCGGCATGTGTTCAATATCTAATTTTTCAAGCATTTTTTTTCTTGCGGTCGCCTGCTTTGCTTTAGCTACATTTGAACTGAACCGGGAAATAAATTCCTGCAACTCCTTCTTTTTATCTTCTGCCTTTTTGTTTTGCTGTGCCCGCTGCCTTTGTGCTAATTGACTCGCTTCATACCAATAAGTATAGTTTCCTGAATACACATTAATTTTTGAAAAGTCAATATCACAAATATCGGTGCATACTGTATCAAGAAAATGGCGGTCATGTGAAACAACAATCACGGTTTCTTCATAATTTGCTAAAAAATTTTCTAACCAAGCAATGGTTTCTACATCTAAATCATTAGTAGGTTCATCTAAAATCAGGACATCCGGATTTCCAAACAGCGCTTGCGCCAGCAATACTCGCACTTTAGCTTTATTATCTATTTCATCCATTATTTTATGATGATGCTCCTCTGAAATTCCTAAGTTGGAGAGTAAAGTCCCCGCATTGGATTCAGCATTCCATCCGCCCATTTCCTCGAAAATAACCCCTAACTCTCCAGCTTTAATTCCATCTTCTTCTGAAAAATCCGGTTTGGCATATAACGCATCCATCTCTTTTTTTACCTCATATAGTCTTTTATTTCCTATCATTACAACTTCGAGTACGGCTACCTGGTTGTACTGGTGATGATCTTGTTTTAAGATAGACATTCGTTTTCCTTTTTCAAGGGAAACATGCCCGGTGGTAGGTTCTGTTTCGCCGGATAGCATTTTTAAAAAAGTAGATTTACCTGCACCATTGGCTCCAATAATCCCATAACAATTTCCACGAGTGAACTTTAAGTTGACCTCATCGAATAAAACACGTTTTCCGAATTGTAAAGAAAGATTTGAAACAGTGAGCATAAAATTATATTCTTTAATATCTGCCGCAAAAATACGCTTTTAAATTTTTAATGAGATTGAGATGTGGAATTTTTTATTTTTACAAATTATGGGGCTGTTGAAAAAAAGTACTCTATCCGCTGTAGTTCATTTTAAGCTAATATAAAACGAGATGCTCGGAAAGATGAATTGCAAGTTAACTCTAACTAAAGTCAGGGTAAGTCAAAGGTCTCTAAAGGTAAAGAATAAGATCGTTTCAGAACACATAAAAAAGTATGAAAAGGAAAGCATCTCGCTTCAAACTACTTTCTTCTCAAAGCTTTGACAGGCTCAGGTACAGAGAGTTAAATCCTCACAACCCAAAGGTTACTCCGGCGTTTAATTTTTATCGGGCGTTGCATTTCAGCAAACTCAATACAAGCATTTTTTTGCTAAAGTGCTTTTTGTAACGGTCTCAAATATAAAATTCAATAGTACTACGCCAAACTTATCGGGTGAAAACCCACTGTGTTTCAGAAGAAAGACTATCGTCAAAGGCATAATGGTCATAAGTAAAGTTTTTCAATTCAACAGCGTTTTCTATCTTATTTTCGACAATAAAACGAGCCATCTTTCCACGGGTTTTCTTAGCGTAAACCATAATAGTTTTTAGTTTCCCGTCTTTATAATCTTTGAATTGACAGGTAATAACCTGCGATTTTAACGCTTTTTTATCAATCGCCTTAAAATATTCCTCTGAAGCCAAATTTACTAATACTCCCTCTTTCAATTCTTTATTAATTTGTTCGGTAATTTTATCTTGCCAGAATTCATATAAATTTTTCCGTTCATTTATCGCAAACTTTGTTCCCATCTCGAGACGGTAAGGATCAATGATATCTAAGGGTTTTAATAATCCGTACAAACCCGATAAAATATATAATTTTTCCTGCGCAGTTTTCAATTGCTCTACAGGCATTTGTTTTGCAGACAATCCTTTGTAAACTTCACCATCAAAAGCAAGAGCAGCGCTATATTTTCCTTCTCCGGTCCATTGTTGGTTTCTCTCCCAGTTTAAATCACTTAATTCCGTTGAGAGATTCATCAGTTTCATTAAATCCTGCGGCGATTGTTTTTTTAGTACAGAATGAATTTCTTTTGCTTCTTTAATAAAAACGGGTATATTTTTTTTAGGTACAGATTCATTTAAAAGATTCAATTTTTTTGCCGGAGATAAAATAGCTTTTAGCATAATTATTTTCTTTTCTTACAAAAATAAAGGTTTTTTACATTATAAACTAAAAAAAACAATCTTTTTATTCGCCATAAGTATTTTTTTTGGTATTGCTAATTTTTCACAGATTTTTATAAAAATTAGCAATACCAAAAATCTTATTTATGCTTACTTTTGTAACGTATGTTTTTAAGGTCATTAAATGTTGTTAATTTTAAAAATTTAAAATCAATTGATTTTATTTTTTCAGATAAAATAAATTGTCTGACAGGAGAAAACGGAGTAGGAAAAACCAATGTTTTAGATGCCATTCACTATCTGAGTTTTTGTAAAAGCTATCTTAATTCAATTGATTCGCACAATATCAATCACGAGGAGTTTTTTTTTATGATCGAAGGGATATTTAATAAAGAAGAGCGGAACGAATTAATTTACTGCGGATTGAAGCGCGGTCAAAGAAAAATTGTAAAAAAAAATAACAAAATTTACAGCAAACTTTCCGACCACATCGGGCAATATCCTTTGGTAATTATTTCGCCCTATGATCGTGATTTAATTATAGATGGCAGTGAAGCAAGACGAAAATTTATGGACAGCGTTATCGGGCAGTCTGATAGTGCTTATTTATCTCTTTTGATAGGATATAATAAAATACTTTTACAGCGAAATGCCCTATTGAAATATTTTGCAAAGAATCAATGTTTTGATGCCGTTTCGCTTTCAGTCTATGATGAAAAGCTAAGCGGGCTGGGCGTTCAAATTTATCAAAAAAGAAAGTATTTTATATCCATGTTTTTACCTGTTTTTCTTCATCACCACCAAACCATTTCTATGGGAAAAGAAGTGGTAGATATTGTGTATGAATCGCATCTTAAAGATAAAGATATGATAGAAATTCTTAAAGATAATTATCATAAAGACAGTATATTACAATATACCTCAGGCGGAATTCATCGAGATGATTTACGGTTTTTACTAAAGGAGCATCCTATAAAGAAAACAGGCTCTCAAGGGCAGCAAAAGTCTTTTACTATATCCTTAAAACTGGCGCAATTTGATTTTATAAAAAAGCGACTGCACACTAAACCCATTTTATTATTAGACGATATTTTTGATAAATTAGACGAAAGCCGGGTTTCACAATTAATTCTCATGGTCAATGAAGATCATTTTGGGCAAATATTCATTTCAGATACGCACTTAAGTCGAATGAAAGAAATTATTTCAAAAATGAAAGGAGAACACAAAATATTTGAATTAAAATGAGCGATATAAAATCATTAAAAGGCGTTTTCTCTTCTATGATGACGCATTACCGAATGAACGAACGCTTTAAAGAAGAAGAAATTAAATTGCTTTGGGGGGATATCGTAGGGCACTACATTACAAAATATACCGAAAAGCTAAGCGTAAAAAAAGGGGTCTTATATGTAACGGTAAAATCTCCGGCTTTGAGGAGCGAGTTACAATATGCAAAAACAAAATTATTAAAAAACCTGAACGAAAAAATGGAAAACAACGATATTAAAAAAATCCATTTTTACTGAGCAAAGCCGTTTGAAGCGACCTGAACTGCAAGTCAGCGAAGCTAAAGTCAGTGCAAGCGAGCTGCTTTCTTTTTTATATTGAGACTGTTGCAAAAAGCACGCTAACAAAAAAATGTAACGCGCGATAAAAATTAAACACCGGAGCAACCTTTTGGGTGTGGAGGATTTTAATTTTTTGAGATGGTTACTGAACCTGTCGAAGTAAGGAAGCAGTTTGAAGTTAGATGCTTTCTTTTTCATACTTTTTTATGTGTTCTGCAACGGTCTCATATTTTTTTATATTATGCAACGGTTTCAAAACACAAACCCTTATCTTTGTTAGAAAAAATATGATAATTTTATGTCAAGAATTTTAACCGGAATACAGCCTACGGGCACTCCTCATCTCGGAAATTTATTAGGCGCCATTCTTCCCGCCATTCGGCTATCCGAAAAATCAAAGGATGAATCTTTTTTATTCATTGCTGATTTTCATGCAATAACTCAAATAAAAAACAAAGAAATCTTACAAAAAAACACCTATGAAGTGGCTGCGGCATGGTTAGCCTGTGGACTTGATACAAATACAACGGTTTTTTATCGTCAATCCGATATTCCTCAGGTAACGGAACTTGCATGGTATTTAAATTGCTTCTATTCCTATCAACGACTAACACTAGCACATTCCTTTAAGGATAAAGCAGACCGCCTGCAAGACGTCAATACCGGATTATTCACCTATCCTATGTTAATGGCTGCAGATATTTTATTATACGACGCTGAAATTATTCCTGTGGGGAAAGATCAGTTGCAGCATTTAGAAATGACACGAGATGTTGCCGCAAAATTTAACCATCAAATAGGAGAAACCTTTGTTTTACCACAGGATAAATTACAAAAAAATACACTTTATGTGCCTGGGACTGACGGCACAAAAATGTCTTCTTCCAAAGGAAATATAATCAATATTTTTCTACCGGAAAAGGCATTACGCAACCAAATTATGAAAATAAAAACAGATTCTACGCCCATAGAAAAGCCCAAAAACCCGGATACAGACACGATATTTTCTTTATATAAATTATTGGCAACTTCGGAAGAGGTAAGCACAATGCGTACAAATTATCTAACGGGAAACTATGGATACGGAAACGCCAAGCAGGCATTATTTGAATGTATGATAAAATATTTTTCCAAAAGTAGAACACGTTATGATTACTATATAAAAAACCCTGATGAAATAGAAACTGCGTTGCAAAAAGGAGCAGAAAAAGCAAAGATAATTGCCTTAAAAACCCTTGCGAGAGTAAGAGCAAATTTAGGATTTTATTAGCTGTTTTTACCTTTTAGCAACATATTAAGACCGATGCAGAACACATAAAAAAGTATGAAAAGGAAAGCATCTAACTTCAAACTAATTCCTTACTTCAACAAGCGGTTATTGAGCACAGTCGAAATATGGTTACTAAGCCTGTCGAAGTAAGAAATTAATGGCATTTATCGCTTTGACGTTTGATCATTACCAAAAATTTGCAGTAATTTTACCTTATGAATTATCCCAGTAAAGTTTTAGAAGATGCAGTTTATGAAATTTCACAGCTGCCGGGAATTGGAAAGCGTACTGCTCTACGATTGGTGCTGCACATGCTAAGAAGGGAAAAAGAAGATACAAAACGGCTCGCTTTCTCGCTTAATCAGTTAATGGATGAGATAAAATATTGTAAAAGATGTCATAATGTATGCGAGGGGGAATATTGTAATATTTGTTCTAATCCTGCCCGCAACGAGCGGATAGTTTGTGTGGTTGAAGATGTTCGGGATGTTATGGCTATTGAAAGCACCGGACAATTTAAGGGGCTTTATCATGTTCTCGGGGGAATCATTTCTCCTATGGACGGTATAGGTCCTTCTCAATTAAATATCTTGTCTTTACAGGAGAGAGTAAAAAATGAACCGATAGAAGAAATTATTTTTGCACTAAGTTCTACCATGGAAGGAGACACCACCATGTTCTACATTTATAAAATGTTAAAAGATAAGGAGATGAAAATATCAACAATTGCCCGGGGTATTTCCATTGGAGATGAAATAGAATATGCCGATCAGGCTACCTTAGGGCGCTCATTAATTCAACGCGTTCCGTATGAAGAGGCGCTAAAGCACAAAATATGATATCTTTAGCTTACGCTGACTTGCAATTGATAGAGTGCTTCTTGCAACGGTTTCATAACTTTAGCTTTACCTGACTTACCGTTAGTTAAAAGTGCTTTTTAGAAAGCCTCACCCCTCTCCTATTACTATTAAACCATCATATCATAGGCTAATTGCAAGGCAGTATTAGAAAGTTTCTCAATAAATTGCTCTCGTTCCACCGTAGGGAAATTATACTTTCTTACCCTTGTTTTCTCAGGGGTAACCACCGCTATAAAAGCGATTCCTACCTCGTGTTGGTCTTCTCCCGTTCCTGGTCCCGCCACTCCTGTAGTTGCAATTCCAACACTGGTATTTAACATTTTCTTAGCATTTTGTGCCATAAGTATCGCTACTTTTTCGCTTACTACAGTTTCTTTATCAATTAATAGTTTAGAAATTTTTAGAACTGTTTCTTTTATTTCTGTTGCGTAAGAAATAATGGAACCTTTATAGTAAGACGAACTCCCGGGAACCGAAGTAATTTTGCTTGCTATTTTACCTCCTGTACAACTCTCAGCCGTTGCCAGCGTCCATTTTCGAGACAGCAATTTTTCACCTATTACTTTTTCTAGTTCCTCTCCTTTGGTAGAAAGAATATATTGAGGAATTATTTTTTTTAATAGCTCTATCTGCCTGCCAACTTCCTGAGTTAAAACTTCCCGATTTTTATGCCTTCCCGATAATCTCAAACGTACACGGGCAGCAGAGGGCAAATAAGCCAATGCAAGATAAGAGGGAAGATTAGACTCCCACGATTCTATTTTTTCTGATAGAAAACTTTCTCCAATTTTTTGAGTAATAATGGTTTGATTTATAAAATAAGGAAGATTAAAACGATTTTTTAATATAGGAATAACTTTTTGAGTGATTAAAGACTTCATTTCAAAGGGTACGCCCGGCAAAGAAAAAATATGTTTGTTTTCCTCCTGAAAATACATCCCGGAAGCCGTTCCGAAAAGATTAATTAGAACAATAGCCTTTGAGGGGAGTTCTGCTTGAACGCGATTGATCAAACTTATCTCATTACCTTTTGCGTCAAAAATTCGCTTTAAATTATCAAAACTGGCTTGATGAAAAACCAAATGGTCTTTAAAATAATCGGTAAGTGTACGCTTCGTTATGTCATCTTTCGTAGGTCCTAAACCACCGGTAAGAATAATAATATCTGATTTTTTTTTTGCATAATTGAGTATATTGATAATTGCATCCCTATCGTCTTCAATAGAGGAAATCTCACGAACTTGAACCCCTATTTTACTAAGCTCTTTCGCAATAAAAACCGAGTTAGTATCTACTACCTGTCCAATTAAAAGCTCATCTCCAATCGTAATAATGTGCGCCTGCATAGTAATTTTAACGTGAGTTGATATAAAAAATTGTGATGAATTGCTATCCAATGGATTATTTTATGTAAAGCCCTGATTATGCCCCTCATTTAAAAGCAAAACTAGAGAGTTCAACGAGTGAATATTTCTTAATCAAGGCTCAAGATGACCTTGAATCATAGTTGAAATTTTAGGAGTTTATAAAAACTTTGTTTTTATTTTTTTTTAATTATATTTGAATAATTTTTATAATTAAAATCAAAAAAAATGAGTTAGTCGAAATTCCTTCTATTGAGAGAAATTATAGTGAACTCGATATTTAGAGGAAGAGCCAAGTATTTCCTTGAGCCGTTGCAGAATATATGAAAAAGAAAGCATCTAACTTCAAATTGCTTCCTTCTCAAAAAATTAAAATCCTCACAACCATTAGGTTGCTCCGGTATTTAATTTTAGCTTACGCTGACTTGCAGTTAATTTTATTCGAGCGTCGTATTTTTCTGTTAGCGTGCTTTGCGCAAAGGTCTCATTGTTTCAAAAAGAGACTTCGATGAATTTAAAATGTAACCTGAAGTGATAATGATTTATTTTTTGTGACCTGGCTGGGGCTCGAACCCAGGACCCTCTCCTTAAAAGGGAGATGCTCTACCAACTGAGCTACCAGGTCTCCTTTTGTCAAAGGCGAGTGCAAATATAATGAGTATTTTTAATTAGGCAAGTTTTTTTATTTTTTTGAGTAAAAAAGCGTTTTGAAGTAATAAGTTTTTAAAACGACTTTACAATTAAATCATAAAAAAATATTTTACAATGTTTTAAGACCATTGCAAAACTTAATGTTTTTTTAGGATATTATGATAAACTTTTTTTTATTTCTATCTCTTTTTTGAACCATTAAAGGGCTCTTTTTTTGCTTTATCTTGATTTGATGACTTGCAATTCTCTCAATTTTTACAACTAGACGCAAGTATCCCTGAACTCCGATATAAATTATAACTTATCGCCTCCATCAGGTTTTGCGTATGCATCTTTGCTATCCCCCTATATCTTGCCACCCCGCCTGAAAACCATCGCTTTATGCTTCCGAATGTGCGCTCTATACTTCGATAAACTCAGTAACCTCTTTAAAGCTTGTTTCCCCTACTCGTTTATTGAACTTCTTCTCAAAATCCGTTAATGGCTTTCCCCTTTTTGCTTTCTTCAGTATATGATTCTTTCACTTTTTCCTCTTTAACAAACTCCTATTTCTCTCTGATTCATAGCCCTTATCCCCTTTTAAGGAAATCCCCTCTAATAGGTCTGCAGACGCTAAACCCTCCTCTAAATTACTCCCCTCGTTTACACTTGCTTTCGTTGTTACCAAGTACCAGACCTTCTTCAATCGCTGTTCTAAATCTACTCAAAGTACTATGATCAGGCGAGGATTGCGCTAGGCGTAAACCACAAAAATAACTGAAGGAAAGACTGTCATTTACCCTATCTTCCACTTCGTAATCGCTTAATCCATACCCGGGTTGTAATAAACACATCTTGAATAATACTTCGACAAATGGTTACTGAGCCTAGTCGAAGTACTCAGCAACCTAAATAACCCATCATCACTCGGACTGCCTGTAGTTATAATGACCGTCTATTATTTTACTTATTTTTTCCCAGTCTAACAAACGGTTTAACTGAGTGAAAAAAGACTTTTTTATCTTTCTTGTGCGTAAATCACAAATACTATCAGCTAAAGTTAGGATGATGATATATTTTCATGGTATAAATATAATAACTTTATAGATAAAATAGCTGATTAGGATGCTTGCTGAGCGTAGTCGAAGTCTCACTTTTTTTATATCTAATCCTTCATTACCTTGCAACGGTCTTGATTTAAAATAGAACGCACATTCGGAAGCATAAAGCGATGGTTTTCAGGCGGGGTGGCAAGATATAGAGAAATAGTAAAGATGCATACGCAAAACCTGATGGAGGCGATAAGTTATAATTTATATCGGAGTCCAGGGATACTTGCGTCTAATTGTAAAAAATAGAGTAAAACAAGAGGATAAAGGAGTATTTATAGTCAATAAATCCATAAAAAAACAGTGAAAAACCTATCAATAAGTGAATAGTAAAATCAAAAAATTAAAAAAGAAAGATTAAACCCCGAATTTAACCTTTTTGCAACGGTCTTATATATTTATTAAGACCTTTAAAAAAAGCACTCTCGCTAGTAGTAAAATGCAATGCCCAAGAAAATTAAACCCTAACACAACCTTTTGGGTATGGAGGATTTTATATTTTTTGAGAAGGGCGCCGTTTGAAGCGAACTGCAAGTCAGCGCAAGCTAAATGCTTTCTTTTTCATACTTTTTTATGTGTTCTGCAACGGTCTCAAAATTCTAGATAGAACCATAGAAATCTTTAGCATGTGCTGACTTGCAGTTCAGTTTACTTTACTAAAGTTTTTTTTCAACAATGTCCCTTATTTGACTTCTTCTACTTTCTTTTTTCGTCTTTTGTTCCAAAAAGAGTAGAGAAAATATCCTAAAATAAATACCACTATTACCCATAGAAAAGATTGTTTGTTAGCGTTTCCATTATTAGGTATAGTCATCATTCGGTCAGTTCTAAAACTTAGTCCACCTTTTTTCCAGTCTAAGCTAAGCCAGATTAAGAAAGGAGAACCGATGATATGATCAAAGGGTACAAACCCAAAATAACGTGAATCCAATGAATTATGCCGATTGTCTCCCATCATAAAATAATAATCTTTCTTAATGGTATATCGGTCGCTAAGCTTTCCATTGATATAAATTTTATGTTCGTTATGATCAATTTTTAACTGATTATGCTCATAATTCTCTATAATGTTTTTATACGTGTTTATCGTTTTGAAATTTATGTTGACTACATCCCCCTTCTGAGGGATTTTTAATGGACCGTAGTTATCCCGATTCCATTCAGAGTTGGTAGGAAAAATATCAAAACTTTCTCCACGAGGGTCTCCCTGTTCCCTAATGTTTAGCGGATAAATGGTTTCTTTCACCTGTTTGACTAATGGTAATTTTTTCAACTTTTCAGCCTCTTCTTTAGTCAAAGACAAAAAGCTATATAAGTTTTTACCCATTTGATTTATATTAGCCGGATCGGTTACTAAATAAGGTGTATTCATCAAATATTCCTGACTGAAAGGGCTGGTAGTTTCTACCTGGTAAGAAGAACAGATGCGTGCATCTTTTGGATATTCTAATTTTTTATTATCTAAATAAACGATTCCATTCTCAATTTTCAGTGTCTTCCCGGGGGTACCTATACAACGTTTTACATAAGGATCTTTTCGATCGATAGCCGTGTTTAAAGAGTCGGTGGGATAATTGAATACGACAATATCATTCGTCTTTACTTTTTTAAATTGTCCAATTCGGAAGTATGGGAGCCTAATGCTACTTATATAGTTTTTAATCGGGCGTTTTATCCATACGATAGCGCCGTTTGAATCTTGCCTTTTTTCACCCGTATAGGGTATATAATTGTGCATGAAAGGAATACCGATGGGGCTTAGCGGAATGCGGTAGCCATACGTCCATTTATTCACAAACAATCCATCACCTACTAACAGCGTTTTTTCCATTGATCCTGTCGGAATAATGAAAGGCTGTATCATAAAAGTATGAATAAAAGTAGCCAGGACAACTGCATAAAGCAGCGCTGAAATAAAAGTTTCTTTTCTTTTATTTTTTTCAATTTTTTGATATGACGGCACCTCTATATAATTCAGGTAAAACAAATAAAAGCCTAAGGTAATAACTGCTAATAAGGAAAATTTTGTTGCTTTTCCAAAACTTTTAGGCGTATCAAACCAGAGAATTCCCATCATAATAGGACCGATTATGGGAATGAATGGAATGAAAAACCATCCCGCCGGGCGCTGGAGTATTTTTAGCCATACCATTATACTATAAAAAGGGATGATCGATTCCCAGGCTTTTCGACCGGCTAACTGATAAAGTCGCCAAGTCCCCAAAAAATGAATGAATTGCATAATTGCAATGATGATAATCCAGGTTGTCCAACTCATAATATTTTTTATATTTTGAGACCTTTACACAAAACACTTTGGTAGCTGCAAGCCACTGCAAACTAAGGATCTCTATTTATTGATTACATCTTTTTTTGTGCTCACGGCCGGATTCGAACCGGCACACGCAAAGCGCACTACCCCCTCAAGATAGCGTGTCTACCAATTCCACCACATGAGCTTTTTTTACGATTTGATTGTGCTTTTCAGTTTAACCTCCATGTTATTATACTGAAACCTTTGCAAAAAATACTTTAACAACTGAACTGCGAGTCAGCATTAGCTAAAGGCCTCATATCCATACAAAAGTACGTTTTCTTTGCAGAAGTTTAATAAATTTGAGCCTTTTAGTTTTTATGCTTTCTTAATTTTTTTACTAGGTCTCTTATTTTTTCACCAATTTCTTCTATTGTCTCTAAACCATTTATAACAAACAATTTATGCTGTCGTGTATAAAAATCTTTTAACATAGCTGTATTTTTATGGTAAATTGAAATTCTATCACGAATAGTCGATTCACTTTGGTCATCCGTCCTGCCGGAAATTTCACCTCTTTTTAAAATACGTTGAATTAATATTTGGTTGTCAACCTCTATAGCTAAAACGGTAGAAACAGGAATATTATGCTCGTTCAAAAAATTATCTAAGACGTATGCCTGATGAGTATTGCGCGGATATCCGTCAAAAATTAATCCTTTGGCACCGGCTTTTATTTGTTCCAAAACGGCAGTTTTCAACAAGTTATTCGTAACCTCATCAGGGACTAATAAACCTTTATCTATATAGGCTTTAGCCATTTTCCCTAAAGAGGTTTCCCGCTTTATATTTTCACGAAATAAATCTCCGGTTGAAAGATGAATGAGTCCAAATTTGTTTACTAATAATTTTGCCTGCGTACCTTTTCCCACCCCCGGAGGGCCCAATAATACAATATTTATCATGCATCTGTTTTTAATTGATAAAGGTTGGGTAAATTTCGCCCCAGCCCGTTATAGTCTAATCCATATCCTACTACAAATTTATCTGAAATTTCCATCCCGATTTTATCTATTTTCAAATTTTTCTTATACACTTCAGGTTTTAGAAATAGCGATACAATCTTACAACTTGATATTTTTTGTTGACGTATTTTTTTATATAATTCTTCTAAGGTGTTACCTGTATCTACTATGTCTTCTACGAGTATAATATCACGATTTGAAAAATCCTCCTGAAAATCTATGAGTGTTTTGACTTTTCCTGAAGAATAAGTATCATTGTACGAAGCGAGACGAATAAACGATACTTCGCACTCTCCATCAAAGTTTTTTAATAAATCGCCCATTACTAAAACTCCTCCATTTAAAACGCCCACAAAAACCGGACGTTTCCCTCGGAATTCCGTCGAAAGTTCACGGCCTAATCGTCGAACAGTTTCTTGAATTTGCTCTGCTGTTATGTAAAGAATAAAACTTTTATTATGAATTTTTATTTCTCTCATTTCAAAATCAAAGAAGCAAATATACCTTTTTCTATCAAATTTTTAGGTTTAAGAGGGCTGTTGCAAAAAATACGCTAACAACTGCAAGTCAGTGTAAGCTAAAATTAAATGCCTTAGCGACCTTTTGGTTGTGAGGATTTTAATTTTCGGTAGCTGAGTACTTCGACTGTGCTAAATAACCACATGTTGAAGCTTTGAGAAGGAAGCAGTTTGAAGCTAAATGCTTTCTTTTTCATACTTTTTTTATATTCTGCAACGGTCTCATATAGCTATACACTCCCCGTTTTTAGATAACACTTCTGTATAACGCACGGCGCAATAGATTTCTTTTCCTTATTCTTTGTGATTTATTTTTTGCAATATTTAATGCTAACTTTATCGTCAGCCTTCACATTTTTACTATATAACTTACAATTTTTTGTTAAATCTAATGCCGTTAGTTGATTGGAATAGCAATGCAAATAGATTAACTCGGTATTTTGCGTTAAATTTAAACTTGTCAGTTTATTGTGAGAGCAAGACAAATTGGTTAACTTGGTATTTTTCGTTAGATATAATTCCGTTAGTTTATTTTGATCACAAATTAACTTTTTTAAGCCCGTAAAATATTCAATTCCTTTATTATATAAAAACAATAACTCTAAATTCTTTACATCAACTGAACGAGGATACATCCTATCACCATAAAAAGCGTTCGGTATTCGTCCCTTCAAATACCCTCTAAATCGTCATCGGGAATTTCCACTAAACTTTTTATTACTATAGATTTCCAACCGGTACCATTATAAAAACAGATACAATTCTTACTCTTATCATAAACTAATAAGCCCTCCGGTACAGAACCTGTAATTTAATTCAGATTATCAATCCTTGGCAATAGCAAACCTTTGTTGTTAGATTGTAATTCTAAAATGGCATCAGGATTAGGGTCTTCCGTGCCAATGCCTACGCCTACATAATTAGTTGTTGCCGTTGTTGAAGAAGTTCCCGTTGTTGAAATAGCAACTTCTTCTAAAAATTCCCAATCAGCGCCATTATAAACACTGATGCAGTTCTTACTCTTATCATAAACTAATAAACCCGCGGGGAAATCGTCTGTAATTCGATCCATATCACTAATCCTTGGCAATAGCAACCCTTGGTTTGCAGATTGTAATTCTAAAATGGCATTAGGATTAAGGTTGTCCGTACCAATGCCTACCTGTCCAAAAGCTAAGGTATAGCCTAATAGGAATAAAATTTTAAAATAATTCATATGGTTTAATTTTAGGGTTATTTTTTTTATTCGTTGTGGCATTTGGCTGCCGATAAAACATCCGGTCAAGACCATCCGTTAGTTAATTTTCTTCATTTTAATTTGTTTTAACTGATTTACTTTTTTCATTAGATTTTGTTTTAAATGTTTCGATAAAGCTATAAATAATAAAATTTAATACAAAGTAAGGGCACAAATGTTAAAGTTTGTTAAAGTTTTTCAACCCTAGTGTAAAAGAAGGATTGCGAGGAATTTTAAATAGAAAAATTTGAGACCGTTGCAAAAAGCGTGCATTTCGACAAGTTCAATACAAGCTTTTTGCAACGGTCTTGGGTTTTTTATGTATTCTTCAACAGTCTTAAAATATTTTACTTTACTTTTGCTAAGTTATAAAAACTAAACCCGTTGCAAGAAGCACTTTAACGAAAAAATGCAACGCCCGATAAAAATTAAATACCGGAGCACCCTAATGGGTGTGGAGGATTTTAATTTTTTGATAAGGAAGCAGTTTGAAGTTAGATGTTTTCTTTTTCATACTTTTTTATGTGTTATGCAACGGTTTCAGACTACTATAGATTTAGGGGAAAATGAATATTTTAAAATTTGGAGGCTCTTCTATAGGGCATAAAAACGGCTTTAATCAAATTCGTAAAATCATAGAAGAAGATGTCAATTGTATTATCGTAGTATCTGCTTGCGGAAAAACAACAGATCATTTACTAAATGCCGGGTTTCTTGCAGAAAAACGAGACCCTCTTTATCACAAAGTTTTAAAAGATATTTTAACCTGTCATATCAATTTGATAAGACACAATCTAAGCCCAGAAAATGCAGCCTCAAGCATCGGATATGTAAAAGAAAAATGCAACAAGATAGAAATTATTTTAGAAAGTATTTGTTATTTGAAGGAGTTTTCAAAAAAAACACATGACCGTTTGCTTAGTTATGGAGAACTTATTTCTTCTACACTCTTGAATACTTATCTCAATGAAAATCATCTTGCCTCACAATGGATTGACAGTCGAAAAATTATTAAAACAGACAGCAATTTTGGTCAGGCGAAGATTGATTTTAAGCGCACAGATAAAAAAATACGAAACACCTTTAAACCAGGCCAAAATTATGTACTGGGCGGGTTTATTTCCTCTGATACTGAAGGGGCAACTACTACTTTAGGAAGAGGAGGGTCTGATTATACCGCCTCGGTAATTGCTGCAGCACTAAAAGCTGAAAAATTATCCATCTGGACAGATGTAAATGGTATGATGACTGCTGACCCTCGTTGGGTTAAAAATTCGATTTCTCTACCGGAGTTGTCGTATAATGAAGCCTTAGAATTATGCCATCTCGGAGCAAAGGTTATCTACCCGCCTACCATTATTCCAGCGATGAAAAATGAAATTCCCATCCTAATAAAAAGTACCTTTGAACCTGAGAAAGCGGGTACGATTATTCATAAGGGAATGGATAGTACAAGGGCGGTAAGCGGTTTAACCGGAATCCCTAAAGTTTGTTCTATCACGATTGAAGGAAGCGGAATGGTAGGAAAACCCGGGTTTACACAAAAGTTTCTTCAAGTACTTTCCCGCCGGGGGATTAATGTAATTATGGTAACGCAGGCATCTTCAGAACACGGAATGACCATGATTATCTCACCAAAAGATTTGGATATTTCTCTCAAAGCGTTGAATCAGGATTTGAAATATGACTTGTTAGAAAAAATTATTGATCCTATCATTTTTGAAACCGATTTGAGCATTTTAGCCATTGTCGGGCAAAATATGAAACGCTATCATGGAATAGCAGGAAAAACCTTTCATGTACTTGGTAAAAACGGGATTAATATCAAAGCTATAGCGCAAGGTTCTTCAGAAAACAATATCACGACAGTTATTGCCGAAGCCGATTTGAAAAAAGCAATTAATGTTTTGCATGAAGAATTTTTTGAAGAGGACATTAAAAAAGTCAATCTTTTTGTAGTAGGGGTTGGTACGGTCGGCAGCAAACTCATCGATCAAATTAAACAGCAACAGCAGTATTTAATCGATAATAATCATCTGAAAATTAATGTCGTCGCAATAGCTAATTCGCAAAAGATGCTTTTCGATATCGATGGGCTAAACCTGGCAAATTGGCAAGAGGCGTTACCCGCCGGTGAATCTATGAGTTTGGAGGACTTTATTAATCGCTCCATCGGATTAAATTTAGGAAATTCTATTTTTGTAGATAATACCGCGAATGAAGAAGTAGCCGAGTATTATGAAAAATTCCTTTCACATGGAGTAGGAGTGGTAACGTGCAATAAAATCGCTTCATCCGCTTCTTATGAGCGGTATAAAAATTTAAAAGAATTATCTAAAAGACACAAAGCGCCTTATTTATTTGAGACCAATGTGGGTGCAGGACTGCCGATTATTCATACGCTAAACGATTTAGTTAGAAGTGGAGATAAAATTCTTGGAATTAAAGCAGTTCTTTCCGGTAGCCTAAACTTTATTATGAATCATTTTAAGAAAGGAACTCGCTTTGTAGATATTGTACGCAAAGCACAAAAGCTAGGGTTTACTGAACCCGATCCGAGAATTGATTTAAGCGGATTAGATGTAAAACGAAAAATATTAATTCTGCTAAGAGAAGCCAGTTATCCTTTTGAATTAGAAGATATTAAAAGTAATTCTTTTCTTAGTGAAAAATACTTTAGTACAAAAAATGTGGATGAGTTTATCGCTATGTTAGAGCAAAACGAAGCAGAGTTTGATGCTTTGCGAAATGCAGCCGAAGTGGAAGGCAAAAGGCTTAAAATTGTGGCTTCGTTTGAAAAAGGAGAGGCAATTGTCGGACTGGAAAAAGTATCGCCTAATATGCCTTATTATCAATTAGACGGCAGTGATAATATTGTTTTATTTTATACGGAACGCTACGCAGAACAACCCCTTATGATCAAAGGGGCAGGTGCGGGGGCAGAGGTAACGGCTTCAGGCGTTTTTGCAGATATTATGCGGGCGGTAAATTAGCGATAAATTAAAGGTCTCTGTAAATGTTTAATAATGAATCAAATTAAAATATTTTGTCCAGCCTCGGTTGCGAATGTTTCCTGCGGATTTGATTTGATGGGATTTTCTATGGAAACCATCGGTGATGAAATGATTATTAGGAAAGTAACTTCATCCGGAGTAAAAATTGTTCGTTTAGAAGGATATGAGTTACCTTATGACCCTGAAAAAAATGTGGCGGGAAAAGCAGCGCTGGCAATGCTTGAAAAATTAGGCACTAAAAAAGGAATAGAGATTGAAATATATAAAAAAATTCACCCCGGAAGCGGTATCGGATCAAGCGCTGCAAGTGCAAGCGGCGTAGTTTTCGGTATAAATGAATTATTCGATAACCCTTTTTCTGAAGAAGAACTCATTCGCTTAGCTATGGAAGGAGAATATCTTGCTTCAAAAAGTTATCATGCAGATAATGTAGCACCAGCACTTATGGGTGGAATGATTTTTATTCGAGGCTATTGCCCGTTAGATTATTTTAAAATCCCTATTCCTGCTGATTTGTATTGTACACTTATTTCTCCTCAGATAACGGTTAGAACACAGGATTCCCGGCGTGTATTGAAAGGCCGTGTGGATTTTAAAGATGCCATTAAGCAATGTGGAAATCTTGGCGGATTAGTTTCGGGCTTTCATATCGCTGATTATGCTTTAATCGGTCGTTCGCTTCAGGATGTTTTGGTAGAGCCGCAGCGCGCGCATTTGATTCCGTACTTTCACGAATTAAAAAATCAGGGAATAGGAGTTGGGGCGCTTGGCGTAGGCATCAGTGGGAGTGGCCCCTCGGTTTTTGCTTTATCAAAAGGAAAAGAAACCGCGCAGAAAGTTGCAAAAGCATTTATTAAGGTTTATGAAAAAACTTCTATTGATTATAAAATTTATCTTTCGCCCCTTAACGAGAAAGGCTGTCAAATTATAAAATAGAGGTTAAATATTAAAGCATCTATCCATGACAAGTTATTTAACTCTCCATGATAAATGTATTGAATCTCCATGACAAGTTGCTTAACGCTAATTATGATTGGCATAATCCTCATAATTTCAACGATAATGATTGCATTTAGCTTATAGAGGCCGTTGTAGAACACATAAAAAAGTATAAAAAAGAAAGCATTTAGCTTCAAATTGCTTCCTTCTCAAAAAATTAAAATCCTCATAACCAAAAGGTTGATCCGGTGTTTAATTTTTATTCTATGTGTTGCATTTCGGCAAACTCAATACAAGCATTTTTTTGCTAAAGTGCTTTTTGCAACGGTCTCATATTTAATTTTAGCTTACGCCGATTTTCAGTTCAGTTGATAGAGTGCTTTGTGCAACGGTCTTACTAGTATTTATAATAGCCCCTTGCTTTTTTAACTTAAACCTTATACATTTGTTACGAATGTAAAATTTAAAAAAGTGAAAAAAGTTATTTTCTTTCTCTTTTACACTATAGAATTTTCTTATGGACAAAATATTGCCGGACATTGGAAGGGGAAATTAAACCTTGGAGAAAGTTCCCTGCAAGTGGTTTTTAATATTATTTGGGATGGTAAGGCATATAAAGCTACCATGGACAGCCCTGACCAGGGAGCAAAGGGCATTCCGGTAGAAAGCATTCATTTTGAAAATAAAGTTTTAACCCTTGAAGTACCTAAACTAAACCTCGAATACAAAGGAACTTTAAAGGATAAAAATCATATAGAAGGCACCTTTAAGCAGAACGGATTTTCATTTCCTTTAAAATTAGAAAAAGGGAAAATTATCCAAATTAAACGACCACAAGAACCTAAAAAACCCTATCCGTACCTTTCAGAAGAGATAAAATTTAAAAATAAAAAAGAACATATTACCCTGGCAGGAACCTTGACTTTACCAAAAGAAGGAACTAATTTCTCAGCAGTAGTTCTGATAAGCGGTAGCGGGGCTCAAAATAGGAACGAAGAAGCATTCGGACATAAATCTTTCCTTGTATTGTCAGATTACTTAACTCGAAAAGGCATAGCAGTACTTCGTTTTGATGACCGGGGAACAGGCAAATCTACCGGTAATTTCAAGACCGCCACTTCCGCCAATTTTTCTAATGATGCAGAGGCGGCAGTTCAATACTTAAAAACAAGGAAAGAAATTAATCCTCGTAAAATAGGTCTTATAGGACACAGTGAAGGCGGACTTATTGCGCCGATGATTGCCGATCGATCGAACACTATAGCTTTTATTGTTTTACTAGCTGCCCCCGGCATACCTGGAGACCAGTTATTATTATCACAGCAACAAGCTATTTTAAAAGCGTCATCAGTTGACGAGGAAATGTTAAAAAGAACCAAAGCTATTAATGAAGGAGCGTTTAAAATAATTAAAAAAACAAAATCTTTAGATTCAATAAAAGTGAAATTACGCGCCTATTTGTTGCAAATGACGGATAAATATCCAGCACTTAAAAACGAATTAGCCGGTAAAGAACAACAGTTTATTCAATCAGAAATAAAAAAGTTTACGCCCTGGCTGCGATATTTTTTAAAGTATGATCCGGCGCCTGCTTTATTAAAAGTGAAATGTCCGGTTCTGGCTCTCAACGGATCAAAAGACTTACAAGTACCGGCGAAAGAAAACCTGACGGCAATAGAAAAAGCATTAAGAAAAGGAGGAAATAAAAAAGTAACGATTAAAGAATTGCCTCATCTCAATCATTTATTTCAGGAGAGTAAAACCGGATTACCTAAGGAATACGTAGTCATTGAACAGACTTTTTCTCCTGATGCACTTACTGAAATAAGTCAATGGATTCTAAAACAAGAGCAATAATTTGAGATTGTTAACCTTAAGCAGATATTATTATTTTTTCATAAAAAAATACTTATGAAAAATACAGGTGAAAAATGTGCATGCATAAAATTAGTTAAGAGTGTCAACATAAGATGGAAGCAAAGATATAAATGCAAAGAATATAGCTGTAATTTTGTATTTTGACAAGTTCAATAACCATCATTGGAGATTGAAGAGAGAGATTGAAACCCGAAGTAAAAGTCTTAGCTTTGCTTTTGTATGGTCCGAGAACTGAACTGCAATTCAGTGCTAGCTATAAGATCTCATAAATTTTACTTCAAGATTTTTATATAACCCTCTTTTCTTTTTGTAATTTTGTAGCGCAAATTAATATGTAATATGAAATTTTTTATAGACACGGCTAATTTAGCTCAAATAAAAGAAGCACAAGCCTTAGGAATTTTAGATGGCGTAACGACTAATCCTTCACTAATGGCTAAAGAAGGAATCACAGGGAAAGACTATATCAAGCAGCATTATCAAGATATTTGTGCCGTCGTATCTGGAGATGTTTCCGCAGAAGTCATTTCAACCAATTATGAAGGGATGATAAAAGAAGCAGAAGAATTAGTTAAGTTAAGCCCTCAAATTGTCATCAAAATACCCATGATAAAAGAAGGAATTAAGGCGATAAGAACGCTTGCCGACCGCGGTATAAAAACCAATTGTACTTTGGTTTTTTCTGCCGGGCAGGCGCTTTTGGCTGCTAAAGTTGGGGCAACTTACGTATCCCCTTTCATCGGTCGATTAGATGATATTTCTTCTGATGGAATGTATTTGATAGATGAAATACGCCAAATTTATGATAACTATGGGTATGAAACGGAAATTCTTGCGGCTTCGGTTCGCCATGTACATCATATCATGGAATGCGCTAAGGCAGGAGCAGATGTTGTTACCGCACCGCTTTCCGCTATCCTAGGATTATTAAAGCATCCCCTAACCGATATCGGCTTAGAAAAGTTCCTGGCAGATCATGCTAAAGGAAATGAATAATTCTGTTAAATAACAACCGGTTAAAAATAAAAATTTAATTCGTAGACTGAAAAATGTCTTTACGAGACCGTTGCAAAAAGCACGCTAACAAAAAAATGCTTGTATTGAGTTTGCCGAAATGCAACGCCCGATAAAAATTAAGCACCGGAGCAAGCTTTTGAATGTGGAGGATTTTAATTTTTTCGGAAGGGCGCCGTTTGAAGCGAAATGCTTTTGTATGTATGGATATTTTATATTCTGCAACTGCAAGTCAGCGCAAGCTAATAGTCTTGTATTTCTAAAAAAAATAAAATCCTCCACATCCAAAAGCTTGCTTCGGCGTGAGCTAAAGGTCTCATATCTTAAATTTTTATTCGAGCATTAAACGCTATATTAGCAAAATGAAATCAAATAGTATTATTATTTTAGACTTCGGTTCTCAGTACAATCAACTTATTGCTAGAAGGGTGCGTGAAATGGGGATTTATACAGAATTTGCACCCTTTGACATAAGTATAGAAGACATTATAAAATTACAACCTAAAGGGATTATTCTTACTGGAGGACCCTCTTCGGTAAATAAAGAAAAAGCGCCGGCGCCTCGAAAAGAAATCTTTGAGTTAGGAATTCCAATACTGGGGATTTGTTACGGCATGCATGTAATCGCCCATTTGCTTGGAGGTAAAGTAAAAAAAGGGAAGACTGCAGAATATGGTAAAACCGATTTTTTTATAAAGCAACCCAATATATTGTTTAAAGACGTTCCACTTTCCTCAACAACTTGGATGAGCCATTTTGATGAGGTAGAAGAACTGCCAGAAGCATTTGAAAAAACAGGATATTCATCAAACAATATCGCAAGTATTGCAGATGAAGAAAGCAAAATATATGCGGTGCAATTTCATCCGGAGGTTTCTCATACGAAATATGGTGTTCAAATTTTGCATAATTTTGTATTTGATGTTTGTCAATGTGAAAAAAACTGGGAATTAAGCGATTATATTGAGACGACAGTTCAAGAGATAAGGCAACGGGTAGGAAATAAAAAAGTAATTCTTGGGCTTTCGGGCGGCGTTGATTCTTCCGTTGCAGCCATGCTTATCCACCAAGCCATTGGCGATCAGCTCACCTGCATTTTTGTCGATACAGGGTTACTTAGAAAAAACGAAGCGAAAAAGGTAATGCAAACCTATGGCGAGCACTATCATATGAATATAAGGCAGATAGATGCCTCAAAACAATTTTTCTCAGCTTTAAAAGGCATTTTTGACCCAGAAGAAAAACGCAAAATTATAGGGCATGAGTTTATAGAGATATTCCATGCAGAGGCGAAGAAACAAAAAGACGCCGATTTTTTGGCACAAGGCACTATTTATCCAGATGTAATTGAATCAAAATCAGCGAAAGGCGGACCCTCGGCTACGATAAAATCACATCACAATGTTGGAGGGCTGCCTGAAGAAATGCACTTGGAATTGATAGAGCCGCTGAAAGATTTGTTTAAAGACGAAGTACGCAAAGTAGGATTAAAATTAGGTATTCCTCATGAGATGATTATGCGCCATCCTTTTCCTGGACCTGGGCTTGGCATCCGTATTCTTGAGGAAGTAAGCGAAGGAAAAGTAAAAATACTGCAGGAAGCAGATGCTATTTTTATTGATGAATTATATAAAGCGGACTTATACGATAAAGTGAGTCAGGCGTTTGTCGTTTTATTGCCGGTAAAATCAGTAGGGGTTATGGGCGATGAGCGAACCTATGAATATACAGCGGTGGTTCGTTCGGCGGATACCACCGATTTTATGACCGCTGCTTGGTCTCGCCTTCCGTATGATTTGTTAGATACCGTTTCTAATCGAATCATTAATGAGGTTCGAGGCATTAATCGTGTAACTTATGATATTAGTTCAAAACCGCCGGCTACGATTGAGTGGGAGTAGAAAACTAAAATTTTGTATATTTTTATAGTAAAACATCTTTTTTAAAACTGAAATGGAAAATAATTTAGAATTATTTAAAAATGGAAGCCGCTGGTTAAGAACAGATTTTCACCTGCATACAAAAAAAGATAAGGAATTTAAGTATACCGGTGAAGAAAATTTATAAGTTATGGACGCGTTAGAAATAGTAGATTTGATACAAAGGGGAGAATCAAGTACGGTTCAATTCAAAGAGCGTGTAAATGATGCTTATAAAGTCGGAACCGAATTTGTTGCGTTTTCTAATACAAAAGGCGGCACATTAATCATCGGGGTAAAAGATAGAACAGGCGAAATTAACGGGCTTTCGTTTGAAGAATTACAAGAGACGAATGAACTTCTAAGCAATGCTGCATCGAATAATGTTAAAGCACCTATCAATATATTTACTGAAAATATTAGTGTTAATGATAAAATGATTATAGCTGTTCAAATTCCAGAAGGAATAAGTAAACCGAATATGGATAACAAGGGAATTATTTGGATAAAAAATGGTTCAGATAAAAGAAAGGTAACCTCTAAGGAAGAAATTGCCCGATTGCTTCAAAGCGGAGGAAATTTGCCAGCAGATGAAACCCCTATTAGAGGTACAACGATAAATGACATTGATAAAGGTTTTTTTGAAGAATATTTTTTAAAAAATTGGGAGACTTCGATTGAAGAATCTGGGATTTCTTTTCAAGAAATTTTAAATAATACAGGAGTTACAAAAGATAATCAACTTACCTTAGGTGGAATGTTATTTTTTGGGAAAAATCCTCAAAGATTTAGACCTGCTTTTTGCATAAAAGCGGTTTCATTCTTTGGAAATGACATTGAGGGCACAGAATACAGAGACAGCGAAGATATTTTGGGTACGATTCCACAAATGTTTAATAAAGGCATAGCGTTCTTATTAAGAAATTTAAAAAAGACGCAACAAGGTCAGAGTTTTAACTCACAAGGTATTCTTGAAGTTTCTAAAATAGCACTCGAAGAACTTTTACAGAATGCTCTAATCCATAGAGATTATTTTATAAACGACGCCATTAAAATACTTATTTTTGATAATAGAATTGAAATAATAAGTCCCGGCAGTTTGCCCAACAGCCTTACAGTAGAAAACCTTAAATATGGTGCCCGATCAGTTATTCGTAACAATATGCTCGTGGGCTTCTGTTCTAAAATAATGAAATATAGAGGAATTGGCTCAGGTATTAAGAGAGCATTTAAAGAACACCCTAATCTACAATTAACTAATGACACAGAACGAGAATTATTTATCGCCACGATTAATAGACCAACAGACAACGAAGAAAAAAATGAAAAGCTAAAAAATGAAAAATAAACTCATACAAGAAGCTTATACGTTTGATGATGTACTTCTTGTGCCTGCCTATTCTAAGATATTGCCTAACGAGGTATCTCTAAAAACCCGCTTGACGGAGAATATAACCCTTAATATTCCTATAGTTTCTGCAGCGATGGATACCGTTACCGAAGCCAAACTCGCTATTGCCATCGCCCGAGAAGGAGGGATTGGATTTATTCATAAAAATCTATCCATTGAAGAACAGACGGCTGAAGTGGATCGGGTAAAGCGGTATGAAAATGGCATGATTAGCGATCCGATAACGCTTTCGATCAATTCCAACCTGCAAGAGGCATTTGATTTGATGAAAACGTATCGCATTTCAGGCTTACCCGTAGTGGATAAGAATCATGTTCTGGTTGGAATTATAACCAATCGAGATGTAAAATATCAAACCGATTTAACGCTAAAGGTGAAAGAGGTAATGACCAAAGAAAATATCATTACTTCATCGCCGGATACCGATTTGGAAAAAGCCAAAGCCATTTTATTAAAAAACAGGGTAGAGAAATTACCGATAGTGAATAAGCAGAATAAACTGGTTGGGCTTATTACCATCAAAGATATCGATAATGTGATGGATTACCCTAACGCCTGTAAGGATAACAGAGGGCGTTTACGAGTGGGGGCTGCCGTTGGAGTAGATGCAGATACTTTAGAACGCGTAACTGCATTGGTTAATGTAGGCGTAGATATTATTGCTATTGACTCTGCACACGGGCATTCTGCTGGTGTAATCGCTAAAGTAACCGAAGTAAGAAAAGCTTTTCCAGCATTGGATCTAATCGGGGGAAATATCGTTACCGCTGAAGCTGCCAAAGCTTTGATTCATGCTGGAGCCAATGCCGTTAAAGTAGGAGTAGGACCAGGATCAATATGTACCACCCGCGTGGTTGCTGGTGTAGGAGTGCCTCAATTAACCGCAATTAATGAAGTGTATGAGTATTGTAAGCAAAGCAATACTGCTGTTATTGCTGATGGAGGGATTAATCTTTCAGGAGACATCGTAAAGGCAATAGCAGCCGGGGCAAGTTGTGTAATGCTTGGCAGCATATTCGCAGGAACAGAAGAATCCCCTGGAGAAGAAATTATCTTTAACGGAAGAAAATTTAAGACGTATGTTGGAATGGGATCCATTGCTGCTATGAAACGAGGAAGCAAAGATCGATATTTTCAAGCAGAGGCTAAAAAACTCGTCCCCGAAGGAATTGAAGGACGAGTTCCGTATAAAGGCCGCGTGCAGGATGTCATTTATCAATTATGCGGCGGCTTGCGGGCAGGTATGGGATATTGTGGCACCAAAGATATTCAAGCGCTGATTGATGAGGCTCAATTTGTAAAAATCACTAATGCAGGACTTAAAGAAAGCCACCCTCATGATGTTAATGTAACGAAAGAAGCACCTAATTATTCGCTGGGCAACTTCTAAAATTCTTGTGCCTCTTAACCCTATGGCTAATAATCGATTCATGAAAACAAAAGTTAATAGCAGATAAATTAGCATAGAATAGTTTGAGACCGTTGCAGAACACATAAAAAAGTACGAAAAAGAAAGCATCTAACTTCAAACGGCGCCCTTCTCAAAAAATTAAAATCCTCCACACCCAAAAGGTTGCTCCGGTGTTTAATTTTTATCGGGCGTTGCATTTTTTTGTTAGCGTGCTTTTTACAACGGTCTCAGTTTATTTAATTACCCTTATTATTTGTATCTTTGGCAGATTACGTTTCTTATTCCTTAAAAATAATACGATTATGAGCCTTAAATATTCGCTTACAGAAAATTTACTAACCGAACAAGCCGACGACTATAATGCCCGTCCGCAGGAGGTAAAAAGCCATGATTTGGAAAGCATCATTGCACAAATGTTAGAAAAAGGAAGCACTGTAACCCGTGCTGACATTCTTGCTGTACTCAGCAATTTTTTTGAAGTAGCTAGTAGCATTACTGCTAATGGAGAGGCTATTCATACGGATCTTTTTAAAACCAACTTCTCTATAGCGGGAGTATTTGAGGGAGCAACAGACAGTTTTGATAAAAGCCGCCACAGGATCAAAGTTAATACTACCGCGGGGAAAGTACTCAAAGAAGCGTTGAAAAAAATCCGAGTAGAAAAAGTCTCTGCTTCAGAAGTGATCCCCCATATTTTAGAAGTAAAAGACAGCATCAGCGGGAGCGTAAATGAGCAAATAACCTCAGGTGGAATATTAGAAATCACAGGCAGCCTGCTCAAAATAGAAGGCGATCATTCAGATAATGGTGTATATTTTGTTGCCAGCGACGGCACTAAAAAAAGAGTAGCTACGATAGCAGACAACAAACCTGCAAGGCTCTTTGTGGTGCTTCCTAAACTCGCTAGTGGAGAATACACCCTGCAAATCACCACGCAATATAATGGCGGAGGTTCAGGGCTTAAGAACCCACGTACAGGCACCTTTGATAAACTCCTTACAGTAGTATAAGGTCAAATGATTTGACACGATGATGTCAAGGTCTGTTACTGCATGCTATCAAGATGTTTGATAGTATGGTGTCAATATCTGTTATGGCATAATGTCAAGAAAGTAAGCAAGTAAAATAAAATTACGGATAATACATTAAGATACTTCATATAGAATTAAAGTCATAAAGACCGTTGCAAGGTAATAAAAGATTAGATATAAAATAACCGCTTAGTATGCTTGCTGAGCGTAGTCGAAGTATCACTTTTTTTATATCTAATCTTTTATTACCTTGCAACGGTCTTAGTTAGTTTGTTATTTAACTTCAACATTAATAATTTTAATGATTTCTCTATCCTATGTTCTGCTTTGCTATTGTCTTTGGTGTTCCAGACGGCTTTACAGGGCGAGTGTTAGAGATAGAATCGATATCTTTCTTGTGTTTAAAGTGAATTATTTTTACTTTAGCCAAAATTTTTTTAAGTACAAGGATGTCGAATTACGAAAATAAAATTAATAAAAGACGAGTTCGCTCTTCCTATTTTTCAGTAGTAATAAGTTTATCTTTAGTTCTCTTTATGATAGGAATTATAGGTATTTTATTGATCAATGCTCGGCAATTTTCTATTTTTATAAAAGGAAATATTTCACTAGAGGTTATTTTCTCGAATGGAGCAAAAAAAGAAACAATTGATCAATTAGTTAAAAATATTCAACTCTCCGACTATACGCTTAAGCAACACTTTATTGATAAAAAGAAGGCTTTAATTGAAGCGCGTAAAGCTACTGGAATGACTAAAGATGATCCGTTTTATAATGACCTTATCTATCCTGCTTCATTACAAGTATATCTAAAAACTGACTACGTTGAACCTAAGAAAGTAGATAGCATTGCTCGAAAATTAAAGGCTGAATCAGGTGTTTTGGAAATACACTATCCTAAAAATGAATTGCACACCATTTATCAAAATATTAACAAAATTAGTTTTGGTGCCCTGATAATTGCTAGTTTATTTCTTATTATCGCTGCTCTTCTTATTCACCACGCCATACGATTAAATATTTATGCTAAAAGATTTACGATTAAAACCATGCAGCTTATTGGTGCTAAGAAATCTTTTATTCGACGCCCTTTTTTATGGAAAAGTATGTATATAGGCTTATTTAGCGCACTATTGGCTATATCCATTCTATGTGGAATTTTATACTATTTAGCTGTTTATCAAAAATTTTTTCAAGAACCCTTTGCATTAGATTATTACTCATTAGCATGGCTAGGAATCGGTATTATTTTTCTTGGCATTTTGCTATCTCTTATTAGTACCTATTTTGCCACTTCAAAATTTCTCAAGTTACGAACTGAACAATTGTATTATTAATTATGAAAAAATCTTCTTCATTTATTTTTAGAAAACGCAATTATACTTTAATGATCTTGGGCATTTTAGTAATTACAACTGGATTTCTTTTAATGCTCGGGCATGGTGCTAACACTAATCCTGAAGGAAAATTCGACCCGCATTATTTTAATGAAAATATATTTTCTTTTCGTAGGATAAGACTCGCCCCTTTAGTGATCCTCATCGGATTTGTTATCGAAATTTTTGCCATTATGCTCCCTTCTTCTAAAATTAAGAAAGAATCATGAATTATTTTCAGGCAATTATTTTATCTATTATAGAGGGACTAACTGAATTCTTACCTGTATCCTCTACCGGGCATATGATTATAGCTTCCTCATTTATGGGAATTTCCGACAATGAATTTGTTAAACTTTTTACCATTGCTATTCAATTAGGCGCGATTCTCTCGGTGGTAATTCTCTATTGGAAAAGGTTTTTTCAAAGCTGGAATTTTTATTTTAAACTTTTTGTAGCCTTTATTCCTGCTGTTGTTCTGGGATTACTATTCAATAAAATCATTGACCAGCTGTTAGAAAGCCCACTAACTGTTGCTATCTCTTTGATTGTAGGCGGATTGATTCTATTAAAAACCGATGATTGGTTTTCAAATTCAGAAAAAACTGAAGTATCCTATTCTAACGCTTTGAAAATAGGATTTTATCAATGTCTAGCAATGATTCCTGGCGTTTCGAGAAGCGGTGCTTCTATTGTAGGAGGAATGGCAGAAAAACTCAATAGAAAAACAGCGACTGAATTTTCATTTTTCCTTGCTGTGCCCACTATGTTTGGTGCGACTGCAAAGAAAATGTATGATTACTATAAAGAAGGATTTAATTTATCGGAGCATCAAGTGAATCTTCTGCTGCTTGGAAATATACTGGCTTTTATAGTCGGATTTCTCGCTATCAAATCCTTTGTAAATTATCTGAAAAAGCACGGATTTAAACTTTTTGGCTACTATCGGATTATTATCGGATTATTACTTTTAACGCTATATGGATTACATTATTGTGGATACCTTCATTTATCTTTATGAACTTAGAAGAATTGCAGGCGGGTAAGATTTTATTGATTGATAAACCTTTAGATTGGACTTCTTTTGATGTAGTTAAAAAAATTCGACTGGAAATTACACAAAAATATCATTTAAAAAAATTCAAAGTAGGACATGCCGGTACCCTTGACCCCAAAGCCACCGGGCTGCTTATTCTTTGCCTTGGAAAAGCCACAAAAAAAATAGAGACCTACCAAATGCAAAACAAAACCTATAGCGGCATCATTAAACTCGGCGCAACGACGCCTTCCTATGACACAGAAACCGATGAAAATAATTTTTTTCCTACCAAACACCTTACCGATGAAATCATAAAAAAAACCGCATTTGAACTTACAGGCGTTATAGCGCAATATCCTCCCATTTTTTCAGCATTAAAAACACAAGGCAAACGACTTTATGAATTTGCCCGAAAAGGCGAAAAGGTAAAAATATCTCCGCGAAAAATTTGTATTTACCGTTTTGAAATCACGCAGATTCAACTTCCCTATATCAATTTTATAGTAGAATGCAGCAAAGGAACTTACATCCGGTCTCTATCACACGACTTTGGAAAAGCCTTAAAATCCGGAGGATATTTAACTGCCTTATGCCGGGAAAAAATTGGTAATTTTACATTAACCGATGCGCTTTCTGTTGAGAAGGCAGTTAAGCTAATTAACGTGAGTTCAATATAAAAAATGGTGATTAAGTTTTAGCTATTCAAGTGCAACCGTATGTTGTAAGCCCCCCTAAAGTCCCCTCGAGGGGGCTTATCCTTAAATGGCTCTCTCAAATTAATAGAAATGAAAGATATAATCAAAACTAAAAAATTTGCCTAATTAATATTGATATATTCAGTATGCTTTAATTAAAATATCTGCTGAAATACCTAATTCATCATGCAAAGCTCTTATGATATTTAAATTCAATTTTCTCGTTCTACTATAGAATATTTCGGTTACTCTACTTCTACTTCCTATTATTTCTGCTAACCGTTTATCTGATATATTCCTATTTTGCAAAACATACTTCACGTATTCAATAGGATCAGGCTCGCCAATTGGACTTGTTTCATTTTCATACTTTTCAACTAAATAACTTAAATATTCTAATTCTAAAAACTCACTCGTATCGGGTTTAGAATTAAAAATTTCTTCTATACGTTCTAATGCTTTATTTAATTCTTTTTCACTCTTAATTGAATTAAATTTTTGTCCTTTCATAATATCTGATTTTTATTTTACATCATTAAAAAAGAAATTTATTTTTTTAATGATGTATATTATGACTATATTCTTCTTGCATTTACACAATCATATTTTTTATGGGTTCCTATAAACCTCACATATATAATCTGAGCGTTAAAATTAACCTCCACTATAAGCCGATATTTATTCCCGCAAATATTAAACGACCCTATTATTACCAACAATACTAGCTGCTTAATCTCATTACACGAACTCCACTCAGCATCCTTAGCCACTTTGTTCTATGACTTGATAGCCTGTTCTGAATCTGGATATGCTTCAAAAAATTCGCGTAATTTCTTAATTGAAATGATTCGCATATTTCATTGATTAATGCAAATACACAAACCTTTTTCCCGTTTAGGGAAAATAATGGACATGAGACCTTCGCAAAAAGCACGCTAACAAAAAAATGCAACGCCCTATAAAAATTAAACACTGGAGCAACCTAATGGGTGTGGAGGATTTTAATTTTTTGAGAAGGAATCGGTTTGAAGTTAGATGCTTTCTTTTTCATACTTTTTTATGTGTTCTGCAACGGTCCCGACATTTTTATTTGAATTAATAATGGGAGACCCTTGAAAAAGGCATTCCAGCCACCGGTAAGTCAGCACAGCTAAAAAAGTCTTAAACTATTTCCAACCCCCGCCTAAAGCATGATATAGCTCCACAATAGAGGTTAATTGTGATAATTTGTTATCAATTATTTTTAATTCGGAATCTAATGCACTTTGTCCGGCGGTTAATAAATCTAAATAATTGCCAAGACCATTCTCAAGTAATTCTTTTGAATCAGATTCAGCTTTACGTAAGGCTTCCACTTCCTTTCGGTAATATTCAAACTTCTCTGTTTCTGCGCGGTAGGTGTAAAGGGCATCTGAAACCTCTTTTCCGGCATTTAGGAGACTCTTTTTAAAATCTAACAAAGCACTGTTTTGTTCGGTCTTAGCTACTTCATATTGTGTTTTTAATTTTCTTTGATTGAATATAGGCTGCGTAATTCCGCCTGCTAAATTAGCAAAAAGAGAGCCGACACTAAACCACTTATCAAAAGTTGAACTTTGTAGTCCTAATGTAGCTGATAAAGTAAACGAAGGGTATAAACTGCTTCTTGCTACATTAGTAAGTTCAAAAGCATTAACCAATTGATATTCAGCTGATATAATATCTGGACGATTCCTCAGCAAAAGCGTAGGTACGCCCAAATCAGGATCAATATTGATGTTTTGATCTTTTAAGATCGATCGTTCAAAATGTCTAGGTGTTTCTCCTAATAGAATGCTCAATACGTTTTCAGTTTTAAAACGTTCTGCTTTTAAGTCTATTAATAAGGCTTGAGCATTATATAATTGCGCAGCATATTGATCTACAGCAACTCTATTTGCTTGCCCTGCATCTTTTAAAGCTTTAATGGTTTCTAGACTTTTTTGCCTGAAAGTGATCGTTTTTTCAGTTATTTTTAATTTTGAATCGTAAGCCAAAAGTTGATAATACGTAGAGGAAATATCAGCTATTAATTTAGTTTTTACCGCTTTATGAGCAGCGATGGTTTGCATATACTGAGCGGCAAATGCACGTTTATTGCTCAATATCTTTCCCCAGATATCCGCTTCCCAAGAAAGCATCCCCGATAATTCAAATTCATTCACATGATCTATCCCTGAACGATTCAATTCGCCGCCTCGCTGAGTATTTTCTGATACATCTGACCTAGTACCCTTAACCATTCCTATGATGGATGGCAGGTAACCTAACTTAGCTTGTTTTGCATAGGCTTCAGCAGCTAAGATTTGTTGAACCGCTATGCGAACATCAAGGTTATTTTCCAGTCCTTTTTCAATATAACCTGCCAAATATGGATCGGTAAACATTTTTTTCCATGAAACCTCTGCCATTGAAATACTATCTTGTGGCAAATTATCCGTTCTGTATAGATTTTGAATTTCTTCAAAATCAGGTCTTTGGTAATTTTTTGTAACCAAGCAACTTTGTAAACTTAATGCAAAAATGAACAGAACACACGTTCTAACTAAAATTATTTTTTTAAATTTCATAATACAGGCGTGTCTTTTTCTGTAGGTTTGTGATGTGAAATTCTTTCTTGTAACCATTGGAATGCGATGTAAAGAGTTGGAATAACAAATATACCAATCAGTGTCCCAATTAATAACCCTCCTGCAGCTCCCGTACCAATAGACCGATTACCAGAATCATTTACACCAGTAGCAAAAACTAAAGGTAACAAACCCAAAATAAAAGCAAAGGAGGTCATTAAAATAGGGCGTAGACGTGCTTTAGCACCATCTATAGCGGAATCTAACAAAGATTCTCCATGCCGTCTTCTTTGTATTGCAAATTCTACAATTAAGATAGCGTTTTTCGCTAATAAACCAATGAGCATGATTAACGAGATTTGGAAATAAATATTATTTTGCAGTCCCATTATCTTTGTGGAAAAATAAGCTCCAAAAACTCCTACGGGCAAAGAAAACAATACAGATAGAGGCAGTAAAAAACTTTCGTATTGTGCAGAGAGCAAAAAGTACACAAATATCAAACAGAGAAAGAAAATCAAAATGGTTTGATTTCCTGACTTTATTTCTTCTAATGTAAGCCCTGAATAAGCAATTTTGTAGTTAGTGGGTAGATTCTTAGCTTCTTCTTCAATAACATTAATTCCTTCACCGGTAGAAAATCCAGGGTTCATTTCTGCTTTAATTGAAGTAGAGTTAAAAAGATTAAACCGAGTCAATGATTGCGGACCATATACACGCTTGAAAGTTATAAACTCTGTAATGGGAGTTGTTTTACCATTACCAGTTTTCACATAGAGTTTACTTAAGTCACTTTCTGCAGCTCTGTCTTTTGGTAAAGCTTGAATATATACCCTATATTGTTTTCCAAATCTTGTAAAATCTGAAGCATAAATTCCACCGATATACCCTTGTAAAGTAGAGAATAGATCGCTCACAACAACCCCTTTCTCTTTAGCTAAAGGAACATTTACAATCATTTCATATTTAGGATATTGAGTATTGAAAGATGAGTTTACATATTTTATTTCTGGATGTTTTTCTAACGATTGAATGAATTGCTGGTTGGTTTTATCCAATTTGGAAAACGAACCTGCGTATTTGTCAAGTAAATTCAATTCAACGCCTGATGAAGTACCAAAACCTGGGACACTTGGCGGGACAAAGAAAACAATCTTTGCATCCTTTATATTAGAGGCAGCGAGGAATAGCTTTTGTTTTATAGCATTAACTGACAACGAATCTTCTTTGCGTTCAGACCAATCTTTTAATTGTATAATTCCAAAACCGTAATTGCTGCCAGATGAATTCAATAGGCTAAATCCGGAGGTCATCGCCACAGTATTTATCCCCGGTATATTTTTTATATTTTCATACAACTGCTCATTTACTTTATGCGTACGATCTAAAGAAGCACCCACAGGAAGTTGAATATCAGCAAATATAACTTTTCTATCCTCTTGGGGAACGAATCCTTTTGGGATGGTATTCGTGCACCACCGTATTCCAACAAAGGTGGAAATCAAAATGATTATTGTAATCCATCTGTTACGACATAAAAAACGTAATGCTTGGCCATATCTATAAATAATCGCGTTAAAAGCAAGGTTAAAACTTTGATAAAAACGCTGTAGGAAATTTTTCTTTCCTAGATCTTCATGATCATTGGCATGAGGTTTTAAAAACAGTGCACAAAGTGCTGGGGATAAAGTTAATGCACTGACCGCAGAGATTAAAATAGCAATTCCAATCGTAATACCAAATTGCGTGTAAAATACTCCCGTGGGTCCTTGGATAAACGTTACCGGCAAATACACCGCAGCCATGACTAAAGTAATAGAGATGATGGCACCCGAAATTTCATGCATGGCATCTATAGTTGCTTTCTTAACATTCTTTGCGCCTTGTTCTATCTTAGCGTGGACGGCTTCAACGACTACAATTGCATCATCTACGACGATCCCAATGGAAAGAACTAATGCAAATAAGGTCAATAGATTAATGGAGAAGCCTAGCAAATTTAGGAAAAAGAAGGTACCTATGATAGACACCGGAACCGTAAAGGCAGGAATCAACATAGAGCGAATATCCTGTAAAAAAATAAACACCACAATAAATACTAGTATAAGGGCTTCAAAGAACGTATGAATAACTTTATCAATAGATGCATTTAAAAAATCATTAACATTATACATCGTTAAAAACTTAAATCCAGAAGGAAAATCCTTTTTTAATTGATCTAACTTGTTGTTAATTTCCTCAATAACCATTGAAGCATTGGCTCCTTTAAGTTGACTAACCCCCATTACGGTACATTCATATCCTGCGACATTTGATGATACTTTATAGGATTGCGATCCAAATTCAATCTTTGCTACATCCTTTAATCGAAGATACTGGCCATTCCCCAATGCTTTAATAATAATATTTCCATATTGTTCCTCGGTCTTGAAACGACCCGCGTATTGAATACTGTAAGAGAATGATTCCCCGTTATTCTGACCTAATGAACCCGCTGCAGCCTCTAAACTCTGTTCTTTCAATACAGCAGCAATGTCTGATGGAATTAAATGATAAGCATTCATTTTTTCTGGTTTAAGCCAAATACGCATGCTGTAAGTTTTTTCTGGAGCGATAAAAAGATCTGCTACACCTTCTATTCTTTTCAACTCCGGGAGTACATTAATTTTTAGATAATTATTCAAATACGTACTATTATAGTCTTTATTTGTACTGTAAAAACTGATAAACATCAAATGGTCGTTCTGACGCTTTTTTACTATCACCCCATCTTGTTTTACCTCAGCAGGTAATAATCTATTAGCAATACTCACACAGTTTTGTACGTTTACTGAAGCAATATCTGGATTAATATTGGGTTTAAAATATATAGTAATTTCTGCAGTGCCATCATCTGTTGCCGTAGAGGTGAGGTATGTCATTCCTTCTACACCGTTTATTTGTTCTTCCAATGGGATAACTACACTATTTAGTAAAGTCTCTGCATTCGCACCGGGATAAGTTGCACTAACTCTAATAGTCGGCGGGGCAATATCAGGATATTGGTTTAAAGGAAGCATTTTGATTCCTAGCATACCCAATACAAGTATAATAATTGATATAGAAGTGGAGAGTACTGGCCTCTCTATAAAAACTTTTAACATAATGAATAGTGATTATATTATTTGAATACTTTTTTTATAGGCTTAGCTACGCTATCGAAACTGATTTCTTGTGGAGTTATAAGCATTTCATCTCTAAGCTTTTCAAGCATTCCTATAACGATTTTTTCACCTTTTTTTATGCCTTTTGTAATTATATATAGATTATCAAATTCTGCCTCAACCTTTACAGAAGTAGCCTTTACACGATTCTCTGGAGAAACCGTATAAACATAGGTCTGCCCTTGTTGCTCATAAGTTGCGTTTTTAGGCACTATCGTCATATCTGTATAAGTAAACGGTATTTTAATGATTCCGCTATTATTATTCTTGATAAGGTGATTGTGATTATCGAAAATCGCTCTAAAACTTATAGCACCCGTTTCCGGATCAATTTCTTGGGTCACTGTTTGAATTTTACCTTTTTTATCGTATATTTCATCATTTGGCAGTATTAGCGATACCTCGGGAAGATGTTTAATTTTCTCTTGAATATGTTTTCCTTTAGTTTTTGTAAAAAAGCTTAAATAATCTTTTTCATTCATACCAAAATACACATACACTTGATCAATATTCATTACCGTGGTAAGCGGCATTGCGTTTTGTTTCCCTACGAGGGACCCTTCTCGAAAATTTATTTTCCCTACAAGCCCTTCTATAGGACTTTTTATAGTAGCATAATTGATATTCTCTAAAATGCTTTGGTAATTATTTTTGGCTTGCTCCAGGTTTGCTTTAGCTGTTTCAAGCTGTAATGGACTAATAATTCCTTTTTTTACTAATGGAGCTAATTTATCAATCTCTATCTGATTGCGATTAATTTTTGCTTTTGCAGCGTTCGCATCCTGAGTAAGCGATTGTGTTTCTAATTTAAAAAGCGGTTGCCCTTTTCTTACATGATCCCCCTCGTCAATTAAAACATCTTGTATATAACCTTCTACTTTTGCCCATATCTTACTATTTATAACTCCCTCAATATGAACAGGGTAACTTTTGTAGATGCTTACTGTTTTTGTAGGAATTTCGATTACCGGAAAGGGAGTCTTTTTTATAGTTTGTTTATCTTTGTCTTTACAAGTTGAAAAAACGATAATCGTAGAGAAAATAATTAACTTTTTACCAAACATAAATATATATAATTTAATTTTTCTTGAAGCCATAAATCATATACTATGCCAAAAAAACAAATTTAACTTTTTTTAACTTTAATTATGATTTATTTAACTTTTTTTAACAATTTTAGACTTATATCTTCGCTGATTTACAACTGTTAAAGGTCTTTAGTTACACTAGCGGTTTTAGAGGGTAAACACTCTTAGATATCTTTGCAAAAAGCTTGTATTGAACTTGTCAAAATATGCTCCAACAAATGCAAGTTAGCGTGAGCTAAATACCGGCTAAACCTTTAGGTTATGAGGATTTTAATTTTCGGTAGTTGGGTTTATCGAAGTATTCAGTAATCATATTTCAACTATGCTCAATAACCGCTTGTCGAATTAGGAAAGCAGTTTGGATCTAAAGTACAAGACCGTTGCAAGGTAATAAGATTAGATATAAAAGAAGTGATACTAAACAGCTATTTTATCTAAAGATAAAGACCGTTGCAAGGTAATGAAAGATTAGATATAAAAAAAAGGTGATACTAAGTAGCTATTTTATCTAAAAAGATAGTCTATTTATGGCATGAAAATATATCATCATCCTACTTTAGCCGATAGTATTTGTGATTTACGCACAAGAAAGATAAAAAAGTCTTTTTTCACGCAGTTAAGCCGTTTGTTAGACTGGGAAAAAATAAGTAAAATAATAGACAACCCTTATAATAAGGGTAAAAGTGCGACGGGCAGTCCGAGTGATGATGGTTTATTATTATTTAAGATGTGTTTATTACAAACTTGGTATGGCTTAAGCGATTACGAAGTGGAAGATAGGATAAATGACAGTCTTTCCTTCAGTTATTTTTGTGGGTTACACATAGAACAATCCTCACCTGATCATAGTACTTTGAGTAGATTTAGAACATTGATGACGCGGGCATAAGCCTACGAGCGTCTATTTAAGGAGATCAACGTTCAATTAGAACGCCATCCAATCATCATCAAAAAAGGAGCGATAGTAGACGCGAGTGTAGTAGAGACTTCATTAAAACCGAAAGGCAAGGTTAGTTATAAGATTACCGGGGATAGCGGAGAGCAAAAAGAGGCGAGGGTAAAAAAAGATAATAAGGCAAGTGTAGATAAACAAGGGGCTTGGTTAAAAAAGCGAGGCAAGTATTATTATGGGTATAAAAAGCATTATGTTACCGATGAAGAAGGTCTGGTACTTGGAGTAGTAAGCACGAAAGCAAGTGTAAATGAGGGGAGTAATCTACAGGAGGTTTTAGCGTCTGCAGACCTGCCAGTGGGTATCCCCTTAAAAGGGGATAAGGGCTATGAATCAGAGAGAAATAGGAGTTTGTTAAAGAGGAAAAAGTTGAAGAATCATCTACTGAAGAAAGCGAAAAGGGGAAAGCCATTAACAGATTTTGAGAAGAGGTTCAATAAACGAGTAGGGGAAACAAGATTTAAAATAGAACGGACATTCGGAAGCATAAAGCGATGGTTTTCAGGCGGGGTGGCAAGATATAGCGGGATAGCGAAGATGCATACGCAAAACCTGATGGAGGCGATCGGGTATAATTTATATCGAAGTCCGGGGCTACTTGCGTCTAATCGTTAAAAATAGAGTAAAACAAGAGGATAAAGGAGTATTGATAGTGAATAAATTCATGAAAAAACAGTGAAAAACCTATCAATAAGTCAGTAGGTAAAATAAAAAAACTAAAAAACAAAGATTATAAATCCCATTCAAACTTTTTGCAACGGTCTTCTAAAGTACTTCCTTTTTCGTATTCTATCTCATCTTGTGTTTTTTGATGAATACGTCTATATATGAAAAAAATAAATTATGAGACCGTTGCAAAAAGCACTTTAGTAAAAAAATGCAACGCACGAGAACTGAAAGTCAGCGAAGCTAAAAATTAAACACTGGAGCAACCTTTTGGTTGTGATTATTTTAATTTTTTGAGAAGAAAGCAGTTTGAAGTTAAACGCTTTCTTTTTAATACTTTTTTACGTGTTCTGCAACGGTCTAAAATTGTGAATGAAAATCATTCTTAACAATTAAAAGCTAGCTTTCAATCTTTTTTCATTTTACCTTATCAACAATGGCTTTAAAGGCTTCAGGATGATTCATCGCCAAATCTGCAAGCACTTTACGATTTAGCTCAATTCCACTGTTTTTTAGTGCTCCCATAAACTGAGCGTAAGACATTCCGTGCAAACGAGCGCCGGCATTAATCCGCTGAATCCATAAAGAACGGAAATTTCTTTTCTTTTGTTTTCGGTCTCTATAGGCATATTGCAGTCCTTTCTCTACTGCATTTTTGGCTACTGTCCAAACGTTTTTTCGCCGTCCGAAATAACCTTTGGCTTGTTTTAAAATTTTTTTTCTTCTGTGTCTTGATGCAACTGAATTAACTGATCTAGGCATAATTTGTTTTATTTTTTGCTGAAGGCGTTAATTTTTATCAAATTTTAATCTAACAAAAACTACTCTTAAATAGCGGCTACAGCAGGGTTAATATTTTAAATTGTTTTAATTAACCTACATTTCTTCCTTTAGAAATATAAAAAAGGAGACCGTTGCAAAAAGCACTTTAGCAAAAAAATGCTTGTATTGAGTTTGCCGAAATGCAACGCCCGATAAAAATTAAACACCAGAGCAACCTTTTGGTTGTGAGGATTTTAATTTTTTGAGAAGGAAGCAGTTTGAAGTTAGATGCTTTCTTTTTCATACTTTTTTATGTGTTCTGCAACGGTCTCAAAAGTTACTTGATTAACAATTGTTTTTTTATGTTTAACTCGTCGGCTTTATCTACTAAAGCATATTGAGTTAAGTTTCGTTTTCGCTTGGTTTCTTTTTTAGTCAAAATATGACTTTTAAACGCGTGTTTACGTTTTAATTTACCCGAACCTGTAACTTTAAAACGCTTTTTAGCGCTTGACTTTGTTTTTAACTTTGGCATACTACTTCAATTTTGTACCTTTATATTATCTTTTTGTAATAAACTTGTTTTAAATTGTTTTGAGAACTTTGCAAAACTTTCGTTTTTTATACTACTTCATCTTTGAGGCAATAATAATGGTCATTTTTTTTCCCAGCAAGACTGGCATAGACTCAACCTTTCCCCATTTTTCAAGATCCTGCGCCAAACGTAATAATAAAATCTCACCTTGATCTTTAAAAACAATTGAGCGCCCCTTAAAAAAAACATACGCCTTAAGTTTAGCTCCTTCCTTCAAAAATTTTTCAGCGTGCTTTTTCTTAAATTCATAATCATGGTCATCGGTTTGAGGTCCAAAACGAACTTCTTTAACGACGACTTTTGATTGTTTTGATTTTAATTCTTTTTGCCGCTTCTTTTGTTCGTATAAATATTTCTTATACTCTATTATTTTGCATACCGGCGGCTTTGCTTTTGGTGATATCTCTACCAAGTCAAGCCCCAACTTTTCCGCTTTCTCTAATGCTTTACGTAACGAATAAACACCACCTTCTATATTATCTCCAACTAATCGTACTTCGTTTGCCGTAATTTTATTATTGATACGGTGTGGGTCTTCTTTAATAATTCTGGCAGGTCCTCTTCTGCCTCGTCTTCTAATTGCTATGACTATCCGTTTTTAAAGGTTATACAATAAATGCTTCTTTTTGCAACTTTTCTATAAAATCTTTTATATTCATCAACCCCAAATCCCCCATTTTATGCTTTCTTATAGAGACTTTATTCGTTTGTGATTCTCGTTCTCCCACAATGATCATATAAGGTATTTTTGCTGATTCACAATCCCTAATTTTTCTTCCTATGGTTTCATTACGACTATCAATACCCCCACGTATATTGCCTTTGGCGAGCAAATGTAATACTTTTTCAGCATATTCCTGATATTTTTCACTGATAGGTAAAATTTTATAGGGTTCGGGCGATAGCCAAAGAGGAAAAACGCCTTCTGTGTGTTCTAAGAGAATAGCAATAAATCGCTCTAAAGAGCCAAAAGGTGCTCGATGAATCATGACGGGTCTTCGGTGCTGATTATTAGAATCTTTATAGGATAAGGCAAAGCGTTCAGGCAAATTGTAATCGACCTGAATGGTACCCAGCTGCCATTTACGTTTCAAAGCATCTTTAACCATAAAATCAAGTTTGGGTCCATAAAAAGCTGCTTCGCCATATTTTATAATCGTTGATAGTTTTTTTTCTGATGCTGCCTGAAGAATTGCTTTTTCAGCCTTTTCCCAATTTTCTTCTGTCCCGATATATTTATCAGGGGTATTAGGATCTCTCAACGAAATTTGTGCTTCAAAATCATTAAAGCCTAAAGTATTAAAAACATATAAAACAAGATCAATTACTTTTTTAAACTCATCTAGTAATTGCTGCGGCGTGCAAAAGATATGCGCATCATCTTGTGTAAAACCACGAGCACGAGTTAATCCATGCAACTCTCCACTTTGCTCATAGCGATAAACGGTACCAAATTCAGCATAGCGTTTGGGCAAATCTCGGTAAGACCACTGCCCGGCATTATAAATTTCACAATGATGAGGGCAATTCATCGGTTTCAAAAGGTATTCTTCTCCTTCATTGGGCGTTTTGATGGGTTGAAAACTGTCTTCTCCATACTTTGCATAATGCCCCGAAGTAATATAAAGTTCTTTATTTCCAATATGCGGCGTAGTTACAAACTCATATCCGGCAGTTAATTGTGCTTTGGATAAAAAGTCTTCTAATCGCTTGCGCAATGCCGTACCTTTGGGTAACCACAATGGGAGCCCCGCTCCTACTCTCGGTGAAAAAGTAAATAACTCTAATGCTTTTCCTAGCTTTCGATGGTCGCGCTTCTTTGCCTCCTCTAATACATATAAATATTCTTTTAAATCTTTTTGCTTAGGAAATGAAATACCATAAATACGAGTGAGTTGTTTATTTTTTTCATTCCCTCTCCAATACGCGCCCGCTATGTTCAATAATTTTACTGCCTTAATCATGCCGGTATTCGGAATATGACCGCCACGACACAAATCGGTAAAGTTACCATGCGTTACAAAAGTGATCGATCCCTCTTCAAGATTAGAAATTAACTCGGTCTTAAATTCATTTCCTGCATAGGCTTTTAATGCTTCGTCTTTGGCAACCGAATATTTTTTAAACTCAAGTTTCTTTCGGGCGTTTTCAAGCATTCGTTTTTCTATTTTATCAAAATCTTTCTCCGAAACAGGATTATTTCCAAAATCAATATCGTAATAAAATCCATTTTCAATCGGTGGGCCTAAGGTAAGTTTTGCGTCCGGATAAAATTCCATAATCGCCTGTGCTAAAAGATGAGCTGAAGAGTGCCAAAAGGCTTTTTTACCCATAGCATCTTTCCATGTAAAGAACATCAATTGCGAGTCGGAAGTAATCGGCGTGCTAGTCTCGACCTGCCTATCATTTACCTTAGCTGAAAGTACATTTCTTGCCAATCCTTCGCTAATCGACTGAGCTACTTCCATCGGAGTTACAGGTTGTGAATATTCACGAATTGAACTATCAGGTAAAGTTATTTTAATCATCAAAAAACGAGTTCAGTTTTAATAAAGCGCAAATTTAAAATTTATTCCTGAATTGAAGGTGAAATGAGAAATGAGACCTTTACAAAAAGTAATTTAACAACTGAAAATCAACAATAACTAAAGTACTCAACTCTTTAAAAAAGGACAAAGCCTATACTTAGTGCTATCCCCTTGATACCTACCGTTTCTTTTAAAGTATTAAATTTATTTATAAAAGAGGCCTCTTTTGCAGCATAACTTAACTGTGCATTTAGGCAAAGTTTTTTAGATAAGAAAAACTTATACCCTAACCCTATTTCACCCGTTCCACCTTTGACAAAATCGGACCCTAATTTTGCCAGCGTTCCAAGATTAGCGTATAGGTAAGGAACATTTCTCTTATTTGTTAAATAAAAACGAATATCTCCATATAATGGTGCAGAATTAAACCCGGGCTCTTCATAACGATCAAGCCCAAAACCAATGCCTAGTGAAAGTCTTCCGCGGATAACATAGTATCCTAATATGACATTTAAACTTTTAGCGTAGGCATTATTTGTATTCAGATTCGTTTTCTGTGTTCCTCTTTCAGGAATAGTTATTTCATAATCGGCATCATAGTTTTTTATATAGGAAAGCCGTATAATCGCTGTAAACTTTTTATTTTTATCGGGATCTTTAATTTTATCTAAGTTTTGAGCTTTCAGAATAGATGATGTTATCATAAGTAAGGGCAGTAAAATATTGATTTTCTTCATTTTTAAGTGGTTTTAATTTTCGTAGGTCAGTCGGCTTGTTTCTTCTGCCTAAAATTTAGAGTTGTTAGAATAGCGTAGCTCCTATACTTAATGCCACCCCTTCTGTAAATGACACTCCTTTTCCAGCATAGCCTAGTTCTGCATTTAGGCAAAGTTTTTTAGACACGAAGAATTTATACCCTAAGCCTATTTCTCGTGTACCTCCATCAATAGAATTAGAACTTAGTTTTAATAATGCCCCTAAATTAGCGTATATATAAGGAATGTTTCTCTCACTCGTTAAATCAAAATGAATATTTAAAAATAATGGGGCGGAGTTAAAACTTGATTCTTCATAAAAATCAAAACCACCACCAATACCCATTGATAATCTCTTAGGGATAATATAATATCCCAATATAGCATTTAAACTGTAAGCATAAGCGTTATCCTTGGCTGTATCTTTATTACCTTTTATATAAGAAAGCCGCACAATACTCATAAATTTTTTATTTTTATCTACATCTTTAAGTTTGCCTAAGTTTTGAGATTTTAAAGCAAATGGCATCATCATAAATAATAGCAATAAAATATTGACTTTCTTCATTTTTAACTGGTTTTTAATTCTCGTAGGTCAGTCGGCTTCCTTTCCATACATTTCCTCTGCGGGCAGCCCCATAAATATCAATTTTAACATTATCATATTTATAGAATTTAGGCAAATCTAACCCTTTAAAAATAAATCCGCTGCCATTTGTAACCCCAACATTTATGCCGAATCCTGCTTGCCAGTCAAAAATTTTTCTTATACTCGAGACCGTTGCAGAACACATAAAAAAGCAGGAAAAAGAAAGCATCTAACTTCAAACTGCTTCCTTCTCAAAAAATTAAATACCGGAGCAACCTAATGGGTGTGGAGGATTTTAATTTTTATCGGGCGTTGCATTTTTTTGTTAGAATGCTTTTTGCAACGGTCTCTACTCTTACTTCCCATTTTTCTTTGATTACGTTCTAAAATGTCCCCTTGAGGAGACTTTAGAGATGTTAACTATAATATTTAGTAATAATAGCAACTTATACAATTAAACCATTAACAATCAAAAAGTTGATCCAATATTTAATTTTTTCTACAGTTGTGCTTTTATCTCATCGCTTTTTGAAACGACAAAGTCAACACCAGCTAAAAGTGCTTTAAATTAAGAAAATATGATAAAAATAATTATTTTTAAGCCTTTTTAAAAGTTTATTATGCTTATCAAAACTTTTGGAAGTGCTACTCATGGCGTTGATGCGATAACGATCACGGTTGAAGTTAATATTGATAAAGGTATCGGTTATCATTTAGTCGGGCTTCCAGATATTGCTGTCAGAGAAAGCAGCTATCGAATCAGTGCAGCCCTTGAAAACAGAGGATACAAAATGCCTCGAAAAAAGATTATTATCAATATGGCACCGGCAGACTTGCGTAAAGAAGGATCCGCATACGACCTGACTTTAGCCACTGGAATTCTTGCCGCTTCTGGGCAGGTTTCCTCTGATGCGCTAGCGCAATATATCATTATGGGCGAACTATCATTAGACGGTTCTTTACAGCCCATTAAAGGGGTGCTTCCCATCGCCATAAAAGCAAGAGCGGAAGGCTTTAAAGGCATTATCCTTCCGAAAGAAAATGCGCAGGAGGCAGCTATTGTAGATAGTTTAGAGGTGTATGGCGTTACCAATATTACAGAAGTCATTGATTTTTTAAACGGGGAGGCGCAATTAAACCCTACAAAATTTGATACGCGGAAAGAATTTTATGATAATTTAACTCGTGTGGAACATGATTTTTCTGATGTAAAAGGGCAAGAGAGTGTAAAAAGAGCGATGGAAATAGCCGCTGCGGGGGGTCATAACATTATTCTGATTGGTCCGCCGGGCTCTGGAAAAACCATGCTTGCCAAACGAATGCCCTCTATTTTGCCTCCGCTCAGTTTACATGAAGCGCTTGAGACTACCAAAATACACTCTATTGTAGGGAAAACTTCCGGCAAAGGATTAATGATCACCCGTCCCTTTCGGTCGCCGCATCATACTATTTCAGATGTAGCGCTTGTCGGAGGCGGAAGCTATCCGCAGCCAGGGGAAATTTCACTAGCACACAATGGCATTCTATTTTTAGATGAATTGCCCGAATTCAAGAGAACTGTTTTGGAAGTAATGCGTCAGCCGTTAGAAGATCGTGAAGTTACCATCTCTCGCGCGAGGTTCTCTATCACCTATCCTGCAAGCCTCATGTTAGTTGCTTCTATGAATCCTTCCCCTTCCGGTTACTTTCCCGACGACCCTAAAAATACCTCTACACCCGTTGAAGTGGAACGCTACCGAAATAAAATATCCGGTCCTCTGCTTGACCGCATCGACCTGCATATTGAAGTAACCCCTGTTCCTTTTGAAAAATTATCTGATGAGAGAAGAGGAGAAAAAAGCGTTGAAATTAGAAAAAGAGTTACAAGCGCGCGCGATATTCAAACCGAACGCTTCAAACATTTAGAACATATTCATTACAATGCTCAGATGGGACCTAAACAATTAGATCGTTTTTGTAAATTAAATAATGACAGCGTTCAGTTGATAAAAACGGCTATGGACAGGCTAAATTTATCTGCACGTGCCTATGACCGCATTTTACGAGTTGCACGAACGATTGCTGACTTAGAAGAAAATAAAGCATTAGGCACTCGTCATGTGGCAGAGGCGATTCAATACCGAAGTTTAGACAGAGAGATGTAAAAAAGAACGGCGGCCTTTAACTTACGCTGACTTGCAGTTAATTTTTATCGGGTGCTGCATTGTATCACTAAAGTGCTTTTTGCAACTGAGCTGTAAGTCAGCAAAGCTAAGGTCAGCCCAAGCTAAAGAGATCAAACGGCTATTTAAAAATTTGAGACTTTTACATAAAGAAAAATGCACAGGATGAAAATTAAAAATGCACAGGATGAAAATTAAAAATGCACAGGGTGAAAATTAAAAATGCACAGGGTGAAAATTAAAAATGCACAGGGTGAAAATTAAAAATGCACAGGGTGAAAAATGGATAAAAAGACATTTTACTTTTTTCGAGGAAAGATCGAAATGATTTTAACTCCGTCAAATAAATAAACTTCTTTAGCTTATGCTGATGTAAAGGGGCTAATTTCTTTTTTGCAAACTTCTCAATTTAATAATTTACACAAAATGAGACCGTTGCAAAAAGCAAGCTAACAAAAAAATGCAACGCCCGATAAAAATTAAATACCGGAGCAACCTTTTGGTTGTAAGGATTTTAATTTTTTGAGAAGGAAGCAGTTTGAAGTTAGATGCTTTCTTTTTCATGCTTTTTTATGCTTTTTTATGTGTTCTGCAACGGTCTCAAAATAATCTCTTTCATATAGATGAGATCTTTACAAGTTCTTTATGTATGGAGTCAGCAAGCCGCCTTGAAGCACCCCTTCCCCCTAGTTTTTTAAAAAGAATTTCATAGTCTTGCTGTATCTCTTTTTGCACCTCTTTACTTAAAAGTTTATCTAATTCTATCTTCAAATTATCAACAGTCATCTTTTCCTGCAAAAGTTCTTTCACTATTTCCCGATTCATAATCAGGTTCACAATACCAATAAAATCCACTTTAACCAAGAATCTTTTAGCTATCCACCAAGAAACAGGGTCTCCTTTATAGCAAATAATTTGGGGAACTTTAAACAATGCTACTTCTAAAGTGGCTGTACCTGAAGTAACTAAGGCAGCATGAGAAATACTAAGCAGGTCATAAGTTTTATTTAATATAAGGATAATTTTTTTAGAAATAAATTTTTTATAAAAATCGGCTTTTTGCGAAGGAGCGCCTGCTACAACAAATTCATAATTGGGGTAATCATCGGCTAACTTAGCCATGATAGGAAGCATATTTTTTATTTCTCTGATGCGGCTTCCCGGCATGAGTAAAATAATGGGTTTATCAGAAAGTCTTAATCCTTTCCTTATTTCCATTTCGCTTTGTGTACGATTTCTAATCGAATCCAAAAGCGGATGTCCCACAAATTGTACTTTGTAACGAAAGTGATCCCAATAAAACTTTTCCTCAAAAGGAAAAATCACATACATCCTATCCACTGTTTTCATCACTTTTTTAGCACGGCCAGGCTTCCATGCCCATACGGTAGGTGAAATATAGTAGAAAGTTTTTATTTTTAATTGATTGCGGACGTAATTAGAAATGCGTAGATTAAATCCAGGATAATCAACTAAAATTACTGCATCAGGCTGGTACGCCTTTATATCTTTTTTACAAAATTTAATATTCTTAAAAATAGTTCTTATATGCAATAATACATCAACAAATCCCATAAAAGCCAAGTCTTTATAATGCTTAACAAGGGTAGCTCCCTCAGCCTCCATCAAATCACCTCCCCAGCATCTAAATTCAGCCTCGGCATCATTACCTTTTATTGCTTTCATCATATTAGAAGCGTGTAAATCTCCAGAGGCCTCTCCAGCAACGATATAATATTTCATATTAATAAGGGTTTTAAAATAAAGATATCAATTTCATAAGCGAAAGCGATTATAAGTAAATTACAAGGAATTTTTGACATTAAACCACTTTATTCTTGATAATAAAAAAATGATTCTTTTATCTGTTCAGGATCAACTTGACAATTAAACGTACAATTTCCAATCTCGGAAAGTAATGAAAAATAAATAATGCCATTTATATTTTTTTTGTCATGCTGCATATAGTTTACTATTGAAGTTAAGTCTAAATCTGATAGGTCAATTCGAGGAAAAATAGTTAAAAAAGCGCGCTTGACTTCTGCCATCTCTTCTTTTGATAGTCCAGCTGTTTTGTAAGATAAGTACGCCTCGCAAATCATTCCTACAGCGATGGCTTCACCATGAAACAAATGTTTATCAGTATTTAGAAAGTGTGATTCGATAGCATGTCCGATGGTATGTCCAAAGTTCAATATCTTACGAAGATTTTTTTCTTTCGGGTCTCGCTCTACTATTCTTTTTTTAATTGACACAGAATCAAAAATCAAATTTTCTAACGTTTTGTAGTCCATTTTTTGATACGAGGCATTCAATGCCTGCCAATGGGCTTTGTCAGCAATTAATCCATGTTTTAACATTTCGGAAAATCCTGAGTTTATTTGTCGTTGAGATAAAGTTTTTAAGAAATTAATATCTATAAGAATCATCTCAGGATAAGAGAAAACACCAATTTGATTTTTAATATTTCCTAAATCAATGCCTGTCTTTCCCCCTACTGAGGCATCTACTTGTGCCAATAAAGTGGTTGGGATATTTAAATAACGTATCCCTCTTTTAAAAGTGGAAGCTACAAATCCTCCCAAATCTGCAATAACTCCGCCTCCCAAATTAATCAACAGACTGTTTCGGTCAGCCCCTAAATTCGAAAGATTTTCCCAAATCTGCTTACAAGTTTTGATGTTTTTATGATGCTCTCCTGATTCTATTTTGATAATATTAGCCTTAGATAAAGATAAGTTAGACCTCAAAACAGATAAGCAATGCCCATGCACTTTACTATCAACCAAAATAAAAATCTTACTCAAATTCGACTTGTTTTCAACCAAATATTTATCAAACTTATCATAAGATTCTTGCCCGAAATAAATGGTATAGCCTAAACCATTCAGTGATTTTATCATGATAAAAAAATTAATCTATTAAACTTTTAATTCTCTTTTTTTAGAATGCGCCAAATTATAAAATTATCCTTACTTTTAGCATCATTATTTCTAAACAAAAAATGTCTGAACGATTTAACAACACTGAGATAGCTTTCCGGATAAAATCAGATAATCAATTAAAGAAAGCTTACTACCTGTTTCGACTAATGACTTACAAAATCCTAACACGCATAGGATGTTTCGTTATAAATAAAATTATAAACATAAGTTGGGTGAGACAAACGGTTAAAAACACGGTATTCGATCATTTCTGCGCGGGTGAGAATCAATCGGAGAGTCTTGAATTAGTAAAGGATTTAAATAGATTTAACGTTAAAAGCATTCTGGATTATTCTGTTGAAGGCAAAGCGACCAATGCCGATTTTGAAAGAACTTGTAATGAGACTTTATCTAACATAGCATTGGCTTCAAAAACAAATGGAATTCCTTTTGTGGTATTTAAACCAACTGGACTGGGGCATCTATCGTTATATGAAAAAGTACAAAAAGGAGTTAAGCTTTCTAAAAGCGAAGAGGCAGACTGGCAAAAAATAAAAGATCGTTTTCAAAAAGTTTGTGAAAGAGCTTTTTCATCGAATGTACGCGTGATGGTTGATGCGGAACATTCATGGGGGCAGACGGCAATAGACTATTTATTGGAAGAGATGATGGAGAAATTCAATCAAAAAAAATGTATTGTAATTAATACGCTTCAAATGTACCGCCATGACCGCTTGAATTATTTAAAAACTGCTGAGCGTCGTGCTCAGGAAAAAGGATATTTTTTAGGTTTCAAAGTAGTGCGGGGAGCGTATATGGAAAAGGAGCGTGAACGCGCTAAAAAAATGGGTTACCCCTCCCCCATCAACCCTACCAAAGAGGCTACTGATAAACTCTATAATCAAGCACTTATGTTTATTTTAAAGAGAATTCAAAATATTTTACTATTTGCTGGCACACATAATGAAAAAAGCACCGCTTTGTTGCTATCAACTATAGAAGAAAAAGGTTTATCAATCAACCATGAGCATATTTGGTTGGGGCAACTCTACGGAATGAGTGACCATATATCGTTTAACGCAGCAAGCTTGGGTGCAAATGTTGCAAAATATCTTCCTTACGGACCTGTGCAGGAGGTTATGCCTTATTTGATTCGCCGCGCAGAAGAGAATAGTTCAGTTGTCGGTCAGGCTGCACAAGAAATGGCATTGATTAAACTTGAATTGAAACGCAGAAAGAGAATAAAGTAAAGGGCTAACTATTTTGAACCCTTTCCAAAAATCATTTTAGCGGTTAGAATGCAGCTTATGAAAAAAAATAAACCCCAGACTAATCAATTGGATTCTGAAAATTTTGTTTTTTTGATAAGAAAAAGAACTTCATTTCTCTTTGTATTTTGTAGAAACCTTAATATCTTTGCGCATATACCGAGACCGTTGCAAAAAGCATTCTAACAAAAAAATGCAACGCCCGATAAAAATTAAACACCTGAGCAACCTAATGGGTGTGGAGGATTTTAATTTTTTGAGAAGGAAGCAGTTTGAAGTTAGATGCTTTCTTTTTCATGCTTTTTTACGTGTCTTGAAACGGTCTGTAAAAGTTTTATTCAAGGTATTCTATAAAAGGAAAAGTAAGCCTTAGCCTTAGCTTAATTAAAATAAAAACTAATGTGAATTAATATAAATGTAAGATGATTGATAATCAAAATATATTGAAAACACCCTCTTGCTTGTCTATTTTTAATGCAGATGCAACAAATAAATCATCATTAAAAAAAGAAAGTGTTGATCTAACGATTACCTCCCCTCCTTACAATCTGGGTAAACTTTATAATGGAAGTGCAGAGGGAGACTCTATGAATTATAAAGACTATCTTTCGTTCACGAAAAAATGGCTGAGCAATTGTTATTATTGGACAAAATCATCAGGGCGCTTATGTGTAAATGTATCTCTTGATAAAAACAAAAACGGAAAGCAGCCCTTATCTTCAGATATAACTCAACTCGCTATAAAAGCAGGTTGGAAATATCATGCGACCATTATATGGAATGAAGGAAACATATCGCGGCGAACGGCTTGGGGAAGTTGGAAATCAGCAAGTGCTCCTCATGTAATAGCTCCTGTAGAGACGATTATTATCTTGTATAAAGATCAATGGAAAAGAAAACATCCGGGCGAGAATGACATCACAGGAGATGAGTTCAAAGATTGGGTAAAAGGTGTATGGTCTTTTGGTGGAGAAAGCGCTAAGCGCATAGGGCATGAAGCCCCTTTTCCTAGAGAATTGCCCAGAAGATGTATAAAGTTGTTTTCTTTTATAGGGGATACTATTTTTGACCCCTTTCTCGGGAGTGGGACAACGCTTATAGAAGCCATAATGCACCGAAGAGAAGCTATAGGATTAGAGTTAGAAGAAAAATATTGTGCGCTTGCAAAAAAAAGAATAAATAAAGAATGCAAAGTAAAATTGGATCCCTTATCGCCGGAAAAAGCGGGGAAGTTTACAATAAAGTATTGGAAAACGAAAGTTTCAACAGGAGCACCTATCCTCATGGATTTATAAAAAACATGTATGAAAAGTATAAGAAATTATACCCTAAAGAGTCAAAAAGTGTTAATGGACGTATTTTTGAATATTTAGTTTGTGAAACGCTAGCGCATGAATCCATTGCCCCTTTCTATTATCAAGTTGTTTTTGAATGGGTGCCTAACGCAAACTTTGATTTAGTATTATATCATCCTCGCTTTCCCGTAGTTTTAACTATGAAAACTTCTCTAAGAGAACGGTATAAACAAGCTGATTTAGAAGGGATAGCATTGCGTCAAGTTTACCGGGGTGCTGAGAGTTATTTCATCACATTAAATCATAGAGAAGCAAAAACAGTCCAAAGGAAAATTGAAAATAGAGAGGTTTTAGGTTTAGACGGCTGCGTAATAGCTATAGAAGAGGAATATACTCTTTTTACTGGACAAACTAAGCAAAAAAGAGTTTCAAAGATCAAAGAAAATAATGCCGTTAAAGGGAACATTATTTAGTATATAGGAATATTTCGGAAGCATTTATTTTATGCCTTATTTACTATGATTAAAAAGATGAAAACTTTTCAAAGGTATATAAATATTTTTTTTACAGTAAAGAAATTTTGATACGAGACCGTTGCAGAACACATAAAAAAGTATGAAAAAGAAAGCATCTAACTTCAAACTGCTTCCTTCTCAAAAAATTAAAATCCTCACAACCAAAAGGTTGCTCGGGTATTTAATTTTTATCGGGCGTTGCATTTTTTTGTTAGCTTGCTTTTTGCAACGGTCTCGATACATCAAGTGAAAAAAATATTTTTGTCAAGTGATCATTTTCACTACGTCAAGTGATCATTTTTTTAAACGAATGAGCAATTTAATTTTTTGATAAGAAACTATTTTGAAGTCAAATGGTGTAAGCCACTCAAATTTATGTGTATCTTGTGCAAGGATTTTAATTTGTCTATTATCTATCTAATAAAATTTGATTAAAAAAACATTATATTTAACCGGCCGTACGCTGCTTACACTTTGGGGGGTTGCTACAGTGATATTTTTTCTATTTTTTGTACTCCCCGGCGACCCTGCACGCATGATGCTTGACCAAAGAGAAGACAGCACCCGCCTGAAAATTATTCGTCAGAAAATGGGCTTAGATCTACCTGTTTTTCTGCAATATGCTTATTATCTAAATGACCTTGCCCCTATTTCTATCCATAATACCACCCAGCCTAATCGTATTGATTATTTCTCTGATAAAAAATACAACGCATTGGTATTATGTGAAACACATCATAAAAAAGTGGTATTGAAACTTCCCTATTTGAGGGAATCATTTGCACAGCAGGGCAAAAAGGTAAGTTCCATTTTAAAAGAAGTGCTTCCGAACACTATTTTGCTTGCTTGCTGCGCAATCTTTATCGCTTTCATTGCAGGTGTTGTGCTGGGGATACTTTCTGCCCTAAACAAAAATAGTCGATTTGACCAGATAATAGCCGTTACTACATCCATAGGCATGAGTGTTCCCTCATTTTTTTCAGCGATTGTAATCGCCTGGATTTTTGGCTTTGTTTTAAAAAAATATACCGGGCTTAATATGACCGGGAGCCTTTATGAGGTGGATGATTTGGGTAATGGCGTTCACCTTACATTAAAAAATTTATTGCTACCTGCCATCACTTTGGGTATTCGCCCCTTAGCCGTTATTACTCAACTGATGCGCAATTCATTGCTTGAGGTATTAAATCAGGATTATATTCGAACGGCGAAAGCCAAAGGACTTTCAACTGCGGTAATTATAAAACGACACGCATTAAAAAATTCACTGAATCCTTTGATTACTGCACTTTCAGGATGGTTTGCCGGATTGCTTTCCGGTGCCGTTTTTGTAGAATACATTTTTGGGTGGAATGGTCTTGGAAAAACCCTTGTAGATGCGCTTAATAAATTAGATTTACCCGTTATTATGGGTGCGGTTTTAGTTATTGCTGCCATTTTTATTCTTATTAATTTAATGGTGGATGCAATCTACCGATGGTTAGACCCCCGCGTGCGATAATTTCATCTATTATTTTCCTAAGTTCCAAGCAATATAGAATTAAAGTTCTCACTTTTAAGGAAATTGCGAGACCGTTGCAAAAAGCACGCTAACAAAAAAATGCAACGGTCTCATTTTATTAGTTTTGCTGACTTGCATTTATTAAAATATTTTTTGCAAATAGCTCAATAAAATAGTGAGTAAAAAATAATATATTTGCCACTCAACAGTACCGGGTTTAATGGAAAATTTTGTAGTTTCGGCAAGAAAGTATCGTCCGAAAGAGTTTTCAGAAGTTATTGGGCAAAAAGCGATTACAGATACATTAGTGCATTCTATTGCAAATAATCATTTGGCACAGGCACTATTGTTCTGTGGACCCAGGGGCGTAGGTAAAACAACTTGTGCCCGAATTTTAGCTCGAAAAATTAATGAGGAAATTCACTCGGATGAACAGGAAGATTTTGCCTTTAATATATTTGAGATAGATGCGGCTTCGAACAACTCAGTGGACGATATTAGAAGCCTTATAGAGCAAGTTCGTTTTGCTCCACAACGTGGAAAATATAAAGTTTATATTATTGACGAAGTTCATATGCTTTCTCAAGCTGCTTTTAATGCTTTTTTAAAGACGCTTGAAGAACCGCCTTCATACGCCGTTTTTATCCTTGCAACTACTGAAAAACATAAAATTATTTCTACCATTTTATCTCGTTGTCAGATATATGATTTTAAGCGAATTACCGTTGCGGATATAAAAAATCATTTAAAAACAATTTGTCAGGATCAAAAAATTGTTTTTGAAGATGATGCACTGCATTTAATAGCCCAAAAGGCAGATGGAGCGCTGCGGGATGCATTATCTATTTTTGATAGAGTTGTCTCTTTTTCCGAGAATGAATTAACGGCTGAAAAGGTAGCAGAAAATTTGAATATGTTAGATTACGAGACCTATTTTACAATCGTTTCCTTAGCATTAGGAGGAGATATACAAGGTATTTTATTAGCTTATGACAGCGTTGTAAGCAAAGGGTTTGAAGGGCACTTGTTTATTTCGGGATTAGCGGTTCATTTCAGAGATTTGTTAGTTTCTAAAGAGGCTAAGACCATTTCATTACTTGAGGTAGGAGAATTAACTCAAAGAAAATATCTTGAACAGGCACAAAAGACCTCCATTAACTTTTTGATGAACGCCTTGGAGATTTGTTATCAGGCAGAATTAGCGTATAAAGAAAGTAAGAATAAGCGACTGACCATTGAAATTTCTTTAATGCAGCTTGCCTCTTTAACCAAAGAAGTAAAGACATTTAAAAAAAAAATTAAAGTAACGGCTCCGCAAAGAAATAAGGTCCCTCTAAAAGAAAGTTCAAAAACGCAGCCACAAAAAGTAGTTATAGAAAATGAGTTAAAACCGCCCAAAAAAACGTCTAAAGATAAACCTCGCCGGCGTTCAGGTTTAAGCATAAAATCGGCAATGGAAAATAAAGAGGTTTCAACCGAAAAGAATCATGATAAAATAAATTTGCCAAAGAGTTTTTTTGAACAAGAAGATGTGATACGTTTATGGAAGGAATATTTAGAAACCTTAAAAAAATCAGCTGGTTTAGCTTCTTTCAATGCTTTAAGTCATGTAAATATTAGACTTGAGAAGCCTTTTACTTTGTGGTTTGAAGTTACCTCAAATGTGGCTTTGGAAGAATTTAATCAACAACGAAATATAATTGATCAGAAATTAAAGAAAGGACTGAATAATTACGAGATAAAACTAGAGACAAAAATTGTGGACTTAAAGGAGGGGGTCATTGCTTTATCTCCCAAAGAAAGATATGAATTCTTATCAAAGAAAAATAAAAACTTAAATCGATTGATAAAAAATCTTGGATTAGGTATTTATGGATAATTCCTTTAATAGAATAGCAACGGCTATTGCCTTTTCTCCACGTTTAAAAGCCAATTTAAATGAATCCGTACGTATTGCTGAAAAATTAGGGGCAACGCTTATTTTGATACATGTTGGAAAAAAAGAACAGAAGAAAGAAAAACATATCCAGTATCTTTTAGCAAAGATTGGAATGAAAGAGCATCCAAAAATAGTTTGGAAAGAAGGCAAGCCTGTAGAAGTTATTACGGCAGTAAGCTGGCAATTGAAGATAGATTTAATCATTGCCGGTGCATTGATTAATGAAACCTTATATCGTTACTACGTAGGATCTATTGCGAGGAAATTAACCCGAAAAGTAAATTGTTCTTTACTGCTTTTGACTCAACATTCTGATAAAGAACGTTTTTTTAACAAAGTGGTAATTAATGGAATTGCTCATCCTAAGACGTCTTATACAATAAAGAGGGGAATAGAATTTGCAAAAAAGATTCAATCAAAGCAGGTACATATTGTGGAAGAAGTTGATCCGAAAGTAATAAAAATTGTAGCAAAGGACAGCAAAAGCGTTAAAAAAGCTGATTATGTACGTGCTCGCATCCGAAAACGTGAAACCCTTCGTGTGCAGGAACTTTTGAGGGAAATTGATACTGAGAATTTGGCCATTCAAAGTAAATGTATTTTTGGAAAATCAGGATACTCCATAGGGCATTATAGCCAAAATATTAAGGCTGATTTACTTGTTATGAATGACTTTGACAGGCGTTTTTCATTGATTGACCGCATTTTTATACATGATTTAGAATATATTTTATCTGACCTTCCTTGTGATCTACTTGTTATTAAAAAAGAATTAGAGTCATGACTATATTATGTCTTTGTAATTAGTTTTTGATTAATGAGAAACAAGTATATAGAGACCATTGCGCAAAGCACTCTATCAACTGCAAGTCAGCGTAAGCTAAATGCCTCAGATTACTCTGATGTTAGCTAAAGACCCTAATGAAATTTAATGTGTTAGATTTTTTAGTTCTTTTGGATTATGTTTATGCTTAAACATAATCCAAAAGGCAACCGCGATGACCAGCGCATAAATTGCAAAAATTTGCCATATATATTGCCAGTTTTTACTCCCGTCTTCAAAGATAAAATAGTTTTGAATGATGAACCCCGAAGCCATACTACCAAAGATAACGCCAAATCCGTTAGTCATCATCAAAAATAAACCTTGTGCACTTGAACGAATTTTAGTATCAGTAGAAACTTCAACGAATAATGAGCCGGAAATATTAAAAAAATCAAATGCCATTCCATAAATAACACACGAGAGAATAATCATCCAAAGCCCATTACCCGGATTGCCAAAAGCAAACAAACCAAAGCGGAGAAACCATGCTAACATGCTCATAATCATTACTTTTTTGATCCCAAATTTTTTTAGAAAGAATGGAATCGTTAAAATAAAAAGAGTTTCGGATATTTGTGAAATAGAAATAATAAGAGTAGAATAGCGAACAACCAAAGAGTCTGCATATTCAGGCATTTTTTTAAAATCATTTAAAAAAGTATCTCCATACATATTGGTTAATTGTAGTGCTGCACCAAGTAGCATGGAAAAAACAAAAAATATAAGCATCTTATAGTTTCTAAATAATTTAAAAGCATTAAACCCTAATACTTCAGTCCATTGAGTTTTATCAGTAGATATATTCCCTGAAGGAGGGCAAGCCGGTAAGGTAAAAGCATAAAAACCAAGTATTAAAGAAACTGTTGCCGATATATAAAATTGAATTTCACTTGCTTTATTTCCCGTTAAATTGGTGGTCCACATGGCTGCAATAAACCCAATGGTTCCCCAGGCACGTATAGGGGGAAAAGATTTTATAATTTCTAAGTCATTTTTTTTCAGGATGTTGTAAGAGATAGATCTGGAAAGTGAAATGGTAGGCATATAACAAAGCATTGCACCGAGCATTACCCAAAAAAAGATGGAAGGACTTTCTATTTTTGGAAGATAACATACAAAAACTCCCCCAATAATATGTAGTATACCATAAAGTTTTTCGGCATTAAACCAACGATCAGCAATAATACCAATTAGTGCAGGCATAAAAAGAGAAGAAATACCTAAGGTAGCGAAGACAGTCCCAAGTTTATCTCCTTCCCAATGTTTCGTAGAAAACCAATAAACCGCAATAGTTATCAACCATGCTCCCCAAATAAAAAATTGAAGAAAACTCATTACTATTAATCGTAGTTTTATGCTCATCGTATTATTTTTTATATTAAAGCCCCTTAGTTTACATTGACTTAGCTAATGCTGCATTTCAATTCAGTTGCAAAATACGCAAAAAGGCATAAAAATGAAAGCATTTAGCTTCAAACTGCTTTATTTTCAAAAAATTAAAATCCTCACAATCCAAAGATTGCTCCGGGGTTTAATTTTTATCGGGCTTTGCATTTTTTTGCTAAAGTGATTTTTGCAACGGTATCAGAATGTTTTGTGCAAAGCCTTCAGTTACTCAATTAAGGGTCATAATCCAAAAGGATTATTCAACACATCTCTAATCTTTGCTGCCCATTCATAATTTTCTTTTTGAATAGCCTGCTCTAACATCTCTTTTAATTCTTTTTTAGAATATTTATATAGATTGGTTTTATTATCTCCTTTAGAAATGCGTTTTTCATTGTTTTCTTCAAAATAAATTCCTGCATTTTCTATGATTTCAGCCGTGGTAAAAATAGGCACATTAAAACGAACGGCTAATGCACACGCATCCGAAGTTCGACCATCTATAGCTGTTTTTGTCCCTTCTTTCTCCCAGATCAAATGAGCATGGAAAACTCCATCAATCAATTTATAAATAATAATTTCAACTAACTCTATTTCAAAAGTATCAGCGAAAATTTTAAACAAATCATGAGTCAGTGGGCGAGAGAGTTGAGTGTCTTTTTCCATTGAAATGGCAATAGATTGCGCCTCACTTCCACCGATAACAACAAGTATTTTTTTATTTGTTCGTTGTTCTTCAAGGATTAAGGCATACGATCCAGTCTGTGTTTGACTATATAATATTCCTTTAATATTTACTCGGATTAAATCCACAATTTTATGACTATTTTTTTGACAATATAAAACTACAACTAATCAAATAAACCAACAAATAAATTTAGGAGACTTTAGCTTGCGCTGACTTATAAAGGCTAAAGTACTTTTTTAAATATCAAGACCGTTGCAGAACACATAAAAAAGTATAAAAAAGAAAGCATTTAGCTTCAAAATGCTTTCTTCTCAAAAAATTAAAATCCTCACAACCCAAAGGTTGATCCGGTGTTTAATTTTTATCGGGCGTTGCATTTTTTTGCTAAAGTGATTTTTGCAACGGTCTTATCTCGCTTTTTGCAAAGGTCTCAAAAATGCTTAATTTAGCATCGGACTACTTAAAGAATTATGTTTGAAAAAATAAGGCGTTTTTTTGAGAGAAACGGATTTGAGGTCTGCGGGCGATTAGCAGATAAAATGGGAATTAAGCAAAGTTTGGTTCGTCTAAGTTTTATTTATTTATCATTTGTAACTGCCGGGGTTACCTTACCGCTGTATTTGGTGCTGGCATTTTTTTTTAAGGTGAAAGACAGGTTATTTATCAAAAGAAAATCGGTTTTTGATTTATAAAGAGGTCTCTTAATTATTCAATCGTAAACTTACTGCATTTTTATGCGCTTGCAGTCCTTCGTTTTCTGCCATAATTTCAATTGTTTTTCCCAGATTTTTTATTCCTTCTGAAGTAATTTTTTGAAAAGTAATTTTCTTTATAAAACTACCTAAATTTACTCCGCTATGGGTTTTTGCAAAACCATTGGTAGGAAGTGTGTGATTGGTTCCAGAGGCATAATCGCCGGCGCTTTCCGGAGTATAATTTCCAATAAAAACAGCCCCTGCATTTTGAATGTTTCGGATAAAAAACGCTTCATCTTTTACTGCAATAATCAGATGTTCGGGAGCATATAAATTAATAAATGCCAGCGCCTCTTCCGGATTTTTTATCAGAAGTAATCTGGATTTTTCAATAGCTTGCGAGGCAATTTTTTTTCGGGTTAAAACAGTAATTTGTTTTTCTACCTCCTGTGCTATTTTCAACAATGTTCTTTCATTGTTAACTACGGCAATCACTTGCGAATCTATGCCGTGTTCAGCCTGAGATAATAAATCGGAAGCGACGAATGCCGGATTACAACTTTCATCAGCTAATACTAATAATTCTGAAGGTCCTGCCGGCATATCTATGGCTATTCCTTCATTCATTGCCATCTGTTTGGCTGCGGTAACGTATTGATTTCCCGGACCAAATATCTTACACACCGGGGCAACAGTTTCTGTGCCAAAAGTCATCGCTGCAATAGCTTGTATCCCACCGACTTTAAAAATAAGATCAACCCCAATCGATTGAGCAGCATATAGAATTGCCGGGTGAATATCCCCTTTTTTATCCGGAGGCGTACATAAAACAATTTGCTTACATCCGGCTATTTTGGCAGGAATTCCAAGCATCAGAACCGTAGAAAATAAAGGTGCTGACCCACCAGGGATGTAAATCCCTACAGATTCAATAGCCCGACTTTCCTGCCAGCAGGTTACTCCTGGGATGGTTTCTATTCTTTTTACCGGTAATTGCTGTGCACGATGAAAGCGTTCTATATTCTCACTTGCACGTAAAATAGCATTTTTCAATTCTTTTGATATCTTTGCATTACCGGCTCCCTGTTCTTCCGGGCTAAGCTTTAGCTGATCAATTTCAACTCCATCAAACTGCAGGGTATATTTTCGAAGTGCTGTATCTCCAAACTGTTTTACTTCTTCAAATACTTCAGTTACTAACGTATGTAAATCTGCTTTATTTTGTAATGGGCGCCTGGCAATTTTTTCCCAATCTTCTTTTTTGGGATAGTATATTTTTTGCATTGTTTTTATTTTTAGCGAATCATTTTTTCAATAGGAAGAATCAAAATATCTTTGGCGCCAGCGCTTTTTAATTCATCTATGACCTCCCAAAACTGATCTTTTGCAATAACCGAATGCACAGAACTCCAGCCTTTTTTGGCTAATGATAAAATAGTAGGACTTTCTAAAACCGGCAGCTTAGAAATAATGAGTTCAATTTTATTATTCGGGGCATTCATCAATATGTATTGAGATTGTCTCCCTCTTAAAACGGCAAGAATCCTAAATAATAATCGATCTAATAGAGGTTCTTTTTCAACAGGAAGTTTTTCGGTTTTTGCCAAGCAGGCTTCGGATTCTAATAAGGGATAAACTTCTTTTAAATTGTTTTTAAATAAGGTATTTCCCGAGCTGACCAAATCGCAAATGCCATCAGCTAATCCAATGTTTGGAGCGATCTCTACCGAACCTGAAATTTGATGAATAGCTGCCTGTATATGGCGGGTTTTTAAAAAGCGACTTAGCGTATGCACATAAGAGGTAGCAATACTTTTACCTTGAAAATAAGATAACCCCTCATAATCAACCTCTTTGGGGACAACCAATGATAAGCGACAGTGAGAAAAATTAAGTTTCTGTATTATTTCAACTTTCTTATTCTTTTCTATCAATAGGTTTTCTCCCAGGATAGCCAAGTCAACAATATTGTCTTCAAGGTATTGTGGAATATCCGAATTACGTAAATAAAACACCTCTAAAGGAAAATTTTTAGCGAGCGCTTTCAATTGATTTTTTTCATTATCCACTGAAATACCGCAGTCTTTTAATAATTTAATCGACCCTTCTAACAAGCGCCCTGATTTTTGAACGGCTAATTTTAACTTTTTCATATCCGTTTTTACTCAGATTTACTTTATTTTTTCAATATTAATATTTTTAAATTTGAAAAGATTTTTGCAAAGTAAGACCTTTGCAATACTGTGCATTTAGCTTACGCTAACTTTCAGTTTCATAATATGAGAGCAAGACCTTTAGCTTTGCTGACTTGCAATTGCATAATAAATAAAATATCGTAAACATTAAAGCATCTCGCTTACGCTGACTTGCAGTTCAGTTCGCTCCAAACTGCTTCCTTACTTCGACAAGTGGTTATTGAGCAAAGTCAAAAAAGGTCGAAATGTGGTTACTGAGTACTTCGACTAGGCTCAGTAACCCCCTGTCTAAGTACTCAGCAATCATCTAAAAACTTCGACACACTCAGCTACCAATAATTAACCTCACAAGCATTAGTTTGCTCCGGCATTTAATTTTTAGCTTACGCTGATTTGCAGTTGCTAAAGTATATTTTGCAAAGCCTTCTAATCCTTTCTATTCAGTCTGCCAGGCTTAATCTATATTCTTTTTAGTATGTACTTTTCGTTCAGGGCGGGGTAATAAAATTTTATGTGAGAGTTTCATTTTCCCTTTGTCATATCCTGTAAGTTTGACGTCTAACTTATCCCCTATTTTCAATATATCTTCTACTTTTTTTACCCGCTCCCAGCGCAATTCCGAGATATGTAGTAGTCCTTCTACTCCCTTCGCTAGTGAAACAAAGGCTCCAAAATCTTTAATGGAAACTACGATTGCCTCATACACTTGCCCTACTTCCGGAACAAAGGTGATTTCTTCAATCATTTTTACGGCCTGCTCCATCCCGTCCGGATCAGTACCCAATACTTCAATATGTCCTAAATCGCCCACTTCTTCAATGACAATGGTGGTATGGGTTTCTTTTTGCATTTCTTGAATCACCTTTCCTGAAGGACCAATTACCGCCCCTATAAAATCTTTTGGAATTTCTAATTTAATCATTTTTGGTGCATGTCTTTTTACGGTAGGATTAGGCTTATCAAGGGTTTCATTTAGTTTATTTAAAATATGTAATCTTCCTTCTCTTGCCTGTGCAAGTGCCTTTCCAAGTATTTCATAGGACAGCCCTTTGATTTTTATGTCCATTTGACAAGCGGTAATTCCTTCAGCCGTTCCGGTTACTTTAAAATCCATATCCCCCAAATGATCTTCGTCTCCTAAAATATCTGATAATACAGCATATTTTCCTGTTTCCTCATCTAAGATTAACCCCATGGCAATTCCTGAGACCGATTTCTTCATTTGTATTCCAGCGTCTAATAATGATAAAGTACCAGCGCATACAGTAGCCATAGAAGAAGACCCGTTCGATTCTAAGACATCAGAAACGACTCGAATCGTATAAGGACAATCTTCGGGGATCATCATTTTTAATGCCCGTTGTGCAAGATTACCATGCCCTATTTCTCGCCGGGATGTACCTCTTAAAGGGCGAGCCTCGCCGGTTGAAAAAGGGGGGAAATTATAATGTAAATAAAATCTTTCCTCACCTTGTTGAGTAGGCAAATCAATCACATTCGCTTCACGAGAGCTTCCCAAAGTTACTGTAGCAAGCGCTTGCGTTTCTCCTCTGGTAAAAATAGCCGAGCCGTGTGTAGAAGGTAGATAATTTACCTGTGTGTTAATAGGTCTTATCTCGGTATTTTTTCTACCATCTAAGCGTAAACACTCGTTCAGAATTAAATTCCGAACAGCTTTTTTGCTTGTTTCCTTATAATACTTGGCGATGAGGTTTCCAAAATCTTCTAGCTCCTCCTCTGTAAAAAGTGCTTCAACTTCTTCTTTGATGGCTTTAAATTTTTCTGTTCGGTCTTTTTTGGAAGATCCGGCCTTAGCTACTGCATATACTTTGTCATAGGCAAAATCATGTATTTTTTGATCAAATAATTCGTTTTCTTCTTCCTTTGCATACGCTCGAACTTCTTTTACCCCTATTTTTTCACGTAAGCGAAACTGCATTTCACATTGTTTTTTAATTACCTCATGCGCTACGCGAATTGCTCCGATCATTTCTTCTTCTGAAGCTTCTTTCATTTCTCCTTCCACCATAGCAAGAGAATCTATAGAAGCCCCGACCATAAGGTCTAAGTCTGCTTCTCCTAACTGAGAGTAACTTGGATTGATAATATATTCTCCCTTCACCTTTGCCACCCGGGCTTCCGAAATAGGACCGTCAAAAGGAATGTCTGTGATGGACAAAGCCGCAGAGGCAGCTAAGCCCGCCAATGAATCAGGTGCTGCATTTTCGTCATAAGACATAAGTTGGATCATCACATGGACTTCACAATGATAATCTTTAGGAAATAAGGGACGAAGTACACGATCTACCAACCGCATAGTTAGTATTTCTTCACTGCTCGGGCGCGCTTCTCTTTTAAAAAATCCACCGGGGAACCTCCCTGCTGCGGAAAATTTTTCGCGATAATCAATGGTTAAGGGTAAAAAATCTACTCCTTCATTGGCTTCTTTATTCGCCACCACGGTTGCCAATAGCATCGTATCCCCCATGCGAACGACAACCGACCCATCTGCCTGCTTGGCTAAACGACCTGTTTCTATGCTGATTTCTCTTCCGTCTTTTAAAGTAATCGTTTCTGTTATTATATTCTCATTCATCTATAATATATATTAAAAAAAGGGCTAACAGGCCTGTGGGCTGATCATATATAGCATACCTTTATACCTTACTTTCACCTATTAACAACAATCCTTTTTAAGTTATTTTACAATTAAAAAAAATAAAAGAGGCTAATCATAGCCTCTCCTATTTTCTAATATTCAATTCTTTTATAATCGCTCTATACCGTTCAATATCTTTTCTTTTTAAATAATTTAAAAGATTACGCCTTTTCCCTACTAAACGAACCAGCGATTTTTCCGTATTAAAATCTTTATGATTTTTTTTTAGGTGCTCTGTCAAATGATTAATTCGATAGGAGAACAACGCAATTTGTCCTTCTGTGGAGCCTGTGTCTTTTGCTGATTTTGCATATTTTGCAAAAATTTCAGCTTTTTTTTCTGAGGATAAATACATTCCAATATTATTCTAATGATTTTTATGTATGAAATGCAAATATAAACCTTTTTTTACTTTATGCTGATTTTTTTACTTACGAGGAGACCGTTGCATAAAGTACTTTAGCAAAAAAATACAAAGCCCGAGGAAAATTAAATACCGGAGCAACCTAATGGTTGTGAGGATTTTAATTTTTTGAGAAGGGCGCCTTTTGAAGTTCAAGCCTAAATTTTTTATGCTTTTCTACTCGTTGTGCATTTTGATTAAGAAGAGATAAAAAATTTATGTAAATTTTTGAATGTCATTGAATTGTAATAAATACAAAACAATTATGATGCACAAATTTGATGAAATTTACGAAAGAATATTGGAAATATTCAGATAAATATCGCCCGAATAACTCCAACCCCCATCAGCACAAATGTCCAAAGATGAGCAATTTGAAGGTCATCTGCCTATGTGCCTTATAGGTAAGTATTTTGAGCATTGACAATGAGAACGATATGTTATGCAAAGTTCCAAGAAGATTGCCCCCTGAAATTGTTCTTGCTCTCATTCCTGATCGTTTGGCAGTGCTCGATCAATCTGATCATGCAACTCTTTCCCTGTCTTGGCGAAACCGAAGATGCGCGCTGTAGCGATGATAATATCCTCCCGAAGCATCTCTCTATTTTCTTTAACCACTCGTAAAGCTGCAGCGTAAATCTGCATAGGCGGTAGCATTTCAGCCTTTGCTGTTGTGTCTTTTCCCGACCTGTCACGTACCGGGGGCGCCTTGTTGAGCCTGGTCATGGCAAATTTTTCTTCCATGAAGACCTGTTCAGAACGGTCTGCCCTTTTGAGTGCCTTATCGGATGCTTCCTGGATACGTCGGCCTGCCCTTACTTTTCCAAATGCCGAGGAGACACGGCGTGCAACCAGGTCCTGATGGATTGGTCCTTCCACCTCCACGATCTGGATCACGAGCTCGGTCAGACGTTCGATCGGAGCATCACGCGGCTCTACTTTCATATCCACTTTCTCGGTGAATAAAACATAAGCTCGGACGCTGGGCTTCGTCGGTGTTGGCAAAACCACCTCTTCACCACTTTCTTCCTCATTTTCCTCAACGATGGGATCCGGCTCTTCCCGCTGGGAACTTATTCCATCTTTGTTCGCACCAGGGAATACAGTCCTCTCAGCAAACTTTGCCTTCTTAAGCGCAGATTTGAGCCATTCGATTTCATCTTCTCGGCGATAGAACCAGTCAGTCCTCCAAATACGGTGAAAGACCCAACCAAATCCTTCCAGCACATCCTGACGTAGCCGGTCCCTTTCTCTCGCGCAGAGAGCGGAGTGATAAGTAGCACCGTCGCATTCCACTGCCAGTATGTAACGACTCGGCTGATCCGGATCCCGGACTCCAAGGTCAATACGAAATCCAGCTTCTCCAACCTGATAATCGAATGGATAGCCAAGATCATAGATAACGTCTGCCACATCCTCCTCAAGTGGGCTTTCTGGAAGAATACCTTTACTTGTGTTTGTTGTCAATTTCACCATCTTCCCGCTGCGCGCAAACTCAAGGAATGACTTGAGTACCGCTGGGCCAGGTGCCTTGGTACGGCTCGTGTTAATGTCGTTCGGATCAAAGGAACAGAAGACAACGCAACGGATACGAGCGCGCGAGAAGAGCACATTCAGGCGCCGCTCACCGCCCTCTTTATTCACAGGTCCGAAAGACATTGACGCAAGACGCCCTCCCGGATTCGCAGGACCATAGCCAGCCGAAATCAGTATCACATCTCGCTCGTCCCCCTGCACATTCTCAATGTTTTTTACAAACACATCCTCTAGGTTTCCCTCTCGCAAGAATTCATCAAGAATTTCATCCTTTCTCCGTGCTCTTTCGAGCAATTCCGTTAATATGTCTGACTGCGCCTTCGAAAATACAACCACTTTAAGGGATAAGCTCTTAAACTTTCGCGCATGCTCGGCGACAGCCTTTACAACAGCCTCTGCCTCGATAATGTTTGTCCTTTTTCTATCAGTACCACGAGACGGACTGTTATAAACGCCCTGAACCTTGCAGAACTTGAGACCATATTCTGAATCGTTCTGTAATGGCGACTGCGGTAGGATCAGCCGGTCATCGTAGAACTCAGCGTTGTTCACCATAATTAAAGAAGGGTCGCGTGACCTATAGTGCCATTGAAGCATAGCTGAGTTGAGTCCGCGCGCCTCGCATAACGTCAATACACTCTCCATCTCAGACGCGGAAACAGTCTGAACCTCTTCAACACTTTCTTCTTCACTTTCCTCAGAGATATGACGGAAGAAGTTAGTAGGCGGAAGTTGTTTTTTATCCCCGACCACCACGATCTGGCGGCAGCGCGCGATCGCACCTAACGCCTCCTCAGGACGAACCTGGCTCGCCTCGTCAATAAGAAGCATATCGAACTTGACGGCACCGGGGGCAGATACTGTGCAATTGAAATAGGGCTCATAAGCAAGACTGGTTTGATTCGCTGCACCATCTCTCCGGCTTTTTTCATGATCTGCCTTATGGGCCGGTGGCCTCGCTTTTTCGCCATCTCGCCACGCAGGAATCCCATTTGTCTTTCTGCCTCTTTCTGCAGTTAATCCAAATGTTTGGCGCGCACCAGCCGACGGTTCTCCATCAGCCGATCCTCCTCTAGATCACGAAACTCAGCAACCAATTTATGGCGATCAAGGTACCTAATTTTATTGAGGTCTTCTGTTATAAAATCAAGGGCGGCTTTCCTGTTGCATAAAGGAACTCGTCTACCGCACAATCGGAGGCCAGTTCACCTGCTTCCAACATTCTAACGAGTGGTGCGAGATCACCCTGCCTCAGTTTTTCGGTAAGTTCTGACAATTGCACCCACTCATCATAATGTCGATCAAGACTTGTCTGTATATTATCAATCCGGCGCGCGAGCGTATCAAGTGAAATGTTCTCTCCTTCCTGCCAGTGAATTGAGAGGCGTTCCAATAACGGATCCAACTCCTTGGGAACAGTTTCCAAAACATCGCTGAGTTTTTTCACCTTCTCCGCGGCTTCGCAAAGCCAATCAACACTCTTTGCATCTGAGAGTGGAAACTTAGCAATAAGGCGACGGAGCCATTCTGCCTGCAAAAAGATCTCCTCAAACGAAGTTTGCTCACCACGCCACACCGTTCCCAGCACATCCTTGAGCCAGTCCTCCTCATCGGATAGTTTCCGGCGCCGGCTCTTGACTTTAGACAAAGTATCAACAAGTTGCAATCGATCTGAGGGGTCTTTGGGAAGTTGTCCCATCAGAACTGTGGCGAGTTCTTTACTGGCATTATGATACGTCCCAAAAAGGCGTTTACAGCGCGAACCAAACCCTGATCCAATCCCTAGACCAAGAGAGATCGCAGTTTGTGTAGTTCGTTGGCTGACAAGTCAAATGCAACTTCTTTGAACATTGATTCGACTTCCCCCTTCGCATCTGCCCAATCCCGCCCAATGCTTAGGGCTTGCTAAAATCGGGGATCATCTGCCCGAGAAAGGATCGCTTTAGTAGCATCTTGACCCTTTGTGGGACTATTTGCAACTTCAAGAAAAATATCTTGTAAATTTCGGCGATCCGGCAAAGACGAAGGAATAGTCATACCCGACGCTTCCGCCAGACTCTAGGCGGTTTCTTTTAGGGTTTTTATCACTTTCAATGCAGGAGGACACAAGTAATTTTTTATACGATCCAAGTCTGTTGGCTGGAGATCGATCGCTCCGACACCAAAAAAAGGGTGGTTTGACAAATCGCCCACTTCTTTAAGGAGTGTAGCATATTTTGTTAACTTATTTTTAAGGATAGTCAACGCTTCCTTGTTGAGCGATGCAAACCGATCACCAGACAGTTTGGGCGGCTGCACTTTCCGTCCCCTGAAACGAGCAATTTCTGTCATCGCTTCGAAAGGAGTGAACGCGTATCCGGGGACCGTTTTATGCAGCAGATCACTCACGCTGTTCAACTCGTCGCGAGCCTTACACAATTTATCTGGTGGCTCCGGCACCTCTGGTAATGCACGTCCTGCATCGAGGGTACGCGCAAGTTCCTCTAGGAATGCTTTCTTGTTTGCAGCCCGTGAATGAATCTGAATGCAAAGGGCGTTGAGATCGGTTTTCTTTAAACGGTCATGAACGACTGATAGCGCTTCCATTCTCTGCGCTACAAACAAGACCGTTTTCCCATCATGGACAGCACCTGCGATGATATTCATTATGGTTTGTGACTTACCGGTACCAGGAGGTCCCTGCACGACTAGGTTGCGCCCCTCACGAACTTCCTGTATCGCCCGAGTTTAAGATGCATCAGCCTGAACGACATGCAGAAGATCAGCCGGCGCCAGCAGAGGATTGAGCTTTTCTTTAGCACCAAATAACGGATCGGTTGGTTCAAATCCATCAAGCAACAGGCGGCCAAGTACGGGGTGTTCTTTAAACTCCTCCGGCCAGTTTGCGGGCTCCAGATCACGCATCATCAAGAGATTCGAGAAAGAGAAAAAACCAAGGTGCATTCCATTTCGATCAATTGACCATTGACCAAAGTCCTTGATAGATTTACCTAACTCTTCAAAATATTTCTCTGGATCAAAATCATCGACATCTTCAATCTTAGGCAACTCAAATCCAAAATCATCGCGCAGGCGTTTCTGAAACGGCAAGTTAGTGATGATTTCTGTATCCCTCGCGCACAGTTTGAACTTTCCTCACCCGTCACGAAATAGTTTCACGGGGAGCAGAATGAGGGGCGATTCAAGTGATTGCCTCGTCGCTCCTTCTTTCTCGAACCAGCGCAGAAAGCCCATGGCAAGATAGAGGATGTTGCCCCCTGCTGCTGCTCCGATGTGCGTGAATTGATAATGAGGCGCACCTGCAGGACATCTTTGTCCAGCGATGTTTCAAGGATAAGATCCCGGCAACGCGCCTCACGGTTTTGGTAATCCTGTTCCTTATCAGATTCATCTTCTGGATCTTCCTCATCATGATGTAAAAATTTCATCTGCTTGCTCTCAACTCTAAGAAGGCGAAAAATGTCAGTCCGCTCGCCAGCAATATCAAGCGCACTGACCCTTTTCCTTTTACGATTGACATGGATAAGTCGGTTATTACGAACCCCAGTTTCCAAAAGGCTTTGCCTCGCTTGTTTAAGTGCTCTTTCAAATTGATCGGTTCCCATTACATGAATTCGTTACAACTTGATTTGATAACTTCTTTTTCAATAGATTTTACCCAAAATAACCTACCGAAAGTAAGTAAGAGACCGTTGCAGAACACATAAAAAAGTATGAAAAAAAAGCATCTCGATTCAAACTGCTTCCTTCTCGAAAAATTAAAATCTTTACAACCAAAAGGTTGCTCCAGCGTTTAATTTTTATCGGGCGTTGCATTTTTTTGTTAGCGTGCTTTTTGCAACGGTCTCGTAAACTCCTTTTTGGAGTAAAAAGTAAAAAAACATCCATTTTATTGGTTGCGTTAGTAGACATTTTTGTAAAATCGTTTATATTTTTTAAGGAACCTTCTGCATATTCTATCGGTTGGTCTTCTTCTTCATTCGTAAGTTTCTCCCTTATGGTAAATCGTATATTCACTTGGCTATACCCTACAGAAAATAAAACAATCAAAAAAAATTTCATTTGCATTTCAATTTTATAAAATTAGAGACTAATTACATTTATAAATATACGAATTAAAATTTAGATATGAAAATGGTAAGGTATTGTATATTTAAATGTTAACTAATTAATTTTAATCAAATTAACATGTATTTTTTAAATTGTTTTAATTTAACGTAAATATAAAAGCTAATAAATATAATTATTGTTAACATCTTTTTTATTTTATTTAAAAAACTTTTTTTGATATCTATCAATTTCTTTTTATTTTCGTAGAAATTTAGCTTAAACTGACTTACAGTTCATTTGACAGAGTGTTTTCTGCAAAGGTCTCTCTCCGCATATATTCTGGATAATATTTAATGATTGAGACCGTTGCAGAACACATAAAAAAGTATGAAAAAGAAAGTATTTAGCTTCAAACTGCTTCCTTCTCAAAAAATTAAAATCTTCACAACCAAAAGGTTGTTCCGGTGTTTAGCTTCGCTGACTTGCAGTTAATTTTTATCGCGCGTTGCATTTCGGCAAACTCAATACAAGCATTTTTTTGCTAAAGTGCTTTTTGCAACGATCTCGAATTGTATTTATAAAGATAAACAAATGCTATAACACCTTATTTTTCAACACCATGGCGGTGCGATTAGGGAGATAAATACAAATTCTTCGCCCGTGTGATGGGTAAATATATTCTTTATCAACACGTTCAAATCCTCCGAAATTCTCATCATCAGAGCTAAAAATAACTTTATAATTTCCCTCTTCTCCCAAGTAAAGGGTATAATTCGCAAAAGAATTAGGGCTGAAATTAAAGATAAATATCAATTGATTTTTATTAAATGCTAAGACTTGATTTTGATTATCTTCATGTACTTTTATCGCATAGCTTTCCAAAATATTCCTGTTTTTCACGAAGCTAATCATGGCTTTATCAAATTCATTCAAATATTGGTATTTTAAATCATGGGCTTCAGACAGGCTCCACTGACGGCGTGTATAATGATAATTCCATCCGTTTCCTTCTCGTGGAAAATCAATCCACTCAGGGTGTCCGAATTCATTTCCCATAAAATTCAAGTAGCCTTCGCCCCCAAGCGTTAGGGTAATAAAGCGAATCATTTTGTGAAGCGCAATTCCCCGGTCAATAATAAGACTGGGAGCAGATTTGCTCATACACGAATACATTTCTTTATCCATAAGCCAAAAAGCGAGGGTTTTATCTCCTACCAAAGCCTGATCATGACTTTCAGCATAGGCAATGGTTTTTTCTTTGTTTCGCCGATTGGTCAACTGATAAAACAAATCACCCATAGACCATTCTTCATCGCGCTTTTCCTTCAAGGTTTTAATCCAATAGTCGGGAATCCCCATAGCGAGACGATAATCAAATCCCAAGCCTCCTTCCTCAATTTTTCGACAGGCGCCCGGCATACCGCTCATATCCTCACAAATGGAAATGGCTTGTGGATTCAACTCATGGATTATCGCATTGGCAAGTTGTAAATATAAAACGGCATCATTATTTGTGTTCTCGTTGAAATAATCTGAATACTGATTAAACCGCGACTGGCCATGATCATGATACAACATAGAGGTTACGCCGTCAAATCGAAATCCATCAAAATGAAATTCTTCTAACCAATATTTCAAATTGGAAGCTAAGAATCGTTTCACTTCAATTCGTCCATAATCAAATAAGCGAGATCCCCAGTCCGGATGCCATCCGTTAAAATATAAATCCGTTCCATCAAACTCCGAAAGCCCCTCTGATCTGTTTTTAACCGCGTGAGAATGAACTACATCCATAATAACTGTTATTCCAAGATGATGCGCCTCATTAATTAATCTACGCAAATCGTCATGCGATCCGAAACGTGAAGAGGGAGCAAAAAAATTAGAGACCTGGTAACCAAATGATGCGTAATATGGGTGTTCTTGTATCGCCATCAATTGGATAACGTTATATCCTAATCTTTTGATTTTGGGTAGTATTTTTTCTGTAAACTCCAGGTAAGTCCCTACCTTTCCTTCTTCTTGCGCCATACCAATATGCGCCTCATAGATTATAGGATTTTTAATTTTTGGCGATAGATATTTTTTCGTTTTTTCATCTATGTCCGTCCATTCAAAAGAAGTTTCTTTTAGAAATTGTCCTTTAAAATCACCATCTTCTCCACAAACTACGCTGCGAATAAAAGCAGGAATGCGATCTAATGCACCATTTTTTGCACAAATATGAATTTTAACCGGTGAATTATTTTGTAATCGCTCACCGTATTGCTCGTCAGGAAGAAAAATTTCCCAAACCCCGTATTCTTTTCTAATCAGTGGATTTGCCTCCCGGTCCCAGTGATTAAAATCTCCTATTAGACTTATGGAATAGGCAGAAGGCGCCCACTCTCGAAACCACCATCCTTTTTGTTTTTCATCATAATTAAATCCAAAAAAATGATGGGAATCGGCAAAATTTTGAAGGGTTTTAAAATTTCGTTTTATATAAGAAAGGGTTTTGTAATAACATTCTAATCGGTTATTAATTCTTTCTTCAAACGGATGCAAAAACTCATCCTCTTCTACTAAAGGCAAACGAATCATGAGGATAATGTATTAAAAAATAATTTTGCTAAATATAATAAAAATATAGATCTTTTAGTCGATCACTTTTTGGAGGCTTTCTTCCAAAAGAGTAATTAAGGCAGACGGGCAGTAAAAAACAGGTCTATCCAGTTTGTGAATTTTCAACAACTAACCTATCCGGTTGGTCATTTTCACCAATTCTAACAAAATCTCCATTTTCATTGAATATATAATCATCCGAGTAAACCCCTTGCCTTTATAAACATATTTATCCCCTTGTGCCAGCGAGTTTATATTGTCATTATACCCTTTATGCTGCAAGCCAAACGGGTAGTAATTCTTCTCTTGCAGTACCTGCGCTGTGCCGTTCTTATTGGTATAACTCAGCCACACATTACCTAAATGGTCAGTATAGTTATAAACATATCCCCGTTTGCCACCCTCTATTTTTATATAGCCCTCTGCCATACTATAAAATTGCAATTTCCCGTTTTTATACTTATAACCGCTTAAATAATCCGTTACGCTCGTCTTACCCTTTTCGCTTACTCTCTTTTGGCGCTTTGTGCCGTCTGCCGTGTAAAGATAGTTTATTTTAGCCCCATCGTCAAAAGTAATCTCCTGCGGTAAATTTATAAAACTATACGTAATCTGCCTAATTCCTTTATTCTTATCATTTATTAAATTGCCATTATGAGCGGTAAAACCAAATGTGCAAAAAACGTTATACTTTTAAAATAGCTAAAGTATTTGATAATTAGCGTTTTATAGTATTATTGCTTTTTTTATTGCGCGAAAATAAATATATAAAAAATAGGGATTATATAAGAAATAAATACCCTAATAAATAGAAACAAATAAGATTATATAAGGATTATATAGACACAAAAGCTCATAAATAGCTATATAATAAAAACTGATAAAAAACACCATTTTTGTTTTTTGTTATTTTAAAAGTATAACGTTTTTTGCACATTTGGAATTCACCAACTTTATTTTTAAGAATTTTTAAGAGGATAATTTTTTATTAGCATTGTTAAATTGAAATAGTTTTCATATATTTGCATCAAAAAAATGGATTGTTCAAGATGTAAAAGTAGTTTAAAACCGAAAGACGGAATAGTTAAAGGGAGATAACGCTACAAGTGTAAATATTGCGGTTATCGTTACACAGTGAAGCGTAAGTCGGATGTAAAATCTAAAAGAGTTAGGCTTTAGCCTTGTAGGTGTATTTGGAAGGCTTAGGGGTTCGTTCGATAGGAAGGAGCTTAAAAATAAGGCATGCAACGGTTTATTATTGGATTAAACAATGAGGAGAAAAAGCGAATTTACCGGTTAGACCAACCCCTATTGAAATCGTTGAATTAGATGAGATGCACACGTATATAGGATCAAAAAAAAACTACTGTTGGATATGGATTGCTGTTGATAGATTGGGGAGAAGAGGTATCGATTTTGTCTATGGGAGCAGAGCACCGCAAACCGGACTAAAACTTTGGAATAAATTGAAAAATAAGCATAGAGACCGTTGCAGAACATATAAAAAAATATGAAAAAGAAAGCATTTCGCTTCAAACTGCTTCCTTCTCAAAAAATTAAAATCCTCCACACTCATTAGATTGCTCCGGTGTTTAATTTTTACCGAGCGTTGCATTTCGGCAAACTCAATACAAGCATTTTTTTGCTAAAGTGCTTTTTGCAACGGTCTCGCATATTGATAAATTTTGTAGTGATGATTGAAAAAGCTATCGTGAATTTATCCCAGAGCATAAGCTTATGCAGTCAAAAGCAGAAACCTTTACTGTTGAAGGATACAGCAGTAGAATAAGACATTATTTAGCTCGCTTTAAAAGAAAAACTAAACGTTATAGCAAAGCAGAACATATGATAGAGAAATCATTAAAATTACTAATATTGAAGTTAAATAATAAACTAACTATACTAATTTAATAATGTTTTATTTTTTTCTTTTTACATTTGGCATACATAGTATTATATAATATTAACTTTATTTATGTAAATATTAATTTTTATAAAAGATAAAAAAATGAAACGGAAAAGAAAATTAAAAAAAGTATTCAATGGAATGGGTTGAGTAGGTAAAAAGACTGCTGTAGTTATGTTACTATTGGGGAGTACATAGGGTTGCGATCAAGACGAGAGTGTAGCTTTGCCGAGAGAAGAGATGAAAATTCAACCGCATACGGAAGAAATTCATAAGTTTATCCAAGCGTTGGATATGATGACGTTAAAAGAAGTTTTGACTCAAGACCCCCGGGTTGCAGTTTCGACAGGCGAAAGATCGGTTAGAAGTCTATTAACTGCAGAAAGAGCAATACCAATAGCCCTTACCAACGAGCAAATGGGAGCAATGTTTGTTGAGAATGCGAAAGCCGCTGGTTTAAAGGTAATCACATAGGGTTTCTTAACTCAGCGGAGTAGCAGAACTCTGGCAGAAACAGAGGAATATCAAAAGTTTAGACATAAGTTAGGCGCCATACTTCTAAGCAGCGAAACGAAAGATTCTTTTTTAAAGAAGTTATTGGAAGTAAATAATGAAATAGTCAATACCGCTAAGTTGTCTCATTTTGAGAAAATGGATTTATTTGTTGTAGGAGAAATGATGAAACAAACGGCGGTATGGATGGAAAGATTAAATATTAAGTATGCTATGTTGTATGGTGGTCAAGTACATATAAAAGATCCAAGTGCACACAAAAATTATCCTACTATGGTAGCACGGGTAAATAGCGGTTGGTGGGAGAACTGGGGCAGATGTGCCGCTGGGATTTTGGGTAGATCCTTTACAAAAGGACTTGAGGGAGGTATAAATACGGCAGCAGTTGGATCACTGATTCCTGTTGTAGGTCCTGTATCGGCAGGAGTGGCGGGCGCTATAATTAGGTGTCGTTGGAGGAGGTATAGAAGGTACAGCAGATCATTGTGATTAATGATAATAGTTAAATGAAATAAAATGACTGATAAATATTTAAAAAATTCCAATGATGAATATGTTAAGATAAAAAAGAAACATATTATAGAGACCTTTGCAAAAAGCACTCTAACAAAAAAATGTAACGCGCAATAAAAATTAAACACCGGAGCAACCTTTTGGTTGTGAGGATTTTAATTTTTTGAGAAGAAAGCCGTTTAAAGCTAAATGCTTTCGCTTTTATGCTTTTTATGTATTCTGCAACTGCAAGTCAGCGAAGCTAAAGGTCTCGTATCACTAGATAAAGCGAGACTGCTTTAAAAAGCGCTCTATCAACTACAAATCAGCGCAAGCTAATAAAATATTTTTTACAGCGGTCTCGTTATTTAATCATTATCTTTGCTTCTTCAATTATGATGAATAATGTCTGAAGAAAAAGAATCACGTCATTTTATACAACAAATTATTGACGAAGATATTGCTAATGACTTTCCGAAAGATAAACTGCGGTTTCGCTTTCCGCCTGAGCCGAACGGTTATCTTCATCTGGGACATGCCAAAGCCATCTGCCTTAATTTCGATTTAGGAAAAGAATATAATGCGTCGGTTAATTTGCGCTTTGACGATACCAACCCAACGAAGGAGGAACAAAAATTTGTAGATGCTATTAGAAAAGATATCCAATGGTTGGGCTTTGAGTGGGACAATGAATGCTACACTTCGGATTATTTTCAACCGTTATATGAATGGGCACTCGAATTAATTCGTCAGCGAAAAGCTTATGTAGATGAACAATCTTCAGAAACGATTAGCTTGCAGCGTGGAACTTCTGGTAAACCGGGCATCGAAAGTCCTTATCGTAATCGCCCGACAGAGGAAAGTCTGTCTCTATTTGAACAAATGAAAGCGGGGAAATTTGATGAAGGAAGCATGGTTTTGCGAGCCAAAATTGATATGAATTCTTCTAATAGTTTTATACGGGACCCGGTAATGTACCGCATTTTGAAAAAGAAACATCATCGCACTGGAAATACATGGTGTATTTATCCTACCTACGACTGGGCACATGGACAATCAGATTATATTGAGCAGATTTCACACTCTCTTTGTTCCTTAGAATTTAAACACCATAGACCTCTTTATGACTGGTATCTAACTCAAATTTATAAGCCCATGACCATACGTAATAAGCAAATAGAATTTGCTCGTGGAAATATTGAGTTTATGATTACCTCAAAGCGAAAACTTACGCAATTGGTTAAACAGGGAATAGTTTCCGGTTGGGATGATCCTCGCATGCCTACCCTTTCCGGACTGCGCCGACGGGGATATACTCCCAAAAGCATTCGTACTTTCTGGAAGAAGACAGGCATTGCCCGCCGAGATAACAACATCGATATATCCTTATTAGAATTTGCAGTTAGAGAAGATTTGAATGAGAAGTGTAGGCGTGTAATGGCCGTTTTAGATCCGGTAAAATTAGTAATTGAAAATTATCCTGAAGATAAAGAAGAGTGGTTAATTGCTGAAAACTCACCCAATGAAGAGGACAACACTACACGAAAAGTCCCTTTTTCAAAAGAACTGTACATTGAACGAGAGGATTTCAAGGAAAATGCTAACCGTAAATTTTTTCGTTTAAGTTTAGGGAAAGAGGTACGGCTGAAGAATGCCTATATCATTAAAGGAGAGAGGGTAAAAAAAGATCAAAATGGCAACATTACTGTTATTCACTGTACGTATGATGCGGAAAGTAAAAGCGGGAGCAGTACCGCTGCCAGCCGAAGAAAAGTAAAGGGTACGCTGCACTGGGTTTCAATCAAACATGCACAGGAAATAGAAGTGCGTATTTATGATCGATTATTTAATGACCCTGCTCCTGATGCTCATAAAGATAAAGAGGGAAATCCCATTGATTTTATTCATTACTTAAATCATGATTCATATAAAACTTTAACCGGATATGCCGAGCCGTATCTTAATGAAGTTGAAGTGGGCGCACAATTCCAATTTCAACGGCTCGGTTATTTTATCGTCGATCCGGAATCAACAGCACATAAAAAAGTTTTTAATCGTACCATTGGGTTGAGAGATACCTGGGCAAAAAAACAAAGTAAATAAGAATGAGGCAAGACCGTTGCAGAACACATAAAAAGTATGGAAAAGAAAGCATCTAACTTCAAACTGCTTCCTTACTTCGGCTGTGCTCAGCAACTATCTCAAAAAATTAAAATCCTCACAACCAGAAGGTTGCTCCGGTGTTTAATTTTTATTGAGCGTTACATTTCGGCAAACTCAATACAAGCATTTTTTTATTAGCGTGCTTTTTGCAACGGTCTCTTTGCATTAGTTCCGCCAACTTGCAGTTGGATAAATTGCTTTTTGCAAAAACTTCTCCTTTTTAGCTTTCATTTAATTTTTTTTTATTTGTTATTAATATAAATAGATATAGATTTGCAAAAAATTAATAACAAATGATATGTTTAAACTTGCACTTATTGTAAGTTGCATAATTCTATTTCAGTTCAGTTTTGCACAGAAAACCATATTATTGAAAGGATATGTAAAGGATTCTGATAATGGACCCATAGCAGGAGCAACTGTTGTAATATCAAAAACGTATAAGAAGACAATAACCAATGTTAATGGCTATTATGAATTGAGCATTTTAAGTGATTTAACACATCCAATTATATACGCTTGTCCCGGATTTAAGAAAAGGACAATAGCGTATCATGGTCAAAAAATTTTAAATGTACAGTTAGAGAATGAGGTAACAACTTTAAAAGAAGTTCAGATTACAGCTAAGTCAAATATAAATGCCGTGGACGTGAGAACTAAAACAGGCAATGTAGAGGTAATAACCGGGGATAAAATAAAGAATATAACGGAGTCAAATATTGCCTTGGCGCTGCAAGGAAAAATTCCGGGCTTGCAGATAATAAATAAAGGAGAACTGGGTACAATGCCTCAGATTCGCATTAGAGGAAATTCCTCATTAAGAAAAGGGGATGAAGCAAACCAACCACTGTATATTTTAGATGGTAAGATGATTTCTGCGGAGACGTTCTTTTACCTAAATCCTGAGGACATTAAAGAAATGAAAGTATTAAAAGATGCCGTAGCATTAGCCCTATATGGTATCAAGGCAGCCAATGGGGTTATTGAGATGAGTTCAAAAAAAGGAGGTAAAAAGGCATTTATTTATCATGCTCAAACCGGATTGACTTTAGCCCCTCCTTTGCGTGTAAAATTGATGAATAGTAGTGAAAAATTAGAATTAGAAAGGCGTTTAAAGAATTCCGTTGCTCCCGGATATTTATATAGCAAGGATTATATTCTCAGGAAATATGGTGGCACGCCATTGTACCCAATTAAATTACGTGAAGGACAACGCATATTAGATTCGCTACGCAATATAAATACAAATTGGTATAAGGAGTTGGTTCATACGCGGAGCTATCAAAAACACGATATAAATTTTCGCAACAGCAGTGAAAAAATGTCTTATCTGCTTTCTTTAGGCTATTTTCATCAAGGAGGAGAACTAGAAGGCAATGATTTTTCTCGTATTTCCTCACGATTTAATTTGGACCAAGGAATTGCAAAAAATGCTATTGCTACATTTTCTTTTTCAGGTACTTATGCTAAGACGAGAACCCCCCATGGAACACAATTTTCACCTGAAAGTCTTATTTATCAACTAAACCCATACGAAACCAAGCGTTCTAAAAAATTATATTCTTACCCACATAGAAGTTATAATGATCTTTTTAACCAGTTTAGCAAAGAATCTACCAACAAAAATCTTGGATTTTCACTCAGCATGAATTATAAAGCCAGTTCTCGATTAGAAATATCCGCAGTATCTGGTTTAGATTTTTCATTGATTGAATGGATGTCAATTATCCCAAAAACTGCTTTCTCTGAAACCTCAACGGGTTACCCAATAAATTCTTTAGGAACTTTACATCAGTTTAAAGGTACAGTAAGCAATTTAACCTCAAATATTCGATTTAACTATAATAATGTTTGGGGAAAACATGAGGTTACCATGGGTGCGAATGCAGACAATTACACGACTACTATTGATAATCTATACGTTGAAGGACACGGATTAGATGAAAATATACGTTCAGTGGTCGCTATTGATAATGATTTGGAAGGAGCAAAAAAGTCCATTGTATCAGGGTCAAAGCAGACCAATAGAAATTTAGGCTTTGGTACTTTACTGGGTTATACCTATGATGCAGCCTATAATATGTTTGCCACTTATAAGTTAGATGCCTCTTCTGTACTTCCAACTTCTAAACGGTGGAATGCTGCCTGGGCTTTAGGTGCAAGCGTTAATATGAAATCATATCACTTTTTGCAAAGAGTACCCTGGCTTTCTGAATTAGATATTAGGGGCTCTTATGGATGTACAGCAAATGCGCAAGGAATATCTCCTGCTGTAAGTCAAGCTACATTTTATCGGTCTAGAAAATCTTATGACCAAATTCGATCATTGGAAATTATGGCTCTTCCTAATAAAAATTTAAAAGCAGAACAAAATAGAATATTAGACATAGGATTATCCGCGGGGTTAAAAAAAACAAATTTCACATTATCTGCTTATAGGCGTACTACTTATAATGCACTTCTCAATGTTTCTATAGCCACTTCCTCTGGCTTTTCTTCTCAGCTGCAGAACGTGGGGCTTTTACAAAACCAAGGCATAGAACTAACGGTTAATCAGCAATTCTTTTCATCAAAAAACTGGAACTTTCGTTTAGGGGGAAATATGTCTTACAATGAAAATAAGGTATTTGATTTATACGGAAAACAGCGTGTGTATGATACGAGTGAAGATATTTTACCTACATATGAGGTAGGAAAATCTACGGATGTTTTATATGGATTAAAATCTACAGGGATTAATCCTATTACAGGACTTCCAGAGTTTATCAACCACGAAGGCAAACAAGTTGAAGCAAATTATTCTATGAAGCGGGAAGATTTTGTTTGTTTAGGGAAATCAACTTCTCCTATAAACGGAGGAATTTTTTGCAACATAGGGTATAAAAGATTAACTATTGAAATGGATTTTTATTACAGTCTGGGAGGCGTAAGAAGTTATAGCAGCAAATACATTCGAGATCATGATAATGCAATATTCAATGCTGCCAAAGCACAACTTACCGATATGTGGTGGGCTCCAGGAGATGATAAAAAAAAATATCCCATCCCGTTTCAAAATTCTTCTGTTTTATACAATCTATCATACCCAACAAACAAGACAGTGATGAAAACCGATTTTATCCGCTTTCAAAATCTAAGCATAAAATATCAATTTAATGCAAAACTTCATCGTATGACACTTGGAATAAATGCTTCAAACTTAGCTATGCTTTCTAATTACAAAAGTAGCGACCCTGAAACGAGTAACCTGATAAATCCTTTACCGCCTACTATTGCACTAAACCTTAATGTAACGTTTTAAATGATAAGATCAAGAGATGAGACCTTTGCAGAACACATAAAAAGTATTAAAAAGAAAGCATTTAGCTTCAAACGGCGTACTTCTCAAAAAATTAAAATCATCACAACCAAAAGGTTGCTCCGGGGTTTAATTTTTATTGAGCGTTGCATTCTTTTGCTAAAGTGCTTTTTGCAACGGTCTCGAGATATATATTTCTGCTTCATCTTATTTTCAATAATTTACTGCATAGAGAGTTGTTCCTTAGATTTTCCTCCCGAAGATCAAGTAAGTGACCCGGATGCCATCGATTCTATAACCTCATCAAAAAAAGCGTTAGCAGCAGCTTATGCTTCATATAATGATTATTCTTACGCATTAGAGGTAGTTCTCCTTTCAGATGATATGCAGCCCACTTATTTATTAGCCCAAAATGCTAACTTACAAAGTACCTACCTCTGGGAAGAAAAGGCGCTACTTTCTCTTGCTGAAACTATATGGCAAAACAATTATAAAACTATTGCAAGAGTAAATGTTTTGCTAGCGCGATTAGATAATGTTGCTACTCAGACAAGCGAAGAGCAAACAGAATTATATTTAGTACAATCTCATGCTAAGCAGCTTAAGGCGTTGTGCTACTTTCAACTATTAAAATTTTTCAGTCCTGCCTTTTCTCAAGGTAATGAGAAATTTGGAATCTTATTAAAAGATAGCTTTGACCTTACAACTCAAAAACAAAGAGTTTCTCTATCTGCTTCTGTAAAGGCAATAGAGAATTTGTTAGAGCAAAGCAATGCTCAAGATGCATTAACCATTGGATCAAGTCAAGATAGAAAAAAATTATATCTCAACAATGATGCAGTTAATTATCTAAGGGCTTCACTTGCCCTTTGGAACGGCGATTACCAAAAAACATTACGCTTTGCCTTACCACTTTATGAGAAATATAAAGGATTGTTAACAAATAACAACCCATCGGATATTTTTTGGTCTGATAAAGAAATTCCATCATTGAGTTTATTTGCGCTTGATATTTCCACTAATAAGAGAATCTATAATGAACTTAATGAGGGCGTAGATAAAGATGATGATGAAGGCGATGATTTGAAGGTAAGCTCAAAAATTCAATACGATGCTACCGATACCCGATATACGGCGTACAGCATCCCCTTTACTATGGGGAAACAACAAGTATTTCTTTTAGGAAAGTATAATCGAAATGATAAGGAAAAGTCTAACAAAGTATTCATCTATTATTACACAAAATTTCGAGTTGCAGGGCTGTTTTTTCTTTGTGCTGAAGCGTATCTTAAATCAGGTAAAAAACGAGAAACAGTGAACATACTAAATGAATTTTTAACCGCGCGAAATAGTCCAACCATTCCATATACAGATGACAGTGATACGCTATTAACGCGTTTATTATTTGAAAAACAAAAAGAATTTGTAGGCGAGCCTGAGCGTTTTTTTGATCTTAAGCGCAATAGAAAAGCGATAAAACGTTTTATAGGCACTTCTTCCTACACCATTGAGGCAGATGATTACAGGTGGACATTGCCTATCCCATTATCTGAAAAGAAAAATAATCGAAAAATTACACAGAATAAAGGATGGGAGCATATTGATGTAGCAAGATAAACATTATTTTTTAATTATAAAAACAGTAGAATTATGAAATATAGTAAAGTGATAAGCGTTTTAAGTTGCCTAACCACTTTTTATTCGTTAAACAGTTGTTCTGATAATGATGATGGTTATACCGGGACTAATTATGCCTATATTACATCCGATAAAAGTTCGACATTGAATTGTGGAGAAAATCAGGAAATGGATGCAAAATTAACATTGAGCAGAAAGGTAGATAAAGCGACTGAAATTAAGTTAAAAATAACCAACCAAACCACTCCCGATAAGCAAGTGATTGAAACGACTCCAAAAAGTTTAATGGTAGCGGCTGGAAGTAGAGAGGCAGCATTCAAAGTTAAAATTTTAGATGATGTTTCTATAATCAATGAACAGACCATACAAATTTCTGTTCAGCCTCAAAAAGAATTATTAGAAGCCAAAGAAGTTTTGACGATTACTGTAAAGCCTAAAATAAATATTGCTAAATTAACTACCGAGCAAAAGAAATTGCTTGAAGGCTATAAACAAAAGGGAATGGATATCACACCTTTTTTAGGAAAACAAAAGGTCAAAACAACTGTAATCAGTAATGAAGAAGATAAAGATTATGGATTCCCAGATGAATCCGTAAATTATGAAGGGATTACAGTCATTACTCTCAGTGAGCTATCTACGCCGCAACAACCCGTATTGAAAATGACGCAAAATCCGATGGGAATGACAGATTTTTTCTATGACGTGCTGAAGCATGAAACCATATTTAGTGATAATTGGTACGGCGAATATGCTTCCGAATATAGCACTAAAGTAATGAACCTTATAAATTGGAATAAAACCAGTAAGGAAACATTTTCTGCTTCTTTAGACAGCATAAAAATTAAACTTCCTAAAAGTGGTGTGAGCGCTGTTGATTATATTGGAAAGAGACCAGGACCATACGATGACCCAGAAAGCCGTGATATAAAAGATTGTGTGCCTTTTATTTTTCATTATACGGCGTGGGACCGATTAAAAAAATTAATTGACGAGGGGAATAAAGATGGTATAGAATGTGATGGATATGGACAAACATCAAGGCCCGATTTTTGGATAAATGCTACTTCATCAATAACCGAAGATGAATATGGGGGAGAACTCTTTAAAGAAACTACCGGCAGCATAAATTTCAAAGAAGGTAAAATGACTTTTGAATTTCTTACTTCACATGATCAAGGCTACGACTATAATCAGTTAAAAGCAGAATATAGTATTAAATAAACAGGTAAACAAAATTATTAATCAATCCCGAGCCCTTTATCCTGAACTGACTTGCCGTTGTAAGTTAGCAGGATGAAGGGATCACAAATATATTTATTAGCAATGCCCACACTAAATTTTTTCAAATCATAATTTAGCTCTTATCTTTGTTTTACTATATCATTTTTATATGCGATACAGTTCAAAGAAAATAGTCCAAAATCTAACTGAAATTCTAATCCATCATGGGATAAATAAAATAATTATATCGCCCGGCTCACGCAACGCACCGCTTATTGTTACTTTTCAAGCCCATCCGAAAATAAAATTGTATAGCATTGTAGATGAGCGATGTGCTGCCTTTGTAGCCTTAGGAATGATAAAAAAAATACAAACTCCCGTTGCGGTTTGCTGTACTTCCGGCTCGGCACTGCTAAATTATTATCCGGCAATCAGTGAAGCCTTTTATCAAAATAAACCGCTAATTGTTTTATCTGCTGACCGACCGAAGGATAAAATCGACCAGTCTTTTGGGCAAACCATAAGGCAGGAAAATGTATTTAAAAATCATATAGGATTTTCAGCAAATTTAATAGAAGATGAATCGCTTAACAGGCGGTTTTATAACGAGCGATTAATCCATCAAGCCATTCATACGGCAATTCAAAAGCAAATGCCCATACATATTAATATTCCTTTTTCCGAACCGCTCTATAAATTCGAGGAGAGAAATACTTCATCCACAAAAATTATTCAACAAGGTAAGTTTGAAAAAATACCAAATAGTCATCAACTGCGTGATTTTGCTAATCATTGGAATACTTCAGGAAAAAAAATGATATTGGTAGGAGAAATGCAAAAAAGCGAAGATTTTCAAAACCAAATGAATCATGTTTTAGAAGATGAATCGGTGGTAGTATTATGCGAAACTACTTCTAATATCAATCATGTAAAAGCGATCAATAATATTGATCAGGCAGTTTTTTCTTTGTCAGACGAATCTTTTGAGAAAATTAAACCCGAAGTACTACTAACTCTGGGCAGGAATATTATTTCAAAAAAAATCAAAAGTTTATTAGAAAAATATCCTCCACAATATCATGCTAATATTAGCCCCGATGGACTTCTAATTGATACATTTTCAAGTTTAACCCATCACTTTGAAACTTTAGTTGAACTTTTTTTAACCCGGTTTTCCTATTGGATTAAAAAAAATCATTCCTCTCATTATCAACAAACCTGGCTGCAGATTAAAAAAGAAAAGAAAAAAAAGCATGAAGTATTCTTAAAACACTGCCCTTACTCGGATTTAAAAGTATTTGAATTAATGATTAACAGGATGCCTCAAAATATTGATTTGCATTTGGGCAATAGTTCTATTGTTCGATATGCACAACTGTTCGACACACACGCAAACATTGAGCATTACAGCAATCGGGGAACCAGCGGAATTGAAGGAAGCACAAGCACAGCGATTGGTTCGGCAATGGTCAGCCAGCGGCAAACCGTAGTAATTACCGGCGATATTAGTTTTTTTTATGATTCTAATGCGCTTTGGAACCATTATACACCTAAAAATTTTATCATTATTTTACTCAACAACGGAGGAGGAGAAATTTTTAAATTTATCTCCGATTTTGATAAAACAAAAGTCTCGGAAAATTATTTTGTTACTCCCCATTCCCTAACGGCTCAACATCTAACTAAAATGTTTGGTTATCATTATTTTAAAGCAAATAACTTAGTAAATTTATCTGACCGATTATCAATTATTTTTTCTCAGAATGCCCCTACAATTTTAGAAATAGATACTCAAAAAATGAATAATGCAGAAATTTTAAAAGACTATTTTGAGGCTTTAAAATGAAAATCCCGCTATAATGATAAGCATGGAACCGATCGTTTAGAGTTTATCCACTCCTGGCACCATTTAGTCATTAATTCTACCCATTCTTTACGGTCGTTTAAGCAATCAATATAGGTAAATTCCTTACCCCCGGCATTGATAAATTCTTCTTTTCCCTCCATAGATATTTCTTCTAAAGTTTCAAGGCAATCAGATACAAAGGCAGGACAAACTACCGCTACTTTACGCTTGCCTTTTGATGGAAGAGCCTCTAAAGTGTCGTCTGTAGCGGGTTGTAACCAAGGCTGTTTTCCTAAACGAGATTGAAATGAAATACCGTATTGAGAAGATGATAAATTCATTTCTTGTGCAACTAACCACGATGTCATAAAACATTGATGTCTATAGCAAACCTTTTGGGCTTTTTGCCCTATCGCACCTTCGGCTTTTTTAGAGCAGTTATCATCAATTTTACAATGAGATTTTGTAGGGTCAGTTTTAAAAATATGCGAATGCGGAACGCCATGATAGGAAAATAGCAGATAATCAAAATCAGCAGGTAATTTCTCTTTAATACTTCCGGCTAAGACTTTTATATAATCAGGATGATCATACCAAATCGGGAAAGATTGCAAGCGGATATTGGGATATTTTTTTTGTTGTATGGCAAGTGCTTTTTCCACCACTGTTTTTACTGTGCTCATAGCATAATGAGGGTAAAGCGGAACCATGAGTATATCCGTTACTCCTTGTTTTTTTAGTTCTTCGATTCCATCATTGATAGACGGTGAACCATAACGCATGGACAGTGCTACAGGGATGTCCAACTGTTCTCTTACCTTATCGGCAAATCGTTTAGAAATAACGATTAAAGGAGACCCTTCATCCCACCATACACTTTGATATGCTTTAGCCGATTTTTTAGGCCGGCGAGGCAAAATAATACACTCTACCAGAAACTTTCTCAATAACCACGATTTATCAATAACGTACTTATCAGATAAAAATTCTCTTAAATAAATTTTTACATCTTTTGCATAAGGGCTGTTCGGAGAGCCTAAATTAATAAATAAAATTCCTTTACTCACTTTGGTTAAAAATAAAAAACTACGATGCAAAGATAAAGATTTTAATATTATAAGACCTTTAGCTTACGCTGACTTGCGGTTGATAGGAATATCATTTTTTCTAAAAAATATATTTATCTTTGAGCCGCAGTAAGAAATTTTAAATCTAATGGAGGAATTAAATCATCAAGAAGAACTTTGCCGGCAAATTCGCAGAGATATTATTCGTATGGTTTATGAGGTGCAGTCTGGTCATCCGGGAGGATCCTTAGGCTGTGTTGAATTTTTTATCAGTCTATATCAGGATATTATGACACATCATCCGAATAATTTTTCAATTGATGGAATAGGAGAAGATTTATTTTTCTTATCTAACGGTCATATTTCTCCCGTTTGGTATGCGACCCTGGCAAGAAATGGCTACTTTCCTTTAGAGGAATTAAAAACTTTTCGCAAGTTAAACTCTCGTTTGCAGGGTCATCCTACCACACATGATCATTTACCGGGCATTCGCATCGCCAGTGGCTCTCTTGGGCAGGGGCTCTCAGTTGCCATAGGAGCCGCAAACGCTAAAAAATTAAACCATGATAATAAACGAGTATTCTCTTTGCATGGAGACGGGGAATTACAGGAAGGACAGATTTGGGAAGCGGCTTTATATGCCGGGGCTAAGAAAGTTGATAACCTGATTGCCACAGTAGATTGCAACGGGCAGCAAATTGACGGCTCAACAGACGAAATATTAAAACTAAGCGACTTGCGGGCTAAATTTGAGGCATTTGACTGGATAGTTTTAGAAGAAAAAAATGGAAATAATCTAACTTCGGTTAAAACCATTCTGAAAAAAGCCAAAGATCTTAGTGGAAAAGGAAAACCTATCATCATCTTGTTAAAAACCAATATGGGATGTGGCATTGATTTTATGGAAGGAACAAATGCCTGGCATGGAAAAGCGCCTAATCAAGAACAATATGAACTGGCAATTAGTCAATTAAGAGAAACCCACTTGGGAGACTATTTTGTATAAGTGTACTTAATTATGAGTAATAAAAAGAGACCCCTTTAGCTAATCATTATTTGCCGTTGCATAATATAAAAAAGCATGAAAACAAAAGAATCTAATTTCAAACAGCATACTTCTCAAAAGATTAAAGTTTTCACAGCTAAAATCAAATGCAGAATGCGGATTCTGAGATTTAGGAACTGCAAGTCAGCGTTAGCTAATATTCACAAATCACCCACCATTCATACTCAATCACAAAGGTTTTTATGGGGTTTATTCTTATTATTTTTTATTTCAGCGATCACAAATGCTCAAAAAAAGGTAACCAAAGCGCCCTACAGGCCTCCTATTTTCCCGGGATGCACTAAAATAAAAAAAGAAAAGTTAAGCAGAATACTCCGATGTAATAAATATCAAATACAAAAAGCTGTAAAGCCTAAGTTATTTTATCCAATAGAAGCCGTGTTACTTAACCAAGAAGGTCAATCATTGGTCGCCTTTGTTGTCTCTAAAAAAGGCCAAATATCAAATGTACATATTAAGAAATCTTCTGGGAATTATGCATTAGACTTAGCTTCTATTTATAGTGTAGCAACAATGTTTGACGGAGAATTTATTCACCCTGCAACTAATGAGAAAGGGGATTTTGTTAATGTTGAATATACTATACCTATCATGTTCAGTCTGAATAACCCAGACAATAAGGTAATAAGTAATCATCTATTTAAAAAGAAAATAAAAAATTGGAAACGTGTACAACAGCTTCAATCGGAAAAAGTTGACAATACAATAACTACCCAAAAACTCAGTAAAAAATTTGAAAAATTACAACCGGAACACAAGCATTAATAACTTTATTAAACCCAAACATTATTTTTAAATTGATTTACAAGAAAAAATTTAACACTATCTTTTTTGCATTTTTATCATTTGCAATTTATGCACAAAAGGTAAATAAAAAGGACCGTATTTTACAAAAACCTGTTTTTCCCGGCTGTGAGAATAAACAAAAAAAAGAGTTAGATCAATGTAATCATAAGGTAAGTTATTATGAATTATTACAGAGTGCAATTTATTCAAAAGATATATTTAAAAAAGTTCAGAAAGAAAAAGGAGGAATGATTGTAAAAGTAAACATCTCAAAAAAAGGAAAAATTACACTAGTCAATATTTCAGATTTTTTCTTATCAAAGAATGTGGCGCCAATTATTAAAGCAGGAATACCTAAGATGTTTCAGCAAAAAAAAGTCTATCCGGCCAAAGTAAAAAAAAGAAAAGTAAATTATCCTTATACCATTTATATTGAATTTCCTATAATGTCTTTTAAAAAAAACTTAACTTCAGAGGAAATCTGGGATGAATTAGAAATGATGAAATCTCCGGTATTTGACAGTTTAGCTGCCCAAATATTTTCAGATAATTATGTTAAATTCATGCGGGGAGTTATCAGTGGATTTTATTTAAAGGACGGTACAGCCGTAAATGATTGGGAATTATTTTTTAAAACCAAACAATTAAATAACGTGCCTAGCATTTCACAGATAAGTACAAACGACCGGTATAAACTCAATTATATTCTAAATAAAACTGAACAAATAAAAAAATCCATAAAATAATGAAAAAAATATTATTAATTTTCTCACTTATATTAAGTATTCTGCTAAGCGCTCAGAATAATGTCATTCCATCAGAAAAAAAGATGAAAATCCCCTTTATATGCAATAAGCAAATAGACCAGTACATGGCAGATTATCAGTCATTTGTAAATCTTATGCAATTTGTAGTGCAAAATGGTGATAATAAATTAAAGCAAAAAGTTAGTACCGAATATACCTTGTTAATCCAAAAATATTCAGATATTAATCGGATAATTGCAGGCTTAAATCATGAACAACAAAGGCAGGTTGCTGAATTTATAAGAGAAAAAGGAATTGAAATTACTAAGTTGACTCAAAAAGAAAATTAAAAATATTAGAGCAGATTTTATGAAATATATAAATAAAGGATCGAAAGATACTCGTTCAGGATTTGGTGACGCGTTAACAAAATTAGGAGAAAAAAATCAAAATATCGTTGCCTTATGTGCCGATTTAACCGGCTCATTAAAAATGGATACTTTTGCAAAAAACCACCCTGAACGTTTTTTTCAAACCGGTATTGCCGAAGCGAATATGATGGGAATGGCTGCCGGAATGACTATTGGAGGAAAAATTCCTTTTGCCAGTACTTTTGCTAATTTTGCTACCGCTCGTGTATATGACCAGATTCGTCAATCCATTGCCTATTCTAATAAAAATGTAAAAATAGCCGCTTCTCATGCCGGATTAACACTAGGCGAAGACGGGGCAACCCACCAGACATTAGAAGATATAGGCTTAATGAAGATGCTGCCCAATATGGTTGTGATTAACCCCTGTGATTATAATCAGACCTATGCAGCAACACTCGCTGTAGCCAGCTATGACGGCCCCGTATATCTTCGTTTCGGGCGGCCAAAAGTACCCAATTTCACCCATGATACTGCCCGCTATACCTTTGAAATAGGGAAAGGACTGCTCCTACAAAAAGGAGTAGATGTAACCATTGCAGCTACCGGGCATTTGGTTTGGGAAGCACTCCTCGCTGCCGAAGCCTTAGATAAAGAAGACATATCAGCCGAAGTAATCAATATTCATACCATAAAGCCCCTTGATGAAGAAATAATCTTAAAATCGGTAAACAAAACCGCTTGTATTGTAACCGCTGAAGAACATAATTATCTCGGAGGGCTGGGAGAAAGTATAGCTGGTTTTTTAGCAAGAAATCGACCCGTCCCTCAAGAATTTGTTGCAGTGAATGACACTTTTGGAGAAAGTGGCTCCGCCAAAGAACTGATGGCGAAATATAACATTGATAAAAACGCGATTATAGAAAAAGTAAAAAAAGTAATCACACGAAAATAGGCTAAAGGCTCTATACACAAAAGAACCTAAAAAATCTTACACCCATAAATCGAGACCGTTGCAAAAAGCACGCTAACAAAAAAATGCTTGTATTGAGCCTGCCGAAATGCGAGCCCGATAAAAATTAACTGCAAGTCAGCGAAGCTAAACACCCGAGCAGCCTTGTGGTTGTGAGGCTTTAACTCTCGGTAGCTGAGTACTTCGGCAGGTGGTTGCTGAGCACAGCCGAAGTAAGGAACCCGTTTGAAGTTAGATGCTTCCTTTTTCATACTTTTTTATACCTTCTGCAACGGTCTCTTAATACTTTCTAAAGGGCTCAATAAATTAGTAAAGTATTTTACGCAGTACAAGCAAAAGAATAAACCAATATAAGTAAAGGGTGCACAAAGCACGATAAGGAATGCAAGAATCACAATAAGGAATGCACAAAGCACAATAAGGAATGCACAAAGCACAATAAGGAATGCAAGAATCACAATAAGGAATGCACAAAGCACGATAAGGAATGCACAAAGCACGATAAGGAATGCACAAAGCACAATAAGGAATGCACAAAGCACAATAAGGAATGCACAAAGCACAATAAAAAATATAGCATCGAAAATAGATAATGGCGTATTTTTATTATACTTGAGACCCTTGCAAAGCTTTCCGAGATGCACGCTATCAACTAAACTTCAAGTCAGCAAATCTAAACGTCTTGAGTTAATTTTATAGGATTAGCCCTAAATTTTTTATATTTGAGACCGTTGCAAAAAGCTTGTATTGAGCTTGTCGAAATACACGCTAACAAAAAAATTAAAACGCAGAAAACTATATTTTCAGACAAAATATTATGAAGATTTTCAAAAAAGCCGAAGAAATCGTCGATTATCTTTATCCGTTAAAACAAGAAGGAAAAAAGATAGGTTTAGTCCCCACGATGGGGGCGCTTCATTCGGGTCATCTTTCACTGATTGGAAGAGCAAAAAAAGACTGTGACAAAGTAGTATGTAGTATTTTCATCAACCCGACTCAATTTGATAACCCTGAAGATTTAAAACATTACCCCATTACTTTAAAAGAAGATTTAGCCTTATTACAAAATATTTTGTGTGATTATGTTTTTACTCCTTCTGTTAGTGAAATATATCCTAACGGTTTACATTCAAAGGTTTATAACTTCGGGGGTATAGAGAATGAAATGGAAGGCCGTTTCCGTCCCGGTCATTTTAACGGAGTCGCTACCGTTATTGAACAATTGTTTCAAATTATTAGACCTGACGTTGCATTTTTTGGAGAAAAGGATTTTCAACAATTACAGATTATTAAAAAATTGACCAGAATTAAAAAAAAATCCACCCAAATTATCGGGGGTCCTACTTTTCGAGAAAAAGACGGAATTGCTATGAGTTCGAGAAACAGAAGACTTTCAAAAGAATGGCGGATGGAGGCTACAATAATTTATAAGACACTAAAAAAGGTTAAGAAAAATATTCAATATGATTCTATTCAAAAAATCAATCAATATGTAGCCGGTTTATTTGATAAAAGCCCCCTACGATTAGATTATTTTTTTATCGCTGATATAGAAACATTAATCCCTGTTCAAACCATGAAACCGGATAAAAAATATCGTGCCTTTATTGCGGCTTTTGCCGGAAATATCCGATTAATTGATAATATTGCATTATAAAAACTATACAAACATAAATAGGAGATGACAATTGAAATTTTAAAATCGAAAATCCATCGGGTTAAAATAACCGATGCCAATCTAAATTATATGGGGAGCATTTCGATTGACCACGATCTTCTTGATGCAGCCAATATACTAGTGGGAGAAAAAGTGCAAATCGTAAATATTAACAATGGGGAACGTTTTGAAACCTATACGATAAGCGGGACACGTGGAAGTGGAACCGTTCAACTGAATGGACCTGCAGCCCGGAAAGTACAAAAAGGAGATATCGTGATTATTATCTCGTATGCACGAATGAGACCAGAAGAGGCTAAGGAATTCACCCCGACGATTATTTTTCCGGACGAGACGACCAACAAACTTTTATGATTTGAAAAAAACATTTAGCGTAATTAGAATACTCATTCCTTCTATTGTATTGGGTATTTTTTTTATATGGCTTGGAACAAAAGACTTAACAAAATCTGAGCAAAAAGAAATTTTAAACTCCTTTAAGAGGGCTGATTATTTCTGGATTATCCTCTCTATTCTCATTGCTATGGTGAGTCATATCAGCCGTTCCATAAGATGGCAATATTCGCTTGATGCCTTGAATATGAAGACTCATTTTTGGAATCGGTATTTGACGCTTTTAGTTAATTATTTTACGAACCTGGCTTTACCCCGGGCGGGCGAAGTAACTCGATGCGCCCTGATGAGTCGTTATGAAAAGCAGCCCTTTGAAAAAATATTTGGAACGATTATCCTTGCACGGTTTATTGATTTGATGATGCTTCTGCTCGTTGTCATCGGATTTATGATTTTTCAATATCATGTAGTGTATAACTTTATCATGACCCAAATAAAGCGTAAAATTACTTTTGCGCATGACTTTTCAATATATCATCTTTTAGGATTTTTATTAATACTAATTATTGCCTTTTTAATCGCTATTATTTACATCAGGAATTCAAAAACAATGATAGCTCAGAAAATAAAAAAAATACTAAAAGGACTTATGGAAGGTGTTTTTACCTTGTTTACCATGAAAAAAAAAGCGCTGTACTTCTTACAAACTTTAATTATTTGGAGTTGTTACATACTCATGTTTGGCATTACTTTTAAAGCGCTGCCCGATACTGCCCATGCAAGCGTAGCCACCATTACAGCCGGCTTTGTTTTTGGCACCCTGGCTATGATTCTTACACAGGGCGGCCTTGGCGCCTATCCGCTCTTTGTAATGCAAGGGCTTCTTATTTACAAGATTCCATCTACTGTAGGGTATGCGCTGGGCTGGATTATCTGGTCCTCTCAAACCCTTATGGTGATAATTGCAGGGATGATCGCATTAATGATTTTACCGTTTTATAATCGTTCAATTAAAGATAAATAGAATGGTAACGTTGCAAAATACGCTATCAACTGCAAGTCAGCGAAGCTAAAAGTCTCTATTTATTTTTTGGGCGTTCCCGCCTAACAGCGGTCGGGCTATCCGCTAAATCTTTTTCTTGGAGGAAAATTCTTTTCCCTCCAAGAAAAAGTATACCGCTTCTATCCCTAACGCAAACTCTGCAAAGCCCGTGATTTTAAAAAAAATATCTTTAGCTAACACTGAGAAAATTTTTCAAAAAGCACGCTAACCACTGCAAGTCATTGAAGCTAAAAAATCCCTTAGTGTAGTCAATGCCTATTTTTTTAATTTTTTCAAATATATAAAATATTTTATATATTTGAAAAAATTAAAAAAATCAAATTCCTATGCACATTTCTATTTTACTAGGTTTTATACTACTAAGCGGTTCCTTTGCTTTTTCACAGACCTTAGAATTCCGCTATGACGAGGCAGGAAACCAAATCGAGCGAAGGCTTAAGATAGAACAATCACAAGGGTCCCCCCGTGTAGTGAATAGGAGTCTATCGATTCCGCTCATTGTCTCAGAAACTTCTGTTTCAGATGACTTTATCGTTTATCCCAATCCTACGCGGGGCAAGGTAACCTTGTCATGGAAAGCGGAATATGTAGGAAGAATTACCGAGATTCAATTAGCTAATTTTCTAGGGCATGCTCAGAGGGTGCCTTTCGATGCAAAAGCGCATAGCGTAGCATTGAATTTAACTGGAAAAAAGGAAGGCGTATATATCGTAAATATTTATTTGGACGACGGCAGGCGAATTGATAAAAAAATCCTTAGACAAAATTAAGTTTTTACCGGTAATATAATAATAGAAAAATACGATTACCCTTTTCCTTACTATTAAATAACAAATAATTATGAAAAAACGACTACTTTTCCCTTTCTTTTATTTTGGATTTTTTTATTTATCTGCGCAGCAAACTTCTACGGCAGAGCGTATTGAACTCAGAGCAGAGGTAAGAAGGAATGAGCCGGTGCACACGGAAGTGATTTCGATGGAAAGTGAGGCAGTTGGTGCTATGGAGGAGGCTTTTCAAAACTATGATAAGGCAGTAACTCGTAGTTTATATCGTGCTTCGTCCTCCAACGGCACGTATCAGGGCATTATCGAGGGGAAGGCGTCGGTATCGCTCAGCGGAGGGCTTACTTATGAAGTTCCGATTGCCGTGCCGCCGGGGGTCAAAGGGGCAGTACCGAATCTTTCGCTATCGTATAATGGACAGGGCGGCATCGGGGCAGCGGGCTATGGCTGGAACATTTCCGGGCTTTCAACCATTGCCCGTATTCCGTCAGATTTATACCATAACGGCTTTATAGCCGGAGTAAATTTGAGCGATCAAGATGCCCTTGCCTTAGACAGTCAGCGCTTAATTCCCGTTACCGGTAAATCTCAGCAGTACCAGACAGAGAATTTTTCCAATATAAAGGTCTTAAAGTATTATGGTGATTTTAGGGTTTATTACCCTGAGGGGTCTTCGGCAGAATATGATAATTTCGATCGTTGGCCTGCGCTTGAATACCCTATAAAGAGTTGGAGGGACAAGCAGGGAAATGAAATACGCTATGATTATGAATTTAGTGATCGAACGGCAAGAATTAGTAAAATAAAGTATGGAGGCAGTAAGGGCAAAGAATTATTTAACGAGGTACGGTTTATTTATAAAACGAGAAGCAAGCCAGTGATAAGCTATATAGGCGGTTATTCGTTTAAGCGGACGCATGTACTAAGCGAGATACAGGTGTATGCACACGGCCGTTTATTGAGGAAGTATCGTTTAGAACACAGTCGGACAGAAGCAGGACAAGAGCGGGTTAGTTCGATTACGGAATACAATGGCGAAGGGCAGGCAAAGCCGCCAATTCGGTTTTATTATAAGCGTTCAGAAAATACCGTTAGCACCCGTGATTTTAAGGCACTTTATGGCCCTTATGGGGATTGGGAAAATGTGCGCTTTCTTTCAGGGGACTTTGACGGGGATGGATTCCTTGATTTTATGGGGTATAATGAGGCGGAAAAAGACCAGCTCTCTATTTATACACGGGGAGGACAAGGGCAAACAAAACTTCCTTTGAGAGATTTATCCAATTTTAAAGCGATTTTTCCCTCTAAAACATTGGACTCAAGGGGAAGACTATCGCTTAATGACGGGGTTACCTTAGTAAAGGAAAGCATAAAAGATGACCATTCAAATTACTCACAGGTAAAGTTTTATAGCAGCCAAAGGGCAGCGCCTTCTACGGGTCAAAGCATTGGCTTTCTTAGAAGTAAAACGGTTGATTTTCCTTCGGTGGTATATGAGGAAGGGGATGAATATTGTGCAGGGGGTAAGCGCGAAGTAACGGAAGACCCTAGAAAATCGATACAAAAATATGTGGTTAAGACAAAAATTATGCCTAAGGAGTTTGTTTCGGGTGATTTTAATGGAGATGGCATAACGGATATACTGGCAATAGAAGAAGGTCATTACCATAGGCAAAGGTGGTTAAAGAGAAAGAGTTCTTCTTATTGGTATCCTAGGCCTTTTTCCGAGCCTTTTCATCCTTATGTCATAGGCTTTGAGGATTGCAGTGACGAGACTTCTTATACAAGCGGTGGCAGCGTATACTGGGCAGATTTAAATGCAAAAAATACTTCGGCAAGTGCAGAACGGGTAGGCTCTATTTCGTCCTTTGATAAATATAAGATGACCCTTCAAACAGGGGATTATAATGGAGATGGGAAGACGGATTTATTTGTAATTCGAGACGGGAAGGTAGCGGTCTATGGTTTAAACAAAGAGAATCGTTTAGAAAAGATAGCGGAAAAATCGGATTCATGGATTGATAAGGATAAGTATATTGCTCTGGCAGACTTTAACGGGGATGGGAAGACGGATTTAGTGGCCCCTGAGAAAGAGGGGTCAAGCCGTTGGAAGCTATTCATTTCTGATGGCGATGACTACTTTATAACCAAGATCATATCAATTACTTCGTACCAAAAGCAGGATAGAAATTATGTATATCGTTATTTGGTGTCAGATTTTAATCGGGATGGAAAAAGTGATCTATTAAAGGTTTCCATTCCTGCCTATGTTCAGACTAGGTATTTGGGTACCGCCTTAGATTTATATACCTTTAACGGCTTAGAATCTTCTACGGCTTTTACCCATAAGAAAACGATTAAATTAAATAATATTTATATAAATACCCCTATACTAGGTGGAGATATTAATTTAAATACACGTAATCCAGAGGTAGGGTTTTATACGACGACAAAAGCCTATGGCAGTACGGTAGGGCAGATAAAATCGGTAAGTTTTAATCAGAACTTTCGGGAAGATACAACGCTGGATTATATCTATAATGCCGGTAATGGTAAGAAATTACAAATTGATTACCATAAAGAGGGGAGAGATCTATTTTTCCCTTTTGATCAAGCTTATATGAAAGCCTATGATAATAGGACTTATCCTTATATCAATATAAGTAGTATGCTGGACTTTCGCTTGGTTCGTAAGTTAGGGGAAGAGGTCAATGGCAAGGCGTATCGCTGGAAAGAATTTAAATATTATGGAGGGGTATCGCATGCGCAGGGGCTGGGCTTTCTGGGCTTTAGGGGCAGGGCGCAGTCGAGTTGGCACGATGGCAGCACGCGGGCTTTGTGGACAGTTTCACTGCACAAGCCAGAACTGCGAAGTGCTGTGACTTATACCTATGTAACAGATTATTCTCCTTATTTTGGCAGGTATAATTCTGATAAGGAGGACAATATCCCAGAGGATGTAATTAGTAAAACGCATTACGAATATACCACCAAAGAACCGACGACAGGCACGCCAGGCGTGTTTATTAATTTCCCCAAGAAAGTAACCTCTACGGATAAACTGGCAGGGGTTACCACTACCCAAACCTTTGCTTATGACTCGTATTGGAATCCGAGTTCGGTGGTAACGGATTATAACGGGGCGGGGACTTCTGAAAATCGATATGAATATTTAAACAATTCCTCGGCGACAAGCGGCTACTATATGGCGCGGGTAAGTAAAGAGAAGAGCATAAGCCGCGCCTATGGCGATACTTTTGAAAGTTCGACGGAATACCGCTATGATGCGAAGGGCAATGCCACGCAGATAGTGAAGAAAGGCAACGGCAGCGAGGAATCCTTGACCGAGCAGTTGACTTATGATTCGTTTGGGAATATCACGCAGCGGAGTTTAAGCGGTACGGGGGCTGAGGCGAGGGTAGAGTCGTTTGCGTATGATGCGACGGGTCGTTTTGTAACGGAGAAAACGGAGGTAGGAGGTCAGGTAACAGGTTATGAGAACGACCCGGATACGGGCTTATTGCTTAGCGAGACCGATCCTCTGGGTCGTCGGACGACGTATAGTTATGATGGCTGGAATCGTCCGCTGACGGTTAAAGATTATTTAGAACATAAAAAGCGCTTTGAATATGCCTATAATCCAGAATCATCTGGGGGTTTTGTGGTGAAAGAATCTAATCCGGAAGCGGAAAACAAACAAACGTACTACGATGCGCATGGGCGGGCATATAAAACAAAAGCCTTGAGCCTGAACGGACAATGGATCGCTAAGGAGGTAAAGTACGATGCCTTAGACAGGAAGTATGCGCAAAGCGAGCCTTATATTTCGGGCGGGGCGAATCAATGGACACGAACGGAGTATGATGAATATGGGCGGATAAAGAAAGTAACCGCGCCGACGGGTCGTACCATGACGACGAGCTATTCGGGTTTATCGGTATCGGTGGACGATGGGGTTCAGACAAAAACGACGGAAAAGGATGCGCTGGGCAATGTGGTGCGTCAGACAGATGCCGGGGGCACGATTAGCTATACCTATTATGCGAATGGGAATCAGAAGAAAACAAATTATGCAGGAAATGAGATACAGATAGAGCAGGATGCTTGGGGGCGAAAAACGAAACTGACCGACCCCTCAGCGGGGGAGTATCGTTACGAATACAATATTTTTGGGCAGGTGCTCAAAGAAATTCATCCCAAAGGAGAGACCGAGATGGCGTATGATGCTGCAGGGCGAATGATACACAAGACGCTCAAGGAGGGCGACCAGACCTATACCACTGATTATACCTATGATAAGACGACGCAGTTATTAACCCGCAGTCAATCGCAGACGGATGACGAGAATAGCATGAGCTACCGCTATGATGAATATGGTCGTCCGATAGAAGTGATAGAAGACAATACGCGAGCAAGCTATACGAACCGGATAGCCTATGATGAATATGGTCGTAAGGCCTCCGAGAATCGGAGCACGCAGGTAAAAGGAAAAAATATAGCCTTTGAGAATACTTGGGCGTATGAATATGAGCGGGGTTCAGGTTTGTTAAGAAGGATTACCGATAATCAGGGTCATGCCCTTTATGAGGTAAAAAGCCTGAACGCGCGCGGGCAACTATTGCAGGCGGATCTGGGCAATGGCATAAAGGTAGAGAATACCTATGATGCGTATGGATACTTAACCAAGCAGCGAGAGGCGAGCCTGAACGAGACCGCGATGGATTATGAATATGCGTTTGATAAGTTGAGGGGGAACTTGCTGAGCCGTAAGAACTACGCCTTAACGAACCATTATGCCGAGAGTTTTAGTTATGATACCTTAGATCGGCTGACGCGGATACAAAATACGGAGACGACCTCTTCAATGGGTTATGATAAGCAGGGACGGATTGTAAGCAACAGCGAGATAGGGTCTTATCATTACCAGGGCAGTGAAGGAGCATCAATGTTCCAGATGCAGGAAATTGAGTTGAACGAGAAAGGGAACGAGCGTTTTGCGGGTCGAGAAAGACAGGAGGCGGTATTTACGGCATTTAAAAAGCCGAGGGAGATTAGCGAATCGGGCAGCGGGGAAGTATCGTTTGAATACAATGGCGGATTGACGCGTTCGTTTGCTGAGATAAGGGGAGCGGAGCGTAAAGAAGAGCAAGAAATGCAGGAGGTGGCTTATAGGATAAGGACGGAGGGGATGAGCTATGATAAAGGGACCGGCACGATAACGAAGACGGCAGCCAGCGGTTGGGGCAATGCTGGTTTTTCCTCTAATGAAGTACTGCATGGGGATTTTGAGGTAAGTTGGCGGCTTGCTAACAGTTTATCGATGATTATTGGGGTTTCTAATTATGATTCTAATGCAGCGTGGCAAGGGATTTATGAAGGGATATTTTTTGATCCTTATGTCAGAGGAGGCAGACGAACTTTAAAGATAAACGGAAGGGGGCGCCGCATATATGGTTCGAATGTTTCATTTGCTGATGGAGATCGCGTGAGTATTAAGCGGGAGGGGGAGGAGATTAGTTATTATCATAATGGGACGAGATTTTATACTTCGACCATAAGAAACGGAGGAGACATGGTGATAGATGCCTCGTGCTTCAGCAAAGGAGCAAGCATTAGCGATTTAAAGATTAAAGCGGTGCCGATAAATAGGAGATGGAAAGAAGTTTCGTACCATCTTACAGATAAGACAGGCATAAGTTATGATGAAGGCACTAAGGCGATTACTTCAACGGCTGGTGATGGTTGGGGTAACAGCAGTTTTTCGACGGATGCTAGACTTTCAGGAGATTTTAAGATAAGCTGGAAGGCAGGACAAAATGATCATTGGGTCATGGTAGGGGTATCCACGAGAAAGAGGAGCGCCCATCACAGTACGATTAATTGGGCATTGGCGGTTCCGCCTAGTGGACATCTTGAAGCGCGGATGAATGGGGTTCGTGAGCGTTATAATTTTTGGCATTATGAGGTAGGTGATACGTTGAGTATAGCGCGTCATGGAGATAAGATTAGTTATTACCAAAACGGGTTTAAGATTTATACCTCGCCGAGGCGCACTTCTTCGGATTTAGTCGTAGATGCAGCGTTTCGGGATCGGAATACGAGTGTAAGTGACTTAAAAATTTACCGTTCGGTAGTACCTGACCATAGAATCAAATTGTATAATGCGGATCAAAACACAGAGGTAATAGAGGAGGTAAGTACCGGGAAAGTTAAAATAATTCAGTATCTTGGCAGTCCGTATCAAGCGAGGATAGCATATATTGGGGAGTATGATGGAGCGGGTGAAGTAGTAAGTCAGGGCTTGTATTATTTGCATCGGGATTATTTGGGGAGTATTGTAGGGATTAGCGACCGTGAGGGAAAAGTAGTTGAAAAGCGGCATTACGGGGCATGGGGCGCCTTAGAGAAGTATGAGAGCAGCGATAGCAGCCTCACACAAGACCATCCGCTGTTAGATAGGGGTTGGACGGGGCATGAGTATTTTTCTGTCGTGCATTTGGTTCACATGAATGGTCGGATGTACGACACGGATTTACGGCGTTTTCTTTCGCCGGACAATTATGTACAAGACCCCAGCAATACACAGAACTATAATCGGTATCAATATGGGTATAATAATCCGCTAAAGTACAGCGACCCGAGCGGGGAGTTTTTTGGATTATCTATTCTTTTATCGGGATTAATAATAGGGGCATTAGTAGGTGGTGCGAGTTATGCGGTGAAAGCGGCGGTTACGGGGCATTGGAAATGGGGAGAATTTTTAGGTTCTATAGCGATAGGAGCGGTTTCAGGATTGATAGGCGGAGCGGCGTATAAAGCTATGGAAGGAATAGTATCAGTAGGAGGATTTCTGGGCGGAGCGATAAAAGGAGCGGTAAGCGGCTTTGTAGGAGGCTTTATTGGCGGGGCAGGCAATGCAGTGATGAATAAGAAAAATATAGTAAAAGGGGCGTTTAGCGGTGCGCTAACGGGTGCAGCGGTGGGCGGCTTGCTGGGCGGAGTTGGTGAGGGACTGCGAGCGATGAAACACGGCGGGAATTTTTGGAATGGCAGGGGCGAGACGTATTATCTTGAAGCGGATGCCTCAACAGTAAACAGTACCAATAAAACAGAGGTAGAGTACTCTAATAAATCGGCAAAGGAATTCTCAGATAAGCATTTACCGGGTGTAAGAGAAAAATATGTACATGAATTACATGCTGATGGGAGTTTGCCTCCGGATACGAAATCATATGGTTTTATGTATGAAGGTGAAAAAGGTATTTATAGGCGTATAGAAAACTTTGTTTCAAGTACTAAAGATGCTATTTCAGGCGATATTTATGGCATGACTACGAGAGTAAAAGGAGGTTGGGATGTTTTTTTAGGAAAAGCAGTATTTGCAAATAAAAACACTCTTTTTATAGCCATGCAGCATGAATATATACACGCAGGATTTACCTCTTTAGGACTTTTTAATAAGGCATTTCAACATAAGGTTATTTATAATTTTCAGCGGGGAGAGTTGAACGCATGGGGTTTAGCGGGTAAGAATGTTATTCCAGCTATTCGGAATCAGATATTAAACAATAGTGGAGGTATTTATTTTAATTCTGTATATGATATGTCTAAATTAGCAATACCATTTAGAATAACCCCATTAAATTAAGGAATGATGAAAAATATTTTAAGTATGATAATTTTATGGCTTAATTTAATGTCTTGCAGTTTTTTTAAAACAAAGGATGAAGGGTTAAGGGATGAATTATGCAGGAATTATCAAGTCAAAAATGATTCTTTGCTTGTTTATAAGAATTATTATTATGAAGATGTTCCGATAGTGGAAATTTACAATAAAGATAAATTGTCTAATCTAATCCCGCCTAGAAATATTATCTTTATTGCTGGAACGATTGGAGATACTTTTTCTCTTAGAGATAAAGCAACTGATGAGTTGCTTTATCAACTAAAAAGTCAAGAATTAGTAAAGAATAATGATAAAGTTGGTATTGGAAAAGTCCTCGTTAAGCTAAGAGAATTTAGTACTTATTTAATATATGCTTCTAATAAAAATAAATTTTTAAGAAATAAACGCTTATATTTACTAAATTATAAAAATGAAAAAATACTATCTTGGATTAATGTTTCACGGCTAATAGATAGAGATATTGATGATGTTTACTTAGGAGATTTAGAAAAAGAGCCATATATTCTCGATTCCACTACCGAATTAGTATATTCGAAATTAAATGATGATAATATATGGAAAATCCAAAAAGATAGATACTCGTCTTGCAATCATAAGTTATTTAAGAAACAGGAATATGCTCACTTTAAAATAAACGATAGTGGCTATGTAGAAGTATTAAAATGAAATGATAGAGTAATGGAAGAAAAATTTCATTAGTTTTCATTAAAAATTCCGTAGGTACGGAAGAAAATTTCTGTACGTACGCGAGAAAGTTTCCGTACGTACGGAAAAAAGTTTGCGTAAGTATAGAAAAGTATTTACTTTTTGAGGGAGCAATAGCCGTTCCTTGAAAGGCGTAGGGATAGGGCTTGTTTCTTTCCGTTTAAAAGCAAGAAAGCAGGGGAGGTTTGAAAGGCGGAAGTTTGTTTGAGCGGAGCGAGTTACTTCCGTCTGTGGTGGTGGTTTTCATAGCTTTTACAGGAAAGAAACTGCCTTGATGTTTTTGGTTCGTTTTTTCATCAAGGAAAAAATGAACAGAAAGAGGCATGAGTATTTTGCTGCGGTGCATTTGGTTCATATGAATGGGCGGATGTACGATACGGATTTACGGCGTTTTCTCTCGCCGGACAATTATGTGCAAGACCCCACCAATACGCAGAACTATAATCGTTATCAATACGGGTATAATAATCCCTTGAAGTATAGCGACCCAAGCGGGGAGTTTTTCTTTGCCGCTATTATTATTGGGGCAATAATCGGAGCCGCCGTAGGGGCGGGGTCGTATGTTGTAAATGCGATAAAAACGGGGCATTGGAGTTGGAAAGGATTGGGGTCATCTATTTTAAAAGGAGCAATTGCTGGCGGTATTGGCGGGCTGATAATGCCCGGGGCAGTCATGGGTAGTTTGTTATCTAATGGCATTGGCGGAGCGATAGGGATGGGTATTTTAGCCAATAGTTTGCCAAGTTTACATATTCCAATAGGAGACTTTTCAATTGATATAAGTCCGGCTATTGCTTTTGGTAAGTCGTTTTCGATAGGGGCAAATATTCGAGCGAGCTACCGAGATGGAAATTTTAATGCTTCGGTTGGTTTTGGGGTAAGTTTTGCGGGTAGTGCTGCAGGTTCGGGCGCGAAGGGTTGGGAGTATAGAAGCTCATATTCCGTAGGGTATAATGATGGTAAGTTTAGTACGTCAGTTTATTCTACATATTTTTCAGGTAGTAGCCAAGATGCTTCGCAGAGAGTTGGAGGATTGTCTTTAGGATATAGAGATTGGAACCTTCGATATGAAAATGATGGGGCGCCTTTTAATTATTTAGGAGGTATTTTAGTTGGGAAAGATAGCGATAGGTATAGAACAGCTGCTATGATTTTAAGTTATAAAGATTATTCTATAGGATTTAATCTGTTTACGGGTGATCCAAAATTGGATAAAAATAGAGGGATTGAACCTTTATTAGAACATCCTGATTTAGGTTTCAAAGAAGGAGGTCAATACGCTGGAATAAATGCTAGTAAATATAGATTGGGTGCTGCCTATATAGGATATAAAGGGTATCAATTTGGCAGGAACTCAGAAGGAATACGTAACCTTATACAAAATGAATTTGCACATAAGAAAATATCTTACCAACCTTATTTTAAGGTACTACCTATTTTGCCTGAAAATTATTTTCAATATCGTTCTTATAATTCTTATACATTATGGTAAATTGTTCATTAGTTGTCGTCTTAAATTTTTGCTGTAAAGCAATGAAAAAGATTGCTGTTTTTCCTTATTTATTATTAATAATGATTGTTTGGGTTTCTTGTGCGACTTTAAAAAAAGATAAACTTGTTGAAGGGCAAGTTTGGCTAACCAATAAGAACTTGTATTTAATAAATGGCAGGTATAATAGGATTTCAATAGATAGTACTTCCTACGATTTATTTTATAAGTTTCTGGGAGGGGGTGGATATGTCTTCTGGGAAAATGAAAAAGATTTGAATTTAAATAATTCTATAAGCTTAAAAGTGTTAGATCATAAACGAATTAAAGCAACTTTATTTAAAAATGATAGTATTGTTAAAACAAAGATTCTAAGGGGAAGGTTAAAAAGTGGATATTTTGAACTTAGACGAGGTTATCATATTATCCCTATAATCTTTTTTAATTCATTCGGGACACATAAAATTAGAATCGGGCTCTTAGGGAATAGCAATTTAACTACAGATTATAAAGAGATATTTTTTGGAACTTTTCCTGTGATTATTCCATTTTATAACAAAAATTATGCACCTAAAGTTGAATATAAGAGATTGTACTAATTTGGTAGATTTGAATATTCGAGCGAGCTACCGAGATGGAAATTTTAATGCTTCGGTTGGTTTTGGGGTAAGTTTTGCGGGTAGTGCTGCAGGTTCGGGTGCAAAGGGTTGGGAGTACCGCCGTTCTTTTGGTGCGGGCTGGGATGATGGGCGTCAGGGCTTTGGGGTTTATAGTACGACCTTTAGCGGTTTTGGAGGCAAATTTAGCCAAAAAATAGGTGGATTTAGCTATAGAAACGGCGATTTTGGTTTTCGGTATGAGAATGATGGTAAGCCATTTAAAGGGTGGTTAGGAGATGGGGATGATAAATATAGAACTGCGGCTTTAGCGATAAACATTGGTGAATTTAGTGCCGGGATTAATTTATTTACAGGAAAAAGAGATAGTAAAAGTTATTATAAAGAAGAGCATGAGCTTTTAAAAGTAGGTTTTAGAGATCAATATGGAAGACGCTTTCGTCGAGGTTATGTTTATGAACAAGACTCGAAATATCGTTTAGGAGCACTATATTTAGGCTATAATGGTTATAGAATTGGAACAAACAGTGAGCATGTTAGGCATGCGTTTCAAAATTGGTTTGCTCATTCGATTATTTCCCCACAACCTGGTTTTCAAAATACTTCTTGGGATTGGCAGCCTTATTTTCAGTATCAATCCCCTAATATATTTTCATTATGGTAAAGTATTTAAAGATTATACCGGTTTTTTTACTGTTATTTTCTTGTGTATTCCCTTATTTTCACTGTCCTAAATTTCCACTTCCAATATGTTATCGATGCTATCGAATTCCGGAAAATAAAGATTATGAAAGATTAGTTAAGCTAGAGATGTTTAAGCTAAAAGAGCCTATGCAGCCGAAAGATTTTAAAATAATAGACACGACCGCAATATATAAAGAGAGCTATCATGTTAGAGGTAGAAGTGATAAAATGTCTTATCCTTGCTCCGAGATGTGTAACGGCTTAAAATTCTATAAAGACGGTCATTTTGCTATACTTTATAATGTAAAGGAAAGAAAAGATTTTATTTTTAAAAGAAATAGGTTTTCGGTTTCCACTTATGGTCGTTTTGTTTTAGATGGAAATAAAATCAAAATAGAGCAGTTTTATCCCATTAGTGGAGGAATGACTAATTATTTTTGTAAAGAATATGGGGAAGGGATAATAATCAATGATACTATAAAATTAAAATTATTTAGTCATGACGTAAATATATATTTTTATACAAAATTAAAATAAAGTATAACTATAGTATCTAAAAAAATGAATTTAGAAGAAAAGATTTAAATTAACGAAAAATAGTTTACTTTTAGCGTGAAAATGAATTTTTGTTGAAAAGCGGCATTACGGTGCATGGGGTGCCTTAGAGAAGTATGAGAGCAGCGATAGCCGTCTAAGCCAAAAGCATCCATTGCTAGATAGAGGCTGGACGGGGCATGAGTATTTTGCCGCAGTGCATTTGGTTCATATGAATGGGCGGATGTACGACACGGATTTACGGCGTTTTCTCTCACCGGACAATTATGTACAAGACCCCTCAAATACGCAGAACTATAACCGGTATCAGTACGGGTATAATAATCCGTTGAAGTACAGCGACCCAAGTGGTGAGTTTTTCTTCTTAGCAGCGGTGATTATCGGAGCGATTGTTGGAGCAGCGAGTTATGCGGTTAATGCAGCGATAACGGGAAAATGGAGTTGGGGCGGATTTTTCAAGGCAATCGTGATGGGCGGAGTGAGTGGAGCGATAAGTTTTGGGATAGGCTCATGGACGGCATCGATGAAGGGGATACTCTCGACGGTGGTGAATATTAGTGCGCATGCGGTGGCAAGCGGAGCGCAGTCGTTAGTGCAGGGCGGTAAGTTTTTGTCAGGGGCATTGGCAGGCGGAATTAGTGCAGGGATAGCGAAGGGAGTAAGTGCGCTAACAAGTGCTGCGAAGCGGATGAGTACATTTGTAAAGAGTGCAATTACGACAGCAGCAGGCGGTGTAAGCGGAGGAATAGGCAGCGTATTGGGCGGCGGCAAGTTTATAGACGGCTTTCGGCAAGGGGTAATTACAGCGGGCTTGAATCATGCGGCGCATTTAGCCTTGAAAGGATTAGAAAATGCAAGGCAAAAAGGCCCGCCTGAATGGGATTTAGATGGTGATGGGAAGTTAAGTTTAAAAGAAGCGAATAATTGGTATAGAAAAGGAGGAGGTAAGGGGATAACCGTTGCAGCAGATTCAGTAGACTTGGATTTTATAAATCCAGATAATTGGAAAATTGGGGAAGAACACGCGATTCAAACCTTGTTACAATCCTCAAGTGGATTAGTTTATGGACAGCTTACGTTAAAATATGAAGGAAATAATCAGTTTTCAATAGCACCTGATACATATAATTTTGAAATGCATACGGGCACTAGCTTTGGAACAAGATTTAGAAATTTTGCTACTCGTATAGGTCATATGGTAGCTGGAGCAGGAACACCTTTTAAGATAAATTTTTCGGGAAATAATACTGTACGTTATCGTGTACCAAGTACACAAAGGCCTCAAGGATGGTTTTGATGACATTAAAAAATAATATTATATGAAAAAAGTAATCATTTCATTTTTGTTAATAAGTTGTGGGGCAGGTGTTTCAGACTTTATAGAGGATTTAGGAAATGGGTATCAATATATAGGAGAAGGGAGCGGAAATAATTTTATATTGGGAAAAAATAAGATTGATGCTGAAATTGTTTGTTATGTTTATAACCAGCATTATATACTTGCTTTGCAATACCCTGATTATGATTTTATTAATAGTAGATTGGGCGAAGACTTGTATCAAAAATATTACTTTTATAATAAATTATTCGTAAGTAAAAAACTAAAAAAAGAAGAAATAGATCCTATTTTATATAATTCTTTACAGACAAATTATTCAAAAAAAATATATTATTATTTTAAGAATCATAATGTACCGTTAGATAATGGTGTGAAGACAATTAATTATAAAAAAAAATTAGCTGATAGTCTTATTCATTATGATATTGTTTACAAAAGAATATTTAAACGACAGTTAAATTACTGGATAATTGATAAAAAAAGGAATCAGTTATTTGGTCCCTATAATCAGGAAGAATACTTCAAAAAGAAGAAATTATTAGAGATAAAATTAGAATTAAAACAAGACGGATTTTATCCTGAAAGAATACATGAAAAGAATGTTGAATAGCAAATAAGGTAATGAAAAATAATTATTTATGCTTACAATTCGAAGGAATAGGCAGCGTATTGGGCGGCGGCAAGTTTATAGACGGCTTTCGGCAAGGGGTAATTACAGCCGGCTTGAATCATGCGGCGCATTTAGCCTTGAAAGGATTAGAAAATGCAAGGCAAAAACAATCATCAACTATTACATTAAAATTTGATGGAGAAAGAATACATGTTATAGAAAATGGTAAAGAAATTGCTTCTTACCCTGCTGCTTCAGGTCGCCCAGGAAAAGATGGTGCTTTTGACTATAGCATTTATAGACAACAAATTAAGAATGTAGGTCCTATTCCGGAAGGAAGCTATTTAATTGATTCTGATAACACACAAAAATGGGCAGATTTGAGTTTTTCTCAGAAAACTGCAGCTATTTTAAATCTAGGTCAATTTCCAGGGGGCACTATTGCTTGGGGCTCAGAAAGGGTAGATATAATACCTCTAAATACGACAAATGTTTATAACCGCTTTGGATTTACTATACATGGTGGAGCAATACCAGGAAGTGCAGGTTGTATTGATTTAACTACTTATGATAAAGCATTCTTTTCCTTAATACGAAATCATGGATTAATAAAGTTAACGGTAGATTATTAATATTTTTTTATAATGAAGTATTTTAGGATTATTAACATCATATTGTCATTATTTTTGGCTTTGATTTTTCTTAATTTATTAATTGATATAATAAATAATCCATCAATATATATTAAGGTATATCACATTAATAAATATGATGGAAAATGGTATCTAAAGTCAATTGATAATTTTAAAATGAAACACATAGTAAATATTGTTATTTTTTTTTCTATTTTTATTGTTGGAGTTTTGGATTTGTTAAGAAAAAATAGTAAACGCTTGAGAGTATTATGCCTTATTTCAAGTGTATATTTATTTTTTTGGATTTCATATCATTTACTTATGTTTTTTACAGATGGTTATAATATTTAATGCTATTCAAATATCAAACTATTTGGCGCATAAGATAGCGGGGAAGATGTATGAAAACAGGGCAAGGAAAGCACGCGTACGCCAAGCATGGATGAAAAGAATGTATCAAGGGAATGGAGGAATGGGAGATCCACCTAAGTATAAATTGCTTGCTCTTGCGTGGTTACATTCTCAAATCGGAGGGGGAAAACCTTTAACCATTGATGCCTCTACACTTGATTTTAGTAGTCTTTCACAGGGTGATTTGATTTATCATAAAAATAGTGGACTTTATACCGTTAATCTATTCAATAAAATGCCTTTGAGTGATGAAGGCTTAACTTTTGGTACGATTACCCTAAAGGCTTTGGGAAATAATCGATTTAATATTTTACCCGATGATTATGACTTTGATATTAAATGGTCGCAAGGGTTTTCTATGAGAAATATAGCTACTTTTGGAGCGGGCTTATTGCATGGTCAGCTTATAAACAATTACTACTCTCCCTTATCTACTCCGTACTTGTTGGGAGGTCCATTTAGATTTTACTTTAAAAATAGTGTGTATATAAAGCCATAAAAACATGAGAACAGCAATTATTATATTTTTTGTTTTAGTTTTTTATTCATGCGATAGAAGTAACTTAGGCAATGGATATAAAATAGAATACAATGATTTGTGGGGAGAGCCTATGATAGTTTCAGATAAAGGAGAGGTTATTACAGGAGCCACACCTAGGGGATTATGGGACTCTAAGAGTTTACCATTTTATTATATGAATAATGGAAAATTTGATACTGTTCTTTTGAGTAAAGAGTCTGAAATCATAGATTGTTGCTTAACCGATATTGCTTATGATAGCACATACATAGTAACGCTTCAAAAGCCTGCTAAGGAAATAGAGGATGACTATAAAGGAGCACAGCAATATAAGGGGAAAGAAAAATTTAAAGATAGGTTGGTTCATTTATTTAAAAAGGAAATTCCAGAAAAACGATATTTATCGAATAGTACTTTGTATTATTATTGGATTATCAACAAGAAGAGTGATTATATTTATGGGCCTTTAACAAAGGAGCGTTATCAAGAGTTGAAAGATAGTTTGCATATTCATTTAGAGCTAAAGGATACGTATGAAAAGATAATAAGTTGTTTTTAGGGTATTTAATTTTATGGTAAATTTCCGTGAGGTCGCAGTAAAAATTCCGTAGGTACGGAAGAAAATTTCTGTACGTACGCGAGAAAGTTTCCGTAGGTACGGAAAAAAGTTTGCGTAAGTATAGAAAAGTTTTTACTTTTTGAGGGAGCAATAGCCGTTCCTTGAAAAGCGTAGGGATAGGGCTTGTTTCGTTCCGCTTAAAAGCAAGAAAGCAGGGAGGTTTGAAAGGCGGAAGTTTGTTTGAGCGGAGCGAGTTACTTCCGTCTGTGGTGGTGGTTTTCATAGCTTTTACAGGAAGGAAACTGCCTTGATTTTTTTGGTTCGTTTTTTCATCAAGGAAAAAATGAACATAAAGAGGCATGAGTATTTTGCTGCGGTGCATTTGGTTCATATGAATGGTCGGATGTACGATACGGATTTACGGCGTTTTCTTTCGCCGGACAATTATGTACAAGACCCCACCAATACACAGAACTATAACCGGTATCAATATGGGTATAATAATCCGCTAAAGTACAGCGACCCGAGCGGGGAGTTTTTTGGATTATCTATTCTTTTATCAGGATTAATAATAGGGGCATTAGTAGGCGGGACGAGTTATGCGGTGAAAGCGGCGGTTACGGGGCATTGGAAATGGGGCGGATTTTTAGGTTCTATAGCGATAGGTGCGGTTTCAGGGTTATATGGGGGAGCGGCGTATAAAGCGATGGAAGGAGTAGTATCAGTAGGAGGATTTCTGGGCGGAGCGATAAAAGGAGCGGTAAGCGGCTTTGTAGGAGGCTTTGTTGGTGGGGCAGGCAATGCAGTGATGAATAAGAAAAATATAGTAAAAGGGGCGTTTAGCGGTGCGCTAACGGGTGCAGCGGTGGGCGGCTTGCTGGGCGGAGTTGGTGAGGGACTGCGAGCGATGAAACACGGCGGGAATTTTTGGAATGGGGATGGCATGACAGTGGATGTGGTAAATTATTACGAGATAAAAGACCCTGAAGATATTAAAGTTAATAATCCTATAGAAGCTACGGATGAAAACTTATCAAGATACGTAAAAGATAAGTTTCCTAATGCGGATTTGAAAGCGATTAAAACATTATCTACCGAGCATGTACCTTCAGAAATAGGATTAGATGGGATTAATCATTTGGGTGTCACAAGAGCTACACTTTTATATAGAGCTGCTGGGCATGAATGGTCTTTCAGCGGGTTTTCTGAGGTGTATATTCATTCTAACGCTTTTAATAATTCTGAGACTTTATTTAACACGATTGCTCATGAGATGGTACATGTAAGTCAGAATTTAGCATTATCAGGAACAGTTTATAATGAATCTCTTGCTAATGTTTACCAAATATTGAAAGAAGCAAACGCATATGATTTCACCTGCAAGTCATTTAAATTTGACTGTAGTGCATTTGATGTTCTTTATAGACCTTTGGGAGGAGAGCCTGGTGATGGAATTAGATTATTTTTACAATACTCAAAAAAATATTCTGATCTTAGTAAATTATTAAACTGGAGGAGGTATAATTGGACAAGATATTTTAGACGTTAAAAAAAGCGATGAAAATGATAAAAAAGAGTTTTTATGGGTTTTGTATGGGTTTTTTAGTATTAATGTGTTTTGGACAAGAAATTTGTGTAGAAGGTAAAATCGTTTTTCGTAAAGAGCCAAATTATTTTATTTTAGGTAATAAAGGAAAGCAATATATGCCTTACTTGAGATTGATTTATAAAAATAAATCATCAGTTTACTATTATTTTTATAAGCCTAAAATTACATTCCCAATATGTTTATTATCAAGGTATACAAGACCAACGGGGCGCTTTAATACTTCCTCAGGAAAAGGCTTTATAAATGATATACATATATCTTATTTTTATGAGCCTAATATTTCTATTCAAGTGAAGAATTATATTCAGGGCAATACTTATACAGAAGATACAATACAAATAAATGCATTATCAAAAAATTTTCGAAATTACAATTTTGATAAATGTGTTGATTATAATTTAATAGGAGAGTTATTATATAAACAGAAATTATTAAATAAATACAATACAGGATTAAAATTCAAATATTTCAATTACAAATCGAAAAGAATAATAACAATAAAACAATTTCCAGATAAACTTTTTTTCAGAGAAATGTATTATCCTACAAGCATATATAAAAAAAGAAGAATTAAAAAAAGTAAAGAGTTTATTTTTTTGAATCCAGATGAAACTTTTGTTGAAGAAATAAGTTTAGAATCATTCTTTTATCTCAAAAGAAAAAAAATACTATTAAATTTTACAATTTCAAAGCCATTAAAAAAAATTACTATTTATCCTAAATATTTCACTTTTACAACCGATATGAAAGAGTTAGCAAGAATAAAGGAGCAATTCTTACCTAAAAAAATAGGTCGCTATTATTTGTATGAAGGAACGATAAGTGGAGATTCGGTATGGTTAGATTTAACTAAAAAATAAGTACTTTAGTTTTAAATTAAGAGGTTGAAAAGTTTAGCTATTCATTTAAAATTAAAGGAGCCGTATTAAAAGATAATAAGTCATTTTTAGAGCGTTTAATCTTATGATAAATTTCCGTTAGGTCGTAGTAAAAATTCCGTAGGTACGCGAGAAAGTTTCCGTAAGTACGGAAAAAAGTTTCCGTAAGTATAGAAAAGTGGTTAGTTTTGAAAGAGTAATACCTGTTCATTGAAAAGTTTAAAATTACGGCTCGTTTTTTCATCAAGGAAAAAATGAACAGAAAGAACAGGAGTATTTTGCTGCGGTGCATTTGGTTCACATGAATGGCCGGATGTACGACACGGATTTACGGCGTTTTCTCTCACCGGACAATTATGTACAAGACCCGAGTAATACGCAGAACTATAACCGGTATCAGTATGGGTATAATAATCCGCTGAAGTACTCCGACCCGAGCGGGGAGTTTTTCTTCTTAGCAGCGGTGATTATCGGAGCGATTGTTGGAGCAGCGAGTTATGCGGTTAATGCAGCGATAACGGGAAAATGGAGTTGGGGCGGATTTTTCAAGGCAATCGTGATGGGCGGAGTGAGTGGAGCGATAAGTTTTGGGATAGGCTCATGGACGGCATCGATGAAGGGGATACTCTCGACGGTGGTGAATATTAGTGCGCATGCGGTGGCAAGCGGAGCGCAGTCGTTAGTGCAGGGCGGTAAGTTTTTGTCAGGGGCATTGGCAGGCGGAATTAGTGCAGGGATAGCGAAGGGAGTAAGTGCGCTAACAAGTGCTGCGAAGCGGATGAGTACATTTGTAAAGAGTGCAATTACAACAGCGGCAGGCGGTGTAAGCGGAGGAATAGGCAGCGTATTGGGCGGCGGCAAGTTTATAGACGGCTTTCGGCAAGGGGTAATTACAGCGGGCTTAAATCATGCGGCGCATAAGATAGCAGGTAAGATGTATGAAAACAGGGCAAGGAAAGCCCGCGTACGCCAAGCGTTGATGAAAAGAATGTATCAAGGGAATGGAGGTTTGGATGGTGGGCCACCTAAGTATAGATTACTTGCTCTTGCGTGGTTACATTCTCAAATCGGAGGGGGAAAACCTTTAACCATTGATGCCTCTACACTTGATTTTAGTGGTCTTTCACAGAGTGATTTAAGCCCTGCTGACACACCGGGTTATTATACCGTTAATCTATTCAATAAAATGCCTTTGAGTGATGAAGGATTAACTTTTGGTACGATTACCCTAAAGGCTTTGGGAAATAATCGATTTAATATTTTACCCGATGATTATGACTTTGATATTAAATGGTCGCAAGGGTTTTCTATGAGAAATATAGCTACTTTTGGAGCGGGCTTATTGCATGGTCAGCTTATAAACAATTACTACTCTCCCTTATCTACTCCGTACTTGTTGGGAGGTCCATTTAGATTTTACTTTAAAAATAGTGTGTATATAAAGCCATAAAAACATGAGAACAGCAATTATTATATTTTTTGTTTTAGTTTTTTATTCATGCGATAGAAGTAACTTAGGCAATGGATATAAAATAGAATACAGTGATTTGTGGGGAGAGCCTATGATAGTTTCAGATAAAGGAGAGGTTGTTACTGGTGTTGTATCAATAGAAAATTGGTATAATAAAGGATTACCATTTCGTAATATTAAAGAGAATAAGAAGGATACAGTTTTATTGATTAATAAAAGTTGGCCAATAATAAAATGCTGCTTAACCGATATTGCTTATGATAACACATACATAGTAACGCTTCAAAAGCCTGCTAAGGAAATAGAGGATGACTATAAAGGAGCACAGCAATATAAAGGGAAAGAAAAATTTAAAGATAGGTTGGTTCATTTATTTAAAAAGGAAATTCCAGAAAAACGATATTTATCGAATAGTACTTTGTATTATTATTGGATTATCAACAAGAAGAGGGATTGTATTTATGGTCCTTTAACAAAGGAGCGCTATCAGGAGTTGAAGGATAGTTTACATATTCATTTAAAATTAAAGTAGCCGTATTAAAAGATAATAAGTTGTTTTTAGAGCGTTTAATCTTATGATAAATTTCCGTTAGGTCGCAGTAAAAATTCCGTAGGTACGGAAAAAAGTTTGCGTACGTATAGAAAAGTTTTTACTTTTTGAGGGAGCAATAGCCGTTCCTTGAAAAGCGTAGGGATAGGGCTTGTTTCGTTCCGCTTAAAAGCAAGAAAGCAGGGAGGTTTGAAAGGCGGAAGTTTGTTTGAGCGGAGCGAGTTACTTCCGTCTGTGGTGGTGGTTTTTATAGCTTTTACAGGAAGGAAACTGCCTTGATTTTTTTGGTTCGTTTTTTCATCAAGGAAAAAATGAACATAAAGAGGCATGAGTATTTTGCCTCCATACACTTGGTGTACCCCTCCCTAAAATCCGCTACAGTTAGAATTAGAAAATAACTGTAAATTTATGATATAAAAAAAAGTAGATTAAGCGAATTACAAATCGTTAAGATTTTGAAGTAGCATGAATCGGGCGTTTCAGTCAGGGAACTCTGTAAAGAGTATGGAGTAAGTGCCGACACTTTTTACAATTGGAAGAGTAAATATGGCGGTATGGAGGCTTCTCAGCTCAAAAGGCTCAAAGAAATGGAGGTAGAACTTTCCCGCTACAAGCAAATGTATGCGGAGCTAGCTCATCAAAATTATGCGTTAAAAGATTGGATTGAAAAAAAGTTGTAAGGCCATCTGACAAACGGAATAATATAAGTTACCTGATCAATGAGCATAAGCTAAGTGTACGGCTCTCCTGTAAGCTTTTAAGCTTAAGCACTTCGGTATATTACTACCGCCCAAAAAGACGGATGACAGCGAACTTATTGACTGATTGAAGCAGTTGGCCGAATTACATCCTACTTACGGATTTAACGAACTTTTTAAAATGATACGAAAACAAGGATAGGGATATAACCATAAACGGGTCTATCGTGTATACAAACAAATGAGATTAAACATTAGAAGAAGACGTAAACGACGCATTTTAGAGCGGGTTAAAAAACCTTTGACACTGCCTATAGATACTAATATTGTGTGGAGTATTGCTTTTATGCAGGATCGTTTCCTACAGGGTAAAAGTTTTAGGACACTTAATATCATAGACGATTTTAATCGAGAAGGTCTTTGGATTACTGTCGATGTATCCATTGCCAACGCAAGAGTAACTCGAGAACCCGATAAACTCATTGAATACAGCGGTAAGCCAGAGCGGATACGAGTAGATAATGGACTTGAGTTTACCCGTATTCACTTCCAAGATTGGTGTGAGCGAAATGATATTAAAATATGTTATATCCAGCCGGGAAAACCGGTTCAAAATAGTTTTATAGAACGATTTAACCGAAGCTATAGAGAAGAAATACGCAATGCCGATAACTTCTCTTGCTTAGAGCAAGTAAAAATATTGACCGAACAATGGATAGAACATGGCAACAATAAAAGACCTCATGAGGCAGGGGATCTGACACCGGTAGAATTTTTAGCCAGATATGGAAAAGATAGCTTTTCTATATTTGAAAACATAAAAAGTAATGAAATTTGTATAAATTAGAACGTAGCTAATTTAGGGAGGGGTACAGTACAATAAAATAGCTTACATTTGGCATATAAATCGAATAGATTATTAAAAATATACATAAGCATACGTGGTTCATTGTTGTTTTACTTTCCATTTTAAGTGGATTAACATCGCTTGCTATAGATACTTATGTACAAGCAATGCCTGAAATGGCAACGTATTTTGGGGTGAATCTAAGCATAATAAAGTTTACCGTAACTTTTTACTACTTGGGCTATGCTTTGGGGAGTTTTTTTGGAGGCCCATTATCAGATTCTTTTGGAAGAAAGCCTATAGCAATTATAGGAATTGCGGTCTATGGAATTTCATCCCTATTTATTTGTTTAGTAAATAGCGTAGCGTGGGTTTTACTTTTTAGACTAACTCAAGCCTTAGGAGGAGGATTTGCAACCGTTACTGCTATTATCTTTATCAATGACTGGTTTAAAGGAAAGCAAGCATTAAAATACATCAACATAATAAGCATGTTAAAGACGTTAGCCCCTTTATTTGCCCCAACTATTGGGTATTTTTTCATCTATCTTAGGGGGTGGAAAGGGGTTTTTTACTTTTTATTTACCCTTGCAAGCATTCTATTCTTATTATTTCTTTTCATCCCCGAATCCCAAGATAAATCATTTACTGAAAATAAAATAACAGCTAAAGAGCTATTAAAAAAATATAAGGTATTCTTTTTTTACCGAGAACCTGTACTCATGCTTTTGTCAATAAGTTTTGCAATGTCAGCGATTTATATTTTTATCACGGAGGCATCATTTATGTACATCAGCTATTTTAAAGTAGCACATAAATTATTTCCTCTTCTTTTTGCAGGCAATGTAATGTTAAGTGTATTTTCTTTCGGTATAAATATTCGCTTATTAAAACTTTATCTCCCCCAAACATTAGTTAGGTTAGGGTTAATAATACAATTGGCGGCTAGCATTGCTTTATTTGTGGTCGCTCAACTCAATTCGCCGCCTTTGCCAGTTGTTTTTTGTTTAATATCAATAATCATTGCTACTTGTGGATTAACATTTGGAAATGCAAGTGCCATTATAGTCAAATATAATCCTCAAGTAAGCGGTACAGCAAGCGCTAATCTTGAATTTTTTCGATTTGTTTTAGGCTTTTTAATAACCAGCATAATTGCCCTTTTCCATTCAAACAATCTTATCCCCATGGGAACAGGAATGTTCTGTTGTGCAGTAGCGGCTAATGTATTTTTTATTTTTGCCATGATACATAAAAATCAGCAGAAAAGATCTTTACAAAAAAAATCTTAGCGACTGAAAGTCAGCGCAAGCTAAAATTAAACTCTGGAACAAACCTAATTGTTTGTGAGGATTTTAATTCTCGGCAACTGAGTTTATCGAAAGTTTTATAAGGAGGCAGTTTAAAGTTAAATCTTTCCTATATATGGATTTTTTACGTTTTCTTCAACAGTCTCAAAATAAGAGCGGAGTAAAAAACCTCTACAACGAATTTAGAAAATCCAATAAGTCTTGTCGTTTTTCTTTCGAAAGTTGGGTAAACTCTTCTTTTGATTTTTCGGCTTCGCCGCCATGCCATAAAATGGCTTCTGTAATATTTCGGGCTCTACCATCGTGCAATAAAAATGTATGCCCACTCACTTTCTTTACCAACCCTAAGCCCCAAAGAGGTGTAGTTCGCCATTCGCTGCCGCTAGCTTTAAATTCGGCTGCGTGATCTGCTAAGCCTTCACCCATATCATGCAAAAGCAAATCAGTATAAGGGCGAATAACCTGATTGGCTAACTTTGAGGAGATAGGTGGATTAGATCCTGTGGTATATTTAGGCACGTGGCAAATAGTACATTTTAATTCTTTAAAAATTTGTTTCCCTCTCAAAACATTGGCTTCTTTCCAGTTTCTTCGGGCAGTAACCGATATAACTGCCGAATAAAATACGAGCTGATCAAAATTACTTTCATTAATTTCAGGTGAGCCACCACTTGGAATGGAGCTAAAGTCTCTTTCGGGAACCTTTGGATAATTTTCGTCAGGAAATACCGGGTTTGTGATCCCCATATCTCCATTAAATGCTCCGGCATCCTGATCTGCCAGGGCTGCAACATTTGCTTTCCAGCCATAGCGCCCTAACATCCCGCTTTTTTTTTGTGATTGGCTCCAAACACGATTAGCTTTGCCCGAAATGCCATCGCCATCCCTATCGTCAGGGTCTGCATGTGCTAAAATGTCCGTCTCAGGAATGGCGCCTAATAAACCCATTCCCATAATTTTTGGGGCAATTCTCGGTGATATTTTAACCGCTCCTAACGGGCCATACGCGGGATTATCAATTGAATAAGTAGGCTTTCTTAATGTGTAAGAAGTCCCATCTGCATAAGTACCGGAAATATCGGTGTAATCAATATGCATACCTCCCTCAGGTTTTTGACCAAGAATAGCCCTGTTTTGTAATTGATCACCATAAACACCGTGCGATATTTTTCCTTTGACCTCATCATTTCCAATAGAAAGTCGAAATAAAAGCCCGCTGCTTAAATCACCATTAAAATCAGGAGGGATTCCACTGCCATCCCTTAAATGGCAATTTGCACAAGCGCCTGAGTTATAAAATGGACCTAAACCGTCTCTTAACCCTGTGGATGAAGGTGCTGTTATCCACTGCTTTCTGAAAAAAGACCGTCCAACAGCAAATTGTTTTGACTCATCAAAGTCTAAGGTTGAACCAGCCAAACCAAATGCTTTGCCAGTAGTGATAAAATTGGTAAAATCAAGACCACCAGAAAGTTCTTCTCCTTCTTCAGCAAATAGAGGTATTGTATTTTTAGAATCATCATTGATACATCTTTGAAAAAAAAACATTAATGTTAAAGAGAACAAAATATGATGATAATATTTGTATGTCATAAGGAAAATTACGCGTTACAAAATTAAGGCGATTATAGTTTATTACCAATTATAAAAAACTCCAAAGATTGCTTAAAAAAGTAACCCTTGGAATTTTTTTGAGTAATTCAATCGTGTTATTTAGCCGTCGATAGAAATATTAATACCCAATGCAGCTGCTAATCTGCCAAAGTGATCTCCTAAATCTTTTAAATCCTTGTACACTTGTGAAAAAGAGCCTCTGGTACTTTCATTCGTTACACCATAATCAAATGGGATGTGTGTAGCTTCCATATCTTTTTTTGCTTTATCAAAAGCATCATTTACAGATTTATAAACTTCTGCATTATCTCCAGTTAATGTAGCACCAAAATCTTTAATAGAGGTACCTTTCACAACTGTGCCGTCAAGTTTAGTATAGTGCCCCTCATATAAATTAATACAACTTTGTAAATTAGAACGAATGGTTCTATATGAATCATCACTAAAACAATCGTGCTCATCTTCCTGAATACCCTCTCCCCCTTCGGCATCATTAATAGCGGCGTAAATACGTTCGTCAGCTAACTCAGAATTGCCTAAAGTACCTATTCCGGTCATCATGGTTGTAAGTGCCTCATCATCAGGCATTTTCATAAAATCAGCATAGTAATTATCAGATTTTGAAGAATCCCATTGATCAACGACTGACTGTAAATCATCAATCAATAATTCGGCACAGACTTTTAAATAGTCGCCCCTTCTTTTTTTATTTGCTACTTTAATGCCGTCAGTAGAACCATTTGGAATAAATATTTCGCCTTTGCCATCCAATTGATAGTTATCTGTACCAACCACATAATCCAAATACGATCTTTTACCCCCGGTGTTTTGCCCAGGATTGTGTTCATCACCACCAGATACAATATCAACTGGATCTTCAGTGTCTTGCCCCCAGAGTAAAAATTCTATCGCGTGGTAACCTATACTCACTTGAGCATCATCAGGTCCTTCGGGCATATTAACCTTTTTTAATTCTTCTTTACTTATAGTAAATTCAGTGCTGTTAATAAAGCTCTTATTAGTTGGTGTTCCTCCACCATCATAAACTACATAATCCACATAAGACTCATCTAAGGGCCAGGAATTGATATAGATTTCCGGTGCACCTTCTACATCTTCTGAATTATCTATAGGCCCGTCGCTAAAGCGGAATGCTTCAGTTAACGAATAAGGCGCACGAGCATCATACCAGGCTTTTTTGGCAGCGTTAAAATTATCTTCTGTTGGCGTTAATACAAAAGTGTTGATAGCAGTTTTCAGATCTTTAGCCTTTGTCAATGCATCCTGATAATTCGCAAAAGCTATCTTGGCATAAGTCGCTTTAGCTTCTTTAATTGAAGCGGAACCTGGTCCTGGTTTTGGTCCTGGTTTGTCATCGTTATTACAACTTAACATCGTTACACAACCTAGACTTAGTAAAGTTTGTTTTAAAAATTTCATGATATCTTGAGTTTTAAGAAAGTATTTTACAAATATAATACATTTGGAATAAATACAAATAAAAATGTGAATGTTTTTTTTTAAAATTACAATTTAAGCTGAACACTTATATAAAGGCTTATGGGATTGGCTGGTAGAATTCCCGGTCCCGGATATCCGGTAGCGCGTTGGGTAAAGTATTTTTTATTTAATATGTTATTCAATCCAGTTTCTAAACGCAGATTTTTGAACTTGTATGAAAATGATAAATCCCAAACCGAATAAGTTGGGATGGCGCCAAACACACCACTAGTGTTTTCTGTTTTAACTTGCGGCGCATTGGATGCATCGGTAAATTGTTTAGAAAGATAAGTAAACTGAATATTTGCCAATAAGTTTTTATATCCTAACTTAACGCCTGTTTTTAAGTTGACTAAAGGCACAAATTCAACTTGATTTCCTTTCACACCGGGAATGTCAGATTGAATATATCTTGATGAAATAAAAGCGAGATTTGAATATAAACGCAATGTTTTATGCATTAGGTCAATACCTAAAGTTTGCAGCAAATTCCAATTGACTAAACTTTCCAACCCGGATATTAAGGCTTTTCCTACATTGGTTTTTAACCTAACGACTCTGTTTTGATCGTCAACATCCTGTACTTCGCCAATCCGTTTGTTGTATAATAAACTGAAAAAACTAGCGTCATAAGAAAGTGCTTTTTTATAAGTTCCTCTAATACCGATGTCAAATGTATAGCCCTTTTCGTCTTTAATATTAGGGTCAACTCTAAAATTTGGATTATTTACTCTAAAATCATTGAATAAAACTGGGCGGTAATTTTGCGAAAAGTTAGCATAGCCCTCTAAAAAATCTGTTGGCTTATAGCTTAAACCAACACCCAATAGCAAGAAGTTTCGTTCAAACGCTCTGTTGTCTGAATGGGTGACATCTTGAATCGTTTTTCCGGCTAAATCTTTGTTAATTAAACGATAACTCCCCTGGGATTGTGTTTTTAAATACTCTAATCGAAAGCCGGGCGTTATTGAAAGTTTATCGTATAAATAAAAAATATGTTCTCCAAACAGCGCTAAATTGATATTCGGATATTTAAAATTAGATTGATTTTCATAATCAGGAAAATTTGAATACGCAAAGTTGAAATGAGCATCACTGCCGTTTTGACCTGGACCTTGCCTAGCTTTATCATTTGATTGATAATATTTTGCGCCTATTAAAAACGTTGATTTTTTCTTTTTAATATAATAATTACTTAAAAATCGTATTTCGGCTTCAACATTTCTAAATTTTCCAACCACTAAATCGCGCGGGTTGTTTAAATTGTCGGCGGTTGTAGTTCGGTAACTTTTAATGCCAAGTTCATTTCGATAAGCATTTAACCCTGCAACTTTTAAATCAAATCTACTGCGATTAGAAAATTGATGATTGAATTTTAGTGCTAATAAATTCCAATTCACTTTAAACCAGTTTCTACTGCGATTGCTAAATTTTGAATTTTCATAAAACTGCTCATCAGACAAGCCGCCAGGCAATTTATTTAAATAATTAAGATGGGTGTATTCAATCCCTATTTTTGTTTTTTTAGCGATTTGATAATTTAAATCGGTTGCAAAATTGACGGCTTCTAAATTTGAATTGGGTCGTGGTTGTTGCCCAAAATTATTTTTATATCTAAAATACGTGTAATGACTAAACTTGTCATTTGTTCCACTTAAACTATTAAAAGTAGAATAGCCAAAGTTCGTATCCCACGATTGCCGGGTTAAAAATTCAAAGGCTTTTCGAGATGGTTTTTTAGTAATAAAATTGATGAGTCCGCCAAATTGCGGTCCGTATTGCAGCGACGCCGCGCCTCGAACAATTTGAATTTCACTTAGCGCTTCAGCCGGCGGGGTGTAATAATTTTCAGGATAGCCAATAGCGTCGGCGCTAATGTCGTAGCCGTTTTGGCGTGTGTTAAAATTTGCAGTTCGATTTGGGTTTAACCCTCGCCCGCCAATAGCTAATTGTAACCCTGCATTGATGCTTTCGTAAATATTTAAACCTACGATTTGTGAATAAATTTGCCGGGCATTTCCACTTGATAAATTGCCAACGAATTGATCAATCTGAATAACTTCAGTTTTTTTGCCTGCATAAATCGCTGTTCCTTCAACATCTTTTAATCGCCTTAAATCAAAGTATTTCTTTCTATTTGCTAAGATAATTACCTCAGAGAGGCGGTTATATTTTTTTAAATTTACGATAATGGAATCATCTTTTTCAAGTAAAATTTGCTTTTCAAACCAAACGCAATGATCACTGTAAAAAACAATTTTGTGCGCCCCTTTTTTCAACCCTGAAAGTTGAAAGTTGCCTTGTTTATCGGTCATTGTTCCTGTTCCAGAATTCTGGTCAATAACCGCAACATTCTGTATGGGTTGGTTTGAGTTCTCATATAAAACTTTTCCAATAAGACTCACCTGAGCGGTTAAGCCTATTGGAATCAAAGCAAAAAGAATGATGTATTTTTTAAAATCCATAAATTTTATCTTTAAATGGAAGAATCCATGCTTTGTGTTTAAATGATTCCTTTTTTTTGGCTAAATCTATATTTGGGTTAATATACCGCCGGCTGCTCCTGCCGTTTAAAGTAATGTAAGAATCTACAAATACCTGCGGGTTTTTAATCCCTTGTTTTTCATAATGATACGCCAAAAAATGGGCATACTGCAAAATAAAATCCGGTTGTGTGTTCATTTGTCTTTTTTGAAAAGGCGTTAAATAATCATCATTATTTACATAAAAATAATGACCAGTTTTTGGGGTTACAATTTTAAAGGTTGCAATGCCCACTTTATCAATTAGCATTACGCGCCACGAAAACCGAAACCCTTCTTCTGTCCAAAATAATTCGCCCGGATATAGCAAATACCGAAACGGATAAATCAGCTGAACGATAAAAAAAACAATCAACAATATTGCGCTTAACCTTTGTTTTATATTGGGTTGCCATGCTAAAATTCGTTCCTTTTTTTTTAGTGATTTTATTTTAAGAAATCTTTGGATGATTCGAATAATTTTTTCATGAAAACTTGCCTCAAAAAAAATCAATGTCGAAAAGATCATCACCACTGGGAAAATTCCAATCGGAAATAAAATTCTGGTCAACACATGAAAAACAACTACCAAAACATAGCCGAAAATTCGTGTTCTTTTGTAAAATAACAAAAAAGGAATGCTCATGTCAAACATCATCCCAACCCAACTCATGATGTATTGTATCCAATTGTGTTGAATCAAACTGCCTAAAATAGGGATGTTGTAATTTGCAGTTAACCAAATTTTCAACGGCATTGCTCTGAGCAACCAATCTGAATTGATTTTAGCCAATCCGGCATAAAAATAAACAATGCACAGCATGAACTGAATTACAAAAATATTGTATCTCGGAATGTATTGATAGGCGATTTTTGGATTCCGTTTCGCATCAAATGAAAATGTGGAATTTGCCGGTAAAAAAATCAATAGAAATCCGATTAAACTCACAAAATAATAGTGGTTGAGATAATAAGTTTTATCTATGAGTTCAATGTAGGTGAAACTCAGAAAAAACAAAATCGCTGCTATTCTGTAATACAATCCAATAGCCAAAAATAAAGCCGATAAAAACAAAATAATCCATAGCAAATAAGTGTAATTGCCCAATGGTTTTACAAAACTAAAGCCGTAATATGTAAAATGAAAAACAGGCTTGATGTAATATTGTTCTACCCAACCCCTGGCAACAAAACGGACGGCTGAGTACATCATCATTACCCCAAATAAAACCCGAAATACAGCGATGGGTGCAGCCTTTACGGGTTTTAATAATTGTATTTTTAAAGTGTTTAACACGGGATTAATCTCCATCGCTATCAACATAGGAAACCTGGATTCCCATTGCGGACGGCATATCAGTTTTTAGATAAACTACATTGGTTTGTATTTGTTTATACGTTGTTTTTAATAAATCATTATTCGTTTTAATTTGTTCGGCAAAATTATCATCTAAATTGGAAACTGAGGCTTTAATTGCATTAAATTGGTCATTAATTACTTCAGACAAATCTTTGTCGTCTTGCTTAGCTTTTAAAAAATCTAAATAACTTTTTAAACTTTCACCGGTGGCTGAACTGCCGTAATATTTTCCATTAAAGAAATTTTGTATCGCATCTAATGCCTCATTAAATAAAGCTTTTGAATATACTTGCGAATAGTAACCTTCAACGTGATCCGGAAGCGGGTTTGATGAGAGTAACCCCACAGGAATGCTAATTTTAGCATCTCTGAAATTCTTTTCGTAATATTGATTCAACTCGTTGACTATTAAATTGGCTGAACTTAAGACCGTGTTCCCGCTTTTATCTACAAACGCATCCCGGTAAGAATTTTCCCATTGACCGGCTACTTTATCAGTCAAACTCTCCATTCGATTAACAATAGCATTTAAATATTCTATATAACTCGAAGCATTACTGCCCGTATAAAATGACAAGATTTTGCTATCAGAACTCTTCAAACCACCTAAACCATACAACAAATAATCTAAAGCCGGAAAACCCTGTAGGGCTTCTGAGCCTGTGTGTTCTAAATTGTAGGTCGCTTTAACAATAAATGATTCTTCGGGCGCTGCGGCTGGGTAGGTGTTTAAAAACAATCTAAAATCAACATCAGCAGCCGGTCCAATTTCAAACATAGAAACATCTTGAAATTTAAGGTACGCATCTTTCCAAGCCTTTCTGAGCGCTTTTAAATTTGCTTCGTTGGGCGTTGTTGTAAATGTTGCGCTTGCAGATTTTAAAGATTTAACATGGGTTTGAAATGCTTTGTATGCGGGAATGATAATGTTATCTGCCCAATTGACGAGCATCTCTTCTCTATTAAAGCCATCTGACTTTTTGCCGGAATCATCGTCTGATTTACAAGACCATAATGCCAAAAACACTGCGACAATTATAGCGGCAGAAACTAAAATTTTATGTTTTATCATAGCACTTAATTTTAAGGGCAAAAGTATAGAATAATTCTAAATAAAAAAAACAATTATCATAAATTATGTTACACAAAAAAAATGTTAAAAATTTCTTATCCTGCTTATTTAAAAAATAATTCTGATTAGTAAAACAAAATATACAAAAAAACTCAACCTTTTAAAATAGTTAAAATGCTTGATAATTAACATTTTATAGTTTTATCACATTTTTTTGTTGTGCGAAAAAAATAGGGATTACATAGAAAATAAATCCCCTGATAAATAGAAACAAATAAGATTATGAGACCTTTAGCTTAGCTGATTTGCAGCTGATAAAGTGCTTTTTGCAAAGATCTAAAAATAAAAAGAACGGAACGAGAACAAAAAGTAAAAATCACACTTTCTAAGAAGGTGGTTTTTCAAGTTAAATAAAGCTGAACAAAATAGAATTAATTAAAACGGATTAAACGGTTCAGTATTTTGCAGGTGCGCAATGTAAAAACAAAGGAAGTTAAAATAGGCACGATGCCGAAATCGGCTCCGCAGTTCACAGAATAATTAAATACCTTAAATTATGCTACATTCAAAGCAAAAATTCCAAGAATTAGTAAAGCAAATGAAGGTTTTACAGGAAAAGGAGAAAGACAAGAAAAATAATATTAAAATTTTAATTTTCAACCATATACTATTTATAGCCTATATAAATTAGCCCCCTATGGTTTTTATAAAAAATTAATTATATATTTGAATAGTTAAACGATTCACTACCCAATCAACACTTAAGTCATTTTTATGTAAATTAATCTAAAAAGTAATATGAACAATCGGCTAAGAAAAATCAGACGATCGAAAGATTATTCTCAGGAGTATATGGCACATCAATTAGAGATAACACAAAAAGCGTATTCTGATTTAGAAAATGGAAAGACGCGTATGAAGTTAAAAACTATGAAAAAACTCTCTGAGATACTTGAGATTCCATTAAATAGCTTATGCCCTATTTCCTGCCATTGTGAGGTAGAATTGACCGAAGTAATTACAAAATTGATAAAAATTTTAAAAGAAAATCAAATTGTTGTTCCACACGAGATTACCGCTTTTTTAGAAGAAAAGGGTATAATTTAGAAGAAAAACTACTTGTGTTGTGCCAGCCCCTTGATTAACTTGCACCCCGTTAATATGCTATATTAATTAATAGCAAGAAAGTAAAAATTTGCAAGCAAGAAATGATAAGGATAAAAGATAAAAATATATGTATAGTAAGAAACGCTTTATCTATATTGTGTTATGTATCCTTTTATAGACTTAATGCGCAGTTTACTTTAACTGGCAGGCTTACCGATAAACAAGAACAGCCGATAGAATACGCCGAAGTTTCTATAAAAAATGTAAACGATTCCATAAAAATGATGACTACCTTAACCAATAAAACGGGTAATTTTTCTCTTTCTATTCCCAAAGGAGTTTACTTGCTTTCAGTGAATTACCTTGGGCAAAATCTATTGAAAAAGAATGTGTCGGTAGTAGGAAATATAAATATAGGTACGCTTAAGGTAAACACCGCAAACCAAATTGGAGAGGTAACGGTTACCGGAAAAAAACCTTTAATTGAAAGAAAAATAGATCGGTTGGTGTTCAATGTGGAAAACTCGATTTCTGCCAGCGGCGGCGATGCCTTAGATGCGCTAAAGGTAACGCCGGGCATTCGTGTCCAGAATGATGAAATAACGATGATAGGCAAAAGCGGTTTAAGCGTGATGGTTGATGACAGATTGATACGGCTTAGCGGTGAAGATTTAACGAATTACCTGCAGTCGCTCTCGGCAGAGGATATTAAAAGCATTGAAGTAATTACCACACCGCCGGCAAAGTATGAAGCGGAGGGGAACAGCGGGCTGATTAATATTGTGTTGAAGAAGGTAAAACCCAATTCTTGGAGTGCCTCACTCCGATCCGCTTACCAACAAAGAACATACCCTATGGGAAGCGGCGGAGGAAGTTTTAATTTTCAAAAGAAAAAATTAACCCTTTCATCAAGTATAAATTATCGGAAAGGTTCATATGCACCCTTTGAAACCAATAACATTTATTACCCTTTACAAACTTGGTATGATGAAACGCAAAGAAAGAGACTTTTAGGTATTCTAAACCATAGAATGTCTTTAGATTATAAATTATCAGATAAGATTTCAACTGGAGTTCAGTATAATGGTAATTATAACAATCATAAGATAGAAGAAAATAATATGGTAACATTAACTGGAGTAAATACGAAGGTATTAGACTCATCAATGATAACCCAAAGTTTTGAAAGAAGAAAAGATAAACTAAATACTTTGAATTACCATTTCATCTATAGTATAGATACGATAGGAAGAAAATTGTCTTTTGATTTTGATTACTTTAATTATAATAACGATGCAAATAGAATCTTTACTACCCGTAATTATTTTGCAGATGGCCGTTTCATTCCTGCTTCTTTTTATTCTGCAAATAATTTAGGAAACCAAAAAATAAATAATTATTCTTTGAATTTAGATATGGAACATCCGTTTAAAAGAATTTCTTTGAATTACGGTGGTAGATTATCATTTTCAAAAATCAGTAGTAATATATCATTTTATAATCTCACGAGTGGCACTTCAATCTTAGACCCTCTGCGAACTGATTCGTTTGAATATAATGAAAACATTCAATCGCTTTATTTTTCAGCGAATAAATCTTTTAATAGAAAATGGGAAGCAAAATTAGGATTAAGAATAGAAAATACTCAGACTAAAGGCGTTTCTTTAACATCGCATCAACCCCATAAAAATCACTATGTAAAAGTTTTCCCTACGGCGTATATTCTTTACACTCCGAATAAAATTCATTCATATAATATCAATTATGGACTTAGAATTAATCGCCCTAGCTTTAGCTGGCTAAATCCATTTAGAAGATATTCTAGTTTATATTTTTATTTTGAAGGAAACCCTTCTCTACGCCCATCTTTTTCAAATAATTTTGAATTTAATTATAATTATAAAGACAACATAAATTTTCAATTCTATTATACTCATCTAAACAATGGGTTTCAAGCAGTTTCTTTTGTTGATCCCAATAATCCTGACCTTCGATATACTCAACCGGTTAATTATGTAGAATCAGACACCTATGGAGTGAATATTACTTATACGTTTGATAAAGTGAAATGGTGGACTTCTATAAATATGTTTGACCTTAGTTATAGTTTATCTACTTCCTCTATTCCAGAAACCAATCAAAAATTAAATGGTAATAATGTTTACTTATATTCTGACAACACGTTTAAAGTAAATAAAAATATTAATTTTAATTTAAATTATTGGTACGGATTTGCAGGGGTTTCTGAGTTAGATAAGAATTCAGCAAGTAGTCAACTCAATGCATCCTTAAGAATATTATTTTTTGATAAAAATCTTCAATTTTCTATTACGGGTGATGATTTATTAAGCAGCAATAGACCTATATATACCAGTTATACAAATAATGTGCAAATCAATTATAAGAATTATTACGATTACAGAAACATTGGAGTATCTATAGTTTACCGATTAGGGAGCCGTAAAATAAAAAGAACAGAACGAGAACAAAAAAATAAAATAGAACAAAGTAGAATTAATTAAAACGGATTAAACGGTTTAGTATTTTGCAGGTGCGCAATGCAAAAGAAAAACATTTTAATAAACTGCTTGCAAGCAAAGAGCGAAACAGTCAAAAGAATTAACCTCTTAAAACTATGGTTCTATTATTAAATATCAAATTTTATTAAAAATGACAAAAGTATCATTTAAAGAGTTAGTGCAAAAAATGGAAGCGCTAACAGACAATCAAGAAGGAAAATTGAAGGGTGGATTTGCTTCTGCTTTTCAATTAAACACCGAGCAATCAGCTGTCTTAGGCAATAACTGTAAGTGTGTAAATAAGCATAGCTCGTGTGACACTAAAGCGCTGTCATCACCATATCAAAGAAGTTAAGGCCTATCTTTAGTGTATGTTAAAATAGTAAAGGGTAAAGTTGATACTTTATCCTTTACTTATTTTTTTCCTTTTAGAATAATTTCCTTAATAATTTAGTTATGAAACCAAGTATATATAATAATTTCATACCTTATAAGAGTAAAATAATCGGGTATAATGCTTTAAATAATTCGTTTATTTTGCTAGAAAATGAATTATTTGAGCTTTACAGCGCAGCCGTTAATCATGATGAAATTGACACGTTTTCTACTATACATCCGCACTTTTATAAGTTTATGATAAATAAGGGTTTTTTTGTTGATGAACATATCAATGAGTTTGAAGAGGTAAATAAACTACAGAAAGATATTGATAATAAAGATGATTTTTTTGATTTATTTATCAATCCTACGATGAACTGTAATTTTAAATGTTGGTATTGTTACGAAACGCATATCAAGAGATCAAAAATGTCAGTGAAGACGATTAAGAATATAATTAAATTTTGTAATGATTTAATAAATGAGAATAAAAAACTTAAAAGTTTTTATCTTTCTTGGTTTGGAGGCGAGCCGCTTTTACAGTATAAAGATGTTGTATTACCTCTTATTAAAGAATTGAATATGTTGTTTGAGAAAAATAAAATAAAATTTAATTCTGGCTTTACTACCAATGGGCTTTTAATTAACCAAAAAATGATAAATTCTTTCAAATTATATGGTGTAGATCAATTACAAATAACATTAGATGGAATAAAATCTTTGCATGACAAAGTAAGATATGTTTCTAAAAATAGGGGCTCATATGATAAAATAATTTCTAATATTATTTTATTGGCTAAGAACAATATTAAAGTAATAGTACGAGTAAATTGTACCGATGAAACTTTAGAGGGTTTAGATGAAATTATGAATTCTTTTATTAATTTAGATAAAAGTATAAAAAAGAATTTAAGTTTTACTTTTCACAGAGTTTGGCAAACTGAGCAAAAATTAGAAAATGATGTATCTTATTATATAAAAAAATACAATGGAAAAGATTTTAATGTAAATGGTGTATCTCTTGATTCATTTCGTGATTCTTGTTACGCTGATAAGAGAAATCAAGCGTTAATAAATTACAATGGAGAAGTATTCAAATGTACTGCAAGAGATTTTAAATCAGAAAATAGAGAAGGAGTATTAAATGATGAAGGAAAAATAATTTGGAATAACATCTTTGAGAAAAGAATGAACATTAAGTTCAAAAATAAACCTTGTCAAACTTGCAGTATACTTCCTTTATGTGGAGGTGGCTGCTCTCAAGCTGCATTAGAGAATATTAATGAAGATTATTGTATGTATGATTTTGATGAAAATAAGAAAAAACAATTAGTATTGGACACTTTTTTAACCAGAGTTACCGATTAAATTAAATGCCCTTCACCCCTCAACACGATCAAATGGACTGTGGGCCTGCCTGTTTACGCATGGTTGCGGCGGCGCATGGCAAAACCTATCCTTTGGAATATCTAAGAGAAAAAGCCTTTCTCTCTCGTGAAGGCGTTTCCCTGCTCGGCATTAGCGAAGCCGCTGAACACATTGGGTTAGAAACCTTCTCGGCTAAACTTTCTATCTCAAAACTAATCCAGCAGAAAGCCCTGCTACCCTGCATCCTCCATTGGAATCAAAACCATTTTGTCGTCCTTAGAAAAATTATAAAAAACCGCTTTTCCGGTACCCTGTATTTTCATCTTGCAGACCCTGCACATGGCAGGGTTAAACTGTCCGAAGAAAAATTTAAAAAATCATGGCTCTCTGAAAATAATAAAGGCGTAGCCTTGTTTCTTCATCCTGCTAAACCCTTTTATCAAAAACAGCCGCCCAAAGAAACCAAACTCCCCTTAAAGTATCTTTTAAAATACTTAACCCCCTACCGCCCCCGGCTCCTGCTTATGTTCCTTTTATTGCTGCTCGGCAGTGCCCTTACGCTGGTCTTTCCTTTCCTTACTCAAGCCCTTATCGACCAAGGCGTGCAGCCCAAAAACCTATCGTTTATCTCTGCCATCCTACTGGCTCAACTCGGGCTTTTTCTCGGAAACCTCACGATGGAAATTCTTCGCAACCGCCTCACCCTCTTTATCGGTACGCACCTGAGCATCACTATTATTTCTGATTTCCTCAAAAAAATGCTCCGCCTGCCCATTAAATTTTTTGATACCAAACTCATGGGCGATTTCAACCAGCGCATTCAAGACAACCGCCGCATCGAAGACTTTTTGACCTCGCAAAGCCTCCTGACCTTTTTCTCTATCCTGACCTTTTCCGTCTTCTTTGGCGTGCTGTGGTATTACAATCTGCACATCTTATTCATCTATGCCGTATTGACTTTTCTCTCCATCGGCTGGTCGTTCTATTTTCTTAAAAAACGCCGGCAACTTGATTATTTCCGTTTCCAACAGCAGAGTGAAAATCAAGAATCCATCTACGAAATGCTCAACGGGGTAACCGAGATGAAACTCAACCGATTCGAGGATTTTAAAAGAAGACAATGGGAAGGCATTCAACAGAAATTATTTAAACTCAACCTGCGGGTACTGCGCCTTGACCAATGGCAGCTCTCAGGTTTTGATTTTCTCAATCAACTCAAAAACATTTTGGTAACCTTCCTTGCTGCCCGCTTGGTAGTGCAAAATCACATGACACTAGGAGAACTGCTGAGTATCTCCTACATCATTGGGCAGATGAATGCCCCGGTAAACCAGCTGATTAATTTTTTCCGCTCCTTGCAGGATGCCCGCCTGAGCATGGAGCGACTCAGCGAAGTACAGCATCATCCACAGGAAGAAACCAAGGGATTAAAAAATCTTCCTACTATAGAACAACCTACTGCCTCTAAGGATGAAAAAAAAGCAATTGAGTTAAAAAACGTCTCGTTTCAATACGAAGGGCCTAAGTCGCTCTATGTATTAAAAAATATTACGATGAGCATTCCTAAGGGAAAAGTAACGGCGATTGTGGGTGCCAGCGGCAGCGGTAAAACGACTTTGATGAAACTCCTGCTCAGGTTTTATTCTCCGGTACAGGGCGAGATTTTGTACGGTGGCGAAAACCTATTGAACCTCTCGCCGAAAAGCCTGCGAGAGCATGCCGGCGTGGTGATGCAGGACGGCTATATTTTCTCTGAAAGCATTGAGCGCAATATCGCCATGAGCGAGGAAAAGATTGATACGGAAAAAGTAAAACAAGCGGCACAGATGGCTTGTATTGACGATTTTATAGCGGCTTTGCCGTTGAAATATCATACGAAAATCGGGGCAGCGGGCAATGGACTTTCGGGCGGTCAGCAGCAGCGCATCCTTATTGCCCGTGCGGTGTATAAAAATCCGCCTTACCTTTTCTTTGATGAGGCAACCTCTGCCTTAGATGCTGAAAATGAAAAGAAAATCCATGAGAATCTACAAATGTTCTTCCGAGGCAAAACCGTAGTAATTATTGCCCATCGCCTCTCAACGGTGAAAAATGCTGACCAAATTATCGTATTAAAACAAGGAAAAATGGCAGAGCGAGGTACCCACACAGAATTAGTAAAAAAACGCGGAGCGTACTTTAAACTCGTAAAAAATCAATTGGAGTTGGGAAAATAAAGGCGTGAGACCGTTACAAAAAGTACTCTTTCAACTGCAAGTGAGTGCAAGTTAAAAGTCTTGATATCGCTGCAGAACACAAAAAAGTATGAAAAAGAAAGCATCTAACTTCAAACTGCTTACTTACTTCGACAGGTGGTTACTGAGCCTAGTCGAAGTGCTCAATACAAGCATTTTTTTGTTAGCGTGCTTTTTGCAACGGTCTCGTCTCATACCTATGTAGAACTTATTCATTAGATTAACTATCAAGTGTATTTAAAATGTGGGGTATTTAGACCCGCGAGATAGCGCTCTGCATCCATTGCGGCTATACAGCCACTGGCGGCTGCTGTAACCGCCTGGCGATAAACAGAATCTTGTACATCTCCGGCAGCAAAAACGCCCGGCAAAAGTGTTTTTGAACTCCCTTTTTCAGTTATCAGGTAGCCTGATTCATCCATTTCTAACTGTCCTGTAAACAAATCCGTATTGGGCTTGTGACCAATAGCTGAAAAATAACCGTCCACTTTAATCTCTTTCTTGTGCCCCGTTTGATTATTTATCACAAGTACTCCTTCTACTACCTTTTCTCCCAAAATTTCTTCTACTTCCGTGTTGAATAATATTTCTAAATTTTCAGTTTTTTCAATGCGATGTACCATAGCTTTGGAAGCGCGAAATACATTGCGTCGAACTGCCAGATAAACCTTTCTACAAAGGTTAGCAAGATAAGTTGATTCTTCTGCTGCAGTATCTCCCCCGCCAACCACTATTACATCTTTTCCTTTGTAAAAAAAACCATCACAGGTTGCACAGGCAGAAACCCCTCCTCCCATTAATCTTTTTTCACTTTCTAATCCGAGATATTTTGCTGAAGCACCCGTAGAAATAATTACGGTTTGCGCTTCTATCGTTTTATCTCCCTTATCGTCACTAATTGTTAAAGTGTGCATTCCACCTTTTTCTTTTGAAAAAATGATTTTGGTAACAGTTCCGAATTGTACCTTCGTTCCAAAACGCTCAGCTTGTTGTTTTAAATCTTCCATCATCTCAGGACCTGTAACTCCGAGAGGATAACCCGGAAAATTATCTACCTCCGTTGTAGTAGTTAACTGTCCGCCCATCTGCATTCCGGTATATATTACCGGCTTTAAGTCTGCCCTTGCTGCATAAATAGCTGCGGTATAGCCTGCAGGCCCTGAGCCGATGATTAATGTTTTTACTTTTTCCTTTGGCATATTTTTAATTTTATAATCTTATTCTTCTTTATTATCTAGAATAAAAAATAAATCTCATTTGAGACCTTTGCAAAGCAGATAAAAAAGCGTTAATATCCTTTTTGGTTAAATAAAAACGACTTTTCCTCTTTTGTAAGGCTTTCATATCCAGATTTAGAGATTTTATCTAATATTCTATTGATTTTCTCTTGATTTTTTTTCTTTCTACTATTAAATTCTTCATCTGTTTTAGGCACACGTTGTTTTTTAACAGTATGATGTGAATAAGCAGTAAAAGTTTGTTTAAACAGGTTCATAGTCCTGTTTAAGATTTGCCCTATTTTGTCTCCTCGGTTAAATTGCCTCAAGTAAAAATAACCGATGAATACGCCCCCCAGATGCGACCAGATTCCCCCTTCGTTTATTTTATGGTTGAGTTGTATTAAATTCAAAATAACGAAAAAAACGGCAATATGCCATAACTTTACTGAAAATAAGCCGAAAAGGCGTATCTCCTGATTAGGCTGATAAGAAATGACCATCGTCATAATAGCATAGATGGATGCCGATGCACCGAGTAGAGAACGGCTCGTATTAAACATGGGAAACAAATGTGCTAGTAAAAGAAAAAAAACACCTCCGCTGATGGCACCCAGAATATAAACATTTAAAAATGTTTTTTCTGAGAAATAATATAAAAAAAACTGCCCAAAATAATAAAGAAAGAGCATGTTGGATATAAGATGAAAAAGGTCATCGGGTGAGTGAACAAAAGAATAAGTCAAAAGCGTCCATGGTTTGAATAGTAAGGAATCGCGATCATTCAAAACTACCCAGTTTAATATATTGTTAAACCCCAAAACACTAGTTAGCAACAATAAAATGAATAATATTACATTGATATAAATCAATTTAGTAGCTATATTGGCTTGTTTAAACTGTGCTTTTTGCTGGTCAAAAAAAGTCATAAGAAAACGCAATTTAATTTACACGAAAACGATTTTTCTTCCAAGCTCGTATGAAAATAAATCCAAAAGCCGCTCCACCCAAATGAGCCAGATGAGCTACATTATCTTGTTGATTGTTTGAGTATTGTTGATATAACTCAAGAAATATAATAATCGGGATAAAGTATTTGGCTTTTAATGGAATTGGAGGAAATAAAAGCATGAGTTCGGCATTAGGATAGAGTATTCCAAAAGCTACCAAGACACCGTATAAAGCACCGGAAGCCCCAACCATCGGGGTAGTGTAAATGGCGGAAAGTTTCAAAAGGGTTTCTGAGCCGTTATAGACTTTTCCTACGGGAACTTTTTTTATATCCTCTAAAGTTATTCCGCCGATAGGTAATTGCGAAATAATACTTTGCACTTCAAAATAATGAAATAGATTATAGCAGATATAAGCTCCCAGACCGGCAAAAAAATAAAGGCAAAGATACTTATTTGTTCCTATCGTATTTTCAACCGCAGCACCAAACATCCAAAGTGCAAACATATTAAAAAGGATATGTACGATGCTCCCGTGCATAAACATGTGCGTGATGATTTGCCAGGGACGAAAATAGGTCGAGTCAGGATAAAAACCCCCAAGTAAGACCGTTAAATCCGCAATATTGGAAGAGGCAAAAGCATAAGTAGAGAAGAAGAATAAAATATTAATAATCAGTAGATTTTTTGTTGCAGAAGGTATCCTGCGGTTATATCCCATCATGTGCCTAACTGTTTTTCAATAAAATTTAAGTTCAAATTTAAGAAAATACTTTTCCCCTCAGGCGAAAAATTAGGATTTGAGGTGGCAAAAAGTGACTCAATCAAATGTTTAACTTCATCTTGAGCAAGTAAATGACCTCGTTTAACTGCAGTAGCTTTTGCCATTTTTAAAGATATATCTTCTATTATGCTAAAAGTGGCTTCATTCATCGGTTTTTCCATTAATTGCTCTATAATATTTTTGACTTGTGAAGATTCAACATTAGCAGGAACAGTTTTTACGGATATTGTATTATCTAAAATCTCTATGTGAAACCCCAGTTGAGCAAGCGTGGGCTTAATTTCTTCCATTATGCTTTTTTCAAGTTCAGTAACAGGAATAGTAAGCGGAAACATTAAGTGTTGACCGCTTATCTGATGCTGCTCAAATTGAGAAAGATATTGTTCAAATAGAACACGTTGATGTGCACGGTACTGATCTATTACAGCTATGCCTGAAGAAGTTTGTAACAAAAGATATTTTTGATGTATTTGCAGGCTTTTTTCTCCTGAGATGTTTTGAAGATTAAAAATATCAGAATCTGTCAGCGCTTCACTCTTACCAGAAACACGAATGGCCGGATTTGTAACTGTTGGGGAAGGAGTAGATTCTTCTGTTGTGAAAGATTGATAAAATGCTTTCGTTTTTTCTTTTGCTTTTAAAGAAGGCTTTCCTTCTTTTTTAAAAGGATTAAAATTCGGGTCTACGCGAATAACAGGCGTTTTGATTGGGCGATTTTTATTTTTAAGCGGAATATCAAGGGCAGGATTAAGCCCAAAATCTAAACTCGGTGCAATGTTATACTGCCCTAATGAATGTTTAATAACTGAACGAAGAATAGCGAAAAGGCTATACTCGTCATCAAATTTAATTTCTGTTTTAGTAGGATGAATATTAATATCTATTCGTTTAGGATTAATTTCTAACTGAATAAAATATCCCGGATAATAGTCACGGGGCAATAATTTATCAAACGCTTCAACTACGGCTTTGTGTAAATAAGCGTTTCTAATAAAGCGATTGTTTACAAAAAAAAACTGATTTCCTCGTTTTTTCTTCGCCCCTTCCGGTTTAACTACAAACCCTTTAACCACAACTAAATCTGTATTTTCATCCAACGGTACCAACTGCTCGTTTTGTTTTCGACCGAAAACAGCAGCAATTCTTTGCCTAAAAGTTCCTTTTGATAACTTGAAAAGTTCATTTCTATTATGATGTAATGAAAAAGCAATGGGTGAATACGCTAAGCACACCCGATGAAATTCATCTATAATATGGTGCATTTCTACCTGATTACTCTTTAGAAAATTGCGGCGCGCTGGAATATTAAAAAATAAATTTCTAACCGAAACAATCGTACCTAGGGGCGTTTGAGCTACTTTTTGTTCCTTTACTTGACTTCCCTCAATACGAATATAATGCCCCAGGTCTTCCTCTACTGTTCTTGTTTTGAGTTCTACTTGTGCTACTGCTGCAATGGAAGCCAACGCTTCGCCTCGGAAACCTTTAGTGTTAATAGAAAGTATATCCTCTGTGGTACGTATTTTTGAAGTAGCATGCCGTTCAAAACACATTCTAGCATCAGTAGCCGACATGCCTTTTCCATTGTCTATCAATTGAATAAGAGACCTCCCGGCGTTTTCTATGACGAGTTTAATTTTTGTAGCACCGGCATCAATAGCATTTTCTAATAGCTCTTTAACAACAGATGCTGGCCGTTGCACTACTTCGCCAGCTGCAATCTGGTTAGCAACTGCATCGGGCAACAATTGGATAATATCACTCATAAAATTTTACCGAAAACAGCAGTTAAATTAAACCCAAACAGGATCAAAATAAGAACTACTAGTGCACACAAAATCAACAAGACCGTTTTTGAACTATTATATCTTGCGCGATAAGTATGCCGAAATTGAATCCTTACTTTTTCTTCATTAGCGTTTAGGGGACTGCTTATTTCATCCTCTAAAATACTTTTTTTATTATCAAATTTTTTATCCACATAAGATTCTGCATAACTCATCCGCCCAATAGAACGATAAAGGAGATTAAACTTTTTATTGTCTCCGTAGCGGGGCATATAGTGAAATTGCTTTGCTTTTCGTTGCTTTATAAATAATCGACTGAACATAATAACCAACTTGCTGTAATTACAAAGATATAAAAAAAAGATATAAAAAGAATACGAGACCTTTGCACAATACATAAAAAAGCATGAAAACTTTGAGCTTTAGCTTCAAACTGCTTCCTTCTCAAAAAATTAAAATCCTCACAACCCAAAGGTTGCTCCGGTGTTTAATTTTTATCGGGCATTGCATTTTTTGTTAGAGTACTTTTTGCAATGGTCTCATTTTATGTTATTTTTCTTTTTAAAAGCAAAGAGACTAGTTAGTTTATTCATCATCATAACCGTATTTTTTATCTAGTTTATTCATAAGCCTTACATAGATGAAAATAAGAATGACAAATACGTAAATGGCGCCTTGCTGAGCGAACCAAAATCCTAGTTTAAATCCGCCCAGGCGAATGGCATCTAATGATTCTTTAAATAAAATCCCCGCTCCGAAAGAAACGATGAACCATATCATCAATTAGTATAATCAAATATTTTAGATTTTCTCTCCAATAAGCCTTACTTTTTTCTCTATTTGATTCCATAATTTAACGAATTTTTATAAATAAATCATCGCTTGAAGCGTTATGATATTCTTATTTTGGTATATCGGATTGCCCTTGCCGTAATTTTGATTTTTGTACTCCAAGGTTAATTTTGAGTTATTTCCACTCAAATAAGCGTTAATGCCGATTCCCAATACATTGTAATTATCATTTATGGCATCGTAATTATTTATACCGTAGGATATATAGGGTTGATAGCGCGTTTTATTTTTATTACCTGCAAAAAGATATCCTGCATGACCGTAAATCATATTTCCTGTTCCGTAGGCACTGTATAAATAATTTTTACCATAATCATTACTTTGAAAAGTGCCATAGAGCGTTAAGGCACTTCCGTTAAGCAGCGGTGCATCATAAAAAGCATCTATTGCAAAGATGGCTACATCCTCCCCTATTGGATTATTCAAGTCATTTAAACGAACCGAACCTTTCGGATGATAGAAAAAACCGGCGCCTATGTTAAACACCTTCTTTTCACCCAGATATGTGCCTACTTTAGACGGTAATAACTTTGATTCTTGGTCAAAAAAATGATAATCAAAATATCCGGCATAAGTTTTTCCGGCGTTTTTCGACCCCAATAAGCGTCTTCCTGCGTACACGGCTTGATCAGCTAAAGGATCTCTACTATCAAGACCATTGGTAATTGCGTCGTTAATGGCCAATCGATACTGTAATTTACCCAGGTTCCCTTTAGCAAATATACCCACATGGCGATTGGATTGGCCGCTTAAACCGAGTGTAGCCCAAGATTGACGATTGTTATCCATCGTTAGCGTATTTAAGGAACTTTGATTATTTAATCGAGAGACCCCATTGAGATTATGTAGCCCGCCTCCTATTGATAAATGTTTATTTACGTTATATTGTATCCAGGCATCGTGCATAAATAATTGAGAACCCTCTCCCTTCCCTGTAGGGCTTAAAGAATTATCGTTTAAATTGCCCAATCCGAAATGTGTGAGAATTAAAAACTTTTCATTGATTTGAGAATATAATAGAAAACGGGCGCGACGCAAGTTAAAATTTATTGCACTTTGATTATCCTTAGCATCGGCATCATATTTTGCCTGCACCTGACCCCAGGAAATAAAACGAAGATATTTTTTACCGGTTTCATCAAATTTGATTTTAAATCCTCCGTTATAGTCAGATGAGCTTTGTGCACAGGCAAAAGATAGACAAAGAAATAATAAAATAACAGTTAGAATAGAAAATAATTTTTTCATTTTAAACTATATTTTAATAAATTTCTACAATAGAATTCAAATATATGAAAAAAATTATTTAATTGAAACATTTTCAAAAAACACTTTATCAACTGCAAATCAGCACCAATTAAAATTGAATGCCGGAGCAACCTTTTGGTTGTGAGGATTTTAATTCTCGGTAGCTGAGTACTTCGACAGGCGGTTATTGAGCCTGTCGAGATGCAGCAACCGTATTTCTACAAGTTCAATAACCATACTTTGACAGAGCTCAGTAACTCACTAGTCGAAGTAAGGAAGCCGTTTGAAGCGAGATGCTTTCTTTTTCATACTTTTTATGTGTTCTGCAACGGTCTCATCTTCTTCAGCAGTCTCGTATTTAACCTGTAATTACAAATCTTATTGACAGGGTATAAAAATAGCTTAACTTTGTCATTTTTAAAGTATTCTGTATGAGTTATAATATTTTCTATTTAAAAGAATTAGAATCAGAAGCTATATTTGTTTTAAGGGAAGTGATTGCGCAGTTTAACAACCCATCTCTTCTTTTTTCAGGGGGAAAAGATTCTATTGTATTGACTCACCTGGCTAAAAAGGCTTTTTTCCCTGCAAAAATTCCTTTTCCCCTGCTTCATATTGATACGGGGCACAATTTTCAAGAAACTATCGCTTTCAGAGATCGATTGGTAAAAAAATTAAATGTGCAATTAATCGTCGGTTCCGTACAAGAATCTATTGATAATAAAAGAGTCAAAGAAGAAATAGGGATGAATGCGAGCCGGAATGCGCTACAAACGACCACTTTGTTAGATACTATTGAAAAAAATCGATTGGACTGTTGTATTGGAGGCGCGCGAAGAGATGAAGAGAAAGCGAGAGCCAAAGAACGGTTTTTCTCTCATAGGGATGATTTTGGACAATGGGATCCTAAAAATCAGCGCCCTGAATTATGGAATTTATTTAATGGCCGGTTAAACTTTGGGGAAAACTTTCGTGTTTTTCCTATATCTAACTGGACAGAGCAGGATGTTTGGAACTATATTTTAACGGAAAATATTGAAATCCCTTCTCTTTATTTTGCACATAAGCGTGAGGTTGTTTATCGTAACGAGACATGGATTCCTTATTCCGGTTTTTTAAAATTGCGTGAAAACGAAAAAGTCATCACCAAAAAAATACGTTTTAGAACGCTGGGAGATATAACCATTACCGGAGGAATTGAATCCGATGCAGATACCTTGGAAAAAATTGTAGAAGAAGTCTCTATCGCAAGAGAAACCGAACGAGGCAACAGGGCAGATGATCAGCGCAGCGAGACGGCTATGGAAGATAGAAAGCGGGAAGGCTATTTTTAAAATAAAGCACCAAGACCGTTGCAAAAAGCACTTTAGCAAAAAAATGCTTGTATTGAGTTTGCCGAAATGCAACACCCAATAAAAATTAAACGCCGGATCAACCTTTTGGTTGTGAGGACTTTAATTTTCAGTAAATGAGTTTGTCGAAGATGTGAGAGGGTTACTGAACTTGTTGAAGTAAGGAAGCAGTTTGAAGCGAGATGCTTTCTTTTTCATATTTTTTATGTGTTCTGCAACGGTCTCGCACAATAAATGTAGGAAGAAGACTAAAAAGGCTTAGAGAGATATCGTACACTAAAAATTTAAAATGAATGAGAGATCAAAATAGAGAAATATTGCGTTTTATCACTGCTGGTAGTGTGGATGATGGAAAAAGCACCCTGATAGGGAGGTTATTATATGATTCCAAATCCATTTTTGAGGATCAATTGAATGCCATAGAAAATTCTGCCAGAAATAGAGGATTAGAAGCAATGAATCTGGCACTTCTTACCGACGGCTTAAAAGACGAACGAGAACAAGGCATAACCATAGATGTAGCATATCGCTATTTCTCAACACCGAAGCGTAAATTTATTATTGCAGACACGCCGGGGCACATTCAATATACCCGAAATATGGTAACCGGCGCTTCTACAGCAAACGTGGCACTAATATTAATCGATGCCCGAAACGGAGTGGTAGAACAAACGAAACGGCATACTTATATTGCTTCACTTTTGCAAATTCCTAATTTAATTATCTGTGTTAATAAAATGGATTTGGTTGATTATTGCCAGTCGATTTTTGAAGAAATTGTACAACAATTCAAGTCTTTTTCAGCCTTATTAGAAGTCAAAGATATTCGTTTCATTCCTGTTTCAGCCTTAAAAGGAGATAATATAGTATGCTCATCAAAAAAAATGGATTGGTATAAAGAGGGCACCTTGTTAGAAATATTAGAAACAATGCGTATTGTTGAGGATAATCATTTTGAAGAAGTTCGTTTTCCTATTCAAACGGTAATTCGCCCTCAATCAAATGAATATCACGATTATAGGGGTTACGCAGGTAGAATTGCCGGAGGTCTTTTGAAAAAAGGAGATAAAGTAACCGTATTACCCTCAGGGCTTAGATCGAGAATTAAATCCATTGATACGTACGGCGAATCGTTAGAAGAGGCTTTCCCTCCAATGTCTGTTTCCATTCAGTTAGAAGATGATATTGATTTAGGAAGAGGAGATATGATGGTAAAACAAGGGGTTTTACCCTATTCTACGCAGGATTTGGAGGCCACGCTTTGCTGGCTGAATAAGCGGTCACCTAATCCTGGAGAAAAATATTACCTAATGCATACCACGAAAGAGGTTAAAGCCATTATAAGAGAAGTTTCTTATAGAGTGGATATCAATACGCTTGAGAAAAAAGTGATGGAATCTGAAATAAAAATAAATGATATTGTGCATGTGAAATTAAGAACCACAAGTCCCTTGCACGTGGATTCATATTATCAAAACCGGACAACTGGAAGTTTTATCCTTATAGATGAAACAACGAACGAGACGGTCGCTGCTGGAATGATTATGGGAGACTTTTGAATAATAGAAGGCTTTGCAAAATATGTAAAAAAGCGTGAAAATAAAGGTGTTTAGATTTTATAAGTTTTATCTATTCTTCAAAGGATTCAGACTTTTTAAAATAGCACACTATAAACTTGAAGAGACTGTTGCAGAGTAGATAAAAAGGTCTCAAATAAATGATTTAAAACATCATTAATTTGAGTAGTGGAGAATACCGGAGTCGAACCGGTGACCTCTTGCATGCCATGCAAGCGCTCTGGCCAGCTGAGCTAATCCCCCATTTGACTTGGCAAATATACTATTAAATTTTTTTTAAACGATAGATTGCTTATCTTGAAAAAGCATCTCTGCAGCTGTTTCTGCTTGACTTTTTTTAAACGGCTGCTTTACAAAATTCAAAGTTTCTAACGGGGCTTCACTATCAACCGGCTTAGCCCGCCAATCTTTTAAACTTTGGGACCGTTGCAAAAAGCACTTTAGCAAAAAAATGCAACGCCCGATAAAAATTAACTGCAAATCAGCGCAAGCGAAACGCCGGAGCAAGCTTTTGGGTGTGGAGGATTTAACTCTAGGTAGCTGAGCCTGTCGAAGCTTTGAGAAGGAAGCATTTTGAAGCTAAATGCTTTAGCCCTCATGCTTTATATATTCTACAATGGTCTTAATATACCAACAAACTTATCTTTGATAGAAACAATAACAAGATTAAAATTAGCATTATTTAACATGCAAAGCCGTTAGTTAAAAAGTAATAATTATTTGAATGGCTTTACTTCTAAAAACAAACCCTCTTTTAATGTCCTCATATAATCATTTTTTATCATAAAAAAACTAGTTAGATAGCTATCAAATGGCGGTATTTTTTGAAGCCTATATATAAAATATTGATATATAGACAAAAAGTTATTAACAAATATGCGAAAGTTATCAACAAACCCAAGATCAAATTAACATAAAAATATTTAAACCTATGCTAAATTAACTTTTATTAAGTTAAAGTTATAAAATTATATGATTAATCATCACATATACAATACCTTATCAATTTGCTTATATATTTTTAATACTATAATTTAGCATCAAAAACTAAATCTTGTTTGTTGCTTTTTTGAACTTGATTAAGTTTTCAAGCAGAGATAAAGTGAATAATATTTTATCACTATAAAACCTAAAAATAATGAACAAAATTAAATAAAAATATATTATGAAAGCACTAAAATTATATACCCCCCCCCCCCCCCCCCCTTATTAACTTTACAAGTTGATAGAATCAAAAGTGCTTCAAGGAGGCAAAAGATTTTTTTATTGCGCTTACTCAACTTACTTTTTTTATTAAGTGTAATGGCACTTCATGGCCAAAAAATCATAACCGGCAAAGTAACCAATGAAGAAGGAGAAGATCTTTCAGGGGTTTATATCAGTACCAAGGAAGGAGATTCAGAGGCTTTTACTGAAAAAGACGGAACTTACCATATTGAAGTGAAGTCAGAAGAAAAGACCTTACTTTTTGAGTACATGGGATACAAAAAAGAAGAAGTCCCTGTAAAAGCAGATAAAATCGATGTAATCCTAAAATCCACCACAGAAAAAATAAGCAAAGTCGTGGTTACCGGGTTCCAAAAAATAGACCGAAAACTCTTTACCGGCGTGGGTACCCGATTAAAAGGCTCAGATATTCAAATCGCCGGCGTACCCGATATTACAAGGGCATTGCAAGGACAGGTAGCCGGCGTGGAAGTACAAAATGTTTCTGGAACCTTTGGGGCGGCACCCATAATTAACATTCGAGGAAAATCTTCAATTAACGGAACCAATATCCCCTTGTTTGTAATCGATGGCGTGGTACAGGAAAATTTAATCAATATATCGATGGACGATTTAACTTCTGGGAACTTTAATTCTGTATTAACTTCTGGGATTGCGGGCATCAACCAAGAGGATATCAAAGATATTCAAGTACTAAGTGACATTTCGGCTACCGCTATTTATGGCGCGCAGGCATTAAACGGTGTAATTGTTATTAACACCAAAGGAGGGCATGCTGGTAAGCCGAGGGTACGTTATTCCGTCAATACCACCGTAAGACAAAAGCCAGATGCCTCAGATTACAACCAATTAGATGCCGGTTCAGAGTTGAATATCTATAGAGAATTTTGTGATAAAGGTTATTTGAATATTTCCAATCTTGCTAATGCAGGGAGTTTTGGTCAAATCGGAGAAATGTACCATTTAATTAGTCAAGGCTTGTTGAACTGGGGGAACAATCCAAACCATGGAAATGGATGGAATGAAGAATATCTAAAATATTATGCGTATCAAAATACCGATTGGTTTGAGGTTTTATTTAGAAATAATATTACCACTCAGCATTCCTTAAGTCTAAGCGGAGGAGATAAGAATTCAAACTATTACGCGTCCATAGGGTATTATGGAGATTCGGGTGCCACAGAGAGCAATTCGGTAGATAATTACACGGCTCTATTGAAAGGTCAATTTAAAATGAATAAAGCCCTTACCTTAGGAGCTAAATTGCAGGGAAATATAAGGCAGCAAAAACTGCCGGGGACTACCAATCGAAATCCTATTAATCCCTTGGTAGGGCAATTTACTCGAGATTTTGATATTAATCCCTTTTCTTATGCTTTAAATACCTCTAGGCTAATTTCCCCATATAAACAAGATGGCAGTTTAAATTATGTAAGAAGCAATTATGCCCCTTTCAACGAATTATATGAGTTAAAGCATAATTACATGGATGTGGAAGTAATGGATATTATCGCTCAATTAAACATGGAATTTAAGTTAAAAGAGAATGTAAAATTTTCTTCTCTCCTGCAAGGGCGTTATGCCAATACTGAATCCGAACACAAGGTACATGAAACCTCTAATGCCGCACAAGCCTATAGAGCAAATGATACAGCTGAAATTACAGACAATAACCCTTTTCTTTATAGAGATTCGGATGATCCGTTATCTGTTAAGGAGACGGTCCTGCCTGAAGGAGGCTTTTATAACACAAATGAAAACCGTATGCTAAATTATTATATACGAAATGCTGTGGAATGGTCGCCTCAAGTAAAAGAACATTCATTTAATGTTTTGGTGGGAAATGAAATTAAAGCTACTGATAGAAGAAATAGAGGGATGGATGGATATGGAATTTCTTACGACCTTGGATTATTGGTAAAAACCGATAGTAAATTTATGGATAAGTTAACTCAAGATGATGAAGTTTATTTTTTCTTAGAACAAACGCATGATCGATATATTGGTAATTTCTTCAGCGGGGCATACGCCTATAAAGGAAAGTATTTAATTAACGGTTCCTTTCGTTATGACGGCTCTAATCAGCTGGGGGATACTTCTAAGGCGCGCTGGCTGCCTTCCTATAATATCTCCGCAGGATGGAACGCTTCAAAAGAAAACTTTTTAAAAAACGCTAGTGTCATCAATCATTTAAAATTAAAAACTACCTATGGATTAACCGGTATCCTTCCGCCTAAAGCTACGGCACAACTCAAAATATTATCGCAAATTCGGGCTCGCACAGAACAAGAAGAGAGCGAAATAGGAATTAAAATTTATGATTTAGAAAATGCAGAACTTACTTGGGAGAAGTTATACGAATGGAATACGGGCATAGAATTGGGCTTGTGGAATAATCGAATATTTACCGAAGTGAATTTTTATAAAAGAAAATCAAAAGATTTAATTGATTATATTGAAACCTCTGGCATAGGAGGGATTCCTCTAAAATATGGAAACATTGGAGACCTAGAGGCCCAAGGGGTAGAAGTTACGCTAAAAACAAAAAATATTGATTTTCAAAATTTTAAGTGGAATACACAGTTTACCTTTAATTATTATACCGATGAAATTACACGCTTAGAATCTCATGATAGAATGGCAGATTTTTTAAAAGCCAGTGGAGGCGCAATGCTTGGGCGGTCGCAGCGCGGAATTTTTTCCATCCCTTTTGCCGGATTAAACAGCCAAGGCATTCCTACTTTTTTTGACAAGGAGGGCAATGTAGTCACCAATATTAATTTGCAAAATAAGGATGATATTCGTCAATGGCTGCGATACGAGGGACCGACAGCCCCGAGATATCAGGGAGGACTTATCAATCGGTTTAAGTATAAAAACTGGGGATTAAGTGTTAATATCATTTATAAAGCCGGTAATAAAATTCGATTAGATAATTTATTCCACATAGCTGCTCATCGGAAGCAGCCTGATTTTACAGACGCACAAGCCTATCCCAAAGAATTTCTTAATCGATGGATAGTACCGGGCGATGAACAGTTTACCACCGTGCCGAGTTTCCCTTCTAAGGATGTGTGGCATTACAATTACAGTGGTGATAATGCCTACGCACTCTATAATAATAGTACGCATCGGGTGGCAAAAGGCGATTTTATACGCCTGAAAGATATTAGTCTGTCCTACACTTTTCCTAAAGCATGGCTAAAAAATGTTAAGATACAAAATGCCAGTATTTCACTTAGCACAAATAATATTTGGTTGATTTATTCCGATAAAAAATTAAACGGTATAGATCCAGAATTTTTTAATGCCGGCGGCGTCGCATTGCCTATACAACGTACTTATACTTTTAGCCTAAATGTTAATTTTTAAAATAAATCAAAATGAATAAAAAAATAAATGACCTGCAAGCAATCTTTTTCGGACTGCTTTTTATAATAAATGGCTGCACCGAAGATTATTTAGAACAAAAACCGGATAATAGAATGGAATTGAATTCCTTAGACAAGGCGGCAAAGACCTTAGTTTGTGCGTATCCCCGATATTCTTATGCCTTTACCGAGTGGATGTCTGATAACGTAACGTATATTCCTGAGGGGGAGGAAAAGGCTTTCTTTATTCGGCAACTTTATGAATGGAAGGAAGCTAAGAGTTTATACCAAGATACCCCCACAGGGTATTGGAATAAATCGTATTATGCCATTGCGCAAGCAAATTTGGCATTAAGTGCGATTAATAATAAAGTTCAAGAAAATGATTCTCCGTATAGAAATTCGATTATAGCAGAAGCGCTCCTTTGCCGGGCGTATGCCCACTTTATGTTGGTCAATCTTTTTGCGAAACCTTATGACAAAAATACCGCTAAAGATGACCTGGGGATTCCCTATGTAAAACAAGTAGAAAAAAAACTGTTGGCTGAATATAAGCGAAATACTGTCCAAGAGGTGTATGATTTGGCGGAACAAGACTTATTAAAAGGACTTGAGTTAGTTTCTTCTCAATACTATAAGCATTCAGGAAAATTCCATTTTACCAAGGAATCAGCACTGGCTTTTGCCTCTCGTTTTTATTTGTGGAAAAAAGACTATGAACAGGCGGAAAAATATGCCTCTGAATTATTGAGCAAGGGAACAGGAGAGGCGCAATGGGTAAGAGATTACGGTAAGGAGGTTTGGATGGTAGGTGATGTTGAAACAGCAAGCATTCAATATAGCAAGCCTTCATTTCCCTATAATTTACTATTGGCAACATGCGCCGGTCTTTACAGTGGTTCTAACCTATTTAGTAGTGGGTATGCATGCAATGGCGATGTTTTAAACGAAATTTATCCTTATGGAATTAGTTCCGATTGGCGTGCATTAAGTGCAGAGCAATTTACAGGTGCTTATTGGATACCTAGGAATCGTTATTTTTATAACCACATAGGTTATTTTACCATCACTGAAGTATTGTTTTCAGGAGAAGAAGTTGTTTTTAATCGCGCAGAGGCCCGCTTACTGAAAAAAAATCCGGACATCGCTGGGGCAGAGTCCGATCTTAAATTGATACTAGGCAAAGGCAGATATAAGCTTACACGAGGAGTTCTTTATAGCCCTGAGCAGATTTTAATGATCTTAAGCTATTCTAAAGATACAAGTTTATCAAAAAAAGATATTTTATTAGAAATAATTATTGACGAACGAAGGAGAGAGTTTCTTTCTGAGGGGATGCGCTGGTTTGATATTCGGCGTTTTCATCTCCCGGTTACACATAAACTAAGAGACGGGACCACAGATACGCTTACGGAGAATGATCCAAGAAAAGTCTTGCCCATTCCAGATACTGCCGTCAAATTCGGTTTAAAACCCAATTCAACAAAATCCTAAAAACATTAAAAATGAAATATAGTCGCTTTATCTCAAATTTATTTATCGTTATTCTTTTTTCTTGTTCACAACAAGATGAAATGCATTACACAGAGCCTGCTCCATTGGAATCAATTAACCAGATAGATACTTATATTAAAGAAAAATTAACCGATCCTTATCATTGCCGTGTAGTGTACGATTGGCAGCAGCCTAGGTACATGCATGATTTTAAACTTGCATTAACCCCGCCTAGAAGGGAAGTTGTCATTCCTGCCGTAAATATGATTTTAACGTATTTTGTTAATCCTATAAAAAAGTCAACGAACGGAGAAGCCTTTATCAAACAGCTTTTTCCCCGAGAGTTTGTCTTTGCCGGATCAGCTGCACATAGAATTGCCGATGGTATGGCTTATGCCGGCTTGGCCGAAGCGGGCGTAAATATTATGCTGACCAATTTAAATGCCTATAACCCTAAGGATAAAAAATTTATTAGGGAACAAGCGCATACCATTCATCATGAATTCACGCATATTGTTAACCAGAATACTACCGAAGGAGTACCCGAAGCCTATAAAAAAGTAAACCCTGCATATAATGGCGAATCCTGGGTAAATATTAAATTAAAAGACGCTATAAAAAGCGGATTCGTATCAAGCTATGGCTCTCGGAATCCAGACGAAGATTTTGCAGAAATGATTTCTACTTATTTAACCCGTTCGGATGCATGGTTTAACCGTGATTATATGCCTAATCCCGAAGAAGAAGAAAAGAATCCAGGGAAGGAATATATCGCCAAAAAACTAGAGATCGCCAAAGATTATTATCAATCTCATTATGAGGTAGATCTGGAGGAAATAAAAGCAAATGTGCAAAAAGCCTTGGCACAGTTATAAATGTTTAATGTTAAAACCAATAGAAATGAGAAAAATAAAGTATTTGATAAGTTTTTTAACCCTATGGGGAATGCTCTCATGCAATGAGGACGATAATACCCCTGTTTTTGATCAATCGGCTGCAGACCGATTAAAAAGTAAAATAGAAGAAGTTCAAAATATTTTGATAAGCGCCAAGGGCGGATGGATAACCCGCTACCGCCCGGATGAAAATTTCGGGTATTTTAATTTGTGGTTCCAATTTAATAAAGATGGTACGGTTCGTGTCCTCTCCGATATTCCTCTTGTAAATAATGTTGATGGTCCTGAAGGAATTTTTGCCCTGCCACCGGGATTTTATAAAGATACCACCACACATTACCGCGTGTCTTCGCAGCACTCGGTTGATTTGGTTTTTGAGGACCAGCCAATGGCACTACATTACTTATATTCATTGACGGATGATCAAGGACAAGACTTTAAATCGGGGGCAGAATTTGAATTTTATATTACCCGTTCCACTCCAGAAGAGGTGGTATTGGAAAGTAAAACCGATAGTGGAAAAGGAAAGCAACAAAAGACACAGATGATCTTAAAAAAAGCTACACCTGAAGATAAACGAAAAGTAGAGAAGAGTTATGCCGCATGGGATAAACTTCTACTACAGGAGAACACCATATCGCCCAATATACTATTTATATCAGAAGAAGAAAAACTTCTTTTGCATGTCTATTCAAATGAAATTGTAAAAAGAATATCCAAGAATGGAGAAGAAATATCTCCCGGTCCCTATTATATTAAAATAAAAAAAGATGAAGGTAAAGATATCATGTGCCAAAAGTTAATGATTAAGAGCAGCAGTCTAAAAACATTAGTTCTTCCCAAAGGAGAAGATTTGATAATAAAATTTGCCGAAACGGGTAAAGCAATTAATCCAGCTGAAATTGCTTTAGAGAGGGTTACGTATAAGTATGGGAGGTGGAGTGTGGAGGAGGTTAATACAAATCAAGTGGGCGTTTATACTACAATTTATAATAATACATCTATCATCCTTACAGTTCTTAAAATAGGCAGTTTACAGACTAAAATGCCAACAGTTTTTGTATACGACCCTGCCATTATAGGCACTGATGTTTCAGGAAGTTATTATGATATAGATCCCAGTCATACCGACATGCAAGAAAATACGCCTCGAAGAGGAAAGATTTACTTAGTGGAGGGAACAAAAAATATCTTTTTTGCTACGGACCTGGGGTTTAAAGGAGATTTTCCGGTATATTTTCAAATGAATGGAGATAAGGCCTCATTTATTCATCAGGATATTCCTCAGAATGATGCTTTTCAAGTTAAAAATATAGATTTGACTTATGATCCAGTGAAGCGGCAGTTTCATGAAGTGATTCACTTTATAGAAGTACCGTGGCATGGGATGAAAAAACGACCGGATTCCTACTATACCTACCAAATGGAATAAAAAAAATAAGCACATATTACAAAGTGGTTATGTTTAATGAAAATGATATTAAGTTCAAGTTACAATAAGAGACCGTTGCAGAACACATAAAAAAGTATGAAAAAGAAAGCATTTAGCTTCAAACGGCGCCCTTCTCAAAAAATTAAAATCCTCCACACCCATTAGGTTGCTCCGGTATTTAATTTTCCTCGGGCGTCGCATTTTTTTGCTAAAGTGCTTTTTGCAACGGTCTCATTCAAGGGATTGTAGGAGAGTTAAGAATTGATGATGATCGAATAGATCATGAAGATCTTAAGTGGTTACATGATAAATTAAGATTTGTAACTAAAGAATGTTACCTGCATATAGCAAGTACAAATTTACAGGGCTTAGAAAACCTTCAATTTGTAGGAGGAGGATTTACACTTAATTTTGGCCGTAGTTGGGATGATAGTCATGCTATCCTGAATACAGCCGCGTTAGCAAATCTAACCTATGCAGGCGTTCATCATCATGAGGGCTATAACATAAAGTTTACAGGTAAGGATGGTTATCATTATCCTGATATTTATGGTCGTGGCTTACTGAATTGGGCAAAAGCAAATCCGAACAGTATTTTTCAGATTGAAGAACCCGGTAAGAAAGAATATAAGAAAATGACGGGTAAAGAACTTGAGAAAGAATTAACAAGCTCATAAGGGATGTTGTGTTCATCACAACGGGTAAAGCAGCACAAAACATTGTATTAGCCAAAGGTCTCCTTTATCCTAATCAGTTCTTCACCTTACTGGCTGAATACATTTCACTGCATAGGGTGAATGCTCTTCACTGCATAGGGTGAGTGCTCTTCACTGCATAGGGTGAGTGCTCCTCGCCTTACTAGCTGAATGCTCTTCACTGCATAGGGTGAGTGCTTTTCACCTTACTAGCTGAATACATTTCACTGCATAGGGTGAATGCTTTTCACTGCATAGGGTGAATGCTCCTCGCCTTACTAGCTGAATGCTCTTCACTGCATAGGGTGAGTGCTCCTCGCCTTACTAGCTGAATACATTTCACTGCATAGGGTGAATGCTTTTCACCTTACTAGCTGAATGCTTTTCACCTTACTAGCTGAATGCTCTTCACCTTACTAGCTGAATGCTCTTCACCTTACTAGCTGAATACATTTCACTGCATAGGGTGAATGCTTTTCACTGCATAGGGTGAATGCTCCTCGCCTTACTAGCTGAATGCTTTTCACCTTACTAGCTGAGAGGGCTTTAGCATACGCTGACCTTGCCCCTGCAAAAAGTGCTTTAGCAAAAAAATGCAACGCTCAATAAAAATTAACTGCAAGTCAGCGAAGCTAAACACCAGAGCAACCTAATGGGTGTGAATATCTTAATTTTTTGAGAAGAGCGCCGTTTGAAGATAAAGGCTTTGTTTTTCATACTTTTTTATGTGTTCTGCAATGGTCTCAATCAGCACAAGTTAAAAGGCTCAAAATATAACATGGTTTTTCACTGCAAAATCTTTACCTTTGTTTTCTTTAATGTTATGGTTAACTTGAACAAATTATGGATATTTCAATCCGATAAGCTATTTACAACAGATGAAATCGATCAAATTTCTAAAGACTTACGGCAGTATTTAAGTCGGTGGAATGCGCATGGAGTTCCGCTGAAAAGTCGATTTGAAATAAGATATAATCGATTTATTATCATTCACGCAGATCAATCAAAAACAACGGCATCAGGATGCGCGATTGATGATATGACCCGCCTTATTAAATCATTAGAAAAAAAAATAAAATGTTCTTTGTTAGATAGAATGAATATTGCTTATAAAGAAAATAACACCACCCGCATTTTACCGCTAGCAAAATTTAAACAAAAAGTATCCGCCGGAACATTATCCCCCGACACCATTATTTTTAATAACTCCATAAGTACCCTTGAAGAATATAGCTCAACATGGGAAATTCCCATCAAAAACAGCTGGGCAAAAACATGGTGTAGTTAATTATATTTATTGTCAAATAAGTACTTTGGTTTAACACAATGTTACGTATTAAAAAGCAAATGAGCAAAGTCTTTTTTATTTTAGGAATTTACACCTGCTTACACGCGCAGCAAAAAAATATTTTTTATAAAGATGCTAAACAAAAGGCTTGGGTAGATAGTGTGTACCATTCGATGAGTCAAAGCGAGCGAATTGGACAACTTTTTATGGTCGCTGCCTATTCCAATAAAGATGAGAAGCATAGATCAAAAATTCTTAAACTCATTAAAGAACAAAAAATTGGGGGGCTTATTTTTTTTCAAGATAATCCCTTGAAGCAGGCACTGCTCACCAACGAATATCAGGCAGCTGCTAAGGTTCCCTTGCTGATGGGCATTGATGCTGAATGGGGATTGAATATGCGATTAAAAAACACTTTTCGCTTCCCTTGGAACATGACCCTGGGAGCGGTTCAGAATGATTCATTGATTTATAAAATGGGCGTTCAGATGGCGAAGCATTGTAAGCGAATTGGCATACATATTAATTTTGCTCCTGTAGTTGATGTCAATACCAACCCTAAAAATCCGATTATCGGAAATCGTTCTTTTGGATCAATAGTGAAAAATGTTGCTAAAAAAGGAGTGGCAATTGCTCGTGGAATGCAAGACCAATATGTTATTGCCTGCGCCAAGCACTTTCCCGGGCATGGAGATACCAGTACGGATTCACACAAGACATTACCTACAGTACCTTATAGTATGAGCCGGTTAGAAGAAGTAGAGTTATCTCCCTTTAAAGATTTGGTAAAATCGAAGGTCGGAGGTATTATGATTGCGCATTTGAATGTTCCCTCCCTGGAGCCTGATAATACGCTGCCTACTTCTCTCTCACCTAAAGTCGCCACTCAATTATTGAAAAATAAAATGGGCTATAACGGGCTTATCGTTACCGATGCGCTCAATATGAAAGGAGTGGCTGACTTGTACAAACCCGGCGAAGTGGATTTAAAAGCCTTCGAAGCTGGGAATGATATTTTACTTTTTTCGCAGGCGGTAGAACTTGGAAAATATAAAATAAAACAAGCCTTGAAAAGCGGTCGATTGTCGCAGAAACGATTAGAGGAAAGTGTAAAAAAAATTTTAAATGCCAAGTATTTTGCAGGGCTGAATCACTATAAAACCATCGATTTGAATCATCTTATTTCTGATTTAAATGACTATCGCAGTAAAATAGTTAATCGGGAATTAGTGGAGAAATCCATTACCGTGTTAAAAAACCAAGACAGTATATTACCCATTGTAAAACAATCCGGAAAAATTTTTGCTTACGTAGGATTAGAAGAAGATTCAGGAAAAGAATTTTATAGAATCTTACGCAAATATGCAGATGTTAAAAAAGTAACGGTAAAATCTCCTGCTGATACTTCCAAACTAAAAAACTATGATTATGTATTTATAGGGGTTCATAAATCCAATAAAAATCCTTGGAAAAGCTATCGAATTTCTACGAATTCAAAAAAAATTATCCATGCGATTGCAAAGTATAATCCTCATACCATTGTTTCGGTTTTTACAAGCCCCTACAGCTTGCTTACACTGGATACAAATAATATTGGGGCTTTGGTGATGAGTTACCAAAACAGCCAAACTGCCCAAAATGTAACTCCACAGGTTATTTTTGGTGCGCTTCCAGCAGAGGGGCGACTGCCGGTAAGTGTAAACCAATATAAAGCCGGAACGGGAATTTTTTATAAAGACATTAAACGACTGGGGTATGCCTTTCCTGAATATGAAGGAATGAATTCGCAGGTTTTAAAACAGATTGATAAAATTGCCAAAAAAGCCATGGAAATACCCGTTACACCGGGCATGCAGGTTCTGGTGGCACGCAATGGAAAAGTGATTTTTGAAAAGTCGTATGGCTATTTATCTACAAAACATGTTAAAAAAGTAAGCAACGAAGATTTGTATGATATTGCTTCCATTACTAAAATCACCGCAACTTTGCCCTTAATTTTTAAACTTAAGGAAAAAGGGGTGATTACTTATGATGAACCCATAGAAAATTTCATTCCTCGTGCAAGGGGCACCAATAAGGCTCAACTTACCTTACGTGAAATATTAGCCCATCAAGCGGGCTTAAAATCCTGGATTCCTTACTATCAAGAAACGATAGATGAAAATAATCTTCTTAAAAGTCAATATTATGTAAAAGTTTCTAAACCGGGGTTTACTACAAAAGTTGCTGACGGCTTGTACATTATTAATTCCTATAAAGATTCTATTTTAAACAAGATATACGAGTCTCCTATTGGTGAAAAAAAATACAAATATTCTGATTTGGGTTATTATATGCTGAAAAACTTTATTGAATCTCAAACGGGGAAAACTTTGAATAAACTTGCAAATGATGAAATTTACCACCCGATAGGAGCATATACTACCGGATATTTGCCGTTAAATCGTTTTGAGCGAACGCGCATAGCACCAACTGAAGCAGATAATTATTTTAGACATCAAGTAATTAGAGGATATGTGCACGACCCGGGAGCGGCTATGCAAGGAGGAGTTGGCGGGCATGCAGGCGTGTTTTCCAATGCCAATGATTTAGCCAAAATTATGCAAATGTATTTACAGAAAGGCTATTATGGCGGGAAACGTTATTTTCAGGAAAAAACCATAACAGAAGCGACAAAGTATCAATATCGGGACAAGGATAACCGGCGAGGTTTAGGATTTGATAAAAAACCATTGGATGGAATTGGACAAGCCTGTAAGAGTGCAGGAGAGAATATTTTTGGACATTCTGGTTTTACGGGCGGGATTGTATGGGTAGACCCAGATGAGAAACTAATCTATATATTTTTATCTAATCGTGTGAATCAAAGAGTGGATTACAACCTGCTTTCTAAAGAAGATATTAGAGAAGATATTTTTCAAACGCTTTATGATTCTATGACCAAACGATACAAGAGTAAAAAATAAAAACGAGGGCTTCGCGGGGCGAGCGTTAGGGATAGAAGTGGTATCCTTTTTCTTGGGGCAGCGTTTCGCCCCAAGAAAAAGATTTAACGGATAGCCCGACCGCCGCAAGGCGGGAACGCCATAGAAATAAATATCAGCGACATTTAGCTATAATTTGAGACCGTTGCAAAAAGCACGCTAACAAAAAAATGCAACGCCCGATAAAAATTAAATACCGGAGCAACCTAATGGGTGTGGAGGATTTTAATTTTTTGAGAAGGAAGCCGTTTGAAGCTAAATGCTTTCTTTTTCATACTTTTCTATGTGTTCTGCAACGGGCTCAATTTAACTATATAATTAACCATTCATAGAGAGTAAGAATTCCTCATTGCTAAGGGTTCTTTCGATTCGCTGTTTTACAAATTCCATCGCTTCTAAGGGGTTCATGTCCGATAAGTGCCGACGCAGAATCCACATATGCTGCGCTACTTTTTCATTTAATAATAAATCATCTCTTCGAGTGGAAGAGGATACAAGGTCAATGGCAGGGAATATTCTTTTGTTCGCTATTTTTCTATCGAGTTGTACTTCCATATTTCCTGTTCCTTTAAACTCTTCAAAAATTACTTCATCCATTTTTGATCCGGTATCAATCAGCGCGGTCGCAATGATGCTTAAAGATCCTCCACCCTCAATATTACGTGCAGCGCCGAAGAAACGTTTAGGCTTATGCAGTGCGTTGGCATCTACTCCTCCGGATAGTACTTTACCTGAGGGAGGAGAAACGGTATTGTAGGCACGTGCCAAGCGGGTAATGGCATCTAATAAAATCACCACATCGTGTCCGCATTCTACCATTCGTTTTGCTTTTTCTAATACAATATTAGCTACTTTGACATGGTTTTTAGCTTCCTTGTCAAATGTTGAGGCGACTACTTCTCCTTTTACGTTACGCTGCATGTCGGTTACTTCTTCCGGCCGTTCGTCTATGAGTAAAATAATTTGATACACCTCCGGATGATTACTCGAAATGGCATTAGCGATTTCTTTAAGTAACATAGTTTTACCTGTTTTAGGCTGTGCTACAATCATCCCTCGCTGCCCTTTTCCTATGGGAGAGAAAAGATCGATAATACGAGTAGAAAGTGAACTGTTCTTCCCGGCAAGATTGAATTTTTCTTGAGGAAATAGTGGCGTTAGATGTTCAAAGGAAACCCGGTCACGAACATATTCCGGCGGACGACCATTAATTTCGACAATGCGAATCAGCGGAAAATATTTTTCTCCTTCTTTCGGCGGGCGAACATTTCCTTTTACCGTGTCTCCCGTTTTTAGTCCAAATAATTTAATTTGAGAGTAAGATACATAAACATCATCAGGAGAGGATAAATAATTATAATCAGATGACCGTAAAAAGCCATAGACCTCTTTATTATTGCTGTCTTTGATAATCTCTAAAACGCCTTCACAAATAATGATCCCCCCAAATTCGTAATCGGATGATTTAAATTTATTTTTATTCTGGATAGCTGCTCCTTTATCGTTTTGCAGTTTTCTTTTTCCGTTCTTCAAAGGTTTATGCTGTGAATATGTATGGGTGGGATTTTGCTCCTGTTTTGAAAAATTTTGTAAACTTTCATTTTCACCGTTTGTTTTTCCTACAGGCGATATGGCCTGTTTTATTGCAGGTCTTTGTTTATTGACTATTTTATTGTTTAAAATTTCATTAGGTTTATCTACTCGCGCTCTTTTTTCTTTTTTTACTGATATATTTTCATCTTTTTTTTTCAAAAATTCTTCTTTTTGTTTGGGCGTAATTTTCCGGGTGGAAAATGTTGATTCTTTATTTTCCTGTGCTATTGTTCGCCTGATTCCCTGCCTTACAGGTTTTAAGTTAATTTTGTCGTGTGCTACTTTCCTTTTTTGATTTAATTCTTTTATAAAATCAGGATTATCTGCTTGAAAATCAAGTATTTTATAAATCAGTTCTAATTTTCTTAGCTGCTTATACTTTGGAATTTCTAATTTTTTAGAAATATCTTGTAATTCTGCAACTTTTTTTCTTTTTAATTCAGAAATATCAAACATTAAAATGAATTTAAATTATATGTAAAAACTTGGGTTAATCCTAATAAGTATAATCTAATTGGAAGAATAGGTAGAACAAGGTACAATTTACAATTCTGGTGCAATAATACAATTATTTTATTTAAATGTTATAAAAAATTATGGACTGAGACCTCTGAAAAAAGCACTTTATCGGTAAAATGATTTCGTTTTCATGCTTTTTTATGTGTTCTGCAACGGTCTCTTATTCTGCAACTGCAAGTCGGCGAAAGATAGAGGTGAGACCGTTGCAAAAAGCACGCTAACAAAAAAATGCTTGTATTGAGTTTGCCGAAATGCAACGCCCGAGGAAAATTAAATACCGGAGCAACCTTTTGGGTGTGGAGGATGTTAATTTTTTGAGAAGGGCGCCGTTTGAAGTTAGATGCTTTCTTTTTCATACTTTTTTATATATTTTGCAACGGTCTCAAGGTATTGGTTCATTTTTTATATTTGCAAAATAAAACATTTTAAAATCTGATGATTCAAAGAATACAAAGCGTTTATTTAATAATAGCTTTCCTTTTGTCTGGAATAAGTACTCTTTTATTTAATGACGAGTGGATACAAGCGGGGCTTTTCGATATTTTAGGGTTAATTATTAGCTCATGCTTATTCTCACTTATTGCTATATTTTTATTTAAAAGAAGAGTGTTCCAGATCAATTTAAATAAATTAAATCTACTCTTAAATTTATCTGTTATCGGATTATTGATATCCCATTTGTTATATTTACCTAAAGCAATTTATTTATCTGAGGAAAGTATTGAGTTTATTATAACGCTTATTTTATCTGTAATAGTTATAATACTTTTGTGGTTTTCTAATCGTGCCATTAAAAAAGATGATCTCCTCTTAAAATCAGTAGATCGTATTCGATAAGTCTTTAATTTAGAGTCCATTGCAAAAAGTTTGTATTGAACTTGTCGAAATGCACGCTAAGAAAAAAATGCTTGTATTGAGCCTGTCGAAATGCAACGCCCGATAAAAATTAACTGCAAGTCAGCGAAGCTAAACGCTGGAGCAACCTAATGGTTATGAGGATTTTAATTTTCAGTAGCTGAGCACTTCGACTAGGCTCAGTAACCACCTGTCGAAGTAAGGAAGCAGTTTGAAGTTAGATGCTTTCTTTTTCATGCTTTTTTATGTATTCTGCAACGGTCTCTTTCTTTTATTATACTTTTTGCTATATTTGTTTTATGAGTTGGGTTAAAAAAATTTTTTCTAAAGAAAAAAAAGAAGTTTTAGATAAAGGATTAGAAAAATCTCAATCTTCGTTTTTCAATAAAATATCACGTGCTATCATTGGAAAATCAAAGATTGATGATCAGGTTTTAGACGAGTTAGAAGAGTCTTTAATCACCTCAGATGTAGGGGTGAATACCACATTAAAGATCATTGACCGTATTGAAAAACGAGTTGAACGTGATAAATATACAGGGGCATCTGAACTTACTCAAATTCTCAAAAAGGAAGTTATGGCGCTTTTAGCGGAAAACCATTTAGGAGAAAATACCGAAAAAATTCAACTTCCTGTGCATGAAGATTCTCCTCATATAATCATGGTCGTTGGAGTAAATGGCGTAGGAAAAACTACAACCATTGGAAAGTTAGCAGCCCAGTTAAAAAAACAAGGAAAAAAAGTAATACTCGGCGCGGCAGATACCTTTCGGGCTGCTGCAGTAGAGCAACTAATTATTTGGGCACAAAGAGCCGGGGTGAGTATTGTAAAGGAAGATATGGGAGCTGATCCAGCTTCTGTAGCCTTTAAAACGCTGCAAAGTGCAAAGGCACAAAATGCAGATGTCGTGTTAATAGATACAGCCGGGCGATTGCACAATAAAATCAATTTGATGAAAGAATTATCTAAAATAAAACGTGTAATGCAAAAGATTTTTCCGCAAGCTCCTCATGATGTAATGCTGGTTTTAGATGGTTCTACAGGACAAAATGCTTTCGAACAGGCTAAGCAGTTTACAGCCGCTACTGCCGTTTCTTCATTGGCGGTTACAAAATTAGACGGGACGGCTAAAGGCGGTGTAGTGATTGGCATATCCGATGAATTTCAAATACCCGTTCGATATATTGGCGTAGGTGAGGGAATAGATGACTTACAGGTTTTTAATAAGTTTGAGTTTGTTGATTCGTTTTTTGGAAGCAGGTAATTTTTTATTGAGACCGTTTTAAAAGGCTTGTATTGAGTTTGCCGAAATGCAACGCCCGAGGAACGGCAAGTCAGCATTAGCTAAAATCAGCGAAGCTAAAGGTTTCATTTATGTTTTTATTTCTATATTTGTACTTATATATAATACTGAGGGTCATCAATACTCGATCAATGCAGAAAGGGTGCAAATCGAAAATAACCAGTTGCACGGCAATAGTATTTATATCTCCCCTTAATGGCTATAAAGAAGTCATACAAAAATATCAATAATATTTAATGAGATATTTAACTATTAATTGATATAATTTTTTTAAATAACATTTTAACAAGAAGAATAAAAAATGATCGTAACAAAAAAAGCTCCTGATTTTACCGCAACCGCCGTATTGGGAAATAATCAAATCGTTGATAACTTCAATCTTTATGAAAACTTTGGAAAAAAAGGAACTATTGTTTTCTTTTATCCTTTAGACTTTACATTCGTATGTCCTTCAGAAATCATCGCTTTTGATAAACGTTTAGATGAATTTAAAAGTCGTGATATCAATATCATTGCGGTCTCTATTGACTCTCAATTTTCTCACTTTGCTTGGAAAAATACTGCCATTAATGAAGGGGGAATTGGTCAAGTAAGATTCCCATTGGTAGCAGATTTGACAAAACAAATTGCTCATGATTTTGATGTTTTGCTTGATAATTCTGTTGCTCTGCGCGCTTCCTTTTTGATTGACAAAGACGGCACAGTACGTCATGCCGTTATCAACGATTTGCCATTGGGACGAAATATTGATGAAATGGTACGTATGGTGGACACCATGCTTTTTACAAATGAACACGGTGAAGTATGCCCTGCTGGTTGGAACAAAGGGGATGAAGGGATGAAAGAAACTACTGAAGGCGTTGCCGAGTATCTTTCCAAGAACGCCTATAAACTCTAAATTAAAAAAAGGAGTTCTTTTTTAGATCGTCTCCTAAACTAAATTCGTTTTGTAAGAATTTTTTAATTTCTTTTTCTATCATGGGGTGCCCCGCCAATTGATTTCAATGGGTAACCACGATTTTATATTTTTATATTTTTTATAATCGGGACTTATAAAAATCCTTTAAGATGGAGCGGTCACTGCGAAGGAAAGCATACCAGCACCTATATCCAGTAGGGGGATTTTATAAGTCCTTTTCCTTTTTTTTTATTACATTATCGGGATGTGTAAACTCCTTTAATACGCCGATCACTACGAAAAGGAAGGATACCGGCTAATACTCTCCTCTGGTTTACATGGGCGGAGCGTTACGCATACCTTCCTTTTTTATTAGCCAGTCTTTATAACATTTAGTTTTTTACTAAACGAGACCTTTGCAAAAAGCTTGTATTGAGCACTTCGACTAGGCTCAGTAACCATATTTCGACAAGCGGTTATCGAGCCTGCCGAGATGCAGTAACCCACCTGTCGAAGTAAGGAAGCAGTTTGAAGCGGACTGCAAGTCAGCGTAAGTGAGATGCTTTAATATTTTTGATATTTTTGTATTACGCATAAATCATAACTCAAAAAACATGACCCCCACACAACATAGTGCCATTGTAAATTTCATCTGGCGTATTGCAGACGATGTTTTGCGTGATGTATATACCCGAGGTAAATACAGAGATATTATTTTACCTTTTACGGTATTGCGCAGGTTAGATGCCGTTCTTGAACCTACTAAAAAAAAGGTTTTAGAAACGCACCAAACGCTAAATAAAAGAAAAATTGATGATCAATCGCCGCGGCTTTCTAAGACCAGCGGTTACGTATTTTACAATACCTCAAACTATACCTTTAAAAAGCTTTTAAACGATCCGAAGCAGATTCGCCAAAACTTAGAAACGTATCTCGATGGTTTTAGCAGCAATGTGCAAGACATCATCAGTAAGTTTAAATTAAGAAACCAGTTAGAAACCTTAGAAGAAGGTAATATCACCTTTAAGCTAATTGAAAAGTTTTGCTCTACGAAGATTAATCTGAGTCCAAAACCGGTTCAAAACGGTAAGGTGGTGATGGAAGGCTTAACCAATCTTGGCATGGGCTATGTATTTGAAGAGTTGATACGCAAGTTTAATGAAGAAAACAACGAAGAGGCGGGGGAGCACTTTACCCCAAGAGATATTATACGACTGATGACCCATTTAATTTTTGAACCTTTAAAAGGGAAGATTAAAGACGGAGTATACTTAATATATGACCCTGCTTGCGGCAGCGGCGGAATGCTTACAGAAGCAGAGCGTTTTGCCAAAGAGCTAAACCCTAAAGCGACCTTTCATTTATATGGTCAGGAGGTAAACCCGGAAACTTATGCAATATGTAAAGCCGATATGCTGATTAAAGGGGAAGACCCGGACAATATTATTTTTGGCTCTACTCTTAGTAAAGATGGTTTCCAAGACCTGCAGTTCGATTTTATGATCAGCAACCCGCCCTATGGAAAGACCTGGAAAGTAGATAAAGAGGCGATACTCGATAAAAAAGAAATTATGGACCCGCGTTTTACTGTGGGCGTGCCCAGAATCAATGACGGGCAATTACTCTTTGTAATGAACATGGTTTCTAAGCTCAAAAAGCGCAGTGAACTCGGCAGCCGAGCCGCTACCATTCATAACGGTTCGGCTTTATTTACCGGAGATGCAGGACAGGGCGAAACCGAAATACGCAAATACCTTTTTGAAAACGATTTATTAGAAGCGGTTATCGCCCTGCCAAACGATTTGTTTTACAACACCGGCATACCTACCTATATTTTCATTTTAAATAACCGAAAAGAAAAAAAGCGAAAAGGCAAACTACAACTTATTAATGCGACTGCAGAGCAGTTTTACAGCAAAATGCGTAAACCCCTGGGTAAAAAACGAGTAGAATTTAGTGAAGACCATATCAACTCCGTTACCGACCTGTTTTTACACTTTAAGAACAGTGAACACAGCATCATTCTCGATAACGAAGATTTTGGCTACCATCAAATTATCGTACACCGCCCGCAGCGTGATGAATATGGCAGCATTATTCCCGATAAAAAAGGGAAGCCCAAAAGTGATACCGCCTTAAAAGACAAAGAAAACATCCCCTTAAAAAACGATATAAATGCTTTTTTTAACAAGGAAGTAAAACCTTATGCCCGCGATGCCTGGTATAACCCAAAAGAAACCAAAACAGGCTATGAAATTAATTTTGCCAAGTACTTCTACCAACATAAAAAGCCAAGAACTTTAGAAGAGATTACCCAAGATTTATTATCTTTGGAGAAAGAAACAGAACACTTATTAAAACATATAATTAACCCTTAAAAATTAGAGATATGAGTTTAAAATATGCCCTACTGGAAAACCTATTGACCTTGAGAAAAGACGATTACACCGCCCAAACGCAAGGGGTAAAAAGTCATGATATAGAAAGCATCATCCAAAAAATGCTAAAAAAAGGAAGCACGATCACCATGACTGACACCCTGGCGGTACTTCATTCTTTTTTTGAAGTGATACAGGAAATAACCAAAGAAGGCGAAACAATCCATACAGACCTTATCCATACCAACTTTTCCATACAAGGCGTGTTTGAGGGCGCTGCGGATACCTTTGACCCTAAAAGACACACCATAAGGTTAAATGTAAATGCTGGTAAAGAGCTAAAGCAAGTTATTCCCAATATACCTTTAGAAAAAACCACAGCCGCTGAAGTACTGCCCTATATATTAGAAGTAAAAGACAGTATAAGCGGTAGTATAAATGAGAATATAAGTTCAGGCGGGGTAATAGAAATAACAGGAAGTATGCTAAAGATACAAGGCGATAATCCCGCCAATGGAGCTGTCTTTATAGGGCAAGACAGCAAGGAATACAAAGCAGTAACCGTAGTAGATAACAAACCTGCAAGGCTTATTATAATCGCCCCTGCACTAAAGGCAGGAGAATATACCCTGCAAATAACCACGCAGTACAGCGGCAGCAATACACTTAAAAAATCTAAAACAGGTGCTTTTAACAAACCGCTTACAGTAGTGTAAGATTTGTTCTTATGGTAGCATAAGAACAAATCTTATAGAAGCATAAGAATGGAGCGTATCCCTCTATAAGATTTTTAACCCTATTGAGGCAAATTAAAAAGAACGCTAAGGCATTATGATTAAAAAAAAGAAGGAACTACAAGTCAGCGAAGCGAGATGAAACCAACAAAAATAACCTATAAAAAAATCCATATCCCGTGGATAGACGAAATTCCTACGCATTGGGAGGTGAGGAGGTTGAAGTATTTAACAAAAGAACCTCTTCAATATGGAATAAATGCTGTAGCAAAATTTTATAAAGATGAGGGGATTAGGTTTTTACGCACAACGGATTTAAATGATGAAGGAGAAATCATTGGAGGCGGAATTTATTTAGATAAAAATATAGTTTCTGACAATTACTTATTAAAAAAAGGAGATATTCTTTTTTCCAGAAGCGGAACAATTGGTCGGGCATATTTTCATCAAACAAATGAACCTATGACTTATGCAAGTTTTTTAGTTCGATTTAGGTTAGAAGATATTGAACTAGCGAGATGGATTTATTATTACTCTAAAACACCTAAATTTAAACAGATTTTATATAGTGAGGCTATTGAAAGTACCATCCAAAATTTTAATGGACAGAAGTATAATAATATTTCTATTCCAATCACTTTTGATAAACAAGAACAAAAAGCCATAGCGAGCTACCTTAACACGCAAATAGAAAAAATAAACCACTTTATTAAAAAGAAGCGGCAATTGATTTAATTCTGAAAGGATATATTGAAAGGGCTTTTTCTAGTATAGTCATAGCGATATCCAATTCCTTTTTTTGTAAAACGTAGGCAATTCTTACTTCCTGTTTTCCCTTTCCCGGATGATTATAAAACCCTGATCCGGCCGGGTGCGACCATAAGGGTTTGGTTATTCCATTCAAATTCCTCTAACAGTCATTGGGCAAAATGATCAGTATCTTCAACAGGAAGCCGTGCCATTAAGTAAAAAGTTCCCATTGGTCGACTGGTGATAACCCCATTTATTCTTTTTAGGCGCTCGACCATAAAATCACGCCGGGCACGATAGGTCTCAACTACTTTTTCTAAATAATCATTTGACGTCTGAAAAGCATGGTTAGCCAATATTTGTTCAATAGTCGGTGGGCAAAGGCTTGCTTGTGCATACTTCATAATCGTTTGAATAACTGATTCGTTTCTTGAAACAATGCATCCAATGCGTGCACCGCACATGCTATACCTCTTTGAAACAGAGTCTAACATAATAGCATGATCCTTTAATACCGGGTAGTGTAATACAGAATTTCCCTCTGTTGAATGTTCCAGCTCATAAAAAAACTCTCTATATCCCTCATATACAATTAAATATAAATCATATTTCAATGCTATATCACACAAAAATTTCATTTCCTTTTTACTGTACACATAACCTGTAGGATTATTAGGATTGCAGAGCAATATAGCTTTCGTGCGAGGGGAAATTCGTTTCTCAATAAGAGAGATATCCGGTAGAGAAAAATCGTCTTCAATAAGCGCCTGAATGGTTTTTACCTCAACCCCCTTCAAAATGTAAAAACCCCATGTAATTAGCATAAAATGGCTCAAAAGTGATGATATCATCTCCAAAATCTGTTATAGCATTTATTACGAAAAGTATAGCCTCTGATGCACCGGTGGTAACCAAAATGTCTTTTGTTCTAATCGCTATACCGTTTCTTTGATAGTATTGCTGTATGCTTTTTTTTCAGTGGATGCCATCCTTCAGAAGCACCATAAATAATTTTTGATAAATCCAGTTGACGAATGGTTGCCAAAACATCAGCAGGTGGCATAATATCAGGCTGTCCAATATTCAAATGAATCACTTTTTTACCCCTTTTTTTTGCTTGATCAGTAAAGATAGAAAGCTTACGAATAGGCGAATCGGTCATGTTAAGACCTCTATAGGATACGTTAGGCATTATTTTTTTGGTATAGTTTTTGGTTCATACTACTTTATTAACCAAATAATATATAATAATTATGAAAAACGACAGCGGGTCTATTTTAGCCGGATTGATTATCGGAGCAGCAGTCGGTTGGATAGCAGGAGTATTAACTGCACCGTATAGCGGGAGTGAAGCACGAAAAAAACTAAATAAAAAGGCAAAAGAATACAAGCATGAGTTAGAAGACTATGGCGAAGAATTAGCCGAAAAAGCAAAACATCTGAAACAAGAGATGGCAAAAAAAATAAAAGCAGGGAGGGAAAAATTTAATGAACAGACAGACCGCTTTACTAAATCGTGATTTTATACTCATAAAGTCAGCATTATTTTAACTAACCAAGACCTTTAGTCAGCGTAGACACTAAAGGTATTGAATTCCTATTTTTTTTATATATTTATCTTATGATTAAATATTTGAAAGAGTATCTTAATAACCGTTTATTACTTTTAAAGTTTGAGGCAATAGAAGGCTTGGGAAAAGTTCTATCACGTGTAATCACGCTATTTCTACTCGCAAGTCTTTTTATTTTTATGTGGTTTTTCCTTATGATTGGCTCATCATTTTATATTGCTTATTATTTTTTTGAAGGAGAAATTGCACTCGGCTTTATCGCTATTGGCTTAATTCATTTTTTACTTTTTTTACTTGTTATTATATTTAGAAAAAGCCTAGTTGAAAGAAATATACTTAATTTTTTTATTCATACAATATTTAGCATCAAAAGCAAAACAAATAATGAAAATTAATAACTACTCATCTTTTTTGCAAAAGAAAAGCGCTTTATCTGCACTCATTGAGCTTCAGGAAAGACAATTAAAAGACAGCGTATTATTAAATATAGTTCCAAAATTAAGAAATAAAAAAAAGAATCCATTATCCCTTAAAGAGAATATAAGTTCAATTATTGCGCAGGGATCTGAATTAGCACTAAGTGCCATAGGTTATAAATGGATAAAAAATTTCAGGTCAATCAGAAAGTCTAAATTAATAATAGGAATTGCCACCCTAATCATAACAAAAATAGTTAGGCGTAAATTAAGTACACATCATTTACGTTAAAGAGACCGTTGCAAAAAGCACTTTAGCAAAGGTCTCGTTAGGAATAAATAACTTAGGGAGAGTTATGGCTTAACATCTCTTTTGAAAGATCTTCATTCATCGCTAATAAATAATTATACTGAGACCGTTGCAAAAAGCACTTTAGCAAAAAAATGCAACGCCCGATAAAAATTAAACGCCGTAGCAACCTAACGGGTGTGGAGGATTTTAATTTTTTGAGAAGGAAGCAGTTTGAAGCGAGATGCTTTCTTTTTCATACTTTTTTATGTGTTCTGCAACGGTCTCATACTTTAATTTTTTATTCTGTTTTTTTATAGTAATTATAATTTTGAAGCGCATCAGCAAAATGTCCATAACTCGGGTTTGGTAAAATAAACCATTGTTCCCCCCATTTATCTGCATACTTTTGTGCCTTTTCCCTGCGCATTTTTGGGGATACTTCTCCAAGGTAAGCAAAATCGTTATAATCATCTCCTATCAATAAAACTATGCGGTAGTCTTGTGCAATTGCCTTTCGCCTTGAAGTTTTATTCGCCGTCCAACTCGGCTTTTCATTTTTACAAAATACCTCATTTGCTGTAATCTTCGGGTCTATTTCTTTCCGTAGATTAACCACCGTGGAGGCTTCTAATTCGCGGTTGGTTACATAAAAAACCTTAACGCCCAATTCGTTTACTTTCTCTATAAAATTCTTCGCCCCAGGTATAGGCTTTGCTTGTGATTTTTTAACCCATTTGTGCCATGATCGAGTACTAAAATAACGCCTTTCTTTGATTAGTTCTGCTTGAAACGGTGAATTATTCAATATCGTTTCATCTACATCTACAATAATTGCTGGGGGCAAGTTCTCATAAGTATCCCTCTGCTCTAAAGCAGCTGTCCAGGTATTATTTTTCAATCCTTTTTTCAAATGAGCATAGGCATCTTTAAAAACCTGCTGGCATAACATTGGGTACTCAGCAGAGGTATGCATCCATAATACTGCATTTAGATTTTTGTTAGCCTCGTATGAAATTTGATTTCCATAGCCTGAATCGTTAATCTCTTGAGTAAAAAAACAACTTGAACACTCTAATATAGTGAGCAATAATATTACATTTCTTTTCATTATTGGTTTATTTTAATAAAGTTAGTTATGTTATGAATAGCATTATATAGCATTGTTTAAACAAATACTAATTTAAGCCTTTTTTATTATAGATAGTGCTGTATGTTCTTTTGTATTTCGTATATTTCTTCATCGGTAAGTTTTATGCGTTTATTGGTAAAATTCAAATCTTTCTCTGTTTGTAAAGGTACCAGATGAATATGTGCATGCGGGACTTCCAAGCCTAAAACTGCCATTCCAACTCGTTTACAGGGAATGGCTTGAGCAATGGCTTGAGCTATTTTGTAAGTAAACTTCATTAAGGCTTGATAATCTGCTAATGAAAGATCAAAGAGCTTATCTATTTCTTTTTTAGGGACGCACAATGTGTGCCCTTTGCTCAATGGAGAAATATCTAAAAAAGCAATATGCTTTTCATCTTCGGCAATAATTGTAGCCGGAATTTCTTTTCGAATGATTTTAGTAAAAATAGACGCCATTTTTTATGCTTTTTCGATAGATAAAATTTCTAATTTCAAGTGGGTTCCGTTGGGAAGCGTTATTTCTACTATTTCCCCACACTTTTTCCCTAATAACCCTTTAGCTATCGGTGTATTAACCGATATTTTTAGCGCTTTTAAATCCGCTTCACTATCCGGAACCAAGGTATAAATAATTTTTGCATTATTGGCAAGATTTTTTAAAGACACTTTTGTTAAAATAGAAACTTTAGAGGCATCTATTAAATCTTTACTAAGAACACGAGAAGAAGCAATGAGATATTTTAATTTAGAAATTTTCATCTCTAAAAGCCCTTGCGCTTCCTTTGCCGCATCATATTCTGCATTCTCTGATAAATCACCTTTATCGCGCGCCTCTGCAATTTGTTGCGATATTTTAGGCCGTTCTATTGATTCTAACTGATTTAACTCAGTCCTTAACTTATCTAATCCCTCCTTTGTAATATATTGTATAGACATGATGTTCGTTTTTTTAATTTTAAATAAAAATAATTCCAGCAATAATATCGCCGGAATTGAAATATAAACTGATTTATATTTGTATATTGAGACCGTTGCAGAACACATAAAAAAGCATGAAAAAGAAAGCATCTCACTTCAAACTGCTTCCTTAATTAGACAGGGGTTACTGAGCCTGTCGAAGTACTCAGCTACCGAAAATTAAAATCCTCCACACCCATTAGGTTGCTCCGGCATTTAATTTTTATCAAGCGTTGCATTTCGACAAACTCAATACAAGTATTTTTTTGTTAGCATGCTTTTTGCAACGGTCTCATATCTTTTTTACAAAGATAGTTAATATTGTTTAAAAACTGCTAAGTATAATGATAAATTCCCTCGCTTGCGCGGGCTTACCGTTCTTGGAGATTACCTATTGAATAGCATGGCTTTTTGCATCTGCAAATCAGCGCAAGCGAGAGGGGTTGTAAGTTTTAAATAAATGTTAAAATTTATTAAAATTAATAATTATTAATTTAAATTATATTATTTTATATTTATTTTAATAAAATTAGACCTAAAACTTTAACAAACTTTAACACAATGTTTTAATGTAAATATGTAATTTGCGCCCTAATAAATTTATAGTTTATAAAGCGTATTATCTAATTAAAAAAAAATGAACAAATGAAAGCCAATTGTAGTAGTACAAGCAAGTTAGCCCGCCGAATGAATAGAAAGAGTAAATCTTTTGTATTAAGCGGCTTATTTTTATTGATTTTTACCGTGCTGCAGGCGCAGGACCTGCAAAAGTATCGCAAAGCCGCCGAACAGGGAGATGCCGTAGCGCAGTTTTGTCTCGGATGGATGTATGAGAATGGCAAAGGCGTTGCCCAAGATGATGAACAAGCCGTATATTGGTGGCGCAAAGCTGCCAAGAAGGGATATGACCGTGCACAGTTTTGTCTCGGAGGGATGTATGATCGCGGCAAAGGCGTTACCCAGGATGACGTTCAAGCAGTGGCATGGTACCGCAAAGCCGCCGAGCATGGACTGGCTAAAGCGGAGAATAGCCTTGGAAGTATGTATGAACTTGGCAAAGGCGTTCCCCAGGATGACGTTCAAGCAGCATATTGGTTTCGCAAAGCTGCCGAGCAGGGATTTGCTGGTGCACAGTTTAATCTTGGAGTAATGTATGAGAACGGCAAAGGCGTTACCAGAAATTACGCTCGAGCTGCAGTTTGTTATCACAAAGCTGCAGAGAAGGGACATGACATAGCGCAGTATTATCTCGCACGGATGTATCGCAAGGGCAAAGGCGTTACCCAAGATGATGTTCAAGCCTATATATGGTTTAATAAAGCCTCTGCACAGGGGATGAGTAAAGCATCTAAGATACTGGACGAATTGGAAAAACTTATGACACCAGAGCAGATAGCCAAGGCGCAAGAATGAAGCCAATAAACGGTGTTTTGCTTTATTCGTTTTCTCCTAAGCGAGAGGGCTGTAATTTTTAAAAGATCTTAAACTCAGCCCAAAACTTTAACAAATTTTAACACAAGGGGTTAATATAAATTTTGTAATATGCGCCTGAATAAATTAATAGAGACCGTTGCAAAAAGCACACTAACAAAAAAATGCTTGTATTGAGTTTGCCGAAATGCAACGCACTAGGAACTGCAAGTCATCGCTAGCTAAAAATTAAACACCGGAGCAACCTAATGGGTGTGGAGGATTTTAATTTTCGGTAGCCGAGCCTGTCGAAGTAAGGAAGCAGTTTGAAGTTAAATGCTTTCTTTTTCATCCTTTTTTATGTGCTCTGTAACGGTCTCTATTAGTATACGGCGATATAATTTTTACCTTTATAAAAATTTTTTAGAAACACATGCAAATGCCAGATTGTCAATTGACGGTTATTATCCCAGTATATAACGAAGAGGAGAATTTAAAACGCGTTGAAAAAGAATTGACAGCATTCCTTAAAAAAGCAATTATTCCTGCAAAATTTCTCTTTATCAATGATGGTTCGACAGATAATAGTCAGCAAATGATAGGGGACATCTGTGAGAGAAATAAAGCCTTTCATTATATTTGTTTTGCTGAAAATGCCGGATTAAGCGCAGTGATGCGCGCAGGCTTTGATTGTGTAGATACCCCTTTTATTGGCTATATTGATTCTGATTTACAAACCAATCCGGAGGATTTTAATTTGCTATTAAAATATCGTAATGATTTTCAATTAGTAACCGGTATTCGTACGGATAGGAAAGATAATTTTATTCGTAATTTTTCTTCAAAATTTGCCAATCGTTTTCGGCAAGTCTTTACACATGATAGAGTAGAGGATACTGCCTGTCCTTTAAAAGTTATTCAAACTGAGTATGCTAAAAGAATTCCTATGTTTAAAGGGCTGCACCGATTTTTACCGGCTATGATTCAGCTGCAAGATGGAAAAGTAAAACAAGTTCCAGTGCGGCATTATGAGCGCATAGCAGGCAAAGCTAAATTTGGAGTGATGAATCGCTTGTTGGGACCGCTCACCGATTGTTTTGCTTTTCTTTGGATGAAAAAGAAGTATATAAAATATAAGGTAGCAAAAACAAGTTTATAAAATGTATAATCTTTATCTAAAATAAATTACATAAATTAAAAAATAATAAAAATGAGAAAACATGTTAGTTCAATTATTTTTGGCATAGCGATGGTATTGTCTGCTATATTTTTAGCAAAAGGCTATGTAGATCGAAAAAAACCACAAGGAAAAATTCAGGTTACCGGATTAGGGGAAGTTAATTTTGCCTCTGACCTAATTGTTTGGGAAGGGAGATTTGTTGCGGAAAATAAAGATTTGAAAATAGCTTATACCCTGCTAAAACAAAACCGAGCATTGATTAAAAATTATTTAGAGGAAAAAGGCATTGCCTCGGATAAAATGGTTTTTAGCGCGGTGAGCACGCTTGCTAAAAGCAAGAGAAAATATACGGCTAAAGGAGATTATATAGGGGATGAATTTTCAGGATATGAGTTATCACAATCCGTAAAGATAGAATCCAATGAAGTGAATAAAATTGAAAAAGTTTCACGAGAGATAACCGAGCTACTTAATCAAGGGATTTCTTTTTATTCTAATGCACCCCGTTATTATTACACGAAGTTGTCTGATCTTAAGATAAAGATGATCTCCAAGGCGACTAAAGATGCACGTAAAAGAGCCGAAAATATAGCAGAGTTTTCAGGGGGAAAATTAGGTGATTTGGAATCCGCCAGAATGGGCGTATTTCAGATTACAGGACAAAACTCTGCTGAAAACTACTCATGGGGAGGCGCTTTTAATACAAGTGCAAAGAAAAAAACAGCATCTATTACAATGAAATTGACCTATAAGTTACGATAGTTTTTTAGGAGAGAATATGAAAAATGAGCGCTAATAATCATTAGTATAAAATGAAAACTATTATATGAAGGTTTGGATAATGGCGATTGGTTTCTCAGCTCAAATTCTTTTTTCCTCTCGATTGATTATACAATGGCTGCTTTCTGAGAAAGAAAAAAAAGTGGTCTCACCTCTTATTTTCTGGCAGTTCAGTCTGATCGGTAGTTTTATGATGTTTGTTTATGGGTGGCTCCGCAATGATTTTTCAATTATGCTTGGGCAATGTCTTACTTATTATATCTATATTAGAAACCTGCAATTGCTTGGGTACTGGAAAAAAATCTCGCTTGTTTTCAAGGGATTTATCCTGATTTTTCCTGCAGGAATAATTTTGTATTCCTATCATAATGGAATGCATGATATTGATCTCCTTTTCAGAAATAAAGACATTCCAATTAAATTATTAATTCTGGGGGTTGTAGGACAGATAATTTTTACGCTTCGGTTTATTGTGCAATGGTTTCTTTCTGAAAAAAGAAAAAAATCTGAATTACCGATTCATTTTTGGATACTAAGTATCACCGGGTCAAGTCTAATCTTTATTTATGCCGTGTTCCGCATGGATTACGTACTCATGCTTGGGCATATCTTTGGATTATTGGTGTACATTCGCAACATAATACTTTATTACCAGTCTAAATGAAAGAAAATAAACAAAATCTTTTAATTTTACTCGTTATAGGAGCTTTAATTTTTTTATTTCATCTTAATGTTTTGCCTGTCAATATTATGGAAGCACGTAATTTTGTAACGGCTCGTGAAATGGTTCAGGATGGGCACTGGATGTTAACCACAATGAATGGAATCCCCCGCTATGAAAAACCGCCCATTCCTAACTGGTTAAGTGCAGTTTCAGGAATGGCAGGAGGGGTTCAAAATTTAAACTTTTTGCGACTGCCGGCTGCCTTTTGTTCAATTTTACTCTTGATATTTTTTTACTTATTAAACGAAATCCTCACGAAAAACAGGAAATTTAGCCTGATAGCTTCATTAGTAGCCGCAACGTCCTATATGATTATTTTTATAGGAAGACAGGGTACTTGGGATATTTTTTGTCATACTTTCACTATTATTTCTATTTATTATCTTCTTAAATATTTAGATGGGTGCAAGAATAAATGGAATTATTGGATGCTTAGTAATTTTTTTCTCGGTCTGTCTATTTTAAGCAAAGGTCCCGTTTCTTTGTACGCTTTGTGGCTTCCTTTTTTAATATCATACACTTTGATTTACCCCCTTCGTATAAAGAAGAATGGATTCCCCTTGATCATTTCTATCTTTCTCGCATTAATTATAGGAGGAAGTTGGTATATGTATGTTTATTTTATGGACACAAATTTGCTGCAGAGTATTTCTGGCAAAGAAATAAAATCATGGGCAAATAGAAATGTAAAACCTTTTTATCATTATGCCAGTTTTGTATTGCAAAGCGGTATTTGGGTATTAGCCTCATTAGCAGGCCTTATTTATCCTTATTTAAAAAAGAAAACTTTTCATTTAAAAGCCTATCGTTTATTTTTCTTTTGGACAATTTTGAGCGTGATTTTAATTTCTTTTATTCCAGAGAAAAAGGAACGCTATCTGCTCCCCGTCATGATTCCGATGGCATCTACTACCGCCTTCTTCTTATATTATTTAGCGAAAAACAAACAAACTTTAAAATTTTCAGAGCATGTATTAGCCCGGACTATTTACGGGCTTATTGCATTAGTTGCCTTATGTTTACCCGCGGGTTTATTTTTCTTTACAAAAATAACCGTCAGTTTTTCTTCCTTAACCTTGAGTTTAAGTTCAATAGGAATAGGGGGATTTATTTGTGTCCAGTTGAAAAAAAAGCATTATGAAAAAACGTTTTTTAGTACTGTGGGATTTATGGCGATTTTCGCTTTTTTCGGTATCCCGATGATGATGGATATTTTCCAAAAAAATAATCACTATACCTCCATCAGTTCTTTTAAAAAAGATGTTAAACAATATGATCTTACGCTATTTGAATATCATTTCTATTCGCCCGAATTTTGGTTTGGATATGGTGAAAAAATAAAAAACTTTGAAACCATTAACAAGCAAAATATTCCCGCTACATTTTTAATGATTGCTCAGGATGAAAAATGGATGAGAGAAGAATTAGAGGAAAGGTATAAAATAAAAAAGATTAAGCATTTTGATCATAACCTTTTTGGGAAAAAAACGAATAATTATACGCATCGGCTTATCTACACACTCTATCAACTACAAATAAGATAAGACTTTTGCAGAATATAAAAACATAGAGAACGTTGCAGAACACATAAAAAAGTATAAAAAAGAAAGCATCTAACTTCAAACTGATTCCTTACTTCGACAGGTGGTTACTGAGCTTGTCGAAGTACTCAGCTACCGAAAATTAAAATCCTCCACACCCATTAGGTTGCTCCAGTATTTAATTTTAGCTTACGCTGACTTTAGCTCTGCTGACTTTCAGTTCATTTCAGTTCAGTTCTTGATCGTTGCATTTCGACAGGTGGTTACTGATCTTAGTCGAAGTGCTCAATACAAGCATTTTTTTGTTAGCGTGCTTTTTGCCGTGGTCTCATTTATTTACTTAAAAAAGGTCATTTTTTATTTAAAATTAATTAAATTATATTTGCAGCCTTCGCTTATATGTAATAATGCAAGAAAAAACATTATTTGACTTAGAAAAGGGAGAAATAGCAATCGTTAAAGGGTTCAAAAAGAATAAAGAATTGCCGGCTAAATTATACGAAGTAGGAATTTTGCCTGGCACTCGGGTAGAAATTAAATATGTTGCGCTATTTAAAGACCCTTTATGCGTTTGTTTTGGAAGAAGCAGAACCAAGGTGGCATTAAGAAAAAAAGAAGCACAAAGTGTTTTAGTAACGATGACCCGTAAATAATCGCAAAGTAAAAATGGGTGCAAATAAACGATTGAAAATAGCTTTAGTCGGCAGTCCGAATGTTGGAAAAAGTTCTCTTTTCAACCAATTGACGGGTTTAAACCAAAAGATTGGAAATTATCCGGGAATTACAGTAGATAAAAAATACGGTCGTTTCACAGTAAATCAACAGGTAGTAGAAGTTATTGATCTACCCGGAACCTATAGTTTATTTGCTTCATCTAAAGATGAAGAAATTGTTTTTAACCTTTTGACCGATACTGAAAACAGAAACTTTCCTGATAAAATCATCTTGATTGCAGATGCTTCAAACCTAAAACGAAGCCTGCTACTATTTCAACAAATAAAAGATCTTGGTTTTCCAGTTCTATTGGTCTTAAATATGATGGATGAGGCAAAACGAAAGGGATTGATTATCAATGAAAAAATATTAGAAAAATTACTTGGCGTTACCATTATAAAAACAAATGCAAGAAAAGGTAAAGGGATTGATTTATTAAAAAAAAGCCTTATAGATCCAATTGAAAGGAAGGAAAATTTTACTCCTCCGCCTCAATACAAGAGGGTAGTTAAAATCATCCAGGAAGCATTTGATCTTCAAAATCCATATATTGCCTGGCAGTATCTTACACAAAAGAAAATTTTTTATCTAAGGAAAGCTGATTGGGATAGGATTCAGTCCGTACGACAGGAAAACCACATCATTCCTAAAAGGCTTCAGGTAAAAGAAATTATTGATCGTTACGCAATGATTGACGGGATATTAGAAAGAAGCATACAATATAAAGAAAAAATACAAACGTCTTTTACAGAAAAAATAGATCGGGTGTTAACGCACAAAATCTTTGGGTTATTGATTTTCTTAGGCGTTCTTCTTTTTATTTTTCAAGCACTGTTTACCTGGTCGAGTATCCCTATGGATTGGATTGATCATCTTTTTAATGAACTTGCTGTTCAGGCAAAGCATTTTTTGCCTTCAGGACCTGTCAACGGGTTGATCTCAGAGGGAATAATCCCGGGAATAGGCGGAGTTGTAATTTTTGTTCCTCAAATTGCTATTTTATTTTTATTTATCTCGATTATGGAGGAAACAGGTTATATGGCGCGTGTCGTTTTTATGATGGACAAGTTGATGCGACCGTTCGGATTGAGCGGAAAAAGCGTAGTTCCCCTAATGTCAGGGGCAGCTTGTGCCATACCGGCAATCATGTCTGCTCGGAATATTGAAAATGACCGTGAGCGATTAATTTCAATTTTAGTTACCCCTTTTATTACCTGCTCGGCCAGGCTACCCGTCTATGCTATTTTAATTGCGATTATTGTGCCTGAAATAAATATTATCGGATTGAGTTTACAGGGGGTTGTTTTGATGAGTTTATATCTGCTGGGGGCAGTAACGGCGCTTATCTCTGCATTCATTTTAAAAACCTGTATTAAATCGAAATACAAAAGTTTCTTATTGTTAGAATTACCTAATTATCAATTTCCGTTGTGGAAAAGTGTAGCTTTATCGGTCTATCAAAAATCCCGCGCGTTCGTAATAGGAGCAGGTAAAATTATTTTGGCAATATCGATTATTTTATGGGTTCTCGGCAGCAACGGACCTCAAGATACCTTTGAGAAAGCAGCGCTTCATGTAAAAAAAGAAAATCCATCTCTCTCCAATTCTGAATTAAATAATAAAATAGCAGCATATAAATTAGAAAATTCTTATCTTGGGAAAATGGGAAAAGCTATTGAGCCTATTATCCAACCGTTAGGCTATGAATGGAAAATGGGTGTAGGGCTAATTGCTTCCTTCGCTGCCCGTGAGGTTTTTGTAGGAACGCTTGCTAGTATTTATAGTATAGGTGAAGTAAATGATACTGCTGCAGATCGGCAAAAAATGAAGGATCGATTGAGCCGTGAAATTAATCCCCATACAGGAAAACCTGTAATTAATTATGCTTCCGGAATTTCACTCCTGCTATTTTATGCTTTTGCCATGCAATGTATGAGTACCATAGCCGTAGTAAAAAAAGAAACTAAAACATGGAAATGGCCAATGATACAGTTAATCTTTATGACCGGGCTGGCTTATCTATCGGCAATGATTGCCTATCAATTTTTAAAATAAATAAAGCATCATCATGATTTTACAGCGCATTATTATTGGAATTTCTCTAGTCATTGCGATTTACTTTTTATATAAAAAGTTTAGTCAATCAACGCAGGGGAATTGTAAAAGCGGGAATTGCCATTGCGACAGCAGAAAAAAGAAGAAACATAAAAAGCGCTAAAGGGATAGATGTTAGAGACCCTTGCAAAAAATATTTTATAGCTAACGCTGATTTGCAGTTGATAGCGTGCATTTCGACAAACTCAATACAAGCTTTGTGCAACTGAACTAAGTCAGCATTAACTAAAGGTCTCCTTATGGTTATTATTACTCTCCTATTAAGCTACTTTTACGATAACTCTAAAAACTATACTCTACTTTATATTATCACAAAAATAACCATAATGTAATACATCATCTTCAATAAAGGAATACACCGCCCAAATTTTTGTTCCGTCATTTTTGATAATCTCAAATTCAATGGCTTTATTAAAATTAATAGAGGTACCATAAACATTAGCCTTCATATTACTGTTTGGCTTTTTACCTACAGTCTTATCCCCAGGAAAATAAAACAGAAAGTAATAACTAGAAACTTTAAAACCATATGAATTTATGCCCTTGTCAACATCAATTACATGTGTATAAAAGCTTAATCTTCTTCCCCAATTATTCCCATTATAAAAATAACGAATTTCATCATTTGCCATAATCTCAGCCAATTCCTCTTGGGTATAAGCAATGGTGGTATCTATTATCTTAACCGGCAGTTTTGCTTCTAATCCATAAGCGTCCGTTATTTTCACTATAGTCTCTCCTCCGCTAACGCCGGTTACTACCAATTCATGATCATCATTTACTGTAACAGTTGCTACTTCTTCATTTTCAGAACTTGCCTGATATCCCTTATTTCCCTGAGAAATAATTATTTTGCTTTCTTTAGAATATCCTAAACGCTTAGTTAAAATAACTTTTTCAATAGGCTTTTCTTCTTGTTGTAAGACCAATTCATCATAATGGGCAACTACACGCAATGCTTTATAATGATTGTTTTTGTCAGAAATAATAATGGAAGTATTCCCGAGGGAAAGTGCATCAATAGTAAGGGTATGATCCTTTAATTCGACCGTTGCAATTTCGGGATTTGCAGAAAATACACGGTATTCGCCCCCGCCGTTTTCTATGTTCACGTTTACTGGAGACCCTATTGAAACATCAACAGAGGTTTGAACTAAAATTTCAGGCAGTTCTTGGACTTGAGGGGTCGCCTCATCATCATCGCTGCATGAAGCAAGACTTAATGCTATTATAAGGCAGTAGAACAAATTTTTTGAATTTTTCATTTCTTCATCGTTTTATATTGATATTATTTATCTTATAGCTTAAAAATCTTTTTTGTAGAACTTGCTTTGATCAATATGATCTTTATCCATTTTATTACCGTCTTTGTCATATGTTTCCAACTCATCATCATAGAGTACTTTAGCTAGTAATTGCAAGGCTTTATATTGCTTATTTATAAAACGACCCCTGTGCTTATCGTCATAAGGGCCTCCACGATTCGCATCCATGGCAAAGATCATATGTGCCCCATATCCGTTAGTTCGTAGATCTTCTAATTTTCTTTGACTAGCATACATACCTTGTTCAAATTCTTGAGAGTATAACCCCATACGAGATTTAGGCATGCCTGGATACTTTTCACTTAAGTCATAACTTCTTGGATAATCATTTAAACCATAGTCCACATAAGTTCCTGCTTCATGTCCATCCACTGCATTCAATGACTTTGTATTTGAATAAACATAGGCAATTACTAACCGGTCTGGCATGGCTTGTTTGGTTTCATAAAGCAAACGTGAAGCTGCGCGCGGAGATGGGCTGACAAACCCTTCACTATATCCCTCTGGGGCCTCTCCTTTATATGATGAATACTCATCATCAAAAAATACCCCATCAAGGTGATAAGCATCACAAACGGCTTTTAACTCCTGTGCATAATCTCTTGCCGTTTCATCTGATAAATTAGCTATTCCTGTGTGATCATGATTGCCAAGTAAGCCTAAAATCACTTTCATCCCAGCATCTTGCAAGGGTTTCAAATATTTCTTCCGATTATTTAAAATATGTGTCCAATAATCGTTTAGTTGAACATATACACGCCCTTCATCCGCATTGTAATTAATATTGATACCGAAAAGAATTACCGCATCGATTAGCGGTTTACCGCTGTTTTTTAACTTAAAGCAAAGATTATTGAGCGGGTTCGCTGTCTCATTACCTTCCATGCAGTTGAATATCTTAATTCCCTCTGGGAATTTCTGAGGATCTGGAACTTTTTTGGGGTCGGGTATTTTTGATAAATCTTTGATAAAGAGTAGATAATTTGTACCAACTTCTGATAATGAAACCTCCTTTGAAGTTAATTCAATAGATAACGGAAGGACATACGTTTGTTGAGAATCCAATACATTACCGGTTTTCAACCGTATAGATATTTTTTTAGATTTGAGTGTCCCTTTTGCTATCTGCAGTGCACCATTAAATTCAACCAGATTTTCAGGAAAGGCTTTATAATTTGTTTCATGCTCAGAATTATAGGCTTCTAATGCGGACTCATTGTATTTTAGAGTTCCTGTAACTTCGCTTTCAGCCCCTTTAGATAAAGCCACATAAACATTTGTAGTTCCCTCTTTGCGGAATTCAACTAAGGAAGAATTTTTTTTGCCTTCCTCATCGATCAGATAAGCAAAGGAGGCATCACTGCCTTGATACATATCTTCATTTATAGAACTGGGCCCTTCAATACTTTTATCTTCACAAGCGGTAAAAAACAGTAACCCTGCTAAAGAAAACTTGATAAACGAGTTGTTTTTAAATACTATATTTCTCATGATTTTAAATATTTTAATGATTAAACTTTATTCTTCTTTAAGAGGGGGGTAAAGATACCTTCGTCCATTTCAATGACTTATTCGCTTTCGCATCGTTGCCATTATCGGTATGATCTTTTACCCCTTTTCCTGCTGCCTCATCAAACTTCCAATAGGCTGCCAGCCCTTCAGTATCCGGATCCACAGCATAAGGATGACTGGCAATTTCTTCAGGGGTTCTTACCACATTCCAAATACGGCATTCTGAAATTTCCCCCGCAAACCAGCGACTATCGTTATACGATCGACCAATGTAAAAGCCATTTTTTCCTCCAATTCCTAAATCAACCGATCCGACATTCTTAATTCCTTTTGATTGTTCCTTTCCATTGACATAAATAATCATAGTCCCATCATTTGAATCATAGGTTACGGCAATATGTATCCATTGATTTGTAGGCAGGCCTTTATTTTCATCAGCATCAGGGAAACTGCCCCCACTAGGAGTGGAAATCTGAATTTGATTAGCTGGGTATCCCCCTCCATCACCAATACGAATTAAGAATTTGCCTTCAATCCCCATCACCGTGTTAATCCCAGCATCTTGACCATTAAAATTACGGGCTCGGATTAAGGCTTCCATGGTTAGTTTAGACAAACTGTTGACAACTTCTGGTTTAGCCCAATCTACCGAGAGATAATTCTCTTCTATATCCGCCACTACATTAATCAATGCACCTCCTTTAATGACAAAGTAGCGTGTGGCAGCACTTCCTAAAATAGGAATATTTGCATCTGCAATGGTAATAGGAAGCACATAAACGGGCTCTCGGTCTAAATTTTCCAGATTTTTAAATCGCACCATAGTTTGGCCAGTAAGAACATTCCCTGGGGGTATTTCTGACTTAGGTTCAATAAGTTCATAGTGATTAGACGGCAGTTTTAAGGCATGCTCAGCATAGATGTGGTTATATTGATCAACCAATGACAAATCTACCCTATAGGTAATGGTAACCGGGTAATCTTCAGGTTTAGAAATAGCAGATTCAAGCCTATAAGAGGTTTCGGATTGATTCCCTTTGTTAAAAAACTCCGTAACCTTAGCGGTTGAAGCCGAATTAAAATACACTGCATTGCCAAATGAGCCTTCATCATCTTGGCAGCTATTTAAAAAAATCATCAATAATACAATCGGATATAAGATATAAGGTTTCATAATAGATTAGTTTTTAATCGAGGGATTTATAATATTTATTGCACTTCTAATTTTATCATATACTCGTTGCGTTGACTTTTCACCGAAATAATAATCATTTCCTACATGATAAACGCCTAAGCCTATGGTGTTGTAATTTTCATGCTCTGAGGTTACATAAACGGCGGCGCCTTCAATAGCCGTTCCACTGGCCCAATTTCCCGTTTTGTCGCTAGGGTCTAAAGAAGGAGTTTCAACCGAAACCACATAACGGTCACTGGGAACGCCTTCTGCATTTGCTAATAGGATATGATAATCTAATTGGGAGGCACTAAGAGCATCTGTAGCAGGAATTATAAGGTATTTACAAGATTCCAAGAAGGATTTATCTAATAAATTTTGCGGTTTTCCTTCAAAGAATAAGTCTTTATCTTTGTTTCTTACCTGCCAATCTTTCAAAATACCAATAAAAACATTCTGATGTTTTGCATATTCAGCTAGCTTTTCTTGAGTCATATGTCTTGTGCTTTTGCCATTATAGCCAAAGCAAACGCCGTCATAATTAAATTGATTTACTAAAGGTAGTTGAGCATTTAAAGTCTCGGTAAGATAACTATCAAAAGAAGGAAGCGCCTCTGGTTTTTTAGCTCCTTCTTCAAGAGATTTAATGAGGGTTTCTCTTTGTTGTACCTTATCATTATATTTCAAACGAATAGAATCATAATGGATAGTAAATATAAACTTAGTGCCTTTATCCGTACGAACTGCATCTATTTGTTCAAGTTCTGAAGCATTTAATTCTGCCGGGTACATTAGTGATACATAATCCACACTATCCGGAATGGCATCGATACGATAAGCAGGGTTAGCGGATTCTTGATTATTAAAGCTAACGATCATTACCTTGTGCGCAGAGGCTTTATACGCTCTTAGATTTTCCAAATATTGCTGATATAACTCAGGACTGGTTTCAGAGATCCTTGGCCGATTTACTTCGATCTTTTCCGGATCCGAGTAGTCACAACTAACTGTGTACAGCAGTATGAGGGATATTCCCAGCAAGCAAGGGAATAATTTTTTTAGTTTCATTATATTTTTCATCTTAATTAATATTTTGGATCATTTAATTTATTTTAGTAACCTAATAGATCCCTCCCTCTGTATTAGGGAGGGACACTTCCCTGCATTAAGGAGGGACACTTCCCTGCATTAGGGAGGGACACTTCCCTGCATTAGGGAGGGGCACTTCCCTGCATTAGGGAGAGGCACTTCCCTGTATTAGGGAGGGACACTTCCCTGCATTAGAGAGGGACACTTCCCTGCATTAGGGAGGGACACTTCCCTGCATTAGAGAGGGACACTTCCCTGCATTAGAGAGGGGCGCTTCCCTGCATTAGGGAGGGACACTTCCCTGCATTAGAGAGGGGCACTTCCCTGTATTAGAGAGGGGCACTTCCCTGCATTAGGGAGGGGCACTTCCTTGTATTAGAGAGGGACACTTCATTCTTTACCTATATTTTATCATGTAATCGTTTTTTATTTTTTATCCCACCATAATCGGGTCGCCCCCGTATCAGGTCCTCCGAGTAACGAAACGGCTTTTAGCACACTTTCTTTATTATTGACGTATTGAGAACTTGGATAATTCATTCTTCTTATCCCTCGTTTGGAGTCAATCACTCCTCCACTACTATTATTTACGACTAAGCTATTTCCGTTATATAAAGGCATTTTAGGGTATCCCGTGCGTCTCCATTCTGACCAGGCCTCTTGCCCTTGCGGGAACAGGGCAAGCCATTTTTGGGTAATAATGCGTTCCAATTTTTTTTCCATGTTGTCCCCGTTATTCCATGCGATGGTAAGATCCGTTGACACGTTAAATATACTTCCTGTTTTAGGGTCCGTATATTCATTAGGCGTATCAGCATTGTTTTTCAAGTAATTATCAGCGCCCGAGACGCTGTTCTCTTCAAAAGACATCTTTACCCCTTCTTCATAATAGCTCTGAGGCGTACCACCTCCCATATTCCAGCCTCGTAAAGCCCCTTCAGCTTTTAAGAAGAGTACTTCTGAGGCTCTGAGCCAATACAAAGGCGTGTCTGCCGTTATATTGGGTTTAGAATAAGCCGTATAGGTCTCATTTTTAGCTTCCTTACTACCAGCTGGAATAGCATAATAGTCTTCCTTTTTGTTATAGGAACCTTTATTAAAATACTTAGGGAGTCTCGGATCATCATATCCTACAAGAAAAGAATAGATGGCACTGCCCATACGTGCTTCATTATAATCCTCAGACAATACGACAATGGGATGTCTAAAACTTATTCCGGCACCTTGCGACATTTTTGCTGCATCCTCTTTAGCGGTCATTACTCCCATGGGATGGCTTATTGCCTGCTCAGCATATTTTTTTGCCATAGCCGGATCGGCATATACCACACGCATCGCTAGGCGAAGCATTAATGAATTAGCATATTTTATCCATTTTGTAACATCTCCTGCATACACAGCATCATAACTGGGGACAATTTTATCCCCATTGGCACCATATTCGGTTAGTACCTGGATAGATTCGGTAAGGTCCTCAAAAAAAGATTGATAGACTTCTTTCTGGCTGTTATAAGGGACCTGAATAGTTCCTTTATCTAGGTTCTTATATTGAATGGGACCAAAGGTATCAGCAGCTCGGTGCCAAGCAGAGATTTTTAAAATTTGTGCTAGGGCAAACAACTGCGGTATATCATTCTCATTTGTATATTGTTTCACTTTCAACCAGGGGGTGAAAATATCTCTATACATACGATCGTATGCAGCGCTTACCCAGCCATCTACTAAAAAAAAGGTGATATGATTTAATCCTGAATTCCAATTATTGTTTTCTCCAAAATAACCTGCCCAAACCTCCCCGGCGAGATGATCAGAAAGTTGATAATCATTGACCGATGCATTGTTATCTGTAGCAGGTCCTGCAGGAATAACTTTAGTCTCCATTTGTGTAAAAGCGCTTCCAATGAATGCATTATCGCCCTGCTGCTGCTCAGCAGTCACTTCATAGCGTTTGGTATTAATCTCTTCAAAGTCGCAGGCAGTAACGCCTAATAATAAAAGGAAGGGGGTAAAAAATAATTTTATATCTCTATGCGTTTTCATCTTTTGTTTAGTTTAAAAAGTTTTATTATTAAAATTTTAGTTTTATTCCCATACCGAAACTTTGCACACTCGGGGGCATAAAATAATCATAACCTTGTATATACGTTCCGGTATTGGAAGTAAGTTCCGGATCAAACGGCGCTTTGTTATATATCATCCATACATTATTTCCTATTAGAGAAACCGTTAGACTTTTAAAGCCTTTGTTTTTAAGAAATTCTGGATGCAGCGTATAGCTTAAAGAGATCTCCTGCAAACGGATATTAGTGGCATCATAGGTATAATACGCCTGCATGCCATCGCCATTTCCGACCAATTGGTAATATTTTTCCGCATCGTATTTTCCTCCATTGAGGTCCACTCCGCCTCGATCTCGGGCTTGTGCAGATTCTTTAGAAACGCCATAAGCATCCAAATACGCTTGGGTACTAGAGTTTACAATCCCGCCGAAACGGCCATTAAACAATAAGTTCAAATCTAGCCCCTTATATGAAATATGATGACGCCACCCAAGGGTAAAATTCGGATTGGTATTTCCTATCTTTACCACAGGATTAGTCTCATCTTGTAGTAAGTCTCCATCGGGGGAAACATAAACATTCCCTGAGGAATCTTGTTTTAAAAACTGGTTCGCATACACATCCCCTATGTCTCCTCCTTCACGAAGAAGATTATAACGATTACCAAATCCTCCTTTTACCGGAAACTCTTTTATATCAATAACTTCGCCCGGAACTATTGGGTTAGGATAATCATGTACCAATTCTATAATTTTATTTTCATTGAGCGTATAGGCTACATTCGTATCGTAACCGAATTTTCCATTCTTTGGCCGAGTATCATACCCAAAAGTAAGTTCTATCCCTCTATTTCGTATCTCCCCCGCTTGCAAATACATTCCCTTATAGAGCGGCGAGGGGTTCTCGTAATAAAAAGTTTGATTATACGTCTTCGCTTGATAAACCGTGGCATCCAAATTAAAATGATTATGAAAGAACCTCATGTTTAGCCCCGCCTCATATGAACGGGTTCTTTCGGCTTTAAAATCAGGAAAAGGATAATCACCGCGTTCGCTAAGCACACCGCCCTTAATGGGAAGGGTTAAGGTGCCAGGCGTAGCGCCAACGATTGAAATAGGACTGCCCGTTTCAGTATAAGAGGCTCTTACCTTTAAGAAAGAGATAAAATCGGGGAGCTTTGCCATTTTACTGATAATGCCCGAAAGCCCTGCCGAAGGATAAAAGTAAGAGGGTTCTTTAGAATTTACAAGATGAGAATCCCAGTCGTTTCTTCCCGTAAGGGTAAGGTAAAGAAAATCTTTATAAGATACTTCGGCTAAGCCAAATATGCTGTATGTCCTACTCCGATCTCCTGCCCTAGCTTCACTTATATTTCTATCATCTTTAGTATCAATATTAGAATAGTCAAAAAAATTAGGAACAGTCAAAAGATGACCCTCTAGCCCTCGAGACAAGCTAGGGTTAAAATTAGAAAAACTTCCCCCAAAGTTCGCGTTTAGATTGAATACGCCAAATCGTTTTTTCACGTTAAATAATAAATCAGCATAGGTCTGTTTTTGATTGCCTTCTTCAAAGCCATAATATCCTTTGCCTCGAGCATGTGGGGCCTTGGTAGAAGCATAGTATTTTTTTTCACGGCTTTCATGCGTATTGTCGATGCGTACCCTTGCCGATGCATTTAGCCAACTGAAAATATCATAATCCAAACGGGTGGAAAACATATAACGATCCCTTTTTGTAGGAAATACCATTCGATGGGCAATCCAATAAGGGTTCTGATTCACTTCATCACCTCCTCCATAAGGCCAGTACTGTGTATAGATTCTTCGGGTAGGATCATATCTTTCATAGAATTTCACTAATTCAAAATTTTCCCCCGGAGAAAATAAATATAACGAAGGTATAGGATTGAAATATAATCCTTGCGTAATCATGTTTTGCTCATCTTGTTTGATATAACTGGCACTTAGGTCTAAATGCATCTTATCGTTTAAAAAAGAAGCGGTATTTCGAAGGGTGAAATTATAACGATTATATTCGTTATTGGGTAAGATTCCCTGAGAATTGGTTGAACCTAAAGAAATAAACGTCTGATTCTTTTTATTTCCTATCTGAACAGTAGCAGCATTAATCAGGTTTACTCCAGTCTTAAAAAAATCTAAAGGGTCATACGTTGAAGGGGTAGATAATTTATTCCCCCAACTTGCATACTCCCCTGCCCGATTCCCATACGTATTCTGGAAATCAGGCGTGATGAACGGGCGTAAGAACTGCGTGCTGGAAGATAAAGTAACGCTTACCCCTTCTTTTCCTTTTTTCGTATTGATTAAGATAACTCCATTAGATCCCTGATAGCCATACAAAGCTGCTGCTGAAGGACCCGTAAGTACCGAAATGCTCTCTATATCCTCTGAATTGAAATCTGCTATGCCTTCCGTTCCGCCCGGATCTTGGAAGCCGCCACTATCTGATGCAGCACCTCTGGAAACATTATAAAGCGGAACTCCATCCACTACATATAATACATTATTATTTCCTAAGATAGATTTATCTCCACGCAGTACCACCCTTGTTGCCCCGCCTATTCCTGAGGAACTTCTTCTTATATTGACGCCTGCAACTTTTCCGCTGAGACTATTCACAAAATTGGCATCTTTCACTCGGGTAAGTTCTTCTTGTTTTATCTCCTGAAGATTATAGCTTAATGCTTTTTCTTTTCGTTTGATTCCCAGTGCTGTTATTACCACTTTATCTATTTTCGTAACCTCCTGATTTAATACTACACTAATCGTTGTTTTCCCAGCAGTAGGTATATCCATCGTTTCAAAACCAGTACTATAAAATTCAAGCACGGCTCCTTCTTTTACCTCAACGGAATAGTTCCCATCTAAGTCCGTAGCTACTTCGTTGTTAGTTCCTTTTTCAAGAACCCCTACCCCTGGTATAGGATTCCCGCTCGTATCTTTAACAGTCCCTGTAATTTTTGTTTGTGCTGTCAGTCCTTGAAAACAAATTAAAAGAACAAAGCAACGTAATAATGTTATCTTCATATGCTGTTTTGACAAAGTTAAAAAAAATTTAAATAATTAAAAAACATTTTTTAAAAAGCCATATAACCCCTATGATTTTATGTGATTTGGGATAGTGCAAAAATCATAACACTTTCTTGAGTGGTTCACTTGAAAACAATAATGATCAATTCCATTCGTAACCAATAATAGTTTGGCGTTAAGTTGCTGATTATAACGGGCAATCTGGTCGAAAGCCTTCTGTGTAATTACCGTAGAAGGGCGCTTGCATTCTACCATCAAAAAAGGATTTCCTTTCGAGTCATAAAGCAACGCATCTATCCGTTGATTCATACCGTTTACTCTAACCGGCACTTCAATCCCTATTCGTCCTTTTGGGTAATGTTTTACTTCGATTAAAAAACGAATCACATGCTGCCTAACCCATTCTTCGGGCGTGAGGACATAGAATTTTTTCCGAATTTCATCAAAAATATACCGTTGATTATTCTTATTTTTGGTTTTAAATGTATATTGAGGCAAATTTAGCTGCATGTTTTAGTTGAATGTAAAGACAAAGGTCTATACAAAAGATATATTATGCAAATAGAATCTATTTTAAATCGCATTAAACAACGAAAGTTTGCTCCTGTTTATTTTTTAATGGGGGAAGAACCCTATTTTATTGATTTAATTACCAGAAAACTTGAAGAAACCGTATTAACTCCGGAAGAAAAATCATTTAACCAAACAGTTGTTTATGGTAAAGAAACCGAACTGTCGTCTATTATCGGGCTTGCCAAGCAATTTCCTATGAATGCAGAACACACGCTGATCATCGTGAAAGAAGCACAGCATTTATCAAGCACGATAGATCGTTTAAGCACTTATGCCGAAAATCCAGCGCCCCATACCGTGTTGGTAATCAACTATAAATATAAAAAGTTAGATAAGCGAAAAACATTAACTAAAACTTTGGATAAAAAGGCGGTCTTGTTTGAAAGCAAAAAATTATATGAAAATAAAATCCCCGAATGGATAGAACAATATCTAAGTACCAAAAATCTTTCTATAGAAGCTAAAGCAAGCCATCTTTTGGTTGAATTTATAGGTGCAGATTTATCGCGTATAGCCAATGAACTGGATAAATTATCTCTGCTGGTTTCAAATAAAATCACAACTGATGATATTGTACGCAATATTGGGATTAGCAAGGAATATAATCATTTTGAATTGCAAAAGGCACTCGGACAAAAAAAAGTTCTAAAAACTTATCGTATTATTTATTATTTCAGCAAAAACGCCAAAGATCATCCTTTAGTGGTTACTTTAAGCATTTTATATAATTATTTCAGTAATCTGATAATATACCATTCGCTAAAGGATAAAAATAAAAAAAATATAGCTCGAGAATTGAAGATAAATCCATACTTCGTAAGTGATTATCAAGTGGCAGCTAGGCATTATCCGTTAAGAAAAACGGTGCAGATTATTTCTTATTTACGTGAGGCCGATTTAAAATCTAAGGGAGTTGGTGCGGGTAACTTACCTCAAATGGAAATACTAAAAGAGCTGATTTTTAAAATTCTTCACTAATAATTCTTGGCATTGTTAAATAAACATACATTTTGACATTTTTTAGCCCGATTAAGACGAAAAAGTAAATGCCACTCAAAGAATATTGATAGGTTAAAAGGCTATCATGATGATGTTAAAGAGAAATAATCAATTAAGTATACTTTATTAACAATGCCTAATTTTTAAATATAAATTGCACTTACAATTTCTTATGAGTATTTTTTTATCCGCCCTTCTAATTTATTTTTCTTAAGCGTAGCGTCTAAATATTTCTCTCGACTGCTTTCCTGCCTCTGATAAGGAGCAAAAAGTGCTGCCACTTCGTTATATTCTTTGTCTAATACTTTCAGTAACTCATTATCCTTGTTATCATTTTCCTGGAATTCCTTTAATCTCTGAACAACAATTCCTTTCCTTACAATTTCTTGAACACTTACGTTTTGAGTACAGATGCCATATACGCCGGAAATATAATAGTGCCATTTCTCTTCAGCGTACTTATCAAAAATGACAGAGTCAATATCTCCATTGGCTTTAGTAATATCCGGATAAGCATAAGATTTATAAGGATGCGCCTCAAGCGCTTGATACAAATCTTTTTTAAATTCTAATATAGAAGTTTCCTCTTGCTTCTGTTTTATTTGTTTTAAAAGTTCAAGCGATTTTAATGGAAAATATTTTTTCTGTATTTCTTTTTCTACAAAATCATTAAGTGGAGAACAAATCTTCATTTTATGTATAATTTCATAGGATGGTTTAGGAACCTTTTCGCTATTAATTAATTGATTCAATTCATCTGATGAAATCTTCATCTTCTTGCATAATTCATCCCACTCAATATAGTTTTCTTCTATGTATCTGACATCATCCACTTTAATTCCAATTAATTTATGCCTTACTAACAACTACAAATATAACAAATATATGAGACCGTTGCAAAATTTAATGTTTTTTAGAATAATGTTTTCGGTGTCTAATTTTTTGGATATTATGATAAACTTTTTTTATTCTTAGCCCTTTTTTGAATCATTAAAGGACTTTTTGAGACCTTTGCAAAAAATACGCTAACAAAAAAATTGTAGCGCTCAATAAAAATTAAAATCCTTACAATCCAAAGATTGATCCTATACTTAAATTTTAGTTTAACGAGATCCCTTGTTGTATATTTGATGAAGTCTTTGTATCTTCGTTTCTTTAAGACCTCGCAACCCATACCTCTATGCCTTTTAGCATTCGATCTACCTTTCAACCTACCGGCGATCAACCTGAAGCCATAAAGCAACTTAGTGAAGGCATAAGAAACAAACTTGCTCATCAGGTATTACTAGGCGTTACGGGCTCGGGTAAGACTTTTACCGTAGCCAACGTCGTTCAACAAGTGCAACGCCCTACTTTGGTTCTCGCACACAACAAAACTTTAGCCGCTCAACTATATAATGAATTGAAAAATTTTTTTCCTGATAATGCCGTTGAGTATTTTGTTTCTTATTATGATTACTACCAACCAGAAGCCTATATTGCTCATTCCAATACGTACATAGAAAAAGATTTATCTATCAATGATGAAATTGAAAAATTACGATTAAGCGCTACCTCATCGCTTTTGTCTGGGCGCCGGGATGTATTGGTAGTTGCCTCGGTTTCTTGTTTATATGGCATTGGAAATCCAGCAGAATTTAATAAAAATGTGGTTCACCTTCAGCAAGGACAAATCATTTCTCGTAACCAACTACTCCACCAGTTGGTTAATGGATTATATTCACGTGCTCACACGGACTTTGCGCGGGGAAATTTTCGTGTTCGCGGGGATGTGGTTGATGTTTTTCCCGCATATTCAGACTATGGCATTCGGATTCACTTTTTTGATAATGAAATCGAACAAATCGAAACTTTTGATGTACCGACCGGTAATATTCTCGAAGAATATTCAAAAATCACCCTTTACCCTGCCAATTTATTTGTTACTTCAAAAGATATTTTACATAATGCTATAAAAGGTATTCAAGAAGATCTAATTAAACAAGTCGCTTTTTTTAAAGAGCAAGGAAAAAAACTAGAAGCTAAGCGCCTGTTAGAACGTACTGAATTTGATTTAGAAATGATTCGGGAGCTGGGCTATTGTTCGGGTATTGAGAACTATTCACGCTATCTGGACGGACGAGAGGCAGGCTCACGCCCTTTTTGTTTATTAGATTGTTTTCCAAAAGACTATTTAATGATTATTGATGAGAGCCACGTAACCCTCCCACAGGTACATGCCATGCATGGTGGAGACAGCTCTCGCAAGCAAAGTTTGGTAGAATATGGCTTTCGACTGCCTTCGGCTATGGATAATCGACCGCTAAAGTTTGAAGAATTTTTACAATTACAAAACCAGGTAATTTATATTAGTGCTACTCCGGCAGATTATGAATTAAAAAAATCAGAAGGGGTTTTAGCGGAGCAAATTATTCGCCCTACGGGTTTGTTAGACCCGATAATAGAAGTCAGGTCTACAGAAAATCAGATAGATGATCTGATAGAAGAAATTCAAAAAAGAGTGGAAAAAAACGAACGAATTTTGGTTACCACGCTAACAAAACGAATGGCAGAGGAGGTAACCAAATATTTTACACGATTACAAATTCGTACAAGATATATTCATTCAGATATAGATACGTTAGAGCGGGTTGAGATTATACAGGGCTTACGCACGGGAGAATTTGATGTATTAGTTGGGGTTAATTTACTTCGTGAAGGGCTTGATTTACCAGAAGTTTCACTGGTCGCGATTATGGATGCAGATAAAGAGGGTTTTTTGCGTTCCCATCGTTCCTTAACCCAAACGGTCGGACGTGCCGCGAGAAACCTCAACGGGATGGCAATTATGTATGGAGATAAAATCACTCATAGTATGCAAATGACTATGGAAGAAACACAGCGAAGACGCGAAAAGCAAATTGCATATAATACCCGGCATCAATTAACGCCTAAGGCGATTAAAAAATCATTAAACCATGATCTGGTAAGTAATCCTTATCAGAAAAATAATGCCCTTCGTTTAGAGACGAGTCGGGCTGCGGAAGCAGAAGAAATATACCTGACTCCGACACAACTAAAGAAAAAAATAAGAGAAAAACAAAAGGAAATGGAAGAAGCATCCAAGAATATGGAATTTATGGTAGCTGCTTCCCTACGAGATGAAATAAAACAGTTAAAATTACAATTAAAAAAATAGCGCTAACATTACCCCCCTTATTACCCAATTAGCTACGATTGAAACTTTCAAGGACTAATCCCCCGAGACCGTTGCAAAAATTGAGAACGTTGCAAAAAGCACTTTAGTGATACAACGCAACACTCGAAAAAAATTAAACACCAGAGCAACCTTTTGGTTGTGAGGATTTTAATTTTTTAAGAAGGAAGCAGTTTGAAGTTAGATGCTTTCTTTTTCATACTTTTTTATGTGTTCTGCAACGGTCTCAAAAAGCACTTTAGTGATACAACGCAACACTCGAAAAAAATTAAACACCAGAGCAACCTAATGATTATGAGTATTTTAATTTTCGGTAGCTGAGCACTTCGACAGGCTCAGTAACCGCTTGTCGAAGTAAGGAAGCAGTTTGAAGTTAAATACTTTCGTTTTAATTCTTTTTATATATTCTGCAACTGCAAGTCAGCGCAAGCTAAAATGTTCACTCCTAAAGTTCCCTCAAAAGGACACTTTTTCTCTCACTTCCCTTGGATAATTTACGATCTAATGGCAAAAATATAAAAAGGAAAGGTCTCTTTGAAGAGACCTTTCCTTTTTATAAGCATAAGAGAAAAAATACACCTTCTCTATTCTCCTTTTTTAGGGAAGTTTTCTCATAAACCCTTCCACGGTTTGTTTATCTGTATATTGTGTAAACTTAGCTGTCCAAGAGAACTCTATTACTATGCTTTCTGAATCAGGGTCATACTTTCCTTCAAAATTTATATTTGAATTATTCCCGACTATATCAACATTATTAAGGGATGCTGTATACTCGCTACAATTATCTATTATTACAGCAGTATGACTGAACGTAAGATTAGGATTTAACCTTCGTAACTGTTCAGCTATAAACCCAGCGGTTACATCTGAAATAGTATAAGTTCCATCTTTATTCTTGGTAATTGTTACTTGACTTTCATACCTTTTAAGAGGCGAGAAATCACTAAAGAGCAGTTGTCCAATGCCATTACTTATGACTTCATAAGTACCTGAGAGATCGGGGGCACAAGTTTTAAAATACTGGTGCACATTTTTTTTAGCTCCACTATTATCTTTAGCTGCTATAGTTACCTTATACTCGGTAACATACTCCAAATCTTTTAACGTATAGGTTAAAGCGTTTAGGTCTCTACCTATCAGTTGATCATTAATATAAACATCGTAAATCACGTTGTCTTTCTCAGGATCGGTAGCTTGGGTCCAAGCTACTACTGCAGACGTATTTTCTTCATTTACGTTTATAGTTACTTCAAAATCAGTGGGTGGGAGATTACAACCATTTGTTTTAAAAGAAAAAGACTGCCGATTGACATTTCCTTTTGAGTCGTGAGCCTCTACATAAGCATAATAATCAGCACATTGTGCTAATTCATTAAAGGCATAGGAAGTATCTTTAATATCTTTTGCCACTTGAGTATATTCTGCTGGAAACGCTTTTCCCTCACTAAGATAAACATCATAAAGAATTTCGTTTTCTTGTGAGTCCATAACTTGAGGCCATTGAATTTCAGCCGAGTGCTGGGAAACATTTTTTAAAGAAATAGAAAAATCTCCTGGCTTTTGTTCTAAAGGAATGTTATTTTTATCATTATCGCAGGAAAATATTGCTGCTGCACTTAGCAATAGTATTATTTTATTTAATATGTTATTCATAATAATAAGATTAATTTAATGATTAATTCATTTGGAAGGTATAATAATATCCATAAGTTGGATCATCTGGATGTTCTCGCTCGTGTCTTGTTATACGTATAAATACGTCCATTTGCCTATTTTCAGGATTCCAATCTAGTTTTACAAGTACAATATCATTATAAACATAGGGCTGTGGAATTACTGAAATCGTTTCCCCATTCATTTGAAAATATACCGGAAAATCTTCTTTAAACCCCAGGTCCGTAGCAAAAAAGATATTTTTTGTTCCCTCCACTAAGTAAATCTTTCCTCTTCGAGGCGTATTTTCTTGCATGTCGGTATGACGGGGATCTATATCATAATAACTTCCTGTAATATCCTTGCCCACAATAGATGGGTCATATATCACTACTTTTTTATTTAGCCTTACATTTCCAATTGTAATAATTGCATTATACACACCCACTTGATTTTTATCTACGCCTTCCAGTTTAATTTTAGCAGGGTCTATTGTTTTGCCACTATCAGCAAATTTTACTTCAGGCAGCTGTCCTCCTTTAGGAATAATAGCCATGGGATGTTCTCCAATTATTACCTTTGAATAGGTAACCTCACTATCATCATCTTTTTTTAGCTTAATATAGTCTGAGTTCATCTCCATAATAGCAAGTTTTTCTCCTTCCTTATTTATAATCCTCATTAGAGTATTATTATTATTATAAATACTAATGGTATCCTCAAGATTATCTGATAAATAAGTGTCGGCTATAGTCATTTTTGATACTCGATCCCATTCTTCATAACTTTTCTCTACCTTCTCTTTATCTTCAGGGGTAGCTCTTTTAAGAATCATCTGTGTTTTTTCTTGTCCTCCTTTTCCTGAATCCGTTTTGCTTTCCAATACCACTTCTTCTGGCGTAGCACGGGTAATATAAAATTCAAATTCCATTGATGAAGATTTACCTACTTGTTGTTGAATCGTTAGTGAATAAAGATAATGCAGCGCCATAGGACTTTCAAACACTAAATCAACCGAGTTTTGAGAGGATACTCGGTAGCTGGTTGTAGTATCTTTATAAAATCCGGGCTTGGGGGCAAAAATTCCGCTACCAACACGATTATTTACCAATGGGATATCGGACAGGGTATGAACGGTCCCATCTTCATTAAACTGAAACCATAGATGAAAATATCCAAAATCTTTATCCGGGCGATACGCAGTTACCCATCCGTTTTCAGCACTCGTCAAAACATTTTGATATTCTTTTATTCTACTCTGTAAACGCTCTCTCGGCGATTGATCAAATAGTGTATTGTCATCCTCATTACAGGATAAAAAAGCCGTAAGTATAAAAAAACCTACAATATATTTTACTCTTTTCATTTTTCAATAGTTTTAAAAGATTTATAGTTTATCTAACTCAGCCTGTAAATTGGCTTTTATTTCCTCAAGATTTATATTATAATTCGATTGGTAGTAGTCTTTTGCAATTTGCAGTTTTTTAGCGATATAATCTTTTCCGATATTCAGTTCCTCATCTCTTCCATGCGTAATATATATAGCATTAAAATCTTTATCTGACAAAGTTAAATAAGTAGACACCATTTCTGCAAAATCTTCCGCTGGATTTTGTGATCCATAAGCACTTACATAGCCGTCTTTTAAAACCTGCCAATCTCCTAATTGCCTCCAGTTATCGCCAGTATAAGCAGTATTTACCGTTGTATAATCCTCCGGTACGCCTTCAGTGGTATTCTGGTTAACAATATGGGTAAACTCATGATGAATAGTATGCACCTTATCCATAATAAATGCGCTATTACCCGGATTATAGTCATTCAAACTTGTAAGCATAATATTCACTCCTGATTCTGCAACACCGGCAAAAGCAACACCATAAGAATCATAGGCGGCTGATCCGGCAAAGATAAATTCTGGCGGGAAAAGATTTTTTAAAAGCGCTTCTCCATTTGCTGCCTTTTTTATCGGTTCAATAAAATAGTTTAAGATAATATCCACAGTAGGAATAATTACTTCTCTTTGTGTTGGGAGCAAACGAAAGTCAAAGTTTTTTACATACAAGGGTTGCTGCCAATCCCAAACTACTCGTGAATTATATGGATCAGTTAATTTTTGCTTGATGTAAATATCAATAGGGTCAGTGGATTCTGACTTATCTTCTGGGGTATAATGTACCACATCTTGTCTTGAGCAGGAATATATTATGACCATAAAAAGAGCTATGATAATTTTACTGTATTTCATTTTATATAAATTTTATAGGTTACTATTTTTCTTTTCATTATTATATACTATTTCATCTATCTTGGATTGGGTTTTACTTTCAATGAGGTGGCGCTAATCGGAATTTGTAAGGCTCTTCGAGGATCATCTTCCGTAAGAGTGTCGATAGTGCCGTCTCTTAACAGGTGTGTAACGGGAATATGAAAACGCCGAATATCAAACCAACGAAGTCCTTCATTAATAAATTCTCTTCTTCGTTCGTCTATAATTACCTGCTTTAACGCCTCCTTTTGAGATAATCCTTCTTTTATATAACTATCCTTTAAACTAGATGCTTTTGTACTGTCCGTGTATCGGTCATTTAAGATATAATTTAGGTCGGATTCAGCACCTGCGATATCCGGATTCTTCTTCAGCAAGCGTGCTTCTGCACGATTAAACAATACTTCTTCACCTCGAAACCATACAATAGTACTAAGTCGATTACCAATATCTTGTATTATATTGGTATATTCAAAAAGTCTTCTCCATTTAGGATAATTAACCCATCCTCCATATCGTAATCTTATTTTATTTCTTTTATCACTGTCACCTCCAGTAAAAATTTCTTGTCCAATGTTGGTAGAAATCGAATAAGCCGGCGAGGAGTCTAAGTAATGCATAGCAGAACCGGTATTTTCAACATAACATTTTGCCAATAGTAAGTTAGCGTTAACCGAGGGATTGGTGAAATTAATTCCATAATCATCTTTGCTAGAAGGGGTTAATACATCCTCTTGATAATTTCGTACAAACTGGCTTTCTCCCTGGCTTAATAATTGAGTAGCGTATTCTTCTGCTTTTTCATACGATCCTTTCCACAGATAAAAGCGAGAGGCAAAAGCGAGTGCCGCTTTTTTATTAAAATGAAATTTCCCTGAATTTTTATAATATTGAGAGGAAACTAACTCTAATCCTTCTAATAAATCCTTTTCTACTAGATCATACACCTCTTGTACGGTATTTCGCTGATAGGACACAATCAATTTTTTCTCGACTTGGGTTACGTAAGGAATTCCTAGGTCAGAAGATGAAGTATCCGTATTATAATTCTTGGCAAAAAGGTTCACCAGCATAAAGTGCGCATACGCCCGGCAGAGCAGGGCTTCGCCCATAATGGCATTTCTATACGTTGAGTCACCTCCTTTTATACCTTTTATTTTCTCTAATACGACATTGGCTTGTGCAATGGCTTCATATGCTGTATTCCAATAGCCTGTCGGACTATCATTATAAGTAGAAGAAATATTTTCACTCCACTCATAAATTTCTCGAACCCAATTAACTTCATCTTCATCAGGAACATACGTTACATTATCGGTCATCCGCTCAGTAAAGTCATAAGAATATTTAGGATACGCATAGACTAAGGTCTCTGCTATTTTGTCTAAGGCATCTAAACGCGATCGATTATCAGGCTCTTTTTCTAAATAATCTTCAGTACAGTTGCTTAACATGAAAAGTAATCCGAAGAGAATTTGTATATACCATTTATTTTTTCTATTCATTTTAATTTATTTTAAAAGTTCACATTCAGGCTAAAGGTATAAGTTCGTTGTACCGGCAATGCCACCCCGCCAGCATTAAAAAACTCAGGATCTGCGCCGTTTAATTTTTTATCCGAATACATCAGCCAAATGTTATTGGCGTTAAGTGAAAGGCTAGCGCTCTGTATCGCCACATTTTTTAACCAGGCTTTTGGAAGTTTATATGATAGACTAATATCTTTAAGCCTTATAAAATCGCCTTTGGCTACTCGTTGCGTACTTTTATTGTAAAGCGCATAGGCGTTCTCTCCACTATGATTATAATGCCAAGCATCAGCAGAGGGAATTACGGGAACATTGGTTATATCTTCATCACCCGGCACCTGCCACCGATTCAGAAATTCTTTGGGGTAGGACTGAGAATCTGAAAAATAAGGGCCTAAGTAATTCGTCGTATATAAATCATCTAATCGAATTTTATTACCGGCTTTATAAATAATATTAACACTTAATCCCCAGTTTTTATACTTAAATCGATTGATAAGCCCTCCCTGATATCTCGGGGCTGTCGGTCCCTCGTATCGAAGCCATGAACGAATATCGCCTGAGTTTTGCAAATTAATATTCGTGACTACATTGCCTTTATTATCAAAAAAAGTAGGTATTCCTTTGCTGTCTAATCCGGCAAAAGGGATGGAATAAATTCCGCGCTGCGGACCTCCAAGTAATCCAATTCCGGCGCTTCGTGTAGCACGTGCGATATTGTAATGAGATTCTAAACGTGTAATTTTATCGGTGTAATAATTGAAAGTAAATTGTGTATTCCATTTGAAATTATTTATATCAATATTTTTTGTTTTTAAGGTAACTTCTACCCCTTGCGCTTTTAAATCTCCTATGTTTCCGTACTTGATAGAGATTCCTCCTATGCCCGAAGTTTGAATATAATCAATTAAGTCTTTTGACTTTCTTTTATAGTAATTTACTTCGGTATAGATTTGATTATTCCACAAGCCCAATTCAAATCCGATATTCCATTCATACAGTTTTTCCCAGGTTAAGTCTTGGTTTTCCAAATCGTCTATTTCAATGCCGGGTTCGCTTTCTTCTACGCGACTTCGTAACTTTGATAGTAGTTTTAACTGTGCACTGGCCGTAGGACCCAAGCTACCCGTTAGTCCATAAGTGGTTTTAAACTTCAGATAATTAATGACTTTAGAATCTCTCAAAAAATTTTCTTCGGAGGCATTCCATCCTGCTGAAACATTATAGGAAGGAAGCCAGCGTGCGGTAGAAGTGCTCCCGAGTTGGTTAGAACCATCATAACGAAAAGAACCATTAATAAGATATTTTTTCTTATAGGAATAGGCAGCTCTAAAGAAATTACCGATATAGCGATCATATTCTAAATTATAAGAAAAATAGGTTTCATTATTATCATTTAAGTAATCAATAAATTGGTCATTAGAATATACTAATCTGCCTCTATCATAAGAAATTCCGTATCCATCCATCGTCCTGATTTTTCTATCGGTGGTTTTAATTTCATTTCCTGTTAGTATATTAAACCGATGTTCTCCCAATTTAGGCGACCATTCTAAAATACTTCTTAGATAATAATTAATCAGCCGATTTCCTTCTGTATTATAGAACCCTCCTGATGGAAGAATACTTTTATTTGTAGAAAGCGGTTTATCCGGATCTTTCCAAAGAAAAGGATTACTTTCTGTAATTTGAGATGTGCTACTCGCTCTATAGGCTTCGGCGGCATTAGAAGTTTCATGTTGTTTGTGTTCAGATTCGGTATTGGCATAGCGCCCTTGCAGTAGAAAAGTGGTCTTTAAATCCTCTTTTATTTTGTATTCTAAGTTCAATTGTGTCGTAATGTCTATTACATCCAGATCTACATAATTATGCTTTAATTCGTATAATTCATTAAAAGGAGCAAAATTGCTTCTTACATAATTTAAACTGCCATCGGCGTTATAAGGAGCTATTAATCGGCTGGTATTTAAGGCATAAGAAAAAGGATTAATATCAAATTCCCGGGTAAACTGCCCTACAATTGCATCAAAATCCCGTGTGCGCGTGCCGGGCAGCCTTTGCTGTCTAAAATTCCCTTGCAATTTAGCCCCTATCTTTACTTTATTGCTTAAACTAAAGTCTCCTTTGAAAAGGGCAGTATAGTTATCTACGCTATTGCTTTCGGTAGCTCCAGAGTCTCCATAGTACCCTACTGAGGCATAATATTTTGAATTTTTATCTCCTCCGCTTAGGCTTAAAGAATGCTGGGTAGTAATATTATTTCTAAATAATACCTCAAACCAATCGGTATTTTGATAGGCATAATATTTAAGATAATCTTCATTCCAGCCATTTCCATGATTGGGATTGGCCCCCCAAGACAAATGTCCTTGATTAATTAAATAATACATTTGCCCAATTTGACCAAAGCTATTCACATTGGCGAGATTGGAAATACTCAAATAGCCTTTATCATATAGTTCTCGATAGATATCTAATTCTGAACCGGCATCTAATAAGTTATAATCAGAAGCATCGGGTCGTTGTCTTATAGTTGTATTGACTGAATAACTTACCCTTGGCTTCCCTGAGTAACCTTCTTTAGTAGTGATGACGATTACGCCATTTAGTGCCTGTGCACCGTAAATAGCCGTCGCGGATACATCCTTTAAAATCTGAATATCTTTAATGTCGTTCTGATTTAACCCTGCAATTCCTGAAGTCAAAACAGAAGCCAGATTTCCAGAAGTTAAATCATCTGAACTTATATTGATTAAATCTTCTTGTACCACGCCGTCAATTACAAACAAAGGTTTGTTCGTTCCATTAATGGAGGAGGCGCCTCGAATGTTAATAACAGGCGCGGCTCCAAAAGTCCCCGAAACATTTTGCACCTCTACCCCGGCGACTTGTCCTTGTAAGGCGCGTGTAATATCGGGTACGCCGGCGATTTGAACATCTGAACCTTTTAACCGGGTGGCGGCACCGGTAAAGAGTTTTTGATCTATTTTTTGGAACCCCGTAACCACGACTTTGCTTATTTTTTCTGTGGTGGATTTTAGAATTACATTGATTTTATCATTTTTTATAGGTGCCTCCTTTGTCCTATACCCCATATATTCAAAAAGTAAGGTCTTTTCTTCTGACTTCACTTCAATATGGTAAGTTCCGTCTTTTTCAGTAAACGCCTCTGAACCCCCTTCTTTGGTAGTAATATAAACATCTGGAAGTTCTTTTCCCCCTTCATCGGTTACTTTGCCAGTAATTATCTTCTGAGCGCTAATGTTTAGGGCATTAAATAATAAGAAAGCAAACAACAGAAATTTTTGTAGATTAACGTTCATAAAATATATAATATTTGTTAATTTTTCACAAATATATAAAAATTAACATTAATTAACAAAAATTTAACAAATTGTTAACGTTATTTGCAAAAAAATTACTTCTGATATTTTAAAAAAGGAGAATCTAAAACATAACTTATGTCAATAAATTGACATAAAAAATAATTAAATTAGTTGTTTAATAGGTCTATTCTTTTATTAATATAGTATGTAATATGGCTGAAAAACATTTTTATTCAGCTAAACTTAACTGTATTTACTTTAAGTGGTAGAGGTGGGGCAAAATTTTCTATTTATTTGCTGTGTTGCTATAAGCTAAAGTTTTCATACTCTCATATTATTAAAATGGTCATTTAATATACGTCTCTAATAAATATTCTATTTCAGGGTCTTTTTCTTTTCGCAGGTATTCTATAGCTTTTTTAGTTGGCGTGATAACATCGGGTAATATTCCATTATCTGATTTTATAGTAGAAGTGCCAAAATGTAATTCAGTTATTGGTATTCTTACGACAAGTTTTGTTTTGGGTAATTTATAAAATAAGAACCATCCTGCAAATGCAAAATTCTCGTTTCCTCCTGTTTCTGTTCCGATAATTTTACCTCTTTTATGATCTTTAAACAATTTTGTAAAATAGACCGCAGCAGAAAAAGTATGTCCTCCGGTTATTAAAAATACATTTCCTTTATAATTATCTTTGTCGGGTGGAAAGTTTTCTGATGTTCCTTGTTTTAATCTTTCGTTCCCTATATAGCCATCTTCTGCTTTATTAAATCTTTGATATAGCCAATTTTCAAGATTAGAAACGTAGTCATCACTCGCTGGATTTTGGTAATTATTTAAGAGATTTTCTTTCTCGATCTTTATGGTTTTCGTTCGGTAATTAAACTCGTTTTTGAAGTTTTTATCCATGATAAAAGAAAATAAAATTGCGGCGATATTGGGGTCTCCACCACCATTATCTCTTATATCTATAATAATATTTTTATACTGCTCTTTATTCACTGTTTTAAAGAATTCACTAAATTTCTTGTACGCATCGGACTCACTTATCATAAAACTATTAACTGTAAGAACGCCTATTTTTTTATCTTTAAAATAATGTAAATCAATCTTATCCTGCAATTCTAATTTATTGACCGGTTGTATAGTTAATTTACTTTTTCTGATAACCTCATAAATATCAATCCCTTTGAGAATTACTTTTTTAGGAGTATTCACAATATTAGATAAATACGTTATCTCAAATTCATGAACGTTATTTTCAATGAAGATCGAATAATCCATAATAAAATTAAGATAATCTGCTTCTGTCTTACTCATTACATATCCATCTCCATGAATATATTGGTTAAGTGTTTTTAATATTTCTTTTACTGGCTTTTTTTGGATAGATATAATTTCTGTTCCATACGGAAGTGCATCTCCTTTAATGTTTACAAACATTCTTCCATTTCTTAAAACAACAGGAATAGGGAAAAAAGCGTGATTATTTTTTAGGTAATTGGTATATTCTTGTTTTATTTTTATAGTACTATAGTTTAAATGGCCATCTCCAAATCTATTCAGGCATTTCCAAAAATTTTCAAAAGAAGGCTTTTCTTTTAATCTTTTAATTTTTTCCTCCTTTCTCTTATTTTGTTCTTTTTCTGATAGAAATTGATAAGGATTAGGGTGTTGTTTTTGAATAATATGGTCTAATGTTTTTAAATCGGATAAATAATCTTCTACGGTTAATTTAGTAATACTGAAATCTTGAGCGAAGCCTATAAGAGATAAAAAAAAGGCTAAAATTGTAAGTTTACGTGTCATTGTTTTTAATTTGATTATAAAAACTAAATAGTAAGACCCTTAGTTTTGCATAGGGTCTTAAATATCCTATGTTGCAAACATAAATAATTTTCGCAAAATATGAAATACAAAAGTATAATAAATTATAAGATCCGTTTAGTTTGTGCTGATTTGCAGTTCATTTTTATCTTTTGTATTGTATTGGCTAAAGTACTTTTTGCAAAGGTCTCATTATATCAATTTAGAGGTGTGTCAGGAAATACGTTCTATTTGCATTTTGGAACGTTCAAAAATCTTAGTTAATACGGTTAAATGGGGGAATTCAATTAACATTCCTATTATTATTGCCATATATACTAAAGGTTGATCTGGAATAGCTTTTATAGTAATTCCTAACATTAATGGCGCGTTTCTTGCTGTTGTTGTCATCGCGTATAAAACTCTTAGTTTATATTTAAAATTAAAAATTTTTGAAATTTTTTCTGTTATTAAATAATTACTTACAAAAAATATAAATACTGCAACTAAAATCATTAGTGCCCAATAGATATTTTCTGCTATGGTATTTATATTACCTGCAAAAATTATAAAAACAAGTACCGCTAATAAACCTTTAATTATGTAATTGTAGCTTTTATTTATTTTTTTATAGTTATCACTCGTAAATATTTTTTTTGTAATTATATGAATAAATAGTGCAATTAAAAATGGTGCAAAAAACCAATCTATAAGTGTGTTTAATAAACTGTCTATTTGAGTATCAACATAAGTATTTGCAAAGATTAGAATTAAAATAGGATATAATAGTATTTGTGAAATCATATTTATTGGTAAAATTACAGAACCTGTTGCGGTATCTCCTTTTGCCAGTTTTGTAAAAGCTAAAAACCAGTCAGTGCATGGAAAAGAGAAATATATAAATAATCCTAAAAGAATAGCAGGTTTATCATGCAATAAGGTATAAGCTATAAGAAAACCTAATGTTGGGATAAGTATAAAATTAGTTAACCAAGCAATGCTTATAAATTTAATTTTCTTTCTAACTTGTAAAATGTTTTCAAAAGGTAGTTCTAAAAAAATAAAAAAGATTAAACACAGGATGGCTGGATCTAAATATTCCCCAAATTTAGTAGCCATGTTAGGGATTGAAAGTCCACATATAGAACCTAAAAATATAGCTGAAACTAAAAATATTGTACTACTATATTTTTGCATATTTTATATCTAAAAATATTTAACATGTGCATTCATATTCACAACAACTTAAATCTTCTAAATAAAAATTATTTAACTTATATTCCTCTAAAATTTCTTTCGTCGTTTCATTTTCTCCAAGTCTTTTAACAATCTCTTGTGCTACAATTGCAAATCTTTGACGAAACTTATATATGAAACAAAATATTACTTTTCCATGTCTTACCTGAGGTCCAACTAAAAATATACCTTTTGATTTTGTTGATTCGTCATTATCCGTAAGTTGTATTACCCCGTCTTCAAAATCAAAAAACTCATCAACTATATTTAGACTGGTTTTAAAACCAGTAGCTAAAAAGGGTTTTGTAAAACTGGTAAATTTTTCACCATTCTCTGTGATTATAATATAAAAATTATCGTTGCTTTCGATTTTTGTTACTCTCGTATTGGAGATTATTTCTATATTATCTTTTTGAGACAAATACCTATCTCTGGTAAAAGGAGATAAAGAATAACTAGAATCACTTTGTATATTACTTAATGGGTCATTAGCATCAATAACTACAACTTTTTTACCATTTTTTGCAAGTTGATATGCTGCATCAATACCTGATTCATAAGCTCCTATTACAAAATATTTTTCATCTTTAAAATCCATCCAACTCTTTACTTTAGAATTATGAATACAGTTATCTGCTCCTGAAAATGGATCATCATTTGGATATTGAAACTCTCCGGCAGCCCAAATCACAAATTTTGTTTTTATTAAACCATCATTTTGAGTTTTAACTATGTAGCCTTCATCTTCTTTTTTTAAAGATTCAACCTTTACATTTCTCACAACGGGAAGGTTATAATAATCTGCTATATCTTTTAAATAATTTGCATACTGTTTGCCTGTTGGATGTTCAGTTTGAAATGAATATGCCGGAGATGTTTCAGGAGTTACCGCATTTAAATCTGGCATCCCAAAAAAGTTACCTGTAAATGAGGGAGATATCATTTGCATCTCTGACGGCCACCTGCTAAATGATTCGCCTACAGCGTTTTTTTCTAAGATGCAAAAAGATTTTAATCCCATTTTTCTTAATAAAATTCCAATACCTACCCCGGATGCTCCTGCTCCAACTATTACAATATCTAAATTTATTGATGAATTCATTTTTATATCACTCGTAACTTCACATTTCAGTGGGCACTGTCCCTTAAAGTGTATAAGTTTAAAAATAAAGAGATTGTATTTTTTAAACCCTAACCCTGTTTTCAAAAATGGCTAAGAACGGATTGAGGATAATTCCCCAATTTCTCACAAGCAAACCCCACTTTTTTGTTGCCTCTCTCAGCGCCAAATATACAGATTTTTTTTTCAGCATCACCGTTGGAAAAGATAATTTGAGACCTTTAGGTCCGCTGACTTGCGACTCGCTTCAAACTGCTTGCTTCCTTACTTAGGCACGTGGTTATTGATCACAATCGAAATATGGTTACTGAACCTGTCGAAGTACTCAGCTAACCAAATTCAAATGTTGAACGCGGATTTAGAATTTAGGAATGGAAGGATAAAAGTCTTAAATTAAAAATCAGTTTTTCATTATATTTTTACTAACTTTGTATCTAATTTTTTTATAAAAGTATGAAATTTAAGACCATAAGTCTGGCAGTTATATCATTAGTAACTACCTCTTTAATCGTTTTCAGTTTTTCGAGATTAAATAATGACAGCGATACAGATAAAGAGCAAAAAACCATTTTAAAAAATGTTCGCCGCCTTTTAACCTTTAAACATTTTCAGCCAAAACCATTAGACGATAAATTTTCAGCCGAAGTTTTTGATTATTATTTGGAAAAAATAGACCCTTACAAGCAATATTTAACCCGGGAAGATTATACGCAAATGGTCAAAAGCCGCTTAAAAATAGATGATTATATTAAAAACCCGGACCTCTCTTTTTATCATTCCTCAATTGATACTTTACAGAATCGAATAAAATATGTTAAAGATCACTTTCAGGAATTATTAAAAAAGCCTTTTGATTTTAATAAACAAGATAGTATTAATTTAGATGAGAAAAAATATCAATATGCCAAGGATAAAAAAGACCTTTTAAAAAAATGGTATAAATTGATTAAATTTAGGGCTTTAAATGAAATAATAGCGCTGCAAGAAGAGCAAAAAAAGAAAAAAGAAGCAAAAGACTCAACTTATAAAGAAAAATCATTTGAGGAAATTTCAAAAGAAGCTCAAGAAAAAGTAAAAGATGATTTTAAAGATCTTTTTCGCCGGCTTTTGAATCAGAGTGAAAAAGACAGATTTACCACCTATGTTAACGCGTATGCACAATCGTTTGATCCGCATACCGACTACTTTTCACCGAAAGTTAAAGAAGAATTTGATTTTAGTATTTCTGGAAAGATGGAGGGAATTGGGGCAGTGATTAAAAACACCAAAGGGACATCAATTATCGACCGAATCCTTACAGGCAGCCCTTGTTGGAAGCAAGGCGAATTAGAAGTAGGTGATAAAATATTAAAAGTAGCACAGCAGGGAAAGCCGCCGGTTAGTATACTTGGAATGAATTTAGATGATGCTATTCGTTTAATTAGAGGCAAAAAAGGCACTACCGTTATTTTATCGGTTGAAAAACAAAATGGAAGCAAAAAAGATATTCCAATTGTTCGTGATGTAATAGAAAATGATGCAATTTATGCCAAATCAGCAATCATTACAGATAAAAATAACATCAAATACGGTCTGATTAGTTTACCGGAGTTTTATTTTGACCCGAACAATCCTAAGGGGAAAAATGCAGGAACCGATTTTGAAAAAGAATTGTTAGCATTAAAATCCGATGGAGTAAAAGGGATCGTTATTGACCTGAGAAATAATGGTGGTGGGTCCTTAGAAACAGTGGTTAATATAGCAGGGATGTTTATTGATAAAGGACCGATAGTACAAGTAGAAACACAAGCCAGAAACATAAAAGTTTTAAAAGATTATAACCCTAAAATCCAATGGGAAGGGGCAGTTGTAATCTTGGTAAATGAATTATCTGCTTCAGCATCCGAAATATTAGCCGCTGCACTTCAAGATTATGGAAGAGCCGTAATTATAGGAAGCAAGCAGACTTTTGGTAAAGGAACCGTACAGACTTTTTATCCGGTTAACTTTCTTGCGATTTCAAAAGATTTAGGCTCACTTAAATTAACCATTCAAAAGTTTTATCGCATTAATGGCGGGGCAACCCAGTTAAGGGGCGTATCTTCAGATATTGTATTATCAAGTAAACTCTCTAATAATGTGGGCGAACGAGAGTATGACCATCCATTAAATTACGATAGCATAACGCCGGCAAAGTATGAAAAATGCAATTTTTATAATATTGATTTGAAAAAAATCGTAGAAAAAAGTGCTAATCGAATGGAAAAGGATAGTATTTTCAATTATTTAAATGAGGGAAATAAATGGTTTAAAAAGCTCAAGGAAGAGAATGTTGTGAGTTTAAATTTTTCTGAATACAAAAAAAAGCAGGAACAGAAAAAAATAAAAGCCAAGTATTTTGATTCTATTTTTGACAATTATAAAAATCATCTGAAAATTTTCTCGCCAACCTATGAAGCCAAACTCATCAAAACAGATACAATTTTGAGTATAAAACGCAAAAAGTGGCATGAAAATGAAAAAAAAGATATTCAGCTAAAGGAAGCTATAAGCGTGCTAAACGATATAAATAAACTAAAAAATTGAGACTGTTGTAGAATACATAAAAATATGATAAATATTAATTTTTAATTTTTTGATTAAAGTCCTCAATCCTAAATACTACTCAGTTTTAAGCGTTATAGCGATTTTTATTATCTCTATTATAGGAATCCTTTCAGCATTTGGATATTGTATCGCTCCCGATTCTACCGAAAATGCCAATCAAATGCACATTACTCTACCCAATAAGCCCATGGGCTATCGCGTTGATTTTATACAAATTCCTATCCCAGATACGCCCCGTAAAACATTACTAAGCAGTGCTTTTACAGGTAAAAAAATACATTATGAAGAAATCCCAATCACTAATTTTACCATAAAAAATAACTTAATAAAAAGCTATACCACTTTTTTAGGAGAACAAAAAAAAATAGAGAAAAAATTATCTCGAGAGGCCATAAAACATAAAACTTTTTACCTTGGTACTGACAAGTATGGACGTGATTTCCTTTCCAGGATTATCGTGGGCGCCCGAATCTCTTTTTTTGCAGGGTTTATGGCAGTTTTCATTTCACTTCTGATAGGTGTTCCACTAGGTGCAATAGCCGGTTATTTTGGAGGAAAAGCAGATAATTTTATTATGTGGATTATCAATATTATTTGGTCAATTCCTACCCTACTCTTTGTTATTGCACTGACATTAGCTTTAGGGAAAGGTTTTTTTCAGGTATTTATTGCCATAGGATGTACCATGTGGGTAGAAGTAGCGAGAATTACACGCGGGCAGTTTATATCGCTTCGGCAAAAAGAATTTGTAGAAGCTACCCGTGCCATAGGTTTATCAAACTTTCGGATTATTTTTAATCACATCATGCCTAATGCCTGGGGACCTGTCATCGTCGTTTCAGCGGCTAATTTTGCTGCCGCTATCCTTATTGAAAGCGGCTTGAGTTTTCTTGGGATTGGTGCACAGCCACCCACCCCCTCCTGGGGAAGCACCATCAAGGAACATTATTCACAAATTATTTTAGGAAATGCTCATCTTGCAATTGTCCCCGGACTTTGTATTATGCTGCTGGTTCTGTCCTTTATGATTTTGGGAAACAGGCTTCGTGATAAGCTAGACTCAAGAAATTAATTATTAATCTTTGTAACAAAAAGTATAAAAAATTTAGAAAGTATGAGACCGTTGCAAAAAGCGCTTTAACAACTGTCCCTAAAAGTCTGAACCCATAAATCTAATAACAGAAAAAATTAAAGAGGAAGTAATAAAAAAATTATACCTTTGCCCTCGGTCTCATAATAAAATGGACAAACTAAAAGCATACAATATAAATTTCTCTGGATTAAAAAATGGCGTTCATCATTTTCATTTCAATATTGACCAAACATTCTTTAATCTTTTTGAATTTGAGCAAGATTTTAAATATCCATCGCTAAAAGTTTGTCTAAAACTTGAAAAAAAAGAAACAATATTGCAATTTTATTGTTATGTAAAAGGCTTTATAAGTTTCCATTGCGATATTACGTATGAAATATTTGAACACCCTTTAGTGTTTCATTTACAAAGGGTAGTGAAATTTGGAGAGCGGTATATAGATGAAGGAGATAATCTGGTCATTATTCCTTATAATATAAATACCATAAATGTTGCGCAATGGATTTATGAACATTTCATACTTTCGCTCCCTATGAAGAGAATACATCCGAAAGTATCTGACGGAGAAATGAATGCAACAATGTTCTATAAGTTAGATCAAACGAATACTAAAAAGGACAGTCGAACAAAAAAAGATCAAAAAACCGATCCAAGATGGAATAAACTAACAGGATTATTAAATAATTAACATATAATAAAATGGCACATCCTAAACGAAAAACATCCAAAACCAGGAGAGATAAAAGAAGAACTCATTACAAGGCAACTATACCGACTTTATCCATTTGTAAAAAAACAGGAGAAACTCATATCAGGCATCGCGCGCATTGGCATGAGGGAAAACTCTACTATCGAGGAAAAGTAGTATTAGAAAAAAATATTGCTGAAACTGAAGATTAAAAAAATCAAAAACTGCAAGCTATCACTTTTTAAATATAAGATAGAACCCTACATTATTCATATATGCTATCAAAAAAAATAATTATACAATTACAGCAACTCTAATTACCTTTTCTATTAGTTGCTTTTTACCATGAGTAATTATAAAAGATGATTAAAGCAGGAATTACCGCAGTTGGAGGATACGTTCCCGAATATGTTTTAACGAATGAATATCTGGAAAAAACACTAGATACCAACGACGAATGGATCACGACCAGGACGGGAATAAAAGAGCGAAGAATATTAAACGACGCTGAAAAACCAACCTCCTACATGGCAATAAAAGCCGGAAAGGAAATTATTAGTAAAAAAAATATAGACCCAAAAACCATTGATGCCGTTATCCTTGGAACAATCACTCCCGATTATGGTGTAGCTGCAACTGCAGCATATGTGGCATCGCAACTCGGCGCTGTTAATGCTTTGGCTTATGATCTGGTGGCAGCCTGCTCAGGCTTTGTGTATGCTTATTCAATGGCCACTGCCTTAATAGAATCAAAACGCTATAAAAAAATATTAATCATTTGCGCCGATAAAATGTCCTCCCTCATTGATTACAAAGATCGAAACACCTGTATCATCTTTGGAGATGGTGCAGGAGCTGCTCTCGTTGAGCCTTGTGAAAAATATGGATTTGAAAACGAAATTCTTAGAGCTGATGGTGGAGGGGTTCATTTTCTGAAAAGTGATTACGGAGGGTCTAAAAATCCACTAACTCCCGAATCAGTAAAGCAAGGAAAGCACTACTTATCACAAGAAGGAAAGTATATTTTTCGAAATGCAGTTTCCAGAATGTCCGGGGTAATTAACGAATTATTAAAAAAAAATAAGCTTACTATAAAAGATATTGACTGGGTAATTCCACATCAGGCTAATAAACGTATTATAGAAACAATACGCGATAATGCAAACATCCCGTCAGAGAAAATTTTAATAAATATTCAACGTTACGGAAATACATCAAATGCGACTATTCCTTTACTTTTATGGGATTTTGAAAATAAGCTAAAACAAGGAGATAAGATTATTTTTGTTACTTTTGGTGGAGGATTTACCTGGGGTGCTTCATTATTAACCTGGGCATATTAAAGTTATTTTACACAAATTATGGAACTTAAAGACATACAAAATTTAATTAAATTCGTCTCTAAATCAGGCGTTAAGGAAGTTGATTTAGAATTTGAAGAGGTAAAAATAAAAATTAAAAACCAATCGGAAAAAACGGTATATCAACCTGTTCCGATTCAACCTCCAATAGTTCCAGTTCACCCGCCGGCAACTCAAAGCGGCAATATAACAACTAATCTTCCTACAACTGATGTAAAAGCTAAGGAAAGCATAAAAGAAGAGAAAAAGTATATCGAAATAAAATCTCCAATGATTGGAACTTTTTATCGAAAGCCATCACCCGACAAAGAAGTTTTCGTGAAAGTGGGAGACAAAATATCCGAAGAATCTGTAGTTTGCACGATTGAGGCTATGAAATTATTTAATAATATCGAAGCCGAGGTCTCAGGTACGATTGTAAAAGTATTAGTTGAAGATGCAAGTCCTGTTGAGTATGATCAGCCTTTATTTCTTGTCGATCCTTCGTAATGAGATTTAAAAAAATCTGATCGATAAAAATTTCAAAATGTAAAAAATGTTTCAAAAAATATTAATCGCTAACCGAGGAGAAATTGCTCTCCGGGTTATTCGGACAGCAAAAGAAATGGGCATCAAAACCGTTGCAGTTTATTCTACTGCTGATGCCGAAAGTTTACATGTTCGTTTCGCCGATGAAGCGGTTTGCATAGGTCCTGCTGCAGGAAATGAATCTTATCTGAAAATTGCTAATATCATTGCAGCGGCCGAAATAACCAATGCCGATGCCATACACCCCGGTTATGGATTTCTTTCAGAAAACGCACACTTTTCAAAAATGTGTGAAAAACATGGCATTAAATTTATCGGTGCTTCTGATGAAATGATTGAAAAAATGGGCGATAAAGCCATGGCAAAAACTACGATGCTAAAAGCAAATGTTCCTTGCATTCCCGGTTCTGATGGCATTATCAAATCTGTAAAAGAAGCAAAAAAATTAGCCGCCGAAATAGGTTATCCTGTAATGATAAAAGCCACTGCCGGAGGAGGTGGGAAAGGAATGCGCGCCATTTTTTCAGAACAAGAAATGGACAAGGCTTGGGAATCAGCAGTTCAAGAAGCAACAGCTGCTTTTGGTAATGGAGATATGTACATAGAAAAACTTATCTTAGAACCCCGACATATTGAAATACAAATTGCTGGAGACCAAAATGGAAAGGCGTGCCATTTATCGGAAAGAGATTGCTCCATTCAAAGACGTCATCAAAAATTATTAGAAGAAACCCCCTCTCCTTTTATGACCGATGAACTTCGTGAAAAAATGGGGAAAGCAGCTATATTGGCAGCTGAATCAATTAATTATGAAGGGGTTGGGACAGTTGAATTTTTAGTAGATAAAGATCGTAATTTCTACTTTATGGAGATGAACACCCGTATTCAGGTAGAACATCCGATAACCGAGCAAGTAATTGATTATGACTTAATAAGAGAGCAAATTAAATTAGCCTCTGGAACCCTTATTTCAGGCAAAAATTACTATCCAAAATTACATTCTATTGAATGTCGGATTAATGCAGAGGACCCCTTTAACGACTTTAGAGCTTCCCCCGGAAAAATAGAACATTTGAATCTGCCCGGAGGGCACGGTATCCGTGTGGATACACATGTCTATGCCGGTTATACAATTTCGCCTTATTATGATTCAATGATTGCTAAACTCATTGTAACGGCACAATCACGTGAAGAATGTATTCACAAAATGAGACGATCCTTAGAAGAATTTTTTGTTGAGGGAATTAAAACAACCATTCCTTTTCATCTACAACTAATGGATAATAAAAACTTTATGGAGGGAAATTATACAACGAAGTTTATGGAGGACTGGCACATGTAAAAGTTTAGGACTTTTAATCACGAACTAACCTATAGAGATCTTTAGCTCCGCTGACTTGCAGTTGCAGAATAGATAAAAAGTTATAAAATAAAGTATTTAACTTCATGATTCCTTACTTCGACAGGCTCAGTAACCACCTGTCGAAGTATCAGCTACCAAAAATTAAAATCCTCACAACTCAAAGGTTGCTTGGGTATCTAATTTTTATAGGGTATTGCATTTTATTAACTTGCACTAACTTGCAGTTTATAGAGTACTTTTTGCAAAAGTCTTTTTTATTTAATTTTCATAAAAAAACTCTTAGCAGAATCGTGAAAGTAGATATTTAATTCATTTCGTAGTTATTTTCTTTGTTAACTAAAGATATAGCTGAAGAAGTGCCAATTCGATTAACACCCAGTGCAATCATTTTTTCAGCATCCTGAGCCGTTCTAATGCCCCCGGCAGCCTTTATTTGCAAATATCCTGCATTTTTTTTCATAATTTCAATTTCTTCAAAAGTATCCTCTGTGGATTTTTTTTCTTCTATCGGATAAAACCCCGTTGAAGATTTTACAAAAACTTTTTCCGCTTCCTTTTTGCCAAAATTAGAGGTAACTACATTTCTAATCACTGAGGTAATAGAAGCAATTTGATCATGGGTCAGAGCATCAATTTCAATAATCCATTTTACCGTTTTATCATTCTTCAAGCATAACTTTGTTCCCTCATAAATTTCTTCTTTCACAGTAATTAAATCTTCATTTTTAAATGCCTCATAATTGACAACAAAATCCAATTCATCTGCGCCTTCATCTATCGCCTTTTGCGCTTCTTTTAATTTATGACTTATAGAATTTCTTCCTTCGTGAAAGCCAATAACCGTTCCTACTCTTACTTCAGATTTCTCATCATCAATCATTTTACGAGCTAGTTTTACAAACCCCGGGCGAATCATTATTGCCTTAAAGTGATATTCGACCGCCTCCTTTACAAGGGCTTCTACTTTTTCCTGTATTTCTTGTGCTGTAAGGTTTGCTTGCTTAGGTGTTTTTAAATAAGTCGAATCTAAAAATTCGTTTAATTTCATCTATTATAAATTTTATTTACAATCAAATTTAGTGGTATTGTATTTTATAATTTTAATGTAACAACTTACTATTTTTTGCTAAAATTTTAATGAGCGATTGATTTTTTGGTGAAGAGATATAACCGTTTCTGTTCTCACTACTCCTTTTATTTTCTGTACAGACTGGCTTAAAATCTCCATCAAATGCTGATTATTTTTACACAAAATTTTTACAAATATAGCATAATTTCCAGTTGTGTAATATGCCTCGAGTACTTCTTTAATATTCTCGATGTTATTGATGGCTTCGTTATAATTACTTGACTTATCAAGATAGATTCCAACAAAAGCAGTTGTTGAATAGTTTATCATGCTATAATCAAAGGTGATATAGCTGCCCGTTATAACACCTGCAGCCTCTAATTTTCTTATTCTTTTATGAATAGCAGTAGCAGAAATGCCTATTTCCTTAGCAATTCTAACTACTGATCGTCGCGCATCCTCAGAAAGATGGTTGAGAATAGTTTTATCGACTCCATCTAACTCGACTATTTTTTTCTCTTTTTCTCTCATTTTCATTTAATGATGGTGCCCTCCATGCATATTATTCATCTCACTATGATTCATCTCACCATGCATGTGGTGCATGTGCATACGACCGCTGTATGAAGGCGATAAAAAAGGAATATCTAAGTTAGAGCCTCTTAAAATAAATAAAATTCCAACGAAAGCAACGATAAACGGTAAAAAATTTTCTATACGCCGCCGCCAGCTTATCCTTACATAATTTCCAAACAGCACTAACGTAAACATCATAGGAATCGTGCCAAACCCGAATAAAGTCATAAAAAATGCTGATTTTAAAATGCTTCCCGCGACAAGCGATGAAGTTAAAGCCATATATACAAGCCCGCAAGGCAAAAGCCCGTTTAACAGGCCAATGATTAAAAAACTTTTATAATCAGACCGTCGTTTAATGTAATAAGATAAATATTGCTTCAATTTGCTTACCAATAAGTTTATAGGCTTGGCTATTATCAATCGCTGTATTTTTTGTAAAGAAAATAAAGTGGATATAATTAATAAAATACCAATGATAATACTAAGGGTGCCCTGCCCGATCATAATATTGAAACTTTTGCCGATAATGCCTCCAATCATTCCGAGCATAGTATAAGTAACCACACGCCCTAATTGATACACCAGATTCTGAATTAATAACCTGTTTCGATAACGTTTATCTATCGAAAGCGTAAAAGCGATGGGGCCACACATAGCCAGGCAATGGTAGCTACCTACCAAGCCCAGCAGCAAAGCCGATATAATATCTTTTATTTCCATGTAATGTCTTTGGCGATTAAATAACTATCTATACTGTTTTTCCAGGAAACTGTGATTTTGTATAAGCCTCCCTTTAATTCTTTGCGTGGGATAAGCATAAAGTGACTACCAGAAAAATAAATATCAAATTTTCGATCTAACTTTGAATTTGAATAGCGCAATAGCGTAACAATTCCCTTGGTATCATCACGCTTAAACTGAGGTGGAAAAATTATCTTTAACCCTGATTGAATATTCTCAAACCGCAGGGGTACTTTTAATTCTTTGGCATTTTTAGTTTCTCTCAAATCTTCCCGAATCGATATATCTTTGCTATAATAATTCTTTTCTTCTATTTCAGTCGTGTTAGTAAAAACAACAACGGTTGCAATTGTTATACAAAACATTACCAAAACTAAACCTGCACCTATTCCCCAGTTTATTTTCACTACTACATTTTAATTAATTATTCAATAACTATTATTTTTAAAAGTCATATTTACCCAGCGAGACCGTTGCAGAATGTATAAAAAGTTACAAAAGCGAAAGTATTTAACTTCAAAATGCTTTCTTACTTCGACAAGTGGTTATTAAGCACAGTCGAAGTTCTCAACAAACCTCTCAAAACTTCGACAGGCTCAGCTACCGAAAATTAACATTCTCACAACATTAAGTTGCTACGGTATTTAATGTTCCTCGGGCGTTGCATTTTTTTGTTAGAGTGCTTTTTGCAACGGTCTCAATTTTTAGCTCACGCTAACTTGCAGTTGTTAAAATACTTCATGCAACGGTCTCCCAGTTTTCGATTATTAATAACCATGGCAACTTTTTCTTTCCTGCGATTTTTTTAAAAACATAAGTTAAAGGTACAAATTTATAAAACAAAGGGTATCTAAAGCAAATAAACTAATAAAAGATACCTTTAGCCGGTACTGACTTGAAGTTACTAAAGCACTCTTTTTAATAGTCGCGTTAAACACATTTTGGTCGTATGAAAAACCTGAAGTATCACGCCAACTTTATAATCACTTAGAAATAATAACGTTTAAATGCCTCGATCGCCTGGTAATTTGCCATTCCTAAATTATGGTATTGCTGAGCGGTTTCCCGGTTTCGATCTTCAGCCCGTTGCCAAAACTCACGTAAATCATCCCCTTGAAACATTACACCGTCTTTTTGTGATTGATGATAGAAAATAGCCTTTCGTTTTTGTAAAACCTGCGCGGGACTCATAGGCACTGCCATATCAATTTCATCCACTGGCCATTCGTGCCATGCACCTCGATATAGCCATACCCAGCATTCTTTCATAAATTCCTTATGCTTTAACTGTTTAATCGCTGCAAAAATAGCATCTAAGCAAACTTTATGAGTGCCGTGCGGATCTGCCAGATCACCTGCTGAATAAATTTGATGTGGACGGATTTTTTCTATAATATTCCGGACAATATGAATATCCTCTTCTGCAAGGGGCGACTTTTTGATTTTTCCAGTTTCATAAAAAGGTAAATCTAAAAAATATACATTTTCATCGGGCAATCCATAAAACCGCATAGCACCAAAGGACTCTCGACGGCGAATCAAGGCTTTTAATTTACGAACTTCTAACGTGTCCGGTTCGTTATTTTTTTTAGAATAAACAGCAGCCAAAGTTTGTGTTAAATATTTTGCAGTTTTCTTATTTGTATAGGAATTGAGATCATTTGCCACTTCAAGAAACTTAACCGCTTCATCATCTGAAACTGCAATATTCCCTGAAGTTTGATAAACAACATGTACTTCATGCCCTTGATCAATAAGTCTTTTAAGCGTTCCTCCCATAGAAATAACATCATCATCAGGATGCGGGCTGAAAACAATCACTCTTTTTTTGCTGGGTAACGCACGCTCAGGACGATAGGTATCGTCTGCATTCGGTTTTCCTCCGGGCCATCCGGTAATCGTATGCTGCAGGATATTAAACATTTTTATATTCAAATCATAAACAGAGCCTTCAATAGCCAGCAAGTCTGAAAGCCCGTTATCATTATAATGGCGGTCGGTAAGTTTTAAAACGGGGGTCTTAACTTTTTGGCTCAGCCAAACGATAGATTTCCGAATCAGGCTTTCTTCCCAATTACACGATTGTACTAACCATGGCGTACAAATTCTCGTTAATTCACCTGCCGCTTCTTTATCTAATACAAAAGTGGTGTTTTTATGATGCTGTAAATAAGTAGCCGGTTTTTCAGAGGATATTTCCCCTTCAATAGTCTCCGCTGTAATTTTGGCTTTATTATATCCCCAAGCCATGATAACAACGCGCTTGGCTTGAAGAATGGTAGAAATTCCCATAGTAATCGCACGGTTAGGCACATTTTCTAAGCCCAAAAAGTGGGTAGCGGCATCCGAGCGGGTCAAGTGGTCAAGTGTAATCAAGCGGGTAGCAGAGTTAAGATGTGAGCCGGGCTCGTTAAAACCGATATGCCCTGTACGGCCAATTCCAAGTAATTGAAAATCTAATCCTCCAACTTCATTTATTTTTCGGTCATAATCCTCGCAAAAACTTAGAATATCTTTTCCCTCTAATTCTCCATTAGGAATATGAATATTATCCGCAAGTATATCTACATGGTCAAACAAATTTTCATACATAAAGTAATGATAACTTTGATTGTCCTCCTTCCTCATAGGATAATATTCATCAAGATTGAAGGTTATTACATTTTTAAAACTCAATCCTTCTGTCCGGTGTAAACGTATTAATTCTTCATACACCTTAAGAGGTGAAGAACCGGTGGCCAATCCGAGTACACACTTTTTTCCTAAGGCTTGTTTTTCGCGAATTAAATGTGCAATTTCATTCGCAATAGCTAAGGATGCTTCCTCTGATTTTTTGTAAATCACACTATGTATCTTTTCAAATCGAGTATCCTCGTAAGTTCCCGGTCGCTGATATTGAATTGCTTTCATAAGAATGTTAGACTGTAATATTTTTTAAAAAAAGAATTTCAAAGATAATTTAAGTTATATTTCTATGCAAATCTTTTGAGAACTTTAAATTGCGCTTACTTGCAGTTAATTTTATCCGGCTTTACATTTTGAGACCGTTGCAGAACGTATAAAAAAGCATGAAAAAGAAAGCATCTAATTTCAAACTGCTTCCTTACTTCGACTAGGTTCAGTAACCACCTGCCGAAGTACTCAGCTACCGAAAATTAAACCTTTCACAACCAAAAGGTTGATCGGGTGTTTAATTTTTATAGGGCGTTACACGGCATCGCTAAAATGCTTTTTACAAAGGTCTCTGCAAGTCAGCGTGAATTAAAGATCTTAAAAAAAATAATTATATTTGGCGTAGAGGTTAATCTGAGACCATTGCAGAACACATAAAAAAGTATGAAAAAGAAAGCATCTAACTTCAAACTGCTTCCTTCTCAAAAAATTAAAATCCTCACAACCCAAAGGTTGCTCCGGGGTTTAATTTTCCTCGGGCGTTGCATTTTTTTATTAGAGTGCTTTTCGCAACGGTCCCAATCCAATACTTCCCCATGAACTTATCTGACGTTTTATATACCGCTGAACAAATAAGACAAGGCGAGTTGCTTGCTGCCCGGGCAAAAAATATCACTATGTATGAACTTATGAAGCGGGCGGGCAAAGCGGTCTTTTGCCTGCTAAGGGAACAATATCCCAATGCCCGGCATATACTTGTTTGCTGTGGCGGCGGAAATAATGGTGGGGATGGTTATATCGTTGCAAAACTGGCTAAATCTGCCGGGTTAAAGGTTACCTTATGGCAACTTGGAGATGAGCGGCAACTAACTGGAGATGCACAAACTGCCAAAGATGAATGGCTTAACTTTAATGGAAGCATTTCACAGCCTGTTAGATATGTCTCTAATACTGTTGATATAATTATTGATGCAATATTAGGCACTGGTTTGAACGGGGAAGTTCGTTTAGAAGCCAAAACATTGATTAATAAACTCAATCAATCCAACATTCCTATACTATCCATTGATATTCCCTCGGGTTTATCTGCCAATACAGGTTTGGTGATTGGCAGCAGTATTATGGCAACACATACCCTTACTTTTATTGGCATTAAGCGGGGGTTAGTTACAGGAAGTAGTCGTGATTATATCGGTCAGCTTCATTTTGCAGGCTTAGGCGTTGATGATGTATTTAAAAAACAGAACCCGCCATTTGCACGAATAATTAATAATCAGTGTATTGAGCAGTATCTTAAAGCCCGAAAAAAAACGTCTCATAAAGGCGACTATGGTAAGGCACTTTGCCTTGGAGGAAATTCAGGAATGGGAGGGGCTATTCTCTTATGCGCTGAAGCCTGTGCACGTGTGGGAGCCGGCTTAACTACTGTGCTAACTCATCCGGATCATACAAGTTCACTATTGGCTGCCTGCCCCGAAATCATGACGAGTGCATGGAACGGAACAATAAAGCAAATTCAGGATAAATTAGACCGGGCTTCTGTTTTTGCAATCGGTCCCGGGCTGGGGCGAGACAAGTGGGCAATGACACTTTTTGAAAACGTAAGTAAAAGTATCTTTAATAAAATATTAGATGCAGACGCAATTAATTTACTGGCGCAAAAACCCAACCAGGATAAAAATAGAATCATAACCCCGCACCCGGCAGAGGCTGCTCGTTTACTCAATTGCAGCGTTGCTGATATTGAAGCCGATCGATACCAGACGGTTAAAAATTTATATCGCCGATATGACGGAGTAGTTGTATTAAAGGGAGCGGGCACCTTAGTGTATGGCGGTAAGGATATTTGGGTATGCCTTGCCGGTAATCCAGGTATGGCAACCGGAGGAATGGGTGATGTATTAACAGGCGTGATCTTGGGATTATTAGCTCAACGAATCCCTCTTGAAGAGGCAGCTAAATTAGGCGTTCTTATTCACAGTTTAGCTGCTGATCAATGCGCAAAGTTAGAAGGCGAACGCGGATTATTAGCCCATGATTTATTTCCTTATTTACGAAAATTAGTTAATCTGAGACCTTTGCAAAAAACATTTTAGCAAAGATCTTCATTCATCTTTTACCCATTTAAACTGAGACCGTTGCAAAAAGCACTTTAGCAAAAAAATGCAACGCCCGAGGAACTGCAAGTCAGCGTAAGCTAAAATTAAATACCGGAGCAACCTAATGGGTGTGGAGGATTTTAATTTTTTAAGAAGGAAGCCGCTTGAAGTTAGATGATTTCTTTTTCATGCTTTTTTATATGTTCTGCAACGGTCTCGTATTATTATGGGGATAAAAAGCATTATGTTCCCGATGAAGAAGGTCTGGTACTTGGAGTAGTAAGCACGAAAGCAAGTGTAAACGAGGGGGAGCAATTTGCAGGAGGTTTTAGCGTCTGCAGACCTGCCATCGGGGATTCCCTTAAAAGCGGATAAGGGCTATGAATCAGAGAAAAATGCGAGTTTGTTAAAGAGGAAAAAGCGAAAGAATCATCTACTGAAGAAAGCGAAAAGGGGAAAGCCATTAACGGATTATCAGAAGAAGTTCAATAAACGAATAGGGGAAACAAGCTTTAAAATAGAACGGACATTCGGAAGTATAAAGCGATGGTTTTCAGCCGGGGTGGCAAGATATAGCGGGATAGCAAGATATAGCGGGATAGCAAAGATGCATACGCAAAACCTGATGGAGGCGATCGGGTATAATTTATATCGAAGTCCGGCGCTACTGGCGTCTAATCGTTAAAAATAGAGGAAAACAAGAGGATAAGCGATGATTTATAGTACATACACATGAGAAATAGTGAAAAACCTATCAATAAGTCAGTAGGTGAAAGAAAAAACGAAAAAACAAAGATTATATAACCCATTCAAACTTTTTGCAATGGTCTTATTTTCTAACATAACAGGAATATAAACTTAATAAATTATGATATAAAAAAATACTTTTTACCTTTTCAAAAAGGGCGCTATACTATATCAAATTAAATGAAAAAAAATTATCAATTCACGCAGCAAAATTTATCACTTGATGAAAATATTTTTTTTAACTGACGCAGCAAATTAATGCGCATTTGAGTGCTGAATGGTTATCTTTATTCAAGATATGAGACCGTTGCAAAAAGCACGCTAACAAAAAAATGTAACGCCCGATAAAAATTAAACACCAGAGCAACCTTTTGGGTGTGGAGGATTTTAATTCTTTGAGAAGGGCGCCGTTTGAAGTGAGATGCTTTCTTTTTCATACTTTTTTATGTGTTTTGCAACGGTATCAAAGTGAACCCTTTAGCCCCTTAAAATCGCATTAAATTGTTGTTGAAAAGCACGAATGAGTTTACACATAGTTTTATCGATTTGTTTGTCAGTAAGTGTTTTATTATGGTGTCGTAGCTCAAAACTCAGCGCATAAGACTTTTTACCTTCGGGGAGTTTTTCTCCTTCATAAACATCAAATAAATTAACTTTTCTTAGCAAATTTTGCTCCGTATGAAAGGCTGTTCGGTATAAGTCTTTAAAATAGATATTCTTATCTAATAAAAGAGCAAGATCTCTACGTGCACCGGGAAATTTCGGAAAATCTTCAAACTTTATCTCACGTTCCTCATACAATGTTAATAAAAAATCCCAGTTAAAATCGGCATAGAAAACCGATTGATTAATTGAAAAATGCTTACACAATGTTTTTCTCAACACTCCTAATTCAACGATTGTTTTTTTCTCTGCTTTAATTTGAATTCCTTCTGAAAAAATATCATTCGCTACCGGTTGCTCGTCCCAATATTTTAACTTTAACTTTAATAGAATATTTTCTATAATTCCTTTCATATAATAAAAATCGGATCGCTGGGCATTGTCTATCCAATTTTCGGGCAGTCGTTTTCCAGTTGTAAGTAAGCATAAACAATTAGACTCTTTATACTTCGATTTAAAATAATGATACGTTTTTCCAAACTCAAAAAGTTTTATATCGGCATTCTTATGGTTAATATTATGTGCGATCGCCTGTAGTCCGCCCCACAATAACGATTGCCTCATCCCATTCAAATCCTGACTTAATGGATTGAGTATGGTAACTACATGTTCAGGTAGAAAGTTTGCTGAAAGTTTATTATACGAAGCATTTTCCAAAGAATTATTTAACATTTCGTTAAACCCCATAGATGCCAAGTGATTCGCTATATTTTCCTGTACTTTTGTCGGATTGAATGCTTTTGAAAAAATGATAGAGGAATTGAGTTTTTTGGGAATAGCAATTTTGTTATAACCATAAATACGCAAAATTTCTTCTATTACATCTGCTTCCCGTTGTACATCCACACGATAAGCCGGAACGTGTAAGACTACTCCTCCTTCAAAAGTTGCTTTTACGCAAATATCTAACGAATCCAAAACACGTAAGATCGTTTCTTGCGGGATCGATTCTCCAATGAGCTTAGTAACCGCAGCATATTTAAGTGTAACTTCAAATCCTTCAATCGGCTTAGGATAAATATCTATTATTTCTGAAGAAATTTTCCCTCCGGATATTTGCTGAATCAGGCGGGCAGCTTTTTTTAAGGCAATCAATGTCATTTCAGGATCTACACTACGCTCAAAGCGAAACGAAGAATCGGTACTAAGACTATGCCTTTTGGCAGTTTTTCTTATGGAACCAGGATTGAAATATGCCGATTCTAAGAAGATTTTTGTTGTTGAGGGCTTTACCTTCGAGTTTAGTCCTCCGGAAACACCGGCAAGGCACAGGCTGTTTTTTTTATCGCTTATAACCAAATCGTCCGAATGCAGCACCCGCTCTTTTCCGTCTAAGAGCGTGATTTTTTCTCCTTTATTTGCTTTACGAATATGGATATCATGGTTTTCTATTGTATCTAAGTCGAAGGCGTGCAAAGGATGGCCTAAATCGTATAAAATATAATTCGTGGCGTCCACTATATTATTAATAGGCGATAGCCCAATCGTTTTTAATCGGTTTTGAAGCCACTTAGGGGAAGGCTTTACCCGTATATTTTCAAGGGTAATGCCTGTATAGCGAGGGCAGGCTTCTTCATCTTCTACTGAAATGGATACGGGTTGATGATGATTGTCAATTAAAAGTGATTTATCGCTTATTCCTTTCAAAGGTAAATCCTTTTGAAATTGTTGTAATAAGGCGGCTTTCAGGTCTCTGGCAACGCCGAGATGCCCCATAGCATCCGCCCGATTAGGGGTTAATCCTATTTCCATTTGATAATCGTTTTCTACTTCAAATACCTTACTTACAGGCGTTCCCGGCTTCCATTTTGCATCTAAGGTCATAATTCCTTCATGATGATTTCCTAAACTTAATTCATCTTCAGAACAAATCATTCCAAAGGATTCTTCCCCTCTAATTTTTCCTTTCTTTATTTTTAACGTAGTGCCTTGCTTATCATATAAAACCGTGCCTATAGTAGCTACTGCAACTTTTTGGCCTACTGCCACATTGGGTGCTCCGCATACGATGAGCAGGGGTTTGTCTTCGCCTATATCTACCAGCGTTAGTTTTAATCGGTCGGCATTAGGGTGAGCCTTACAGCTAAGCACCTCTCCTACCACTACGCCTTTTAATCCTCCTTTTATGGATTCAATCTGTTCTATGTTTTCTACTTCAAGCCCTGTGTCGGTTAAGATTTCCGCGGCTTTTTTTACCGGCAGGTCAAGGTTTATAAACTGTTTAAGCCAATTATATGATATTTTCATTAAATGTGCTGTGTTTCAAAATTTATAAAAAATAATTAAGTGAGGCAAATTTAATGGTTTTGCGCTTATTTTTACTTCGCTTAAAACATGAAACCTTTAGCCTATAACTAACTTGCAGTTGGTAACGTGCTTTTTGCAAAGGTTTCGATTAATATAAAATCATCTTTTACGGTTTAATATACCGTACAGCGCAATCACCTCTCCTAGAACAAAAACAAAGTAAACAATAATGAAATGGCCTGCAATGGTATATTGAGAAAAAGGAAATTTTTTGCTTAAATAAAATACAGATGCAATAAATAAGGCGATTTTAAAGGCATTGAAAATGATAAACCCAAATCCTATATAATGAGCTAATCGTTTATTCATAAGTAAATAAATAACGAAATTGAACAGGCTAATTGCATAAGCAATAACATAGATAATATATAATAAAACGAATATATTTTTTGAAAAGAAGTGCGCCCATCCTAAATGAGAAATCATTATTGGAAGTGGAATGATAAAAAAAATAATAAAAGATCGAAAAAGTTTCATTTTTGTAATTTTTTAACTAAAATAATCAATAAAATAAATTTGAGATATTTAGCTTCGCTGACTTGTGGTTGACAGAGTGCTTTTTTTAACAGTCTCGCTTTGCGGGGTGAGCGTTAGGGATAGTAGCGGTATCCTTTTTCTTGGGGCAACCTTTTTTTGCCCCAAGAAAAAGATTTAGCGGATAGCCCGACCGCCGTTAGGCGGGAACGCCCTAAAATAAAGAAAATAGAGCCGTGTCTCTCAAGTGCACTGATCTGCCATTTAGTTGGTTTGCTAAATGTCTTAGATTTAATGCTTTTTTCACTTATTTTGTAAAGGGATCGCTCTTTTTAAGGAAAAAGAAAAAGTAGTGCTGACATTCGGCTGACTTTTTACCTGAACCTTTTCATCGTGTGCTTCTAAAATATGTTTGACAATAGATAACCCGAGCCCTGCTCCTCCTCTTTTACGGCTTCGGCTTTTATCTACGCGATAAAAACGTTCAAAAATACGGGGGATTTCTTCCCTGATAATTCCCTGACCATTATCTTTTACTTCTATTAAAACCGACTGTCCTCTTTTTATAAATGAAACCATAACTTTAGTTTTATCTTTATTGGAATGTTTAATCGAGTTAATTATAAGATTAACCATAACCCGTTGGATTTTTTCCTCATCCCCTACAACCTTTATAGAGGGATAATTTTTAGCAAGCGAAAGTTTAACGTTTTGTTTCTGGGCTTTTATTTCTAATAAGTCAAAAACTTCTTGTGTTACCGATACAATGTTAAAAGGTTTTGAGTCTATAATTATCTTGCCGGATTCTAATTCTGAAATCATATCTAAATCTTTTACAATATAATTGAGCCTTTCTACCGATTTATTAATACGTTCTAAATACTTATAACAAATGTTTTTATCTTCAATACCTCCTTCTATCAATGTAAGTAAAAACCCCTGAATGGAAAAAAGGGGGGTTTTAAGTTCGTGGGACACGTTTCCTAGAAATTCTCGTCGATAGCTTTCACGTTCTATTAACACATCAATCTCTTGCATTTTCTGTTGTGAAGACTGCGTTACCTGTTTTGAAATTTCATCTATATAATGAGCAATAGAAGTTTCTTTATAGCGCTTTAAATTAAACACATCATAATAAAGATGTCTAATTTTTTTTCTCATACTTCTGGTTGCCGCTATAATGGTAATACAAATAGTAAAAAAACTAATTAAAAAAAAATAAAGATAAAAAGCAAGAGAGGATAACTTTTCCGTTTTGGGAAACAATCCAAATAAAATAATCGTAATCATCCCCGCATCAATCAATGCTATAAGTAAGGGAAAGGAATATTTTTTAATCATTCAGTATATTTATTTTATAACCAACACCTTTTATAGTGCTAAAGCGGCGGGAGCCGAATTTTTCACGCAATTTTCTTATATGAACGTCAATGGTTCTGCCTCCTACAACCACTTCGCTTCCCCATACGTGGTCTAAAATTTCCTTTCGTTTAAAAACCCGACCGGGGCTGGCAGCTAAAAGTAAGAGTAACTCAAATTCCTTCTTCGGCAAAGAAAATTCCTTTTCTTTGAACACTACCTTATAGGTTTCTTTATTAATCGTAATATCTTCTAATATTAATTTATTTTCTTGATTTTCCTCTGTCGAACGACGAAGCAATGCTTTAATTTTACTGATAAGAATTTTAGGCTTAATCGGTTTTGTAATATAATCATCTGCACCCGCACTATATCCTGCAAGTTGAGAAAATTCTTCTGTCCTTGCACTCAGGAAAATAATTAAAGTGTTTTTAAGATATTTTATTTTTTTGATTTCAATACAGGTTTCTACTCCATCCATCTTAGGCATCATTACATCAAGAAGAATTAAATCGGGTTTTTCTTCTATTGCTGTTTTCAGTGCTTTATAACCATTCCTTGCCGTAATGGTTATAAATCCTTCCTTATTAAGATTATAAGACAAAAATTCTAAAATATCAGGTTCATCATCTACCAAAAGAATTTTCGATTTTTTCATTATACTTTTTTTATTTTAGAAGACCTTGCAAAGGTCTTTTATTTATAATTTCGGTAAAAATACATAAAATGATAGCGGAAAACAAGATTTTTTTTAATGATTTAAATTCCTTTAGTAAAAGAAAAATAAGATTAATCGGTCCTTTTAATCTACGCTAACTTATAACTGCTAAAGTGTTGTTTAAAATCACTTTATGTATTGATAACAAAAAATTAACATTTAAAGATAAAAAATTAACATTAAGATAACCTTAAGATTATTTATTTAGATTTTATTTGCACCGTAAATATTTATTTTATGCTACATCATTTATCGTTACTGATTTTATTTATTTTTATAGGTAATGAAACTTATGCTCAAAGTGTAGTGAAGGGTACGATAAAAAATCTGCAAGGACAGGTTCAGTCAAATGTTGAAGTATCTACTGAAGACGGACAAAGTTTTACTTTTACAGACGAAAAGGGAACTTATAGTTTAATTTTAGAGAAAGGGATTTATACGATTACTTTTAAAGGAGAACAAGGAAAGGCAGTTAAAAAATTAACGATTGGAGAGGATAATAAACAATATAGATTAGATGTAGTGTTATTAGAAGACACCAATACCGAAAAAATAGGTGAAGTGCAGGTAATTGGCAGAAAGATTAAGAAAGGCTCAGAGGCAGAGGCGTTGCTTTTGCAAAAAAAAGCGGTAACGCTAAAAGAGTCTATAAGTTCGCAAGAATTATCTCAAAAAGGCGTCTCGAATGCGGCTGGAGCCGTTTCAAAAATTGTAGGGATATCTAAACAAGAATCCACTGGGAACGTTTATGTTCGAGGCTTGGGTGATCGCTACCTCAATACTACACTTAACGGCTTATCTTTGCCTTCTAACCAAATTGACAAAAAGAATATCAACCTAAGTCTTTTTTCTTCTGATATTATAAATAATCTATCAGTGGCAAAATCCTATTCCTCACAATTCTATGGTGATTTTTCGGGCGGAAATATTGATATTACTTCTAAGGAATATACGGGTAAAGGATGGCTGGTCGTTCCCTCTCTTAGTTTTGGAGTCAATTCGAGAACAATGGACAAAGGCAGCGAGTTTGTGCAGCTGAAGGGAACAGGAATCTTTGGATTTTATAAGTACTATAATAAAAGTCCTTATGACGTTATTCTTCAACATGGAGTAGACCCTGTAGGTGCGCAAGGGCTGGCGCCCGTTAACCTTGAAGGAAGTTTGCAATTAGGAAATGCCTTTACCTTTAAAAATAATAGCCGGCTTAGTTTTTTCCTCACTGGTTCGTTTAATTCCGACTATGAATACAGAGAGGGACCAGAGAATCAATTACTATCTGGTAGTATCATAGACAAAAAATTCCCCAACACTAAACAATATATTTATACGGCAACGACCACTGTACTCGGTAACCTTGCTTATATCCTAAATAAAAACCATAAAATTCAATACGACGCATTACTTATTAATGATGCTTCTAATCAGGTAGGATATTATGGCACGCGGGGCAAAGGTGAATATAAAGAAGATAATAGAGCCGGATATTATCTTATGAATACACAATTAAATCAAAACCTACTCTTGGTTAATCAACTTACGGGATATCATGTTTTTAAGGATGGAAAATTTAAAGTGAATTGGGGGATAGGCATAAACAATGTACGTGCTCGTGAACCCGATAGAAAGCGAATAACCATAACCAACTATGATTATATATTATACGCGAAAGATGACCCTAAATCGTATGCTGACCCGAGTACTCACCCTTCTTTTTATCATGACAATGCAAGTGAGTATGATAATCAAAGATACTTTCAAAACATTAAAGACCGTGAATATAACAGCCGCTTAAATATTTCCTACCAGCCTTCTAAATATATTACCTGGAATATAGGGTATAATGGAAAAGAGCGAAAACGAAACTTTGACGATTACCGTTTTGGTTATGATAATTTGAGTAGAAGATTAACACAAACTTTAACTATTGATGATGTTCACCATTTAAATCCTTTTTTCAAATTAGATGACCCCGAACAAGAAAAGATTGATATAGTAACCCTTCGTTTTGATAACGCATTGCCTGAAAATACCTTTGAAGCAAAACAAATGATTCAAGGGCTATATGTTTCTCCTGAAATTAAACTCGCTAAAAATTTACTTATTGTGCCAGGCTTGCGCTTAGAATTTATCAAACAAAGCATCCGTTGGGATATTGCAAATATTTCATCCATAAGACCCGAAGGCTCATTAGATAAACAAGAAACCGTTTATTTACCGAGCATAAATCTTAAATTTGCGCTGAATAAAAAAACCAATGTGCGATTTGCCTTTAGTAAGACCATATCGCTGCCGGAATTTAAAGAAATAGCACCCTTTGTTTACACCGGGGTAACCTCTCAAATCAGAGGAAATACAGATTTGCTTGGACGAGCTACGGGGGTTAATAATTATAAAAATGTAAGTGAGAAATCTTATTCGGATATTTATAATTTTGATGTAAAATATGAATGGTTTTTAGGGACCGGAGAGTTGCTTTCACTCGCGTTGTTCACAAAACGAATTAATCATCCGATTAACCAAGCCATTGTAGATGGGGCTACGGGGACAAGAGGTTATTTCCGGACAGGAGCGTATGCCTATGCCAGCGGAATAGAATTTGAAATGCGTAAAAATATTTTAAAAACGCAGTTTAATAAACCTTTGCTATCTTTAGGAATGAATGCCGCCTATACCAAGACCCGTCAAAAGCTATATGATAAAATTGAAGGCACTCTTCGCACGAGTTTTGGTAAGAAAGAGGAAGATAAATTGCAAGGCGCTTCTCCTTTTATTATAAATGGGTATATCCGTTTTCATCCCATTCATAGTCAAAACATTGAATCTAATTTAAATCTGATCGGAAATTATTTTTCTAACCGTATTTTTACACTTGCTTCCTTAGAGTATGGTAACGATATAGAAAAAGGGGTAGCTACGATTGATTTAATTTGGAGAAATCTCCTCTATAAAAAATTAGAAGTGAATTTTGTGGCAAAAAATCTTCTCGACCCTAATATTGAAATTGTTCGAGAAGTGCCCGAAAGTTCCAATATAATCCTTTCAAAATATAAGAGGGGAATAACGTTAGGATTACAATTAAAATATTCATTTTGAAATAAAATTATATCTTTGCGAAATAAAATTATATCTTTGCGAAATAAAATTATATCTTTGCGAAATAAAATTATATCTTTGCGAAATAAAATTATATCTTTGCGAAATAAAAAATATTATACCTTTGTAAAATAAAATTTAAACTTTAATGAAAAATCAAACAATGATGAGAAACAAATTAGAAAAACTAAGTATGGCATTCGTCTTAGCATTTGCTATAACGTCTTGCAAGTCGGATGATGACGGGCCTAAACCAGATCCAGATGTTGAAGGAAAGGCAGTTGAATTGAGTGGAAATCAAGATAAAGATCTTACATTAGAAGCAGATAAAGAGTACCTTGTAACAAAACCGCTAAATATTCTAGCGGGCGCCACATTGACTATCCCAGCAGGGACAACGATTAAATTTAAGCCTGGGAATAATTATATCGCTATTCTTCAGGGAGCTAAAATCAATGCAGTAGGAACTGCCGACAACCCCATTATATTTACCTCTAACGCTGAATCACCAGAGGCAGGCAATTGGGGCGGGCTTTTTATTGCCGGTAAGGCAAAGAGTACTTCAGGCGAGGGAGGCCTAACGTCAGAAATAGGAGGCGTTACTTATGGTGGAACTCAAGATGATGATAATTCTGGTACATTGCAATATGTACGTATAGAGTATAGCGGATTTAAAATTGATGACAAAAAAGAATGCAATGCTTTATCGCTTTATACTGTAGGAAGCGGCACTACTATAGATCATATCGAGTGTTTTGAAGGGAAAGACGATGGCATTGAATTTTTTGGCGGAACGGTTAGCGTAAGTGATATTGCATTGATTAATATGGAGGATGATTCTATTGACTGGACAGAAGGGTTTACGGGTAGCGTTACCGATGCCTATGTTCAATTCAAAGAAGCGAAAACAAAAGAAAAGGGCCATGACAATGGGGTAGAAGGAGACGGATATGGTGCAGAGACAGGAAACAAACTTAAGTTCTATTCTAATCCCACCATAAAAAACCTTACCATTAAAGGAACCGGGACAGATACTTTGGAGAAAAACGGCATGAGATTAAGAGTAGGAACCAAAGGAACATTTAAAAACATATTGATTACAGGAGTGAAAATTGGCGTTAGAGTAGATTCAGGAAGTGATGAAATTGATGTTTGCAAAAGCTGTATTGAGAAGGATGAGAAGACAGGCGAATGCACAAAAGAAAATCCTAACTATAATGCTACTACGTGTGCTAGCCAAAACCCTACCGCAGCAAATGTCATCGATAAAAGTTTACATTTTGATGGAATTAAATTTGGTGATGATATTGAGGAGAAGAATCAATTGAAAAATAAAACAGGAGATGATACAGGCGTTACGCCGGAAGTACTCTTTGATAATTTAGGGACAGCCACCGGTGCGGACCTATCTAAATTCACATGGGTTACAAAGGATCGTATAAGCAAATAATATTTTACATACCGTTTTAGAACTTTCAAACAAAAACGCCCTGACTATGAAAAGTCAGGGCGTTTTTGTTTATATAAAGTGTACGTTAAAATAATGACTATAGATTCCTTTAGCTTGCGCTGACTTGCCGTTATAAAAGCATTCTCGCCTATAAATGCAGCACCCGATAAAAATTAACGGCAGGTCAACGTAAGCGAGGCACCGTAGCAACCTTTGGGTTGTGGAGGATTTTCATTTTTTGAGAAGCACGCCATTTGAAGTTAAATGCTTCTGTATATGGATATTTTATGTATTCTGGCAAAGGGCTTGTTGCTCAACTCTCCTTGACAGGTTGCTCAACTCTCCTTGACAAGTTGCTCAACTCTCCTTGATAAGTTACTCAACTCTCCTTGACAAGTTGCTCAACTCTCCTTGATAAGTTACTCAACTCTCCTTGACAAGTTGCTCAACTCTCCTTTATAAGTTGCTCAACTCTCTTTCACAAGTTACTCAACTCTCTGAGATCTTTGCAAAAAGCATCTTAGCCAATACAATACCAACGCTCAATAAAAATTAACGGCAGGTCAGCGTAAACGAGTCACCGGAGTAACCTTTGGGTTGTGGAGGATTTTCATTTTTTCAGAAGAGCGCCGTTTGAAGTTAGATGCTTTCTTTTCCATACTTTTTTATATATTCTGCAACGGTCTCAATATTTTTTTTGCTTTATTAAAATTTTTTATATATTTGTCATGTTAAAACAATTGCATAATAAAAATTAAAAAACAAAAAGTTATGAAAAACAAAGTAGAAAAATTGAGTATTGCATTTGCTTTAGCATTTACAATAGCCTCTTGCGGATCGGATGATGACAATCCCACCTCAGAAAACCACAAGCCTGTAGTATTAGAAGTTAGCATTACAGGAGATGATTTTACTGTAGGACAAGAACTAACTGCAAGTGCTAAATTCGACGATGAAGATGGAGATGATGTAATCCTTAAATATCAATGGTATCGATCAGCTGATAACGAACTTAAAAAGGAGGGAGATGATAAAGATACAGCTATTAAAGGAGCAACTGAATCTACCTATAAACTTGTTGAGGATGATGTTAATCATTTTATCTTCGTAGAAGTAACCCCTAACGACGATGAAGTTGATGGTGAGCCATTATTAAGCAAGCCTACTTCTGATAAAGTTAAAGCAGCAAACAAAAAACCTGTAATAGCAGCAGGCGGAGTTAGTATTGACGGTACTCTTACTGTAGGAAGTGATCTTACTGCGAATGCTTCAGCTACCGATGAAGATGGGGAAGACTCCAAAATAACCTATACCTATCAATGGTATCGATCAGTTGATAACAAACTTGAAAAGGAGGGCGACAGTCCAGATACAGCTATTGAAGGAGCAACTGAATCTACCTATAAACTTGTTGAGGATGATAAGGGTAATTTCATCATCGTAGAAGTAACTCCTAAGGACGACAAAAAACTTGAAGGCGATGCAGTAACAGGAGTTACTAGTAACGCAATTCCAAACTAAAGTTAATTAAAAATTATTCTTTAGCAAAATTATATTTTTTATATATTTGCGACTTTAAAACAATTGCATAATAAAAATTAAAAAACAAAAAGTGATAAAAAACAAAGTAGAAAATTGAGTATTGCATTTGCTTTAGCATTTACAATAGCCTCTTGCGGATCGGATGATGACAATCCCACCTCAGAAAACCACAAGCCTGTAGTATCAGAAGTTAGCATTAGAGGAGATATTGCGGTAGGAGAAGAACTAACTGCAAGTGCTAAAAGCGACGATGAAAATGGAGATGACGTAACCCTTAAATATCAATGGTATACTGCACCCGATGATCAAGGAGCCGTTGAAGTCGCGGTTGATGGCGAGACAAGTGAAACCTATACAACTGTTGCTAATGATGCAGATCAATTCATCACTGTAAAAGTGACCCCTACAGACGGAGAAGATGATGGGGATGAAGTAACAGCAGATTATGTCGGAAGTTAAACGCTTTAATTAATTTTAGATTGTTAAAAAAAAGTTTGTTTCCTATCCTAATGGAAACAAACTTTTTTTTATACTTAACTCACATAGAATACGTATATTGGCTTGGTAAAATTGAGACCATTGCAGAACACAAAAAAATATGAAAAAGAAAGCATCTAACTTTAAACGGCTTCCTTATTTCGACTATGCTCAATAACCATCTCAAAAAATTAAAATCCTCACAACCCAAAGGTTGCTCCGGTGTTTAATTTTTATCGGGCGTTGCATTGCGGCAAACTCAATACAAGCATTTTTTTGTTAGCGTGCTTTTTGCAACGGTCTCAAATTATACCGAATCAAAAATTTCAGTATGAAGATAGGTTTATATTTTGGTTCTTTTAATCCGATTCATATCGGGCATTTAGTTATAGCCAATTATATGGTAGAATTTACCGCCTTAGATGAAGTTTGGCTGGTGGTTTCACCGCATAATCCTCATAAAAAAAAGTGTACGCTTTTAAATGAATATCATCGATTAGAGATGGTACAACTTGCTGCAAAAGAATACAATAAAATTCATGCTTCGAATGTTGAATTTTCTATGCCTCAACCCTCCTATACTGTGGATACACTGGCTTATATAAGTGAGAAATATCCTCAACATACCTTTTGCTTAATTATGGGAGCAGATAACCTGAGGACACTTCATAATTGGAAAAGCTATGAAACTATACTTAAAAAGTATGAGATTTATGCCTATCCAAGATTAGAATCAAACGGAGAAAAAATCATTTCTCATCCCAGTATTCATATTATAAAAGACGTTCCGATTATGCAGATTTCATCCTCTTTTATTAGAGAATCCATTAAAGAGGGGAAAAAAATAGCCGCTTTGCTACATCCTAAGGTTTGGGAATTGATAGAAAAAAGGCATTTCTATCGTTAAACAAAACTTTGAGGTCTTTGCAAAGATATCGAATTTGAATGGTTTAATGACTAATTGAGACCGTTGCAGAACAGATAAAAAAGTATGAAAAAAAAGCATTTAACTTCAAACTGCTTCCTTACTTCGACAAGCTCAGTAACCATCTCAAATCTTCGACAGGCTCAGCTACCAAGAATTAAATCTTCACAACCCAAAGGTTGCTCCGGTGTTTAGCTTGCGCTGACTTGCAGTTAATTTTTATCGGGCATTGCATTTCGGCAAACTCAATACAAGCATTTTTTTGTTAGCGTGCTTTTTGCAACGGTCTCTAATTTTTAGTTAGATAACTCCTTTTTAAGTTCTCTAACTGTTTTATAACCCATGATTGTTTTCTCGATATGTTTGCCATCCGAACTGATTACTAAAAAATAAGGAAAACACATACTACCCCTTAACCATTGAACTGCTAAGGTATTATATCCACACCTGCCATAATTTCGGAATGTATATACATAACCGTTCCAATAAACATTTTCCCTTTGTTCTGCATTAAATTTAACAGGCTGGTAATTTGTATTGATAAATTCTGAAAGTTTAGCATTTCTAAAGGTACACTGGTTCATTTTTTTGCAGAATACACACCAATCCGTATAGACCTCTACAAAATACCTTTTTCGAACGGACTCATTTAAAGCAGAGGCCTCATTAATCTTTGCCCATTTAATTGATTGTGCGCTGAGTTGGCTTCCTAAAAGAAAGGTTAATTTCACTATCCATGTTTTCATTGGTCGTTACAAATTTATTAAAATAAAGCGTAATAATCATACTAAAATTTGAACTTAAAAGAGCCTGTTGCAACGGTCTCTTAAAAGTAAAGAATCGAAGCCGCTGCAGAACACATAGAAAAATAAATGCGTGCGCAAGAATCTCGCCTCAAATGTTTTGGCATGTCAAAGCTTTTATAGAATTAACATAAGCTAAAAATTAAGCGTAACATCTATTCGAAAACGGTTTCCCGATCGGGTAAAATCAGGATGCACTCCGCTTAATCCTTTTATTTCTTCTGTAAGGAACCAGCGTGCCCGCAGGTTCATAAATTTACTTAACCAATAGGCGGCATCAGCTTCCCACCCCTTTATATTAGATGAAGCCCATCGTGAAGCATCATCCCGCGAGAAATAATCCATGACTGCATATTTCTCCAAATAGAAGTAGGATATTCCCAGCTTTAAGCCCTTAGGATTGTTCCATTCACCTAAGGAAATCGTTCCGATAAACCCCGTTTTTTGGTTCGTAAAATCGGTTGCTGTTTTATCATCATACGCATCCAAACCAGTAAAAGAATCCCTGCCATGCGCATCTTTGATAGTATGGGAAACAGGATTTATCTTATAATCTTTTAAATTATAGTAATAGTCTGCCATAAAAGTTAGATGTTTGAACTTTTTAAACTGCAGTTTTGCCTGTGCAAGGAATAGGGAATAATCAGGGGCAAGATCACACTGATGATACACAACAGGATCGGTCCCGCTTGGGTATGAGGCATAATTAATATAGCGCGTAGGCAGATGATTGGCAAAAATCAATCCTTGACTTATTGAGAAGTTTGAATAATCTCCACCCTTCATAGCCAATTGATACCCGTATATTTTACCATGTTCTTCTAAAGAAATGTTACTACCCTCATAAAGTTCGTCAAAATAAGCTGCTTTTACCGTTAGATTAAGATGACTTTTTAACGGATAATTCATCCCGGCAGAAATACCATCATGGGTCGGTACATCAAACTGCGCTCCTTTTTGATTCTTCCATATAGCACTTTGCCGCCCGATTTTAAATATATATTTCCCAGTTTTAATATCAAGAGAGAGTTGATCTAAAATAAGATTGAACTTTTCTTCGGTTTGCGCGCCGAAATCTACAAAATCCCATTGCTTATGCCCCGTTCTGATACGAGCATGTAATGCAAATGCTTTGGATAATTGCGTGTCCATATTCAAGTAAAAGCGATAGCGACTCCGATAACGATCGTGTAACTTTCCGTCAATTCTTTGTTGATTATAGTCTAGTTCTGCCAGCCTTAAGGTCATGTTTCCGCTAAATTTTATCTGTTTGATTAAGTTTTTTGCCTCTTGCATAAATTTAGGGCTATGAAAATAACGATTATGATTTTTTAAACCCGCAGAGGAAACTATCGTATCGTTATCCGCAACGGTCTGCGCTTGTGTACTAAGGTTAAAAAATAAACTTATTTCAATGCTTAGAAAAATTATTCTTTTCATATCTACTTAACTTAGAAGATAGAGAATCGCTAGTTAGCACATAAAAAATATACTAACTCCAGTTTATAGATTGCCAATTTCTATTCCAATAAAAAAGGTTCTGGGGCGCGAAGGGCCATATATAAAAGCAGAGTCTCTGTCAGGACCATAATCCCAATCTTTCTGGTAACTATTAAAAATATTTTGAATGCCCCCAATCAGACTCATCGAATAATCTCCCTTCAGGCGAAAATGATAATCAATTTTGGTATTAAGTTCAAAAAACTCCGGGCTGTCAAAAAAACCAGCATCTCCCGGATTCCCTCCTTTGAGTTCAAAATGTCCTCCACCGGCATAGGGCACAACCATAGAGCCGGTATAAGCGCCTGAGAGATCTATATCAATATGGCCTGATGCTTTATAATTTGCCGTGAAATAACCATATAGATTAGGCGTTCTTAGAATTTTTTTGGTACTTGAACTCCCAATGAGTTGAAAGTCGTCCGGTGCTTCTAGAATTTCTTCCGGCTCATCATAGCGGGCGGTTTGCAAAGTAAATCCCAACTGCGTTTGAAACTTTGAATAAAAAGAATTATCTATTCTTAAATTAATTCCTGAAACATAACTCCCGCTTCCGTTACGCTTTTCTACTAATTGGTATTTTTCTGTATTGTCTATTGCTTCATTAACAAACGCATCATTTATTTTGGTATAAAATCCCTCCAGAAGAACTTCCATATAGGAATTAGGTGTAATATGATCCCAGTTAATAGAAGCCGTAAAAGCGTCAGAAGTTTCTGGTTTTAAATCACTGCCCAACATGATAAAGGATTGTGTACCCCCCACTTGTTCCACGTGCAAATCTTCGTCAAATGCCTGCGGCGCTCTAAAACCTCTGGCATACGAGGTTCTTAACCGCCAATGATCGGAAATCGAATAAAGTAAGTTTACACGAGGATTAAACACCCCTTTAGAATAATCAGTTTTTTTATTTTCATCATCAAGAGTATATAAGCCGTCAATGTTTATTACATCTAAACGAGCACCCAAAGAAGTAGTTAAATTTTCTATGGGATGAAAAGTAAACTGCGAGTACATTCCCGTAGTATACACTTTTTGGTCAGTCAATCTTCCATATTGGGGCATTTCATCTTCTACTTTTTCATACTTTGTTTCAACTCCTGAAACTAAAGCCGCCCCTAAAGCAAATTTTTTGTTCCATTGGACTCCGCCAATAATCGAAACATCATCAGTCATGCCATAAGCATCAGTGGCATCCAAATCATCAAAAAAAGTTTGAATATCTTCAGTTTCCTTGACATCATCTCTTCCTCCAAAAAAAGCGTCGTAACCGCCGCCGCCGTAGTAGCTTTTTCGATTCACGACCTGCCCTGAAATATACGCAGAATAATTATTCATATGATTTTTTGAAGCTAATTCATAGCTCAACTGCCCGCCATAAATGTTATGGTCTAATTGCTCGGTAATGGTCGTTTGATGAGCGGGAAAATCAAATTTATCGCCCCCTCTCCTAAATTCATTGATAAAATGACCTTCCAACTTTACTTTGCTTCGATCACCAGGTTTATAATACGACTTAAATCCAAAGGAATTATTAGTAATTTTAGGAATTTCAGAGTATTCATCTCCGCCTACACCATCTTCATCATCGTTGATATTATCCGAATCACCATTCGCATCCCACCAATTTCGTCTGCGAAAATTTCCAAAAAAATAACTTCCTAAGGTGTTGTCATCATTTGCAACAGAAGCGGCAAAAGAGACGGTATTATCCGGCCGTTCTCCGTCTAGCAGAGCGGTATTCGTTTTGAGTTGAAATCCGTTAATGACAGGGTCCCGAGTAATGATGTTAACCGTCCCTGCGATGGCGTTTCCTCCATGAAGAGAAGAGCCCCCACCGCTTACCACCTCTATCCTGTCAACCATAACAGAGGGTATTTGATCTAAGCCATATATGCCTGCCAGGGCACTGAAAATAGGACGGCTGTCTATCAAAATCTGTGAGTAACCTCCTCCTAAACCATTCATCCTTAATTGATTAAATCCACAATTTTGACAATTATCTTCATATCTTAAACCGGGCTGAAAGCTAATGCCTTCTCCTAAACTAACCGCTTGCACCTGATCAAAGGTTTGTCTCCCGATAATATTTACCAAAATTGGGGATTTCTTTCGATTAATTCGCTCTCGAGAACCGGTTACTACTACCTCATCAATTTTATTATACATTGCGTTAAATTTTAACAGATACTCAAGCGAATAGGTCTTGTATGTTTTAAAAGAAATACTTTTTGTAACTGTTTTGTAACGCTCCTTTTCTGCCCTCACTTTATACTCACCGAGAGGAATATTTTCTAATGTATAACTCCCTTTTGAATCCGTTTTTGAAGTAAGATTAAATGTATCTGAGTAAAGTTTTATTTGAACATTCTCTAAGGGATTTTTATTTTTATCCGTTACTTTCCCTTTTAACGTAACGCTTTGGGCATGTATTTTTAAAAATAAACACAATGCCGTTGATAAAATAATTACTTTTTTCATCTTATTATTGCTTTATAAATTATTCTGCAAAGCTAATATTATATTTAGAATAAAAAAATTAATTAATTACGTTTGTCTAAATTAATTTTAAAATATCTTGCATAATTATTGTTACTCGGGTGAAAAATTATACAGGCTTACTAAAAGAGAAACAATTTTGTTTTTTATACGAAAGAAAAGTTGTATATTTAGCGTTCAATTTTTTATAAATTACATTTATCATGCAAGACAAAATAATATTTGACTACAGCGGGAAAAAAGTATCATTGCCTTTATTAAAAGGCACAATGGAAGAAACGGCTATTGATATTAGTAAATTACGAGCAGAGACGGGTCTAATTACATTGGATATCGGGTTTAAAAACACAGGATCAACCGATAGTAAAATCACATTTTTAAATGGAGAAGAAGGAAAATTATCCTATCGCGGGTACCCCATTGAAATATTGGCAGAAAAATCTTCTTTTATTGAAGTCTCTTATCTTTTAATTCATGGCGAACTGCCAAACGAATTGCAATTAAAAAAATTTAATAATGAGATAAGTGAACATATTTTAGTGGATGAAGAGATGAAAAATATTTTGGATGGTTTTCCAAAATCAGCCCATCCTATGGGAATTCTTTCTTCTTTAACAAGTGCTCTAACTGCTTTTAATCCTAAGTCAGTTAATGTTGATTCCAAAAAAGCCATAAGTAAAGCCATTGTGAAGTTACTTGCAAAGTTTCCGGTAATGGCTTCATGGGCACACAGGAAGAAAGTAGGACTGCCGGTAAATTATGCTAAGAAAGGGTTGAGTTACACTGAAAACTTATTGCAATTGTTATTTGCTGTTCCGAGCGAAGAGTATATTGCTAATCCGATAATAGCCACCGCATTAGATAGGATATTAATTTTACATGCCGATCACGAGCAAAACTGTTCGGCTTCTACCGTTCGGATTGCCGGCTCTTCACATGCCGGGCTGTTTGCTTCTATATCAGCAGGAGTTTCAGCACTTTGGGGGTACTTGCACGGAGGAGCAAATCAAGCAGTAATCGAAATGTTAGAAATGATTAAAAATGACGGAAATAATCTACAAAAATGGATAGATAAGGCAAAAGATAAAAAAGATAATTTTAGGTTGATGGGATTTGGTCATCGTGTGTATAAGAATTTTGATCCTCGGGCAAAAATCATCAAAAAATCCTGTGATGAAGTATTAGATTCATTAGGCATTGAAGACCCTATCTTAGAACTGGCTAAAAAGTTAGAAGAAGTAGCATTAAATGATGACTATTTTAAATCTCGAAATCTATATCCCAATGTAGATTTTTATTCAGGCATTATTTATCAAGCTCTTGGAATTCCTACCAATATGTTTACCGTAATGTTTGCATTAGGTCGTTTACCGGGATGGATTGCCCAATGGAAAGAGATGAGATTCAATAAAGAGCCCATCAGTCGCCCCCGACAACTATATGTTGGAGAACCTATACGAAGTTTTATTCCCATTGAAAAACGGTAATTAAATGAGACCGTTGCAGAACACATAAAAAAGTATGAAAAAGAAAGCATTTCGCTTCAACCTGCTTCCTTCTCAAAAAATTAAAATCCTCACAACCCAAAGGTTGCTCCGTGGTTTAATTTTTATTGATCGTTGCATTTTTTTGCTAAAATGCTTTTTGCAACGGTCTCAAAATAACCCTTTAATTAACACTGAATTGAAGTTTAGTGACAAAAATCTCTTTGGCAACAACTGCAGGTCAACGAAAGTTAAAGTTCTAAATATCTTATTTTTTAATATTTATGTTAAATTTATACATAACCGATGAAAGTGCTCCATTAAAAGCAGTGGTTGTTGGCACTTCCAAAGGATTAAAGACAACCCCTTCAATTGAAGATTGTTATGATCCGAAATCAAAGGAAAGCGTTAGAAAAGGGGTTTATCCCACTCCATTAACTATAAAAGAAGAATTTGATCAACTGATTAATGTGTTGAAAAGATACAAAGTAGATGTAATTCGCCCGCAAAAAATAGAGAATTGTAATCAGGTTTTTACCCGAGATGTTGCTTTTGTGATAGAAGATAAGTTCGTCTGCTCAAATATTATTGAAGACCGGGAAGATGAAATATATGCGCTTCAGCATAATATCATTAATAGAATTAATCCTAAAAAGGTAATAAATCTGCCAGAAGATTCTCATATAGAAGGAGGCGATGTTATTTTATATAACGATTACATCTTTGTTGGAACATATCGTGGAAAAGATTATTCTCAATATAAAACGGCAAGAACGAATTATAAAGCAGTCCGAATGCTGAGAGAGTATTTTCCTCAAAAGAAAGTAGTAGCCTTTGAGTTAAAAAAAGATGATGAAAATCCTTATAATAATATCCTGCATTTAGATTGTTGCTTTCAACCGATAGGTATAGACAAAGCAATTATTTATAAAGGCGGATTTATATTTGATGATGACCTTGCATTTATTGAGAATCTCTTTGGAAAAGAAAGTTTATTTGAAGTAACTCAGGAAGAAATGTATCAAATGTACCCTAATGTCTTTTCGATTAATCCGAAAACTATTGTTTCAGAAAAAGGATTTACTCGTTTGAATAAACAGCTAAAAGAATGGGGCTTTACTGTAGAAGAAATATCTTACAGCGAAATCTCTAAAATGGGCGGATTGCTTCGATGTACTACTATGCCATTGATGAGAGAAAAATAATCAACAAGGGATACTTTTAACTAAAGTTGACTTTAGCTGGGCTGACTTGTAGCTTTTCGGGCATCCTATTTTGAGACCGTTGCAAAAAGCACGCTAACAAAAAAATGCTTGTATTGAGTTTGCCGAAATGCAACGCCCAATAAAAATTAAACCCCGAAGCAACCTTTGGGTTGTGAGGATTTTAATTTTTTGAGAAGGAAGCAGGTTGAAGCGAAATGCTTTCTTTTTCATATTTTTTTATATGTTCTGCAACGGTCTCATTTTATCAGCTAAGCTAAAAGTATGATTCATTTACTGTTGCTCCGATCCACGCTTTTTATTTCTTTTATTTTTTTTAACTCAGTAATTACCTCTTGTAATTCCTCCTTATTTTGTACATGTAATTTCAACTTGCCTTCAAAAATACCATCATCGCTATTAATATTTATTCCGTGCATTTGAACTTGTAATTTATCAGTAATTAAACTAGTAATTTTACTAACTATACCGGTTGTATCTAATCCTTTCAAATAGATAAAGGTAGTAAATGGTTCTTCTGAATCATCAATCCACTTAGCTGTTATAATTCTGTAATGGTAGTTTGCACGCAGGTTAATGGCATTTGGGCAATCTTTCTTGTGGACTTTTATCCCTTGATTGATTGAAACAAATCCAAAAACATCATCACCGGGAATAGTGTTACAGCAACTCGCAAGGGTATAATCTAACTTTTCTTCATTTTTACCAAATACTAATAACTGGGGTTTTTTCTTATTTTTATCCTTTGGTGCTGAAGGCGAAGAATTATTTTTCCGACGAAATCGCTTCAATATATTATAGATTCCTCCTTGTGAATCTTCGGCAAAAGATCGAATTTTTTTGCTGTTTATAACCCCTTTTCCTACTTTGTAAAAAACTTCCTGACTCGACTTTTCTTTAAAATAAGCAACCATTGAATTGACCGTAGCTTCATTAAAATCTATTTTCAAATGCCGTAATTTTCGTAAAAGAAGTTCCTTACCGTAAAGCGAAATTATTTTATTCTCTTCTTTCAAAGCCGCCTTAATTTTTGACCGGGCGCGTGAGGTATATACCATTTCTAACCGGTTCGGGTTAGGTTTTTTAGTAGCCGAAGTGATAATTTCTACATTATCGCCGCTTTTTAATACGTACGAAATAGGTCGTAAAATGCCATTAATTTTTGCTCCGGAGCAGGTATCTCCTATTTTAGAATGAATTTCATAAGCAAAATCAAGGGCTGTAGAGCCTTTAGGTAAGCATTTTATGTCGCCCATTGGGGTAAACACAAAAATTTCTTTCGCATATAAATTTAATTTAACATGATCAATAAATTCTTTCGATCCAAGTTCCTTATTTTCAATAATATCTTTTATTTTATCAATCCATTCTTCAAGACCTGACTTTCGCTCTTCTCCATGCTTATATTTATAATGTGTTGCAATTCCCCTTTCAGCTATTTCATTCATCCTTTCTGAACGAATTTGTACCTCAACCCAACGATTGTTAAGTCCCATCACGGTGGTATGTAACGCCTCGTATCCGGTAGATTTCGGCTGAGAAATCCAATCGCGCAATCGGCTTGGATTAGGCTTAAAATTATCCGTTACAATCGAATAAATTTTCCATGCATCCATCTTCTCATTTTTTTGTTCTGATTTAAAAATAACGCGAATCGCAAGTTTATCAAAAACCTCATCAAAAGATACTTTTTTTTGCGTCATCTTTCGATAAATAGAATAAATGCTCTTAGGGCGGCCTTTGATAGCATATTTGAAGCCCTGCTTATCTAAATTTTCTCTTATTTTCTGTGAGAAATACGCTATATAACGCTCTCTTTCTTCTCTTGTTTCATTTAATTTTTGCTTAATTTCTTTATAAAGTTCCGGTTCGGTATATTTTAAACTCAGATTTTCTAGTTCGGTTTTGATATTATAAAGTCCCAGACGGTGAGCAAGAGGAGCATAAAGAAAAAGTGTTTCTGAGGCAATTTTAATTTGCTTATCCGGCGGCATGAACATCATCGTGCGCATATTATGCAATCGATCTGCCAATTTAATCAGGATTACGCGTATATCTTCTGGTAAAGAAAAAAGCAGCTTTCTATAATTCTCAGTTTGGGCAGATACATCTTTATGTTTAATAAACTCAATCTTGGTTAATCCATCAATAATCGTTGCTATTTTATTTCCAAAAATCTCACGTATTTTTTCAACCGTATAATCTTCACTATCCTCTACCACGTCATGCATAAGACCTGCAGCAATACCTATGGCATCAAGTCCTATATCATACGCGATAATCCTGGCAACCGCAATAGGATGATAAATATAAGGTTCTCCGGATCTCCTTCGTTGATTTTTATGTGCCTCCCTTGCTAAATCAAAAGCTCTTCTTATCAATACTTTATCTTCTTTTGATAAATATTGGTAAGTATCATATAATAAATGACGATATCTTCGAGCAATTTCTTTTTCTTCTTTTTCTACTAAATCTATCTCATACATGCTATAGGGTATGTATTTCTTAAATAAAGGTAAAGGTATAAAATTTTAGGATAAAGGTATTTGTTGAGATCGTTGCAGGATATATAAAAAAGTATGAAAAAGAAAGCATCTAACTTCAAACTGCTTCCTTAATTCGACTAGGCTCAGTAACCACCTGCCGAAGTACTCAGCTAACGAAGGTTAAACCTTTCACAACCAAAAGGTTGATCGGGTGTTTAATTTTTATCGGGCGTTACACAGCATTGCTAAAATGCTTTTTACAAAGGTCTCTGCAAGTCAGCGTGAATTAAATATCTTAAAAAAATTAATTATATTTGATGCAGAGTTTAATCTATTTTTTTAAATTCAATATCATAAAATGGTAACATTAAATAACAAAAAAATAATAAGCATATTTTGCCTGCTGGCTTTTGGGAGTTGTAAAAAAGAAAAGCACATTAAAAAACCAGACCATCAATTCATAAAAGAAATCTCTGCTACTTCTTTTAAAAAGGAATACGATGCCGGGTTTTATCATCTTTTCATAGATGCGGTTAGTCAAAATGACTCGACAAATCTTCATCTCTATACGCAGCCATCAGTATCTGCTTATGGAGAAGAAAAGAAGAATCAGTATGATAAATTCTTTAAACTGGAAGGACGTATTTTGAAAAGTTTTATGCTCGATCTTGATAATGACCGGCAGGCTGAACTTTATCTGTTAACTATTGGAAAGAATAAAGGAAAAAAACTCATCGGTTTTGCTCATGACCATAAAGGTACTAAAATCGAAAATATACATATAAATCCTATTGAAATATCTTCCTTTGAAAAAGATACGATCATGGAAAAATATGGTGAGTTGATACGAACCATTCATTATTCTGGAAAAGAAATTTCATACAACTATCATTTAGCAAAAAGCGATAAACGTTTTAATTTGAATCCGGAGAGATTATCAGAAAACTCAGCAGAAAGAAAAACACTTCAAGCCGTAAGATTTTTCTTGAAGGATAATTATTTTAAAGATGATTTGAAGATTATGAACGCTTTAGACAGGAAATTTAATTATGCCTCTATAGACCTTAATCATGATAACAAAAAAGAAATATTTATTCGTCCGGTATCTAATTATGCTTGTGGAAGTGGTGGCTGCGATTTGATTATTTTAAACGATCAGTATAAAAAAATAATCAGAATGACAGTTACACAAACTCCCATTATAGTTAGACAAAAGAAAGTAAATAATTGGCCTATTTTGGTTGTCTATAGCGGTCGTAATTTCAGAGAATTGAAATATAAAAACGACACCTATCCAACAAATCCATCCGTTGCTCCGGCTATTTCTTATCAGCCTGAAAAAGGAGATTCTATTATTTTCTATGAGGAAGAAGATAAGAATAAAATTTATTCGTTTTGATACCCACTTTAAGTATTTAAAATTATTTTTTAATTCAGTAATATAAAATCCATTTACCAAAGTTTTTTGTATGCTCAAAGTTTTTTAACAAGTATTGAAGGGAATCTTGTAAAGGTCTTTTTTTATCAATTACAAGGGTAATTTTGTCATGTTGAAGTAAATTTTGAAATCGGTTTAAATCAGATTTATTATTTAATGTTAAATAATATTTTCTATAGTTGTCATTCGGTTGAAAAACAGTATTTCTATTTGATAGATAGTAATTGTCGTTAACAGTTATAAAAGCCTTGTTAAGTGTAAAAGCTAATGAAGGCAATAACGTGTTATACACGAGAATTTGTCTATGATTTAATTGCTTATCAGTAATATGCTTCGCTATCCCATCGGTAGAATTAATCAGAGAAGGATTTTCTGAAGCAACTAGCGTATGGGTTAATAAAATAATACAACTGAAAAGAGTACTCAATTGGATTAGTCTTTGTTTAATTGTATATCTTTTATAAAACGCAATAAATAAATTACTAAGAAGTATTCCTATGCCTAGCATAGTAAAATAAAAAATATTTATTTGAATATAAGACCGGAAAACAGCCCATGATACTACGATAAAAATAGCGATGAATAATACTTGGTAAATCCTAATAAATAATTTTATATACGTATCGGATATAATACGCCAAATATATCCTCCGGCTATTGCTATAAGAGGGTATATGGGAAGAATGTAAAGGATAAGTTTAGAAGAAAACAAAGAAAATAATAGCAGCAATATTGCTACTGAACATATAAATGCTTTGAGAACGGTTTTCTTTTTTTCAAGTGCCTTACGAAATACTTCCTTTAAATGCATTGACAGTAGGATAGTTAGAGGCAACCCAACTAAAGGAACTACCCAGGCATAGTACCAAAAAGGCTGATTACGATGAAGGTTTTGTGCATGAAATAAGCGGTCTATTAATTCTACTTGAATAAAATAATCCCATAGTTTCGGATTATCCCACAGTATAATAATAAACCATGAGCCTGATATAATTAGGAATAATAAAGTTCCGAAAAAATCATGAATTGATGCCCTAATTTTATTTTTAGCAAAAAATTTATAACTTCCTATAATTGTAAAAATAGGTAATAAAACTACTGGTCCTTTGGTTAAAAAACCAAGTCCCAAAAGTGAGTAAAAGAAATAAGTATAGAAGCTTTTGTTTTTTTGCTTACAAGATAAAAAGCAATATAAAGCACCTAAAATAAAAGTATTGAGATAGGCATCTGTGGTGAGGTTATGGATGGAAATGAGAACGATGGGAAACGAAAAATATATTAAAACTGCATAAAAAGCTGCTTGAACCTCTTGAAATAATTTCTTGGTAATTTCATAAATCAATAATAACTGCAGTATAAGTGCTATGATTAGGAAAAAACGGGCTCCAAAAGGATTAATTCCGAATAGAGTGTAACCGAGGCTAGTTATCCAATAAGTCATAGGAGGTTTAGCATAATGTCGTATGCCTAATAGAGTAGGATGAATATAATCATGCTGCAAAACCATTTCTCGACCAATTTCGCCATAGCGTGCTTCACTGGTTTCTGAAAGTCCAAAACTGTTTAATCCTATAGTTGCACAAGCAAACACAATAAATAAAAAAGTGAAAAATAATTTTCTATAAGAAATTGTATAGAGCATTATTTAGAAATTTAGAACGAGTGATTTTTATAATATTATTTAGCATAATAAAAAAACTTAAGATAAAGTTTATTACTAATTTAAATAGGTTAATCATCAATTAATAAATGGCAAATATAAGATAAAAATCGGGTTTAAAACTATTCTTTTAGAGATAGTTTGCAAGGATTACTAGTAAAATAAAATTATAAGAATAAGTTCAATAGCAGTCTTCAAAATTTTATTTCAGGGGTTTGTTTATCTTTTTGAGGAATAAAATGCACATCTCTTTGTGGGAAAGGAATAGAGATATTATTTTCCCGAAACGCCTTGTCAATCATAAAGCGTAAGTCGCTTTTGATTTTTGGAGAATACAAAGGATTATCAGTAAAAAAATACAACTGAAAGTTAAGTGAGCTATCAGCAAAATCACTAAAGAAAACGATGGGTTTAGGTTGATTCTTAATCTGTTGATGCTTTTCTGCAACCCCCATTAATATTTTCTTTACCAAAGAAGTGTCTGAGCCATAGGCAACCCCTACTGATATATTAAAACGAGTTATATCAGAATTTTTAGTCCAATTATATAAATATTCCGATAAAAATTTATGGTTGGGAATAATAACTACTCGGTCATCACGAGTGATCATAATCGTCGTTCTAAAATTTATTTGCTCTATTTTGCCTACTTGATCTTCAATCTGTATTACATCCTCTACTGAAAGCGTTTTATCAAATAAAATCATAATACCAGAAATAAAATCCATAAAAAATTGCTGCATTCCTAATCCAATTCCTACAAATAATGCTGCCGAACCTGCTAAAAAAATATTGAGATCAATACCAACGCTATTTAATATTATTAACGATACTAAAATGTAAGCAAAATATTTAGTAAGATTGAACAGTGTAAACGTTTTAGCATAATTTTCTGGAGTTTGATGGCTAAAGCGTTTCTTAATAAATGTTTTTAATACTTTAAAAAATATAATCGTTACAACAAAAGTAACTAAAGCAATGATAATATCTATTATTGTTATTTTGACCGTGTTATGGGTAAAAATAATATGATTTAAAAATTTATGCACAAACTTTTTTTTCTTCTTGAATATTTTAAATACAAAAGTAAAAAGATTTTTATTAGATTAGCCGGATAATTTTTTAATCATTTGTAATGATGTATAATTTTGATGAAATTCATCGTACAAAAAACAGTTATTATAAGAATAGTTCTGCGCGTAATAAAAAACTTTTTAAAACCGATAAGGTAATGCCTTTTTGGATTGCCGATATGAATTTTAAGATTGCTCTCCCGATAACAGAATCTTTACAAGAAATAGTATCGAGAGGAATTTATGCCTATGAAGGTGAGCCCGAAGGCTATACCCAGAGCATTGCCAATTGGTTCAATCAACAGCATGCTTATCAATTGTATTCAAATCGATTTTTAGAAGTTCCCGGAACTTTAACCGGTATTTCTTTTTTGACAGATGTATTTTCTAAAGAAAACGATAATATATTAATCCAGCCGCCTGTTTACCATAATTTTAAATCAACTATTGTGAATATGAAACGCTGTGTGGTTAATAATCCATTGAAGATAGAAAATGGAAGTTATGAAATGGATTTTGAAGATTTAGAGCAAAAATTTAAAAGTAAAAATATCAAAATAATGATCTTATGTAACCCCCATAATCCTATAGGACGCGTTTGGGAAAAAGATCGAATAGAAAAAATTATAAGTTTAACAAAAAAATACAAAGTAATACTGATAAGTGATGAAATACATTCAGAGATTATATTCGGGGATAGAAAAATGAATAGTTTAACGCAATATGAGAAAGAAGATAATATTATTTCTATCTTGGGCTCACCGGGAAAAACTTTTGGTTTACAAAGCATTGCTATAGGATTTTTTTATATCAATAATTTAGAGTTGTACAAATCGCTTAAAAAAAGGATAGAAGCATTAAACTTAAACCATATTAATACTTTTTCTCGCTATGCAACGTGTGCCGCGTATAAAGAAGGGAAGCAATGGTTTAGCGAGATGAAAAAGTATATTGAAAAAAATTATGATTGGATTCATCGGTTTGTTAAAATGGAATTGCCAAAAGTAAAATTATTTCCGCTGCATTCAACTTATCTTATATGGTTGGATTTTAATGGATTAAATTTAGATAAAACCACTCTTGAGCATTTGCTTTTTGTAAAAGCAGGCGTTGGTTTTGCACCCGGTGATTGGTTTGGCAAAGAGGGCTTAGGTTTTATGCGAATGACGATTGCCTATCCCCTACCCGTTTTGCAAAAAGCTTTTTATCAACTAAAAATAGTCCTTTCTAAGGTGTAGAAGGATTTGCGGGGCGAGCGTTAGGGATAGCAGCGGTATCCTTTTTCTTGGGGCGAAACGATGCGCCAAGAAAAAGATTTAGCAGATAGCCCGACCGCCGTCAGTCGGGAACGCCCAAAAAATAAAGATTAGCGTTTTTTGCAAAGACTTGTTTATTTTATAATCCTTAGTACTTTATTATTTTTGTTATTTTGCAACTTTAATTATGCAGGATCGACTATGTCAGCAAAATATATTTTTGTAACGGGAGGAGTAACTTCCTCTCTCGGAAAAGGGATTGTATCGGCTTCTTTAGCAATGTTATTACAAAGTAGAGGTTATAGGGTAACTATCCAAAAATTAGACCCGTATATTAACATTGACCCGGGAACGTTAAACCCGTATGAACATGGTGAATGCTATGTAACGGATGATGGTGCTGAAACGGACTTAGATTTAGGGCATTACGAGCGATTTCTTAATCGACCGACTTCTCGGGCGAACAATGTAACTTCAGGGCGGATTTACCAAACGGTAATAGACAAAGAACGAAAGGGAGATTATCTGGGGAAAACGGTTCAGGTTATTCCGCATGTTACCAATGAAATTAAACGCCGAATTAAACTGCTATGTGATTCAGGGCAATATGATATTGTTATTACTGAAATAGGAGGAACGGTGGGTGATATAGAATCTTTACCCTATATTGAAACCGTTAGACAACTTAAATTAGAATTGGGAGATTGTAATGCTTTAGTCATCCATCTAACTCTAATTCCTTATCTGGCGGCTGCCAGGGAACTAAAGACTAAACCGACCCAGCATTCTGTTCGTTTTTTGATGGAGAATGGCGTGCAAGCGGATATATTAGTTTGTCGAACCGAGCATACCATACCGAAAGATGTAAAATCAAAAATTGCTTTGTTTTGCAATGTTAAACAAGAGAATGTAATCGAATCTATTGATGCGCCCACCATTTATCACGTGCCCAATTCTTTACAGAAAGAAAAATTGGATGAAGTCGTTATAAAAGAATTAGGTTTAAAATTTAAAAAGGACCCTGATTTGACCGCATGGAACACCTTTTTGTATAATTATAATCATTATGAATTAGAGGTAACGGTTGCTCTGGTAGGAAAATATATTAGTTTACCTGATTCTTATAAATCTATAACCGAATCGTTTATCCATGCAGGGGCAAAAAATAAAACCAAAGTAAATATAAAATGGGTGTATTCAGGAGATTTGACTTTGAAAAACATAGAAAAATATCTATCCGGAGTTGATGGAATACTGGTCGCCCCGGGTTTTGGAGATCGCGGAATAGAAGGGAAAATAGCCGCTTGCCGATATGCTCGTGAACATAAAATTCCTTTTTTAGGGATTTGTTTGGGAATGCAGATGGCTGTAGTTGAATATGCTAGAAACGTATTGGGGTTAAGAAAAGCGGAAAGTTTTGAAATGAATCCGCAAGCGCCTCATCCGGTTATCAGCCTAATGGAAGAGCAAAAACAAGTAACTCAAAAGGGTGGAACTATGCGGCTGGGTAACTGGGATTGTAAGCTAAAAAAAGGAACAAAAATTTATGATGCCTATCGTTCAGAGAATATTTCAGAAAGGCATCGACATCGATATGAGTTTAACAATCAATACTTAAAACTATTTGAAACGAAAGGGTGGATAATAAGCGGCTCCAATATAAGAACGGGATTGGTAGAAACCTTTGAACTTGCAGACCATCCTTTCTATATTGGTGTTCAATATCATCCTGAGTATAAGAGTACAGTAGTTAATCCTCATCCTTTATTTGTAGCCTTTACGGAGGCTATGATAAAAAAGCATAGAAACTAAAACATCTCGTTTCTTGAAGGGGTCAATATTTTTTACCTCTTGCTGCTCTTTTTTTTGCTTCTTACTCTTTTAAAATAACGCCAAAGTAAAAAACAGGGCATAACTAGTATAACGATAGATACGGTTGCTAATCCCATAAAACGTTCATGAAATACTGCATTGGGAACAATAAAATAATAATATCCCCCCAGCCCAAAAAGAATAAGGGCGATCACAAGGGCAATATAGGTTGCGGTTTTCATAAAGATAATTTTCTCCCGTTCAGAGACCGTTGCAGAACACATAAAAAAGTATGAAAAAGAAAGCATCTAACTTCAAACTGCTTCCTTACTTCGACAGGCTCAGTAACCATATCAAAAAATTAAAATCCTCACAACCCAAAGGTTGCTCCGGTGTTTAATTTTTATTGAGCGTTGCATTTTTTTTCTAAAGTGCTCTTTGCAACGGTCTCGTTCATTTCCTTATGCAAAAATATAGTATTTTTACTAAGGATATATCTAATTATTAATCCATATTTTAATATTATCTATTTCAAAGGTAGTGCTTTGACTTGTATTGTTTCCTATATAATGAAATCCAATATACACCTCCCCTCCACAATGTGCAGATAAATCAATTTTACCGGAAGGAATAAAGGATGAAAAATTTCCACGAGTAACATTTCTTGCCGATGCAATAGTAATCTCTTTCAGTTTTTTTGCATTAGAAAAATCACTCGAATCACTAATTAAAATACTTAATCCATTGTGCTTATAATAACCTGTAGCTGATTCAAAAGAAAGAAAAGCTTTGTAGCATGTAGATAAATCTTGTCTTAAAATCAACCAATCATCCTCCTGTTTTGATCCCCTATATCCTGATATTTTTGCATATAACTTTGTTTTAGCATTTTTATGAGACGACACATGCCACGTATTTTTACCTTTTTTATTCTGAACTGTCCAATTTTTATTAAACCGGTTTCCTAGTTTCATCTTATCAAAAGTTTCTTCAAAATAAAGTTTTTGGCTTATCCCTAAAATAGGAAACAGCAAACACAATAAACAAAATATTTTCATGAGAAAAGTTTTTACAAATTAAATAAATTTTATAACAAATATAATTTTTATATGAAAATCAATTAATTTACTTTGTGTATTTTAAATAATAGAGACCACTGCAAAATACATAAAAAGGCATGAAATCTAAAGCATTTAGCTTCAAATTGCTTCCTTAATTCGACAGGTGGTTACTGAGCTTGTCGAAGTACTCAGCTACCGAGAGTTAAATCCTCACAACCCAAAGGTTGCTCCGGTGTTTAATTTTTATTGAGCGTTGCATTTTTTTTCTAAAGTGCTTTTTGCAACGGTCTCGTTCATTTCCTTATGCAAAAATATAGTATTTTTACTAAGGATATATCTAATTATTAATCCATATTTTAATATTATCTATTTCAAAGGTAGTGCTTTGACTTGTATTGTTTCCTATATAATGAAATCCAATATACACCTCCCCTCCACAATGTGCAGATAAATCAATTTTACCGGAAGGAATAAAGGATGAAAAATTTCCACTAGTAACATTTCTTGCCGATGCAATAGTAATCTCTTTCAGTTTTTTTGCATTAGAAAAATCACTCGAATCACTAATTAAAATACTTAATCCATTGTGCTTATAATAACCTGTAGCTGATTCAAAAGAAAGAGAAGCTTTGTAGCATGCAGATAAATCTTGTCTTAAAATCAACCAATCATCCTCCTGTTTTGATCCCCTATATCCTGATATTTTTGCATATAACTTTGTTTTAGCATTTTTATGAGACGACACATGCCACGTATTTTTACCTTTTTTATTCTGAACCGTCCAATTTTTATTAAACCGGTTTCCTAGTTTCATCTTATCAAAAGTTTCTTCAAAATAAAGTTTTTGGCTTATCCCAAAAATAGGCAATAGGAAACATAATACACAAAATGTCTTCATAAGAAAAGTTTTTATACGGTTATAAATAGATTTTATGACAAATATAAATTACTTATTGTTCAATAGCAATTTAATATAAATAATTAATAAACATAATATAAATATAAGACCGTTGCAAAAAGTTTGAATGGGTTATATAATCTTTCTTTTTTAGTTTTTTGATTTTACCTACTGACTTATTGATAGGTTTTTCACTATTTTTCATCTGTATGTACTATAAATCATCGCTTATCCTCTTGTTTTTCACTCTTTTTAACGATTAGACGCCAATATCCCTGGACCCCGATATAAATTATACCCTATCGCCTCCATCAGGTTTTGCGTATGCATCTTTGCTATCCCCCTATATCTTGCCACCCCGCCTGAAAACCATCGCTTTATGCTTCCGAATGTCCGTTCTATACTTCGATAAACTCAGTAACCTTTTTAAAGCTTGTTTCCCCTACTCGTTTATTGAACCTCTTCTCAAAATCCGTTAATGGCTTTCCCCCCTTTTCGCTTTCTTCAGTAGATGATTCTTCAACTTTTTCCTCTTTAATAAACTCGCATTTTTCTCTGATTCATCGCCCTTATAACCCCTTTTAAGGGAATCCCCCTCCGGTAAGTCTGCAGCCTGCAAAACCTCCTGCAAATTGCTCCCCTCGTTTACACTTGCTTTCATGCTTACTACCCCAAGTACCAACCCTTCTTCATCGGGAACATAATGCTTTTTTATACCCATAATAATACTTAGCTCGCTTTTTTAACCCGGCGGCTTGTTTTATCTACACTTGCCTTATCCTCTTTTTTTACGCACGCCTCTTTTTGCTCTCCGCTCTCCGCTGTATCCTTATCATTCACCTTGCCTTTCGGTTTTAAGGGCGTCTCTATTACACTAGCCTCTACTATCGCTCCTTTTTTAATGATGATTGGATGGCGTTCTAATTGACCGTTGATCTCCTTAAATAGACGCTCGTAGGCATTCGCCCGCGTCATCAATGTTCTAAATCTACTCAAAGTACTATATCAGGCGAGGATTGCGCTAGGGGTAAACCACAAAAATAACTGAACGAAAGACTGTCATTTATCCTATCTTCTACTTCGTAATCGCGTAATCTATACCCGGTTTGTAATAAACACATCTTGAATAATACTTCGACCAATGGTTACTGAGCCTAGTCGAAGTACTCAGCAACCTAAATAACCCATCATCAATCGGACTGCCCCTCGCACTTTTCCCCTTATTATAAGGGTCATCTATTATTTTCCTTATTTTTTCCCAGTCTAACAAACGGTTTAACTCAGTGAAAAAAGACTTTTTTATCTTTCTTGTGCGTAAATCACAAATACTATCGGCTAAAGTAGGATGATGCTATATTTTCATGGCATAAATAGACTATCTTTTTAGATAAAATAGCTGATTAGGATGCTTGCTGAGCGTAGTCGAAGTCTCACTTTTTTTATATCTAATCCTTCATTACCTTGCAACGGTCTTGAAATGTTCTTCCCCATAGCTTAGAGTAGTTTCACCTTATAGGGTGAAGAGGTTCTTCCTTATAGCTTAGAGCAGTTTCACCTTATAGGGTGAAGAGGTTCTTCCCCATAGCTTAGAGCAGTTTCACCTTATAGGGTGAAGAGGTTCTTCCTTATAGCTTAGAGCAGTTTCACCTTATGGGGTGAAGAGGTTCTTCCCTGTTGTGGCTGCATCGTAATGGATTTTCTGTTTCAAGGAGAGATCTGTTATAAATATATTAATGATATGCAGGCGAAAACGGAAGACGCTCATAATATTCGAGACCGTTGCAGAACACATAAAAAGTATGAAAAAGAAAGCATTTAGCTTGCGCTGACTTACAGTTGTTAAAGTGCTTTTGACAACGGCCTAATCGTTTTAGTTTCATAAAATCATTTTTATCGTATATATTACTAATTAAGACCGTTGCAAGGTAATGAAGGATTAGATATAAAAAAAGTGATACTTCGACTAGGCTCAGTAACCACTTGTCGAAGTAAGGAAGCCGTTTGAAGCTAAATACTTTAGTCCTCATGTTCTTATGTATTCTGCAACGGTCTTATCTTTTGGATTTCCGTCAAATATTTTTTTGCCAAATACGTTCTGTCAAAATGTTTTTTAGCATATTCATAGCCATTTTCTCCCATGATTTTCAATTTCTTAGGTGATAAGTTTAAGCAATATTTTGTGTTTTTTACAATTTCATTAATATTTTCAGGCTCACTGTACATTCCGCATTTTGCTTGTGTTATTAATTCGCGTGATACGCCGTCAATCAACAGAAAAATAGGTTTTTTACACGCCATATAATCAAATGATTTGTTAGAATAGATGGTTTTAAAAGTATCATTTTTTTTCAAAACTGACGCCCCCATATCCGAAGCTAAGATATATTTAAAAACTTCTGTTTTTGAAACCGGAGGCCTGAAAATTATATTACTTAACCCTCGTTTTTCAGCTTCTTTTTTCCACTGTTCTTTTTTCATTCCGGTGCCGATTAACTGAAAAATAACACGGGTATCCTGTAATTTTTCAGCAGCATCAATCAACTGAATCAAATGATTGGCTACACCATGTGCCCCTACATAGGTAATAACAAATTTATCGGTTAGACCCAATTTTTTTCTGAAGCTATCCGCATCAAAATGATTTATGAATTGCTCAGCCAGGCTAAAATCGGCAGCATTGGGTATCATAATTATTTTTTCGCTCGGAATATTTTTTTCCTCAACTAACTTACGTTTAAAAGCCGGGGTTAAAACATTGATTAATTTTGCTTTTTTGTATATGAAAGATTCAAAACCATAGGCGGCTTTAATCATCCGCTTATGAGTTACTATACCAAGATCAACAGCCGATTCCGGCCAAAGGTCCCGAACCTCAAACACAAGGGGTTTTCTTTTAAAAACAGATAAGATATATGCAGTAATTCCTATAAAAAGGGGCGGGGAAGTAGCGAGAATGATATCATAATCGCTTTTGATTTTGAACATCCCCGCCCAAGTACTCGAAAATACGAAAGAAAAATAGCCCCAAAATCGTCCAAGAAACCCTGCATTATATAGCCCGGAGACATGGCAGCGCATGACTTCTACCTGGTTTTGTTGAAGGTTTTTTTTAAACCATTTTCTTTTATATTGTAGTGGTTTCTCAATTCCATTGGCATGAATCATCCCTGCAATTACCTGTACTTTATGCCCTTGCTGTCGCCATATTTTGGTCATTTCATTAAAGCGAGAACCCCCGTGTGCATCGTCTTCAAGATAATATTGGTGTAAGAGGAGTATCTTCACAAGCTTATTTTTGTTAAACATTTTCTCTCGCTGATTGCTGCATGCAAATTTATACTTTCTTCTTTAATTCCATAAAAGTTAGATACATAACTTTTTATCTTTTTTAGTGTAAGGGGTTTTCCTTCATTATTCTGAAGCGTTATTTTTAGTTCGCGATCTGCTTTGGGATTAAGATGCCAGTTTACCTGAATTTTTCCTTTGAATTGACCAATTATTTCATCTTCAATCCACCACTGATTTTTCCCTTTTTTTTTGGTAATCGTTCGTTTATGATAAATATTTCGTCCCAGCTGTTCAAAACCTTTATAAGACATAATTATTTTATATTTATCTTCTTTTCCCTGAATTTCTGCTCTACTTTCTTTAATCCAATGATACCAAATAAAGCGGTCGCCCTTTTGCATTTGGTTATAATTTTCAACCATTAATGTATTATGAGAGACTGTTCCATTGAAATAATTCATGTTTTCTTTTGTTGTATTGTATTTATAAGAACCGGCATCCCATAAAATATTGACCCCGTTTACCCAAATATCTACATGCAAATTATCTGCCTGACAAGGGCGGTCTTTATAACTGCCGCAACGTGTAAAAGTAAGGGTGTTTCCTTCACGAATAAGGTAATATCCTCCTGTGGGAAAACAATAAGTTTTTTCTTTAGGAACGGATATTTGTGTTGATTCTTGTTCAATTCCCAACCAATTTTTTTCTTCTTTCTCGTTTTTATTTACGGTACCGGTGTAATCGATTTTTAATAATGATGCCAATGCAAATAATTGAGGCTTATAATTTCTATAATGCGTTTCGGATAAAGTAAAAAAAAGTGCGCCGTCATTCGACCCATAGTTGGGTAAATGCCCCGTAATATTATCCTGACAAGCGTTTAAAAAACAGACTGAACGCTTAGCTCGTTCATACACGAGAGGGTGAAATAATTCTCCATTTAGTTCTGATAGTCGAATTGCCCAGGTTAATAGCTGTATAACCACGCGATGATAATTCATAGAAAATTGTAAAAAAGTGCCGTCTTCGTAAATTTGATAAGCAATCTCCTGCTCAAACCATTTTTTTCCCTGCTTTTTCCATTTTTTTGCATGGGGCATAGTCGGAAAGAGCATAGGAATTAAATACAAAGCTAAAGTTTCGGTAATGGCATGATTGTTCCGAACGGCGATTCTGGAAAAATGAATGTTTTGATAAATATGATGGGTTTGCCAATAAATGCTATTCATGATTTTACGAAAAATTTCTTCTGTTAAATAAGTGGAATTCTGATAGTAGTATAAGGCAAAAATCCAATTGAAAATTCGTAGTGAAATTTCCTGACTACAATTATAATTAGGTCCTTGATTGAGCGGGTTTTTATCAATGAAATCAATAATTTCATTAAAAACCTGTGGAGCACAGTTTTTATCAAAATGAAAATCATAACGCATTAAAACGTATAGAAAAGAAAACCGCGCTTTTTCCCACACATATTTAATATCCCCGGCTTTCGGGTTTAGATTTTCTATGCTTAGGCTATGTTGTGTAAGGTCATATTGATGATGGGTTTCCGGATGAGTCACCCAGTCATAATTCTTTCCAAGGTTAAAATCAAACGCGTTAAAAAAAGGGTAAATTCCCCGAGTTATTTTTTTATACGCATTTTTTAACTCCTTTGAAGGATTTTTATGAAAATCAAGGCTTTCTTTTCCTTTGAAAAAAAAACGAGTAGAAGAGGCTTTCCACTCAGCCAAAGAAATGAATGATTGAAATGGTGGGTTAACAGGAAATTTACGTTGTAAAATTCCTATTCTTTTCTTTAATTCATGCTTCGCTCTAAATGTCATATAACGAAGCCCCATATTGGAGGCGATATGGATTAAAGGCTTTATTTTTGATAACATGTAATTCTGTTAATTAGTAATCGTAAAAGATTGCACGGCATAGAATTGCATTACCTCTACTTTAAAAATATAATCATACTTTGCATTCGTTAAATCAACTTTAGCGGAAATATAATTATTCTTTGCCTGCTCAAAATCATAAGTATTTGCTGAACCTGTCTCAAAACGCTTTTTTGCATAATCTAATGCAATTTTGGTCGAAGCAACTGACTTTATAGACGCTTCATATTTTTTTTGGCATTTAATGCATCTATACATAAGCGGGTTCAATGTTTTTTCTCAATTTGTATTTTTCATTTTCTAAAGTTAATTTACTTCTTTCTTTAGCTAATATGGCACGTTGTGCAGAGACCTTAGTAGCCCAACGATTAAAAATTGGACTATTTAAGGAAAAACAAAAAGTGTGATTCCAATTATTTTCTATCTGTTTAAAAAAATTATCATCGTTTCGCAAGTAGACGTTATAATAATTCGTGCCGAAATTATATCCAATATTTAATCTGGGTAAATAGGCTCCTTTTGAAATTTTTATAGCCTGACTTGCGCTTTCAACTGCAAGCGAAGCGTATTTGATTTCAGGGCGAATTTGTAAAGCTTTCTCACAAATAACTTTCGGGTCTTCTAAAGATAATTTATCTTGTAAGCCTTTAACAGCTATTGCTTCAACATCAAACGAAGGGTCGAAAGGCAGTTGTAAAATCTGGGTTAAATTCAATTTAGAGGAACGAATATTATTTTGTGCTTCTACTAATGCTTGTTTAGCGCGGGCAACATTAGCTTCTGCTTCATAAACCGTCGCTTTAGCCTCCGATCCTTTTTCATAAAGTAATTTAATTCGCTCATACTGCAATTCATTTAATTTCAAGCTAATTTTTGAAACGGCTTCTCTTTCTTTAGAAAAAAGTAATTGTAAATAGGCATTAACAATGTTCAGAGAAATATCATTTTTTAATATCTCTATATTGGTATCAGAATAGCTTTGATCAATCAAACTTTTCTTATCCGTATTTAGATTTTGAAACCCGTTAAAAAGCGTTATGCCAGAAGATAACCCCACATTAAATCTGCTGCTGTTTCCTGAAGAAGTCGTCCCCAGCGTTGGGTCTCTATAACCTTTTGAAAAGTTAAAATTTTGACTTGTAGCTCCTCTGAAATCCGGTAAAAATGCTCCTTTGCTTCGTTTGACTTCCTGCCGCTGCGTTTTTGAGTCAATTTCTGCCTGCTTAATCAAAATATTATTTTCTAACGCATATTCAATACATTTTTTTAACGTCCATTTCTCTTGAGAAAAAAGAAAAAAAGAAAAGAAAAAAAATAAGAAAGAATAAATTTTCATCATTTTAGTAAATATCAAAAAATTATTGACCCTTTAAGCAAAGATAGATATTAATTATTATCTGAAGTATTTAGCTTTATTGAGTGAAACCCTATTGCATTATGCAAAAGATAGCTTTTACATATTTGAAAACATGAAAAATAATGAAATTTGTATAAATTAGAACGTAGCTAATTTAGCGGGACTTAAATAGCTATTTTAGTCGGACTTACATTGTCGAGCGCCATATTTTATTAGCTTACGTTGACTTGCAGTTACAAAAAACGATATCTTATACAAACGCATTGAATCCCCATAAATTTATTTATATCTTTGTAATCTTTAATTAAGCGGCACGACAAGATTCTGATTTATCCAGATAATAATAAAGTGAGACCGTTGCAAAAAGCACTTTAGCAAAAAAATGCAAAGCCCGATAAAAATTAAACACCGGAGCAACCTTTTGGTTGTGAGGATTTTAATTTTTTGAGAAGGAAGCAGTTTGAAGCTAAATGCTTTCATTTTCACGCTTTTTTATGTATTCTGCAATGGTCTCAAAGTGCTTAAAAACAAAAAGCAATATGAATAATCTGTCAGATACTATACAAAGAGCGAATCAATTACTTGACTCGCCCACCGTCAAAGAACTATCCTTATGGCAAATGCTTTTTGGGGGTGAGATTGCAGGCACTATTATTATGGGCATTCTTTTTATTTTATTTATCCTAACTATTTATCTTTTTTTTGAACGTTATTTTATTATAAAGAAAGCCTCAAAAATAGATACTCATTTTATGAATACCATCCGGGACTTTGTTTACGACGGAAAAATTGAATCGGGATTAGACCTGTGTCGCTCTTCTCTTTCACCTGAAGCTAAAATGATTGAAAAAGGGTTAATGCGTATAGGGCGCCCGTTAGAAGATATTTCACAGGCGATAGAAAATACCGCTAAACTCGAAGTGTATCAATTAGAGAAACGGCTCAGTACGATGGCAACTATTGCCGGGGCTGCTCCTATGCTGGGATTTCTGGGTACTGTTGTTGGGGTGATTATTGTATTTTTCAATATTACGCATGCTTCCGGAGGAAATATTAATCCGCAGGATTTAGCCGGAGGATTATTTACTGCTATGGGTACTACTGCGGTAGGTTTAGTGGTTGGAATTTGTGCCTACGTTGGATATAACTATCTTGTGTCTAAAGTGGATAATACGGTCTACTTATTACAAGCATCCGCAGTTAATTTTCTCGACTTAATTAATAAACCGGTATAAAATGGATATAAAAGGAAGAAACAAAATAACCCCTCATTTCAATATGTCATCAATGACGGATATTGTTTTTTTGTTATTGATTTTTTTCATTATCACTTCATCTTTCGTAGCGCCTCATGCAATCGAACTACTATTGCCTAAAGGAGAAGGGCAGGTAATAAGAGGTGGAGACGAAGTTTCGATTAGTATTACTTCATCCGGAAAATATTATCTGGACAAAAAAGAAATTTCAAGAACAAAAATAGAGACTTCTTTATTGGCGAGATTTCAAAAAACGCCTAATGAAGATAGAAAATTAACCATTCGAGCCGAAGAAGGCGTGCCTATTGAGAAAGTAGTGAGGGTTCTGTCCATTGCAAAAAAACATCAATATAAGACCGTATTGGCTACACGTCCTGTACAATAAGAAAAAATGAGTACTTCAACCGAAAAAAAAGCGCAACGAAAAAGCAGTCTGCTTACCCTTATTATAACGATATTTTTTCTAACTGCATTATTTTTTTTAAAATTTAAATATTACGACCCTCCCATAGAAGATGCTATAGTCATTAATTTCGGCTATGATCGTCAAGGTAAAACAACAGAGGAAACAACTGATTCAAAGAATAGTAAATGGCCTGAAAGCCAGACGGAAGAAAGTAAATCGACAATTAGAAATACCCCGGTTATTACACAAAAAGAAAAGTCGCCGGTCATTATTCCTCCCTCAGAAAAAAAGCACTCTCTTGAGAAAAAAAAAGCGAAAAATATTCAAAAAATAAAAAATCCTGATAAGAAGGATAATACAAAGAATAATCGATCAACTTCCCCTAAGAAAGAACAACAAAAATTAGACGCTCGATTAGGAAAATTGAGAACAGTCTTAAAAGGAAAAGGGAAAACCCCGTCTACAGGCGATGGAAAAGAGGCTAATATAGGAAATAAAGGAATTCTGGAAGGGCTTCCAGATACTCAAAATTACGAAGGGTCTATTGCACAGGGAACAAGAAAACTGATTAATCGCCCGGCTATACCCGATTTTAATCAATGCCCAAACAATGAATATGGAAAACTGGTCGTTTCATATAAGGTAAACGCTCAGGGTAATGTAATCCATAATAGCGTTATATTCAACAGTGTAGGGACGAATATTATTGTAAATTCATGTATTAAGCAATTAATTAAGCGTTATTTGTTTCAGTTGAAATACGAATCGAGTAAAAAAGATTTTGAAACAACCTCTCAAACCTTTAATATAATGCCTCAATAACTTGAGACCGTTGCAAAAAGCACTTTAGCAAAAAAATGCAACGCCCGAGAACTGCAAGTCAGCGTTAGCTAAAAATTAAATACCGGCGCAACCTTTGGGTTGTGAGGATTTTAATTTTTTGAGAAGGAAGCAGTTTGAAGCTAAATGCTTTCTTTTTTATACTTTTTTATGTGTTCTAAAACGGTCTCATCTTGCATAAAGCCCCCTCTAACTCTCGCTGACGGACAGTTAATTCCCTTTTAGCGCCGCATATTATAAGACGAAATGCTTCTTGAAACCTTCTCATCTTTTTTGGGCGTTCCCGTCTGACGGTGTTCGGGCTATCTGCTTTATCTTTTTCTTAGAGCAGAGTGCCGCCGCCCTAAGAAAAAGGATACCGCTCCTATCCCTAACGCTCAGCCCACAAACCCCTTCAACTTTCTTGTATAAGCAAATATAACCGATAAAAATATTTTTCCTAACTGACGCAGCAAAATTTATTTGTAGAGACTTTTGCAAAATGCTTGTATTGAGTTTGTCGAAATGCACTTTAACAAAAAAATGCTTGTATTGAGCTTGCTGAAATGCAACGCTTGATAAAAATTAAATACCGAAACAACCTTTTGATTGCGATGATTTTAACTTTCGGTAGCTGAGTTTGTCGAAGCTTTGAGATAGTTGTTGATTAGGGAAGCAGTTTGAAGTTAACTGAACTGAAAGTCAGCAAAGCTAAAGGTCTTTTATTGTGAGTTTGATACAATTTTTAAAACCTTGCAACGCAGGCTAAGGGTCTCAAGAAAATATTTACCTTTGCGGTCTCTTTATATCCATTACATTCGTTTGAGACGATGTAAGTGTTCAATAATCTTTACAAATAAAGAATAAAATAAACTACGAGAAATAAAAAAACAAACCTTGCTGAAACCAATATTAAAAAAAAGACTATACGATTATCAAGAAAAAGCGATTGAAAAGATTTTTGAGCGTTTGAACCAATATAAAGAATGCTATAATTTACTTTTTCAATTACCTACGGGAGGAGGAAAAACCGTTATCTTCTCTGAAATTGTCCGTCAATATTTGGATGCAAATAAAAAGAAAGCCCTTGTTCTAACCCATCGAATTGAACTTTGCAATCAAACATCAGGGATGCTTTCAGAATTCGGCGTTACCAATAAAATCATTAACAGCGAGGTGAAGGAACTAAAAGATCAAAGTAACTTTAAGTGCTTTGTTGCTATGGTTGAGACTTTAAATAATCGCTTGAATGATGATTTGCTAAATTTAGAAAATATTGGATTGGTAATTATTGACGAGGCACACTATAATTCGTTTACTAAAATATTCAAATATTTTGACAGGTGCTTTATTCTTGGCGTTACCGCAACCCCTTTAAGTTCGAATATTAATCTTCCTATGAATGAAAACTATCAGGAATTAATCTTGGGAGAAAATATTCAGGCGCTTATTGATAAAGGCTTTTTGGCTAAAGCAAAAACGTATTCGTATAATATAGGATTAAAGTCATTGCAGATAGGAATAAATGGAGACTATACTGTAAAATCTTCCGAAGTGCTTTATACCCATCAAAGCATGCAGGAAAAGTTACTGAAGGCTTATCAATCAATGTCAAAATATAAGAAAACACTTATTTTTAATAATGGAATCAAAACTTCTATTCACGTGTATAATACTTTCAAAGAAGCAGGTTATGATATTCGTCATTTAGATAATACCCATACTGCACAAGAGCGTAAAGAAATCTTATACTGGTTTAGAAATACGCCTAATGCTATTTTGACCTCTGTAAGTATATTAACGACAGGATTTGATGAGCCTTCCGTTGAAACGATTATCATCAATAGAGCGACTAAATCGTTAACGCTTTATTTTCAAATGATTGGACGAGGATCACGCATCACTGAAAGCAAAAAAGATTTTATAGTGGTTGATTTAGGGAATAACGCTGCTCGTTTCGGACTTTGGAGCTATCCGATTGACTGGCATAAAATTTTTAGATATCCTAATTATTTTCTCGAAAATTTAATCAGCGATGATACCATCGAACAACAATTCAAATATATCATGCCAAAAGAGATTAGGGCGCAATTCAAAAATTCAGAAACGGTTTCTTTTGACATAAAAACCGAGCATAAAAAAATATCGGAAAAAAGGTTAAAATCAAATGTAGTATTAAAACAATCATTAGCCCAACACGTAAAAATTTGTATAGAAAATAGCGAGGAGGTATATCATGCGTTACATCTTGCAAAGTTATTAGACGAAGATATTAAAGACCGTATTAAACAATATTCTTTTTGCATTAGCAAAAGCACGAAAAATTTCCTAAAATGGTTGGAAGAAGACTATAAAAAGAAATTACGTTCAGCTATACGTAAGCATTCATTTTGAAGAGAGAAGATTCTAATCATTTTTATACTAAAACCCCCTTTGATTATAAATAATCAAAGGGGGTTTTAGTATGCAGGTTTTACTCCTATTCAATCCATATCAAACCCTCCATATACCTTTCTACCGTACGGATCTAGGAACACTATACTCACTTCTCCTTTATATCCCTTTAATATTTTATCAATATCCTTCGGTGAATATACTTTTTTCTGGTTCACAGCTAAAATTACACTTCCTTGAGTTAATCCGCGCACTTGACGAATTTTTCCTTCATTCAAGCGTGTTACCTGTACTCCATAGTCAATTCCATAGCGCGCTTTTAATTTTTTCGGGGCGGCAGCTAATTCGGCGCCCAGAATTTCAGATATCTTAAGTTCTTCTTTTGAGCGGAGTTTTGCTACGCCATATTTATCGCGCAAAGTAATTGTATAAGTTTTTTCTTTCCCATTTCGTTCAATCTTTACTTTCACTATATCTCCAGGGTGTTTAGAAGACAAATATCCTGTTAAAGAAGCAAAATTGATTATTTTTTTATTATCTACTTCCTTGATAATATCTCCCTTTTCAATACCCGCTTCAATTGCAGCACCGTTATCACCTAAACTGGTGACTAAGGCTCCCTCCTGCTCTTTAATGTCGGAATTAAATTTTTTATTGTACCGCTTTAAAGCATCATCATCTGATAAGTTAAGAACTGTAACCCCTAAAAAAGCCTGTTGAACGAATCCATATTTTTTAATATCATTGACTACTTTTTTTACCATATTAGACGGTATAGCAAATCCATAACCAATATAAGTTCCTGTTTTAGAACTTATTACTGAATTTATCCCAATTAAATCTCCATTTGTATTTACCAAAGCACCTCCTGAATTTCCCCGGTTAATTGCAGCGTCGGTTTGAATAAATGATTCCACCGGGTTCATATTTAACCCTCTTCCTATGGCGCTTACAATTCCTGCTGTAACCGTTGAATTGAGGTTAAAAGGATTTCCAACTGCCAGCACCCATTCTCCAATTTTTAATTTGCTTGAATCATACAAAGGTAAAAAAGGAAGTTTTTTCTCTTCAACTTTTAATAGGGCAAGGTCTGTATTAGGGTCTGTACCAATTAACGTAGCATCATAAGTCCTTTGATCGTTTAGGGTTACTTCAATACGATCTGCATTTTTAATTACATGATTATTCGTTACAATATATCCATCGGAAGAAATAATAACGCCTGAACCATGCCCCATCTTTACATCTTCATCCCTATTATCATTTCTTTTCTGATAGGGTTGCCTAAATCCATCTCCAAAAAAGAAATCAAATGGATTAAATTGTTGGCGCTGGTAATCTCTAGAATAGTTTTTAACATTCACTACCGCATTCACTGTTTTTTGAGCCGCTTTAGTCAAATCCAAAGGACCGATTGTAGAATATTGTTTTGCTTTTGGTTCCTTATAACCCGCATTAGTGGTAATTAATGAATTACTATCCACTATTTGTTGTTGAGGGTAATTCGGCTCAACATCAAAAAACGATTTATACATGCCGAGCGTAATTCCGGCGCTTAGCATACTTACAACGAAATAATTTACTGCTTTTTTCATATTGAATAATTTAAAATAACTCATTTTACTTTTAATTTCTTATGCTGTATGCAGCAAAAATAATACCTAAAAATAAATGTATAAAATATTTAACATTATTTAACATTTTTAATAATATTATTAACATATTTTATTAAAATTTTTTAAAATATTAATTGAAAAACAAAAATAACACTTTGAGATATTTAGCTTGGGCTGACTTGCAACTGTTAAAACGATTTTTGAAAAGATCTCAATAAATAACTAAAAAAAGATTAGTTAATGTATTTTTGGTCTACAATCTATTTAAAATATCTTTGCAAAATACGAACAAAAGTATGAGACCGTTGCAGAACAAATAAAAAAGAATGAAAAAGAAAGCATCTCGCTTTAAACTGCTTCCTTCTCAAAAAATTAAAATCCTTACAATTCAAGGGTTATTTAATTTTCCTCAAGACGCTGTACCGGGAAAAATTTTGCTAAAATCTTTAAATATAAACTCTTCATCTAAATTTGTATCATTATGGATATTACTTTTTATAAATACCAGGGAACAGGAAACGATTTTATTATAATAGATAATCAGGAAAATAGGTTTAAGCCAAATAAAGATATCATAGGAAAATTATGTGATCGTCGTTTTGGAATAGGCGCTGATGGTTTGATGCTATTGAACCCCTCTAAAGAAACTCACTTTTTAATGGTATATTTTAATTCAGATGGAAATCAGAGCACCCTATGTGGCAATGGCGGGCGTTGTATAGTAAAATTTGCTTACGATATGGGAATAGCATCAAAAGAAGTAATTTTTGAAGCCGTTGATGGAAAACATAAGGCTATGATTCTCAAAGATAAAGTTTCTCTTGAGATGAAAGACGTAACGCTTATTGAAGAATATCCTGAGTATTATTTTATAGATACAGGCTCCCCACATCATATAACGTTTGTTTCTGAATTGGAAACTTATGATGTTTTTCATTATGGAAAGAAAACGAGATTTGGGTCACCGTATTTTAAAAAAGGAGCAAATGTAAATTTTGTAGAAAAGATAGCAAACAATACCCTGTTTGTTAGAACGTATGAACGAGGGGTAGAGGATGAAACTTACTCCTGCGGTACCGGGGTTACCGCTGCTGCTATTGCAGCATATAAAAAAGGATGGGTCAGCCATCATGTATGGATTAAAACCTTAGGTGGAAATTTAGAAGTACACTTTAATGAAATAGAAGGAAGGTTTGTAAATGTAATGCTAACAGGGCCTACACAATTTGTTTTCAAGACAAAAATAAATGTCAATACTTTTTCAAAAATACTTTAAATAGACTCTGAGGGCGTTTCAAAAAGTGAGCCCTTTAGCTTCGCTGACTTGCAGTTGATAAAGCACTTTTTGCAAAGTTTTCAATATTTTTTAAAAAATAAATTTTCACTATGAACTGCAAGCCAGCGTTAGCTAATTGTAAAATCAGTTTTTAATTAACTAAATATCAAAACACAAAACGTTTTACATAGCCCCAAAGAATTTTTCAATGAGTTCCTCCTAAGCTTTGACCTACGTTTTCCTTATTTCTAGGGTTATCATGTACCTTGTTTCTTATAAATTCCAAAATATCTGTTCTCGTAGTTCTTGAAGGGAATGTTTTGGTTATTCCAGTACCTTTTGGCTTACCACTTCCCATACCAGAGGCTTCCCATATCATAATACCGTAGAGTCCATTATTCGCTGCATATTTTATTTTTTCTTCAATGGCTCGTTTACTATCGTAAGTGATAAGCTGCTTTTCTGCTATATTAACAATATAACTCGCTTTGGCTTGATCATCCCACTTTTCCTCAGACCAGTTTCCTTTCCCAACATAATTAGTTACTAAATCTTGGTAATCCATAATGCCTGATGGTCCTTTTCCCGGTTCTTCCCAAGTTCCTTGTTGAAAAATTCCCTGGGCATCTGCATTAAAATAAACAGATTGAATTTGATCATTATTTGTTCCAACAGGAAATTGAACAGCAGTCCATGAACGTCCATAAAGAGGTACGGCAATAGATACACGATCTAAAGGAAAGCCTAATTGCTTTAATTTTTCTAAACTGCTTTGAGCATTGAACGATTGTTTTGCACTTGAATCTGCTGGAACACTATTGTGTAAGGGCGACTGATGTGCCGTATAAGCATTAAAGGCACCATTATAATCAAATGTCATTAAATGGACTAAATCTACTATGTCTTTTAGTGCTGCCATATCATAGCAACTTTCCATACGTTCAACGTTAGCCCAAATAGCAATATCTATTTTGATATCATCTCCCACAGCCTTTCTAATTTCTCTTAAAACTTTGGTAAATAGGTTCTTCTCCCCTGGAGAATTTCCATCATGGTTAGGATACTCCCAATCTACGCTAATCCCTTTTATATGAGGGTTTCTATCTAAATAATTCTTTAAAGATTGGGTAAAAGTAGAGAGTCTGTTATCATCATTAGCGATCCTTCTAAAGCCTCCTGTTCTAAGTGGATCATTCATGTCATCATTCCTAGGCCAGCCCCCAATTGCAATATATACATCATTTGGAACCTGTTTAGACTTATTCTCTAAGTCGTGCATCCAACTTTGATTATTGAGCCAAGAACCTACATCGTCATAGTACAGTTCATCTTGTGGAAAGTTTCTTCCTCGAAATGCAGCAATAGACTCTCTACTATCTCCGATTGCCATAAAAGATAAAAGGGTTTTATCAACAGACCCCCGAGGTATATCACTTAATTCAAATTGACGAGCATATACTGCATAGCTTGGGTAATAGGCATCTACTTTTAAAAACTCACTTTGATTTTTCTTATCACGGCTTTCTTCACCTTCATTACTTGTTAATGAATTTTCACCACCACATTTTGACAATGAGATCCAATCTTCTCCATTGAAAATAACTACGCATTTCCCACTTGTATTATAAATTAATAATCCCTCTGCAGGATCATTAATATCATCGGGATTAACACGTGGCAGCAGCAGTCCTTTATCCGTCGCATTTATTTCCAAAGCAGAAGATGGCGCAGGGTCTTCTGTACCAATCCCTACTTGAGCTGATAATACACTAAAAGAAAAGACTCCCAGTATTAATAATTGATTAAACAATAATTTTTTTACCATAATTTTATATATATTTTTACAAACATACATTTATTTTATAATATTTAAATTTATTTAACATTAATTTAATAAAAATAATAAATTAAATATTGTGAGGAGTTTAATTTTCGGTAGCTGAGCACTTTGACAGGTGGTTATTGAAGTAAGGAAAAAGTTTGAAGCGAGATGCTTTCTTTTTCATAATTTTTTGTGTATTATGCACCTGAACTATAAGTCAGAAAAGCTAAAGGCATCAAAAGATCTTTTTATCTAAATCGTATGGCTTTAACAGGAGATATTTTTGAGATAATATACGTGGGAATAATCAGTACTAAAATACACATAATAATCGCTGCAATATTAATGAGAAGCAAATAATATATATCAAAGTAAACGGGAACAACATCTACATAGTAAAAATCAGGATTAAGACGGATAATCCCATAGTATTTCTGTAGTAACAATAACCCGACAGCCATTACATCACCGACGAATAACCCGATGGAAAGAATAAAAATCGCATGGTAAAGAAATACTTTTCTGATTTGCCAATCGGTTGCGCCAAGCGCCTTTAAAGTACCAATCATAGGTGTGCGGTCAATAATTAAAATCAATAATGCCATGATAATATTAATCGCAACCACCAAAAAAATAACCCCAATAACGACAAGCATATTTACATCAAAAAGATCCACCCAATTAATAATCTGCGGGTTCGACTGAAAAGCATTTTGCGCATAATATTTAGGCCCTATATTATCGAAAATAAAACTGGAAACCCTTTGAAGTTTATCTATATTTTTAATAAATACTTCAACTTCACTTACTTCATTATTTTTCCAGCGGTTAAGCCTTCTTAGATGTTGTATATCACCAATAATAAAATTTTTATCGATTTCCTTAATCCCAGTATGATACCATCCGGCAATATAAAAACGGCGTACCACAGGTTTTCCATCACGTACAAAATACATATACATTTTATCGCCAAGCCTTAATTTTAATTCGCTGGCTATGCGCTCGGACAAAACTATACTGTCATTTTGATGTCCGAAATAAGGAATTTTTCCTTTTCTTAAATAGGCTTCATATACTTTTCGATTAAAATCTTCTCCTACTCCTTTGATAATCACTCCTTCATATAAACTATCCGTTTTTATAATCCCCATTTTATTGACTATTTTTTGAAAATGGGAAACCTCTTTTATAGAATGTAATGTATTGACTAATGAATCTACTTGCTCGAGTGGAGAACTTTCAGGAGAAGAACCTGCTTCATAAGCGGTTATTGAAACATTCCCATTAAAATTAGAGAGTTTTTCTTTAATGCTTTTTCTAAAACCAATGCCTATGGATAGTGTAAGCAAAGTAACGATTATACCGAGCGCAACCGCTATTTGGGCAATAAGTATAATAATTGCTGAAATCTTTTTTTTACTATCTTTATACTTGATTAATTTTTTACTTATAAATAAAGCGAAACGCAATGCAAATTATTTTTAAAGTCTTCAAATATATCTATTTATTTCTATCTTTTCTGCCCGTGTTTTCAATGTATTGCAGTGCGCAAGATGCTATGAGTCTAAATTTTGATTTTCTTACGAAAAAAAAGATTAAGGCAAGCAATATAATAGACTGTAACATAGCGCATAGAGAACAAACACCGCTTATTCTTGCTATTGAAAGAACCGACCAGTACCTTCCGTTGTTGAGGCAAAAAAAAATAGGTATTATTGCTAATCAAACCAGTATTTTCCCTAAGAAAAATGAGGCTTTTGTGCATTTAGTTGACTACTTACTCTCTCAAAAAATAGAAATTTGTAAGATTTTCTCACCTGAACACGGATTCAGGGGGATAGAAGAAGCAGGGAAAAGAATAAAAAATGGAAAAGATAAAATAACTAAACTGCCTATTATCTCGATGTATGGAAAAAATAAAAAGCCAACGTCTGCCCAACTCTCGGATATAGATGTTTTATTATTCGATATACAGGATGTTGGAGTGAGATTTTATACTTACCTCTCTACCCTTTATTATGCTATGGAAGCTGCAGCGGAGAATAATAAAAAAATAATTGTTTTAGATCGCCCTAATCCAAACGCAAGCTATATAGACGGACCCGTTTTAGAAAAGGAAAATCGCTCTTTTGTGGGATTAGTTCCGGTTCCGGTGGTATATGGAATGACCATAGGGGAATATGCCCAAATGCTTAATAGAGAAAAATGGCTAAAAAACGGAGTTCAAGCAGATTTAACGATTATCCCTATGCAAGGTTATACTCATCAGACGGCTTACCGCCTCCCTGTAAAGCCTTCTCCTAATCTTCCTAATCAGCAAAGTGTAAAACTGTATCCGAGTTTGTGCTTCTTTGAAGGAACGACGGTCAGTATAGGGCGAGGAACTTCTTTTCCTTTCCAGGTTTACGGTTCTCCTTATTCGAAGGGTAACTTTCAATTTACCCCCCACCCTAACCAGGGAGCTAAAAATCCTAAAAATTATGGGAAAATTAACTATGGAAAAGATTTACGAAATTATCGTGCGACTCATCATCTAAATTTGTCTTGGCTTATTGAGACTTATAAAGCGCATAAGAAATTGAATGAACCTTTTTGGTTAGAGAATGACTTTATTGACCTATTAGCTGGAACAAAAACTTTAAGGCAACAAATAGAGCAAGGATGGAATGAGACAAGAATCCGAAAAACCTGGCAAAAAGGATTAAATAAATTTAAAAGGATACGCAGGAAATATTTGCTATACAAATAATTCGAGAACTTTACATAATACACAAAAAGGGATTTTTGAAGAATAGATAAAAAATCCATACATATTAAAGAATCTTGATTCAAACTACTTTCTTTTTCATAATTTTTTTGTATCCTGAAACTGCAAGTCAGCGAAGCTAAAGGTCTCAAATCATCAGCCTATTCTACACAAGTTACTCCGGGGTTTAATTTATTTAGGTTTTTCAGAGCATAGTCTAAAATGCGCTTTACGAAGATTTCAATACCATTATAACGAAAGAATAGTATGCTTAATAATTTCTATACATTCTTCTAATTGTTCTTTATTGATAACCAACGGCGGAGCAAATCGGATAATATTTCCATGAGTTGGTTTAGCTAATAATCCATTATTTTTAAGCGCTACACATATATCCCATGCTAGGTTGTCTTTCTTCGTATCGTCAACAACAATAGCATTCAATAACCCCTTGCCCCGAACTTGTGTAACGATTTGAGTTTCTTCGATGAATTTTTGCATTTCGGCTCGAAAAATTATCCCTAATTCATAGGCATTTTTTATTAAATCCTCTTCTTGAACTACTTCTAAGGCTGCTCTGGCAACTGCACAGCCTAATGGATTTCCTCCAAAAGTTGAACCGTGTATGCCGGGAGTAATCACCTCCATGACTTTATTATCGGCTAAGACCGCAGATACTGGAAGAACCCCGCCTGAAAGCGCTTTCCCTAAAATTAATATATCAGGCTTAATATCTTCATAATCAACTGCCAAGAGTTTTCCTGTCCGTGCAATACCTGTTTGTACTTCATCAGCAATAAATAGAACATTGTGTCCCTTACAAAGTGCATAAGCCGCATTTAAATAACCTTCCTCTGGCACAAAAACTCCGGCTTCTCCTTGAATAGGTTCTACTAAAAAAGCTGCAATTTGATCATCTTTTAATGCTTCTTCTAAAGCCTGTAAATTATTATGAGGAATAGAAATAATTCCCGGAGTATAAGGACCGAAATGGGTTCGTGCCGTGGGATCATTTGAAGCGGAAATAATAGAAATGGTTCTGCCATGAAAATTATTTTTACAGACAACTATTTTTGCTGTTTGTACTTTTTTCTTTTCATATCCCCATTTTCTCGCAATTTTTAAAGCGGTTTCTACCGCTTCTGCACCCGTATTCATTGGTAATATTTTGTCAAAACCGAAATAACGGGTAATAAATTCCTCATAAAACCCCAATTGATCATTATAAAACGCACGCGAGGTCAGTGTGAGTTGTTCAGATTGCAACTTAAGCGCCCCGATAATCTTAGGATGACAATGTCCTTGATTAACTGCAGAATAAGCAGAAAGAAAATCATAATATTTTTTCCCTTCAACATCCCAAAGATATACCCCTCTCCCCTTATCTAATACGACCGGAAGTGGATGATAGTTATGCGCGCCATATTGATTCTCTTTTTCAATTAATTCTTTTGAAGAATATTTAATCGTCATATTTTAATACAAAATTTATAATTCAAAGGTAAAAATATTTTTTAATTCACCCATCATCAGATATGTTTTTTTATATTAAATATGCGCATTATCTATAATTTCTTTTACAATTTCAGGATTTAATAGAGTAGAAATATCTCCTAGGTTTTCTGCATTATTTGAAGCAATTTTACGCAAAATTCTACGCATGATTTTTCCTGAACGGGTTTTTGGTAAGCCTCGAACAAATTGAATTTTATCGGGCTTTGCAATAGGTCCTATTTGTTTGGAAACTAATGTTTTGATTTCACTTTCCAGCTCAATAGATGCTTCTGCCCCGTCATATAAAGTAATATAGGCGTACAAGGCATTTCCTTTTATCTCATGAGGGATTCCAACAACGGCAGATTCTACTACCTTTTCATGCTCATTAATTACGTTTTCTATGGGCGCAGTCCCAAGGTTGTGCCCAGAAACAATTACAATGTCATCTACCCTTCCTGTGATTCGATAATTTCCCATAGCATCCCGGTAAGCTCCATCTCCAGAAAAGTACTTTCCTTTATAGGTTGAAAAATAGACTTCTTTGTAACGTTCGTGATTCCCATAAATAGTTCGTGCCATTGAAGGCCAAGGGAACTTAATAACCAAGTGCCCTTCAGAGGCATTATTATTAAATTCAATTTCATTTCCTTGTTCATCCATCAAAGCGGGCTGTACACCGGGGATAGGCAATGTAACAAAAGTAGGCCGCATGGGAGTAATCCCTGCCAAAGGTGAAATCATAATAGCACCCGTTTCAGTTTGCCACCAGGTGTCCACAATCGGACAATTAGATTTTCCTATATTATCATTATACCAGTGCCAGGCTTCTTCGTTAATAGGCTCTCCAACAGACCCGAGCACCTTTAGATGAGATAAATCATGTTTTTCAACCAAGGCTAAAGGATGTTTTTGTAAGGAACGAATAGCTGTAGGAGCGGTATAAAAGTGAGTGATTTTTAGCTTTGCACAAATTTCCCAAAAACGACCATAATCAGGGTAGGAAGGCACTCCCTCAAACATGACTGTTGTTACACCTGTGCACAGAGGACCGTAAACAATATACGAATGGCCAGTTATCCAGCCAATATCAGCAGTGCACCAATATCGGTCATTTTCTTCCATCTGAAAAATATTTTGAAAAGTATAAGCAGCACCTATCATATAACCGCCGCAGGTATGAACCATTCCCTTGGGTTTTCCTGTTGAACCTGAGGTATAAAGAATAAATAATATATCTTCTGCATCCATTTCTTCTGCCGGACATAGATCATCCGCTTTTAATAATTCATTTGCCCAAAAAACATCTCTTCCACCCATCATTGGGGTAGATTCTACCATTCTACGGTACACGATTACACGCTCAATGGTAGGACAGTTTTTTAATGCTTTGTCACAAATTTCTTTTAATGCTATTCGTTTTTTCCCTCTATATACCTCGTTTGCTGTAATAAGTAATTTGCATTGAGAATCATTAATTCGATCGGCAATGGCAGAAGAAGAAAAACCAGCAAAAACAATAGAATGAATCGCTCCAATTCGAGCGCAAGCCAGCATGGCAACAGTTAGCTCAGGTATCATGGGCATATAAATACAAACTCTATCGCCTTTTTTTATCCCATTGTTTTTTAACACATTAGCAAATCGGTTTACTTTTACATAAAGTTGACGGTAAGTGATATGACGTGATTCTTCGTCTGGATCGTTAGGCTCCCAAATAATGGCGGTTTTGCTTGCCCGTTCTTCCAAATGACGGTCTAAACAGTTTTCTGTAATGTTGATCTTACCTCCTTGAAACCATTTGATTTCAGGTTTCTCAAAATCATATTCCAGCGTTTTCTCCCAAGGCGTTCTCCAATAAAATTGCAGCGCTATATTTTCCCAAAAACGCTCAGGATCTTCTATACTCTTTCTGTAGTTTTTCTTGTATTCAGCAAATGATTTAATTTTTTTATTCATAAGTACATCTTTTTAATTTGAATGCTAAATATAATATAATTTTTTATAAATATTAATAATTTCAAAATAAAAAGACCTTTAGCTTCGCTGACTTGCAGTTCAGTTACAGAATAAATAAAAAACATAAAATCTAAAGAATTTAGCTTCAAACTACTTCCTTACTTTGACAAGCGGTTATTGGGCACGGTCGAAATATGGTTACTGAGCTTGTCGAAGTACTCAACAATCATCTCAAAGCTTCGACAAGTGGATAATGAGCGCAGTTGAAGTACTCAGCTACCGAAAATAAAATACTCACAACCAAAAGGTTGAGCCGGTATTTATTTTTTTTCGAGTGTTGCATTTCGGCAGGCTCAAATACAAGCATTTTTTTGTTGAAGTACTTTTTGCAAAGATCTCATATTTTTCTTATTTTTAACTCTTCAAATTTTTTTTTAAAAAATTATTTATTATATTTGTAGAGAATTATGGAATCAATAAAGGAAAAAAAGTTTAAGTTAGTAGAAAATGTCTTTACAGCGTATTTGAATAAAAAAAATCATCGTAAGACCCCTGAAAGATATACTATTTTAAAAGAAATTTATATTTTTGACAGATACTTTGACGTGGATACTTTGCACTTTCACATGCTAAAAAAAAACTATCGTGTAAGCCGTGCTACTATTTATAATACGATTGAACTCCTTTTAGACGCAGAACTTATAATAAAGCATCGTTTTGGTGATTCTAAAACCACTTATGAAAGGTCATTTTTCGATAAGCAGCACGACCATGTCATATTAAAAGATACTGGAGAGGTTATTGAATTTTGTGACCCCCGCATTCAAGCTATAAAAGAAACTATAGAAGAAGTTTTTGAAGTAGAAATAGAAAGCCACTCGCTTTACTTTTACGGAAAACGAAAAAAATAAAATGAAAGAAATTGGGATAAACCGTGATTTCTTATCGTATATTTTTTTTTTAATTTCATTTATATTACCTGCTCAAAAAAATAATACAAAAAAGTCAGAACGCATTAAAATGTATGCCTCTTTAATACATTTAGATGAAAAATATCCTGATTTAGCCTTCGCAACAGATTCTATTGCCGTTATTTTTATGCATAAAGGAAACACTATGAAATGCGATAGTGCTATTTTTAATCGAAAAGAACAATATTTTGAAGCCTTTGGTAATGTTAAAGTAAACATGGGAGATACAGTATTTATGTCCTCTGACTATCTCAATTATAACGGTAAAACGCGCTTTTCAAAATCTCATGGAAACGTGGTTTTAAAAAATAGAAAACTAACTCTGAACACAGAGGAATTATTTTTCGATAGGATAAAAAATGAGGCTTATTATAACGATTGGGGAACGGTACAAGACGAAGATAACATTTTAGTAAGCAAAAGAGGAGTTTACTACGTTACTCCTGATCGAGTTGAATTTATGGAAGATGTAAATGTGTTAACCAATATCAACAATGAGTCTTCAACAAATAATTTTATTGTAAATTCTCCTTATTTGATTTACTATCCGAAAACAAAAGATATTGATTTTAAAGGAAGTACTACAATAAAAAATCGTGATAATCCTACAGAATTCATCTCTACAGAAGAAGGGACATACAATACAAAAACATTAGTTTCAAGTTCTACCCGAAACGGAAGCCTTCATTATAATCATAATATTTTGCAGGGAGATCAATTATATTTTAATCAAAAAACAGGTTACGGAAAGGCAGATGGAAATGTTAAGCTAACACGTCCTTTAGATCATATCAGCATGCGCGGAGATCACGGAGAATATTATCGTTCTGTAGTGCCCGAGATAAAAAAAGATTCAGTTTTTATATACAGCAGGGCGTATGCTGCCAAAGCACAGGCAAAAGATTCTATTTACTTTCATGCCAGGCGAATAGAAAACGTGCAGCATCCTGATTCGACCTACACCCTGCGCGGATTCACAAAAGCATATACCTATAACGCTGATGGACAAGCTAAGGCAGATTCTCTGGTTTATCATGATCGATCCGGTATAATGGAGTTATACAAAGACCCTGTGCTTTGGTACAAAGGGAATCAAATAACGGGAGATAGCTTAAGGATATACTTTGTTAAAAATAAAATAGATTCGGCAGTATCAAGAAGCAATTCGATGGTTATAAACAAGGTAGATTCTATAAAAGAGAAGGAACTCAATCAAATTAAAGGGCGGAATATGTATGCAACTTTTCGTGATATTAAAAATAATATTGATTTTGTTCATGTAGAGGGTAATGCACAATCGTTAATTTATGTAGATGAAAAAAAAGAAGGGAAATTTAACAATAGAATCGGGATTAATCGATCGATATGCGCCTATATAGATGGACATATTTCAAATCATAAATTAGTATCAATAGCCTGTAGAGGTGGTACAAAATCAGTGCTTTCTCCAGAAGATAAAGTGCTTGAACGAAACAAATACTTAAAAGGAATGAGTTGGCGTGGCAAGGAGCAGTTTAAGAGTAAAAAAGCCTTTATGGATTATGTAAAAACCGTAACTGATGATGTAAAATATACTCCTAAGTCGTTAGTGGGTCATAAAAAAACAAAAGGCATAAGCCATAAGAAGGCAGAGAATAAACCCGTAACTCCTATTAAAAAAGAAATAATAAACGTGAAAGATAAAATAAAAATACCCACGCAACTTAAGCTAAAAGAGAGGTTAATAATGCCGCTGCTTCCTGATTATTTTCTGTACGATGCAGTAAATTAACATAAATTTGAAAGTAATTATTAGAAGGCTTTGCAAAACACATAAAAAAGTGTGAAAAAGAAAGCATCTAACTTCAAACTGCTTCCTTCTCAAAAAATTAAAATCCTCACAATCAAAAGATTGCTCCGGCGTTTAATTTTTATTGAGCGTTGCATTTCGGCAAACTCAATACAAGCATTTTTTTGTTAGAGTGCTTTTTGCAACGGTCTCATTTCATTTTAAATACTTAATTTTGGGAGTTATATAAGTAAAATATGGTATTAGAAATGAAGATCCCTTCACCGGGGGAATCTATTACAACAGTAGAAATAGCCGGTTGGTTAATTCAGGATGGGGATTACGTTGAAAAAGATCAAGCCATTGCAGAGATAGATTCGGATAAAGCGACTTTAGAACTGCCGGCTGAAGAAAGCGGTGTAATTACGCTAAAAGCTGAAGAAGGCGATGAGTTAGCCGTAGGAGAAGTAGTCTGTTTAATTAATACCTCAGCGTCAAAAACTACCGAGGCTCATTCCTCAAAATCATCAGAAAAACCGGTGGAAGCAAGAACGGAGATAGTTGAGGAAAAACCGGAAAGTGTTGAGCCTGAAAAACCGACGTATGCTAAGGGAACTGCCTCGCCGGCTGCGGCTAAAATACTGGCGGAAAAACAAATCAGTCCATCAGAATTAAAAGGCTCAGGGCGAGATGGCAGAATAATAAAAGAAGATGCGGTAAGAGCAGTACCTTCTATGGGAAATAAGCCTTTGTATGGTACGAGAGAATCTTCACGCAAAAAATTATCAATGCTTCGCAGAAAGTTATCTAAGCGTTTGGTTTCGGTAAAGAATGAAACTGCGATGCTCACTACTTTTAATGAGGTGAATATGCGATCTATTTTTGACCTTCGTAAGGAATACAAGGAGAAGTTCAAAGAGAAGCACGGGGTTAATTTGGGATTTATGTCATTTTTCACCTTAGCGGTGGTTCGAGCTTTAAAGATGTATCCTGAGGTTAATTCGATGTTGGATGGGGAGTATCAAATTAACTATAATTTTTATGATATTTCGATTGCGGTTTCCGGTCCAAAGGGTTTGATGGTACCGGTGTTACGCAATGCAGAGTTGCTATCATTTAGCGGTATTGAGAGTGAGATTAAACGCTTGGCATTGCGTGCCCGAGAAGGAAAAATAACCTTAGATGAGATGACAGGCGGGACGTTTACGATTACCAATGGCGGGGTATTCGGTTCTATGCTGTCTACGCCGATATTAAATCAGCCACAGACGGCAATTTTGGGGATGCACAATATAGTAGAGCGACCGGTGGCGGAAGAGGGAAAAGTAGTCATTCGCCCGATGATGTATCTGGCAGTTTCTTATGATCATCGGATTTTAGACGGGCAGGAATCGGTAGGCTTTTTAGTTTCCGTAAAAGAAGCACTTGAGAATCCAATAGAACTATTAATGAACAATGATGTAAAGAAAGCATTAGAACGCTAAGAAAATTTTCATAAAAGTTTTTTTAGCAAATTAGAATATCGGGTTATTAGCCGATAAATTAAAATATCGGGTTATTAGCCGATAATTTTAGTAATAATCGTTAAAATAGATTATTTTTGAAAAAATTAAAATAGTGATTGCAATTATAACAGCTGATATTATTAACTCAAGAAAAATAACTTCTGAAAAGTGGTTAGAAGGTTTACAATCAATATTGAATAAATACGGTAAAAATCCGTTGAATTGGGAAATTTATCGGGGAGATAGTTTTCAATTAGAAATACCGTTAGTGAAGGCTTTAGAGGCAGCATTTAGAATTAAATCTACGATAAAGCAGTTTAAATTATTAGATGTAAGAATGGCTATTGGTATAGGGGAAGTTAATTATCGCTCAGACAATATCACGACCTCTAATGGAAGTGCTTTTATTCGTTCAGGGGAATGTTTTGAAGATTTGGAAAAACGAACTCTTGCGATTAAAACTCCTTGGAAAAATTTTAATCGCACAATGAATGTAATGATTCAACTTGCTTGCCTGACGGCAGACACCTGGTCGATAATTTCATCAAAAACGATTGCATATCAGTTAGCGCACCCTTTAGATAGTCAGAAAAAAACAGCTATAGCAATTAAAAAAAGCCAAGCTAGTGTCAGCGAAAGTTTACAGCGTGCCGGCTTTAAGGAAATAAAACAATTAATAGATTATTACGCGGAAGAAATCCAGGCTTTATGTTAATCTTAGCTACGAAATTATTGCTTGCACATTTGGCGGGAGATTTTTTATTTCAACCAGATAAATGGGTGAATGAAAAGGAAAAAAGAAAAGGAAATTCTAAGTATTTATATAAGCATATTGGAATTCATGTGTTGCTGCTATTCATTATTTTTCAATTAGATTTTAGCTATTGGGTAGTTTTTTTATTTATTCCCATTTCTCATTATTTAATTGATTGGTTAAAACTCCTTATCGTTACCAAAGAAAATTATCGTATAGCATTCTTCATAGATCAAATTTTACACCTTATGGTTATTGCTTTAATGACTTGTTATTACAACCCTCATACCATTTCTCTTAACGCAATTTACGCTCCAAAGTCATTGCTTTTTATTATCGCTCTATTAATGCTTACGGTAGTTTCTTCCGTTTTAATAAAAATATTGCTTTCCGGTTGGAAAGTGGAGGATAAAAGCCTTTATCAAGCGGGTAAATATATAGGAATGTTAGAGCGGTTGTTTATTTTTGGATTTATGCTTATTAATTATTGGGCGGGAATTGGCTTTTTATTGACTGCTAAATCCGTATTTCGTTTTAATGATTTATCCAGAGATAAAAACCGGCAATTAACAGAGTACATTTTGCTAGGGACACTCTTAAGTTTTGGTCTGGCAATGCTATGTGCTATTGGATATGATTTTATGCTAGCGAAATGGAGTGAATATTAAAAATGTTTTAACTTTAACGCATATTAAGAGACCGTGGCAAAAAGCACTCTAACAAAAAAATGAAACGCCCGATAAAAATTAAATGCCGGAGCAACCTTTTGGTTGTGAATATTTTAATTTTTTGAGAAAGAAGCAGTTTGAAGCTAAATGCTTTCTTTTTCATATTTTTCTATGTGTTTTGCAACAGTCTCATTAAATAATAATTTAAAAAATAACAAGGGATATGAAAGAAGTTATAATACTCATTATTATAGGCTTGACTGCAGGAATTATAGGAGGAATGACCGGCTTAGGTGGAGGTAATATTGTAGTTCCTACACTTATTTTTGCTTTTGGATTTTCACAGATAAAAGCACAAGGTACTTCAGCGGCAATGCTTTTATTCCCTATCGGATGTTTAGCGGTCTATAATTATCACGTAAAGGGACAAATAAATTGGAAATTTGCTCTTGTCCTGGCATTTTTTTTTGTGATAGGAGGATTTTTTGGTTCTAAAATTGCTTTATCAATTGATGAAAAAATTGTTACGCGAATTTTTGGTATTTTAATGCTTTTTGTTGCCTTTAAAATGCTTTACGGTTCGTTTAAATAATCTTAAAATAAATTTCTATACGATAATATATAATACGCTAAAAAAACTATAAAAATATCATAATTATGTTAGATTATCTATTGAAATTCAAGCCTATTTTTAAAGAAAAAATGAGACCGTTGCAGAACACATAGAAAAATATGAAAAAGAAAGCATTTAGCTTCAAACTGCTTCTTTCTCAAAAAATTAAAATCCTCACAACCAAAAGGTTGCTCCGGTGTTTAATTTTTATCGGGCGTTGCATTTTTTTTGCTAAAGTGCTTTTTGCAACGGTCTCAAAATATGGGGAGGAAAAAAGTTAAAAAATATATTACATAAAAAATAGACGATAATAAAATAGGGGAAAGCTTTGAAATTTCGGGGGTTGAGCATAATATTTCTATGGTTTCAATCGGCGCGCTAAAAGGGAAATCACTGAGTGAATTAATTATGCTTTATAAAGATGAATTCGTAGGCAAGAAAAATCATAAAAGATTTGGTAATCAATTTCCACTTTTAATCAAATTTATTGACGCGGCTGATGACTTGTTTATTCAAGTGCATCCTAATTATGTACTGGCAAAAGAACGGAATAGCTCCTTTAGGAAAACCGAAAGATGGTACATTATGGATACAGAGAACGATGCGGAACTCATTTTAGGATTTAATCGAAAAATAACTCTCTTTGAATATAAAGCAATCGTAGCTGATGGGAAAATTAAATCATATTTGAATCATAAAAAAATAAAAGTAGAAAATCATTTTTCATCAAAGCTGGATTAATCCACGCGATTTGCTCTGGCGTTCTATTAGCAGAAATACAACAAAACTCTTACATTACTTATCGTATATATGACTGGAATTGATTAGATGCAAAGGGAAAACAACGAGAACTGCATACTGACTTCGCAGCGAATGCAGTGGATTATGACCTCATGGGCACATAGCTAAAAAAGGAAAATGAAAAGTTAGTTTCTTGTTCCTATTTTACGGTGAATGAATTAAATATAACCTCAAAAAAATACCGTGATTTATCTTTTATGGATAGCTTTGTTATTTATATGGGAGTAGAAAGGCGAACCGAAATAGCTTGCTGACATCATAAAACGACAGTATATCAAGGAGGAACCGTTTTAATTTCCGCTACATTAAATGAAATAGAATTATGCGGGTAAGGAAAAGTATTAGAAGTTTATGTTTAACCGCTGCAAGTAAGCGCAATTTAAAGGTCTCTTATTATTTAATTTTCACTTTTATAGGGCCTCTATAAGAAACATGCCCCCCTCCTATTTCATCAAGATTTACATCAAGATTATCACTTGTATCAATTCCTACTAAATTTACATCTATTTCACTATCATTGCTGAACTTCACATTGATAGAACCATCTTCATTTAGTGGTACAAAGCCATACTTCGTATAGGGCGTCTCCACTTTATTTGTAAGTTCATTGGCATATAAGTTAGGGATAATATTCAAGTTTTTAACCGTTAGGAGTGTTAAATTCACTGCAATTACCGTTAACACAAACTTAGTAAATGGGTCTATTTTCATAATACTTTGATTTTATTGTCAATACACAAAAGATAAAAAAATAAAACTGTTTCATAATAAATTTTATTGATTTAAATTTTTTTTATCGCTAAATAAATAGGGGGAATTTTATTTAACTATTTACTAATCTAAAAATAACAATAACTTAACACAGAACCTTTTTAAACTTTCTTTATTTGTATTTGAAAATTTTTACATACAAAATTGAAGAAAAAGTGAAAAGAAAAGAGTTTATTGGCTGCTGGGGGCGTTTACCTTGCTTCTAACTTCATTACCTTGCAACGGTCTTAGAATATAAATAACACATTAACAATAATAAAAATGAAAGAAGAAAATAACAGCAGTTTTTCTAGAAAGAAATTTATAAAAATTTCTGCCTTAGGTGCAGGCTCTTTAATGTTGGGATTAGCCTGTAATAATGAAGATGGTATTAATCCTGATAAACCTGATTATGATGATACGAGCAAAAAAGTGAAAATTCCCATTCCCTCATCTAAAAGTTATCGCTTTGGTATTATGGGAGATACGCAATGGGTAAATCGGTATAAAGATAAGTCATCTGGAGAATCTTATTATCTTGATGATGGTAAAAATCCAGCCACTTGTGCTATAGACATCATCAATACGCTTAATGAACATTTTGTTAAAAATGGAGTAAAATTTGTAATACAGGTAGGGGATTTGTCGGATGGAGCATACCGGGGAGCGTTTTACGTAAAAAACCACAAAACAAATCAATATATAAAAAGGACTGAGGAAGATACTTACGACATACGAGCACGTTATACACAACATTTATACAATGCTAAAATTGGGTTCTTTCCTTTGCGTGGAAACCACGATAATTATGATACTGAGCAGGGCGATTCAACCTCAAAACATTTTGTTAAAGCTTTTCCTCAAACTCAAAACGGCTTGCATAATAATGAAAAGGCGCAGCAAAAAGCATTTAATGCTGAAAACCCCGACGAAGATTTTTTACCTAAAATCATCCGTAACAATAAATCAACTTTTCCATTAGGAGAAAATTTTAGCAGCCCGCAAGGGATGGAAGGCCTTTCGTATAGTTTTGACTTTAAAAATACGCGGTTTATTTTTTTAGACCAGTATATTGAAAAAATCCCCATTCATAAGCAGCAAGATTGGATTACTAGCCGGTTACAAAGAGACCGTAAGGCTTTACCTCATGCTATGGTGTTTAGCCATGCTGGGTTATTGCTCCAAGACCATGTAGATAATCTGTTTGCGATTAATGGAAAAAAGAATGAACCTGCAAGCGATGATGGCAGTGAGCAAGCCCATTGGGAAAATACCTATATTCAAAGTATGTATGAGAATGGTGCTAAGTATCATATCTGTGGTCATGATCATATGCATGATCGCAGTTATATTTATACGACAAAAGGGCATGATGGAAATGGCGAAGGCAAAAAAATTACCCAGCTTATCTGCTCTTCTGACAGTTCCAAATTTTATACGCCTAAGGTGCCCTCTAATGACGAAACCTATTGTGGCGGAAAAAGACAAATAATGTTATCTCAAGAATTGTGGCGAGTAGGTTATTATATTGTTACAGTTGATGAAGAACATCTTGATATTGAGTACTATTCTGCAAATGTCGGTTCCATAGGCAATAACATTTTAACCACTCCAGATTTAGTGTTTACACCGCGTGAAAAGTTTGGTTATAGCCTTAACGGTAAAGAATTCCTGATAAAAAAAGGGGAACCCTATACAAAAGTTACAGACATAAGTCCCAATAAAACCCAAATGAAAATTTTAAACGGTGATTATATATTAGATCTTAAAGACCATAGTGAGAGAAATTTTTATCGTGAAGTATCCACGGGATGGTATAAAACTACTGACTCCTTTAGCGACATACTCATTTTAAGAGGCATGGAAAATGAGAAGGGAGGGATTAAGACTGAAACTTTTGTATTGGAACTTAGTTATAAAGAAGAGTTGACGCAAGAAGATTTAAAAATTGGAAAACTTGCCCTCGTTACAGATAAAAAAGGGATATGGATTAAAGCGGCAGAAAAAAACATTTATAATGAAAATAAAGAAGAACGTTTCATTTATGGCCCCTATAAAAAGGCGTATGGCTTAGGGACGTATGGAATTGATGCGGATAAAAAAACAGTTTGGGCTGTGATTAATTATAATGGGCGTTTTGCAGTTAGAAAGGTCTAACTATAGAAGACCTTTTCAAAAAGCACGCTAACCACTACAAGTAAGCGATCGAAAAAAATTAAACCTCAAAGTGAACTAATGAGTGTGGAGAATTTTCATTTTTTGAGACGATTACTGAGCATAGTCTAAAAAAGGAAGTCATTTGAAACTAGATACCTTCATTTTCATGCTTTTTCATACGTTTTGCAAAGCCTTATTTTATTATTAAAAGTGTGTTGAAAAAAGACCTATCTTTGAAATATTTAATTCTTCTAATCCACAGCCATCAGAAATTAATAAGGCAGACCAAAAACAGGTCTAAAGTGTATAAACTGCATGGTTTAATAGAGGGAGAAATAACAATAATTCAAAGCAATTAAGTATGACAACAGATTTATACATAATTAGTAACATAAAAACGTCCAAATCAGACGTCTTAGAAAAAAAGGACGAGTACATAGATCAGTTGAAAGCACTAAAACTAGAGCATTGTACATATCCAAAAATTGTCAGTACCAATCCATATAGAGAAGAAGGGGTTAAAGAAGAAGGGGATTGGGAATATCAGCTTCCCGAGACTTATGATGAGAAAACAGATTGCATAGTACCCGATCTAGAAGCAGCTGGAATCATCTATTTCACAAGTCCATTTGTGTTTGGTTTTATAGAAGTGTATGAAAACTGTTTAGAACTTTCATCAATTTACCGGTATTCTTATTTGTATCAATTCAATGAATTAGATTTTATGTGGGACTTCAGAAAAACTGCTTATCGAATTATCAGAGTTTTTGGGGGCACTGAAATAATCTATTTGGCAGATAATGCTTGTGATAAACTTTCAAAATATTTAGAATGTCAAGTTTGGGAAGGAGTTTCTTATCATGAAGTTAAGCAAAATATACTTTCTGATGGACTGCCTTATGCTTCAAACTACCAACGGCTAAAGTCAGAAGACTTGAGCTATAAAGATATTAGAGAGGTAGTATTTGATGATTTTAAGGATTTGAAAATCAATTAATAATGAAATAAAAAAATTATAGTATAATATCTTTGCGAAAAGCACTCTATCAAATACGAATCAGTACAAATTAAAAATCTAAATTCAATTCTAATTTTTAATAAAGCAGTTTAAATGTCTTTCGGTGAAAAGGCGTTATGCCATATTTTTCAATGGCTTTCCGATGTTTTCGGGTAGGGTACCCTTTATTCGTTAGCCAGCTATAATTTGGATATTTCTTATGTAACTTTACCATAAAGTCATCTCGATAGGTTTTAGCCAAAACAGAAGCTGCGGCAATATTCATGTATTTTCCGTCACCTTTTACTATCGTTTTACAAGGAATGTCATCGTAAGGCTTAAACCTATTTCCATCTACTACAATATGTTGAGGACGAATTTTAAGTTTATTTAATGCCCGGTGCATGGCTAATATGGAGGCATTTAAAATATTAATTTTATCAATTTTATCGTGCTCTACAAAGGCTACCGCATAAGAAATACATTCTCTTTCAATTACTTGCCTTAGTTTATATCTTCTTTTCTCGCTAATTTTCTTTGAATCATCTAACTCTTTAGAAGAAAAACCGGCGGGTAAAATAACGGCGGCAGCGGTTACCGGGCCTGCAAGACAACCGCGCCCGGCTTCATCACAACCCGCCTCTAACTTTCCTTTTTCTAATTGCCGCCACATTTGTTTTTTGGGGATTGAACCCTTTAGCTAAGAGACTCTTTTTAGAAAATTTCCATTTCAAAAAACAGCGTGGAATTTGCTTTTATGGGGCCCATTTGGTTTGATCCATATCCCAGTTCAGGAGGAACAATCAGAAATAACTTTGTTCCTTTCTTAAAGGTAGCCAATGCTTCATCCCATGCTTTAATTACACGCCCTTCACCTACTTGAAATTTAAATGGCTCGTTTCTGTCATACGAAGAGTCTATCTTAGAACCGTCTTCTAAATATAAGGTATAGTGGGTTGAGGCTAACTCTCCATTTTTATAAGGGGCATCGGTGCCTTCCCGTTCAATGACATACTTTAATCCTGATGCCGTTGATTGTGCTTTTTTAAGTAAATCTTCTTTTTTATCCATAAAAATCTTTTTTGCTTTTTCATTTTTTACTTTCCTCTCTGCAAGATATTTTTCTCTTGCTTCTTTCTGCATTTTTGCTCCAATGGACTTAGATTTGGTTGTCATTGCCGTCGAATCTCTCGAAGTAAAAACCTTTACCGCATCAAATGCCTGTGCTTCTTTTCCTTTTCGGATGATTTCCAGGTAATTAATGGTTACAGGCACCTCTGGCATATCTCCGCTCTTTGTTTTCACTTGTATGATAGAATCAATGATATTTAATCCTTTAACAACTTCTCCGAAAACCGTATGCCTTCCATTAAGGTGGATTGTAGCCGTATCCGTTATAAAAAATTGTGAACCATTCGTATTAGGACCGCTATTTGCCATGGCTAAAACGCCTTTTTTATCTAATTTTAAATTGGGGTCGAATTCATCAGGAAAAGAATATCCCGGACCGCCTTGCCCGTTTCCATCAGGATCTCCTCCTTGAATCATAAAGTGGTTAATGACTCGATGAAAAGTTAGTCCGTCATAAAAAGGAATGCCTGCTTTTTTAGCCTTGTTAGGTATTTTTCCTTCTGCTAATCCCACAAAATTGGCAACAGTAACCGGCGCTTTTTTTTCTTCTAATTGAATGATCATATCGCCTTTGCTGGTCATCATATGGGCATAGAGGCCATCTTTTAAGTTCTTATAAGTTTCTTTATCTAGTTTCATTTTAGATCCGCATGAAATGATTAATAATGTTGTGATTAGTACTGTAATTTTCTTCATCTTTATAAAGGTTTTAATTTTAATATTTCCAATTCTATAATAAGCGGTTGCAACGGGCCAATTTTATTTCCGTCTCCTCTAAAACCATAAGCTGAGAACGAAGGTACCAATAAAATTGCTTTTTCACCCTCTAAGAGTATTCTCAGCAGAGTCGTTAGGGCACGAATTTGTTTAGTCTTGCCCATCACGGCATATCTCGTTCCGATGTCTTCTTTACTGTATATTAGTTCATTATCAAAATTATATACGGCATACGTATAATTAATTTGTGCGTTTGCATCTGCTTCTTTTGCTCCTGATTTTTTCTTGAGGTATGCCCACCAAAAAGCATTAGAATCAGCTATAAAATGTAGTGAATCATTTTCACTTATATAATTTAAAATGATTTTTCGGTCTAGCTCAAAGTCTTTTCTTGCTAACGACTCTTCAACTTTGGCTTTTTGTTTTGAAGATTTACTCATCGGCATCCGGGGCTTAGGATGAGCGCATGACAGAAAGATTAGGTTAAAAACCAATGGCAAAATAATTTTTATTTTACAAGGATGCATAAATTAATTTCTTAGTGAGACCTTTGCGTAATACAAAAACATCATAAATATTAAAGTCTTTAACTTCAAAACTGCTTCCTTACTTCGACAAGCGGTTATTGAGCCTTTCGAAAATGTAAGCATTTTTTTGTTAACGTGCTTTTTACAAAGATAGCTTAGTTTTTGTTTAATTCATTTTTATATACGATAATAATTTTTTTAAAATTCTCAACCGTCTCATGCAAAGAAAGTCTTGATTTTCCTCCAGCGGCATTAAGGTGCCCCCCTCCTTCAAAATAAGTTCTTGCAAATTGATTTACATCAAACTTCCCTTTCGATCGAAATGATATTTTAATAATTCCCGCTTTTTTATCTTCAATAAAAATGGCGGTAAAAATAATTCCTTTCAGTGCTAATCCATAATTTACGATTCCTTCTGTATCGCCTTTTTTATAATTACACTTTTGCAGTTCATCTAAAGATAATGAGCTATAGGAAGTATTATATTTCGGTAAAATAACTAAATTATTCAAGGCTTTTCCCATCAATTTTAGACGACTGATAGAATTGTTGTCATATACGTTTCCGTGTATTTCAGCTTTATCGGCACCTAATTCAATTAAGTGAGCAATCACACGATGCGTTTCGGCAGAGGTTGAAGGATAACGAAAAGCACCGGTATCAGTCATAATTCCGGTATATAAACAAGTGGCTATTTTAGAAGAGAACGCCTTTTTTCCTCCCATCTTTTCTAAGAAATTATATGCCATTTCAGCAGTAGATGAAATTGTAGGGCAAGAGTACATAATATCAAAAGTATCCGGTTGTTCATGATGATCTATCATTATTTTCAACCCGGAAGATTTTTTTACGATTTCCCCTAATTCATCCAAGCGGTGCAGCGCATTAAAATCGATAATAAAAATTAAATCGGAATGGACAATAAACGACTTCAACTTAGTTTTATCCTCTTTTTCAAAAATATGAATGTCTTGGCTGTTGGGCATCCATTTTAAAAAGTCAGGAAAATCGTTAGGCGAGATGATTTTTACCTCATGCTGAGGGATTAAAAAATGGTATAAAGCGAGACAAGAACCCAAAGCATCGCCATCAGGATTTTTATGAGGAAAGAGTGCAATTTTTTTTCTGGCAGCGAGCAGCTTTTTTAATTCTTGAATACCTTGTTCATTCATTTCTGCAAAGGTAGTAAAAATGCGTTTGCTTGTAATGGGGTTTATTCAAGGGGTTTATTCAAGAAAGAGCACTCTAACAAAAAAATCGTGGAATTTGAGGGGCGAGCGTTAGGGATAGGAGCGGTATCCTTTTTCTTGGGGTGAGATTTTTTACCCCAAGAAAAAGATGAAGCGGATAGCCCGACCGCCATCAGGCGGGAACGCCCTAAAAAAGAACGATATTTTTAGCTAATGCTGGCTTGAAATGGGTTAGGGTGCTTTTTGTAAAGGTCTCGATAAATAAAAATATTTTTTATATTTGGCAGATGTTAAATCGATTATTAAGGGGTAAACGTTTAATTCTTGCTTCTCAGTCGCCGAGAAGGCAAACACTTTTAAAAGAAATGGGGCTTAACTTTACCATTCGGGTAAATCCGATTAAGGAATGCTACCCATTACATTTAAAGAGAGGAGAAGTCACGCGTTATCTTTCCCTTTTGAAAGCCTCTTCTTTTAATCATTTGGAGCGTAATGATATTCTCATTACATCTGATACTATTGTTTGGTTTGATGAAAAACCATTAGAAAAACCCAAGGATAAAGCACAGGCTTGTGAAATGTTACAAAAGTTATCCGGGAATTCTCACGAAGTAATTACCTCAATCTGTTTAACATCAAAAGAAATGCAAAGAATAGAAACTGAATATACGAAGGTTTTTTTCAAGAATATTACACGAGAAGAGATTGAATTTTATGTAGAGAATTACTCTCCTTTTGACAAAGCCGGCGCCTATGGTATTCAGGAATGGCTTGGTTATATCGGTGTTGAAAAAATACAAGGCTCTTACTTTAATGTAATGGGGTTACCTACCCATTTACTATACAATATGCTAAAAGCATTTGTTCATTCAGTAATTCAAGTTAACTGATAATCAAATGTTTATAATTTTTTGTGCGATATTAATAAAAGTTCGTTGAATATTGTTAATTTTAAAATTATTATCCTTGCTAAGTTTAAATAATGAAACTTTTAGAATGCGCTGACTTTAGCTTTATTGGCTTATAGTTCAATTGCAGAATAGATAAAAAAAGCATAAAAATTAAACCTGATTAATTAAAAAAATATAACTCAAAAGATAAAAAATGTTAAAGTACTTCTTAGGTGACAGTCCGCTATGGTTTAAAAAAACCATTCTTGGGTTCTTAATTATAAATTTAGTGCTATACTTTGGATTACCCGTGATAATGAATCAAAATCAAGCAATTATGGCGTTGGGTTGGTTATTTATTGCTGAATTTATCTTCACCTTAGCCATGGCACTCAAATGCTATCCTTTACAATCAGGCGGCTTACTGGCTATTGAAGTGCTGGCTATGGGCATGACTACTCCTAAGAATGCTTACCATGAAGTAGATAATAATTTAGAAGTTATTCTTTTGCTAATGTTTATGGTTGCTGCTATTTATTTTATGAAACCTTTGCTCATGTATATTTTTAGCAAAGTTTTTATCAAAATAAGATCTAAATTATTATTATCTCTTTTTTTTGTATTTCTTTCTGCCCTTCTTTCTGCTTTTTTAGATGCCTTGACTGTAACCGCCGTTCTAATCAGTATATCCATAGGATTTTATGGGGTGTATCATAAAATTCACTCAAGCGATTCTGACTATGATATGGACGGCAGGTTAGACAGAAAAGAATTAAGCGGCGAAACTTTAGAACAATTTAGAAGTTTTCTTCGCAGCCTTGTCATGCACGGCGTAGTAGGAACAGCTCTCGGAGGAGTTTGCACCTTGGTAGGCGAGCCCCAAAACCTGTTAATCGGCGAGCGTATGGGATGGGACTTTATAGATTTTCTCCGTCACATGGATCACGTAACGATTCCTACACTTTTTGCCGGAATGGCTACCACAATTATTTTAGAGTTGACCGGATGGTTTGGTTTTGGTACTAAACTACCTAAAGTTGCAAGGGAAATTATAGAACAATATATTTTAGAAGAGGATAAAAAAAGAAATAAAAAGGAAAAGTACAACCTCGTTGTTCAGGGTATATCTGCTATACTTTTGATAATTGGGCTGGCGCTGCATATTGCACCGGTAGGTCTTACAGGATTAGGATTAATCATTATACAAACGTGCTTTATGGGAATTATTAAAGAAAATCATCTCGGAAAAGCCTTTGAAGAAGCACTCCCTTTTACCGGACTAATCGTGGTTTTTTTTGTTATTGTTGCTATGATTAATGATTTACATCTGTTTCAGCCGATTATTAATTGGGTATTAACCCTGCCTCAGGAACATCAACCGGGAGTATTATATATGGCAAACGGATTACTATCTTGTATTTCAGATAATGTTTTTGTTGCCACAGTTTATATTAATCAAGTAAAAGATGCTGCTGATTCAGGAGTAATTACTCAAGCGCATCTACAAGATTTAGCCGTTGCCATTAATACTGGAACTAATTTACCTTCCGTAGCTACGCCTAACGGGCAGGCTGCATTTTTATTTTTATTAACCTCCTCTCTGGCACCGCTTATTAACTTATCTTATGCGAAAATGGTTAAAATGGCAATTCCTTATACTATTGTACTAACTATTATGGGTTTAATTGGCATTCTTTATTTCTAAGAATTGAAACGGTTAGAAAAAATCTTTAGCCCATTTCAAGTCCATACTAGCTTAAGGTATCGTTCTTTTTTAGGGCGTTCCCGCCTGATGGCGGTCGGGCTATCCGCTTCATCTTTTTCTTGGGGCGAGAGGATGCCCCAAGAAAAAGGATACCGCTCCTATCCCTAACGCTCGCCCCGCAAAGCCCCTAATCCAACCAAAAATAGATAACCATTCCTTTAAAAAGCATAGAAACAAGGCTCGTGAGACCGTTGTAAAAAGCACTTTAGCAAAAAAATGCTTGTATTGAGTTTGTCGAAATGCAACGCCCGATAAAAATTAACTGCAAGTCAGTGAAGCGAAACAACGGAGCAACCTTTTGGGTGTGGAGGAGTTTAATTTTTTTGAGATGGTGACTGAGCCTGTCGAAGTAAGAAAGCAGTTTGAAGTTAGATGCTTTCTTTTTCATACTTTTTTATGTGTTCTGCAACGGTCTCCTCATTTACTTCCGCTGAACGTAGCTTAGACAAATCTCCCTTATGGGTTAGCGACAATCTAACCTATGCGTTAGAGATAATCTTATGTATGGGTAAGAGGTGTTCTTATACAGTTGTAAGAATTGTTCTTATGTATGGGTAAGAGACTTCTTTTGCTTAGGCTGAACTGCCTTTGCAAAAACACTCTCTTTATCAACGGCAAGTCAACATAAGCGAGAGGTCTCGGAGAGTTATAAACTCCCCATTTTAATGATATGAGCCCGTTGCAGAACACATAAAAAAGTATGAAAAAGTATCTCAATTTCGCTGACTTTCATTTATTAGAGCGCTTCTTGCAAAGGTCTCAATCTGTTTAAACGATGTCTTTCACAAGTCAAGTAATCCGTCAGGTGTTTTTGTTCGGATAATTTTTTTAGACTTATCGATGCCTATTATAAAGTAATCATTAATGGGAATCAGGATGTTTCTTTTATTCTTTTTTATTTCTAAAAAAGCCTGTGTATCGTAGTCCTGTACCTGCTTAACATAACCTACTTCGCCATATTTTAAATCTATAACTTTAAAGCCCGTTATCTCATGGTAATAAAACTGATTGTCAGATAACGTTGGAAGTTGTCCGAGTGGTAAAAAAACTTCTGACCCAATTAATTTATCTACTTGCTCAAATGAAAAATCTTCAAAAAGCACCCGAAGATTATTATTGTGCTGTACGATACAATGTTTTAAGAAAAAAGGAGTTAATATTCCGTCTAACTCAATAAATGCTGATTTCAGATTGCTGTATAACTCAGGTTCGTCTGTATCTAGTTTGATAATAACCTCTCCTTTATAGCTATATTTTTTAATTATTTTCCCCAGAAAAAAACAATCTTTCTTTTGCATCGCATATTATTTCATTCAGGGAAAATAATGTTTTGAGACCTTTAGCATTATTTAGTTTTTGAAACTTTTTCTGTAGTTGTACTTTCTGAAGTTTTTGCCTGCTCACTTGCTTCACCTGATTGTTCTTGAGTTTCTCTCTCAATTTTAGCCGCGGCCGCTATGCGCGCCTCTTTTATTTTTGATTCTTCAGATAGCCGGGCAGTTTTTTCATCTGTTTTTGCTTTATCTATTTGATTTCTCTTTTGCTGAATTTTCCCTTCTTTTTCTGTTAACCATTCTTGAAAACGCTTTTCAGCTTCGTCCTTATCAAACGCCCCTTTCTTTACTCCTCCCAACAAATGTTTTTTAAACAAAACTCCTTTATATGATAAAATAGATCGTGCCGTGTCTGAAGGTTGAGCACCATTTTTTAACCATTTTAATGACCCATCTACATCTAAGGTAATCGTAGCAGGGTTGGTATTAGGATCATAAGTTCCTAGTTTTTCAATAAAACGCCCGTCACGTTTTGATCTTGAATCAGCTACTACAATGTGATAAAAAGGTTTTCCTTTTTTCCCGTGTCTTTGCAATCTAATTCTTACTGCCATATTTCTATATTTTTTTTAGGATCTCGTCCTTGTTTAATTTTTCGGCGCAAATATAGTTATTTATTTGATGATGATATAGTGAGCCATTTAACTAATGCTGACTTGCAGTTGATAAAGTGCCTTGTGCAAAAGTCTCATCATGTAGAACCATGCAAATTATTCTGTTTACTTTTATGACAGTCTCTTTATACATTCGTAAGTTTCATGGGCAATTTGCCCTTCTTCATTAGTAGGGATAACCAGAATTTTCAATCGGCTGTCATCCGCTTGAATTTCTACAGGTTCTTTTTTTGGGTGATTAAGACGCTTGTTAGCTGTTTTATCTATTTTTATTCCAAAAAAATCTAACTTTTCGCAAATCATATCACGAATTAAGGAATCGTTTTCTCCAATTCCTCCGGTAAAAATCAATGCCTCAGCTCCATTTAAAGCCGCAAGATAAGCGCCTATATACTTTTTAATTCGATAAGCGTACATCGTATTACCTAAAATTGCGTTTGAGTCTTTATTTTTGTATTTTTCTCCAATATCACGCATATCACTACTTCCGGTAATGGCTAACATCCCACTTTCTTTAGTCAATATATTGTTCACTTCGGTTAAAGACAATCCTGCTTCTTCCATTAAATAGAAAATAATGGAGGGATCAATATCTCCGGACCTCGTACCCATTATCAATCCGGCAAGAGGAGTAAATCCCATACTGGTATCTTTAACTTTATTTTTTTCTATAGCCGCCATACTTGCTCCGTTGCCAAGATGCAGGGTTATAGCTTTTAATGATTTGTTTTTAAGGTAATGCGTCGCCTTTTGATAAACAAATTTATGGCTTGTACCATGAAATCCATAACGACGAATATTATAGTTTTTATAAAAAGAAGTTGGAATAGCGTAACGATAGGCTTTCTCTGGCATGCTTTGATGATAAGAAGTATCAAAAACAGCCACTTGCCTAGCATGCGGGAATATCGTTTGGGCTACTTCTATTCCGCCCAGGTTTGCCGGATTGTGTAAAGGCGCTAAGGGAATTAATTTTCTTATTAATTGCTTTACTTTATCTGTAATCAATACCGTTGCCGAAAAACTTTCTCCACCATGTACTACCCGATGCCCTACCGCACTTATTTCATAAGGAGTTGAGATAACACCATTTTTACTGTCTAATAGTAATTCAGCTACTAATTCTAATGCCGCTTTATGATCCGGTATATCCCGTTCTATTAGTAAACTATGGGTTTTATCCCCTATCGTAAAATTGTGCTTAATTTTACTTCCTTCAATTCCAATTCTCTCAACTAAACCAATAGCAACTGCCTGTTTCTCATCTATGCTTATTAATTGATATTTTACCGAAGAACTTCCAGAGTTTAGTACTAATATCTTCATTTAGAAATGATTATTTAGATGAAAAATACTGCCTTACAACAAAAAAACAAAGCAGGAAAAATATTAATCATAACAATTATTACTTTTCTACCCCCGGAGGATAATGACTGATTATGGCATCGATAGCTTCTTTAATCAATCCCGCTTTATTTTCTAAGTTATCCACTCTGAAACCGGAGCCTTTTCCCTGCCATACCAATATGTTTTTTTGGCTGTCTATAAAATCAATAATGATTGTCCCTACAGTATATCGGGTGATACTTTGATTAGAATTCCAAAAAGGATCATAAAAACCATACCAGCCCCAGCCCCACCAAAAATTATTGTAATAATTTACATCTACCTGCTCTTTATTACTTGCTAATACATTAACAGAAAGATCTCCTTTGCTCTCTACAAAACGTATCCCTTTTGCCTCTAAAGCTGCAGTGATATATTTAATGACACGCCGCTTATCTAAATCGTTTAATTGTAACTTTTCAATCCCTTTTTTATGAAAAGAAAACGTTTTATATTTTGCGAAATCTGCCTCCTGATCATAATCACTATAAACTTGTAGCGGATTACAAGACATCGTTAAAAAAACCGTGAATAAGGATAAAATATATATTTTCGTTTTCATCTGATAAATATTTTTCATTTTAAATATAGCTTTTGTTATCACTCTTAATCTTAATTTTCACATATATCCTGAGACCTTTGTATAAAACATCATAAACATTAAAGCCTCTCACTTCAAACTGCTTCCTTACTTCGGCAGGCGGTTATCAAGCCTGTCAAGATGCAACAACCATATCAAAAAATTAAATTTCACACACAAAGATAAACAAAAATTATTTTTATTTAATCCCTTATTATAATTACTTTAAAAACGAGAATAATTTCCTTTTATATTTGAGACCGTTACAAAAAGTACTTTAGTAACGGTCTCATTTTATGGATAGAACCGCCCTCCCTTTTATTTTTCGGTTATAAATCGTATAACTTCGGTGTAAAAGTCATTTGGATTTTCAGCATGCAACCAATGTCCTGCTTTAGTAATCGTTGTAATTTTTGCATGAGGAAAGAAGGAATGAATGTGCGGCAGGTCTTCTAATTGTATATAAAATGACTTTTCTCCTTTTAGAAATAGAACCGGGCGATGAAATTGCCCAGATAAATCAAAACCCATCAATTGATTATAATACTTGGCGAGTACGGGTACATTCATCCTAAAAGCCAGCTGTTTATCAACTTTCCAATACACATTTTTTAGAATAAACTGCCTTATAGAAAGCTTGTCTATGTAGCGTCCCAACACTTGATTAACTTCTTTGCGGGTACTTATCTCTGAAAAATCTACAGAGAGCAGCGCCTTAATAATATGCTGATGATGTGGTAGATATACTTTAGGCGCTATATCGGCTACGAGTAATTTCTCAATAATTTTTGGGTGTTCTGCTGCCAATTTCATGGCTACCTTTCCACCCATTGAATGCCCCAACAGTATAATATTTTTTAATTGATAATGAGCAATATAATAGCATAGATCATTTACCATTAGTGTATAATTCATTTCATCGGTATGAAAGCTACGCCCGTGATTGCGCAGATCCATAAGATGCACTTGAAAAAGCCCAGAAAATTTTTTACCCAAGGTTATCCAATTATCCGAAGAGCCGAATAAGCCGTGAAGAATGATAAGAGGCTGTCCTTGCCCTATTACTTTAGCGTGTAGCAACATTTATTTTTTTATTACAAAGGTAATATTTGCATGATTTCTAAAGAAGTATTCCGAGACCTCTTAGCTAGAGTTGACTTGCAGTTAATTTTATTGAGCGTTGCATTTCGACAGGTGGTTACTGAGTTTGTCGAAGTACTCAGCAACCACTTGCCGAAGTGCTCAGTACAATCTTTTTGCAACGGTCTCAATACGTGTTTTCACTCTTTTTTGACACAAAATAATTTTTTTTCGATTTTAAGCCCCTCTCAATTCCTTTCATAGAAAGAGTTTAACAAACTTTAACAGTTGGTTAATAATTTCTTTAACATTTATGTAATAATTTTGTTAAAGTAAATTTTATTATTATATGAGACCGTTGCAGAATGTATGAAAAAGAAAGCATCTAACTTCAAACTGCTTCCTTCTCAAAAAAATTAAAATCCTCACAACCAAAAGGGTGCTCCGGTATTTAATTTTCCTCGGGCGTTGCATTTCGGTAAACTCAATACAAGCATTTTTTTGTTAGAGTGCTTTTTGCAACGGTCTGTATATTTTATCAAACAATTAAAAACAAACAAAAATGGAAAAATTAACGAAAGTCAATCAATTATAAAAATAGAAAAATGAACAAATTAATTATAGGCTTGTCCTGTCTAGGCGTTTTTTTGATGACCAGCTGCGACAACGAACACAGTGATAAAATAGCCCTCCCTTTGGAAAAAGTAAATTTCTCAGCACATGGTAGCAATGGCGATCTTACTCTTGCAAAAGATGACAAAGTAACATTGTATATTAATCATGGAGGTAGCGCCGCAAAATATTATACAGACTCAGATAGAAGTGGTAAAGGAAAGACTTTCCCAGCAACTGGACAGGAATTTACACTAGGTTGTAATGGCTCTATTGAAGGAGGTTTTTATCTCACTGCGGATACTGGGAAGCCATATACCCTTAAGAAATTCGATATTAATAAAAAAGCAGACCCTAAAATAAATTATGTTCTGAAAGAGGATTTGTCCTTTAAGGTAAAAACCGGTCAAACCAATACAATTAAAGTAGTTGTAGTAGATAAAAAAGAGGCATCTGTTGCAGGAGCAGGTAACGCTAAAGGAACAAAGGTTGGATTCAGTATTACTAAAGGGAAAATGGATCAATATCAATTTAATGTTGTGATTTACAAACCTAATGGAACAACATTATATAATAGTACCTCAGATAAAGCTTCTATTATTATATTAAATGTAAAAAACGGCAGTGAATCTCTTTTCAAAACAAAACAAGAAGGTCTCTTTGCTCAAATCGGCGAAACTGCTAGTTCTCCAAAAAATGCTGAAGTATTCACCATCACTCTTCCAAGAGAACTAGCTCATTATGGTGATGATGGTAATTCTCTTAAAATAGAAGGAAGCGTTACGACATCAGGAGAAACTCCTAAGAAACTTAATGTTAAAAGTGGAAGTATAAAAAGTGGGAATGTTGCTCTTATTGAATCCCAAAACTAATCAAAAAAATAATTATAAACAAGCGAAGATAAAACATAATAATAAGATTTTAAAATCAGGGGTTTATTAAACTCCTACTTCTTTATAGGGAGAGACTGTTATAGAATACATAAAACAACATGTAAAAGAAAGCATCTAACTTCAAACAGCTTCCTTACTTCGGCTATGCTCAGTAGCCTTCTCAAAGCTTCGGCAAGTGGTTACTGAACCTGTCGAAGTGCTCAACTACCGAGAATTAAAATCATCATAACCAAAAGGTTGCTGTGACATTTAATCTTTATCTTACACTGACCTATGGTTTATAAAGGACTTCTTGCAACGGTTTCAATTCTTCTGAAGGATTCCAAAATATTTTCTTAAAATCCTGAACCTGATTATTCTTCACTTTAATTCCTTCTTCTCTAAGCATTTCTTCCATCGAACAAATTCCAAAATGATGCTTTCCGGTTAAAATTCCTTTTCGGTTTACTACACGATGAGCCGGTATCGTTTCATCATTATGCGAAGCGTTCATAGCCCACCCCACCATTCGTGCTGATCGAGGAACTGACAAATATTGAGCGATTGATCCATAAGAAGTAACGCGCCCCTCAGGAATTAATCGGGCCACTCGATAAACATCTTCAAAAAAAGAACTTTTACTCATTACACCTGTTGAAAAGTAGAATTTAAGACCGTTGCAGAACACATAAAAAAGTATGAAAAAGAAAGCATTTAACTTCAAACTGATTCCTTACTTCGACAGGCTTAGTAACCATATCAAAAAATTAAAATCCTCCACACCCATTAGGTTGCTCCGGTGTTTAGCTTGCGCTGACTTGCAGTTAATTTTTATCGGGCGTTGCATTTCGGCAGGTGGTTACTGAGCCTAGTCGAAGTGCTCAATACAAGCATTTTTTTGCTAACGTACTTTTTGCAACGGTCTCAATTTTTTATATTAACTAAACTTTTTCCTAACTTCTATTTCCTGATATGCTTCTATAATATCTTTGGGTTTAATGTCGTTGAATCCTTTAATATTTAATCCGCATTCGTAACCTTTTGTTACTTCTTTGACATCATCCTTAAATCGTTTTAGGGAATCTAATTCTCCTTCGTGAATTACTATTCCTTCTCTAATGAGACGTATCTTTGAGTTTCGAAATACCTTGCCATCTAACACCATACAACCTGCGATATTCCCAACTTTGGATATACTAAACGTCTCGCGGATTTCAATATTTCCGGTTACTTCTTCTTTTAGTTCAGGAGAGAGCATTCCTTCCATAGCTTCTTTTACATCATTAATTGCGTCATAAATAATTGAGTACGTTCTAATTTCGATGTCTTCTCGATCAGCGATTGCTTTTGCCTGTACACCCGGTCTAACATTAAACCCGATTACAATAGCCCCTGAAGCTGACGCGAGTAAAACGTCGGACTCGGTAATCTGCCCTACTCCCTTATGCACTATTTTTATGTGAATCTCTTCTATGGATAATTTTTCCAACGAATCTGATAACGCTTCAACCGAGCCATCAACATCTCCTTTTAAAATAATATTCAACTCTTTGAAATCTCCTAAGGCTATTCGACGACCAATTTCCCCAAGAGTTAAGTGCTTTTGTGCCCTGACTGATTGTTCTCTTTGAAGTTGTTTACGACGTGCCGCAATTAACTTCGCTTCTTTTTCATCTTTAAATACTTTAAATTTATCTCCTGCCTGGGGAGCGCCATCTAATCCTAAAATAGATACTGGTTGAGAAGGAATGGCAGCTTTCACTTTGTTTCCGCGTTCATCAAGCATTGCCCGTACTTTTCCGTGATAACTCCCTGCCAACATATAATCCCCGACTTTTAATGTCCCCGCCTGAACGAGTACTGTTGATACGTAACCCCTCCCTTTATCTAATAAAGCCTCTATAACGGTTCCATTAGCTTCTTTGTTAGGATTTGCCTTTAGTTCTAACAACTCTGACTCAAGGATAACTTTTTCTAATAGTTCATCTACGTTTGTCCCTTTTTTTGCTGAGATATCCTGTGATTGAATTTTGCCCCCCCAATCTTCTACTAATAAATTCATACTAGCTAATTGTTCTTTAATTTTCTCTGGATCAGCTCCTGGCTTATCAATCTTATTAACCGCAAATATTATCGGAACACCAGCAGCTTGTGCGTGTGCTATGGCTTCCTTTGTTTGCGGCATGATGCTGTCATCTGCTGCTATGACAATAATGGCTAAATCAGTTACCTGCGTTCCTCTCGCACGCATAGCGGTGAAGGCTTCATGTCCCGGGGTATCTAAGAAAGTTATTTTTTCCTCATTCTCCAACGCTACTGAATACGCACCAATATGCTGTGTAATTCCTCCTGATTCTCCTGCAATAACGTTTTCTTCTCTTATATAATCAAGTAATGAAGTTTTTCCATGATCTACATGTCCCATCACAGTAACAATAGGCGCCCGGGACACTAAGTCTTTTTCTTTGTCCCCTACTTCTTGAATGGCTTCTTCTACTTCAGTATCCACAAACTCAACCTCAAAATTAAATTCAAAGGCTACTAATGTTAAAGTTTCTGCATCTAATCGTTGATTCATCGTTGCCATAATACCGAGTCCCATGCAAGTAGAAATAATTTCCGTAACTGATACATCCATCATTGTAGCTAGTTCGCTTACGGTTACGAATTCTGTTATTTCTAGTTTTTTACTTTCTATATTTTCCTGTTGTTGCATTTGTTCTCGAGCATCTCGTTCTCTTTGACGACGATCTCGACGATATTTGGCCCCTTTTGCTTTGTTTCCTTTATTGGTGAGTTTTTCTAAAGTTTCCTTTACCTGTTTTTGCACTTGTTCATCGGTTAATTCAGCGTGAGGGGTAGTAAAGGGTTTTCTTCTTTTTACTCTTTGAAAGCCCTTTCGATCTTTGCTCTGGCCATTTCTTCTATAAGTATGGTTTGCTTTTTTCTTTTCATCTTCTATGTTTACTTCTTTTTTTATACGAGCCCGCTTTTTCTTGTTTGGATTCGGTTTATTTGTCGATCTTTCCGGTTTTTTAAATTGAGTCAAATCGATCTTCCGGTCAGTTATTTTCAATCCGTCTAATTTCTGGTATTTCGTCTCAATTTTTACCAGCTGCTCGCTCTCAACTTGTTTTTCCTTGTCAATATTTTTTCCCTCAACTCTTCCCTCAACTTTTTTCTCAGTTTTTTCTTCTGCTTTACTCGCCTTTGCCTTTGATTCTTTTCTCTTACTTTTACGTTCAGGCTTATTCGATTTTATACGACTCAGATCTATTTTTCCTACGGATTTTATTTCTATTTTCTTGCCGACAATGCTCGTTTCTTTTTTTGATAATAATACCTCTTTTTTAGCTGGTGTTTCCTGTGAAAGTTGTTTTTCAAGCTGCGGCTTTTTAACCTCTGTTGCTTCTTCCGTGGAGTTGATTTCTTTTTTCAACGTTTGTTTTTCGTTGGGATTTAATCCAATTTTACCTACAAGCGTGGGGCTTTTAATTTCTACTTTTGCCCGAATCACTTCTTTAACTTTTCTACGTTCTTCTTCTGCTTTTAATAGCTCTTCTTTTAGCGCTTCCTTTTCTTGTCTTTTTTGTTCTGAAATTTCTTCTGACCGGGCACGGCGTTCAGCATCTTGTTGAAACTCCTGTACCAATATTTTATAGGTATCTTCATCAATTGTAATCGTTGGGCGCGGCTCTATTTCAATTCCTTTCTCTTGCAGGAAATTGACGGCGCGACTCATGGAAATATTGAGTTCTTTCAAGATTTTATTTAATCGTATGTTTGACATGCACTGTTTAATAATAATATTCTCAGTCTTCGAATTCTGCTTTTAATATTTCTATAATATGTTGAACCGTTTCTTTTTCAAGATCAATTCTTTTTACTAATTCTTCTACTTCTAATTCCAAAACAGACTTAGCTGTATCTAAGCCAACTTTCTTAAATTCTGCGATAATCCAAGGGTCAATTTCGTCTGAGAATTCACTTAGTTCTACATCTTCATCCTGATCTATATCCCGGAATACGTCTATTTCATAGCCTGTTAATTCTGTAGCTAAGCGGATATTATGACCTCCTCTTCCAATAGCTCTTGAGACCTCACCCGGATGTAAATAGACGGTTACTTTTTTGTTTACTGAGTCAATTTCCATAGAGGTGATTTTTGCTGGGGAAAGCGAGCGGGAAATATATAATTGCGTATTGGTTGTATAATTAATTACATCAATATTTTCATTCCGCAATTCTCGTACAATCCCATGGATCCTTGAACCTTTTATCCCTACGCAAGCCCCTACAGGGTCAATTCGATCATCATATGAATCCACTGCTACTTTTGCTTTCTCGCCTGGATGACGTACTACTTTTTTAATGGTTATAAGTCCTTCAGCAATTTCAGGGATTTCGTGTTCAAAAAGCTTTTCTAAAAATTTAGGAGAAGTTCTTGATAAACGAATAATCGGTTTGGTCCCTTTCATTTCTACATCAGCTATCACAGCCCTTATATTATCTCCTTTTCTAAAAAAATCAGATGGAATTTGATCTTCTTTCAAAAGAAACATTTCGTTACCGTTATCATCAAAGATAACGGCATGATTTCGTCGGGCAAAATGTACTTCTCCTATGATAATTTCTCCTATCAGTTCTTTAAATACCTTATATATACGGGTATTATCATGCTCAACTACTTTTGCTCTAAGGTTTTGTCCTAGCGCTAATATGGCACGTCTTCCCAGCTCTTCTAATTTCACTTCTTCGGAAACTTCTTCACCCACTTCAAAATCGGATTCTATTTTTTGCGCTTCAGATAGTTCGATTTCTGTATTATCGTCTTCTACAGAACCATCTTCTACAACCATTCGATTACGCCATATTTCCAAATCTCCTTTATCCGGATTCACTATAATATCATAGTTGTCAGATGAACCGTATTGTCTCTTTAACACGCTATGTATAGATTGCTCTATGATAGACATAAGGGTTGCCCGGTCAATACTTTTATTGTCTTTAAACTCGGCGAATGATTCTATTAATGCTAAACTATCCATTTTATTAAAAAATTACTTGTACCCTGGCTTCCTTAATTTCTTTATAGGTTATTTCTTGTCGTTTCTCTACGGCCTGCTTACTTTTGGCTTTGGTAGATATTGGTGCATGTTGTGCAAGCACAATTTTTTCATTACTTACTTCAGTTAATGTTCCTTCAAAAATTTCATTATCTTCGGTAGTTACCCGAAGTTTTCTGTTTTTATTTTTTTTATACTGACGAATATGCTTCAAGGGCTTGTCTATTCCCGGTGAGGAAACTTCTATGGAATAATCTAATTCGTCTTTATCTAATGCCGAGCTAATAAACCGACTTATTCGTGAACATTCAGCTATAGGCAAGCCGTTATCTCCATCAATTATTATAGAGATTTTACGGGTTGGAGATATGGATAAGTGAACTAAAAACAGGGCTTGGTTTTTAGCTAATGCTTTAGCCAGTAGATCTACAATTTTCTCTTTCATAATTTTGTAATAAAAAAAGGCTTTTTCCAGCCCTTCTTTCCTTGTTCGCTTGTTTTAATTTACTGCAAATATAGTGTTTATTTTCAATTATACTTAAGAGACCTTTAGTTAGACTGACTTTAGACTGACTTGCCATTGCCAAGGTGCTTTTTGCAACGATCTCAATGTTTTCTCTTTTATATAAAAAAGTCTTGATGTTTCTGTAAAAACATCAAGACTTTTTGAGTAAAACATTATGATGTTTTTTTGAGAAAATTAAAAGCGCTTTTTGCGGGGCGAGCGTTAGGGATAGTAGCGGTATCCTTTTTCCTGGCAGCTTTTTGCTCCAGGAAAAAGATTTAGCGGATAGCCCGACCGCCGCTAGGCGGGAACGCCAAAAAAAGAAAATGAAACGAGACCTTTATTTATTAAACAACTGAGGCGCATAATCGCTAAATAGCCTAACACATATAGCGAGCAGAACAACCCCAAAAATTTTTTTCACTACTGATAAGAAGCCATCGCTTAGGTAACGGCTAAAGAACGGTGAAAATTTTATCCCAAAGAATATAACCATAACATTTAATAAAATCCCGATGATAATATTTTCTACAGCGTGGTCAGCCCGTAATGTTAAAATTAAAGTGAGCGAGCCGGGACCGGCGATTAAAGGAAACGCTATTGGAATAATTCCACCGCCTGAAAATTTATCTTTTCCGACCTTGTTCAACTCAATTCCCAGTGTTAATTCAATGGCAATAAAAAATAATACAATAGACCCGGCAACAGCAAATGATTGTATGTCTACATTTAGCCACTTCAAAATAGTTTGCCCAAGAAACAAAAAGGAGATAAAAATAATTCCCACTGACCAGGAAATGAGCGTAGGACTAACTCTCTCATTCTTCCCTTTGCTTAGGCTGATAATAACCGGGATGCTTCCTATGATATCAATAATAGTAAATAATAGTAAAAAGCACTCCCAACTCTCATTCCAGCTAAAATTAAATTGATAATTCAACATTAGATTCAATATTAAATTTCCTGCAAATTACATGATTTTATTTAAAATAAAAAAATAGAAAAAATACGCTTAATTCATTATGGATTTCTTAAATTAAGATCGCTTAATTCTGAAATTTATATCTTTGTCGAAAATGATTTTGAGATGAAAGCGTTGAAGACTTTACTGAAAGATTGTTTTGTTATTGATTCGGTTGTTTTTAATGATAAAAGGGGATATTTTTTTGAATCGTTTCATCAATTAAAATTTGAACAACTGACCGGGCAAAGTATCCACTTCGTTCAGGACAATGAGTCTTTTTCTACTCGTGGAACCCTGCGGGGATTACATTTTCAAAAGGGAAAACATGCACAGGCAAAACTCGTACGAGCAGTTAGTGGTGAAATATTAGATGTAGCGGTAGATTTACGGGAAAATTCATCTACGTACGGCTTATATGATTGTGTGATACTTTCAGGAGAGAATAAACAGCAATTATTTATCCCACGCGGTTTTGCTCATGGATTTGTCGTATTAAGCAATGAGGCAATCGTTGCTTACAAGTGCGATAATCATTATGATAAAGCTTCAGAAAGCGGTATTGCTTATAATGACCCATTTCTACATATTGATTGGCGCTTATCTCCTGATGAATTACTTATTTCGCCTAAAGATTTAGCATTGCCCTTTATCAAAAATATGAGACCTTTGCGTAGCACATAAAAAAACGAGACCTTTGCAAAAAGCACTTTAAAATTTGAACTGCAAGTCAGCAAAGCGAATAAAAGGAAGAGACCGTTGCAGAATATATAAATAAAGTATGAAAAGGAAAGCATCTAACTTCAAACTGCTTCATTATCAAAAAATTAAAATCCTCACAATCATTAGGTTGCTTCGGTATTTAATTTTTAGCTAACGCTGACTTGCAATTCTCGGGCGTTGCATTTTTTTTGTTAGCGTGCTTTTTGCAACGGTCTCAGGAAGCAAATAAATACTTTGTGCAAAGGTATCTTTATTATAATTGAACAAATCTACATTTAAATAAAAATAATTATGGCATACGACAAGTTTAACGTTCTTACCAGCACAGCAGTTCCCTTACCCATAGAGAATATAGACACAGACCAAATCATTCCTGCACGGTTTTTAAAAGCTACCGAGCGTAAGGGTTTTGGTGATAACTTATTTCGTGACTGGCGCTACAATGCCGATGGCACACCAAAGGAAAATTTTATTTTAAATCATTCTATTTATACGGGTAAAATTCTTGTTGGAGGAAAAAACTTCGGAAGTGGTTCTTCTCGTGAACATGCAGCATGGGCTATCTATGACTATGGATTTCGATGTGTAATTTCTTCTTTTTTTGCCGATATTTTTAAGAATAACTGCTTAAACGTAGGGGTTCTTCCGGTGCAGGTTAGCGCCAATTTTTTAGAACAAGCTTTTCGTTCGATTGAAGCCAGTCCTAAAAAGGAAATTGAGGTAAACCTTCCTAAGCAAACGGTTACTTTAAAAGATGCAGGAGTTTCAGAAACCTTTGAAATTAATCCTTATAAAAAAGAAAATATGATCAATGGTTATGATGACATTGATTATTTACAGGCAATGAAATCTGAGATTGAAATTTTTGCTGAAAAAAGACCTTTTTAATTACTTGATTTTTTTAATTTTTTATTTTATAGCTTTTTGGGTTGGGGTATAAAATTCTTACTAATTTTTGCAAGCAGATGATTTATTTTATTAAACATCGTTTCGCAAAAGTTACTCTTATTCAAATCAAACTGCGCTGATATTTAACCTACGCTGAATTTTATATTTCGAGAGTTTTCATAATACGAGACCGTTGTAGAATAAATAAAAAAGTATGAATAAAAACGAAACCATTTAGCCTCAAACTACTTCCTTATATCTTGATAACATTAAGTATTGCAGGGTATTTAATACAAATTGAATCAGTAATTAATTATTTTCTTTGAAGCAGAGATAAAAAATAAAGGGTCATAACTTAAGAACAAACACCCTATTTTCTTGATCCACTTTTTCTACATATTTTCTATCTTGTATATCAAATTTAGTTGTTTTTAATAACCAATTTCTATAAGGTGTCCTTTTAGGTTTTGTGTATTCTCCTTGAATAGTTATGTTTTTTTTAATAAATAGTTTATCCTCCTTATAAACCTCATAGATAAAACGCAAAGGCTTTCCTATTTCTTTATTTTCTCCTTCGGCAGACTTTCCATAAGGTAAAAATTGAATAAAAAAAGTATTTTTTTGCCCTTCTATCAAACTTACAGTAATGGTGCCATCTTCGGAAGGTGTTTTAATACTTTGTATAAGATCTACATAAAATAAATTCTTATTTTGATCTTCTTTTCCTTCCTGATAAAGTTTGAATTTTAAAAATTTAACATTATTTTTGTTAAAAAAAATATTTTTTATATTTGCACAATATGGATTTGGTGAATTACCAATCCCTAAGTAAGAAGCGAAAGAACAATTTAAAAACATAAAACTTGTTATTATGAAAAATATGTTAAAAAGTATTTGGTTTAGTTTATTCATATCTATTCTCTTTATAGGTTGTGAAACAGAAGAAGAAATTACTTCTTCAGGGCTTAAAATTAATAAAAAAAATGAAAGTGTCGTTACAAATAGTCCAGAGGTGGGAAAGGTACAATCGGCTATATCTTTCTTAAATGAGCATTTTTCAAAAAAAATCAATAGCGTGAAAGGGAGGTCTAATCGAAGCTTAAATGACTATTCTAGAAACACAATTGACACCATATATAGTTTAAATGATCAGAATGACAAACCCTTACTAAAATTAGTGGCTTTCAAACAAAATGGTTATGCACTAATCAGCAATATAGAAAATGTAGATAATCCTCCAGTACTGTTTTATTCAACCGAAAAGTTCGAAAAGAAAAATGTAAATCCCGGACTAGTAAATTACATCGAAGAATTTATTAATTCACAACCAAAAGACAGGACGGCAGCAAATTATAGCCTAAATGAAAACGAATACGGATCCTTGGGTCATGGTCGTGAAACGGGAGGAACAGATCATGGGGCTGTTGTTGAACATTTGGAAGAAACCAAGGAGGAAAAAGGACCCTTATTATCTACTTACTGGAATCAAAGAGCACCATATAACAAATATTGCCCTAAACATAATGGAACATCTACACTCGTAGGATGCGTTGCAATAGCTATAGGACAAATTATGAACTATCATCAAAAAAATACCATAAAAAATTATAATTGGAATAAAATAAATTCAAACTTTGACAGTGATGCAGCAAGCGACGAAACTGCAAAGCTTCTACATGATATTGGGGTAGGTGTAAATATGAATTATGGAGTAACGGGATCAGGCTCAAATGTTAAAAATGCGGTTAAATACTTTAAAAACGCTGGTTACAAGACTCATTCAATTTATAGCTACGAAGGCTTTAAAAAGTCTATTAATAATTCCAACCCAGTATATCTAAAAGGTTTTTCCAAAAGAAAAGCTCAAACAAGAGCTCAACGGTGGTTTAGAAGATGGAGATGGATATTGAGCTGGAATTACTCGCAGGGACATGCTTGGGTAGGAGACGGGTACAAAGAAATAACCCAATGGGAAAAAAGTAAAGTAAAAACTACAAAGTATATTCATATGAATTGGGGATGGGGACGTCAATCTGGAAGTGATGGATGGTGTACTTATGATTATTGGAAAGCACCTGAAATAGATTTCAAATATGAGAAGCAAATGATTTCTGTTACGCCAAATCACTAGCAATAAACAAATTTAAGTTCTCTTGTGTTTGTGCTTTAAACACAAGAGAACTTTATATGTCAACACCCGGATAACAAAAAAGCTAATAGCAGAAAAATATAGGGAAATAACCAGATATTTTTTACCCCCATTTACAAAGCAATAACAATAATGAAAATTAGATATACTTTAGTCGTGAAAGGCTTATTTTAAGAGTTGAAAGAACGCCATTAAAATGCCGATAAAATGCAATAGTTAAGATTTAAAGAGATAGCAAAACAACTTGTTGAATTGGTCATAGACCAACCAACTTATAGACCATTACGTGTGATTAATGAATTAAAAAAGAAAGGCGTTTTTATCCGCCCGAGCGTAGTAAGAAGTGTTTGGCTGCATGACCATTTTCGAAAAGTGGTTACTGAGCCTAGTCAAAGTACTGAGTAACCCCCTGTCAAAATAGCCAAAATTTAGTCTTTGGAGATCAACAATAAAAACCCTCTTGAACGACCTCAATTAAAAAGGGCATGGAATAGGAATTTTCGCCCAATAGGCGTTAGAAAATTTTAATAACTTTGAACAAAGCTTAAAAAAACAGTAATGAATAAATGTCTGTCAGATTAAGTATTGTTCATCACACACAAAATAATACTTCTACAAGTTCAGCAACCTCTAAATAAACCATCATAACCCGGACTAACTGTAGCGCTTTTTCCCTTATTATAATGCCCCCTATTATTTTACTTATTTTTTCCCAGTCTAACAACCTATTTAACTGAGTGAAAAAAGACTTTTTTATCTTCCTTGTGCGTAAATCACAAATACTATCAATTAAGGTAGGATGATGATATATTTTCATGACATAAATAGACCTTTTTATAAATAAAAATAGTAAGTTAGAATGGTTACTGAAACTTGTCGAAGTATGGCTTTTTTCTTATCTAATCTATCCTTTTTAACTTGCAATGGTCTTATTTTGCAAAAGCCAATTAAGGTTATAAATCTATAAAAATAACCTCTTTTATATTGATAAGATTTAAGAAAAAATCTTACTTTATAAGAAATGTATTTAATCTTCTCGCTGTGATAATTTTTGCCTGTGGATGGCTCTAATCTTAGTCTGTCTTTTTTTAACGGAAACTTTTGTATATTGTTTACGTTCTTTTAATTGTTTTAAAACTCTGGTAGTATCAACTTTTCTTTTATACCTTTTTAAGCTTCTTTCAATTGATTCTCCATCTTTTACAGTTATAATTAGCATAAATACACTTTTTTTTATAAATTACTCGGGCGCAAATGTATAAATATTTTTTTTTATAAAACCGATTTTTTAAACCCAGGGCTGTTTTTAGTAAGAAATCGTGCCTTTAAAAAGGTGAAGCCTTTAGCTTGCGCTGATTTGCCCTTGATAGAGCGCTTTGCGGGCTGAGCGTTAGGGATAGAAGCGGTATCCTTTTTTCTGGGGTAGCCTTTTGCCCTAGAAAAAAGATTTAGCGGATAGCCCAACCGCCCTTAGGCGGGAACGCCCAAGAAATAAATAGAAACCTTTAGTTTAGGCTGACTTAAACTTCGCTTCAAACTACTTTCTTAGGCAAAACTTTTCTGAAAAATGATTACATTTAGGCATAAAAATATTTTCTTTAGATACGTAGCATAACAGAAAAAATAAGACCTTTGTAGAATAGATAAAAAACATAAAAGCTAAAGTATTTAACTTTAAACTGCTTCCTTACTTCGACAGGCTCAGTAACCATCTCAAAAAATTAAAATCCTCCACACCCAAAAGGTTGCTCCGGCATTTAATTTTAATCGGGTGTTGCTTTTTATTAGCTTCGCTGACTTGCAGTTGCTAAGATGCTTTTTGCAACTGAACTGAAAGTCAGCGAAGCTAAAGTCAGCGTAAGCTAAAGGTATCAAAATATGAAAAAAGTTAGCAGCGGTTTAGAAGTGTTGATAAAAAACGGACAGCTTCAAAAAAAGTTTAAGGGCAATGTAGCTTTGCTTTGTCATAATGCTTCCGTTACCTCAGATTATACCCATGCCGTTTTCCATTTTAAAAAGTCGTTCGGCGCACGTTTTGTCAAAATCTTTGGCCCCCAGCATGGATTTTATACCGATAGCCAGGATAACATGATAGAAACAAATCATTTTGTACACCCTTATTTCAAATTACCGGTTTATTCTCTTTATTCCGAAACACGCATCCCTACAGATGAGATGTTAGAGGGAATCGATCATCTTTTTGTTGATTTGCAAGATGTTGGATGTAGAATATATACCTATATTTATACCCTTACTTTCTTATTAGAAAAATGTGCAGGCAAAGCTATTGAAATTATTGTGCTTGACCGCCCTAATCCTTTAAACGGGAAAGATATGGAAGGAAATTTATTAGACCCTAAATATACCTCTTTTGTTGGCAGGCATCCTATTCCCGTGCGGCACGGCATGACGATAGGAGAAGTTGCCTTGATGCATCAGCGTTTCTGGGCGTTTTCAGAGGTAAATTTGACAGTTATTAAAATGCAAGGATGGCAGCGAGAATTTTTCTTTGAAGATACGAAGTTACCATGGCTCCTGCCCTCACCCAATCTGGGAAGATGGGAAAGTACGATGACTTTTCCAGCCACCGTATTATTTGAAGGGACTCAATTAAGCGAAGGAAGGGGCACTACTCAGTCATTGGAAATTATCGGTCATCCGGATATTGAACCTTTTTCTCTCTATGTGAATCACTTAGAGGAAGTAATAAAAAAATCTAATTTAAAAGGTTTTGTAATTCGTCCGATAACCTTCCTGCCTACCTTTCAAAAACATGCCGGCATGGTTTGCGGCGGATTCCAAATACATATCACCGACAAACAAGTCTTTAAACCCTGGCGAGTCGGGCAATTGCTGTTAAGAGAATTATATCATCATTTAAAAAATGCTTTCCAGTGGAAAAAACCTCCTTACGAGTATAATTATGAGCAAATGCCCATTGATATCATTAATGGTACAGATAAATTAAGGCATTGGGTTGAAAACCGTGATCCGATTGAAAAACTGGGCAATTTTGAGAAATTAGAAGAATATAAGGCACAAAGCAATGAAATAAAATTATATTAATATGGTAAAAAATGGTCATCTAAGTTCAATATTTGTCTTTTCAGTGATTCTAGGTTACTTTGCTTTGCTCATGGTGATTGCTTATTTCACCTCTCGAAAAAACACTGAAGATTCTTTTTTTACCGGCGACCGCAAATCTCCCTGGTTTTTGGTTGCTTTTGGGATGATTGGTGCTGCACTTTCCGGGGTTACTTTTGTTTCCATCCCCGGAATGGTAGGAAATAATCACCTCTACTTTCTACAATTTATTTTAGGAAATGTGGCAGGATATTTTTTTATTACCTTTATCTTAATTCCGCTTTACTATAAGCTTAGATTAGTATCTATCTATGAATATTTAAAAGAAAGATTTGGCTTTATAACTTCTAAAACAGGGGCTTTACTCTTTCTCACCTCACAATCCTTTGGGGCGGCACTTAGATTACTGCTGGCGACAAAAATTCTTCAGTTCGCTTTCTTCGACTCCTTCCATATCCCTTTTTTCCTGACAGTTACTCTTATTTTGATTTTGGTTTGGTTATATACCAATAAATCCGGAATAAAAACCATTGTTTGGACAGATACTTTGCAAACTTTTTTCTTAATTGCAGGTGCAGGAATGGCTGTGTATAGCATAATGAATTCGTTCGATTTATCATTCTCTGATACGCTTGACCAAATGGTGCATAGCAAATATTTTAATCTGTTTAATTGGGAAACAAACTCAAAAAATAATTTTTACAAGCAATTTATTTCGGGGATTTTAATTGCAGTTGCGATGATTGGATTAGACCAAAACATGATGCAAAAAACCTTAACTTGTAAAGACCTGAGAGCTGCGCAGAAAAACATGTTAGTTTACAGTTTAATTCTTGCAGCCACTCAATTTTTGTTTCTATGTTTGGGCGTATTATTATATCTTTATGCAGAAAAACATAACATTCAACTGACTTTAAATGAAACGGGTCATTTCTTAGATACCGATACCCTTTTTCCTAACATAGCGCTGAATCACTTGGGGATATATACTCAAATAAGTTTCCTTTTAGGAATTATAGCGGCCTCTTTTTCAAGTATTGATTCAGCTTTAACGGCACTTACCACTTCTTTTACGTACGATTTCTTAAACCTGCCACGTCAATCGCAACAGAAAAAAAAGAAACTGAAAAATAGGGTATTTATAGGCTTTTTGTGTATTATATTTTTAATTATTATGCTATTCTCCCAAAGCAGGGGGGATATTATTTCTGTAATATTTCGTGTAGCGGGATACACCTACGGTCCGCTTTTGGGATTATATTTATTTGGAATATTTACCCCTATCAGAACCCATGAGAAATGGACCCCTATCATCTGTATTCTTTCTCCTTTATTGACGTATTTATTAGAGGTATATAGCGAGGCTTATTTTCAGTTCAATTTCGGATTTATCAACATTCTCGTCAATGCCCTGCTAACTTTAATCGGACTTTTAATCCTCAAAAAGAAATAAATGAACCCTTCAAAACCCATAACAGAGCAATCTTCAAAATATGATCATTTGGAAAAGATGAGCACGTTGGAATTACTCGAAAATATCAACCGTGAAGACCAACGGGTTCCTTTTGTTTTAGAAAAAGCCATTCCCGCCATTGAAAAGTTTGTTGAACTCACTACGAATAAAATGAAACAGGGAGGCAGATTGTTCTACTTAGGCGCTGGAACCAGTGGTCGTCTCGGCGTATTGGATGCCTCTGAATGCCCTCCAACCTTTGGCGTTTCGCCCGATAGAATTATAGGACTCATCGCTGGTGGGGATAAGGCATTGAGAAGCGCAGTAGAGAATGCCGAAGATAATTATAATCAGGCTTGGAAAGACCTTAAGAAATTTGAGGTAAATGAGAAAGATGTCGTTTTAGGAATTGCAGCCTCTGGTACCACCCCTTACGTTATCGGGGGTATAAAAACTGCAAGGCAGCAGGGTATAATCACTGGCGGGATAAGCTGTAATCCGCAATCTCCACTCTCTTTGGAATCAGACTACCCTATTGAATTAGTCGTAGGCCCTGAATTGATTACCGGCAGCACCCGGATGAAAGCAGGTACAGCTCAAAAGCTGGCTTTAAATATGATCTCCACCACAATAATGATAAAATTAGGGAAAGTGCAGGGAAACAAAATGGTGAATATGCAATTATCCAATAAAAAATTAACCCAACGGGGCACTAGGATGTTAATGGATGAACTTTCAATAGATGAAGAATCAGCTAAGGAACTGATAGCTAAGCATAAAAGTGTAAAGCACGTGCTGGATATATATCGAGACCGTTGCAAAACACATAAAAAAACATAAAAAAAGCATCTCGCTTGTGCTGACTTGCCGCACACGAGCGTTGCATCTCGACAGGCGGTTACTTCGACAGGCTCAGTAACCACTTGTCGAAATAAGAAAGCATCTCGCTTCAAACAGCCTTCTTCTCAAAAAATTAAAATCCTCATAACTAAAAGGTTATTTCGGTATTTAATTTTTATCGGGCGTTGCATTTTTTTGTTAGCGTGCTTTTTGCAACGGTCTCATTATGTTCATAGCTAATTAAAATTGCTTTGAACGATATTTGAAAATTTCAAGACCGAATACTTCTAATCTAGGTTCGCAACCTCAAAATATAGGTTCGCAACCTCAAAATATAGGTGCACAACCTCAAAATATAGGTGCGCAACCTCAAAATATAGGTGCACAACCTCAAAATATAGGTGCGCAACCTCAAAATATAGGTGCACAACCTCAAAATATAGATGCGCAACCTCAAAATATAGGTTACATAACCCCAAAATATAGGTGCACAACCTCAAAATATAGGTGCACAACCCCAAAATATAGGTGCACAACCCCAAAATATAGGTTACATAACCCCAAAATATAGGTTCGCAACCTCAAAATATAGGTTACATAACCCCAAAATATAGGTGCACAACCCCAAAATATAGGTTACATAACCCCAAAATATAGGTGCACAACCTCAAAAGAGCGTTTAAAAAGAGCCCTCTAACTTGCGCTGACTTGCCGTTCCTCGTGCGTTGCATTTCGACAGGCGGTTACTTCGACAGGCTTAGTAACCACTTGTCGAGATACGGTTATCGAGCCTGTCGAGATGCAATAACGTCTTTAAAGTTAGATGCTTTCTTTTTCATGCTTTTTTATTTGTTCTGCAACGGTCTCAGGTCTTGATTAATTATTAAAAACGTTCATCGTTTGTGTTAAGCCATGAAAACTGAAAGACAATATAGCATGTGCCACTTTTTCCATAAGCGGGGTTATTTTCTGTTGTTCTTCTTCAGTCCATTTCCCTAGTACAAAATCAACTTGCTTACCTTTTTCGTAATGGTTTCCTATCCCAAATCGAAGTCTCGGATATTGCTGCGTATTTAACATTTGTTGAATGCTTTTTAAACCATTATGCCCGCCGTCGCTTCCTTTTGCCTTTATACGAATTTTTCCATACGGCAGGCTTAAATCATCTAAAATTATCATCATATTTTCCGGGTAAATTTTTAATTGCTGCAGCCAATATTTCACCGCATTTCCACTCAAGTTCACGTAAGTATCTGGTTTTAAAAGCACAAGCATGCGCCCTTTATAATGGACTTTTGCCATAAGCCCGAAATGGACGGGGTTAAAGAAGGTCCCCTTTTCTTTGGCAAGAGAATCTAAAATATCAAACCCGATATTATGACGTGTGTTTTTATATTTTTCGCCAATATTTCCCAATCCTACAATTAGAAACTTTTTCATTATACGCTGTCGTTGTTATTCTTTTCCGGAGGCAAAGGTACTTTTTAACACGTATTGAGAGATCTTTAGCTTGTGCTTATAGAAACATTTCCTGAGCCACTTTCTTGAGACCGTTGCAGAATACATGAAAAAGGCAAATACACAAACCCATTATGGCATGTCATAAAAGAATTGGTGTAATTGCACCCACTAATCAGTGCCTTTTTCATCCCCCGATCATTTTTTTTATTTCATTGAGTTTCATCAAGGCTTCTACAGGGGTTAGGGTATTAATATCCGTTTGTCGAATTTCTTCTCGAATCTTTTCCAAAATGGGGTCATCCAATTGAAAAAAACTCAACTGCATATTTTTCTCCGTTATTTTTTTTGTTTTTTGCCGCACTTTTTTTGTAGGATTATCCTCTAAAGTGTTAAGAATTTCTTCTGAGCGCGCCACCACGCCCGGAGGCATCCCGGCCATTCTCGCTACGTGAATTCCAAAACTGTGGTTACTTCCGCCCTTGACTAATTTACGCGTGAAAATAATCCTTTGATCAATTTCTTTCACACTCACATTATAATTTTTTATTCGAGGGAAAGACTGTGCCATCTCGTTTAATTCATGATAGTGCGTTGCAAATAGTGTTTTGGCTTTTGTTGAATGCTCATGAAGATATTCGGCAATTGCCCACGCAATGGAAATTCCGTCATAAGTACTTGTACCTCTGCCTATTTCATCAAGCAAAATTAAACTGCGTGCCGACAGATTATTTAAAATGCTTGAGGTTTCATTCATTTCAACCATAAAAGTCGATTCGCCAAGCGAAATATTATCTGAAGCACCTACACGGGTAAAAACCTTATCTACCAAGCCTATGGTTGCATTTTTTGCCGGCACATAACTGCCCATTTGTGCCATTAATACAATTAAAGCTGTTTGCCTTAATAATGCCGATTTACCCGACATGTTCGGACCTGTAATCATCATGATTTGTTGATCGGTTTTATTCAGTATAATATCATTGGCAATATATTTTTCCTCTAGCGGCAATTGTTTTTCAATCACTGGATGGCGACCGTTTTTTATCACCAGATCAAAACCATCATTCATAACCGGTTTTGTGTAATTATTTTCGCGGGCTATTATTGAGAACGACAGCAAACAATCTATTTTAGATAGCAGGGAAGCATTGGTCTGTATGGGTTTAATGAATAATAAAAGACGGTTTAGGAGTTGATTAAATAGTTGAGTTTCTAATTCTAAGATTCGACTTTCTGCACTTAGTATTTTGGTTTCATATTCTTTTAATTCTTTTGTGATATATCGTTCCGCACTTACAAGCGTTTGTTTGCGTGTCCATTCTAACGGTACTTTATCTTTATGAAGATTCCGCACTTCAATGTAATAACCGAAAAGATTATTAACTCCAATTTTTAAACTAGTGATTCCCGTGCGTTCAGCTTCTTTATTTTTTAGTTTTTCCAGATATTCTTTCCCTGAAAAAGACAAGTTACGCAGCTCATCTAATTCTTTATTATACCCTACGGCAATAATATTTCCCTTTGAAAGATGATGCGGCGCCTGCTCATGAATCATTTTCTGAATATTCTCTCGTAAATCATCTAAAGATAGCAGTTGATGGGATAAAAAACTAATACTTTTTGAATCAAAAGTATTTAATATAACCTTTAACTGCGGAATAATGTCTAACGATTGCTTAAGTATCCAAACTTCGCGCGGGGTAATGCGTCCGGTAGCTATTTTTGAAACCAAGCGTTCTAAATCGGCAATTTGTTCAATTAACTCGATTAGCTGAATGCTTTTTTCTTCTTCTTTTAAGAGTTGCTCAACGCTGTCATGCCGTTGTCGAATGGTTGTTAAATCTTTCAAAGGAAGTGCCATCCACCTTTTCAGCATGCGTCCGCCCATGGGAGAAACGGTTTTATCCATAACGTTGAGCAGCGTTACTGCCTCTTTGTTAGAGGATTGAAGTATTTCTAAATTTTGAAGGGTAAACGGGTCCATCCAAATAAAACGATCCTGTTCAATCCGCGCGATATTTGAAATATGCTGTGCTTCATGGTGATGTGTATCCGAAAGGTAGGTTAGCACGGCGCCTGCAGCAGTAATCCCTAAAGATAAATTTTGAACGCCAAAACCTTTGAGCGTTTTGGTTCCAAAATGTTTGGTTAGTTTTTCCTCTGCATAAGTTTGTTGAAACGCCCAGTCTTCTAATCCAAAAGAATAAAACCGCTCTCCCAAGCATTCTCTATAGCGTGCTTTATACTGCTTTTGATACAGAATTTCACTCGGATTAAACCCGTTAATTAATTTTAAAACATACTCTTCCTCTCCTTCTGCGACTAAAAATTCACCGGTTGAAATGTCAAGAAAAGCAATGCCCGTCATTGCTCTGTCAAAATGAACTGCAGCTAAAAAATTATTTGTTTTTGCATTTAATACCTGGTCACTCAGCGTAACGCCGGGCGTTACCAATTCCGTTACTCCTCGTTTTACAATTCCCTTTGTGGTTTTCGGGTCTTCTAATTGATCGCAAATGGCTACGCGAAATCCAGCACGGACTAATTTCGGTAAATATGTATTCAGCGCATGATGAGGAAAGCCTGCGAGTTCGTTATCGGTGATCGAACCATTAGAGCGTCTTGTCAAAACAATGCCCAATATTTTAGCGCATTTAACCGCATCTTTTCCAAAAGTTTCATAAAAATCCCCCACGCGAAATAACAGCATAGCATCAGGATATTTCACCTTGATAGTATGATATTGTTTCATTAAAGGAGTTATTTTTTTCTTAGTCAAAACGCTGATTTTTCTGTTATTTTTGCTAAATTAATTAAACCTATCGAATAAGTAAAATGCGAAAGTTGAAAAGTGATGAACTTGGCCGCCTGAGCGTAGGGGCTTTTAAAAATAAAACAAAACATCCTATCGTTATTATTCTTGATAATGTTCGAAGCCTTCATAATGTAGGAAGTATTTTTAGGACAGCAGATGCTTTTTTAATTGAAAAAATTTATTTATGCGGCATCACGGCAGTGCCCCCAAACAAAGACATACAAAAAACTGCCTTAGGTGCAACCGAAAGTGTAGCATGGGAATATGCAAAAGATACGCTAAGCATTATCCGAAGTTTGAAAGAAAAATCTTATGACATTATTGCGGTAGAACAGACAGAAAAAAGTATATCCTTACAAAACTTCACCCTATGTAAAAAAACTTGCTACGGTTTGGTTTTTGGCAACGAAGTAAAAGGGGTGCAGCAACAGGTTTTAGATCTGGCCGACACCGCCATTGAAATTCCCCAATTTGGGACGAAACATTCGCTAAATATTTCTGTGAGCGCGGGGGTTGTTCTTTGGCATTTTATTCAAAAATATGCGTATTAACTTAACGAGACTTTTAGCTTCGTTGATTTGAAGTTGCATAATACATAAAAGATGAGACCGTTGCAAAAAGCACGCTAACAAAAAAATGCAATGGTCTCAAACTTAATTATTGAGACCGTTGCAGAACACATAAAAAAGTATGAAAAGAAAGCATCTAACTTCAAACGGCGCCCTTCTCAAAAAATTAAAATCCTCCACACCCATTAGGTTGCTCCGGTGTTCAATTTTCCTCGTGCGTTGCATTTTTTTGCTAAAGTGCTTTTTGCAACAGTCTCTAATTGTTAAAATACGTTAAATTATTTAAAAAATAATAAATATGTTAAAGTGTGAAATATAATCATTTATATGAAATTTAATCTTTAGATTTGAAGCAAAAATAGGCTTGCAGATGAAAAATTCTCTATGGATAATATTCTCTTTACTTTATACTGGGCTAAGTGCGCAGGTTGCCGTAAGCGGTAAAGTGCTCAATGAGCAGGGGCAGCCCATAGAATACGCAGAGGTGCTTCTAAAAACTCAAAACGACAGCACGCAAATTGCCCATACCTTAACCAATAAAACCGGTGATTTTTCCCTATCTGTCACCAAAGGAAATTATACCCTTTCGGTCGATTATTTTGGGCAAGAAGTATTCAATAAAAAAATCTCCTTAGTGAGTAATGCAAACCTTGGAACGCTTAAAGTAAAAACAGCCAATGTAATCGGAAAAGTAACCGTTACCGGTAAAAAGCCTTGTGATAGAAAGAAAAGCAGACCGCTTCATTTTCAATGTAGCGAGTTCCCTATATGCCAAAGGAGGCACTGCTTTAGATGCGCTAAAAGTTACGCCCAGACTTCAGGTGGAAGAGGATGAGGTAAGCATGATAGGCAGAAGCAAACTGCTTATTAGTCTTAATGGCAGAATAATTCACCTCTCCGATGATGAACTTCCAGGGTTTTTAAAATCCATTCCCGCAGAAAATATAGCGTCCATTGAAGTAATATCTACACTTCCTGCCAAATACGGCGCAGAAAACAGTGCAGGGATGATTAATATCGTGCTGAAAAAAAATCCGAGTAAAACGTGGAGCGCTAACCTTAGCACTTCTTATCTTCAATCAAGCTATCCCACCGGTGAAACCTCAAACGGGTTTAATTATATGGGAAAGAAATTGAGTTTTTATGGGTCGTTATCTGCCAAAAACGGCTCGACTAAAGATACCGGAAAAGACGAAATTTATTACAAGGATGACACACGAATAACGAACTTTAACCGACGAGTATATACCGACCGAGTAAGCAGCCGGTTTAATTTGGATTATAAACTGACAAAGAATCTGAACGTAGGCGTTCAATATGCCTTTTCTAAAAGCAAGCCTTGGAGAAAATCCTTGCATGAATATATGCTTATCCAGCCCAATGACCCTACTCGAAAAGAAGATACGGATTCTATACGCAATTCTATTAAAAATACAAGCACTCGCCCATTTAATAATCTCAATCTATACACCACCTTAAAGTTAGACTCTTTGGGTAGAAAGATTAATCTCGAATTTACATATTTGGATTATAATAATGATAATCATAGATCTTTTAATGCAGAAAGTTATCACTTAAATCCATTTGAACTTTTTGAAAGCCAATCGAACCAATATGACGGAAGCCAAAATATACACAATTATATAGGAAAAGTGGATGTAGAGCATCCATTTAAAAAACTTTCCCTAACCTATGGTATGAAATTTTCCAACACGCAAACGGATAATGAACTGGAAAGCCAAATTCACATAACACATCTTCCCGATAAGTCCATGTCAGGCCTTACTCAACAAGACGTATTTAAGTATGACGAAACCATCACGGCACTTTATGTATCGGGAGAGCGGAAATTCGGGAAAAAATGGTCTTCAAAGTTAGGCCTGCGAGTGGAAAATACGACAACCAAAGGAAATTCGGTCAGTTTAGATGAAATTCATAAAGACCATTATACGGAACTCTTCCCTACCTTTTATCTTAATTATTCGCCCAATACAAAAAATACCTTTTCTTTAGACTACAGCAGAAGAATTTCAAGACCCTCCTTTTATCAATTAAACCCCTTTCAGCGCTATTACAGCCCTTATTCTTATAATGTAGGCAACCCTTATCTACAAGCTGTATTCATTAATTCCTTAAAAGTCGAATACTGGAGGAGTGGAAATTTTGGATTCATGATTTGGTACGATCATTTAAAACAAGGGTTTGATGAGGTACCGATAATGAATAAAGAAACTAAAATCCAATATTTCACCTATTTAAATTTTTATAAAGAGCATTCGCTAATGTGGATATTATATTACGAGTATAATCATCTAAAATGGTGGGAAAGCTATAATACCATCGCTCCTAGTTATTTTGAAGTTGATTTTGACCAGGATGCAAGCGTAAGTTTAAAAGAAGCCTCAGGCTGGGGGCTTCAGGTTTCCTCTCGAAATGCCTTCACGCTAAATAAAAAGAAAACCTTAAAAGGAGAAGTATATTTTAAATATTACGCTCCCAGAACTTCTTTGATCTATCAAGATGATGGGCGTTGTAGATTAAACTTGAGCTTGCAGGCGTTTTTATTGAAAGATAAAAACCTCAATATCAGTTTGTATGTCAATGATGTTTTTCATACGTATGAAAGTCGAGCGACAACCTATAATAATGATATACGTCAGGTTTACAGCCATTATTGGGACGAACAACAGGTAAAATTAACCCTGCGCTATACCTTTGGAAATAAAAAAGTGCGGGCGCATAAAAAAGATTTTGGCAATGAACAAGAAAAAGAACGATTGAACTGAAAAGAAAAGACCCAGTGAGGAGCTAAATGTCTATAAACTAAGGCTCAAGTTATTAATCTTTAAATTTTTTTTATTATGGAAAAAAATTTAAAAAAGTCTTCAAGCATCTTAGGCATTAAAAAACTTAATGTGTTGGAGCAAAATGCTGTAAGAGGGGGTGGCGCCAGTGTACATCATCATGATCACGATCATGACCATGATCATCTGCAAGATGTACGTCATGCTGTTCGTCATTGTCATTGTCATCATCACTATCATTGTCATGATGACCTGCAAGACGACCCTTGGATTATAAACGTTTTGTGATGCTGACAAAGGGGCAAAAGTAAAAGGGTACTTTACCCCTTTGTTTTTTTAATGGGGTTATAAAATAGGATTAATTTAAAATATTGTAAAAATGAAAAAATTTAATAATGAGTGGTGGGATAATTATTTGTTTCAAACGAATAATCTTACCCAGCCCTGTGTATTTAACAATAGCTTAACGGCAAACGAGACGGCTGTAATGCGACAATACGTATTAGAAATTATTGACCAGCTGGCGCAATATAGAACCGACCGGCACGGCTATCGTGTTTTCATAGAAGGGAAAAAAATAGATAGCAAAGGAATGGAAAAAATATACGATTCCCCTCCTTGTAAGTATAAAAGCCTAACGGATTGGATAAAAAGTACTTTTGGAGGCCAAAGATTTGGTATGATTATTAATGAAGGTGAACGGTTTAATTTGGCATTATCTAAAATGATGGCCTTAAAAACAGCGCCCTTATTAGAGAAAATAGGCTTTCCGCAAGAAGGGATTAATTTTTCATTGTTTATTGGAAACTATGGCTGGACACCGCTCGGTATTCATCAGGATAGCCCAGGGGAAAGCGTTTTGCATTTTCATTTAGGCCCCGGGTCTAAGACCATGTACACATGGAAAAAAGAGGTGTTTGAAAAATTAGTAGATACTAAAAACTTTAACCGGCATGATATAAAACCATTGCTTCCGCATGCCGATACCTTTGAGTTTAAGGAGGGAGATTTATTTTATATGCCCACAGGAGCATGGCATATTGGATATTCTGGGGAGTTATCCTTAGCAATTACTTTTTGGACGTATAACCATACGAAATACAGATTTGCCAACCGGCTCCATCAAATGATTTCTGACCAATTCTTAAAGAAAAATGATGAATTGGTTGTCCCCGATAAAAATGATTTAAATAATTCCTCAGCCAGTCAAAATATACTAAGTTGCTTTGAATTTGAAGATGATTTGAATACGCTATCCTACACAAAACTGCTTAAAGAAATGTACACCGACCTAAGATATTCTATTGCCAGTAATGCAGGATATAGAACCAACCCGTTCCCCAAAGAAGAGGAATATAGCATCAGCACGAAAGAAGTTATCCAGTTAGAAGAACCTTTTATCATTAAATATAGAAAGTCTTTAAATGACAAAAAAATATATCTCTATGTCAGAGGGCATAAATTTTCTTTAAATTATTTTGATAGTATAAAAAAAATGATAGATGAAATAAATAAAGGAATTGAAATTAAAGTAAAGGAATTGTTATCTATCCTTGACGAATCCTGGAGTACGGAGGTGGGAATATCCATCTTGGAACTGCTGTATAAACATCACGGGATTAGGGCTTCAAAACGTTCGAGACCTTTGCAAAAAGTACGCTAACAAAAAATGCTTGTGTTGAGTACTTCGACTAAGTTCAGTAACCCCCATCGAAATGCAACGCCTGAGAACTTCAAATCAGCACAAGCGAGATGGTTTCTTTTTCATATCTTTTTTATGTATTATGCAGCTAAAAGTCAGCGTAAGCTAAAGGCCTCGATCTATTCTTTAATAATTTCACTTAGTTTTTCTGTAATATTTTTCCGCTCATATTGTGCTATTCCTTTTTGATGCGTTTTAAGCGCTCCTGATCTATATTGTTTATAAAGGTGTAAAAGATGATTTTTTAATTTTTTTTTATCATTAAATAAAAAATAAGTTCCCGCACAGGTTTCTTTCAATATTTTTTCAATTTCGCTGTCCGGCGGACCTAAGGCAATAATCGGTCGACCGGTACCCAGATATTCAAATAATTTTCCGGGAATATTTCCTTTCCTCTTCGATTGATTTGCGGTAACCAATAGCAATACGCGGGCAGACTGTCCTGCCTTTATCGCCTCCTCATGGGGCAGATAATCCTGAAAGTCAAGGCTATTTTCTAATTGGCAGAGACGAATATTTTGCAGAACCGTTGCATCTATTTTGCCGATAAACCGGATAGATAAATCTTTTGCAAAGCGGGTATTTTCTTTACTAAGTTCCTGTAAAACCTCCCATAATATCTTCGGATTTCGCTCCTTAAACATTGTGCCGGTATAAACGATTGAGAATGACGTATCGGTCGAGAATGATGAAGAATAATCTGAAGGGTCAAAGCCATTGGTCAAACAATATACCGGGGTGGACGTATTTTTCTGATAAAGCGCCTGATATTCAAGTGTAACCGTAACTACCCGGTCTGCATACGTTAAAACTTTTCGCTCTAACTGATGATGCTTTCGGTCTGCCCATCGAGTCAGTTTTAAGGAGGAGTAATAATAAATATTCGTCCAGGGGTCCCTAAAATCTGCAATCCATTTAAATTTTGGGAAAGTTTTTTTTAGTCCCAGCCCAATTAAATGTATCGAATGGGGCGGACCGGTAGTAATAATCGTATCAATCCCTTCTTTTATAAGATATTTTTTTAGAAACTGAATAGAAGGACGAACCCAAAATTTACGTGCATCAGGAATAAAAAAATTCCCTCGAATAAAAAGACTGCATTTTGTTTTCCAGGATTGTTTCATCGGTTTTTCATAGAATCCGGCGCGGTGTGCTTCATTTTTTTTTGTAAAATACTCTGCCCATTTATAGGGTTCCCAAATGGGCTGCCTTATAACCGTCAATTCTTTTGAAACCTGGTTTTCCAGGCGATGATCTAATAAGGGATAAGAAGGATTTTCAGGCGTATAGACCACGGGGTGAATACCAAAATCGGGTAAATAACGGGTGAATTTTAGCCATCGTTGAACGCCCGGTCCGCCAGCAGGAGGCCAGTAATATGTAATAATAAGCACTTTTTTCTCCATTTATATCTTTTTCCTTTTATCCGCTCTAAAAATGGCTATGAGTAAGAGTAAAAATATCAGATAGAACGCTGCGGAAACCCATTTTCCAATCTTGACAATAGCCGGCTCGAATTTGAATTCGATAAGATGTTTTCCCTTTGGAATCTGAAGCCCCCTCAAAAGATAATTGACTCTAAAATGTTTTGTCTTTTTCTTATCAATATATGCCTGCCAGCCAGGATATTCAATATCTGAAAATACAGCAAACTGTTTACTTTTTGATTCAGAAGAATAAACCAAATGATTAGAAGTGTATCGGGTTAATTTTATGGCGTCATGTGTTCCGATATTATATTTTTTCTTTTTTACGTATAATGCATCTTTAGCATTAATTATTGCTTTTATTTTTGTATTTATTTTTCCTAAATCTTCTAATTCTTCATCTGGATTTTTTGCTGTTTTTATCTCTTTTACAAACCAAGCATTGCCATTTACATTAGGGTTTTCCTGCACAGATACGAGGCTATCTAATATAGTTGCTTTTGGATTTTGACTTATGATATATTTGCTGTTCAGCATGTTTAGAACATTTTTGTCTCCCTTTGAGATATACCGGTTATATAAATCCTGATAACGACGAATTTTTGCCGCATGGTAACCCCCTATAGAATGATGAAAATAAGAAGTATTGGTCTCACTCATGGGGCTTAGAAATATATTAAATACCCTATAGTAAGAAGTATCTCTTTTCTTTGAGTTTTCTAATGATTTATTGAGTTGAACTTTTTCCATTTGCTGACCGGTAATGCTTGCCAGCGCAGGATTTTTTTGTACATCATCATAGATTTTTTTAGTAATCCGGGTGGGATAAGGGTGTTTAACATAATAGGCATCTACAAAATTACGGTCGTTAAGATAGTCTTTATTCGTGTGCCATAAATCAAATAATCCAACGAATAATATAATAAGGACAAGTATGGTTCTTTTGGCTGGGAAATTAATCTTTTTTTGTAGTAAAAATAAGGCCCCTGCCGTTATAGATAAATAAATAAATGCTTTGGCAATATCCATTCTTATCGCACTCAATCGTTCGCCTTTAATAAAGGATAATAAATCGGAGGGCAGCACTGATTTTATTTCCTGTGGACTTAGCAAGGGGAACAAATCTTCTGCAAAAAAAGCGATAAACATTAAAAATACACCAAATAAAACAGCGGTAAGGAATAGTTTTTTTATTTTTTCTTTTGATGGATTTTTTGTAAATTCATAAACGGTCATAGCTGCCAGAATGGGCATACAAAATTCAGCGATGACCAAAACAGAAGTAATGGCTCTAAATTTGGAATACAGGAGGAAATAATCAATCATAAAATTAGTCAAAAAAGAGAAATTATGCCCCCATGCAAGTAATATACTCAATAGGGTAGCGATGAGCAGCCACCATTTATAACGATTTTTGACTACAAAAAGTCCTAAAAAAAATAAAAAAACCACTACGGCACCCACATAAACAGGCCCAGAGGTAAAAGGTTGCGCACCCCAATAAGCACTTGCAATCGGTTGCCCATTATAATCAATGGTGTGAGAAGAACTTCCACCATACAAGTTCGGTAGAAATAAATTAAGGGTTTCTCCTATTCCGTAACTCCAAGCTGTAATTTCGCTTTTTTTCATTCCTGAAGTTGTATCATCAGTGGTTTTTTGAAGCGTTAACTCAGAAGGGCCTCGAGTGGAATATTGAGAATATTCATACGTTGGAATGATACGATTGGCATTCATTCCAATGCCTACAAAAAGGGAAAAAGCGCATAGAATGGAAGCCGTAATAAAATCTGTAAAGACTTTGTTTTTTAGGGCATAAATCAATTCTACTAATCCAAAGATAATGAGCATTAATCCCATATAATAGGTCATCTGCAAGTGATTAGCGTGGATTTGCAATGCCATAAAAAGAGTGGTTAACAGCGTTCCGGTCAAGTAGCGTTTACGATAAATAAGCAAAATCCCGGCGATGGTGCCCGGAAAATAAGATAAGGCATGTATTTTAGCATTATGCCCTACGGCTATGAGAATAAAAAAATAGGTGGAAAATGCAACAAAGACAGCGCCTAACAATGCAGTTTTCCAATCCATAGAAAGGATGCGTAATAGAATAAAAAAACCTATCAGCATTACAAAAATATAATTTGCCGGATGAGGTAAAAAGTTAATGGCTGAATCCAAATAACGAATAAAATCATAGGAGTAACGTGCACCGAACTGGTAGGTTGGCATTCCGCTAAACATGCTATTCACCCAGTAAGATTCTTTTCCGGTAGTTGACCTGAAATCTGTTATTTCTTTTGCTCCTCCTACAAAATGGACAATATCCGGCTGAAGAACTTTTTTACCCTCGAGTAAGGGTGAGAAATAAACCATCGGCAGTAGTATAAACACCGGGATAACGAAAACGAGAGGAAGAATATGCTTATTTCTCATGCTCTATAATTTCTTCAAAATCCGCATCTTCTGCTTCTACTTTCATTTTCGATTCATTTTTTTTCATTTTATAAATGGTTGTTTCTCCTATTTTAGATGGACCAGAATTCCTTTTTTCCTTCTGCTTTGTGCTCTTACTTATTGAAAGCCAATAGATAATCCCTAAAACAAATAATACTATGATATAATCATTCATTTTAATTAATGGTTTAAATGATTTTCAAAGATATTTTAAAAAGTCTAATTAAAAAACGTTTTTTATCTTAATGCTCTTTGCAAAAAGCATTCTATCGATAAAATACAATCATCGAAGAAAATAAATCACAAGAGACGGTATGCCTAATTTTGTAAAAGATAATTTGCGGCTTTTTATTTATGTTGTTTCTATTGTATTCTTTTTCAAATCTTCTCCTAAGCGGCTCATATTAAGTGTTGGAAGGGTAATAGGATCGAAGCCTGAAAGATTGGTTAAGGTAGAAATATAGGCTCTAATATAGGGGAACAATAAGGCAGGAGCATTAACGAAAAAAAACTTGTTCAAATGATCAGGGCGGTCTTTGTGCTCAAAAATGTATGTGGCAACGGCATTAATTTCAATATTGAATGCTTTGTTTTCGTCTTCAATTTTAACGCGTAATTGCAACGTAAAACTTGAATCTTTCTTACTTATAACACCTTTTGGAGCAAGTACTAGTGAGATTTTTTCCGATGATTCTTTATTACCCTCGCGCTCAATCACTGAACGAATAATCTTAAACCCTTTAAATTGAAACTTTGAACTTTCCATTTTTTACGCGGCTAAAGCATAATTGTTTTCGTGAAACTCAATACCATTAATAAAGTCTTCCACAATAAACTCAGTGGAGCCTCCTTCGTTATCAAATGTTATGGTTTCATAACCTAATGTTAAATCTGTATCTCTTATTTCCGTCAAAAAACCGTCAGAAATAAATACGATATTCTCTTTAGGGTATAAATTTTCAAATTTATTTTCCAGTGCTTCCTCAGCTCTCATATATTCCTCGTTATTATTAAAGATTGAGAGAGGGGTCACTTCAATAATATGGCTATATGTACTTTTACAATACTCATATCTTATTTTTATCTCTTTAAACTTTGAGTATAACTCTTTAAGTTTCTCTTTTAAAAACACATTTGATTTCATAAGTTAAATTTTTTAATTAAAAACGTTCTGATTTCTTTTGCCTTATCAAAAGCCTTTGTACCTTTATCTAAACTAATCTCGATATTTTCATAATCCGATTCAATTCTCAATTGCTTCAAGTCATTTATTTTTCTTTTAAATCCCCGAGATTCATTAGCGCTTGAATATTTTTTCAATTCATTAACTATATAATTTATAACGTATTGATGGGTTCTTTGCCGTGTTTTAGCAATATTTATAGATTGGTTATCGTAGTCAACACCAAAAAAATCTTTTATTGTGTACTTTAATAATTGAAAACAGCTATAATAAGAGCAATGCACACTAGGCGCGTATAAGCTATTCTTTAATAAAAGAGCAGCGGCGTCAAAGTTGAAATTAGATTTTTCTCTTATCTTGCTCATAAAGCCGTTACAAAAGTATTATTTTTTTCTTTATCCAAAATAATATACTGAGGCCTTTAGCTAACGCTGACTTTTAGCTGGCTCCAAAAGGTTTCCTTCTATAAAATTGCTCACTCAATCGTTTTTATCTTATCCTTAGCAAATTTATATAACAGCTTTTTCTTTCCGGCATGTTTAAAATCAATGCTAATCTTAATATCCATACCAATCCCCTCAATTAGCGTTATCTGTCCTGCTCCAAAACGAATATGTTCAACTTGCATGCCTACTTTTAAATCTGGTAAAACCCTTTTTTGATTTCCCTGAGGTGCTGATTCTATAGAAACTAATTTTTGTGAGGATTCTGCTTTCAACGTTTTATTTACCCGAACTAAATTTTCTCCAAATAAAGAAGCATCTAATCCTGAATGATTAACTACGGTTTTTTGCTTAGGGAAAGCCAAAATCATGTCTAAAAACTGATCATCTATTTCCTCAATAAAGCGACTCGGTTCAGAATCAATTAATTTTCCCCATCGATAGCGTGTTATCGCATACGAAAGCATGACTTCATTCTTTCCTCGAGTCAATGCAACATAAAATAAACGGCGTTCTTCTTCCAAACCTTCTCTGGAACTTAATGCCATCATAGAAGGAAAAAGATTTTCTTCCAATCCTACAATCATCACCACAGGAAATTCTAATCCTTTTGCCAGATGAATCGTCATCAGTGAAACCTTATTATCATCAGTTGTTGTATCTGAATCTAAATCGGAGGCAAGTGCAACATTTTCTAGAAACCCTGTCAATGAAGGATCTCCATCTTCCATTTGTTCTTCTTCCTCCACATAGCCTTTTATACTGTTTAACAACTCCTGAACATTTTCATAGCGAGATAATCCCTCAGGCGTATCATCCTCTTTTAATACTTTAATAATTCCGGAAGTTTTAATGATGTAAGAAGCAGTTTCATAAGCATCTTTTGTTTTATGAATTACGAAATAGCTTTCTAATAAAGTATAAAATTCACGAATCTTATTTAAAGCGCCTGCATTCAATGCCAAATTAAATTGAGATGATTTTTTAATCGTATCATAAAGTGACAGATGATTTTTGTCTGCGTTAATTAATAATTTATTAACGGTGGTTTGCCCTATTCCTCTTTTTGGATAATTGATGATTCTGAGTAAAGCCTCATCGTCATTTGTATTGGTAAGCAAACGCAGGTAAGCCAAGACATTTTTTATTTCTGCCCGTTGATAGAAAGACAATCCCCCATAGATTTGATACGGAATGTTCTTTTTTCTCAACGCCTCTTCTATCGCCCGGGATTGTGCATTGGTTCTATACAAGACACAGAAATCTTTATAATGCCGTTGCTCTGATAGCGATTTTTCAAAAATAGTACTCGCTATGTAACGTCCCTCCTCTCCATCAGAAAGCGCCCGGTAAACCTTAATTAAATTCCCTTGCTCGTTCGAGGTCCAAACGTTTTTTTTAATTTGATGTTTATTTTTGGAAATAATCGTGTTCGCCGCTTGTACAATATTTTTTGTTGAACGATAATTTTGCTCTAATCGAATGATAGATGCGTCAGGATAATCGGTTTTAAAATTTAGAATATTCTGTATGTTTGCTCCACGAAAAGCATAGATAGACTGCGCATCATCTCCTACCACGCACAAATTTTCATAGCGTGAAGCCAGCGCTTTTACAATCAAATACTGTGAGTGGTTAGTATCTTGATACTCATCTACCAAAATATAGCGAAAACGATCTTGATATTTCAACAAAACTTCCGGAAAACGTGTAAGCAATTCATTAGTTCTCAGCAGTAAATCATCAAAATCCATAGCAGCGTTTTTAAAACAACCCGCTACATATTTTTGATATAGTTCTCCCATTTTCGGCGTTTTGCCGCAGCATCATATTCCTGCAATTCCGCATGATTGAAATAGGCTTTTACCGTAATCAGATTATTCTTGTACTGGGAAATCCTATTGAGCACCTGCTTAGTTTTATACAGTTCTTTGTCTAACTGCATTTCTTTAATAATTTTATTTAGAATACTGATGGAATCCTGCGTATCATAAATAGTAAAATTACCCGGGTAGCCCAACTTATCCGATTCAAAACGTAAAATACGGGCAAAAACAGCATGAAAAGTTCCCATCCACAGATTTTTAGCTTCTGTTCCCCCTACGATAGCAGCGATGCGCTCTTTCATTTCCTTTGCTGCTTTATTTGTAAAAGTCAATGCCAAAATATTAAATGAATCTATCCCCTTGTTCATTAAATGGGTAATTCGGTAAGTCAATACCCGCGTTTTCCCAGAGCCTGCCCCTGCAATTACCATCAATGGTCCCTCAGTCGTTTCAACAGCTTTCTGTTGTGCATCGTTTAAATCTTCTAAATAATTTAGTTTCACGTTTTCTTTTCTAAGAACAAAGTTAGAGATTTATCGAGAAGCTGACGAATTAATTTTTCTATACCTTTAGTTAACAATTACTTAAAATTTCGATAACTTGCAGTTCAGTTGAAAAAAAGTAACTTTGCCATCTTTTTTAATTGAAACATGAGTAAAACAGATTATTTTCTTGTCAACGATTTATTATCTGAAGAACAGCGAACGGTACAAAAAACTACACAAGAATGGATAAATAGAGAAGTGATTCCTTTTATAGAGGAAGCCAACAGGAAAAACTGTCCGATAAAAAATATTTTTAAAAAGATGGGAGAAGTCGGCATTTTTAAAAGTTTTGCGCCGAAAGATTATGGCGGATTAGAATTAGATGCGATTTCCTGCGGGTTAATCATGCAAGAATTGGAACGAGGTGATTCTGCTATCCGCTCTATAACTTCTACACAATCTTCTTTGGTGATTTATCCTATCTGTAAATTTGGAAATGGAGCGCAAAAAAAACGCTATTTGCCAGATCTCGCCTCAGGGAAACTATCCGGCTGCTTCGCATTGACTGAACCCGGCCATGGATCAAATCCTGCAGGGATGAACACGCAATTAGTTGACAAAGGAGACCATTATTTGCTAAACGGAACAAAAATGTGGATTAACAATGCCCCGGCAGCCGATCTTGCCATCGTATGGGCAAGAGACGAACAGAATAAAATTCGAGGCGTAATTGTAACGCGCGGAATGCAAGGATTTTCCATTGACGAAATACCTAATAAATGGTCGCTTAGAGCGTTACAAACGGGAAAATTGTCCTTTGAAAACGTACGCATCCCCAGAGAAAATATACTCCCACTTGTAAACAGCATGAGAGAACCTCTCTCCTGTTTAAATTCAGCCCGTTATGGCATCGGCTGGGGCGCTATTGGTGCAGCGATTAATTGCTTTGAAACTGCGCTAAAGTATAGCCGGGAACGCCATCAATTTAAAAAACCTATCGCTTCTTATCAACTGCAACAAAAGAAATTAGCCGAATTTTCTACCGAAATAACCAAAGCACAATTATTAGCCTGGCGACTGGGTGTTTTGAAAGAAGAAGGAAAAGCGACTGCTGCTCAAATCTCCATGCTTAAAAGAAACAATGTTAAAATAGCTTTGGAAATTGCAAGAGAATCAAGGCAGATATTAGGCGCCGTAGGTATTGTAGGGGAATATCCTATAATGCGCCATGTAATGAATCTGGAGGCGGTTATCACTTACGAAGGCACGCATGACATTCATTTGCTTATCACCGGAATGGATTTAACCGGCATTTCTGCTTTTGAATGATTTTGTATTTATTCTACTAAAACGAATATTAAATAAAATAAAGATTTCATAAAAATAATTCGGTATAAAATTTGTGTGATTCTGCTTAAAATATTTATTTTTAACATTTAATCATCATACATTTTGAAAAAAACACCCATTTTATTACTATTTTTATGTTTTTTTTGTATAAACGCTCAGCATAATTCCTTAGAAAAAGGAAAAGTTTTCACTCCATTGAATATAGTCATCTGTAGTAATAATTCACAAAAACCAATGACTCAACAATATACTTACGACGCTTGCCCTGTAGGGATTAAGCCCATTATGCTTATAGAAAATATTGGTTATGCAAAGGTGGATAGTATTTACGTTCAAGCGGATAGCATTTTTGATAAAAATCGCGCAGATAAACTCAGAAAAGATTTATTAGACCGCCTCCCCAAAACCTATCATTGTAAAAGTAAATTTGTAGTGCATGTGCACCGGTTATTTAACCTGCTCGACTCAGCATTAATCAAGACAGATTACTGTAAAATTGGAAAAAAAATAAGTGCCCGGCAAGACCTTACCCGTTTGAAATTAGCCATCCCCCCTTCCGTTCAAACTTATCGCAGGCTGAATGAATTAAGCCATTCGCTTTCAAAAGTTATGAATGATCATCCCGGTTATGTAGGCATAGATATATCTCGCTATCAAAAAGATATTGATTGGGCAAGGCTAAATTCCATTGAATATCCGCGTTCTATTCGTTTTGTCATTATAAAAGCTACAGAAGGGGCAACATTTAAAGACAAAAAATTTAAAGAAAATTGGAAAAACGCATCTGCTTATGGTTTTATTCGAGGGGCTTATCATTTTTATCGCCCAGATGCAGACCCCTACCTACAAGCAAAAAATTTTATTGATCAGATAGGAACTTTAAAACATAAAGATATAATTCCTATCATTGATTTGGAAAAACCCTGCAGCGGATGTTCAGACCTTATGGGTCCTCATTTTTACTATATGAAAGATTTAAAAACTTTTGTGCAGCAACTTAAAGACCATTACGGAACAAAAGTATTATTTTATTCAGGTAATAGCTACTATTACAATTACATTAAAGGATATTTCCCCGAAGATTATTTCTGGTTGGCGCGTTATTCTTCAGACACGACCCCACACGATTTAGGAAAACAAACCGTGGGGTGGCAGTTCACTAATCGTATGAAAATTCCCGGAATAAAAACTTTGGTAGACACCAATTATTTTTTGAAAAGTTCATTTGAAAAGTTACAGTTCAATCACACCAAAAGCAAAAAAACGCATACGGGTAACTCTAAAAAAATAGATAGGAGACCGTTGCAAAAAGCACGCTAACAAAAAAATGCAACGCCCGATAAAAATTAAATGCCGGAGCAACCTTTTGGTTGTGAGGATTTTAATTTTTTGAGATGGTTGCTGAGCACAGCCGAAGTAAGGAAGCAGTTTGAAGTTAGATGCTTTCTTTTCATACTTTTTTATATATTCTGCAACGGTCTAAATAGATAATTTTTATTAGTATCATTCAATAATTATTACGATATTTGAGTTTATTTTGGCTATCATGAATATATTTAAAGGTATAGGCGTAGCACTTATAACGCCATTTAAAGACGATTTTTCTGTAGATTATCCATCTATAGAACGACTAATTGAATTTAATATTAAAAAAGGTATCAATTATTTTGTATTAATGGGAACTACTTCTGAGGCGGCAACATTATCTGCAGAAGAAAAACAGCGGGTAATTGATTTTATCGTTGAGAAAAACCAAAATCGCCTGCCTTTGATGATCGGCATTGGGGGGAATCATACAAACAAAGTAATCAAAGAGATTAAAGAGATTGACCTATGCCCTTTCTCTGCGATTCTCTCTGTTTGCCCCTATTATAACAAGCCCTCACAAGAGGGCATTTACCAGCATTTTAAGGCAATTGCCCAAAATACAGATTGTCCCGTCGTTTTATATAATGTACCCAGCCGTACAGGAGGTCAGGGAATATTCCCACAAACCGCTCTTCGGCTAGCCAAAAAGTTTAAAAACATTATTGGAATTAAGGATGCCACTGGAGATATTGCCGTTGCTATGGAATTGATACAAAACCGCCCTGAAGGTTTTTTAATTTTGTCAGGAGATGATAAATTTGCTCTTCCATTGATTTACCTTGGCGGCGATGGCGTTATTTCAGTGATTGGAGAAGGAATTCCCTCCATTTTCTCATCTATGGTAAACCATGCAATACAAGGGGACATAACCAAAGCTAATGCAATGCATTATCAGTGCTTAAAAATGATTCGTTTAATTTTTGAGGAGGGAAACCCAGGCGGAATTAAAGAATTACTTACCCAGCAAGGCATTATTTCGAGTAATCAGGTAAGGCTGCCGTTAGTTCACGCCTCAACGAATTTGCATAATAAAATCGCGGCAGAACTAAAAAAGTGTAAAGATTAACTCTAACATTCATTCTTTTTGGGCATTCCCACCTAACGGCGGTCGGGCTATCCCTAACGCTAGCCCTGCAAAGGCGGTAATCAATATAAAAGAGACCGTTGCAGAACACATAAAAAAGCATGAAAAGAAAGCACCTAACTTCAAACTGCTTCCTTACTTCGGCTGTGCTCAGCAACCATCTCAAAAAATTAAAATCCTCACAACCAAAAGGTTGCTCCGGCATTTATTTTTTTTCAGGCGTTGCATTATCTCTAAAGTGCTTTTTGCAACTGCAGGTTAGCGTAAACTAAACGCCTCATCCTCTTCTTTAAAAGGATGTCTTTGCTTGCATTGGTGGTTCTCAGTATTTAGAAAATTAAATGCCCGAGGAATTGTTTTATTGATAATAGAATATCTGTGTTTTAACCATAATTGCATGGGATAAGGAATAGCTCCTATGCCACTCTTTATTTCAAGCGCTGTTCTTGCATAAATAATTTTCCTCATTCCGACCTCTATGCCTATGTTAGCCATATCATATAACATATTCAGATACAATTGATACTTTTGGTTATTTAAAAGAGAGTACCCTAAGAAATGGGCGAAAATAGTTTTTTCGTGAAAAATCATGGAAAAAAAACCAATAAGTTGATGATTTAAATAATAACCTGTAAGATGAAATTTATCTTTAAGATGGTATTTCATTTCTTTAAAATAAGATTTGTGTAAAACAAATGTATTGAACTTTGCTTTATCTGAAATGTTTTTATAAAGTTGATAAATTTCATCATTTTGAACTACAATTTCATCATAAGATAGCGTTTTCTTAGTAATCTTTTGGGCCTTGTTTTTTGCCGTTTTGTATTGTGCACGATATTTCTTTTTCATAGAAGCAATATAATCTGAAAAAGTATTCCATTCAGGACGCAAAAGCAAAATCATATTAGGTTCTACTCGTAGGCGCTGATAACTATTTTCTTTTAATAAATTAAAACTATAAGAGCGGTGCTCAAAGAAATCTTTTAACAAAATAGCATCTGAAGGATAAATTTCTTGTTTAACCTTTTGTATCGCAAAATGTAAAAGCCTTATACTTTGCGTTTCTGAAACATGAAGCGGATTAAAACAATAAGCATGTTCGCCAGTGAGCATCAAATTACCTCCAACGAGTAGTTTTAACTTAAAGGGTTTAAAAATCGTCTTTTTAACATAACGATAAAGATAATTTTCCTCTTCTTTTTCAAAATATGTTCTAAAAGTTTTAGAGAGGCTAATTTCAGCGATTTGAACTAAAATACATCCTACAAATTGCGCTGCTTTATAAACTCCAACAAATAAATGCTGCATTCCTTTTGGAGGAACCCTCTCTAAAACACATAGATAAAATAATGATAAAAAGGTATCATGTAAAGTGGCTAAATCATTCCATGCAGAAGGTATATCGCTTACTTTTTTCCAGATAACCAATCGATAAGGCTTTATATCAATGTTTTTTATGATGTTGTTTTTTATTAACAGGGTTAAAATTTCGCTCAAAAATAACTTTACAAAAGTCTTTAAATATGTAAAGGTCTATTTTCAGTAGCTGCCAGCGCTGCTTCTTTTATCGCTTCGCTAAAGGTGGGATGAGCATGAGACGTCCTTGCAATATCTTCTGCTGAGGCTCTGTATTCCATCGCAACGACAGCTTCTGCTATCATATCGGCAGCTCGAGCACCGAATATATGCACTCCTAAAACTTCATCTGTTTGTTCATCAGATATTATCTTAACTAATCCTTCAGTATCCATACTTGCCCGTGCGCGTCCTAAAGCTCTCATCGGAAAAATACCCGTCTTATATGAAATATTTTCCTTCTTTACCTGGGCTTCTGTTTTACCGACTCCTGCTGCCTCAGGCCAAGTATAGACAACATTTGGAATTAGATTATAATTAATATGCGGCTTTTGCCCGGCTAATAACTCAGCTACAAACACGCCTTCTTCTTCCGATTTATGCGCCAGCATGGTTCCTCCTATTACATCACCAATAGCATAAATATTGGCAATATGCGTTTGTAGTTGTTCGTTTACTTTTATAAAACCTCTCTCATCGGTTTCTATTCCAACATTTTCTAATCCTAATCCTTTAGTAAAAGGACTTCTTCCTACAGAAACTAAACAATAGTCTCCCTTAAATTCAATAACCTCTCCTTTTTTGTTCTCTGCCGTAACGATTACCTCATCTCCATTAACGACAGCACGGGTAACTTTCGTAGATAGATTTATTTTAAACTTTTTCTTCTTTAAGGATTTTTGCATTTCCTTAGATAAAGAACCGTCCATATTAGCTATCAGGCGATCAGCAAACTCAATGATAGTTACTTCTGCCCCCAGGCGACGATAAATTGATCCCATTTCAATTCCAATAGCCCCTCCGCCAACAACGATTAAATGTTTGGGAATCTCAGGCAACACCAATGCTTCTGTAGAGGATATAATCTGCTTTTTATCAAAGGGTAAAAAAGGTAATTCTGAAGGCTTTGAACCCGTCGCTATAATCGAATAGGTCGATTCTATCTCTTCGTTTGTATCGTTGTCTTTTGCTATTATTAGGTGGGTAGGGTCTTTAAAAGTGCCCACGCCTGTAAACACATCAACTTTGTTTTTATCCATTAAATATTTTACTCCATCAGAAGTCTGGCGAACTACAGAAACTTTTCGTTCCATCATTCTGGCAAAATTTATTGAAATATTTTCAATCTTAATCCCATGCTCTTCAAAATCTTTTATCGCAGTATCGTAATGATGAGAAGAATCTAATAAAGTCTTTGAGGGAATACACCCCACATTTAAACAAGTACCGCCCAAAACAGAATATTTTTCTATAAGCGCAGTTTTAAACCCCAATTGCGCTGCCCTAATGGCTGCTACATAACCCCCGGGACCGCTTCCGATAATGGTAATATCATACTTTTTCATAAATTTAATTCTTTTACTAAAAATGGGCTAAAGATATATTTTTTTTTGATTATGAAAATCTTCAGTAAAAATAAGCAAGATTAAATTAAAAAGTTTTTTAACTTCGCTGACTTTAACTATCATCAACTTTCAGTTCAGTTGAAAAAATCACCGGCAAATCAGTATAAACGAGAGGTCTCAAATCATTATTTAGAATAGTTACAAATTTGGCAATACTACCAAAAAAAATAAAAGTTAGTATTACATTTGCAACGTTTTTGTGATAAAAACATTAAGATTCAAATTAAATTATGCAAACCACCCCCGCGTATTTTAAGCGCTTAGTTATCTTGAGTTCTGTTTTACTTTCTTCTATTGTCTTCGCTCAAGGCGGAGACTTAAAAAAGGGATATACACTCTTTGAAGAAAATTGTACTGCCTGCCATAAAATAGGAGGCGTATTAATAGGACCCGATTTAACAGGCGTAACTAAAAAATACGATGCAGAATGGTTACAAAAATGGATCATAAACAATAAAGCGCTTATTGAAAGCGGAGATAAAAGAGCGGTTGAAGCATCTAAGATTAATCCGGATGCTGAAATGACCGTTTTTGAGGGGTTATTATCTAATCAGGATGTTAAAGATATTTTAACCTGGTTAGAAAATCCTTTACCGACAGATACCGATGGAGACGGGGTTCCTGATTCAAAAGACAAATGCCCCGAAAAAGCAGGCGATAAAGACAACAATGGATGTCCTGCTGAACCAGTGGCTGCTAAAACCAATTCGGCGAATAATGAGGTAACTTTAAAAGTTTTATTAGCCGGTTTTATTATTATTGCGCTGCTTCTATTATGGATGCTTTATAAGGTATTTACCCTGGTTAAGTTGATGACTCGACAAGTAACCGAAGAAAAAATCATTGAACAGGTAGTCGAGCAAAAAACCGAAAGACAAAATTTAATCACGATTTTATCACGATACCGCCGGCTAGTTAACATATGTATCTTCTTCTTTATTATATTTGCGTTAAGAGGTGCTTTTGGCTGGCTTATTCAAATAGGGGTAGATAAAGGCTATCAGCCTGAACAGCCTATTTACTTTTCGCATAAAATTCACGCAGGAATAAATAAAATAGATTGCCAGTATTGTCATTCTTCTGCTAAACACAGTAAAACCTCCGGAATACCCTCTTTGAATGTGTGTATGAATTGCCATAAGTCCATTAATGAATTTACCGGAAAATTAGATAATTCCGATATTGATGGAACAAAAGAAATACATAAAATATACGAGCATATCGGTTATGATCTGGATAATGCAACTTATACCGATAAACAAAAGCCTGTAGAATGGAAGCAAATTCATCATCTGCAGGATTTTGTTTACTTCAATCATTCACAGCACGGAGTTGCCGGGGCCGCCGCTATTAGAAAAGCCATTAAAGCCGGAACTGTTCCTAACATTAGAAATATTAATCCTGACTTAGATGACTCGCAAGTGTGTTTTGCCTGCCACGGGTTGGTCAATAAAATGGAAGAAGTGAAAATGGTCAATGACTTTACTATGGGATGGTGCATTGAGTGTCACAGAACAACGGGAGTGGATATGTCAAATCCTTACTATAAAAAAGAAAATTACGAAAAAATGCACGAAATCGCCAAAAAAGCACATGGAAAAAGAGGATTAAAAATGACTGTCGCAACTATTGGAGGGATCGAATGTGGAAAATGTCATTATTAAGAATTATATATAAAGAACAAAAGAAGTTTTAAATTACTATGGCTTCAAATAAGAAATATTGGAAAGGTTTTGCAGAGCTTGAGGATAGTACCTTAGTAGAAAAACTGGAAAAAGCGAACGAATTCCCTGAAAAACTTCCTATAGATCAATTTTTATCTGATAAAAAGGGGTTAGACACGACTAAAACTTCAAGACGTGACTTCTTAAAATTTGTAGGTTTTTCTACTGCTGCCGCTACTTTAGCCTCCTGTGAAGGGCCTGTTGTAAAATCTATTCCTTATATTATCAAACCGAAAGAGGTTATACCCGGGGTGGCTAATTATTATGCAAGTACCATTATGAATAACGATGGCTTTGCATCAGTGCTTGTAAAAACACGAGAAGGACGACCGATTAAGATTGAACCGAATAACATAGCGAAGAGTTATGGATTCCCTTCAGCGAGAGTACAGGGGTCCATATTATCTTTATATGATGATAAGAGATTAAAAAGCCCCCATATCAATGGTGATGCATCCGATTTTTCAACTACGGATAAGTTTGTAATAGACGGCTTAGAAAAAGCAGTGAACGAGGAAAAACAAATTGTCATTTTAACCCCCTCTTATCCCAGCCCCTCGTTTAAAAAACTGTTGAAAGATTTTAAAGTAAAATATCCGACAACAAAACAGGTAATCTATGATGCCTTTTACAATTCTGCAGCTTTAGATGCTTATGAAACTTATTCCGGTTCGCGTGTCTTACCTTTTTATAATTTAGAAAAGGCAAAATTAATTGTTTCTTTCGCCGCTGATTTTCTTTGCGATTGGAACGGCGGAGGATATGAAAAAGCTTATGCCGAATGTAAAAAACCGGGTAAAAGTATGGGGCGTCATATTCAGATAGAAACCAATCTCTCTATAACAGGCGCAAACGCAGATACACGCATTCCGCTAAAACCAACAGATGTTGAAAAAACATTAGCAGAACTTTATAAGGCACTCAAAGGAGATTCAGCTGACAAACTGGCTAATGCCTTAGCACAAGAACTTAAAAAAGCCGGTGATAACGCTGTGGTTTTGGTAGATGGAAGCAAAGAAGCCAATAAAGTAGCTCATGCAATTAATCATTATATAAAAAGCCGTATTCTTAATAAGTCTAAAGCCATACTGCTTAAAGAGGGGAATGATAAAGAGTTCAATCAATTTATTTCGGATTTAAACGCCGGACAAGTGGGCGCAGTATTGAACTTCGACACAAATATTGTTTATTCATACCCGGATAGTAAAGAAATTAAAAATGCTTTGAAAAAAGCACCCCTACGGGTTTCCTTTAATCTTTTAAACGATGAAACAAGCGATGCAATGAATGTGCTCGCTCCTTCTACTCACTGTTTAGAATCGTGGGGAGACGCAAAACCGGGTACAGGAGTCTACACCCTTATGCAGCCTACGATTCGCAGGATTTTTAAAGAAACTCGTCAATTTGAAGAATCTTTAATGAAGTGGGGAGGTATTCCGGGTACTTACTATGATTATATAAGAAAAAACTGGGAAGAAAATTATCTTTCCAAAGTGTCTCTTGACCGATTTGACCGGGCATTATACAACGGGGTTACAGAATTTTCAGAAAAGTTTATTTCTGCAGAGAATACGCTTGACGTAGATAAAGAAATCGCTAAATTAACCTCAGCAAAAGCAGCAAAATTTGAATTAATGCTTTATACTAAGCCGGGTATTGGTAACGGAAGCGAATTTGGCAATCCATGGATGCAGGAATTTCCCGATCCGATTAGCCGAACCTCATGGGATAATTACGTAACGATGTCTTATAAAGATGCCAAATCGCACAACTTATTACATACCTTTCAGGTAAATGGCGCCATGAATGGAAGCTATGTAAATTTAACTGTCAATGGGGTTAAAATTGAGAAAGTTCCTGTTTTAGTTCAAGCAGGACAGGCAAAGGGCACCTTAGGATTATCAGTAGGTTATGGTCAGCGGAATCCTGCATTAGCCAGCGCAGTTGGTCTTGAAAATACCATTGGAGTAAATGCTTATCCGGCATATAAAAATTTCAGCAAAGCGCAAAAAAAAGTTTCTTTTGAAAAAACGGTTGGAACGCATGGCTTTGCCTGCATTCAATTACATAGAACCCTTATGGGGCGGGATAAGATTGTTCGGGAAACCACCTTAGCTGATTTTATCAATAAACCGGCAGAAGAATGGAATGAAGTGGAAACCCTTCAAACGCATAATGGAAAAGAGCAGGTTACTACCATTGACTTATGGACCGGATTTGATAGATCCAGTGGGCATCATTTCAATATGTCTATTGACTTAAACACATGTGTAGGCTGTGGGTCTTGTGTAATTTCATGTAATGCAGAAAATAATGTTCCTGTAGTGGGCAAGCATGAAATCCGCGTATATAGAGATATGCAATGGCTGAGGATAGACCGTTATTATTCTTCTGAGCCTACTTTTAAAAAAGATGCAGAAGATGCAAAATCATTCCATGGATTAGTAAACAATGTGAAAGGATATGAAGATTTAGAAATGCCGGCAGATAATCCACAGGTTGCTTTTCAACCCGTTATGTGTCAACATTGTAATCATGCACCTTGTGAAACCGTGTGCCCGGTAGCAGCTACCTCTCATGGAAAACAAGGACAAAACCAAATGATTTACAATCGTTGTATCGGAACGCGTTATTGTGCAAACAACTGCCCTTATAAAGTACGCCGTTTTAATTGGTTCAATTATGTAAATAATGACAGATTTGACTTTAGATCAAATACTGATATGGGTCGAATGGTTTTAAATCCGGATGTAACAGTCCGCTCTCGCGGGATCATGGAAAAATGCTCAATGTGTATTCAAAGAACACAGGCAACTATCTTAAAAGCGAAGAAAGAAAAGAGAGCCTTGCGTACCAACGAGTTTGAAACCGCATGCTCAACAGTTTGCCCCACTAATGCCATTGTATTTGGAGATATAAATAATAAAAAAGATGAAGTTTACGATAAGTTACAAGACAAACGTCAATATTATTTATTAGAGCAATTAGGCACAAAGCCCAATGTATTTTACCAGGTCAAAGTAAGAAACACAGGAGAAAAAATTTAAATGATAATTGTAAGAAATTAAGTAAAATAGATTATGTCAGGTCATTATGAATCGCCGATAAGAAATCCATTAATTATAGGAAATAAAAGTTACCGTGATATCACAGAGGATATTGCCCGCCCTATAGAGGAAAAAGCAGGAAAATTATGGTGGATTGCTTTTTCTATCGCATTTATTACTTTTCTTTGGCTAATCGGTTGCATTTCCTATACGATAGGAACAGGAATCGGTGTCTGGGGATTAAACAAAACAGTGAATTGGGCATGGGATATTACAAACTTTGTTTGGTGGGTAGGAATTGGTCATGCGGGTACACTAATTTCGGCAGTATTATTACTTTTTAGACAGCGATGGAGAATGTCAATCAATCGTTCGGCAGAAGCTATGACTATTTTTGCGGTGGTTCAGGCAGGACTGTTTCCTATCATACACATGGGGCGTCCATGGTTAGCTTATTTCGTATTGCCTATTCCTAACGCATTTGGTTCACTATGGGTGAATTTTAACTCTCCATTACTTTGGGACGTATTTGCCATTTCCACTTATTTATCAGTTTCTTTAGTGTTTTGGTATATCGGACTAATTCCAGACTTTGCGATGATACGCGACCGGGCTAAAAGACCTTTTACTAAGAGAATATACAGTATCCTTTCTTTTGGATGGGGAGGTAGAGCCAGGCATTGGGAACGCTTTGAAGAGGTTTCTCTAATCTTAGCCGGATTAGCAACGCCCTTGGTATTTTCTGTGCATACCATTGTATCCATGGACTTCGCTACTTCACTTATTCCGGGCTGGCATACGCCTATTTTTCCACCCTATTTCGTAGCAGGTGCCATTTTTTCAGGATTTGCCATGGTACAAACGCTTTTACTCATAGCAAGAAAAGTTTCTCACCTTGAAAATTACATTACCTTGCAGCATATTGAGTTGATGAATATTGTTATTATGGTAACGGGTTCAATGGTCGGCGTAGCGTATATTACCGAATTATTTATTGCCTGGTATTCAGGCGTAGTGTATGAGCAATACGCTTTTTTGAATCGGGCAACAGGCCCCTTTTTCTGGGCATATTTCTTCATGATGTTTTTCAATGTAGTTACTCCTCAGCTCATGTGGAGCAAATATATTAGAACCAGTATTCCATGGACTTACTTCGTTGCTTTACTCGTTAATATAGGGATGTGGTTTGAACGCTTTGTAATTATTGTAACGTCCTTACATCGTGATTTTCTGCCCTCTTCATGGACAGGTTTTACTCCTACCATTATTGATGTAGGTATCTTTGTAGGAACGATTGGTTTTTTTTCTGTATTGTTTTTACTATATACTCGCTCCTTCCCTATTATAGCACAAGCGGAATTGAAAACTATTTTGAAAACATCGGGGGAACAATATAAAAAATTAAGAGGAGATGGAAAACATTAAAACACTATATGGATTATATGATGATGATGATATTTTGCTTGAGGGGATTCATCAGTTAAGGAAAAAAGGGATTAAGATAAAAGATGTTTATACTCCTTTTCCGGTGCATGGCTTAAGTAAAGCATTAGGTTTAAAGAAAACACGTTTGCCTAAAATAGCTTTCATGTACGGGGTTTACGGCGTATGTTTAGCCGTTTTTATGACCTGGTATATGATGACGTATGACTGGCCTCAAGACATCGGCGGGAAACCTTCCGCACACCTTGGAGGAAGTTTTCAGGCATGGCTTAGAAACCTTCCTGCATTTATTCCGATAACGTTTGAGTTAACCGTATTTTGTACCGCTCATTTAATGTGCTTAACTTTTTTCTTTAGAAATAAATTATTTCCCGGAGCAAAGCCTCAAAATCCAGATGTTCGTACTACAGATGATAAATTTATGGTTGAAATTGAAATTGAGGAAAATCAAGAAGAAGTTTTTCAAATCTTAAAAGATTCAGGAGTAACAGAAATATCTACAAGATAATTATTAGAAAGATGAAAAGGAATATTAGAAGTGCTATGATATTAAGTTTTGTATCACTTATGTTATCCTCATGTTGGATAGATAAGAAAAAACCTAATTATGTTTATATGCCTGATATGTATTACTCTGAAGCATACGAAGCTTATTCAAAAGCCGAGAGATATTGGGATGACCGGGAAAATTCAGTTCAACTTTTTGAAGAACATGGAAAAATGACTGCACTCAAACCAGTAGAAGGGACGATTCCAAGAAATGAAAGTGGAATATTACCTACAATGCTAAAAGGTAATCTGGCAGATTATGAAAAATCTAAAAACATAACTTTAACGCCTTTAAAAATACAAAATAAAAAAGAAGATTTAGAAAAAGGTAAATACTTATTTAATATATATTGTGCTGTTTGTCATGGGGAAAAAGGAGATGGAAAAGGAATTTTAGTGCAAAATGACAAAATAAAAGGCGTTCCTAATTATAAAGATCGCCCTTACATAACGGTAGGAAGCGCACATTGGGTAATTGAATATGGAAAAGGAATCATGGGGTCTTATGCTTCTCAACTAAACGAAAAAGAAAGATGGCAGGTTGCAGAATATGTTACGAAATTAAAAGAAGAATAAATCAAAGGTCTATATTTAAAATAAAAGAATTTTACAATGTTTAAATTTTCATTTGGACTAAAAGCAATATCAGGGTTACTTATGGTTGTAGGTGTGGTTGCCTATATCGTAGGGATTATAGAATCCAACGAAGCTGCTCACGATATTAAGAAGAACGGCTATGAGTCAAAATATATGGTAGAACGACACGAGCATCGAGAAAGAATAGCAGATGAATTGATTGCCGCCGGAGATAGACCACCGATCGTTTTAGAAGACCATAATGCTGAAACAGAAGCAAAACATGTAAAGCACGCTTACCATCAGATAAAAAATCGTCCATGGACTGCAGTTTATATCGCTGCTATCATGTTTTTACTTATTTCGTTAGCCTCATTATTTTTTCTCGCAGTTCAACATGCTGCAAGTGTAGGATGGTCTATAATCCTTGTTCGGGTTATGGAGGGTATTGCCTCTTACCTGCCTGTCGGTGGCGCTATCTTACTTATTATTATGATTTTTTCAGGCATGCACGCCAATCATATTTTTCACTGGATGGACGATACACTTCTACATAAATTTATGATCCCGGCAACCGACGGACAAACTCCTCAATATGTAGATGAAATGGTAAAAGGCGCAATAGAAAATCCTGATTATGATCATATTTTAGCAGGCAAAAGTTCCTATCTGTCCGTACCTTTTTGGTTAATCCGTGCTTTTATTTATATTTCAGGGTGGTGTATCTTTTTATTCTTTATAAGAAGAATTTCTAAAAAATTAGATAAGAATCCAAATAGCAAAAAACTATTTATCAAACAACGCAATACCTCGGCAGGATTTATTGTTTTCTTTGCCGTAACCTCCTCTTTATTGGCTTGGGATTGGATTATGTCTTTCGAACCGCATTGGTATTCTACATTGTATGGATGGTACACTTTTTCAAGCTATTTAGTTTGTGCCATCGCTATTATTCTTTTAGTATCTGTCTTTTTGAAAAGGCAGGGAATTTTCCCACAATTTAACGACAATCATTTACACGATTTAACAAAATATATGTTCGGGTTTTCATTATTGTGGACTTATTTATGGTTTTCACAATTCCTGCTTTACTGGTATGCCAATGTTCCGGAAGAAGTAAATTATTATTATGCACGGTTTGATGAACATAAAATGCTTTTTCTTGGTATGTTAATTCCAAACTTTGCTATGCCGCTTTTAATTTTAGTTAGTTCTACTATAAAAAGAAAGTATACGATTGTTTGTTTTATGGCATTGGTTATTTTACTCGGGCATTACATTGATTTTTTTATTATGATGGAGCCGGGATCTACAGGAAGCTTTGCTAAAATAGGCTTTGCTGAAATAGGTGCATTATTGTTTTTTATAGGATTATTTTTACTTGTTATCTTTAGAACATTATCAAAAAATCATTTGTTACCTAAGGGTAATCCGCTTTATCACGAAAGTGAAATCTATCATTACCCGTTCTAAGATAAATAAAAAAAAGACCTTTGCTGAAAGCGTTTTAACAACTAAACTGAATTGAAAATCAGCAGAGCTAAAGTCAGTGTTATCTAAGTGTATCCTTATGAGACCGTTACAGAACACATAAAAAAATATGAAAAAGAAAGCATTTAGCTTCAAACTGCTTCCTTACTTCGGCTGTGCTCAGCAACCATCTCAAAAAATTAAAATCCTCCACACCCAAAAGGTTGCTCCGGCATTTAATTTTTATCGGGCGTTGCATTTTTTTGTTAAAGTGCTTTTTGCAACGGTCCCCTTATATAAAAAATATTTTTTCTCAATAATAAGAAAAATATTATATATTTGCATTCAATTTAAAAATCGCGGGATGGAGCAGTAGGTAGCTCGTCGGGCTCATAACCCGAAGGTCGCTGGTTCGAGTCCAGCTCCCGCTACTAATAAAGGCCATTGAAAAAAGTTTGAATGGGGGTCTATAATCTTTGTTTTTTATTTTACCTACTGACTTATTGATAGGTTTTTCACTGTTTTTTCATGGATTTATTCACTATCAATACTCCTTTATCCTCTTGGTTTTCACTCTTTTTAACGATTAGACGCCAATATCCCTGGACTTCGATATAAATTATACCCTATCGCCTCTATCAGGTTTTGCGTATGCATCTTTGCTATCCCCCTATATCTTGCCACCCCGCCTGAAAACCATCGCTTTATGCTTCCGAATAGCCGTTCTATACTCCGATAAACTCAGTAACCTTTTTAAAGCTTGTTTCCCCTATTCGTTTATTGAACTTCTTCTGATAATCGGTTAATGGCTTTCCCCTTTTCGCTTTCTTCAGTAGATGATGCTTTCGCTTTTTCCTCTTTAACAAACTCGCATTTCTCTCTGATTCATAGCCCTTACCCCCTTTTAAGGGAATCCCCCTCCGGTAAGTCTGCAGCCTGCAAAACCTCCTGCAAATTGCTCCCCTCGTTTACACTTGCTTTCGTGCTTACTACTCTAAGTACCAGACCTTCTTCATCGGGAACATAATGCTTTTTATACCCATACTAATCCTTACCTCGCTTTTTTAACCAAGCCCCTTGTTTATCTACACTAGCCTTATCCTCTTTTTTTACACACGCCTCTTTTTGCTCTCCGCTCTCCGCTGTATCCTTATCATTCACCTTGCCTTTCGGTTTTAAGAGCGTCTCTATTACACTAGCCTCTACTATCGCTCCTTTTTTGATGATGATTGGATGATGTTCTAATGGACCGTTGATCTCCTTAAATAGACGCTCGTAGGCATTCGCCCGCGTCATCAATGTTCTAAATCTACTCAAAGTACTAGGGTCAGGCGAGGATTGCGCTAGGGGTAAACCACAAAAATAACTGAACGAAAGACTGTCATTTATCCTATCTTCCACTTCATAATCACTTAATCCATACCCGGTTTGTAATAAACACATCTTGAATAGTACTTCGACAAATGGTTACTGAGCCTAGTCGAAGTACTCAGCAACCTAAATAACCCATCATCACTCGGACTGCCTGTCGCACTTTTCCCCTTATTATAATGACCGTCTATTATTTTCCTTATTTTTTCCCAGTCTAACAAACGGTTTAACTGAGTGAAAAAAGACTTTTTTATCTTTCTTGTGCGTAAATCACAAATACTATTGGCTAAAGTAGGATGATGATATAATTTTCATGCCATAAATATACTATCCTTTTAGATAAAATAACCGCTTAGTACCACTTCTTTTATATCTACTATCTTTCATCACCTTGCAACGGTCTTAACTCATAAGGGATGTTGTGTTCATCACGACAGGTAAAGTAGCACAAAACATTGTATTAGCCAAAGGTCTCCTTTATCCTAATCGGCTCTTCACCTTACTAGCTGAATGCTCTTCACCTTACTAGCTGAATACTCTTCACCTTACTAGCTGAATACTCTTCACCTTACTAGCTGAATACTCTTCACCTTACTAGCTGAATACTCTTCACCTTACTAGCTGAATGCTCTTCACCTTACTAGCTGAATGCTCTTCACTGCATAGGGTGAATGGTTTTCACCTTATTAGCTGAATACACTTCACTGCATAGGGTGAATGGTTTTCACCTTATTAGCTGAGAGAGCTTTAGCCTATGCTGACCTTGCCCCTGCAAAAAGCACTTTAGCAAAAAAATGCAACGCACGAGGAAAATTAAATACCGGAGCAACCTAATGGGTGTGGAGGATTTTAATTTTCGGTAGCCTGAGCACTTCGACAAGTTCATTGGCCACCTGTTGAAGCTTTGAAAGAGTTGCTGAGCGTAGTCGAAATAAGGAAGTAGTTTTAAGCGACCTGCAAGTAATTGCAAGCCAAATACTTTCTTTTTCATACTTTTTTATGTATTATACAGCGGCAAGTCAGCGCAAGCTAAAGGTATCACGAATTAATATTGGTTGCCTTTATCTTACACTGACTTGCCGCTGCTGAAGTACTTTGCGAAAAAATCTTGATTGGTTAACTTTTTGTCAACCTGTAACTAATTCCTAAGAGAATCTGAGAAGGCCTTGAATCAACACGATAATTAATACTAGAAGAAGAGGTGCCCTTAATAAATTCAGATTCCGTTTTTTTCAAAGCACGGTCGTAGCGAATATCAATTCCGAATCGCCTCATCTCAATCCCTAATCCAAATTGTAACCCAACCGTGAAATCATCAGAGTGAATATCTTTTACTTCTTTGAGTTTAAAATCATCACTTAGCAAATATTGAAAAGACGGACCACCGAAAAGGCGCCCAATTTTAAAAACCTTTACACCGAGAAGAATAGGGATATTTAGCTTATTTAAATTATATTTTCCTTCGTCATAGCTCGTTTTTAAATGAGAATATACAAATTCAGGCTGTGCATAAATACCTAATACCGGTAGGGTAAATCTTCCCCAAAACCCTAAGTGGTAGCCCCCTTTAGTGTCAGATGTAAACTTTTTATTTTCATTATTAATACTTTTTTTCAAATCACCTACTGATGCATAAGACAACCCTCCTTTTACACCAAAACCGAGTATTTGTGCTCCTAAAAATGTATGAATACATAAGAAAACCCCGATAATAATTACCTTTTTTCTCATAATAGTTTTATTTAAAATAAGGAATTACAAATATAAGTAGATATTTTATTTATGTGTTTCACAAAGCCTTCAAATAATAAAAAAGTTATTATAAAAGTTATTATATTAAGACCTTTATTTTTCGCTGGCTTGGAGTTGCAAAAAGTACTTTTTGCAAAGGTCTCTTAAGGTTCTATTTATTAAAAACAAGGTATGAAATACAAAATGATCAATTTAAGTGTAGCCCCCGTTCGGGCAGAAGATTCAAATAAGGCAGAAATGGTTACTCAGGGCATTTTTGGTGATTTAATTACTATTTTAACCGTTAAAAAATCATGGGCAAAGGTGAAGTTTGTAAATGATGGCTATGAGGGGTGGATAGATGTTAAACAGTTTTTAACACTGACTGAAGAAGAGTTTAATCAACATAAAACGATTGATTCTTATTTTTTAGCAGAATACACGGCATTAGCCTTTGGTGATAAAAGTTTTTTAAGGCTGCCTGCTGGCGCCTGTTTACCCTTTTATAAAGATGGAGTATTTAAATTAAATTCAATAAATTATAAGATAGAGGCAAAGGTGGTTTGCGGGGTTCAGTCTAGAGAAAAAATAGTAGAAATAGCACATTTATATTTAAATACGCCTTATTTATGGGGAGGAAAATCTATTTTTGGGATTGATTGTTCAGGATTTAGCCAGCAGGTATATAAAATATGTGGGATAAATATTCCTCGTGATGCATATCAACAAGTGTGCTTGGGTAAACCGCTCAGTTTTTTAGAAGAAACGCTCCCGGGTGATCTGGCTTTTTTCGATGATGAAAAAGGAAACATAGTTCACGTAGGTATTATTTTAGAAAATAAACAAATTATTCACGCGTATGGAAAGGTGAGAATTGACAGGTTAGATTACGCCGGTATTTTTAATATTGAAAGCAAAAAACACACGCACAAATTACGAATTATCAAGCAGTTGGTTTAAATTGAAATTTTTATAGAATGAACCCTTTGCACAAAGCATTTTAGCAAAGCCCTCAAGCGTTAAACCTTACTTATTTAATCGTGCTTAGAAAAGTAGCAGCAAAGGAATAGCACAAACGAGCAAACTCTATCTATTGTACTCGGGGCGGGACTTGAACCCGCACGAACGCAATGTTCACTGGATTTTAAGTCCAGCGTGTCTACCAATTCCACCACCCGAGCCTTTTCTTTTTTTAGCTTGCGGAATACAAAGAATAATAAAACTTATAAGTTTACTGAGCGCGGCTGCAAATATAATACACTTTTTATTTTTTACAAGTTTTTCAGATGTTTGAAGGACACGAGACTGTTGCAGGATACATAAAAAAGTATGAAAAAGAAAGTAATTTAGAGAAAAAATGCAACAATCTCGAAACTTATGTAATTGATGCGATAATGTCAATAAAAATTATAGGGTGTAATCTTTCACCTGGCGAACGTTAAATCATATAGCTATAAATAATATAGCTATGAGGCTCTTTTCTCTAAGTACTCGTGTAGGGAAAATCTCACGAGGATAAAATTAAATTTTTATACTTTTGTAAACAGCAATTTGGAAAAATTTTTAAGTCTAATAATAAAATATAATCATAGTGAATAGATATACATATTTTTGGAAAGCTATTTTAATATTTCTAATGCTTTCCTGTAAAAATAAACAGTCGAAAGAATTAGGGGAAGAATTATCTAAATTGCCTAAAAACTCTATCACTTCATACGTAGATCCGTTTATCGGAACAGGGGGGCACGGGCATACTTTTCCGGGCGCACAGGTTCCTTTTGGCATGGTACAACCCTCTCCGGATAATGGACGCGGGGGCTGGGACTGGTGTTCCGGATATAATATTTCTGATTCAATCATTACCGGATTCTCTCAGCTACATCTCAGTGGTACGGGCATTGGTGATTTTGCTGATGACGTGCTGATGATGCCAACCAATGAAAAAGTAGATTTAACACTTTTTGGAAAAAGTAGGGACAGTTTGCCATACACCTCAAAATTTTCTCATAAAGAAGAAAAGGCAACTCCGGGATACTACTCAGTAAAATTACAAAGACCTAAGGTGAAAGCAGAGCTTACTGCCAGTGAGTACGCAGCCTATCACAAGTATAACTTTACCTCACCCCAGGACCCTTCATTTATCATTGATTTAGGTTTTCATGTGAATTGGGACAAACCTACCAACACTTCATTAAAATTATTAAATGACAGCACGATTATAGGACATCGCTTTAGCACAGGATGGGCAAAAAATCAAAAGACTTTTTTCGTCATACAGTCTTCCCGTCCTATTGATCGTGCAATACTCGAAAGCGAGGGAATAGTAAGTAAAAAAGATTCGGTAAAAGGAATTAAAACTGGTGGGCAGTTTTTCTTTAAGGATAAAACCGCAACTTCTGTACTGCTTAAAACCGCCTTATCTTCTGTTAGCATTAAAAATGCAATGGCTAATTTAAAAACTGGTGATACAAGTAGTAGTTTTAGTCAAATTTCTACTAAAGCACAAGAGAGATGGGAAAGTAATTTATCGAGAATAAAAGTAGAAACGCCTACCGATTCTTTAAAGACGATATTCTACACTGCGCTTTACCATGCACAATTAGCGCCCGTATTATTCAGTGATTCCGATGGATCTTTTCGCCTTCAAAATGATGAAATAGTAACCAAAAATCACAAGACCTATTCTACGCTTTCATCATGGGATATTTTTCGTACGCAGACCGGCTTATTGGATGTACTACATCCTGAATTAATGAACGATGTTATTCAGTCTATGCTGATTTATTACGACCAGAAGGGGAGTTTACCCGTTTGGACACTCTATGGAAATGAAACGAATACGATGACCGGCTATCACTCGATTTCCATCATTGGAGAAGCCTTCGTAAAAGGGATTAAAAACTATGATGTAGAAAAGGCTTATGAAGCAGCCAAAAAAACCATGATGGGAAAAGATAGAGGATTGGAAGAGTATAAAAAATACGGTTATATCCCTTATGATAAAAAAGATGAGTCGGTAACCATAACTTTAGAATATGCTTATAACGATTGGTGCATTGCTCAAATGGCAAAAGCCTTGCACAAAGAAAAAGATTATCAATATTTTTTAAACCGTTCCAAAGCCTATCAATATCTGTTTGACCCTTCTACTGGTTTCATGCGTGCAAAGGCATCCGATGGGAAGACATGGAAAACTCCTTTTGACCCCTTCTTTTCAAGCCATCGGGAGCATGCCGATTATACTGAAGGAAATGCGTGGCAGCATACCTGGTTTGTGCCTCAGTATGTACCGGGGCTTATAAAGCTACAAGGTGGGAAAAAATCTTTTGTAGAAAAATTGGAAATGCTTTTCACCGCAGATTCAAAAATTACAGGAGAAAATGTTTCTCCCGATATTACGGGCTTAATCGGGCAATATGCTCACGGGAATGAGCCGAGCCATCATATTGTTTATTTATTCAATAAAGCGGGGTATCCATGGAAAAGCCAGTACTGGGTACGAAAAATCCTCAATACGCAATATAGCACCCTTCCTAACGGGCTGAGCGGTAATGAGGATTGCGGTCAAATGTCTGCGTGGTATGTAATGAGTGCCATGGGCATTTATCCCATGAATCCGGCATCAGGACAATATGAATTGGGAAGTCCACTCTTCAAAAAAACGGTAATACAACTTACAAAAGATAAAACTTTTAGTATTATAGCTTCAAAAACCTCTGATAGAAATATTTATGTGCAATCGGTTAAACTTAACGGGCAGACACTTAACCGAACTTACATCACGCATAAAGAACTCATGGCAGGCGGAAAGTTGGAATTTGAAATGGGAGCGCTTCCTAAAAAATAAATTCTTAAGTTGAGACCTTTTAGCTAAGAATGACTTTAACTCTGCTGACTTTCAATTCAGTTCAGTTGATAAGATACTTTTTGCAACAGTCTCATTCTCTAATTCGTTCTATTTCTTAGATCAGTGTTACTGCTTTTCATTCTTTGTTTTTTTACTCTAGCACCGGTATTAATAGCATATATAATAGAAAACGCATAACAAGTGCTGAAATTATTTCTAAACTGATAGGTTTGCAATAATTCTTGATTGTTTTTAAAGGTGTATCGCAGGTTATCAATTAGATCTGTAACGCTCAAATACATAGAAAAATGTTTATTGAATTTCCTTGATAAATTCAGGTAAACGGCATAATTTTCTCCCGTTTCAAACTGTCCCCTCGGGTCCGTTATATTCAAGTGCAAGCTCCGATTGAATTGCTAATGGCAACTTGTAAGAAAGCGATATTCTTCCCTGAAAGGTAAGCTTTGATGCATCAATAGGATCTATATGATCTTCAAAATCGGATTGATATACTTTGTAGTAGGCTGAGCCTTTTGCAAGAATACGCAGCCTGTCTTTTAATATGGAAGTATTCCCTGAAAAGGATCCCCCAAAAATATGGGCATTATCTATATTTCTCCATTGATATTGAAGATGGGAGGACTCTAATTTTTTTAAAATCTCACGATTTTCGCCTTTCGTTAAGTTGTAGTACAACATTACATTAGCCTTCGGACTATTATAATTTAATTCTAACGCATCTGTATAAGCCGGTTTTAATGCCGGATTACCCACCTGAGAAGTAAAATCAGTCAGGTTAAAAGTAGTCGGGTTAAAACTGCTATACGAGAGCCTGTCAATTCTTCTGGAATAAGAGAAGTTTAAACTTTGTTTATTTTCAAAACTTCTTGTAATAAAAACACTTGAGAAAAAGTCTAAATAATTTCTCGGCAATTCATAATCCTTTGATGGAATCTTACCCATTCCGTCAGTATATTCAACCCTTGCCCCTAATTGAACGGAAAAATTAGACATTAAAAGGTTATCAATAAAATACTGAACATAACCGGATAGAATTTCTTCTTTATAATTAAAATCATTCGTTAAGTTTTTATCGGGCACATAAACGCTTCCGAGTAGATTTTGAAATATCGTTTTGCTTTTGCTGTCCACAAAACTATATTTTGCACCTAATTCTAACTTATCTTTTTGAAAAGGTTTTGTATAATTGGTTTGCACTGAAAAAATTTTGTTATCCGCCGGAGAATTTGACATCCTTTGATTGGAATTTGTAGGTAGATAATGATCATCAAAAAACAAATTCTTGTAATTATTATTCGATTCTGCATCCGAATCATAATAATCCACCCATGTTTTTATATTTTGACCCAGCGTATCCAGTCTAAAAGTATGATTTAGATTCACATTAAAATAATGAGTTTCCCTTTTTAGTAAGTACTCTCTCCTTTAGAAAAAGTTCTATTACTCCCTTCTTTGATGACTAAATCATTGTTTTGTTAGGCGTGACTTTTATAGTCTAAGTATTTAAAACCAACGTCTAATTCATGGCTCTTATTTATATTGTAGCGTATCTCGTTAGAAAAATAAGAATAATTACTCCTAAGCGTGTCTTTTTTATCATAATCATAGATAATATGCGGAGAGGGTAAAATTTCAGTTCGGTTCTCCTTTCTTAGCCCTTTGTTTTTGTTATAGCTAAAAAACGTTTGGATGAGCAACTTGTCGTTCAATTTAGCATTGAGGTCAAGAAAGGAATGATGCGAAATAAATTTTGATAAATCTACCTTATTATTCCAACTTACCTCAAGCCCTTTTTTTGGTTTTTTTGTAATAATATTAATAATTCCTCCACCGCCGGAAGCTTCATATTTTGAAGAAGGATTAGAAATAATTTCAATATGAACAATTCTCTCACTAGGTAAAGTGGATAAATAGGTATGAAGGTCTGTAGCCCGAATAGCCTTTCCATTTTCAAATATCCTGGTAGGGTTACCTTTCATAGAAATACTGCCGCTGTTTGAATCTACTGAAAGATAAGGTGCATACTTGAGCACTTCAAAAGCGGTATGCCCTTTAAAAAGATGATTTCCACTTACATTCATGATAAGTTTATCCCCTTTTCTGCTTATGAGGCGCCCTTGGGTAACCGTTACGCTTCCTATTCGATTAGCCAGGGGGACTTTTAATCTTCCGAGATATTTATTTTTAGAAACCATTATTTTCTTTGTTAAAATGTTTTCTCCCCAATAATCTACTGAGAGTATATAACTCCCCATTTGAACAGATAACGAAAACCTGCCGGTTTTATCTGTTAAGGTCTTTTTTACCCTTGTCGTATCGCTGACATGGGTTAGGCTCACCTCAGCATATTCTACCGATCGTTCTTCTTCATCGGTGATTCTGCCGCTTAAGATAACTTGCGCAAACACCTGATTATAAGATAAAATAAGAAATAATATAATTAAGTTTCTCATTTTTTATGTAAAAGAGACCTTTGCAAAAGAGTCATTATTTTACGTTAAAATTTATATTTAAATCTAAAACTGTTTTTTTATATCACGAAACAAACTTAAAAATTCTTTATGGCTTAAAAAAATAAGAATAATCTAAATAAAAGTATAATTATTTATACACATTTATTAACTATATTTAAAAAAAATAAATTAGTTTTAAATTAATTTAATTTTGTGTAAAATTAATGTTTAAAAAACTTGATTTTATTGAAAACTTTTTTATAATTATTAATGACTTCTTGTGAAAGCAATAAAAAATTGATCAAAATAGGTAATCGAATGAGTATATTTATATTTCTTTACAAAAAGCACTTTAGCAAAAAAATGCAACGCCCGAGAACTTCAAGTCAGTATTAGCTAAATGCTTTAGTTTTCATGCTTTTTTTGTATTTTGTAAAGGGTTTTCTCTATAATGTGAGTTTTTCATAATTATATAATAGGCGCGTTTTGCTGAAATTTCTTCGGCATCTTTTTTTGAACTTGCTCTGCCTTTTGATATAATCTTTTTATTTATTTTTAAAGATGAAGTAAAGATTCTGTCTTCTTGTGCATTTTTTTCTTCTTTAGTAATGAAATGAAAAGAATTTTTATTCTTTTGTGCCCATTGAATTACCCAGTTTTTATGACTTGATATATGGTTTTCAAGTTCGGCAATATTAATAAAGGAATCAATAATTTTTTTATTAATAAATTTTTGACAGGCTGCATATCCCTGGTCTATATAAATAGCTCCAATTAACGATTCGAGTACATCCCCCAGTATATTTTTGGAATTTTTGTTTTTCGATCGAATTAATTTTTGTAATTGTAATTGTTTTCCCAATCGATTCAGATTCTTACGGCTAACTATCTTTGAACGCATTTGTGTTAAATAGCCTTCCTGCTTCTCAGGAGATTCTTTGTACAGCCAATCAGCAATGATAAGCCCCAAGACCGCATCACCTAAAAATTCCAGTCGCTCATAATTTCGATTTTTTTTGTCAATTATCGATCGATGAATAAACGCTTCTCTATAAATAGAAGCTCTGCCTGGGGATATATCTGTTAGCGTTTTAATTCTATAACAAAAATCTTTGTCTGACAATGATTGGCGGAAGAATATCGTTTTAAAAAAACGAACCATGCTTCTTTAATATTTTTTAAAAATAAGACAGGCATTGTGTCCCCCGAACCCGAAAGTGTTACTTAAGGCAACTTTTACCTCTCTTTTCTGTGACTGGTTAAAGGTGAAATTAAGTTTAGGATCTATTTTCTCGTCAAGAGAATGAAAATTAATAGTAGGGGGCACCTCATTGTTTAAGACAGTTAAAACCGATGCTAATCCTTCAATAGCTCCTGCAGCACCAAGAAGGTGTCCGGTCATAGATTTGGTAGAATTAATATTAATATGGTAAGCATGTTCGCCAAATACTTTTAGTATAGCCATTGATTCTGCTATGTCTCCCAGTGGAGTTGATGTTCCATGCATGTTAATAGTATCTACCTCATCAATAGAAGTACTGCTATCTTTTAAACAGTTTTGCATAACAGCAATAGCCCCAATGCCCTCGGGATGGGGAGCTGTAATATGATAAGCATCAGCAGACATTCCTGCTCCTACAAGTTCTACGTATATTTTAGCTCCTCTCGCAAGCGCATGCTCCTCTGATTCGATAACAAAACAAGCACTACCTTCTCCCATAACAAAGCCATCCCGGTCCTTGTCAAAGGGACGAGAAGCTGATTTTGGATCGTCATTTCGTGTTGAAAGTGCTTTTAAAGCGTTAAATCCTCCAATTCCTGCAGGCGTAATAGAAGCCTCAGACCCACCCACAACCATTGCATCGGCTTGTCCAAGTCTAATGTAATTTAAAGCATCTATTAGCGCATTTGCGGCAGAGGCACAAGCAGAAACCGTTGTAAAATTAGGACCTTTAAACCCATACTTAATTGAAATATGCCCGGGGGTAATATCCGCAATCATTTTAGGAATGAAGAATGGACTAAACCTTGGAATACCATTCCCTGTAATATGTTTGGATACTTCTTCCTCAAAAGTCTTTATTCCACCAATACCGGAACCCCATAGTACACCTACCCGATTTTTATTGATTTTTTCAGTGCTTATTCCGCTGTCTTTTATCGCCTCATACGCAGCAATCAAACCAAATTGCGAGCATTTATCTAACTGACGGGCAAATTTTCGCTCAAAATAATCAGCCGCATTGTAATCTTTTACTTCACAGGCAAACTGCGTTTTAAATTTTGTAGCATCAAAACTTGTAATAGGGGCGGCCCCACTTACACCATTAGATAATCCATACCAAAATTCTTGAACATTTTTTCCTATAGGTGTAAGTGCTCCTAACCCTGTTACGACAACTTTTTTGAAATTCATACTATATATGAGATTCTAGTAGCCTTGAAGAAATTATTCACTAATTCCATCAATATAAGAAATCGCCTGACCTACGGTGGAAATATTTTCAGCCTGGTCATCCGGAATTTGTAAGTCAAATTCTTTTTCAAATTCCATAATTAGCTCAACTGTATCTAATGAATCCGCTCCCAGATCGTTAGTGAAACTGGCTTCATTAGTTACTTCACTTTCGTCAACTCCTAACTTGTCAACAATGATCGCCTTTACTCTTGATGCAATATCAGACATAGTATTTTATAATTTTTAAATGATTTAGTAGTGCAAAAATACTAAACTTTATTTAAAAAAAAATAATTTATTTTTGATGAATGAAAATTTTGATAAAAAAAGGGGATTGTTTTTATGTAAAGTGTGTTCCCTATAATTTTCATCAAAAGCACCAATCAATAACCTATTTTTATTATCCATTAATGGCTTTAATTACAGAAATATTGAGACCGTTGCAGAATATATAAAAAAGCATGCAAAAGAAAGCATCTAACTTCAAACTGCTTCCTTCTCAAAAAATTAAAATCCTCACAACCAAAAGGTTGCTCCGGCGTTTAATTTTTATCCGGCGTTGCATTTCGGCAAACTCAATACAAGCATTTTTTTGCTAAAGTGCTTTTTGCAACAGTATCATTTTATATTAATTAAATAAAGAGGCTTATTTTTGAGGTCATTATACTAAACTTATAGAATACTATGGATACTTATTTAAACCCTTTGGTCGCGCGTTATGGTAGTAGGGAAATGTTATATATATTTTCTCCTAAAATGAAGTTTTCTACTTGGAGAAAATTATGGATAGCGCTCGCAGAAACTCAGCAAGAACTCGGAATTTCTATTTCAGATGAGCAAATATCTGAGATGAAAAGCAAAGCAGAAGATATTGATCTTGAACGTGCAGACGAGTACGAAAAAGAATTTCGTCATGATGTAATGGCACATGTTCATACTTTTGGAGAGGCCGCTCCTAAAGCCAAGCCGATCATACATCTTGGTGCGACTTCAGCTTTTGTAGGAGATAACACGGATATTATTCAACATAAAGAAGCGTTGAAATTGATAAGGAAAAAGCTGATTAACGTGATGAAAATTTTAGGTGATTTTGCTGATAAATATAAAGAATTACCTACATTGGGGTTTACTCATTATCAACCCGCACAGCTGACAACAGTTGGAAAGCGCGCTACACTTTGGCTGCATAGCTTGTTAATGGATTGGGAAGAACTGGAATTCGTTTTTGACTCTTTAAAAATACGAGGTGTAAAAGGTACCACAGGAACGGGGGCCAGTTATAGTGACCTTTTTGAAGGTGATTATCAAAAATTTGTTGCATTGGACAAAAAAATTGCTGAAAAGACGGGTTTTAATGAAAGTCAGGCTGTTACAGGTCAAACCTACGACCGAAAAGTAGATAGTCGTGTGCTTAACTTATTATCCGGCATTGCCCAGTCTGCACATAAATTTACGAATGATTTACGCTTATTATCAAACTTAAAAGAGATAGAAGAGCCTTTTGCAAAAAAGCAAATTGGCTCAAGTGCAATGGCATACAAACGTAACCCTATGCGGTCAGAGAGAATTTCTTCTCTGGCAAAGTTTGTTATATCTCTTGCAAGTAATCCTGCACAAGTGGCTTCTAATCAATGGTTTGAAAGAACACTCGACGACTCTGCAAATAAACGGCTTTCCATTCCGCAAGCATTTTTAGCAACTGATGCTTTACTGTCTATTTGGCATAATGTAGCAGATGGATTGATAGTTTACGCTAAAGTAATAGAAAAACATGTGAAAGAAGAATTACCTTTTATGATGACTGAAATGCTAATCATGGAAGGTGTAAAAGCTGGAGGTGATCGTCAGGTTTTGCACGAAAGTATTCGCATACATAGTATTGAAGCAGGAAAGCGGGTAAAACAAGAAGGAAAAAAAAATGATTTATTAGAAAGAATTGCAAAAGATAAAAACTATCCTTTTACACTTGATAAGTTAAAAGAAATAGCCAAACCGAAAAAATATATTGGGTTTGCCATAGAGCAAACGACTGATTTTCTAAATACACATCTCAATCCGATTTTATCGGCTAACGCAGAACTGATAGGCATGAATTACGAATTGAAAGTGTAAAGAGAAACAAAGTTTTTATGCTTTTTTATTTATTCTGGAGCAGTCCTTAAATTATTCTTATACTTTATAGTATTCTGTAAGGGTTCAAATATTTTATAGAAACAAGAGGTACCGGGCGGATTTGAACCGCCGTACGCGGTGTTGCAGACCGCTGCCTAACCGCTCGGCCACGGTACCTTATAAAATAGGATGCAAATATATAATAATATTTTGAGACCGTTGTAAAAAGCACTTTAGCAAAAAAATGCTTATATTGAGTTTGCCGAAATGCAACGCCCGAGAACTGAACTTCAAGTCAGCGAAGCTAAAAATTAAATACCGGATCAACCTTTTAGTTGTGAGGATTTTAATTTTTTAAAAAGGAAGCAGTTTGAAGCGAGATGCTTTCTTTTTCATACTTTTTTATGTGTTCTGCAACGGTCTCATTTTTCATTATTTCTAATAAACCTGCTCCACAATAACGGTAAACTTTTCCATTTCTCCTTCTACCGGAGGGTTTATTTTTGAAACAGAAAGTTCAGCATGTTTTATTTCAGGGAAAGTTGTACCTATTTTATCCAGTATACGACGTGAAACATGTTCAAGTGTCTTAGAAATGATTTTCATCTGTTCTCGGATAATACGATTTAAGGTAACATAATTAACCGTATCTTCAATATCATCTGTATTAGAAACCTTTGAAAAATCGGTATCTAATTTTAAGTTGATCTCATAAAATGACCCTATCTTTTCTTCAGCCCCCACACATCCGTGGTAGGCAAATACCTTAATGTTTTGCAAAAAAATTTTTCCCATACCGCAAAAATATATTTTTACGAAATAAAGAACAATTTTTATGCTACTAAAATCTTATAAGGGATTGTTGAAGAACACATAAAAAAATCCGTGCATACGAAACATTTGGCTTCAAACTACTTCCTTACTTCGACGGTTGGTTACTGGGTACTTCGACAAGCTCAATACAAGCTTTTTGCAACGGTTTCGTTACTATCATCAATCAAATAAATCTTCTGCTTTTTTTGTCTTTTTTTGAATTTGGGTATTAATATCTATACTATCTGCCCTTACTTTTTCACGATCTCGTAATGCGTGAAAATCATTATAATTCGTACAATCAAAGTCAATATCAGATTTTGTACTAGGTACTTGAAAATCATCATCAGAGGTGCCTAATTCTTTATCTCTATAATTATTTTGCATATAATACGCCCAAATAGGCAATGCCATCGCTGCTCCCTGACCGTTAGCTGTGCTGGAAAAGTGTGCGGAACGGTCTTCATTCCCTACCCAGACGCCTGTAACGAGATTGGGCACAAAACCAATAAACCATGCATCCGAATTTGAGTCAGTCGTACCCGTTTTACAGGCGATTTTATTCTTAAAGCCATATTGATAACGAAGTCTCTTAGAGGTCCCCTGCGGATGGTCTATCGAACCCTCCATAATTTTAATCATTGTATAGGCTACATCTTCAGAGAAAACCTCACGTGTTTTAGGTTTATTTTCATATAAAATTCGCCCATTTTTATCTTCTATTCGCCATATAACAACGGGTTTTGTATAGATTCCTTTGTTAGCAAATGCACCATAGGCTGCTACCATCTCATACAGACTAATATCTGCAGTTCCAAGTGCAATACTGGGATAAGGAGGTAATGGCGAAGTAATGCCCAAATCTTTGCAAATTTGAATAACCGGCTTGGTGGTGGTCGTCTCAATTAGGCGCAAAGCAACCGGGTTTAAAGAACGTGCCAGTCCAGTTTCAAGGGAAACCTCTCCTCCCTCTCCATAGACTACTTTTGAAGTTCCTTTATATTCAAAAGGTTCATTTGAAATCATGGTGCAGGGCGAATAATGTTTTTCCGAAATAGCGGTAACGTAAACAAAAGGTTTAAAAGTTGATCCTATTTGTCGTCTTCCTCTTTTTACGTGGTCATATTTAAAGTGCTTAAAATCAATACCGCCTACCCAGGCCTTTACATAGCCTAATCCAGGATCCATCGACATTAATCCTGCCTGTAAAATAGATTTATTATAACGTATGGAATCCCATGGAGACATAAGGGTGTCAATAGACCCTCTCCACGAGAAAATATTCATTTTTACAGGCTTTTTAAAAATAGATAGAATCGTTTTTACAGGTAATCCTTTTTTTCTTAATGTTTTATAACGATTGGTCAGGCGAACGGCTTGCATCATAATACTATCGATCATTTTGGGACCTATCTTTTTACCATGAAAAGGAAATTTTTTATTCCAGTTTTTTTCACGATTAAAAAGTTTTTGGTATCGGGTTAAATGCTTTTTAATGGCTTGCTCTGCATTTCTTTGCATTCTTGAGTCAATGGTTGTATAAATTTTTAATCCATCTGAAAAAAGATTATATGCTGTGCCATCGATTTTTTTAACTTCTTCACCCAGAAGTATTCGAATGATCTCATTTTTTAAATATTCTCTAAAATACGTTGTATTTCCAATTTTTGAATTAAATGCTTTATAATGAAGTGTCAGTGGAAGCAGGCGTAATGAGTCATATTCGTTCTGAGTCAATTTTTTATTTCTTAGCATCTGTTTCAGTACAACTTCTCGCCTTAGTTTTGCCCGCTCCGGATGATTTCTAGGATTATACCGGGAAGGAGACTTTAACATCCCAACCAGCACAGCGGCCTCTTCTATTTTTAAATCTTTCGGCTCTTTATCAAAAAATAACCTAGAAGAGTTTTTAATTCCATTGGCATTCCATGCAAATTGAAATTTATTAAAATACAAGGCAAGGATTTCTTCTTTGGTAAATCGTTTTTCCAACTGGACAGACAAAACCCATTCCCCTAATTTTTGCATAATTACATTAAGTTTACGGTGGTCTCGTTGTCCTGTAAAGAGCATTTTTGCTAATTGTTGGGTAATGGTACTTCCTCCTCCGTTTTTTCCTAGTTTAGCTATTGCGCGGGCAACTCCGAGATAGTCAATCCCTGAGTGATTATAAAAACGGTTATCTTCAGTTGCAATTAAGGCATCAACGAGATTTTTAGATAATTCATCATAACTAACCGGCGAACGATTCTCTTTATAAAACCTGCCAAGTACTTTACCATCAACTGAAATAATTTTTGAAGTTAAACTTAAACTAGGGTTTTCTAATGCCGCCGCATCAGGTAAATTAACAATATGTCCTTTTGAAAGCAAATAAAAAAATCCAAAAACAACGGCTATCCCGAGAAAGAAAAACAACCATAGAAAAAACAGTAGTTTACCAAGGCTTTTTTTTCTATGATTTCGTTTTGAATATCTTTTTCGAGGTGTTTTTTTTTCTTTTCTTAAAGAAGATTTTTTATGCTTCATGGAGTTTGTACTTTCTGAATAATTATACCAATATTTTCTAACCCTCGCAAGGTATCAACCCTCATACCTTGCTGAATATGAATTTTATATGTGCCTGAATCGGGAAAATGAAAATTTTCCCGGTATAAAAGTAAATTTTCTTTTATACTTCCTATTCCTTTTCCTAACCAATGACCGTCAGGCGCTGCCAAGCGATATTGCAGCGTATCTTTTTCTTTAATTCCTTTCGGATTTTCAAAAGTGGTAAAAAAATAAATATTACTGTATCTGTATTGTTCATTATTTCGTAATAGAAAATAAATATTTTGAGGTTTATTTTGAAGCGGCTTATTAATCTCAAAAGTATAAATAGAATCTTTTTCCCAGTGATTTTTCAGCCAGAAAGAGCGAGTATAAACAATTCCTTTTTTGCAAGACGCTAAGCAAAAAAAAATCCACATTATAAAAAAAGAAATTTTGGTAATATGTAATATTTTGATAGTTTTTATTCGCATGATAGTTTTTATTTTTACCCTTTAAGCTGTGATCAATATTTTGAGACCGTTTCAGAACACATAAAAAAGTATGAGAAAGAAAGCATTTAGCTTCAAGTTGCTTCCTTACTTCGACAGGCTCAGTAACCATCTCAAAGCTTCGACAGGATCAGCTCCCGAAAATTAAAATCCTCACAACCAAAAGATTGCTCCGGTGTTTAATTTTTATCGGGCGTTGCATTTCGACAAGTTCAATACAAGCATTTTTTTAATTTTTTACTTACTTTTTTATTCAGATTCTACTACTCTTTTGATTTAATCATTTTTTATTTCATTTACTTTACGCGTATGAAATATTTTTTTGCTCTTACGATCAAATCGATCTATTTCGTCTGATTGTGAGGCGTCTTCAAAATGAACTTTACTTGCTGTATCTTCTTCAATAATAACATAGTCTTCAAGGCATACATCATTTTTCCCCTTTTTGTTTAATTGAATAATTTTCCACGCACTATCAGAAGATAATTTATACCAGGAAATAGAATTTTCTGGGTAGGCATACCAGATTTCACGTTTAAAAATATCCAATTTCATACAATGTGCAGTACCTTTTTCGGTATATAAGCGAATGTTAGTATCAGGAAAAAATTTAACAGCTTCCAGGTAGGCATCTAATTCAAAGTTTAAGCAACATTTTAATTTACCACACTGCCCGGCCAGTTTTTGAGGATTGATAGATAATTGTTGATAACGTGCAGCTACCGTATTTACAGTTCTAAAGTCGGTAAGCCAGGTAGCACAACACAATTCTCTTCCGCAAGAACCAATACCTCCAACTTTTGCTGCTGCCTGGCGATACCCTATCTGCCGCATTTCAATACGAATGTGTAATTTTACAGCTAATTTTTTAACTAGCGTTCTAAAATCTACCCTATCTTCCGCAGTGTAGTAAAATGTAGCCTTAGCACCGTTTCCCTGATATTCGACATCGCAAATTTTCATATCCAGTTTTAGCTTATTCGCCAGGTTACGCGCACTTACCATTACCCCATGCTCTTTTGCACGGACTTCATGCCACTTATCAATATCTTTTTGACTAGCAATACGATAAATCTTTTTAAATAATTCAGGATGATTGAAATCTATCTTCTTGCCTTTCATTTGAATTTTTACCATTTCCCCTATTAGGGTTACGACGCCGATATCATGACCGGGAGATCCCTCTACTGCAATAATATCGCCCGGGTTTAGCGAAAATGAATGTATATTTCTAAAAAAATCTTTCCTGTCATTTTTAAAACGAACTTCAACAAATTCAAAACTATTTCCCTCAGCACTTTCCCGAGTATTCGCAAGCCAGTCAAATACCTCTAACTTATTACAGCCGCCTTTCTCACAATACCCTTTATTCCCACAGCCACGAGGAACTCCACCGGAACCGCAGGTGCTGCATTTTTCTATATTAGACATTTTTTTATAATTTAAAAGATCTTTTACAAACGCATTTTAGCAAATGTAAGTCAGCGAAGCTAATAAAATGCAACGCCCGAGAACTGCAAGTCAGCCTTAGCTAAAAATTAACTGCAAACCAGCAAAGCTAAATACCAAGGCAACCTTTTGGTTGTGATGATTTTAACTTTTGGTAGCTGAATACTTCGACAGGTGGTTACTGAACTTGTCGAAGTAAGGAAGTAGCTTGAAGCTAAATCCTTTGTTTTTATGCTTTTCTGTATATCCTGCCACTGCAAGTTAGCATAGCCTAAAGATCCCATTTAATATACAAAGATAAAATTATAAGCAAGATAATGATAAATGATAATTATAGAGACTGTTGAAAAAGGCACTTTAGTAGCTGAAAGCCAGCGAAGCTAATAAAATGCAGCGCTTGATAAAAATTAAATACTGTAGTAATCTTTTGGTTATAAGGATTTTTAAGTGCCGACCTTTAATTAATCCAATTCTGCCAATTGAAAATTATTAATCTCTTTTATTTTCAATTACTTCATCAATCATTCCGTAAGTTTTAGCTTCATGAGAAGTCATCCAATAGTCTCTATCCGAATCCTGCTCTACCCTTTCAAATGGCTGCTTAGTATGATTAGCAATGATTTCAAAAAGTTCTTTTTTCAATTTTAATATTTCACGAGCGGTAATTTCTATATCCGAAGCCTGCCCTTGTGCGCCTCCCAGCGGCTGATGAATCATTACTCGGGAATGTTTTAACCCAGAACGTTTTCCATCTGTACCAGCACATAATAAAACTGCTGCCATTGAAGCAGCCATCCCTGTACAAACGGTGGCTACATCAGGAGCAATAAATTGTATGGTATCATAAATTCCTAAGCCGGCATACACGCTACCCCCAGGTGAGTTGATATACATCGTAATATCACGAGCCGAATCAACATTGGTTAGAAATAATAATTGTGCTTGTACAATATTAGCTACCTGATCATCGATCGCTGTGCCCAAAAAAATGATATGGTCCTTCATCAGACGAGAAAATACATCCATTTGTGTTACATTCATCTGACGTTCTTCTAAAATATACGGTGTCATGCTACTTACAATTTTATCGTAGTACATACTATTTATTCTTTGCTCTTTGACAGCAAATTTTTTAAATTCATTAAAATAATTCATTTTTATTTAACTTTTTAATCATTTGAAGAAGCAATTATATTTATTTTTTCGGTTTTGATAGAACCCCAACATCGTTCATCCATTCTTTTTATTATGCGCTTTATACTTCTTGCTCTTTTGAGACCGTTGCAGAACACATAAAAAAGCATGAAAAAGAAAGCATCTCGCTTCAAACTGCTTCCTTACTTTGACTGGCTCAGTAACCATCTCAAAGCCTTGACAAGCTCAATACAAGTATTTTTTTGCTAAAGTGCTTTTGCAACGGTCTATTCTTTAGTTTCCTTTAAAAACTCATCAAAAGAAACCTGCTTTACTTCCATTCGTACTTTTTCTTTGAAAACTTCTGTTAGCTTATTTACAAGTATATTATCTTTTGCCTGTATTCTTTGTTTTTCGTCTTTTAGAAAATTTTTAGAAAGTTCTGATACCCGATTCTCATCAACCGGCAAATTATACATCGTCATATAGCTTCTAAGTGATTTAAGTATTTTTTGGTTTATTTCTTCTTCACTTATTGTAATCTTATAATTGTCTTTTAACTTAGATTTTATGAAATGATGACGTAAAAATTGTTCTGTATTTTTATACTCTTCTTGTAAGGCTTCTTCGCTTTTGTCTTCTTTATGAGATTGCGCTGCCGATCGAATTAAAAAATCTTTGGGTAAATCAAATTTTGATTGTTCGAGTAAGCTTTGAATAACAGAATCAAAGAAATGATAATCAGAATCTTTACGATAATTTTCTTTAAAATCATTAGTAATTTTTTCCCTGAATGCCTCCTCAGAATCTACCACCCCTTTTCCTAATACTTTGTCAAACAATTCCTGATTTACAGAATGGCGCTTTTTATAGTAAATTTCTTTTATTTCTAAAGAAAGATTTGCATTTGGTGATTTTTCTTCTTCTCGCTTTATAATTGAATTTAAAATGACGTCCTCCATTGCTATATCTTCTGCTTCCAGCAATAGTATATCTTTCAGTTTAGCGCCTATTAATTTTGCCCTGTTTCCTGGTGATTTGACATTTGCCATGACAATCTCCTCCTTTTTATCTGGCGCTCTCTCATCACCTATTTCATTAACCAAAACGACTATAATGGATTCCTCTGTTACTTCTTCCTGGGGCATTTTTTCTCCATAAACTTTTCTCATATCTTCAACATAAGCATCTATGTCGCGCGAAGAAAGTAGTATTTCGTATCGAAGAACTTTTTCTTTCCCTAAGTCTAATTCAAAATCTGGTGCTAAACCTATTTCAAATTCAAAAGTAAGAACTTCTGCATTCCAATCAATTTGGCTCGGTTTAGGCAGTGGACTTGCAATCAGGTCTAGCTTTTGTTCGATAATATATTTTGAGACGTTTTCTTGCAATAAACGATTTACTTCATCAACTCTAGCGGCTTTTCCGTACTGTTTTCTCACTAATCCCATAGGAATATGACCTTTTCTAAAGCCGTTAACCTTTGCAGACTTCCTATATTTTTCAAGGATTTTATCTACCTTTTCCTTATAATCTTTCTTTGAAACTTCTACGGAGATCACCGCATTTAAATCATCAATATCGGTTTTTGTAATATTCATTAAAAACTTATTTTTACATCACGCCTACAAAGGTACAAACAATATGCCATAGTAAAAACAAGATGTCTTTACAAAGCACTTAAAAAAGAATGAAAATGAAAGTATGAGACCTTTGCAAAAAGTACTTTACTAGCTTACACTGGTTTGCCATTGCTCTGCTATGCTGCGATTCAGTCAGGGCCTAGCGGCCTACAGCAGGATCGACAATATGATTGCAGAAAAATCAAGTTTTATCAAAAAGAGACCTTACAATTCTAAACTATCAGGAATAATTTGTGGACTAGAAAAAGATGATAACCTTGATAGCATTATCAAAGAAAGACCTTTAGCTTGTGCTGAGCAGCATTTAATTTCTATCGGGCGTTGCTTTTACAAGCTACCAATCAGCGCAAGCTAAAGGTATCATAAAGTTTAAACACTATCTTCCAAAAATTCCTTTTGCTGCTGGTTTAAATCTAAAAATATAAAAAGGAACCTGCGTTTTATCTATTCCATTATTGAAAATATTTGCTCGATATAGCTGAGCATCAGATACATACATATAGCCATCTTTATTATAACTTACACCGTCAGGCCATGACATTTTTTCGCTGACCGTATAATGAGTTGACTTTTTATCTTTTGCCGAAATAATGCCTATGCTGTTCGACTCAATATAGGTAAGGTATAAATTATTCTCTTTATCAATGCTCAACCCGCCATTATTCTCTTTAGCGGCATAAGTTTCTATTCTGTTATCCAGCTCCTGATAGGTATAATTTTCATTTAATAAATCATCTATTTTTATACGATAAACCTTAGTTCCATTAAGTGGTGCGTAGTATAACCATTCATTATTTTTATCAGCGGTAATGCCATCGACACCTACAAAAATTGGACGATTTGTATTAGGAAGGTTTAGCACTTGATTATGATTGGTTTTTATCGTAATAGGCAGCGGCTCAGGAATGGTTGTACGAGTCCCCTCTAATACTCTACGAGATCGTCCGGTGATCATATCTACTATTACAAGAGCAGCTTTTGAACCATCCCCTCCCCTACCAACACCTTCATCAGCAATAATAAAGATATGATGTTTATCATCAATAACAAAATCATTTAGATGAGAAGTTTCGAGGCTAGCCGGGGCGGGAATATAGTAAATTCTTTCTAATTTATTCTTACGAGTATTCCATCCAACAATTTTAGGAGTAATCCCTGTTCTTAATCCCATATCGAGAATCCATACTATTCCTTTTTTATCATTTCGGATTCCAAGAACAGAGTCAAAATAATAGTCATCTGTTTTTCGAGGGGTGTTCCATGATAAATTTGGAAAAGGAGTTGCTCGCTTTGTTTTTTCATCGTATTGCATTACACGTATTTCCGGTTCAAAAAAAGGATGATTACTATATACGAGTTCCCCATTATATTTATACGCTATATTTCCTACAGCATAGGGAACTTCAGCATAAATTTCAGACGTTACTTGTTGAGAGATAACTTTAGTGCAAGGAAGAATTATAAATAGTGTGATAAGTATCTTCAAATAAGTATTTTTCATTTTTTAACTTTTTTTAATCACTCTTAATTAGTAGAATAGGACCAGCTAGCGTTGACTTGCGATTGCAAAAACGGAAGTTACTGCTGAGGGGATGAGCGTATCAGCATACAATTCAACCATCCAGCTACGGAATCCATTTATTTTAGGTAATCGTATAGCACCATGAGTAAGTATATCTACTCCCATAGCTACTCGTAAAAGTACGAAAGCATTTTTTTCTGCGGTTAGTTTCATTTGTTTATATTTTATTTTTCTACAATAGAATAGGCTACAACTTTATTATCTTGCATTTGTGGCACATACACTATTTTTTCATTTCGATTAAGCCCAATATCAGCGCTTCCTTGGGGAAGATCGATTAAGGTAGTTACTTGTTGTTTTTCTGAGTCGTAATATTTTAATTCTCCGGCAAACCAATCAGAAATATAAAATCCTCCGTCAGTTTTTTCAAGCCCGTCTAAATTTCCTATTTTAGGATGTATTGTTGATATATTTTTGTCTGCTAGCGAAATTTTTAATAATCCGCCAGGTTCTTTGGTGGCAAACGTTTCAGAATTAAAACCTTTTATATTTCCCCAGCCTGCAACATATAAGATACCATCTTCAATAAATAATCCGTTAGGCATGTTAAGTTTTTCATCTTTTATCCAAGCGGATACATTACCGTTAGAGAGTTTATAAATAGCACTGAATCCAAGGGTATGACTAACGTAAACATTTCCATCTTTATCTACTGCGGTATCGTTTAGAAAGGTAGCACCTTCTACGTTATACCTATTCAATATTTTGCCTTCCTTCAGACTAATCTCTACTATTTGGTCAATATTAGAAACATACAATTTGTCTTTATATTTTACCAACCCCTTAGGGGCGTTTAGTCCAGTAATCCATTTTTCTTTAATAAATTTTCCTTCAGATGAAATTTTACTAATAAAGCCGTTTCCATCTTTTTCTGTTGGATTACCATTTACATTAGATACATACAAAACATTATCTTCTTTGTCATATAATACGCTTTCAGGGTTTTTTAATCCTGAAAGTTCCCATTTTTTTTCTACTTCTTTCGATTGTTGTGGTTGTTCTTGAGTTTGTTGCTCATCTTTCTCAGATGGCTTATTACTGTTAGAACAAGAAAGTACACCAATATAACCTATTAATGCAATTGCAGCGATTGTAGGTGTTTTTTTTATCATAATTTTTGGTTTATTTATTTCGTATTTCGTTTCTCACTTTTAAAAATACAAAGTTAATGCATCTTAACAAAATTTTATGGTAAAAATTCATGATATATTGGTAAAAAGGTATTAAAAGATAATTTTTATTAATATTACATCCGATTTTTAGATCTTATATAAAAAATTAAAATTATCTTTAATCTAAATCTTTACTGATAGATGAATAATGAGATAAAAAGAATATTCGATATTCCTTACTATCAATTAAAAACAAAACCCTTAAGAAAATCCTTAATTACAAAGTGTAAGGGAATTTGGGCAGCCGAATCCTCTAATTCTTATATAGAAAAAGCAAATAAAATAAGTAGTGCTTTATTAGAGATAGGAATTCAAAAAGGGGATAAAATAGCCATTATTTCTAACACAAATCGAAATGAATGGCATATTATAGATATTGGCATTCAACAAATTGGAGCTATTATTGTTCCAATTTATCCTGATATTTCAATGAGTGATTATGAATATATTTTTCATCATGCAGATATTTGCCTATGTTTTTTTTCTGATAAATCTTTATTAAAAAAAATTTATTTACTAAAAGAAAAAATCTCTACACTAAAACAAATATATTCTTTTGATAAAATTCAAAATTGTCCTCATTGGGAAACGCTTCTTACTATAGGCGCAAAAAGTAATCGACATAATGAGGTAAAAAAAATTAAAGACAGCGTAAAGGCAGAAGATATGGCTACTATTATTTATACCTCTGGAACTACCGGAAAGCCTAAAGGCGTTATGTTATCACATAAAAACATAGTTTCTAACGTTTTAAACAGCCAAGATCGAATACCGCCCGGTTTATCTAAAGCATTGAGTTTCCTACCTGTTTGCCATGTATTTGAACGAACGATGACATACTTATATCAAAAAAACAGCATTTCCATTTATTTCGCCGAGTCTATTGGTACGATTGCAGATAATGCCCGAGAGATTCATCCTCATATAATGACTGTAGTGCCTCGTTTCTTAGAAAAAATGTATGATAAAATAGTTTTTAAAGGACAGTCTTTTAAGGGCATTCAACGCAAGCTATTTTTTTGGGCAATTGATTTGGGAAAAAAATATACCCCTTTCAAACCTCAAAGTTTTATTTATAGAGTAAAGTTAGCCTTTGTACAAAAGTTAATCTTTAGCAAGTGGAAAGATGCACTCGGGGGTGATTTGAAAATTATGGTATCAGGTGGGGCTGCTTTACAGACGCAATTAGCTAAGCTTTTCATTGCGGCCGGTATTCCTATTTTAGAAGGTTACGGGCTGTCTGAGACCTCACCAGTCATCTCTGTAAATGCTTTAGAAAAAGGAATGATACAATTTGGAACTGTAGGGAAACCTTTAAAAAACGTGCAGGTAAAATTAGCTGATGACGGAGAAATTTTAGTAAAAGGCGATAATGTAATGATAGGATATTATAAAGAACCAGAAAAAACAGCCGAAATATTTACACAAGACGGTTACCTTAAAACAGGAGATATTGGAAAATTAACCCCTAGCGGCTTATTAAAACTCATCGACCGGAAGAACGAAATGTTTAAAACATCTAGTGGAAAGTATATTGCACCGCAACAGATTGAAAATAATATCAGGACCTCCCGTTTTATAGAGCAAATTATGGTAGTAGGCGCTAGAGAAAAAATGCCTTGCGCTTTCATTCAGCCGAATTTTGAATTTTTAAAAGCATGGATTAAAAGAAAAGGACATAAGATAGATATTTCATCCCATGAAAAGATAATTAACGATAAGATAGTAAAAAATCGAATCCAAAAAGTAATTGACCATTTCAACAGTAAATTAGGTAAGTGGGAACAGATAAAGAAATTCATCCTTGTCCCTGACAAATGGACTGTAGAAAGCGGACACCTTACCCCTACAATGAAGCTACGAAGAAAGATAATTAAGGAAAAATATCAAGTACTTTATGAAAAAATTTATAGAAGAAATATAAAATAAAACTTATTAAGACCGTTGCAAGGTAATGAAAGATAGTAGATATAAAAGAAGTGGTACTAAGCGGTTATTTTAGCTAAAAAGATAGTCTATTTATGGCATGAAAATATATCATCATTCTACTTTAGCTGATAGTATTTGTGATTTACGCACAAGAAAGATAAAAAAGTCTTTTTTTACGCAGTTAAACCGTTTGTTAGACTGGAAAAAAATAAGGAAAATAATAGACTATCATTATAATAAGGGTAAAAGTGCGACGGGCAGTCCGAGTGATGATGGTTTATTATTATTTAAGATGTGTTTATTACAAACTTGGTATGGATTAAGCGATTACGAAGTAGAAGATAGGATAAATGACAGTCTTTCGTTCAGTTATTTTTGTGGATTGCATATTGACCAAGTCTCCCCTGACCCTAGTACTTTGAGTAGATTTAGAACAGCGATGACGCAGGCGAATGCCTACGAGCGTCTATTTAAGGAGATCCACGGTCAATTAGAACGCCATCCAATCATCATCAAAAAAGGAGTGATAGTAGATGCTAGTGTAATAGAGACGCCCTTAAAACCGAAAGGCAAGGTTCATTATAAGGTTACAGCGGAGAGCGGAGAGCAAAAAGAGGCGAGGGTAAAAAAAGAGGATAAGGCAAGTGTAGATGAACAAGCCTCTTGGTTAAAAAAACGAGGTAAGTATTATTATGGGGATAAAAAGCATTATGTTACCGATGAAGAAGGGTTGGTACTTGGGGTAGTAAGCACGAAAGCAAGTGTAAATGAGGGGAGTAATTTAGAGGAGGTTTTAGCGTCTGCAGACCTGCCATCGGGTATTGCCTTAAAAGGGGATAAGGGCTATGAATCAGATAGAAATAGGAGTTTGTTAAGGAGGAGAAAGTTGAAGAATCATCTACTGAAGAAAGCGAAAAGGGGAAAGCCATTAACAGATTTTGAGAAGAGGTTCAATAAACGAGTAGGGGAAACAAGATTTAAAATAGAACGGACATTCGGAAGCATAAAGCGATGGTTTTCAGCCGGGGTGGCAAGATATAGCGGGATAGCAAAGATGCATACGCAAAACCTGATGGAGGCGATCGGGTATAATTTATATCGAAGTCCGGGGATACTGGCGTCTAATCGTTAAAAGAGGATAAAGGAGTATTGATCGTCAATAAATCCATGAAAAAACAGTGAAAAACCTATCAATAAGTCAGTAGGTAAAATAAAAAAACTAAAAAAGAAAGATTAAAACCCGAATTTAACCTTTTTTCAACGGTCTTATTTTATATATTTACATCTTAAATTTATATTATAATGCGAGTTAAAAAATATTTCAATTCTTTTTTTGTTCTTTTAGCGTTTATGCTTTTTTCTCAGCAACAAGTTAAGCTAATCGGGCAAGTTGTTGATCAGGAAAGTGAGCCTTTAGAAGGTGCACACATAAGTATATATCAACAGGATAAGTTGATAAAAGGCACTGATACGGATGAAAAAGGTAGTTTTATACTGTATCTCCCCAAAGGAGTCTATCGACTGGAAATTGATTTTTTTGGTAATCTTCAGCAAACTATAGATAATCTTGAAATGGAATCAAATAAAAAATTAAATCTAATAATTCTAAAGGAGGAAACGAATAATATTGATGCAGTTGTCATAACGGGTGAAAAAAAAATATTGGAATATGATTTAGATAAAAAAATATATAACGTGAGTTTAGACAAAACGCTTGTAGGGTCAACAGCATTGGACGCCTTAGATAATGCACCTTCAATTGACGTAGATGCAGAGGGGAATATTTCTCTTCGGGGAGAGGATGACATAACAATTCTTATTGATGGAAAGCCTTCGAGTTTAGTTAGTACGAGTAATATAGATATTTTGAGGAGCCTCTCGGCAGATGCCATTGAAAAAATTGAAGTTATGACAGTACCTTCTGTAAAATATGATGCTGACGGCGCTACGGGAATTATTAATATTATAATGAAAACAGAAAAAAATATGGGAATCAATGGATCTACTTTTTTAAGCGCTGGCTATCCATTGTTGACAGGGGCCTCGGTCAATCTGAATAAACGAAATAAAAAATATAGCATATACACGAGTCTTAATTTTAATTATCGAGAGTCTCCCGGAAGTAGATCAGGCTTTCATCATTACTTTGGTAAAGAGAGTAAACCTGACTTTATTTCTTCTTCCGCTCAGCATATAGAAAATAAATCAAGAAACACCTTTATTAATGCTGGAGTTGATTATAACCTAAATGATAATAATCGTTTATCTTTCAACGGAAAAATAGCTAATAAAAATGGCAATAATCTAACCGATATTACTTATGATGAATATTATTCAAACGATACTTCTAACCGATTGCTCCGTATTCGCAACGAAAATAAAAAACAAGAAAAACTTAGATTAGAGACAGAACTGACATATGTTCATGAATTTGAAAAAAAAAATCATAAATTTTCAGCAGATGCTAAGTTTAATTACACACAAGATGATGAAAATTCAGAAATTGAACAAAAAAGTAAGATAAAGTCTTTACAAAAAATAAACGTATATGAAAAAGTAAAAAATTATTTGTTTCAAGCAGATTATACATTACCCGTCACTGAAAAAGGATTATTTGAAACAGGTGTAAAATTAGATCATCGTAATTTTTCAAACGACTATGCAATGCTTGATTTAGAGGATATTACCAATAAATATAATTCTAATAATTTTGCCCATATCCAGCAAGTAGAAGCCGCGTATGCTCAATTTGGTAATCGTGTAAACAGTTTTTCTTATTCTATAGGGTTACGTTTAGAGCACACTCATATTACCATTGATAATGCTGAAATCCGCCATGAACAGTTTTATTCTTTTAAGAAAAATTATACTGATTTATTCCCCTCACTTCACTTAAACTATAGATTTAATAATGAAAATTCCATTCAACTAGCTTATAACAGACGTATCAAAAGACCGCGTACAAGATCCCTAAATCCGTTTCTTAGCCTCTCAGATGATACGAATATATTCCATGGAAATCCTGATTTAGACCCGTCATATACTAATGCTTTTGAAATAGGTTATCTTTATAGCTTATCTAAGTTGACACTTTTGCCTACACTTTATTATAATTATTCTAACAAGCCTTTCCAATTTTTTACTGAAAGACTTACAAATAATCAAGGCAATAATTTTATAAAAAATTATCCAGTAAACTTGGATAATGAAACGCGTTATGGTTTTGAACTTAATGGCACATATAAAATTTCTAAAAAAATGAGTATAAGTGGAGATTTTAATTATTTTAAAGCCTATCGAAAAGGAACTATAATTGACTCAAATGAAGAAATAAGAAATCAATCAATTCATAATGAAAGATTATTTGCCCGTCTGAGAGTTAACTACGAACTGCCCTATAGCATTTCTCTTAAAATTAGAGAAAAGTATCGTGGAAAATTCACAGGAAAAGAAACTACGATTAAGCCAATATTTTTTACTAATCTTTCACTTTCTAAAGATTTTTTCAAGAAAAAAGGAAGTTTGACTTTTAATATAAGTGATGTGTTTAATACCAGAAAACTCGGACGAACTGCTCGAACTACCAGCTATTTTTCAGATACAGATTTTCAGTGGACAGAGCGACGATACACGATTGGGTTTAATTATCGTTTTGGAAATAATAAAAATAAAACGAAAAGCGAAAAGTCTCAACCAGAAAATGAAGAAGATTTTCTTCGTTTTTAGATTCTACCCAATCAGCAAAGTTAAAGAAGAACATTGTAGAATACATAAAATATCCATATATACAGAAGCATTTAACTTCAAACGGCGTATTTCTCAAAAAATTAAAATCCTCCACACCCAAGAAGGTTGTTTTGGTGTCTTGCTTTGCTGACTTAGACTTAATTTTTTCGGGCGTTTCATTTTAAGAGACCGTTGCAAAAAGCACGCTAACAAAAAAATGCAACGCCCGATAAAAATTAAATACCGGAGCAACCTAATGGGTGTGGAGGATTTTAATTTTTTGAGAAATACGCCGTTTGAAGTTAGATGCTTTCTTTTTCATACTTTTTTATGTGTTCTGCAACGGTCTCATCTAATCTTTTATTACCTTGCAACGGTCTTAACAGGTAAAATTTACTTCTTTTTATAATAAAAATATTAAATCCTTTGTAAGAAAATTCTTTACAAAAGATTATTTTTTTATTTGCTGGCTTTTTAGAATAACTTGAAGAGACCTTTAGCTTACGCTGACTTGCAATGGTCTTTATTTATATGAACGAGGTGTATGGCAGCAAAATACTCATGCTCTTTCTGTTCATTTTTTCCTTGATGAAAAAACGAACCAAAAAAATCAAGGCAGTTTACTTCCTGTAAAACATACGAAAACCAACACCACAGACGAAAGTAACTCGCTCCTTCCGCCTTTCATTCCTCCCCCGATTTCTTGCTTTTAAGCGGAACCGAAACAAGCCCTATACCTACGCTTTTCAAGAAACAGCTATTGCTACCTCTAAAAGTGAAAACTTTTCTATACTTACGCAAACTTTTTTCCGTAAGTACGGAAACTTTCTCGCGTACGTACAGAAATTTTCTTCCGTACCTACGGAATTTTTACTGCGACCCAACGAAAATTTACCATAAAATTAAACGCTCTAAAAACGACATAATGAAAATAGAGTTTCTTCACCAATCAGCTTCATAATTTAAGTTTTTGGGGGATAACTCTTTTCTTAAATAAACATATTCATCCTTATCACTATCTGCTTTTCTTTTTAGAAAAAGCGTATCCCCTTGAATTCTTACCCTGTACTTTTTCTTACCCAGAATGTAACCCTGATTTATAGGAGCAATAATATCCATTAAGATATCTTTATTTTTTTTATATAGTATTCCTCTATAACCCCTTATTTCGGGATTTAACAAAAGAGGTAAACTATCCATTCTATTTTTATCAATATAAAACTCATTTACACATCCATTATTATAAAACAAGACCGTTGCAAGGTAATGAAGGATTAGATATAAAAAAAGTGATACTAAGCGGTTATTTTAGCTAAAAAGATAGTCTATTTATGACATGAAAATATATCGAGACCGTTGCAAGGTAATGAAAGATTAGATATAAAAAAAAGGTGATACTAAGCGGTTATTTTAGCTAAAAAGATAGTCTATTTATGGCATGAAAATATATCATCATCCTACTTTAGCCGATAGTATTTGTGATTTACGCACAAGAAAGATAAAAAAGTCTTTTTTCACGCAGTTAAACCGTTTGTTAGACTGGAAAAAAATAAGTAAAATAATAGATGACCCTTATAATAAAGGGAAAAGTGCGACGGGCAGTCCGAGTTATGATGGCTTATTATTATTTAAGATGTGTTTATTACAAACTTGGTATGGCTTAAGCGATTACGAAGTAGAAGATAGGATAAATGACAATCTTTCCTTCAGTTATTTTTGTGGATTGCATATTGACCAAGTCTCCCCTGACCCTAGTACTTTGAGTAGATTTAGAACATTGATGACGCAGGCGAATGCCTACGAGCGTCTATTTAAGGAGATCCACGGTCAATTAGAACGCCATCCAATCATCATCAAAAAAGGAGCGATAGTAGACGCGAGTGTAGTAGAGACTTCATTAAAACCGAAAGGCAAGGTTAGTTATAAGATTACCGGGGATAGCGGAGAGCAAAAAGAGGCGAGGGTAAAAAAAGATAATAAGGCAAGTGTAGATAAACAAGGGGCTTGGTTAAAAAAGCGAGGCAAGTATTATTATGGGGATAAAAAGCACTATGTTACCGATGAAGAAGGTCTGGTACTTGGAGTAGTAAGCACGAAAGCAAGTGTAAACGAGGGGAGCAATTTACAGGAGGTTTTAGCGTCTGCAGACTTACCGGAGGGGATTCCCTTAAAAGGGGATAAGGGCGATCAATCAGAGAGAAATGCGAGTTTGTTAAAGAGGAGAAAGTTGAAGAATCATATACTGAAGAAGGCAAAAAGGGGCAAGCCATTAACGGATTTTGAGAAGAAGTTTAATAAACGAGTAGGGGAAACAAGCTTTAAAAAGGTTACTGAGTTTATCGAAGTATAGAATGCACATTCGGAAGCATAAAGCGATGGTTTTCAGGCGGGGTGGCAAGATATAGCGGGATAGCAAAGATGCATACGCAAAACCTGATGGAGGCGATCGGGTATAATTTATATCGAAGTCCGGGGATACTGGCGTCTAATCGTTAAAAGAGGATAAAGGAGTATTGATAGTCAATAAATCCATGAAAAAACAGTGAAAAACCTATCAATAAGTAAATAGTAAAATAAAAAAACTAAAAAACAAAGATTATAAATCCCATTCAAACTTTTTGCAACGGTCTTTTATTATAATTGCTAAGTCAATTTTCAGTTATTGATAATTAGAAATGGTTATCTTGCATATTCTATTACCGCCAAATCAAAAATTCGCTCCCCATCAATTTTAAATTTAAGCATCGTTCGCACTTTGTGAAAACCGTGTTTTCCGATAGCGCCAGGATTCATATGTAACAAATTCAACTGACGATCTGGCATTACTTTTAAGATATGCGAATGTCCACAAATAAACAATTGAGGAGGATTTTTTTTTAATTCTTCTTTAATTCGACGATTATAATGCCCTGGATAACCTCCAATATGCGTTATCCACACATCCACTTTTTCACAAAAGAAACGTTTATGTAATGGAAATTCTGAGCGTATTTCAGCATCGTCAATATTTCCGTAAACTGCCTTTAAAAAAGCATGTCGCTTTAACTCATTAGCAATAGTTAAATTACCAATATCTCCTGCATGCCATACTTCATCTGCTTCTTTTGCATGCCTTATCATTTCTTCTCCACAATAACCATGCGTATCAGACAGTAATAAAATATTTTTCATATAAATTTTATAAAACACAGACTTCTATTTGCCGGTAGGATTAATAAAAGTACAAAAATATCTTAAGATTATTGCAAATCATCGCTAACTAAAGCACTCAATAATTTATATTTTTACGTTTGTATAATATTTTTTTTACTCTAATCTAAAAAATTTTATATATTTGCCTCAATTTATTTATAAAGAAGAAACTTTTAGCTAGGGCTGACTTGCATTTGCAAAAAGCAATTTAGCGATACAATACAACGCCTGAAAAAAAATTAAACAACGAAGTAAACTTTTGTTTATGCGCATTTTAATTTTTTGAGAAGGAAGAAATTTCAAGCGAACTGCAAGTCATCGCTAGCTAAAAGGCTCTTACATTTTTAGATTAAACAGCAATTAAATGTATAACAAAAAAAATATTTATGAAAGTTTTAAAAATTATTAAATCAAAAACAAAATTTAAAATGAACAAATTAAAATTTAAAATCTTAATGTTATTCGCCCTGCCCTTGCTCGGCTTTTTAACTAATTGTGAACAAAACAAAGAAAATTCGCTGCGGCCTGACGTTCAAAAAGTAAGCTTAACAGCATCTACTAATGCTGAGGCTGGTACTGATGCTTTTATAGAGAATACACGTGTAAGGTTGACGATTTACGAAGGAGAGTCAGGAACAACAACCATTGCAAAGTCTTATTCAGAAGGGGGTACAGAGGGACAAGAGATTAGCAATGCTGAATTTACATTCGATGAAAAGAGAACCATTGACCTTTATCTTGAAGACGGAAAAAAATACCATATAACGCAATTTGATGTTTTAGAGGGAGATACTGGTGATGAAATTGAATATCAATTGGCTCAAGAAGATATACCTATTGATTTAGCGAGTCCTGATGCTAATTTGAGTATAAAGGTTCTTTTACAAGAATATACTGCAAAAGTTGAACCGGCTCCAGAGGAGGGGCCTGCTAAAAAGCAAATTAGTTTTAACCCTGAATACGTTACGGATAATAAATACTCCTTCCAGATTTCATTTAAAATTAAGGACGATAGCGAAACAGAAGTACCTTTAGCTATTGATAAGAATACAAAAAATAACTATGATTTTAAGGTAAAATTAAAAGTTAATGACGGTAAAGAGATTTTACACTTAGGAGAGGATTATAATATTTTTAATGTAGTTGAAGATACAGATAACAAAACATACCCATCGATAAAGATTACACTTCCTAATACCTATGAGCATTATATTAATGAGGCGAGCGATAAATTCTTTTTAGAGGTAACTGATGTCAATAAAAAAGTAGAAGATAAAGAATACTATGATGTTTCTGGTGCTTTGAAAGGAAGCGATAACGATGAAGTAACGGTAATTTTAGAAAAACACCCTACCAAGAAACAAACGACAACGACTACACCATTCATCTCTACATGGACAACGAACCCCAAACTAGCGTCGTACCAACATTCAAAAGATATTTCGGAAGAGAAACAAATAAAACTTCCGTTAGTTCCTAACGGCTCGTATAATTTTACAGTAGATTGGGGAGATGGCACATCAAATCATATTACTCAGTTTGATGCTAAACAAGTCAAGCATACGTATGAAAACGAAGGTACGTATACTATTCAAATCAATGGAGAGCTTAAAGGATGGTCTTTTGGATGGCTTTACTCTAAGGATGACAAAAAATTTAGTTATTATGGGGATGCCGAGAAGTTAATAGGAATAAGTTCATGGGGCGATTTAGACTTTGGCGAAACGGAATACCAATTCTTCCACGCAAAAAACATGTCGATAACCGCAACGGATATCCCAAAATTTTCAGATACAAGGAGTTTTAAGGGAATGTTTAAATATGCTGAATCTTTGAAGAACGTACCAAGAATGGATAGTTGGGATGTTTCAAACATTACCAATATGGAAGAAATGTTTTATAATGTAAAACAATTTAATGAGCCGATTGGCTCTTGGGATGTCTCTAACGTTACCAATATGAGGAAAATGTTCTCAACAATGAAATTCAATCAGCCAATTGGTTCATGGGATGTTTCTAACGTTACCAATATGGCGATGATGTTCTATAATAATGAAAAATTTAATCAGCCGATTGGTTCGTGGAATGTTTCTAAGGTTACTAATATGCAAGCAATGTTTGAAGGAGACAAACAATTTAATCAGCCGATTGGTTCATGGGATGTTTCTAACGTGTCTACTATGGACAGAATGTTTAATAATGCTGTTTCTTTTGACAAGAATATCGGTCAATGGAATGTTTCCAAGGTTTCCGATATGAGCAATATGTTTTCCGGAGCAGAGTTATTTAATCAAGATCTTAATCAGTGGAACGTTTCTAATGTGAAAAATATGTGTTCTATGTTCTCTCAAGCCTTCAAATTTAATGGAGAAATCAGTTCCTGGGATGTTTCAAACGTTACAGACATGGCTAATATGTTTAATGGTGCCCATTCATTTAAAGGAGACCTTAGCCGATGGGATGTTTCCCAGGTTACTAGTATGTCTCATATGTTCTATGAGGCTGATTCATTCAATGCAGACATTAGCAAATGGAATGTTTCCAAGGTTGTATCAATGTTTAGAATGTTCTATAACGCTTCCTCGTTTGACCAAAATATCGGTTCATGGAATATTATCTTAAATAGTGGTATGAAAGAGATGTTTTATGGAGTTACCCTATCAACACAAAATTATAATGCATTGCTTGAAGGATTTTCTCAAAAAGCTAAATTAATTCATCAAAGATTGCAAACGATTCCATATTTTAAGGATAAACCATTTGAATTTGATGGAGGAAATTCAAAATATAGTCCAGAATATAAACAATATAGGGATATACTTACCGATAAGTATAATTGGACAATTACCGATGGTGGGCAGACAGGCATATAGTTGTTTTTGATAAACTTAATTCTCGAAATATCTGAAAATAGCGATTAATTGTATTTCAGTTTAAACTTAAAATTTTTGCTGATTTTACTGCATCAATATCGCTACAAAAACACTTTATTATTTTGAGACCTTTAGCTAGCGCTAACCTGAAGTTGCAAAAAGCACTTTAGCTGGTAAAATGCAACACCTGAAAAAAATTAACTGCAAGTCAGCGCAAGCTAAAGGTCTTAATTATTTTATTTATTTTTTGGGCGTTCCCGCCTTACGGCGGTCGGGCTATCCGCTAAATCTTTTTCTTGGGGTAAAAAACATCACCCCAAGAAAAAGGATACCGCTGCTATCCCTAACGCTCGCCCCGCAAAGCCGCCTTCAAAGAGTATTTTTAAAGTGTAATCATCAAAATAATTATCCTCTCCTTTTAGTAGTGTCCATATCTGCCTTTTCGATAAAAAATCAAAATATTTACATTAGCGCTTCTAATTACAAGTTATTTTGAGAAGAAAATACCGAATACTATCTACTAAGAAACTTTCAACAGAACAAAAGCAAAGATTTCTCAGCGGCTTAAAAGTCTTAGAAAAAGAAATGATTGATATTAAATTTATTCCTTTTACCTTGCCAAAAGATATGACAGAAGTAGTTATTTTCACGAGTCAGAACGCAGTAAAATCAGTATTTAGTCAAACTTCTTTTCTCAAAAATGATATATTATGTGTCGGAGAAAAAACAGCAGAATTAATCACGCGTTTATTTCAGAAGAAGCCATTACTTATCGCTTCCTCTTCAAAAGCCTTAGCTAAAAAAATAGTTCTCGCACCCTACCGTAAACTATTATACTTTACCAATAATCTCAGAAGAGATGAGTTACCTATTATTTTATCCTCAAAAAATGTTGCATTAAAAGAAGTCATCGTTTATGAAACACAATTGAAGTACTTTAAATTTTCTGAGGCGTTTGACGGGGTACTTTTTTTTAGTCCGTCAGCGGTTGAATCCTATCTAAAATATAACTCATTTTCTCAAAATACAGCTATCTTTGCTATCGGAAATACAACAAAAAATTTTCTGAAAAGAAAAGAATTTTCATCCATTACAGCTTCTGAACCAACCATTGAAAGTTTAATTCAGACCGTTAATCATTATTTCCAACAAATAATAAATGAGAGAGAGCCATCATAAATATGAATTATAAAAACGATTTACTTCTAAGGGCACTTAAAGGAGAAAAATTAGCGCGTCCGCCAGTGTGGATGATGCGCCAAGCTGGGCGATATTTACCGGATTTTATGAAACTGAAAAAGCAATATGATTTTTTTACCCGTTGCCGTACGCCCGAACTTGCCACCGAAATCACGCTTATGCCGATTCGTCAGTTAGGAACCGATGCGGCGATTCTTTTTTCAGACATTCTTGTAGTTCCTCAGGCTATGAATATTCATATAGAAATGAAGCCCGATATGGGGCCTTGGGTCCCCTACCCTATTCGTTCGCAAAAAGCAATCGATCAGGTGATTGTTCCTAATATAGAAGAAAGTTTGGGGTATGTACTTGAAGCGGTAAAGATGACGAAAAAAGCGTTAAATAATGAAATACCGTTAATTGGTTTTGCAGGGGCTCCATGGACTGTTTTTTGTTATGCAGTCGAAGGGAAAGGCTCAAAGTCTTTTGATACAGCTAAAGCATTCTGTTTTCAGCAAAGAGAGGCAGCGCATCAATTATTGCAAAAATTTACCGATGTAACGATACAATATTTGCTGGAAAAAGTAGCTGCCGGATGCGATGTTATTCAAATTTTTGATAGTTGGGGCGGACTGCTTTCTCCACAAGATTATCAGGAATTTTCATGGAAATACACCCGTCAAATCGTAGAAAAAGTGAGTCAAAAAGCACCGGTTATCGTATTTGCCAAAGGATGTTGGTTTGCGCTTAAAGAAATGGCTCAATCAAAAGTTTCAGCACTGGGAGTGGATTGGACGATTTCCCCAAAATTAGCCCGGCAAATGACAGGAAGAACAATAACTTTGCAGGGCAATTTTGATCCGGCAGCCTTACTTGCTCCTGTTCCTGAAATCAAAACACGTGTTAAAAATATGATTGATGCCTTTGGGGTACAGCACTATATTGCTAACCTGGGGCACGGCATTTTACCAAATGTTCCCGTGGATCATGCTAAGGCTTTTATTGATGCGGTTAAAGATTATCAATGTTAGAGGAAATGAATCTAAGGAGGCTTTGCTTTTAGAGACCGTTGCAAAAAGCACTTTAGCAAAAAAATGCTTGTATTGAGCACTTCGACTAGGCGGTTATTGAGCCTGTCGAGATGCAGTAACCATTTGCCGAAATGCAACGCCCGATAAAAATTAACTACAAGTCAGCGAATCTAAACACCAGATCAACCCTTTGGTTGTGAGAGAATTTTAATTTTAGGCAACTGAACACTTCGGGAAGCGGTTATTGAGCCTGTCGAAGTACTCAGCTACTAAAATCACATAATTTTTTGTTGAAATTCATTTTTTCTTTCGCAACGCTTAAAGGGGTGTTTTATTTTTCAAAAATATATAATTAGAATAAATATAATATGCGTATCTTTGTTAAAGAACTAAAAAAAATACACTATGATACGCGCACGTTTATTTACCACACTCTTTGTCTGCATAGTTTTAATGCACAACTGTGCAAATAATAAAACAAAAAAGGATACAGATTGGGCTTCGCTTCACCTAAAAGGAAAGGTAAAATCTTTAAAAATCAGTTACTATAAAACCCTTGAAAAGTTTGGCAAGATAGAGAAAGGTTCTCAAACCCGTGGATCTGAGTTTGCTGAGTTTGCTAGTGATATTCTTTTTTCTCGTTTTTCTAGTAAATTCCTTGTACGCTTCAATAAAAAAGGAAACAAGGTGGAAGTAAATTACTACAAGGCGGACGGCAGTCTAAAGAGTAAGCGGACTTATAAATATGATGCCCAAGGAAACCGAGTGGAAGAAAATGATTACAATGCGGATGGTAATCTATCCTGGAAGTTGACTTGTAAATATGATAAGCAAGGAAACCGAGTTGAAGTAAATGATTACAATGCGGATGGTAGTCTAGATGATAAGTCGACTTATAAATTTGATGCCCAAGGAAACAAGGTGGAAGAAAATAGCTACAAGGCGGACGGCAGTCTATGGTATAAGGCTACCTATCAATATGATAAGCAAGGAAACTTAGTGGAAGAAAATTACTACAATGCGGACGGCAGTCTAGGGTATAAGGCTACCTATCAATATGATAAGCAAGGAAACTTAGTGGAAGAAAATCGCTACAAGGCGGATGGTAGTCTATCCTGGAAGTGGACCTATCAATATGATAAGCAAGGAAACAAGGTGGAACAAAATAGCTACAAGGCGGACGGCAGTCTAAAGAGTAAGCGGACTTATAAATATGATGCCCAAGGAAACTTAGTGGAACAAAATAGCTACAAGGCGGACGGCAGTCTAAAGAGTAAGCGGACTTATAAATATGATGCCCAAGGAAACCGAGTTGAAGTAAATGATTACAATGCGGACGGCAGTCTAGATGATGATAAGTACACTTGTAAACATACATATGATAAAAAAGGCAATTTAAAACAGTCCATTCTATTTAAAAACAAAGTCCCACAAAAAATAATGGAACGCGAAATCGAGTATTTTTAGCCTTAACTAGCCCCATTGAATAAGGCTTATCATTTAATAAAAGTTTAGTTTTTTGTATTTTATATTTTTATCATTTATCTTTTCAAAAATATTTTATTCAATAGCGCTTCTGGCAAAGTATTCTCAATTTAATTATACACTATAGCGGGAATGCCAAACCAGAAGCTTTTTTATTTTAGATAGATGATGAAAAAGAAAGCGGCAATTTTAGTTGACGGAGCATTCTTCTTAAAAAGGTATCGTTCAATTAAAAAAATAAATCCAAAATCAATTGATCCCAAGCGAACCGCTAATGATTTATATACAATGTGTTTAAAGCATTTGAGACAAAAAGATGAATCGTATGATTTGCATAAGATATTTTATTATGACTGCTCACCTTATGGAGAAAAACAGCACAACCCCCTTACAGGGAAAGCAATAGATTATACTAAAACATATCCATATAAATTTCGATTAGCATTTTTTGAGGAGCTAAAGAAAAAGCGAAAAGTTGCCTTGCGATTAGGAGTTTTAGAGGATAGAAAACGTTGGATTATAAATCCGTCTAAGATGAAAGAATTGCTTAATCAAAAAATAACTGTTGATCAATTGCAAGAAAAAGATGTCTCGTTTGATTTTATTCAGAAAAGAGTAGATATGAAAATTGGTTTAGATATTGCATTCATAGCCCTTAAAAAACAAGTAGAGCAAATTATTCTTGTATCTGGTGATAGTGATTTTGTTCCTGCATCGAAATTAGCAAGAAGAGAAGGAATAGATTTTATACTTGACCCGATGTGGAACCCCATTAAACCAAAATTATTTGAACACATTGATGGATTGAATTCCATAATTGAAAATCCAAATATTCAAAAATAGATGCCAAAATGTAGTGTTTCTTTCTTTTTATAGGGATAGAGACAAAAATATTTTTTAGCCCTTTGTTAATATTTTCCCTGCTTAGTATAATAGGCAAAACGAGATGTACAAAAAAATACTTGTATTGAGCACTTCGACTAGGCTCAGTAACCATTTGCCGAAATGCAACGCCCGATAAAAATTAAAAACCAGATCAACCCTTTAGTTGTGAGGATTTATTTTTTTTGAGATGGTTACTGAGCCTGTCGAAGTAAGGAAGCAGTTTGAAGCTAAATGCTTTGTTTTTCATACTTTTTTATGTGTTCTGCAACGGTCTCTTTTCTTACAACTTGCTTCCAAAGGCTAAATCACCGGCATCTCCTAAACCTGGTATAATATATTTTCTTTCATCTAATGTTTCATCCACTTCAGCAATCCATATTTTTGTATTTTCAGGTAAATTCTTTCTAATCTTTTCTATTCCTTCTCTTGCGCCAATAACAGATACTACATGAATTTCCTTTGGGCTTCCCTGCTCTTTCAAAGCCTTGTAAACATTTAAAAGGCTTTGGCCGGTGGCAAGCATAGGATCAGCAATAATTAATATTTTATCATTTATGTCCGGTATTGCCATGTATTCTACTACAATTTCAAAGGAACTATTTTTTTGAGAATGCTTGCGAAAAGCTGAAATAAAAGCCGAATCAGCAGCATCAAAATAATTTAATATGCCGTTATGAAGAGGCAATGCTGCGCGCAGAATAGAACAAATAATCGGCTTTGAGTTAAGCAGCGAAGTCGTTGAAACACCGAGCGGTGTTTTTATTTTTACTTTTTCATAAATTAAAGTTTTACTTAATTCATAAGCCAAAATCTCGCCTATACGTACTAAATTTTTACGAAACCGGAGCCGGTCTCTCTGAATATTACTATCTCTTAGTTCCGCTACAAATTGGTTTAACAGGGAATTTCTATCTGTAAAATCGTGTATTATCATATAGTGGAATTGATTACATAAGTTTTTAATAAGTTTTTAATTTATTTTCATTTTATATTAAGAGACCTTTGTAAAAAGTATGTTAAAAACTGAACTGCAAGTCAGCGATAGCTAAACACCAGAGCAGCCTTTTGTTTGTCAATATTTTAATTATCAGTAGCTGAGTGCTTCAACCGGTGGTTACTAAGCCTAGCCGACGTATTCAATAACCATATTTCGACTGTGCTTAACCACTTGCTTGTCAAAGTAAGGAAGCAGTTTAAAGCGAACTGAACTTCAAGCCAGCGATAGCTAAAGTCAGCGCAAGTGATATGCTTTCTTTTTCATTTATTCTGCAACGGTCTCATCACTCTATAATGCAAAGTAAATAAAAAATACTGAGAATATAATACATTTGCTTAATCAAAAACCCATGACTTTCTCGGTCTTTTTTATAATTTTACTTCCGTAAGAAAAAACAGTAATGAAGCAATATTTAGATTTAGCAAAGCATGTAATAGAAAACGGAATTGAAAAGTCAGACCGCACGGGCACGGGCACGCGTAGTATATTCGGATATCAAATGCGGTTTGATTTAGCTGAAGGATTCCCCCTGGTTACTACTAAAAAGATGCATCTGAAATCCATTATTTATGAGTTGTTATGGTTTTTAAAAGGAGACACGAATGTGCATTATCTACAAAAAAACGGTGTAAGAATATGGAATGAATGGGCTACTGCGAAAGGTGATTTAGGTCCTGTTTACGGTCAGCAATGGCGTAATTGGAATAACGAGAGTATTGATCAAATAGCACAAGTAGTCTGTGAGCTAAAAAGAAATCCTGATAGTCGAAGAATGTTAGTTTCGGCATGGAATCCGTCAGTACTGCCTGATCCCTGCAAATCTTTTGAAGAAAATGTAGCTATGAAAAAAGCCGCTTTACCGCCCTGTCATGCCTTTTTTCAATTCTATGTATCCAACGGACGCTTGTCTTTACAACTATACCAGCGCAGTGCAGACCTGTTTCTCGGCGTTCCTTTTAATATCGCTTCGTATGCATTATTGTTACAAATGGTAGCACAAGTTACGGGATGGGAAGTCGGAGAATTTATTCATACTTTTGGAGACGCGCACATCTATCTTAATCATATAGAACAGATAAACCTACAATTTACACGCAATCCATACCCTTTGCCTCGTATGAAATTAAACCCGAAAAAGACAAATTTATTCGATTTTGCTTACGAGGATTTTCAATTAGTTGATTATCAATATCACCCACCGATTAAAGGCAAGGTATCAGTTTAATCTGCCTGAATGTTTAAATAGTTTAATAAATAGCCCTTTGGCTTACAATGAATTGCAGTTGATAGCGTGCTTTTTTCAACAATCTTATATTGAGCATGACTATACGCACTTCATTGATGCAAAGGTCTTTATCATAAATGAGTTTCTATAATCATCTCTAAGCTTTTTTCGAATATGTCGGAGGTGTGCATGGTTATATTAATACTTGTTTTAGTAGTTCTACAATCTCTTTACAGGTATCATTATTTAATATTTTTTTGTCTGTTAGGTAATCAGCATCACTAATACAAACTGTATTTGATTTACCTGATTTTTGAAGTTGACCTATTGTACCTATTAAAGATTTACTATGCGTATATTTTATATTGTTTACTTTTTTTAAATGGCCATCTTTATCAGATTTTAATTTATCTTTAAAAAGAGCACAGGTATTAATGATTTTTAAAAAGGTTTCTGCTGCATCAAAAATATCATCATTGTCTTGCTTCATTAGAGGGAGCATAACATCTTCTAACATCCCTTTATCTTCTTCTTTCTTTCTAGAAAATGTATGCCCCGATTTTCATATTCTCAAGTTCATAAAATTTTGAAGATTGATATTTATCGTTCTCTTCAAATGAAAAATCTTGAAATGCAGGCTTTAATTCGTTTATAATTTGATCCATTCTATAATCAGTACCCTTATCATTTGCATCAAAAAAATATAGAACAGACATTGATGTATTGGGTAAAGCTTGAATAGCTAAGTCGTCTTCATCATCTCTTTTATTAAGAATATTTAATGACTTTATCAGCTTTTCTCTAATATCATTTTTCTTGTCGCCACCTATAGAATAAATCAAAACTAAATTATACCCCGACTTCATTACATAGTATGGTAAAACCCTTGTACGGGCTTCTTGGATTCTTATTTCTTGAATTGAAACATTTGTGATGTCAGTTTGTAAAAATTCGTTTAAAGGCTTTGGATAATCTTTTATTATTTTTTTATATGAATTAAACCCATTAGCTTTTAAAATACGATAGATAAAAGCTGAGTCGTGATCGCCCTCTGTAAGTATAAATATTATATTATTTTCTATTGGATTATTTTCCATTACCTAATATCAAAATTTATAGATTCAACTAATTGCTCTAATCTTATACCATCAATGTATTTACATTTTATTTGCCCCTCTTCATCAGTTAATGCGTAGGCAGTTAAATGTTCATTTTGATATTGATTTTTGACAAAAGCATCAATACATTCTTTACTATGTGTAGATAAGAATACTTGAACGTTAAATTCTTTTGCTATTTGTTGTATAAATTTAGTGAACGCTATCAATAGTGTTTTATGAATTGCACTATCTATTTCGTCAATACAAATGATACCATTTCTACTATAACCCATTAACAAAGCAATTTCAAAAACACGCTGTAATCCTTCTCCATATTTAGTTATATCAATAGCCTCATCCATTACAGAAGATGTTACCATAAAACGACTTTCACCCTCGACAGTAATCGTTTCTATTTTTTGAATAGAACTATCTAAATGCTTTCTTATAAAGTCAATTACTCTGTCTAAATATTTTTTTTCTACTGCATAAGCGTGTGCCTTTTCTAATAATGCTTGATTGTATCTGTAAGGGCTTGTAAAGATTGCCGGACAAAGAATTTGAGATTTTGAAAAGCGTAATTCTGCTTCTTTATTTCCGTATAAATGAATACTACTGTTTAGAGTAGTATCTTTTATATTAGCTTTTGTATTTATAGTATTTAAATAACCTGATTTTTTAATATCTTCTTCAGTAGATTCTTTTGTTATAGATAGTGATGTTTCAACTTCATTAAACTTGCCTTCAATATCTATAGGAGAGATAAAACTTTTATCAACCCATTTTGCATTAAAATCATTTTGAAACTTTCCTCTATATTTTTCTAAATTTAAAAAGGCATTAAGGTCGTTTAACTGACTAATAAGATAAAATGCTTCTAAAATCGAAGTTTTACCCATATTATTATCCCCTGCAAAAATGTTTACTTTAGATAGATTTTTAACCTTAATATTATTCAGTTTTCTATAGCGATGAATAAAGACGCTGTTAAAATGGGGGGTAATGGTTGAAAAATAGGAAGACATTAATTTGTCGTTAATAACAATTTTAGCTTTACTAATTGGTATAAGGCTATCTAATTTTGATTTTAATTCTTCAATTTTTAAGTAATCATCTGGGGTTAAATGCTCACTAAAATTATAAAGTGTGGTTACTTCACTTTCTATGTTGCGTAAGAAATCTTTCGATCTTTTTTTGCCAATAAGATCACTATAAGCATAACCCTCAGTAATATTTCGACTATCTTCCATTCTTTTAACAGCATGCGGGTCATTAATGAATTTTGATAAATCATTAATTTGTCTATACTGACTTATAATAGGCTCTTGCTTTGAAGTTCTTTCATTATTATCTTCATCAATTTCTGTTTCTTCTGTTTCTGATATCCAATTAAACAAACGTTCTAAGTTTGTGCGGTTATTTACAGTATATTTATTGTCATTCCAACCTAACCAATTTTTTATATTTGTATTTGAAATTACACTCTGAAAAATGGTGTACATATTAGATTTAAATTGGTCTCCGTAATCACTGTCCTTATACATTTTGATAAGGTTAAGCGTACGAATACTTCTTCTTAATTTTACTTTTTTAATACCTAAAGCACCACAGATATATTCTTCTGTTTTATTGTGTTTAGTTTTTAAATCATTAATAAACTGCGCTTCATTAACTGCGCTCCATCTTTTTTTACCACTAATGTGATGTAATCCCATAGATACTAATTGCTGTACTGGGTCTTCATCAATTATTTCTACAAGGTTTATACTTTTAAAATCGTTTTCTGTCAGTTTTCCAATATCATTACCTAATTTAAATTGATTATAAAGATGTTTTAGAGTGGCAGTCCTTCTGTTGCCTTCAATTACCAAGTATTTATCGCCAACTTCTTTTACTTGAATTTGGTCAATGTCTAAAAAACCATTTGTAGTAAAACTGCTTATCAAATCTTTAATATTACTGTTGTCTTTACCCAACAAAAAGTTTAAAGTTCGTTTTTGTATATGAGGGTCATCCAGTTGGTCTTGAAGGACTTTTTTATATTCAGGGCTGTCTATAAACCTATAGTTGTTAGGGTCTAACAACAATCGGTCTAAATGTTTTGTAATTCTTTTGCTTGGCATGTTTTTAATTTATTTCTTGTTTGTTCTTTTTTGTTGAATTGAGAAACCGCTTGTGTTAATAACTCTTCTATTTCGTTTAAACCATCCTTTAAATCTTATTGATACTCTTTAATTAAAACTTATCAGGTTTGTAATAAAGACATATTAAATAATACTTCGACAAGTGGTTACTGAGCCTAGTCGAAGTACTTAGCAACCTAATAAATTATCATAACTCGGACTGCCCGTGCCGCTTTTCTCCTTATAATAAGGACAGTCTATTATTTTACTTATTTTTTTCCAGAATACTATCGCCTAAAGTAGAATGATTATGTATTTTCATGGCATAAATATACTATTTTTATAGATGAAATAGCAGCTTAGTATGCTTGCTGAGCGTAGTCGAAGTATGACTTTGTTTAATATCTAATCTATCTTTCATTACCTCGCAACGGTCTTTTTTTATAAACTATTAATTTAGTTGGGCAAATATTACAACATTTACATTAAACCATATTTTTAAAGTTCGTTAAAGTTTTATGTCTAATTTTATTATAATAAACATAAAATAATAGTAAGTTAAATTAATAATTATTAATTTTAACAAAGTTTAACATTTATTTAAAACTTAAAGCCCCTCTCGCCTGCGCTGACTTGCAGCTACAAAAATTCACTTGCAGCTACAAAAATTCATGTTATTCAATAGACAATCCCCAAGAATGGTAAGCCCGCGCAAGCGAGAGAATTTATAATTATACTTAGCAACTTTTAAGCAATATTAACTATCTTTGTAAAAAAGACATGAGACCGTTGTGCAAAGAACTTTAACAACTGAAATGTGAGTCAACGCTATCTAAAGTCAACTAAGTTAATAAAATACGGAGCCCGAGAACTGTAAGTCAGCGAAGCTAAATACCTTAATGTGAGACCGTTGCAAAATCTCTGATTATCACTTTCCTGAGAATTTTTTTACTTCTTTTTCAGAAATTTCCTGATTGCTCAAAATAGTTAATCGTTCAACAATATTTCTTAACTCTCTTATATTACCTGTCCAATCATAGTGCTGTAGCTTTTCTATAGCTTTTTTTGAGAATGATTTTACTGCAGTACCTTGTTCTTTCGCTATTTTTTTTGCAAAGTGATTCACTAATTCCGGTATATCCTCTATTCTTTCATTTAAGGTTGGTACTTTAATTATGATAACGGCTAAACGATGGTATAAATCTTCTCGAAAATTTCTTTTTTCAATTTCCTCTCTAAGATCCTTGTTCGTTGCAGCAATAACTCGTAAATCTACCAGAATTTCTTTTTCTCCTCCTACTCTTATTATTTTTTTTTCTTCCAAAGCCCGCAGTACTTTTGCCTGAACAGCAAGGCTCATATCTCCTATTTCATCTAAAAAAATAGTTCCTTTGTTGGCTTGTTCAAATTTTCCGATTTTTTGCTTATGAGCACCTGTAAACGACCCTTTTTCATGACCAAATAATTCACTTTCAATTAATTCAGAGGGAATTGCTGCACAATTCACCTCTATTAGAGGATATTTTGCTCGAGTACTTTTTTCATGAATCCAGTGTGAAACTAACTCTTTACCTGCACCGTTCGGTCCTGTAATCAAAACGCGGGCGTATGTGGGCGCTACTTTTTCAATTATTTCCTTTACTTCCATGATGGCAGGCGAGGAACCAATCATTTCATACTTTTTTGAAACTTTCTTTTTTAAAAGTTTGTTTTCATTTGCCAGTGTTTTGTTTTGAATAATTAGGTTTTTTCGATCTAACGCATTCCTGACGGTAGTCAGCAACCGGTTCAAATTAGGGGGTTTTGAAATATAATCAAAAGCGCCTTTTTTTATGGTTTCAATGGCAGTATCAATATCTCCGTGTCCCGAGATCATAATAAAAGGAATTTCAGGCTTTATTTTCATTATCCCCTCCAATACTTCTATTCCATCAAGTTTAGGCATTTTTATATCAGAAATTACCAAATCATAATTATTCCGTTTTATTTTCTCAAACCCTTCCCATCCATCACAGGCTTCGTCTATTTCATAATTATTATCCTCTTCATGAAGGATGTTTCTTAATACATTCCGAATGGCTTGTTGGTCTTCTATAATTAATATTTTTGACATTTTATTTTACTGCTTTAATTTTCCCCTTGTTAATTTTTCGCTAATTTAATATATTAACTTGAACTGAAACCATTTCCTTAATTTCATATCACAAAAATATCTTTAAAAAACGAGCACGCCAGCCTATTATATCGCCAGTCCTATTTTTGTAAAGTTCTTTTAGATTGAGTAATTTTGTAGAAATTTTTAAAAAAAGAATTTTATGGGAATTTTTGGAAATTGGTTTGGCAAAAAAGACTATTTTGATTGTTACACCCCGATTTTAAGAACACGAGCCCTTAAGGGTATTTCTTTTCCCTGTTTTATTCAAAAGAAAGGGAATTATATTTTTTCAGATTTTGAACTATTTGAAGATGGGATTTTTTACTGTGAAGATTTTGTAGATTCCTCTCTTTTGAAGGATAGACTAACGGAGCAGTGGCTGAATTATTACGTGCCTGCAGGAGAAAAATTGACCATTCCCAGTGTTGGATCTGTGGTAGTAAATGAAGCGAAATGGGTTTTTAAAGACGATAAAGCCTTTTTAAAATTAGTCAAAAAATATCTTAAGACATTAAATCCGTCGCTAAAGAATCTATATAATTTTTTTGGTGAGAACACTCATGAAATAAACAAGATAAAAGTGCCTGTTTTTAACCGAAATACTATCCCAGTACTTGAAGAAGAAACTTCTCAAATCAATGTAAAACAGATAGAAGGAAAGTCAACAGCTGTATTTTACCAGGAAAAAGGGCAAACTTTTTTGGCACAAATATCCGTTTTTAAAAATGGTACCATAAAAATACACCGCGTGCCCGATACATTAATTGGGGCAATAAGTGAGTTGGAGAATATGTTTGAGGAAGGAGCGCTCAAAACGACGCTTCTAAACGAAGAATCTATATCGATTTTAGGTTTAGGTGAATTTACCGCAACATCAGCTCAAACAGTTACTGCAAATGAAAAAATAGATGAAATAAAGCAGTTTTATAAAACTTTGAATAAAGAGGAATTATCAAAATAATATCCACATAAAAGATCCGTTTTGTATTATTAAAATGAGACCGTTTCAAAAAGCGCTTTAGCATTGAGGGTGTTATTTCATAAAAAATTATTTTTTTAGTCTTAATTTTTTATATTTGCTTATTGACTATGGTGTCTTACTTGATAATTTGAAAAAAATATTAAGAATAAGAGGGGGAGGCAAAAATAAACATACTTAATTATATTATCTATCATTAAAATTATTTTACGTACAATGAAAAAAAAAATTGCTTTAATCGTTACACTATTTTCTATAGTTATAGCTCATGCACAGGTAGAACTTGTCAAAAAAGCTAGTGAGAATTCAACTAACGCAGCAAAATTAGGGTTTCAGTTTACTGACTTAATCGATTTATCTACAACACCTATTGAAAATCAGGGGCGATCGGGCACATGCTGGAGTTATTCAACCAACTCGTTTTTAGAATCGGAAATGATTAAAAAAGGGAAAAAGCCTATTCATTTGTCCAAGATTTATACTGCAAGAAAAGCCTATTTAGGAAAAGCTGATGCTTATGTTCGTATGGATGGAGGGCTTACCTGGGGAGATGGAGGAGAGGCGCATGATGTAATTAATATGTATGCGCGATACGGAATTCTCCCCGAAGCAAGTTATACGGGATTAGTTAAAGGGCGAATGATAAATGATTTTTCCAGCATGCAAAAAAAATTGAAAGCTATTTTAGATTCTGTTGTTGCCCATAAAGGAAAAATCAATACAAAATCATGGAAAGCAAAGTTTAAATCTGTATTAGATGATGAATTAGGAAAAGTTCCAAAAACTTTTGTTTATGAAGGAAAGACCTATACACCTAAATCATTTGCTAAAGAAGTTGTAGGGCTTGACCCGGATAATTATGTAGAATTTATTTCACAAACCATTACACCTTATTATAAAAAAGCCATGATGATGGCACCTGATAATTGGGCATATCAATGGTGTTATAACATTATGCCAACAGATCTTACTGCCATTGTAGATAACGCCTTAAAAAAAGGTTATACCGTTGCTTGGGGTGCTGATGTTTCAGAGCCTTATTTCAGTTGGCCTAACGGAGTCGCTTTTGTTCCTAAAAACGCATTAGCCCTTGAAGGGAAAAAAATGACAAGAGAAGAAAAAGCGGCTATTTATACCGGAGATAGAACAGAAATGAGGATTACTCCAGAAAATCGTCAGGAAGGATTGGATAATCAAACCACTACAGATGACCATGGTATGCATATAGTTGGGTTAGCAAAAGATCAAGATGGAAAAGCGTTTTACATCGTTAAAAATTCGTGGGGTACTAATAACGATCATAACGGATTTATTTATGTGTCTAAAGCTTATTTCCAATATAAAACTACTGCTATTTTGGTAAATAAAAAAGCCATTCCGGGAAAACTTCGTAGAAAAATGCGTTTATAAATAAACCTGAATGATTATTTTACACTATAGTTTAAGCATGACTGCAAATAGCAAGGCTTTAAAATTGTTATTGAGAGTTGATCGGCGTGTAGAAAATTTTTAATATACTTTAAGACCATTTTGAGACCGTTGCAGAACACATAAAAAAGTATGAAAAAGAAAGCATCTAACTTCAAACTGCTTCCTTCTCAAAAAATTAAAATCCTCACAACCCAAAGGTTGATCCAGCGTTTAATTTTTATCAAGCGTTACATTTTTTTGTTAGAGTGCTTTTTGCAACGGTATCATTTTTTAATTATTATTTCTATTAAAAATTTATGAGGCTTTACTACTTAGATAACGCAGCTTCCACACCATTGCACGAAGGGGTTATTAAAGCTATGGAAAAAGTTATAAAGCTACAGTTTGGCAACCCTTCAGCAGCGCATAGCCTCGGTCGTGCTGCGAAATCGACTATTGAACAAGTGCGCAAACAAGTTTCAGAAATACTACATTGCGAGGCAAATGAAATTGTTTTTACCTCAGGAGGAACTGAAGCCAATAACCTGATTTTACGCGCTGCAGTTCATTCAATGGGTGCTAAACGAATCATTACACAACCCATTGAACATAAATGTATTTTAGAAACTGTGCTAGATCTTGCTAAAAATGCTTCTATCGTTTTAGAAATGCTTCCGGTACATGAAAAAGGAAATATTGATTATTATGAATTAGAAAAAAAACTTCAGAATTCATCGCTCAAAACGCTGGTTTCAATTGTGCATGGCAATAATGAGATAGGAAACTTATTAGACCTGGAGATGACCGCTGAAATTTGCCATCGTTATGGAGCATTATTTCATTCGGATACAATTCAGACGCTGGGGCACTATGCGTTTAATTTGAAAGAACTACCGGTTGATTTTATAGCCGGTTCAGCGCATAAATTTCATGGACCTAAGGGAGCAGGTTTTGCCTTTATAAGAAAAGCAAGTAATATTAATGCGATACTTACAGGGGGAAACCAGGAGAGAGGGAAGAGAGCCGGAACCGAGAATATTTATGGTGTAGCCGGTTTGGGAAAAGCGCTTGAAATAGCCTATAAGAACTTAGAAGTCGATCAAGAAAAAATAAAGGCTTTAAAACGTTATACTATTGAGCAGTTTAAAACAAAAATTCCCGATTGTTTTTTTATAGGTGAAAGCGAAAATTTAGAGAAAAGTCTTTATACGATTTTAAACGTCGGATTGAAAAATTATACCGAATTATTACCTTTTGAGTTAGACTTAAGAGGAATCGCTGTCTCACAAGGAAGTGCCTGCCAGTCAGGTGCTGTAAAAAAATCACATGTAATCAGTGCGGTCTTATCAGAAGAGAAATATAAAGATTATACAAACCTTCGCATTTCATTTTCAATCTATAACACGAAAGAGGAAATAGATTTTTTAATTCAACAAATACTTGCCTTAGCGTAAATTATTTTTCTTTAATAAGCCTTTGCAAACAGTATTTTAGCAACTGCAAATGTAAGTGAAAGTTCAAGTGTAAATGAAAGCTAAAGATCTCTGAATTTATTTCTTCTGGTATAACTTAATTGATTGGCATTATTAAATTAGTATAGTTAGTTCATTATTTAACTTTAACATTAGTAATTTTAATGATTTCTCTATCATATGTTCTGCTTTGCTATAACATTTAGTTTTCCTTTTAAAGCGAGCTAAATAATGTCTTATTCTACTGTTATATCCTTCAACGGTAAAGGGCTCTGCTTTTGACTGCATAAGCTTATGCTCTGGGATAAATTCGCAATAGCTTTTCCAGTAATCACTACAAAATTTATCAATATGCTTATTTTTCAATTTATTCCAAAGTTTTATTTCCGTTTTCGTTGCTCTACTCCCATAGACAAAATCGATAAACTTTCTCCCCAATTATCAATAGCAATCCATATCCAACCGTATTTTTTTTTGACCCTATATACGTGTGCATCTTATCTAATCCAACGATTTCAATAGGCGTTGGTCTAACCGGTAAATTCGCTTTTTCTCCCCAGCGTTTAATCCAATAATAAACCGTTGCATGACTTATTTTTAAGACCCTTCCTATCGAACGAAACCCTAAGCCTTCCAAATACATCTCCAAGGCTAAACGCCTAACTCTTCTAGATTTTACATCCGACTTACGCTTCACTGTGTAACGATAACCGCAACATTTACACTTGTAGCGTTATCTCCCTTTAACTATTCCATCTTTCGGTTTTAAACTACTTTTACATCTTGGACAATCCATTTTTTTTGATGCAAATATATGAAAACTATTTTAATTTAACAATGCCATTTTTTTCGGGTGTTTATAAGATAGGCACTAAAATACTTTTTGTAAAAATATTGAATAAATAAAAATTAATATTAAATTTGCATAATTTTTAATAAAAAATAATTATAATAAAAAAATTATTTGAATATTACTATTTATGATATTAATAGTAGAATATATATATAGTGAATAGACAAGAAAGTAAAATAAAAAGTGTGAGAATATATTAGGATTTGAAACTTTTACAAAAGAAATAGTAGTAAATTTCTATCTATCTCATAATAAAATGTAAAGCAAGGAATAAGTTGCTGGCAGGTATCGTTAATTTACCAATAGCTATGGCAAAATAACAAACTGTTGGACTATAAGCCAAAAAATTGAGCAAAAAAGTTTTATCACTTAGGATAATAACTTTATATAAATTTAAAAAAAGTAAAGAAAAAATTTTAATAATTAATATTTGTAATAATAACCCAGTAAAATAATAAAACTATTTTTATGAATGTAAATAAATTAATGAATCAAAGTTTAGTAGTGTTTCTATTTTCGATTTCCCTTAACACCTTTGTTTCTTGTTCTAGTGATGATGAATCATCTACTTGCAAACCAGATTTATCTCTGCAGACTGAAACTTCAAATGTACGTTCAATTTCTGCTAATCATCATGCTGTTTATACCGATATAGTGATTAATCGATCATCGGAACAAATATGGGCTGTTTTAACTGATTTTGAGAAAATGCCCAATTGGAGTAGCTCGTTTCAGGGCTTAAAAGGAGATATTCGCAATGGAGAAAGTATAGTATCTTTATTTCTTAATGAGGGTAAGATCAATGAATTTCCACATACTTTAATCTATGAGGAGGGAGTCCAATTTGGGTGGTCTGATCCAATAATGATTTTTCCGGGAATACGTGATAATCATCGCTATAAAGTAGAAGCTATTTCACCTTGTCAATCAAGATTTATTCAAACAGATGATTTTTCAGGAACCGATGCGAATACTACCACCGAGGAGTTTGCTCAATTAACATTAGAAAGTTATAAGAAATTTAATCAAGAATTAAAAGCAGAAGTAGAAAAAAATTAAAGGCCTCTTTTAATTATGGGTAAGTTTTTGTGAAGTCTGAAACTATTACAATAAGACCGTTGCAAGGTAATAAAAGATAGTAGATATAAAAAAAGTGATACTTCGACTACGCTCAGCAAGCATCCTAATCAGCTATTTTAGCTAAAAAGATAGTCTATTTATGGCATGAAAATATATCATCATCCTACTTTAGCCGATAGTATTTGTGATTTACGCACAAGAAAGATAAAAAAGTCTTTTTTTACGCAGTTAAACCGTTTGTTAGACTGGGAAAAAATAAGGAAAATAATAGACGGTCATTATAATAAGGGGAAAAGTGCGACAGGCAGTCCGAGTGATGATGGGTTATTTAGGTTGCTGAGTACTTCGACTAGGCTCAGTAACCATTTGTCGAAGTATTATTCAAGATGTGTTTATTACAAACCGGGTATAGATTAAGCGATTACGAAGTGGAAGATAGGGTAAATGACAGTCTTTCCTTCAGTTATTTTTGTGGTTTACACCTAGTGGCAATCCTCGCCTGATCATAGTACTTTGAGTAGATTTAGAACATTGATGACGCGGGCGAATGCCTACGAGCGTCTATTTAAGGAGATCAACGGTCAATTAGAACGTCATTCAATCATCATCAAAAAAGGAGCGATAGTAGAGGCTAGTGTAATAGAGACGCCCTTAAAACCGAAAGGCAAGGTGAATGATAAGGTTACAGAGGAGAGCGGAGAGCAAAAAGAGGCGTGCGTAAAAAAAGAGGATAAGGCTAGTGTAGATAAACAAGCCGCCTGGTTAAAAAAGCGAGCTAAGTATTGAGACCGTTGCAAAAAGCACTTTAGCAAAAAAATGCAACGCCCGATAAAAATTAAATACCGGAGCAACCTAATGGGTGTGGAGGATTTTAATTTTTTGAGAAATACGCCGTTTGAAGTTAGATGCTTTCTTTTTCATACTTTTTTATGTGTTCTGCAACGGTCTCATCTAATCTTTTATTACCTTGCAACGGTCTTAACAGGTAAAATTTACTTCTTTTTATAATAAAAATATTAAATCCTTTGTAAGAAAATTCTTTACAAAAGATTATTTTTTTATTTGCTGGCTTTTTAGAATAACTTGAAGAGACCTTTAGCTTACGCTGACTTGCAATGGTCTTTATTTATATGAACGAGGTGTATGGCAGCAAAATACTCATGCTCTTTCTGTTCATTTTTTCCTTGATGAAAAAACGAACCAAAAAAATCAAGGCAGTTTACTTCCTGTAAAACATACGAAAACCAACACCACAGACGAAAGTAACTCGCTCCTTCCGCCTTTCATTCCTCCCCCGATTTCTTGCTTTTAAGCGGAACCGAAACAAGCCCTATACCTACGCTTTTCAAGAAACAGCTATTGCTACCTCTAAAAGTGAAAACTTTTCTATACTTACGCAAACTTTTTTCCGTAAGTACGGAAACTTTCTCGCGTACGTACAGAAATTTTCTTCCGTACCTACGGAATTTTTACTGCGACCCAACGAAAATTTACCATAAAATTAAACGCTCTAAAAACGACATAATGAAAATAGAGTTTCTTCACCAATCAGCTTCATAATTTAAGTTTTTGGGGGATAACTCTTTTCTTAAATAAACATATTCATCCTTATCACTATCTGCTTTTCTTTTTAGAAAAAGCGTATCCCCTTGAATTCTTACCCTGTACTTTTTCTTACCCAGAATGTAACCCTGATTTATAGGAGCAATAATATCCATTAAGATATCTTTATTTTTTTTATATAGTATTCCTCTATAACCCCTTATTTCGGGATTTAACAAAAGAGGTAAACTATCCATTCTATTTTTATCAATATAAAACTCATTTACACATCCATTATTATAAAACAAGACCGTTGCAAGGTAATGAAGGATTAGATATAAAAAAAGTGATACTAAGCGGTTATTTTAGCTAAAAAGATAGTCTATTTATGACATGAAAATATATCGAGACCGTTGCAAGGTAATGAAGGATTAGATATAAAAAAAAGGTGATACTAAGCGGTTATTTTATCTAAAAAGATAGTATATTTATGGCATGAAAATATATCATCATCCTACTTTAGCCGATAGTATTTGTGATTTACGCACAAGAAAGATAAAAAAGTCTTTTTTCACGCAGTTAAACAATTTGTTAGACTGGAAAAAAATAAGTAAAATAATAGATGACCATTATAATAAGGGGAAAAGTGCGACGGGCAGTCCGAGTGATGATGGTTTATTATTATTTAAGATGTGTTTATTACAAACTTGGTATGGCTTAAGCGATTACGAAGTGGAAGATAGGATAAATGACAGTCTTTCCTTCAGTTATTTTTGTGGTTTACACATAGAACAATCCTCGCCTGATCATAGTACTTTGAGTAGATTTAGAACATTGATGACACAGGCGAATGCCTACGAGCGTTTATTTAAGGAGATTAACGTTCAATTAGAACGCCATCCAATCATCATCAAAAAAGGAGCGATAGTAGACGCGAGTGTAGTAGAGACTTCATTAAAACCGAAAGGCAAGGTTAGTTATAAGATTACCGAGGATATCGGAGAGCAAAAAGAGGCGAGGGTAAAAAAAGATAATAAGGCAAGTGTAGATAAACAAGGGGCTTGGTTAAAAAAGCGAGGCAAGTATTATTATGGGGATAAAAAGCACTATGTTACCGATGAAGAAGGTCTGGTACTTGGAGTAGTAAGCACGAAAGCAAGTGTAAACGAGGGGAGCAATTTACAGGAGGTTTTAGCGTCTGCAGACTTACCGGAGGGGATTCCCTTAAAAGGGGATAAGGGCTATGAATCAGAGAGAAATGCGAGTTTGTTAAACAAGAGAAAGTTGAAGAATCATATACTGAAGAAGGCAAAAAGGGGCAAGCCATTAACGGATTTTGAGAAGAAGTTTAATAAACGAGTAGGGGAAACAAGCTTTAAAAAGGTTACTGAGTTTATCGAAGTATAGAATGCACATTCGGAAGCATAAAGCGATGGTTTTCAGGCGGGGTGGCAAGATATAGCGGGATAGCAAAGATGCATACGCAAAACCTGATGGAGGCGATCGGGTATAATTTATATCGAAGTCCGGGGATACTGGCGTCTAATCGTTAAAAATAGAGGAAAACAAGAGGATAAAAGCGTATTGATAGTCAATAAATCCATGAAAAAACAGTGAAAAACCTATCAATAAGTAAATAGTAAAATAAAAAAACTAAAAAACAAAGATTATAAATCCCATTCAAACTTTTTGCAACGGTCTTAACTAGTGAAAATAAATACCATTATCGAAAACATCAATAAGCCAGTTTTCTTATAAAATAAAAGCAAGAACAAAACCAGCATCTCAAGTGAAATTACAAAGTAAGATAGGTATTTAGAATACTCGTTACTGAAAACTCCTGTTTTAAATATATTGACTTGAAAACTCCTGAGATTAAAAATTTTATACGTTATCACATATGACAAAAAAATAAGGAGTAAGAAGTATATCGTTTGAGAGACTGCCTTTAGAAATTTCATTTTTTACTTCCCTTTTAATTGAATATCGTCATTATGAATTGCAGGAGCATCAAACCGTGAATTAAAAGACTTACCCAAATGGTAGGTAATTGAAAAGGATATATTGGGAAACTTAGTAAATGTTTTTATGTGTTCACTGAAATTATCATAGACCATATTATCAGTCGTTTTTCCATATATTCCTAATAGATCATCACAAGAAAGACTGACCTCTAACTTATCTTTTAAAAAAGACTTTTCTAGTTCAAATGATAAATAAGGATTCCTCTTACCCTTTGAAGTAAGCGTATAAATGGGAGAGTTAAAAAATCCGCTGAAGGATACTGAAAAATCTTTTTTTATTAACGCATAAAGAAATAAAGAAGTGCTAAATGAGAAGCCGTCATTTTTTTTTATCAATGAGTTATCATTGTCTGAGTTGAATGAACTATACTTTGCCCCCGTATTAAAATTCAAGGATAATAACTTAAATAATTTTGTATTTATGCCTAAATTTATCCCTTGAGTATGTATCTTTCCTGCATTTTCAAATGAGGTTATTACGGTATCCTTTTTATTAAGTTTAGTTTCTACAATGCCGTCATGCGTTTGTTCACTATAAATATTCAAGGAAACAGAATTTCTTTTTTCAAGGGGCTTATTTAATTTAATTTCAAACACTTCACGGGTTGCTGGCTCTAATTTTGGGTTGCCGTGAACAATATACGTTGGACTGGAGAACGAAGGACTTGAATTAAGATTTTCAGGGCTTGGTCTTGTCAACTTGCGTGAATAATTAAACCTAACACTAAAATTGTCAGCCCATTTATAAAGCCCCGAAAGCGTGGGTAAAAAAAAGTGGTAATTTTGTTTGTTATTCTGGCTCTCATTCTGAGAAATATCATAGAATAACGAAGTGAAGAGGGATAAACGAGGATGGATTTTAATATTAAAATCCGTATAGATAGAATTTATTTTCTGTTTTAATGAAAAATTGGGCTGATTAAACGTATAATTTCTAAATAAAGATTTATATCCGGTAGAATATTCTACTGGGAACTCAGAGAACTTAGCTTTGTTTTTTTGATAAACCACTTCAGCGGCGTGTTCCTTGAGATGAGAAGATACATTATCTCCGTAATGATGATGAGAAGAGGAATAGTTAAAATCATCCTCATACATATAGTTGAGGTATTTATATTTAGCCATCAGTTTTTCATTTTTGCTAAAATTGTAATTATACATGCCGGAAAGCGATCCGTTATTTAACTTTTCAACACTGCTGCGGTTAAATTCTTTATCTTCCTCAACATTCTGATAATAAGAGCCGTTTTTTTCGCCTTTAAAATGGTATCGAAATAAAGACCCGCTAAAATAAAAGATAGATTTAGAGGATAAATAAACCCTCATCCGGCTACTTAAATAATCTTGCCAGCCGGTTACCTTTCGAAAACTGTTTTCGTTAAGCGTCATATTCTTATATGATCTTTCTACCTCACGATTCATTTCTTGATGATTGGTCTTATAGTCATATAAGCCGTTAAAAGTAATGGACTTGGTTTTAAAGGAAACGGAAGGAAAAACTCCCTGATAGGATAATGATGAACCAGGTCTTAACGCTGCATAAGTATGCAATTTTCCTTTTATGTATCTTTTTTTTGTTCTCTTTGTTAAAATCTGAATTACGCCTCCAGATAATTCTGAACCATAGCGTGCGGAAGGATTTGAGATGACTTCAATTTTATCCACGCTTTTTATATCTAAAGTTTTTAATTCTTCGAGGGTGGACACTATCCCGTCAATAAAAATCAATGCACCTTTTCTTCCATCAATGATAAGGCCATCTTTCGTTATAAAAACATTCGGAAGCGATTTTAAGGCAATATCGGTCGTCGTATTCACCTTATACTCGTTAGGATCTATCTTATAAATCGTTTTGTTGGGCTTGTCAATTACGCTCTGTTTCCCCATTACTACCACTTCATCTAATGTATTTGCGCGTTCTTTTTTCAAAATAAAACGCAACTTACCCTTTATTTTATTTTTACTTATTTCCTTTCTTACAGTCATGTATCCGGGCTTGGAAAGTATAAAGAATAAGGTGTCCGAAGAAATTAATTTTTTTTCTATCTGAAAAACACCCTTTTCATTGGTTAAAAATTTCAAATTTCCGCTTTCTTTTATCACTTTTACGATAACATCTGAAAGAGGTACTTTGTTGCTATCCATAACTTCCCCTTTGAGGGCTTGAGAAAAAATTTTACTGTTGGTAAAACTGAATGCAATAATAATACATAGCTGAATGAATGATTTATTCTTAAGCAAAACACAGCATTTAAAAAAAACCGGCCTTATATTCATCCCTTTAAAACGAATAGAAAACCGGTTATAGTTAATTACTTTCAGGGATTATTTATTTGATGATCACTATCCTTGTGAACAGTTGAAGGTAATGATTTTCCCTCTCTCCATTTACCAATCAAAAGCGTTCCTTCACTTGTAATCCCACATTTACCCTCACCCACGCAGCCGCCTTCAGACAAAGGGACTGTTGGAGTTAAAAATTCATGTCCATAAACTTTTTTTGTCGTTAAACTTGCCAGGGTAAATCCAATAACAACGAATAATAACTTAAATAAATTCTTCATAATAATACATTTTTCAATTTAATTGCCTACTTTCAGAATAATTGCAATTCAAGGCCGCTGTTTCGGCGTTTATTCCGACCCTTATTTAGCGATTCATTATCTCAATGTACAGTTTAATTTACTTTATATCTCTTTTAATTTCAACAGCTGAATGGGCTTTAAATCATACGGCATACTTCAATTGTAATGAAGACCACAATAGTAAAAACGCTTTAAAAGTAAAAAGAAAAAATAAAATAGCCAAAAAATACTGTTAAATCTTTTTCAGTTAAATTATTTAGCGGATTAATTAATTTAAACGATGAAAAATAACAGACGATAATTTTAGCAATTAAATTTAATTCCGAGAAACTCTATTCAGTAAAATAGCATCGGCGAGTACAATTGCTGCCATCGCCTCAACAATCGGAACGGCTCGAGGCACCACACAGGGGTCGTGCCGCCCCCTTGCCTTTAATATAATCTTTTCCAGCCTTTGATTAATTGACACCTGATCTTGCATCAGCGTAGCTACGGGTTTAAAGGCTACACGAAAATAAATATCCATTCCGTTTGATATTCCCCCTTGTATTCCTCCCGAAAAATTGGTTTTTGTAGTGCCGTCTATGTTAAATATATCATTGTGCGTTGAACCTTTCCTCTTTGCGCCTTCAAAGCCGCTGCCGTACTCAAAGCCCTTTACAGCATTAATTGATAGCATGGCTTTACCGAGTTCAGCATGCAGTTTATCAAAAACCGGCTCGCCCAAGCCTACCGGAACATTTTGAATTACGCAGGTAATTACCCCTCCTATGGTATCTCCTTGTTTTTTGATATTTTTTATAAGTTCAATCATTTTTTGCGCGGTTTCATAATCGGGGCATCGAATGATATTGCTTTCCGTCTGACTCAAATCAAGCGCTTGATAAGGTTTTTCTAAACTCACCTCTCCCACTGAGGATACAAACGCCTGAATGGAAATATCATTCAAAAACTGTTTAGCTAGAGCCCCGGCCACCACTCGACTCACTGTTTCTCTTGCCGAAGACCGCCCTCCGCCCCGATAATCCCGAAAACCATATTTTCGATCTAGTACGTAATCTGCGTGGCTTGGGCGGTAACCTTCTTTAATATGCTGGTAATCTTTTGATTTATGATTAGTATTTACTACTTGGAATCCGATAGGCATCCCCGTTGTCTTTCCTTCAAATACCCCGGATAAAAATTCTACTTTATCCTCTTCTTTTCGCTGGGTTACAATGGTTGATTGCCCTGGTCTTCTGCGTTCTAGTTCTATTTGAATTGCTTCAAAATTTAATACAACTCCCGCCGGGCATCCATCGATCACTCCTCCCAAGGCAGACCCGTGCGATTCACCAAAAGTCGTTAATCGAAATAATTTCCCAAAAGTATTTCCTGCCATAGCATAAATATATTATAATTAAACGAGACCTTTAGCCTCGCTGACTTTCAGTTCAGTTCTCGGGCGTTGCATTTCGGCAAACTCAATACAAGCATTTTTTTGTTAGCGTGCTTTTTGCAATGGTCTAATTTTTTACTTATTCTGAAAAGCTATCAATCTTTTAAATATCTCTAAAAATTTACCCTTATTTAAATATTAAACCTAAAATGTATGACATCTCCATCCTGAACCAAATAATCTTTACCTTCTACCCTGAGTTTCCCAGCCTCTTTTACTTTTGCCTCTGAACCCAATTTTTCATAATCACTATAGGCAATAACTTCTGCGCGGATAAAGCCCTTTTCAAAATCACTGTGAATCTCCCCGGCGGCCCGGGGTGCCGTACACCCCTTTTTTATCGTCCATGCTCGTACTTCTTTTTTACCCGCAGTGAAATACGTTTGCAGTTTTAATAACTTATAAACGCTTTGAATAAGTCGATTAACTCCCGGTAATTCCAAACCTAATTCTTCTAAAAATATTTGCCGTTCTTCATAAGATTCCAATTCAGCAATATCGTCTTCAGTAGCTACTGCAAGCGTTAATAATTCTGCGGCTTCATTTTCTACTGCCTTTTTCACCGCTTCTACATAAGGATTTCCATTCTTAGCGGAAACTTCATCTACATTACATAAATACAAAACCGGTTTTGCGGTCAGTAACTGCAACTCATCAACGATGGCTTGCTCGGCACCTGTCAGCGAAAGCCCACGCACATTTTTCCCTCTTTCTAAATGCGTTTTTACTATAGAAAGTATTTCTAATCTTTTAAGCGGCTCTTTATTACCTATTTTTGCTGCCCTTCTTTCTTTTTCGATCCTTTTCTCTAAGGTTTCAAGGTCTTTTAGCTGCAGTTCCAAGTCCATAATTTCTTTATCACGTACCGGATCCACTGAATTTTCTACATGGGTAACCTTAGCATGGTCAAAGCAACGTAATACATGTATGATGGCTTGAGTTTCTCGAATATTTCCTAAAAATTGATTTCCCAGCCCCTCTCCTTTACTCGCTCCTTTTACCAACCCGGCAATATCAACTATCTCAACCGTTGCAGGAATTACCCGCTCAGGATTGACTAAATGTTCTAACCTGTAAATTCTTGGATCGGGCACCTGTACAAATCCTATATTCGGTTCAATAGTACAAAAGGGATAATTAGCTGACTGCGCTTTTGCACTTGACAAGCAATTAAAAAGAGTTGATTTTCCTACATTAGGCAACCCGACAATTCCTGCTTTCATCGAAAAATTTGTTTTTGAAAAAAATGCTCGCAAAGATACGTGTAAAAAACTTAGAGAGCAAAGTATTTTAAGGAGACGATACCTTTGTAAAAAGCACGCTAACAAAAAAATGCTTGTATTGAGTTTGCCGAAATGCAACGCCCGATAAAAATTAACTGAACTGAAAGTCAGCACAAGCCAAAGGGATCTTAGTATCAATCTAAATTATTATATAATAATAAAAATATATTGGTCTTTTTACTATTATTTATTATCTTTGTAAAAATAAAGGAGATGATAAAAGTCGCAGACAAAGCAAAACATAAAATAAAAGAACTTCTTCAGGAAGAAGGGCATAGTTTGCAAAATAGTTATGTTCGGGTAGGGGTAAAAAGCGGGGGATGTTCAGGGCTTTCTTACATACTTAATTTCACTCAGCAAAAAGAAGAACAAGATAAAGAATTTGAAGATAATAATGTTAGGATCTTGGTAGATAAAAAGAGCTTTCTTTATATTGTAGGAACTACATTGGAATATGAGGGGGGGCTTAATGGAAAAGGGTTTTCATTTAATAATCCCAATGCACAACGTACTTGTGGCTGTGGTGAAAGTTTTGCTGTTTAATGAAAATTATATAATATACTGAATATTAAGTGAATAATCATTAAATATTTATTTTTTTCAAGAATAAAAGATAAAAGGATAAAGTAACAAACTTAGAATACGATTTGTATAATTTTTTAATTTAAGAATTTATGCCTAAATATACAGAAGAAGATTTAAGAGAAGAACTAGAACAGGGGCAGGAATATAAATTTGGTTTTACTACTGACATTGAATCAGATACGATTCCTATAGGATTGAACGATAGTGTAGTACGACTCATTTCTCAAAAGAAAAAAGAACCAGAATGGATGACCGAATGGCGAGTAGATGCCTTCAGGAAATGGCAAAAAATGAAGGAGCCGAATTGGTCTAACGTTCAATATAAAAAACCTGATTTTCAATCTATTAGTTATTATTCTGCTCCTAAAAAAGGCTCTAAGTATAACAGTATTGATGAGGTTGATCCTGAATTATTAGAAACGTTTAATAAGCTGGGAATTCCGTTAGAAGAGCAAAAAAGACTCTCGGGAGTAGCCATGGATGTGGTAGTAGACTCAGTATCTGTAGCCACTACCTTTCAAGAAACATTAGCCGAGCGAGGAATTATTTTCATGTCTATAAGTGAGGCGATAAAGAAGCATCCTGATTTAGTGAAAAAATATATTGGAACTGTAGTCCCAAAAACCGATAATTTTTATGCGGCACTTAATTCTGCTGTATTCTCTGATGGATCATTCTGTTATATCCCAAAGGGAGTTAGATGCCCAATGGAATTATCAACTTATTTTAGAATTAATCAGGCTGGTACAGGACAATTTGAACGCACCTTAGTAATTGCTGATGAGGGTTCTTATGTTTCTTATCTTGAAGGTTGTACCGCCCCCTCACGAGATGAAAATCAATTGCATGCTGCGATAGTTGAATTGATTGCACTGGAAGGTGCTGAAATAAAATATTCAACCGTGCAAAACTGGTTTCCGGGCGATAAAGCAGGGAAAGGAGGCGTATTTAATTTCGTGACCAAAAGAGGGTTGGCGGAAAAGAATGCCAAGATATCCTGGACACAGGTAGAAACCGGATCAGCAGTTACTTGGAAATATCCCTCGTGTATTTTAAAAGGAGATCACTCCATAGGCGAATTTTATTCCATTGCATTAACTAACAATTTTCAGCAAGCCGATACAGGTACAAAAATGATCCACCTCGGTAAAAATACTAAATCAACGATTATTTCAAAAGGAATTTCAGCGGGTAAGTCGCAAAATAGCTATCGCGGTCTGGTAAAAGTGCTACCCAAAGCGGAAGGAGCTCGTAATTTTTCTCAGTGCGATTCTTTGCTTATGGGTAATACTTGTGGCGCGCATACCTTTCCGTATATTGAAGTAAAAAATAAAACTGCAAAAGTAGAACATGAAGCAACTACTTCTAAAATAGGTGAGGATCAGATATTTTACTGTAATCAACGAGGGATTGATACAGAAAAAGCCATTGCCTTGATTGTAAACGGATTCAGCAAAGAGGTGCTCAATAAACTTCCTATGGAATTTGCTGTAGAAGCACAAAAATTGTTAGAGATTAGTTTGGAAGGAAGTGTAGGATAAGCATTGAAAACTCAATAAAAAACTTTACATAAATCTAAATTGAAAAAATAAAAATTATATAATAAAAAATTTTATTAATTCTGATGATCTTATATAATAATCTAAAATAATAAAGAAATAAGAATGAGACTGTTGCAGAATACATAAAAAATTCACGCATACGAAAGTGTCTCGCTTTAAACTACTTCCTTCTCAAAAAATTAAAGTCCTCGTAACCATTAGTATTTAATTTTTTCAAGTGTCGTATTTTATTAGCTTCGCTGACTTGCAGTTGATAAAGTGCTTTTTACAACAGTGTCAAATTATATTAAAATATGTTAAAAATAAACCATTTACGAGCCGAAATTGAAGGAAAGGAAATTTTAAGAGGAATTGATTTAGAAGTTAATGCAGGAGAGGTGCATGCTATTATGGGTCCCAACGGGTCGGGTAAATCTACCTTGGCTTCTGTCATTACCGGTAATGAAAATTATGAGGTAACGGAAGGAAGCATTGAATTTGAAGGAGAAAATATTTTGGAAGAACCACCAGAGGAACGAGCACATAGAGGTATTTTCCTTTCTATGCAGTATCCCATTGAAATACCGGGAGTTTCTGTTACCAATTTTATTAAAACCGCTATTAACGAAATAAGAAAGGCAAGAGGAGAAGAGCCAATGCCAGCGGTTGAAATGCTGCAAAAAATAAAGCAAAATGCTGCTGAATTGAATATCGATCAATCATTCCTTTCCCGCTCTTTGAATGAAGGCTTTTCAGGGGGAGAGAAAAAGAGAAATGAAATTTTTCAAATGGCAATGCTTAAACCTAAACTGGCTATTTTAGATGAAACAGACTCCGGATTGGATATAGATGCCTTAAGAATAGTCTCTGAGGGCGTTAACCATTATAAAAATAATAAAAATGCAGTCTTGTTGATTACGCATTACCAGCGATTATTAGAATATATTGTACCCGATGTGGTACATGTATTATATAAGGGAAAAATTGTCAAGTCAGGAAGTAAGGAACTCGCATTAGAATTAGAGTCTAAAGGATATGATTGGGTAAAGAAAAATCGTTGACAGCATTAAAAATAATCATCATATTTTGCGATTACATCAAGGATTGTTTAAAAGTATAGATTTATTAAAAGTATTTATACTTTGAACCCTTTAGCTAGGGCTGATCGGAAGTTGATCGAGTGCTTTTTGAAAAGACATCACTTTTAGAAAAATAATGTTAAAGTATAAATAATTAACCTTAAGCTATAAAAAATAATTTGAGACCGTTGCATAACACATAAAAAAGCATGAAAAATAAAGCATATAACTTCAAGCTGCTTCCTTCTCAAAAAATTAAAATCCTCACAACCAAAAGGTTGATCCGGTATTTAATTTTCCTCGGGCGTTGCATTTTTTTGCTAAAGTGCTTTTTGCAACGGTCTCAATTTAGTAGATAATTATTAAAGCAAATAAAAATTTACCAGAATAAATAATATTTTATTATAATGAGTTTGAAAGAACAGTTAATATCTTCTTATATTTCATCGGAAAATGCAGTTCAAAATCCGCATCTGATAAGATTACGTAAAGAAGCAATTGAAGTTTTTAAAGAGAAAGGATTTCCCACTACAAAGGATGAAGAATGGAAATACACTAATTTACGTAAAGTGCTACAAGCACCTTATAAATTATTTCCTAAAGAAAAAACGATTGAACAGAAGGTTATTTCTAAATGCTTGGTTGAAGGATTAGATAGTTATCTCATTGTCTTTGTAAACGGGATTTATTCAGAATCACTCTCTACGCTGGACAGCGATGATTTTATAGTGAAAAATTTATCTTCCGCTATGAGGGAAGAGAAATACAGCAAAATTATATCATCTTATTTGGGCAAGGTGGCGCCAAAAGACAATAGTATGGTCTCTCTGAACACTTCTTATGCTAAAGAAGGCATTTTTGCCTATATCCCAAAGGGAAAAGTTGCTAAAAAAATCATACAGGTTTTATACTTATATACGGAAAATACTTTCAATCAACCTCGAAATTTAATTGTACTAGAAGACCAATCAGAGGTAAAAATCGTAGAACGGCACCAAGCGATTAATGAAAATTCAACCTTTACAAATGCAGTAACAGAAATTGTAGTTGGTAAAGAATCTCACTTACATTATTATAAAATACAAACCGATAAAAAAAATGCTTCGCTGATTGATAATACTTTCATTTCACAAAAGGAAAAAAGTAATGCAACCGTATTCACTTTTTCATTTAGCGGAAAATTAGTTCGCAATAATTTGAATTTTTATCATCAGGGCGAATATTTGGAATCAAATATGTACGGGATTACTTTTTTAAAGAACAAAGCATTAGTAGATCATCACACGCTCATTGAACATAGAAAGCCGAATTGTGAAAGTCGTGAGTTGTACAAATCTATTTATGACGAATTTTCAAAAGGCGTTTTTAATGGTAAGGTTTTAGTAGATAAGATAGCACAAAAGACGAATGCCTATCAACAGAACGATAATGTACTACTATCAGAGAACGTATCTTTAGATACGAAGCCTCAGTTAGAAATTTTTGCAGATGATGTGCTTTGTTCGCATGGCTGCACAGTAGGGCAATTAGATGAGTCCGGAATGTTTTATTTACGCCAACGCGGAATCCCGAAGAGAGAAGCACGTGCATTGCTATTATTTGCTTTTACGAGCGAAGTCATGGAAAAAGTGAATATCTCGCCAATTAAATACCACATAAATAAAATTATTTCTGAGCGATTGGGAGTAAGTCTAGAATTCTAAATGGTTAGAGTAGTAAGATGAGGATTTTAGCTTACACTGAATTCCAGTTTCAAGTCAGCGTAAGCTAAAGTTCTCTAAAAATGGGGACGGAAGGCGTCCGGAATATGATTTATTTTCCATTGATTATTCCGATTAATTAAAGTAATCACATCAAATTGAACCTCTACCTCTATATCCGCTTCAATTACATAGGCATTCGCTGCCTCTATCAAGAGGTTCCGTTTTTTAAAAGTAATTGATTCTTCAGGTTTTGCAACTTTGTCATCGCTTCGGGTTTTAACCTCTACAATATACAGAATATCTCTTCTTCGGGCAATTAGATCAATTTCAGCGTTTCCAAATCGCCATCTTCTTTCTAATATCACATATCCTTTTTTTTCCAAATGTTGTGCAGCAATTATCTCTCCTTCCTTCCCTAATTCATAACTTTCAGACATTTTTGTTTATTTTAACAATCACCTGGAGGAATTGACTTAAAAAATGTAAAAAGATTCGATACTCCGCAATAATCCACTGCACAGCAATACAGGCGTGGAGTTTTAACTAGACTTCCTAATGCAGCTAACCCACCATAACTTCCACCGTAAATAGCAATTTTTTGTGGGTTAATTATGTCTAAAGTTTTTACATAAGCTATTCCGTCTTCTAAATCATCGAGCATTTTCGTTCCGATTTGGTGACTCCCAGCAAGATAAAAACTTCTACCATAGCCCCCCGAACCTCTGTAATTGACCTGAAGAGTGGCATAACCTCGGCTGGCGAAAAGTTGTGTTTCAGGATTAAAGCCCCAGTAATCTCTTGGTCCATAAGGGCCTCCGTGTGGATTAACAATCAAAGGTACTTTTTTCTCCGCCATGACCTCTTTAGGAAGGGTTAAATAACCGTATAGCGTAAGTCCGTCTCGTGATTTGAATTTTATAGGACGTATTTCTGCCATATCTTTTTCTTTGAGTTGGGGCATTTCGTTAGCAAGCAAAGTAAAGGTGTCTTTTTTTGAGTCGTATAAATAATATTTTCCATAAAGGCGGTCGCTGCTTACACGAATCAAATAGCGATTTTCTTTATCTGTTGTACTTACAATAGAGAAATCATAGTTTTTAAATTTTTCTTCAAGCCTCCTGTGTAATTTTTTGAAAGTTTCACTTACCGGAACCATCTGTTTTTTTTCTCCATGATAAGTAAAATAATCTACTTCATAATTTCTTTTGTTTGACGTATGCAACCCATCTACATCAAATGTATCATTGGCATAGATTTCTTCGAGTACCTTTTTTTGTTTAAAATCATACAAAACAATTTTACTTTTATCACTATTTAAGTTTGTCAGCACATAAGCATCGTTTGGATTTTTCGATTGCTCATTAAAAGATAAGAAGATAAAGTCATGTTTCCAATCTGTGCTCAGTATTTTTTCAAAGGGTGATTTTTTAGAAGACCGATAGTATAATTCCTGTTTGATCCCTCCGTCTATTTCCTTGATGTAAGCGCGTAGATGGCCTTTTTTATCAAAAATATAATTACTAATCGGGCGACTTGTATCTTTATTTTTATATAAGCAGCTTATTTTTCCATCTTTTAAACTGATTTTATAAGGTTCAAAAAATTTTTTATTCCTTTTATTAAGCAACACAATTACAAAGTCACGATGTTCAGGAAAAGTAAAAACATGGGCTGCTTTAGTTCTTTTAAAAGGGGTTAAATCCGAACGCCCTGAGCCGTTAATATTAATCGCGTATAAATGATCATTCTCATTTCCTCCATGATCGCTATAAAAAAGAATGATTTGATTATTTCCCCAAAAATAATCTTTGATGACTTGATCTTTTTCTTGAATTAATTTTTTTGTTTTTCCAGTTCTTAATTCCTGGATATAAATATTTTTTTTTCCGTTTTTATCTCGCTGACGATAAGAAAGATATTTTCCGTTAGGCGATAATTTAAAAGATGATTTTTTCGGATGCTTAAAATAATCTTCTACTGAGTAGGCGTATTGTCCGGTCTCCGACTGTGCAATTTTTTGTAGAGATACTGTCGATGAAGGAAGTGCAGAATTCCCGGGTAATTTATTTTTATTTAAATGATGATTTTGTGCTTGAGCAAAAAAAGCAAAGCCCATTAGTCCGAAAGTTAAAACTGATTTTTTCATAAGAAATTAAATAATTAAAAATTTCTCTTAAGACGCATAGAAGAAAAATTTGTTACACGAGACCGTTGCAGAACACATAAAAAAGTATGAAAAAGAAAGCATCTAACTTCAAACTGCTTCCTTCTCAAAAAATTAAACTCCTCACAACCCAAAGGTTGCTCTGGTGTTTAATTTTAATCGGGCGTTGCATTTTTTTGTTAGAGTGCTTTTTGCAACGGTCTCTACACTTAGAGGACGTTTCAGAATGAGACTTTTTTCTTATCTATAAAAATAAGAATCGCTAACGGCTTAGCCAATTTGTATGAAACTTACATGTTTTATAGTCATCATCTATTTTTATAAAGTTTTCAGAGATGTGATCTTTTATCCAATTTTCAATTTTTTCCTGCTTTTTCTTATTAACTGTAAATTTTTTAATTCGTTCATAGTCATCTTTTAAGTTGATTTTATGCGAGGGAATTACACGGTCAATCCGAACGATTTTATATACTTTTTTGTTTCGTTCTATGACGTCTTCAAAAACTGAAGTTAGTTCTCCTTCACTTTTCCCTGTAACTTCGATATATACATTGGTCTTAAGGTCAATTCGCACAAAACGCCTATTTCCTGCTTTATCAATTACTACGCCCTTGTTTAAACGCGTTTCCTTATCAGCAGAAAATTCTTTTACCGCATCCTCAAATTTCAATTCGCCTCGTTCAATTTTTCCTTTAATCGTATCTGCTAAGTTTTTTGCTTTCTTCATTTCCGCTTCATTGGGCTTTTCCAATAAAATGATATGGCGCAGGTCTAAAATTTCCCCTCTGCGCTTTACGAGCATAGCAATATGAAAGCCGAATTTAGTTTCAAAGGGTTCTGAAACCTGTCCTTCATCTAAGTTATATACTATTGCCTCAAAATCTTTATCCAACTGCCCTCTCCTAACGTTTGAAAGCAATCCTCCATCAATGGATGAGGGTCCTTCAGAGTTTACGATGGCCATAGTCGCAAAGCTGGAACCGTTTTTAATTTTTTTCTTAATTTCAGCAAGTTTATCAATTAAATCCTGCTTATGTTTTTCCGTTAGTTCCGGTTTTATTACTATTCGAGATAGTTCTACTTCCTCCTGTACATCAGGGAGTTGGTCATTAAATTTATTATAAAAATCATTTACTTCTAACGGTGAGCCGTCAATTCCTTTAGTGATTTTTGCCTGTATTTGTTGGGAGTAACTTTGATCTTTCAACGCTTTCAAAGAATATTGTTTAAACTCTTCTAATGTGGTATATCCGTATAGCTTTAAGGCTTCTTTTTCGCTTCCAAAACGATTAACCGCTCCATTGACTAATTCGTCTGCCTGTTCTTTTAACACCCTTTCATTTATGCTAATTAACGTATCTTTTTTAGCCTCGGCGATTAAGAGCTTTTCTTTTAAAATTTCTTCTAAAGTTTCGCACTCATCTTTCACCTCTAAACCTCTACGTTTTAGCTCTTTAAACTGCCCTTTTACATCAGATTGTATAATGATTTCCTGGTCAACTACCGCCGCAATGCCATCTATTTTCTGTTGAGCGAAAGCACATAGTGAAGCAAAAAGCAGGGCGAGAATATTATTTTTTTTCATAAATCTCAAATGTTTTATTTTTTATTGCTTTATCCAGCAAATTTTCTTTTAATTTATCTATATAATTTTTATTCTGTTGCACATTGAGCATACTCTTAATTTTCTCACGACTAAATACCAATGGTTCGGGGGAGTTTTTCAATTTATAATCTAATATTTTCACCAAATATACACTTACTGAGTCATGCAGGCGTAAAAAATTTACTCTTTTTAAGAATTCGGCTTTATTGGTAATTTTTGGGAAAGGGAGTTTTGCGTAATAATCTGAAAAATATTTCCATGCAGAATCCTTTAGTTTAAAATCGGCTGCCTTACTCAATCCTTCTAAGCTTAATTTGTTTCGGTCTCCTATTCTATTACTTCTAAAAAGCCTTTCAATTCTTAAGATGTTTTTATTATCTATAGCGCTTTTATAAAATCGGATGTATTCTAACTTGACAATATTCCTGTTTAATTTAAAGTTATTTTTATATTTCTTGTAATATTTACTCACCTCTTTTTCATCAATTATAGAATCCTTGTTAAACTTTAGCAGATAACTTATTAATAATTCATTGCGATAATCCGCTACCTTTTTTTCTATTTTCTGATAGGCATCCGGTACAATTATTTTTCTTGCCTCTTGCGCTAAGAGTTCACTTTTCGCCCATTCTTTTATTTTTCTGTGCATCAATTGTGCACTATCTTCTTCGCTTAAGCTATTGCTTATCCATGTTTTTGTATCATTTGTTCTTAACACCGAGCCTCCTGCTTTTGCAATAATTATCGATTCTTCCTTGCCTGAATGGCAGGAAACTGAAATAGTAAATATAATAAAAAGTAACGGCTTAATTTTTAATTTAATTTTCAACGTATTATAAATTATAGATGATTTAATAACGCTTGGTTTATCTTCACTGATTTTTTCAACTCTTCAATACTTTTATCTAAATAAATCTTTTTCCACCTTTGCTTAACGATGGGTTCCAATTCTAAATAGGTTGGCAACTGAGGAGGTAATTTGGCTATTGTTTTTACTACAAAATAATCGCCGTTTTCCTGATAGATCTTTATTTTTTTTGAGGGGGTATACCCTTTGGGTAGATCTTTACTTGAAAATTCACGCTTTAAATGCCTAAAATAGACGTTTTTTTTGGTAAATTGTTGTTGCATTTGTGCAATATTTTCACCTTTTTTAAACTGCTCTTTTACTTCTTGGGCTAACTTTTTATCCATACTACAATAAGCAATCTGAACTTCTGCTCTTTTACCCCATTTATAGTTATTTTTTATCCTATCGTATAATTTATGTAACCCTACGGTATCTGCAAGCGCTTTTTTTTCAATATACTTATCATACAGTTCGTTTAGTAAACTGATTTCCATCAGTGCCTTTTCTTTTTTAAATGTAGGGTTTAATTCATCCTGAATATTATCGAATAACTGTAATTTTGCACGAAACAAAGCTGCCGAAATAAAGTTTTTCAATTCCTTTTCTACAGATTCTGAACGAAGATATAAGTCACGAAGTGCGTAGCGATGGTCAGATAAGAAATTGCGACTGGTATAAATCATCCCATTATTAAATCTTATCACGGGCTCTATTGCTGTTCGGCTAAGGCTATCAAACTTTCTTTCAAATTCATTTTTTGATATTTTTTTATTTTTTAATACCTTAACTAGTGCTTTATTTTGTAAAATGCGTAGCATATTTTGATTATATTCAACCGGTTTTAATTTTTGGTCAATGACTTGCACTTTATGAATTTTTAAACGTTTCTGATATGATAATGAAGAAATAAAGGCTTTATCTAGGACAGTATCAGTTATTTCTTGTTTATGACCCAGCAGCTTAATTATATTCCAACCATATTTTGTTTTAAATGGTGGAGTAATTTCCCCTTTTTTCAATGAATGAATAGCTTTATATATCTCTTTGCCCAGATCATTACCTTGTATTTCAATAAAGGAGCGGCTTTTTGATTTATCATCTTCTGAATATTTATTCATCAAGTTGGTAAAATCAACTCCTGAAAGCGCTTTTTTATATAACTCTTCTGTTTTTTCTTTCCCTTTTAAAAATAGATCTTTGATCAATAACCATTGAAATTTATAATGCCCCGTATAAGGACGTACATCCTGAACGATCATATATATAAAATCTCCGTTTAAAGATTTTCTGAAGTTCAACACTCGTCCTTTTTTTAAATTTTTATAGATTTCCTGCTCTATTTCATAAGGCAAATCTCCTGCACGGATATATTTCTCCTTAATCGTCTTAGCATAATTAATTATATCAAAAAATGAAGGGTTTTTTTTAAACTGTGCCTGATATTCCTCTGCTTTATTTTCCCATAAATCCTTTAGGATGTATTGTTTCAAGTTGACCTCACTTCTCATTCGTTTTGCAAACTGCTTCCGCAGAGCTATGTAGAAAGAATCCTGCTTTAAATATTTATCTTTTCTACTTCGTATAAATTCTAACATACGGTTCACAAAAACTGGTTTTTTATCCAACTTTAATTTGCGTGCATTATCCGATTTTAATTTTAAAGTGATGTAGTGATCTAAAACCGCAGTTTTTGATTGGGATTGATCGTGTCTCAGGGTATAACCAAATTTACTTTTGAAATCCTCTGGAGTAATATACACTTTTCCGGCTTTCGTTACTAAAGCGGTGTCATTTTGTCCGTAAAGAAAAATACCTTTTATTAAAATAATTATTAAACCAATTCTTTTCATTCTTTTCTTTTTTATTTAACAGTAAAATAATAATCAAAGACCTTTAACTAGCGATGGCTTACAGCTGCAAAATACATAAAAAAGTTTGGTACCTTTTGGATTTAGCTTCAAACTTCTTTTTTACTTCGACTAGGCTCGGTAAGCACCTGTCGAAGTACTAAGCTGCCGAGAATTAAAATTCTCGTAATCAAAAAATTGAGACCGTTGCAAAACACATAAAAAAAGCATAAAAATAAAAGCATTTAACTTCAAATTGCCTCCTTACTTCGGCTGTGCTCAGCAACCATCTCAAAGCTTCGACAGGCTCAGCTACCGAGAGTTAAATCCTCACAACCAAAAGGTTGCTCCGGTGTTTAATTTTTATCGGGCGTTGCATTTCGGCAAACTCAATACAAGCATTTTTTTGCTAAAGTGCTTTTTGCAGCGGTCCCAAATTGATCTTTTACTTAATTTTTTAGCCCGCGCTGACTCGCAGTTCAGTTTCCGAGTGCTTCATTATATCGCTAAAGTACTTTTTGAAACTGCAAATTAGTGAGCGCTAAAGTAGCTTTATATTATTTTCCCTTTCTCATAGCTTGTTGGGCTTTTTGTTGCCGCTGTGCCTCTTCAAGCATTCTGGCAAATCTTCCTTTTTTCTTTTTAGGTTTCTTCTTATTCTCCTGCAATTGAGAATGGATTTTACCTTCATCAATAAAATAGCGTTTAATGATTAAAACCAAAAGAATAGAAATGGTGTTTGATACAAAGTAATACCATGATAAGCCTGAGGCATAGCTATTAATCCACACTAATAGCATAAGGGGCATAACATAGGTTATATATTTCATATTAGGCATTCCCGGCTGTGTGGGTTGCTGCATACCACTTGAAGATAAACGGGTATAAATAAGCATAGTAGCCGCGTAGAGTAGAGTAAATAAACTAACATGACTTCCATAAAAAGGGATATTAAACGGTAGTTGAAAAATAGAATCATACGACGATAAATCATCTGCCCACAAGAAAGATTTTCCACGAAGATTAATCAAATTGGGGAACAGATCAAACAAAGCGATAAAAATAGGCATTTGTAGGAGCGCGGGTAAACAACCTGCCATTGGATTTACACCCGTCTTTCGGTATAATTCCATTGTTGCCTGTTGCTTTTTCATAGCATCAGCATTTTTGTATTTTTCGTTTATCTCATCCATCTCAGGGCGCAAAACTCTCATCATTGCCCCTTGCTTATATTGTTTATACATGACCGGCGAAGTAATGAGTTTAACGATAAGTGTCATAATCATAATAACAATTCCTGCGCTGAACCAGCCTATACTGCTTAACAATTTGTACATCGGCACGAAGAAATATTTATTCAAAATCCCGAATAGAAACCAACCAAGAGGAATAACCTCCTGATAATTCCGCTTATACTTCTTCATTATATCTGTATCATTAGGCCCCAGATACCATTGCATGTCTGCATCTAAACCACTCTTAGCAAATGTAGCTTGCATATTCATTTGCTTTAAGTGAAGTGAATCTTTTATTTCTGTTGAAGCTAATTTAACAGAGTCAAAAGCAAGTTTACTATCCAAAATCAACGAAAAATATTGTCCTTTACACGCTACCCAATTTACTTTCTCTGAGATTTTTTTTGAAAATGCACTCTTTACCGTTTCCGCTTCATTTAACGCATAGTAGAACTTGGTTCTTCTCGACTCTTCTTTCCGGCCCTTTTCATGCGCAAAGGCTTTTAAGTTAAATTGCAAAATTGGCTTTTCAACAATGCTTAAGCCCTTTGTTTTTATATCAAAATCCAGTAGATAATGGTCTTTTAAGGTGTAAATGATACTCAACTCTCCTCCCGATTTTGTTTGTGTTGAGAAAGTTAGCTGCTCTCCTTTTTGAGCTATTTTAAAAAACAGGTCTCTCGTATTGACTTCCTGACCGTTTTCTTTGAATTTTATATTAAAATCTGCATTATCTTTTGCCAGTAAGAACAAAGGACTTTTATGATCTTCATCTTGCTTATTGTAGGAATAATATTTGAGCAACTTTGCCTTTTTAAGCATCGCTCCCTTAGAGGAAAAAATTAAGTGGCCCCAATCATTCGTTAAACTCACCTCCTTTATTTTTGTCTCTTCTGAAGTAAAACTCCCTGTTTTAATAGGGGTTGTCGGGATGTTTTTTACTGCTTCTGTTGTTTGTTTCGTTTTATTAATTTGATTATCAGTCGTTTTCTCAACAGGCTTAGGCGTAAACCAGGTAACATAGACAAACATAATAACCCCGATCAAAGCAAATCCTATAATTGAATTAACATCTAATTTCTTCTCTTCCATACATTATCTAAACGTAGTCAATGACTTAATTTCTACGATTTTATTTTTAAAAATAAATTCTCTATAACTTAACGAGAACTATCCAAAAGAAGATACAAAACTATCATTTTTTAAATGATTTTAAACGGACTTGGAGAATTTTTTGTTTAATGAAAAAATGAAACTGTCTAAAAAGTCTTCTCATAATAATCATATGACGCCTATAAAAACTAACCCCCGGAACAATTTAATGAGTATGGAGAATTTTCCTTTTTTGAGAAAAAGGCAGTTTGAAGCGAGCTGCAAGTGAGCGCTAGCTAAAGATCTCGGTCTTTTATTTTTTGGAAATAAGTCCTCCAAATTAGGCGCTTTACTTCCATCCCACCCCTGCATGTATTTTGAAAATTCTCTGGTTTTAATGATTATATTTGTACCTTTTATTTTTTTAACAAATCCTATAGAAAATAGGGATTTTTATAAAAGAAAGTGATATAAAATATGGATAAGATTAAGTTGGTTATATGGGATCTTGATGAAACATTCTGGAAAGGAACATTATCAGAGGGAGAGGGCATCATTCCCATTGAAGAAAATATTACTATCGTTAGGAATTTGTGCAGTAGAGGAATTATGAATAGTATTGTGTCAAAAAATAATTTTGAGGATGCTAGAAGTAAGTTAATAGAACTCGGTATCTGGGAATACTTCATTTTTCCGGTAATAGATTGGAAGCCCAAAGGATTAGCGATAAAACAACTGATCAAGCAAGCATTGTCAATTAAGAGACAGCAATGTTTTGTTTATTGACGATAACCATTTAAATCTTGAAGAAGCTAAATACTATAGTTCATCTCTACATGTGAAAAGTCCAGAAGCCATTTCTAAACTTCTCAATCATATATCTTTAAACGGCAAGAACGATAAGGACCACTCCAGACTCAAGCAATACAAGATATTAGAGAAAAAATATAAATCAAGTTTAAAATATGATGATAATAAAAGCTTTTTAAGAGATTCTAAAATCCAAATTGAGATAATTGAAGGCAAAAGATTCTATCAATATATTGATAGAATAGTTGAACTGATTGAACGGACAAACCAGTTGAATTTTACAAAAATTCGTTCTAGTAAAGATGAAATTGAACATTTACTAAAGCAGAAAAAATTCAAATCGGCTTTAGTAAAAGTTATTGATAAATTTGGTGACTATGGAATAGTAGGGTTTTATTCTATTAATATAGAAAAACATGCTTTGGTCCATTTTGTTTTTTCTTGTAGAATACTAAATATTGGAGTGGCTCAATACATATATGCATTGATTAATTTTCCAACATTGAATATAATACCTGAGATAGCTGAGAATTTAGATAATACTATTCCCGACTGGATTTGCAAAATATCAAAAAATAATATACCATATGAAAATAATATAACTAAGCAAAATAATAAAACAAAAAAAGTCTTATTTAAAGGTGGTTGCGATCTATCACAAATGGTCTTCTATCTTGAAAACAGAGGATTCAAATTTATAGAAGAAACCAATTATAATGGTAAAAATAATTTTCCAATTCATCAAGAGCATACACAAGTTTTATTAGATTCCTTTTATTTATCAACTGAAGAAAAATCATACATTCAAAATCATAATGCTATTCCTTTCGTAGATAATAGATTTTATAATACGAAAATATTTACAGAAAAATACGATTGTTTAATTTATAGTGTTCTAATGGATTACACCCAAGAACTTTATAAGCATAATTCAAAAGGGATTATATTGCCTTTTGGAGGGTATTATTTGCATTGGACAGATAAAGAAAATAGAGATAAATTATTAGATATTTATCTAAAGAGCAACATTAAAATCAAAAAAGAAATATTTAGTAATTTTAGCCAAGAGTTCACGCATATAGGTCAAATTACTCCAGAAAAATTTACTAACAATTTGCGAGCATTACGCGCACTCATTCCTAAGGAAATTTTAATTATTTTTTTAAATGGCGCAGAGTTAGAATCTCCCAGTGCAAATGAGGTTAAGTCAAAAGAAAGACATATTTTAATGAATAAAGCATTAGATGATTTTATTAATAAATCTGAAAATACGTATTTATTAGATATTAGGAAGTTTATAACGAATGAAAATCAGCTAACAAATAACCTTAGGCACTACAATCGAAAATCTTACAGAAATTTATCAATTGAACTTCTTAAACTACTGAATGAATGTCTGGATAAAAAAATAAAAGGAAGAATAAGCAAAAAAAGCTGCTTAAAAGAAGTCATTATAAAAGTAAAATTTTTGTTCCTTGGCATTATAAAGAAAGCCTACAGAAAAATGCTATATTTAATACTTAGGTTCATACGGTAATTTCGTGTATCCCATATTAAAAAATAAGAAAGACCACTTATCCGCCGTTTCATCTATCCATTTTGTTATAGGCTTTCCTGCACCGTGCCCGGCATTTTTTTCAATGCGGATCAGTTCAGGATCATTCCCATTATTCTTTTCCTGGAGCGTAGCAATAAATTTAAACGAATGAGCCGGTACTACCCGGTCATCATGATCGGCAGTAGAAACAAGCGTAGCTGGATAGTGTATACCGTTCTTAATATTATGAAGAGGGGAATAATTTTTCAAATAATGAAACATTTCAGGGCTGTCATCCGATCGTCCGTACTCATCTGCCCATCCCCATCCGATAGTGAAAGTGTGATATTTTAACATATCCATTACGCCTACGGCAGGAAATGCCACTTGGTATAAATCTGGGCGCTGTACCATACATGACCCTACCAAAAGCCCTCCGTTTGACCCTCCTGCAATCGCTAATTTTTCTTTTCTGGTATATTTTTCCTTGATCAAATACTCAGCAGCAGCAATAAAATCATCAAAAACGTTTTGTTTTTTCATAAGCATTCCGGCTTCATGCCATTTTGCACCATATTCGCCTCCTCCGCGCAGATTGGCCGAGGCATAAATACCTCCTTGTTCTAAGAAAGGAATCAGGCTTATTCTAAAAGAAGGAACAATATTAATATTAAACCCACCGTAAGCATAGAGATAAGTTGGACAATCTCCATTTAGCTCTATTCCTTTTTTATAGGTAATAAACATCGGGATAGGAGTCCCATCTTTGCTTTTATACCATACTTGACGCGTTTGATAATCATCCGGATTAAATTTCAATTGCGGTTGAAAATAAACTTTAGTTTTATTACTGGCTATATTATACTCATAAATAGTTGTTGGATAAGTAAATGAGGAAAAAGAATAAAACAAACTTTTATCTTCATCTTTTCCATAGAACCCTCTTGCAGTACCAATTGCAGGTAATGATATCTGTTTTTTTTCTTTACCTTTTTTATTAAAACAGTAAATTTTTGTGGCTGCATTTTCTAAATAATTGGCAAATATTTTTCCTCCTGCAAGGCTCACCTCCTGTAACAATGATTTTTCTTCCGGGATAACTTCTTTCCAACCACTTTCTGTATAATGATTAAAATCAAAAGATACCAATCGCTTATTAGGTGCTTTATAATCAGTCAAAAGGTAAAACTTTCCTTGTTTTTCCCCAACAAAAGTGTTTTCATTTTTAAAATCTCCTATCACCTTTTTCCAACTGATTTTTCCTAATTTATCCGTCGCGTGAGCAATACGAATGCTATTTCCCCCCGTACCTTTGGAAGTAGAAAGAATAAAATATTCCTCATCTTCACTCACCGAAATATTATTATAGCTTTCAGGCTCATTATCTTTATATACTAAAATATCTTGATCTTGCGTCGTTCCCAAGGTATGATAATAAACAGAATGATATACGTTCTTTGAGGATAATTCTGAGCCTTTGGCTGCAGGAAAACGAGAATAGAAAAACCCTTTTTTGTACCATGCTGCAACTGAAGACTTCACGTAATCAATAACATCATCTGTATATTGGTTTTCGGCAACTTTTTTTATTTTAATTGATTTCCAGTCGCTTCCTGCTTTGTTTATGCCGATAGACACCTGCCTTTTATCTTTTGAAAAAGTTTCTACCCTTGCTGAAACTGTCCCTTCTTTTGATAAAGTATTAGGATCTAAAAAAACCTTCTCTTTTCCTTTTCCTCCTTTTTTGTAATACGTAATCGGTTGATTTTGTAGCCCATTATTTTTGGTAATAAAATAATAACTTCCTTCCTTGAAGGGCAAGCCCAAGCGCTCATATTTTAATAAATATTTTAACCGTTTTTTAAAATACGGTAAATAAGGTATTTGATCAAAATATTTTTCAATTAAAGCATTTTGTTGATCTACCCAAGTAGCGGTTTCTACACTTCGATCATCCTCTAACCATTGATAAGGGTCACTTACTTTCACTTTACCATTTAAGTAACTATCGTAAACGGTGGTATCTTTCTTAGAATCAGGATAGTTCAAAGGGATAGTATTTAAGTTTTTCACTTCTGCTAATCCTTGATCTTTATTTTGATCTGTAGGTGATGATTTCTCTTTATGGCAGGATAAACCAATCATAATTAAACAAATAGCGAGAATTACTTTTTTATTCATAATTTTTATATACTATAAAATATCTTTAGCAAATATAAAATTATATTTGCTAAAGATATTTTTATTTTGAGATTCTTGCAAACAGCACTTTAGTAATAGTCACGATTTATAAATATATATAAGTAATCTCTATATTAAAAGGGTAAGTCGTCCATTTCTTCGTCTACGGTATTATCATTTCCCATATCACTCGGGGTTTTTGGAGGTAACTCAGACGTTGTTGCTCCCTTGTCTTGAGCGACCATTTTTTCAAGACGCCATCCGACAATGGAATTAAAATAACCGGTAATCCCTTCCTTATTCGTCCATTCACGTCCTCTTAAATTAATAGAAACCTTAACAAAATCTTCTTCTTTTAAATTATTTAAAAGTTCTATATTATCCTGTAAGAACTCTATTTTAATAGGCTGTGGGTACTGCTCTTCAGTAGTTACAATCAGTTCTCTTTTTCTAAATCCACTATCAAAAGTTTGTGTGTCAAATACTTTTTTTACTCTTCCAGTTACATCCATTTTTTATTGTGTTTAATATATAAATACAAATCTACAAATAAAAAATTGAAAAATTTATTTTAAAAATAAAAATTGTTGATTACATTTGCCTGCCTAAAAGCGGGTGTGGTGGAATTGGTAGACACGCTAGACTTAGGATCTAGTGCTTCACGGCGTGGGGGTTCGAGTCCCTTCACCCGCACAAAATTAAATCGCTATTTTATTATAAAATAATTTAGCGATTTTTATTAGTTATTTTTCCCTGTTGGAATTTGGCATCACTAATCCAATTTGGCAATGAGTCTCTTTTTTTTGGCAATAGAAAAAATCACGATTTGTAAAACCGCGATTATCAATGTTTATTTTACTTGTTGTAGCGAGAACGGGAATTGAACCCGTGACCTCCGGGTTATGAATCCGACGCTCTAACCATCTGAGCTACCTCGCCCGTTTATTAAGCGATTGCAAATATAATATTTTCTAATAACTAGCAACCATACTTCAACAGGTGGTTACTGAACTTGTCGAAGTAAGAAAGCAGTTTGAAGTTTTAACTGAACTGAACTAAAAGTCAGCGAAGCTAAAGGTCTCTTGTGTTGATTACGGACTTTGCAGGCATCGCGTTAGGGATAGAAGCGGTATCCTTTTTCTTGGGGCAGCTTTTCGCCCCAAGAAAAAGATTTAGCGGATAGCCCGACCGCCGTAAGGCGGGAACGCCCAAAAAATAAGAACGGTTCATAAAAAGTCTAAGCAAAAAATAAAGGGGCTTACAATTTAGAAAATTCCTGTTTTACAAAATGGGTAAGTGCTTCTCCTTTTAATAACTGCTGGTTAAGCAAAGCCAAATTCATGGCGTTTTTAATTAATTCTTTGCTCTGCGATTCTTCAGCAGATAAAATCTTCCCCGCCAACTCATGGTTACTATTTACTACTAAGTTGTAAGATTCGGGCAAATCTCCCATGCTCATCATGCCGCCTCCGGTTTGACTCATTTCTTTCATTCTTCTCATAAACTCAGGTATTGTAACGATAAACGGCTGTGCACTCGAGTCTAAATTTTCTACCTGAACGGTAAACTTAGGGCTTTCTACATGAGCCTCAATTTTTTCTTTTAATGTTTTTTGTTCTTCTTCAGATAATTTTGAGGTCGTGTTTTCTTCTTTCTCTATAAGTTTATCTATATGATCGGCATCAACACGAACGAACGTTAAATCACTATTCTTTTGCTCTAATTTTTGAAGTAAGTGCGAAGACAAAGGTGTATCAAAAATGATCACTTCATATCCCTTTGCCTTTGCGGCTTCGATATAGCCGTGCTGCGCTACTTTGTCTGCTGAGTATAAAACTACTATTTTATTCTCTTTATTCTTTTGACTCTCTGCTATTTTTTGCTTCAATTCTTCGAGGGTGAAGAAGTGATCGTCTACGGTTTTATATAGTGCAAATTTATCTGCTTTATCTAAAAACTTATCCTCGCTTAGCATTCCATATTCTACGATGAGCTTAATATCATCCCATTTTTTCTGAAAATCTTCTCGGTCGTTTTTAAATAGCGAGTTAAACTTATCTGCTACTTTTCGGGTAATATATCCTGAAATCTTTTTAACCGCACCATCTGCCTGCAAATATGAACGGGAAACGTTTAGCGGAATGTCAGGAGAATCAATAACGCCTCGTAATAAGGTTAAAAAATCAGGTACAATCCCTTCCACATTATCGGTTACAAAAACCTGATTTTGGTATAGTTGTATTTTATCTTTTTCTATTTGCATGTTAGTCTTCAACTTAGGGAAATATAAAATCCCCGTTAAGTTGAATGGATAATCTACATTTAGATGAATATTAAACAACGGTTCGTCAAACTGCATAGGATACAATTCCCGATAAAAGTTTAAATAATCTTCCTCTTTTAGGTCTGCTGGTTTTTTGACCCATGCCGGATTTGGATTGTTTACAATGTTATCTACTGTGATTTTTTCCGTAATTTCTTTTTTATCCTTCCCTTCTCCTTCAAATTTCCCGGTACCCTTGGTTTCTTCTTTCGTTCCCATCTTGATAGGTACGGGAATGAATTTACAATATTTATTTAGTAATTCACGAATGCGGCTTTCTTCTAAAAATTCTTTATTTTCTTCATTAATATGAAGAATGATTTCTGTACCGCGTTCTTTTTTGTCGTGGGGTTTCAGGGTAAATTCTGTTTCTCCTTTACATGCCCAGTGTGCAGCAGGCTCGTCTTTATACGATTTGGTAATAATTTCAACCTCGTCTGCTACCATAAAAGCGGAGTAAAATCCTAAACCGAAATGACCGATAATTGCCTGGGCATGGTCGGTTTTTTCTTTATATTGATGGACAAATTCTTCTGCCCCAGAAAAAGCCACCTGATTGATATATTTTTCTACCTCTTCAGCGGTCATTCCAATACCCTGGTCAATTACATGAAGCGTTTTACGCTCTTTATTGATTTTTACTTCAATTTTTGGGTCTCCTACTTCGCCTTTGAGTTCTCCAACCGATCCCATGGCTTTTATCTTAGAGGTTGCATCGGTTGCATTTGAGATTAACTCTCGCAGGAATATTTCATGATCGGAGTATAAAAATTTTTTGATAATCGGAAAGATATTATCCGCTTGTACTTTAATTTTTCCTTTTGACATTTTTTATATTTTTTAAATATATTATAATTTATGAATTACGATAATAAAAAAATCGCTTGAAGAAAATTGGCAAAGGATATGCCAATTGTTTTTTGAGACAAAATGACAGTAGGAGCACTTTGAGACCGTTGCAGAACACATAAAAAAGCATGAAAAAGAAAGCATTTAGCTTCAAACTGTTTCCTTACTTCGACAGGCTCAGTAACCATCTCAAAGCTTCGACAAGCTCAGCTACCGAGAGTTAAATCCTCACAATCAAAAGGTTGCTCCGGTCTTTAATTTTTATCGGGCATTGCATTTCGGCAAACTCAATACAAGCATTTTTTTGCTAAAGTACTTTTTGCAACGGTCTTGAAATAACTAAAAATTCTGTTTAAGCGCATACTTTTTGTAAAAACGATCAATATGCATTACTACTTCCTCAGGAGAATCTACTATTCTGAAAAGGTTAAAATCGTCTTCAGAAATATTTCCTTCTTTAAGTAATGTATTCTTCATCCAATTCATCATTCCCTCCCAAAAAGTTGAGCCGAAAAGTACAATCGGGAATCGAACTATTTTTTGGGTTTGTATAAGTGTCAAGGCTTCGAAAAGTTCATCCATAGTGCCCAAACCGCCGGGCATTACGACAAATCCCTGAGAATATTTAACGAACATTACTTTTCTGACAAAGAAATAATCAAACTGCAATCTTTTATCAGAATCAATATAAGCATTTAAATTATCTTCAAATGGCAATTCAATTCCAAGTCCGACCGATTTTCCTATTCCTTCTTTAGCCCCTTTATTGGCAGCTTCCATAATGCCATAACCGCCGCCTGTAAGAATTCCAAACCCTTTTTGTGTTAAAAGGTAACCAATCTTTTCCGCTGCCTTATAATAAGCGTTTTCATGATTTACACGAGCTGAGCCAAAAATGGAAACACAAGGACCAATCCTTGCCATATTTTCAAAGCCATTTACAAACTCACCCATAATTTTAAATAGTGCCCAAGAATCATTGGTTTTTATTTCATTCCAGCCTTTGGGTCTAAATTTTTCGCGTATCCTATTCTCGTTTTCTTTTCCTGTCATTTTACTATCAAGCAAGCCCCAAATATAATAATTTGCTTATTACTTCTAAGGTTGGAGAACGTTGCAGAATATATAAAAAAGTATGAAAAAGAAAGTATTTAGCTTCAAACTGCTTCCTTACTTCGGCTGTGCTCAGTAACCATCTCAAAGCTTCGACAAACTCAGCTACCGAGAGTTAAATTCTCACAACCAAAAGGTTGCTCCGGCGTTTAATTTTTATCAAGCGTTGCATTTTTTTGCTTTAGATCAAACTCCATGTTTTTTAATTGGGTTTAATACGTAAATCTTGTAAAATAAATGGGACTAGGTAAAGAAAAATTTAAAAGATTAATTTAATGAAATTAAGGTTTTTATAAAAACTCCATTTTACTAATCTTTAAATCAAAATCTTTAAAAAAATCCTTAAACTCTATGAATGATTTTCTATCCATTCTATCATATCCTGGAAATTATTTGTGTTCATTCCATGCCCGGCGGGGTATTCTTTATACGTATAAGAGATATTCCATTTCTCCATTAAGGGCTTTATTTTCCTTGCATGTTCTATCGGAATAACCGAATCCTGCATTCCGTGAGAAATGAAAAAATTTATACTAGAAACTTCTTTTACGAAGGTGTGAGGTAAAATCTCAAAGGCAGGATAACCACTTAACGCTATTACATTTTTTATTAATCGCGGATATTGCAATGCCAATGAATAACTCAACACACACCCCTGGCTAAACCCGCAAAGTGTTATTTTTTTTTCTGTAAACTTTTCTTTTTCAATAAAGGCGGTAATGAAATTTTTGATGCTGTCCCGAGCATGAATAGCTTGTTTAAAATTAGAATGTTTCTCTGTTGGCGTCAAATGATGAATATCATACCAACTAAATCCCTGGAAAGGTGCTTTTCTAATCCCCCGTAAACTGGCTATATGATACTTTGAGGGCAACTGGTCTGCAAAAGAAAAAAGGTCGTTTTCATTGCTTCCATATCCGTGAATCAATAGCATCAGCAAGGGATCAATTGAATCGATCAGAGGTCGCCTTTCTAAATATTTTATTCCTGATAATTCGTTCATAGTTTTTGCACTTAAAGTCCGCAAAGCTAAAAAAATAAGGCAAACTTAAGGTCATTTTTATTTTAAAAAGCGCACTATAGGGTTCGGAGATATAGCTGTAAATTTAATCTAGAAAAATAAATTGAGACCGTTGCAGAACACATAAAAAAGTATGAAAAAGAAAGCATCTAACGTCAAACTGCTTCCTTACTTCGGCTGTGCTCAGTAACCATCTCAAAGCTTCGACAGGCTCAGCTACCGAAAATTAAAATCCTCACAACCCAAAGGTTGCTCCGGTGCTTAATTTTTATCGAGCGTTGCATTTCGGCAAACTCAATACAAGCATTTTTTGTTAGCGTGCTTTTTGTAACGGTCTCAAATTTTGTTTTGGTTAAAAAGAAAAAACAAACTATCTTGCAGTGTAAAGACCGTTGCAAAAAGTTTGAATGGGTCTATAATTTTTGGGTTTTAGTTTTTTTATTTTACCTACTCACTTATTGATAGGTTTTTCACTGTTTTTTCATGAATTTATTCACTATCAATACTCCTTTATCCTCTTGTTTTCCTCTATTTTTAACGATTAGACGCAAGTAGCCCCGGACTTCGATATAAATTATACCCGATCGCCTCCATCAGGTTTTGCGTATGCATCTTCGCTATCCCGCTATATCTTGCCACCCCGCCTGAAAACCATCGCTTTATGCTTCCGAATGTCCGTTCTATTTTAAATCTTGTTTCCCCTACTCGTTTATTGAACCTCTTCTCAAAATCTGTTAATGGCTTTCCCCTTTTCGCTTTCTTCAGTAGATGATTCTTCAACTTTTTCCTCTTTAACAAACTCCTATTTCTCTCTGATTCATAGCCCTTATCCCCTTTTAAGGGGATACCCACTGGCAGGTCTGCAGACGCTAAAACCTCCTGTAGATTACTCCCCTCATTTACACTTGCTTTCGTGCTTACTACTCCAAGTACCAGACCTTCTTCATCGGTAACATAATGCTTTTTATACCCATAATAATACTTGCCTCGCTTTTTTAACCAAGCCCCTTGTTTATCTACACTTGCCTTATTATCTTTTTTTACCCTCGCCTCTTTTTGCTCTCCGCTATCCCCGGTAATCTTATAACTAACCTTGCCTTTCGGTTTTAATGAAGTCTCTACTACACTCGCGTCTACTATCGCTCCTTTTTTGATGATGATTGGATGGCGTTCTAATTGACCGTGGATCTCCTTAAATAGACGCTCGTAGGCATTCGCCTGTGTCATCGCTGTTCTAAATCTACTCAAAGTACTATGATCAGGCGAGGATTGTTCTATGTGTAACCCACAAAAATAACTGAAGGAAAGACTGTCATTTATCCTATCTTCCACTTCGTAATCGCTTAAGCCATACCAAGTTTGTAATAAACACATCTTAAATAATAATAAACCATCATCACTCGGACTGCCCGTCGCACTTTTACCCTTATTATAAGGGTCGTCTATTATTTTACTTATTTTTTCCCAGTCTAACAAACGGCTTAACTGCGTGAAAAAAGTCTTTTTTATCTTTCTTGTGCGTAAATCACAAATACTATCGGCTAAAGTAGGATGATGATATATTTTCATGACATAAATAGACTATCTTTTTAGATAAAATAGCTACTTAGTATCACCTTTTTTTTTATATCTAATCTTTCATTACCTTGCAACGGTCTTAGTGTAATATTTTTGTATAATGAATATTGAAAAGTATATTGAGAGTCTATTGTATAGGTACAACTGTTTAATTATCCCTGATTTTGGCGGATTTTTAATGCAGCCGATATCTGCTCAATTTAATCCCGTGTCTTATGAGTTTATCCCCCCGGCTAAAAAATTGAAGTTTAATGCTCAGTTAAAGAGTGATGACGGGTTGTTGATTCATTATGTAATGCGGGCAGAAGGTATTTCTTTTGAAGCGTCTGGAGTTTTAATACAACACATGGTATCCTCTTGGAAAAATAAATTAAAAAAAGGAAGAACGGTTATACTTGAAAATATCGGGCTGTTTTGTTTAAATAACGAAGGAAGTATTGTTTTTACGCCTTTTGAAAAAGTTAATTACGCAAAATCTTCCTTTGGATTAGCTCCTGTAAAAGCCCGTTATATTATGCGTGAAGAACGTGCATTTGATATGAAAACAACTGCCTTTTCATGGAAAAAAGCATCAATTATTAGCGCGTCATTTTTGGTTTTTGCAGGAATTATAGGATATGTGAATAAAGAGCAAATGAAGTACCAATTAGCTGATATGTTAGGCTCAACTACTCGAACGGTAATAGATTTACCTCATTTTTCTTCAAACTACCCCGCAATTTATCCACAATCATATGAGAAGGATACTATTTTTCAAAAGTCGTTAGTTCATGCAACAGTGAAAAAACAGGTGAACAGTCAGTTTGAAAAAAAGCAGGCAGGAGTTACTAAAAAATCACTACAATATCAATTAATAGCGGGAGCATTTAAATATGAAACTAATGCCCAAAAAAAGTTAAAACAGCTTAGAGAGCAAGGCTTTGACAAATCTAAAATATTGGGCATTTTTAACGGAATGAATATGGTAGCTTATTATACCTTTGAGCACAGAAAAAAAGCGTTAAAAGTGTTGCGATTATTGAGGAGTCAGGGGAAAGAAGTCTGGTTAAGAAAGCGTAAAGGTTTAAAATAATTGCATTTAACATTTAGATTTTTAAATGTTTATATCTTTAAGTTTTAGCTCTTTTGATTTGCTACCTTATATTTTTATAACTTTGCTCCATGATGAATATAATTTTATTTATAGGGTTTTCCGAAACAGTTGTTATTCTTATCCTTGCTGTGATGATATTTGGAGCAGATAAATTGCCGGAATTTGCAAGAACATTTAGCAAAACCATCCGCCAGATAAAAGATGCATCAGATGGTATAAAAAGAGAAATCATGAATCCTATAGAAGATATAAAAAAAGAGGTGAAGGATCAGACTAAAGCAATTTCGCATTTTGAAGAGGTAAAAAAAGAAATAGCAGAAGCACGAGAAGAAATTGAAGAGGTTACAAGAAAGCCTGTTAAACGAGAGTGATGATATTCATAATTAAAACCCGAATTATAAAGGAAGGGTGATTTTTCGAGCGATTGAAATTCCATCCCTAATAGGTAATATAATATGTTCTACACGAGGGTCCTGATGTAATTTCTCGTTAAAATTATCTACCGCCTGAATAATTTTGGCATGTCTATCTTCCGCTTTTATTTTTTCTGTTATGCGCCCCCTCCACAATATATTATCAGAAATAATTATTCCTCCTGGTCTTATTTTATCAATTATTAAGTCGAAATAACTACTATAATTTACCTTATCGGCGTCAATAAATACTAAATCAAAAGTTTGAGAAAGAGTAGGTATAATGTCTAAAGCATCACCATAGATTATTTTAATTTGGGGATGTTGTTTTAAGAACTTTTCATGCAAGTAAGCTAGTTTTTTATCGCGTTCCAAAGAAGTTAGCTGCCCGCCCTTTTTTAGTCCTTCAGACAGGCATAGCGCAGAATATCCGGTATAAGTTCCTATTTCCAGAATAAATTTAGGGGCTATCATTTTTGAAAATAAACTCAGAAATCGGCCTTGATAATGCCCTGAAATAATATGTGAACCATGAATATTCTCTTGTGTATAATCATTTAACGCTTTGATTGCCAGAGGTTCTATATCACATAACTTCTCAATATATTGCTCAATAGTCGGATATATTATATTTTTCATTTTAATAGCAAGTAATGAATAGGGATTACTTGTTTCTTTTTTTCTCTATGAGATGTTTGATGTCTTCTAAATTTGTTTTACTTTTTTAGTTTATTTCCTGCAGCAGTATTCATAAGATTATTACCTATAAACTATTTATAACAATATTAGAAACCTTTGTAAGGGTTACTTTAACAAAGTCCTCAATAAATGTTCTTAGAAAAGGTAAAAGCCGGCTTCTTGTTGCTTAAAAGAAGAAATTTAAATGCTAATTAAATATTTTATCATTTAAAAATTCATTTATTTTCTTGATATCGGTACCCTTCATAAACTCAAGTTCACAAACTCCAAATCCTGATCCGCACACTTTTAATTCAGCGTCAAGGTCAAAAGTTCCTGAATTTTCAACAGAAAAAGCATTTATAGATCGCCACGGAATAGAGGTAATACAAACTTTTTTTCCGCGCAGTCCTTGCGGATCAATGATTATTAATCTTTTATCTGTAAAAAGTGCTGCATCACGAATGCCCTTATACTCCATTAACACTTTTTCATTATTCATTAAAAAACCCTCATAACGTTTTTTTGAAGTTCCTATTTCTACACAACGTCCAACATACTTTTTCTCAATAAATTTTTTTTCCCCTGCCATTTTTAATACTATTTATTTTTTTATTTGTGTTTAAAAGTTAATTATTTTAAACTTTCTTCAAATCTACAAAAACTCTGTAAATCTCATAACCTTTTTAAAAAAAATTATTTTCTTAGATTAACTAACGAGCCTTCGAGTATAGAGTATAGGAATGCCTGTATAGATCGTAATACTTGTTTTTATAGAATATAAAAAGAGTTTAATGGAGTGGTAAAAAGTAGTTTTAAGAAAAAATGCTGCTTAGCATTTTATGCTAATAGCCCTTCAGCGTACTAAAAGTATCATTTTGAGACCGTTGCAAAAAGCACGCTAACAAAAAAATGCAACGTCCGATAAAAATTAAACACCGGAGCAACCTTTTGGTTGTGAGGATTTTAATTTTTTGAGAAGGAAGCAGTTTGAAGTTAGATGCTTTCTTTTTCATACTTTTTTATATGTTCTGCAACGGTCTCATTTTGTAAGTATCTATATAATTTTTATATATTTGGTAGATTGTTAAATACAAACTGAATAAGTTATGCTTGAAAATAGGATTAAACAAGTTATCGTTGATGTTCCTAATTTCCCTAAAAAAGGAGTTATTTTTAAAGATATTACCCCTATATTTTTAGATGCTATTCTTTGCCGGGATATTGTCGATGCGTTTGTTAGGGGCGCCATGGGAAAAATTGACTTGGTCTGTGGGATAGAAAGCCGGGGGTTTTTATTTGGTATGAGTATTGCCAACAAATTGGGAGTTCCTTTTATTCTTATCCGAAAAACAGGTAAACTGCCGGGTGAAACGATTTCTCAAAAATACTTACTCGAGTACAACACGGCAGAAATAGAGATGAACAAACACTATATAAAAAAAAATCAACGGGTGTTAATTCATGATGATGTTCTCGCCACCGGCGGAACGGCAGAAGCCTCTGCTCTACTGGTTAAAAAAATAGGCGCTATTCCAGCACAATTTAGTTTTCTCGCTACACTCGATTTTTTAAAAGGACGTGAGAAAATTGAAAAGTACACTTCTGATATTTTATCGTTGATTCATTATTAAACAAAAGTCAGTAAGCTATTCTTATATAGACCGTTGCAAAAAGCACGCTAACAAAAAAATGCAACGCCCGAGGAAAATTAAATACCGGAGCAACCTTTTGGTTGTGAGGATTTTAATTTTTTGAGAAGGAAGCAGTTTGAAGTTAGATGCTTTCTTTTTCATACTTTTTTATATATTTTGCAACGGTCTCTAATTATGGGTTTGCGGGGTGAACGTTAGGGATAGAAACGGTATCCTTTTTCTTTGGGTCAGCTCTTCTCGCCCCAAAGAAAAAGATAAAGCGGATAGCCCGACCGACAAAAGGCGGGAACGCCCAAGAAATAAATAGTAAAAAGCGCTAAATCAACTGCAAGTCAGAGAAGCTAATAAATTGCACCCTCTAATATCAGAATAGTCAAACCGCCCAAGAATTTCATATTGATTTTCGGCTTGTTTTCTTCCTAAATCATCCGTAGCAATAAAGGATATGGAATGATAATTAGCAAGGTCAATAATGTTTATTCCTCCGGTTTTATTTTCTTTCATATAGGAAAAAGGGTCTTCTGTGTTTCGGATAAGTATTTTCATCCATGGGGGGCACTGAAAAATGCCGTTTCCTTGGGAGTAGGCTTGCGTTAAGAGTTCAGTCATGCCATACTCGGAGTGAATCATTTTTACACCAAATCCTTTTTTTAATCGCTGGTGAAGTTCTGCGCGAACCATTTCATTGCGCCGCCCTTTCATCCCACCCGTTTCCATGACGATTAAGGAGGGAAAGTCAATGGAAAAGCGCTCGACAAAAGCTAATAATGCAAAACTGACCCCGATGAGCAGCACCTTTTTATTCTGGATCTTTAACCGATGGAGAACGTTATAGAGGTCTTCTAAATTATTCAAATAGAAATTACTTTCCTCATGTTTAGAGCGATGAATCCAGTTTTCTACCATAAAAATTAGAGAAGACCCTTTTCGTTCTAAGTAAGAGGGCAGCAAAGCCAAAATAACGTATTCCTCTGTTTTGTTGTAAAACTGCTTAAAAGTTTTAGCGTAACTTTCCTTATAGAAAGACAGGTCAGCAACGTAATGCTTACTTTGCATATTTCCTGTGGTGCCGGTGCTCGTAAAAATAATTTCCGGCTTTTGATTATCGCTGATGATTCTCTCGGTTTTAAAAAATTGTATGGGGAGAAAGGGAATTTTTTCTAAGGCGTTAATTGTGTGGATATTAATAGAGAGCAATTTAATATAACGTTTATACACCGGATTTTTCCCGGCTTGATGGCGAAAAATATCAAGCGCCAACTGCTTAAATTCCGCCTGAGTTCTTAAATTAAATATTTTTTCTTTCAAATCGCGTTCTATTTCTTATAATTTGAGACCGTTGCAAAAATCACTTTTGCAAAAAAATGCTTGTATTGAGTTTGCCGAAATGCAACGCCCGATAAAAATTAAACACCTGAGCAACCTTTGGGTTGTGAGGATTTAACTCTCGGTGCTGAGCTTGTCGAGGCTTTGAGATGGTTGCTGAGCACAGCCGAAGTAAGGAAGCAGTTTGAAGTTAAATTCTTCTGGGTTCATATTTTTTTATGTATTCTGCAACGGTCTCAATTTTTATACGTTCATTTCAGGGATTTCACCTTCTACAATGAGTTTCCCTTCGGTTGCCTGCAAAATATCCTCAACAGATATGCCCGGTGCTCTTTCTAATAGCCTGAAGCCCGGTGCAGTAATTTCGATTACGGCAAGGTTGGTTACAATTTTTTTTACAGAGTTCACCCCTGTTAAAGGCAATGTACAACGTTTCAATAATTTAGATTCTCCTTTTTTATTCGTATGCATCATAGCAACGATAATGTTTTCAGCAGAGGCTACTAAGTCCATAGCTCCCCCCATGCCTTTTACCATTTTTCCGGGAATTTTCCAGTTGGCAATATCTCCGTTTTCGGCTACTTCCATAGCGCCGAGGATGGTTAAATCTACATGCTGACCGCGAATCATCGCAAAACTCATTTCCGAGTCAAAAAAAGAGGCCCCCTTCAAAGTCGTAATCGTTTGTTTCCCTGCATTAATAAGGTCTGCATCTTCTTCTCCGTCTAAAGGGAAAGGGCCCATTCCCAGCACGCCGTTTTCACTTTGGAACTCTATGTTCATTCCCTTAGGGATATGATTGGCAACCAATGTAGGGATGCCTATGCCAAGGTTAACGAAGAAACCGTCTTCTAACTCTTGAGCAATACGTTGTGCAATTTGATTTTTATTTAACATCGTATGGGTATATTTTTTATGTTAAGAGACCGTTGCAAAAAGCACGCTAACAAAAAAATGCAACGCCCGCGAACTGCAAGTCAGCGAAGCTAAAAATTAAATACCAGAACAACCTAATGGTTGTGAATATTTTAATTTTTTGAGAAAGAAGCAGTTTGAAGTTAGATGCTTTCTTTTTCATATTTTTTTGATTTATTCTGCAACGGTCTCATTAATTAAACGAAATGAATCATATTACTTCAAACACGTTGTCGCACAGTTCTTTTTTCGATTCTTTTTTCAAATTTTTCTCCTTGAAAAATCCGCTGAACGAAAATTCCCGGGATATGGATTTGATTAGGATCGAGCGCTCCGGCGGGTAATAACTCCTCCACTTCGGCAACGGTTACCGTAGCAGCGCCACACATTACCGTATTAAAATTTCTGGCAGTCCCTTTAAAAATTAAATTTCCAGCCGCATCTCCTTTCCACGCTTTCACAAAGCTAAAATCCGCTTCAAATGCTTTTTCCATTATATACATTTTTCCGTTAAACTCACGAATTTCTTTTCCTTCAGCTATTTCCGTACCATAGCCGGCCGGTGTATAAAAAGCAGGAATTCCAGCCCGGGCTGCTCTGCATTTTTCAGCTAAAGACCCCTGCGGAAGCAATAGAACCTCTAATTCTCCGGAGAGCATTTGGCGCTCAAATTCATCATTTTCTCCTACATAAGAAGAAATCATTTTCTTTATTTGATGTTTTTGAAGCAAAAGCCCCAATCCAAAATTGTCCACCCCGGCATTATTTGAGATACACGTTATGTTTCTTACGCTTAGACGGACAAGCTCAGCAATGCTGTTTTCCGGAATCCCACAAAGACCAAACCCCCCAAGCATAAAAGTCATGCCATCGCTTACTCCTTCAAGTGCTTCCTGAACGTTATTTGCTTTTCTGCTAATCATAAATAAAGTGATTTTAAAAGGCTAAGTTAAGCATTTTATTGATATCGTTGAAGAATAAATCAAAAAAATATGAAAAAGAAAGCATTTAACTTCAAACTGCTTTCTTACTTCGGCTACGCTCAGCAACCACCTGTCAAAGTATGAACTACCGTGAATTAAAATCATCACAACCATTAGGTTGCGCGGGTATTTAATTTTTAGCTTCGCTGACTTGCAGTTGTTAAATTGCTTTTTGCAAAGTTCTAAATATATAACAAAAAAATAAATTCCTCCTTTATTAAAAGGTTTATTATTAATTTAGCGTCAAAAATTCTTATTTTGATGCGGTTTTCAAAAAAGGTATCCCTTTGGCGGCGTTTTATTATTTGGCGTTATAAAAATATTTCCGGAAAACAATTTTTATATCTTCTATCCATTATTATTGGGCTTATCTCCGGGATGGTTTCTGTCGGATTAAAATGGTTTGTGCATGTTATTACCAAGTTGTTAGATAATGATTTGATTAGCTTTTATCATCACGATTATTTTTTTCTGTTTCCTATTATCGGATTGCTTATCGTTTATCTTATAAAGCATCATTTTATTAAAAAAAACATCGAAGACGGCGTACCTGTTGCTCTCTACGCACTGGGACGGCGAAAAGGGATCGTTGAAAAATTCCACACTTTTGCTTCTTTTATTTTAGCCCCTATTACCGTTGGCTTTGGTGGTTCAACTGGTTTAGAAGCACCAGCGGTAGTTACCTCATCTGCTATTAGCTCAAACGTTGCCCAATGGTTTAGGATGGATGAAAAAACCCGAAAATTACTGTTGGTTTGTGGCGCGGCGGCTTCTTTATCTGCCATCTTTAAAGCACCGTTAGCCGCGATTGTTTTTGCAACAGAAGTTTTTAGTTTAAATTTAACATTATCTTCCTTATTGCCTTTACTAACCTCATCTATCTCGGCTATTATTACCCGTCTGTTCTTTAGTGATGAAAAATCTTACCTCATAAACTTTCATCTTACCGAAAGAGCTTTCCAGCTTAATGCACTGCCTTATTATCTACTACTCGCGCTTACTACCGCCTTTGTTTCTGTTTATTTTGTAAGGGCATTTTATTGCACTAAAGACTTGGCGAGAAAAATTAAATCCCCTATTTTACATACCCTCATCGGGGGAGCTGCACTTGGCTTAATTATCTACTTCATTCCTTCATTGTATGGCGAAGGTTTTGAAACGATAAATACGTTAATTAGCAATCAAAAGCCTGAATTAATAGGTATTAGCTCTTTGCAGGAAATAGTCCATTTAGATCAATGGAAATTTATAGGGCTGTTATTTTTAGTGGTTTTAATAAAGCCTATAGCTACTTCAATTACACTACATTCGGGAGGAATTGGCGGAATTTTTGGACCAACTATTTTTATAGGGACTTTTACCGGTAATTTTTTTGGGCATTTATTAAACAAAATAGGAATTGATGTACCGGTTAGCAACTTTACTTTACTAGGGGCATGTGGTCTTATGGCAGGCGTTTTACACGCGCCTTTAACTGCCATATTTCTGATTGCCGAGATTACAGGTGGATATAATTTATTTATTCCGCTGATGATTATTTCTGCTATATCCTTTGGAATAAATCGTTATTTTAATTCCTATTCTATTTATACAAAAGAACTAGCAGCAAAAGGTGATTTAATAACACATAATAAAAACAAGGCTATTCTTTCCGCTCTGGAAGTAAAACGTACTATTGAAAATAATTTTATTCCTGTTTTACCTGAAATGTCATTGGGCAATATGCTGAAAAAAGCGGTGATTCATTCTTGTCGAAATATATTTCCTGTAATCGATCATAATAATCAGTTTTTAGGGATTGTTTTACTAGATGATATTCGCCCGGTAATGTTTGAGCAGTCTATTTATGATAAAATGACAGTAAGTGATTTTATGCAAAAAGCACCCGAAGTGATCTTTTTAGGAGAGGACTCGGCAGAGGAGATTATGAACAAATTTGAACAAAGTAAAGCCTGGAACCTACCCGTAGTAGAAAATGAACGTTATGTGGGATTTATATCACGCTCCAAACTTTTAACCATTTATCGAGAGTATTTAGTAGATCATTTTGATAACTAGAGACCTTTGCACAAAGCATTTTATTCCCTTACGCTGAATTGAAGTCGCTAAGGTGTTTTTTAATAAATAGAGATTTTTTCAAAAAGCACTTTAGCAAAAAAATACGACGCTCAAGAAACTGAACTGAACTACAAGTCATAAAAGATAAAAGTCTCAAAGATTTAACATTATTAAAAAATACTATTTTTTTGTTTAAAATATAATATATACATTTGTCCTCAAGAATCAAACTTCTACATTAGCATGACTTCTGAAAATAAATACAATTTGAATATCTTCTTTGCTATAAACACAATGTGTCTGTGTTGTCTTAAAACGACAATATGTTGTACTTATAGTTGAGATAAAAAATAATCCTATTGATATTTCATCATCCGGTACTAACATTGTAAGTACCGGATTTTTTTATTATAAAAAGATTCATCGCGTAATATATTTCCAATTTTATTTAATAATATTATAAAAAATTACATTAAAAATGTTGTTAAAGCTAATAATAAATAAAAATAAGTTAAAAAATTTTAAGCAAGATACCACTTCCGAATCTCCTCTCAGAAGTGTTATAAAATCTTTTACATGGCGAGCTGTTGGCACATTAGACACTATTACTATTTCGTATATAGTAACGGGTAAGGGTACATACGCCCTAACCATTGGCAGTTTTGAATTTTTTACAAAAATAATTCTTTACTTTTTACATGAAAGAGTATGGAACAAAATAAAATGGGAAAAATAATAGAAAAAATGAAAAGTTTTAGATCTGAAATAGAAAATCCGGTAGTTGAAAAAGAAATCATCGAACTGGAGCGTAAAATACGACTTTTTAAAGAAGGTAAAATGGACGATAGCCGTTTTAAAACGCTTCGATTAGCGAGAGGAATCTACGGACAGCGGCAACCCGGTGTACAGATGATTCGTATAAAAATCCCTTTCGGTAAATTCTCCTCTAAACAATTACGAACACTTGCTAATGTATCGGATGAGTACTCAAGGGGAAGGCTGCATATTACCACCCGGCAGGATATTCAGATTCACTATGTGAGTATTGACCGAACCCCTCAATTATGGGAAGAACTAGAAAAAAGTGATATTACTTTAAGAGAGGCCTGTGGCAATGTAGTACGCAACATTACAGCATCCGAAACTGCCGGTGTTGATATTAACGAGCCTTTTGATGTATCTCCTCATGCACATGCGGTGTTCAAATACCTTTTACGCAACCCGATTTGTCAGGAAATGGGGCGAAAAGTTAAAATTGCTTTCTCTGTTTCAGAAGAAGACAGTGCACTTAGTTTTGTACATGACTTGGGTTTCATAGCCAAAGAAAGAGAAGGGAAACGAGGATTCAAAGTGATGTTAGGCGGTGGCATAGGTGCACAGCCTCACCACGCACAGCTTGCTTATGATTTTCTACCGGAAGATAAAATCATTCCTTTTATAGAAAGTGTTTTAAGGGTATTTGACCACTATGGCGAGCGTGCCAAAAGGATGAAAGCAAGAATGAAGTTTTTAGTAAAAGAACTAGGACTTGAAAAATTTATGACCTTAGTTGAAAAACAAACTCTTGCCTTACCCTATCGTTCTATCCCATTAATTATAAGGAATTTGAAAATATTTCCTTACCGAAAATTCAGCCAACAGAAGTTTATATAAAAGATGAAAAACACTTTGAAAACTGGAAGAAAAACAGTATTATTCCTCAAAAACAAAAAGGGCTGTTTGCCATAGGCATAAAAGTTGTACTCGGAGATTTTTATACCCCCCAGGCACGAAAGTTAGCGGATATTATTGAAAAATATGGCCGCGATGAGGGTCGTTTTACAATTAATCAAAATATTTTAATTCGTAATATTAAAAAAGAATATATCCCTGAAGTTTATCAGGCGCTGCATGATATAGGATTTGCTGAAATTGGTTATAATACCACTGTAAATATTGCCGCCTGCCCTGGAACAGACACCTGTAACTTAGGTATTGCAAGCAGCACGGGAATAACACGAGAATTACAAAAGGTAATAACAGAAGAATACCCTCATTATCAATATAATAAAGAAATAGATATTAAAATAAGCGGCTGTATGAACGCTTGTGCTCAACACAGTATGGCGAGCATTGGTTTTCAGGGAATGAGTATTAAATCAGGGAATTGGGTTGCACCTGCGTTACAAATTTTACTGGGAGGAGGAAAATTAGGTGATGGTAAAGGGCGTTTTGCCGATAAAGTGATTAAAATTCCAAGCAAGCGAGGTCCGCAGGCACTCCGGGAAATTCTAAATGATTATGAAAATCATAAGACCCCGCACGAAAATTTTCTGAGCTATTATGATCGGCAGGGAAAGATTTATTTTTTCGATTTACTAAAACCACTTGCTCAAACCGATAACTTGACACAAGAGGATCTTATAGATTGGGGGCATAAAGAAGCCTATATAAAGGCGATCGGCATAGGCGAATGTGCTGCAGTTATTATTGATTTAGTGAGCACTTTATTATTCGAAAGCGAAGAAAAAATAGGCTTTGCCCAAGAAAACATAGAAATCAAAAACTGGGCAGATAGTATTTACCATTCCTACACCGCACTAATCAACATTGCAAAAGCATTGTTAATCGCTGAAAATCAAAAAACGAATCGTTATAATCTGATTGTCAAACAATTTGATGAAATTTTTGTTAAGACAAAGAAAATAAGCTTAGATACTTCTTTTGCAGCGTTAGTTTATCAAATCAAAGATCATCCTCCTTCGGAAAACTTGGCAAAGAAATATTTATCAAATGTTCAGTCATTCTATAAAAAAGCCGATAAATATCGTTCAAAACAAATAAGCGAAAAATGAAACAAAATAATGAGACCTTTTCAGAATGCACAAAAAAGTATAAAACCGAAAGTATTTAGCTTCAAACTGCTTCCTTACTTCGGCTGTGCTCAGCAATCATCTCAAAAAATTAAATCCTCCACACCCAAAAGGTTGCTCCGGCATTTAATTTTTATCGGGCGTTGCATTGTATCGCTAAGGTGCTTTTTGCAAAGGTCTCATAACATAACCCCAAAGTTGACAATTGTTGGTGCCGGTCCAGGTGATCCAGAATTGCTTACACTCAAAGCGGTAAAAGCATTAGCCGATGCCGATGTTGTTTTGTATGATGCATTAGTCAATAAAGAAATATTAATATACGCCCCAAAGGCAATTAAATTATTTGTAGGCAAACGCTTTCAAAATCCTTGTTATAACCAGGAGGATATCAATAAACTGATCGTAGAAAATGCGATGACTTATAGAAACGTAGTGCGGCTGAAAGGAGGAGACCCCTTTATTTTCGGGCGAGGAATGGAGGAAATTCATCACGCCCGCCGTTTTGGGATTGGAACTGAAATAGTTCCCGGAGTTTCTTCCTCAAGTGCTGTCCCTGCGAAACAGGAAATCCCACTGACCCACAGGGGAATTGCTGAAAGTTTTTGGGCAATTACCGGAACAACTAAAAATCATTTGCTAAGCAACGATGTTTACCTTGCTACCCAATCTACCGCAACCGTCGTTATTCTAATGGGAATGAATAAAATTAATCAAATTGTATCTCTATTTGAAAGGGAAGGAAAGAAAGATTTGCCGGTGGCGGTTATTCAGAATGGTACATTGCCTAATGAAAAAATAGGGATAGGTACGATTGAAAATATTATTGACGTCATTCATGAAAAAAAATTATCAAGCCCGGCGGTCATTATTATTGGAAAGGTGGTCAAAGCTATGCATAATTTTGAGACCGTTGTAAAAAGCACTTTGGCAACTGCAAGTCAGCGAATCTAATAAAATACGACGCCCGATGAAAATTAAAATCCTCATATCATCATGTTAATATGGTATCTCACTTCGATGACTTGTAAAAATCTCGAATTATCAGAATTGAGTTATTAGATTTTTTATATTTGAAACATAAGGATGCTTTCTCGCTGCATAAAAAATAAATGCGTTAGTAAATTATCAGTAATTTTGTTGGATGACCAAAAGAGACAAAAAATTTAGAACGGTGATTAATAAAAATACATTTTATTTTTATAATCCACTGTTTGAGGAGAAATATGAGGCTTATATAAATTCGATAAAAGAGACCCTTTTAGTCATTAGAAATGAGGTAAAAACAAAAGGTTGTAAAAAAGCAATTTTTGAAAAACTGCTTTCTGACAGAAGAAATGGATTAACCGCCTTGCTTGCATTGACTGGCTTTTCAAATGAATACCTTAAAAGGTTAATTACGATTGTAAGAGTTTCAGATAATAAAGAGTTATCAATTCTACTCAATAAAGAAAAATGGGAAGAAAAAGAAAGCCATGCAATCATTAAAGAATGGAGCGATAACAAAATCAAAAACTTAATTGAAAAGAATGAGCATTTTAGAAAAGGCATAGTCAATTTGTTTTTTGAGGGGTCTACTGTTACGTTTTTAGCACACACTTTACCTTTGTTTGAATTAAAGAAATTGAGTATCTCCAAAGTCCAATTTGATGTTCCTTCTCTTATAGATACCATTGTCAGATACAAGAAAAAAGGTTCTTATTCAGGAAAAAAGGAAAATAATCCTGAATATTTACTTGAAACAGTTATTGCAGAAATGGGTGTCAATTTTGAAAGAGGAGATTTGACGGAATTGTTTAACAATGAACCCGTTGAAAAGCGGACAATGGATTTTATTCTACCGAATAAAACAAGCCCTAAAATAATTATTGAAAGTTCATTTCTCGTTACTACATCTTCCGGGCAAGGTGACAAGTCTAAAACAGAAGGAAATATAAATAAACTTATCAAAAAATATTATCCTGAGGCAATATTTATTGGTTTTGTAGATGGAATAGGTTGGTATGTTCGGCAAGGCGACTTAATGCGAATGGTATCTGCTTACGATGAGGTTTTTACTTTTCATAAGGAAGAAATTGAACGGTTTAAAGCATTGTTAAAAAAGACATTTAAGTTATGATTGAAAAATATATCGACCAAATTATTAATGAAGATTGCCTAACTTTTCTGAAGAGACTGCCCGATGAATGTGTAGATGTAACTTTTGCAGACCCCCCATTTAATCTAAAAAAGAAATATGGCAAATATAAAGATGCCAAAGAATTTAGGGAGTATATAGCATGGTGTGAACAGTGGATAAAGCAAATGGTAAGAATTACTAAGCCTACAGGCGCTGTATTTTTACATAATATTCCGAGATGGATAACGTATTATGCTCATATTCTAAATGGCCTTGCTGATTTTAAACATTGGATTTCTTGGGAAGCGCCTACTGCACCTATGGGAAAAACTTTGCAGCCTGCTCACTACGGAATTTTGTTTTATGCAAAAAATGCTAAGAAATTAAAATTTTATGAACTAAGGTATCCTCATAAAAGAGAAAGAAAAAGTACTTATTTACTGAAAGATTATGGTGGTAAGAAAAAAATGCTGCATCCTTTTGGTCCTTTAATTTCTGATGTTTGGTCGGATATACATCGTATAAAACACAATAAATATAGAGATAACCATCCTTGCCAACTCCCTATACATTTAATGGAAAGAATTATTTTAATGTCAAGTGATGAAGGAGATATTATTCTAGACCCTTTTAACGGAACAGGTACTACAGCAATTGCATCAAGAAGGTTAGGAAGAAAATATATTGGGATTGAATTGGATCCTCAATATGTAGAAATTACAAGGAATAAACTAAGAAGAGAACACGCAGATTCTAAACTCGGTAACTCTTGGGTTAGTTTTTATTTAAACGAAGTAGTTTCCTTAAGAGACCATGACTGGGAAAACTTAAAAGAACATTTTATAATACCGAAAAATCCGAAAGATACCGATCATACGCCTATTATACTTAAAAGCAAAGTAAATCTATCCGTTCCATTGAGTTATGATACAAAAATCCAAGAGAAAAAAGTGTATCAAAAAACTTTGTTTTAACTTAACGAGATATTTAATTTGCAATGGACTTGCAACTTCTAAAGTGGTTTATGTAACGGTCTAAAAACGTGGGCTTTGCGGGGAGATCGTTAGGGATAGGAGCGGTATACTTTTTCTTGGGGCATCCTCTCGCCCCAAGAAAAAGATGAGACCGTTGCAGAACACATAAAAAAGTATGAAAAAGAAAGCATTTAGCTTCAAACTGCTTCCTTCTCAAAAAATTAAAATCCTCACAACCATTAGGTTGCTCCGGTATTTAATTTTCCTCGTGCGTCGCATTTTTTTGCTAAAGTGCTTTTTGCAACGGTCTCAAGATTTAGCGGATAGCCCGACCGCCCTCAGGCGGGAACGCCCAAGAAATAAATAAGATAATCGTTGAAAGCCTTCTCATAATAGACAATAAATCGAGACCATTGCAGAACACATAAAAAAGCATGAAAAAGAAAGCATCTAACTTCAAACTGATTCATTACTTCGGCTGTGCTCAGCAACCATCTCAAAAAATTAAAATCCTCCACACCCAAAAGCTTGCTCTGGTGTTTAGCTTCGCTGACTTGCCGTTCATTTTTATCGGGCGTTGCATTTTACCCGCTAAAGTGCTTTTTGAAACTGCAAGTCAGCACAAGCTAAAGACCTAAAATATAATAAAAATACGCGCCATTAATTTAATTATTTTTTGCTGCTATATTCCTTATTATACTTCTTGCATTCCTTATGATGTTTCTTGCATTCCTTATCATACTTCTTGCATTCCTTATGGTGTTTCTTGCATTCCTTATGGTGTTTCTTGCATTCCTTATGGTGTTTCTTGCATTCCTTATAATGTTTCTTGCATTCCTTATGGTGTTTCTTGCATTCCTTATGGTGTTTCTTGCATTCCTTATGATGTTTCTTGCATTCCTTATGGTGTTTCTTGTATTCCTTATGGTGTTTCTTGTATTTTCTTACGATTGTTTTGTGCTCTTTACTTGTGTTGGTTTATTATTTTGCTTGCGCGGAGTAAAATACTTCAATAATTTATTATGTATTTCTTGATTAAAAAAATCAATATTGTTCCTTAAAGAATGACCTTTAGCTTACGCTGACTTGCCGTTCATTTTTATCGGGCGTTGCATTTTACGCGCTAAAGTACTTTTTGCCATTGTAAGTCAGCAGGATCTAAAGGGCTTTGCGGGGAGAGCGTTAGGGATAGGAGCGGTATCCTTTTTCTTGGGGCGAGAGGCTGCCCCAAGAAAAAGATGTAGCGGATAGCCCGACCGCCCTCAGGCGGGAACGCCCAAGAAATAAATAGCGAGATTAATTTAACTATAATTCATCGGTTAAATGCTTTATCTTTGTTTTATTGATTATGCAAAGATTAGAATCTATTCGTTTGCCGGAAGACTTAAAGAAACTTTCCAAAAAGCAGCTAGCCGCTTTAGCCTCACAAATTCGGGAAGAGATTATTGACGCGGTCTCTTCAAAAGCAGGTCATCTCGGGGCGAGTTTAGGGGTGGTGGAATTGAGTATTGCTTTGCATTACTTTTATGATTTCCCTGAAGATAAATTAGTTTGGGACGTTGGACATCAGGCATATCCACATAAAATACTTACGGGTAGGAGTTTGTCTAACTTACGTCAGTTAAACGGAATTAGCGGGTTTCTTGTTCGCTCGGAAAGTATTTATGACGATTTTGGCGCCGGGCATTCTTCTACTTCTATTTCAGCCGCCTTAGGGATGGCATTGGCTTCCAATTTAAAAAATGAGAAAAGAAAGCATATAGCGGTGATAGGAGATGCTTCTATCGCTTCCGGAATGGCTTTTGAGGCGCTTAACCATGCAGGTGCCACGACTTCAGATATTTTAATTATTTTAAATGATAATCAAATCGGCATTGACCCTAGCGTTGGGGCTTTAAAAAAATACTTGTCTGATATTTCAGCGCGCAATAACCGGCTGTCTAATGGAAAAAATATATTTGAGTTATTAAATTTTCATTACTATGGTCCCATAGACGGGCATAGCTTTAATGCCTTATTCACCGCATTTGAATCCTTGAATAAAGTAAAGACGCCTAAGATTCTTCATATTCTCACAAAAAAGGGGAAAGGATTTAAACAAGCAGAACAAGAGCAAATTATTTGGCATGCCCCAGGCAAATTTGACAAGGAAACAGGGGAACGAAAAAGTAATAAAAACAAAGAATTACCAAAGTTTCAGGACGTCTTTGGGAAAACACTATGCGAACTTGCCGAAAAAAATGAAAACATTATCGGGTTAACCCCGGCTATGCCTACGGGAAGCGGACTTAATGATATGATGAAACAATTTCCCTCTCGTGCTATTGATGTGGGAATTGCCGAGCAGCATATTATGACGCTTGCTGCAGGATGGGCTACCCAGGGATTTATGCCTTTTGTTGCTATCTATTCTACTTTTTTACAGCGGGCTTATGATCAGCTTATACACGATATAGCGCTTCAAAAACTGCCCGTAGTCATCTGTATTGACCGGGCAGGGCTTGTAGGCGAAGACGGTGCTACACATCATGGTTTTTTTGATATTTCTTTTCTAAATGCCATTCCTAATCTTATTGTATCGGCGTCCTTTGATGAAATTGAATTACGGCATTTAATGTTTACCGCCCAATCAACTAAACAGCCTTTTGCCATTCGCTATCCTAAGGGCAAAATATTTAATGCCGATTGGCAGCAACCGTTCAAGACATTGAAAATTGGGGAAGCGGTTTACAAAAAAAAGGGAGAAAATATTTGTGTTTTATCTACCGGGACTATCGGTAATACAATTACGAGTTTAAAAGAATCGTTTACCCACATTCACTTTCCTTTTATAAAGCCGTTAGATTATAAAATGCTGGATAAGGTATTCAAACAATATAAAGTGATTATTACCTATGAGACCGGGATGATTAACGGAGGATTTGGACAACAAATTCTCTATTATGCTAAACAAAAAAACTATACGGGTAAAATTTTCATTAAAGGTTATTCTGACCAGTTTATCAAACACGGAACCGTGGATGAATTGAACCGACTGGCGGGGCTTTCTCCTCAACAAATTCGTGAATTTATTTTTACGCACTCTTTTAGCTAAAAATAGAGCAAGATCTTTGCAGAGACCTCAAGTTAATAAAACAAAAAAAGGCTATCCTTAAATAGATAGCCTCTTAGTTATTGAAGATTAAACCGTATAAGTCAATATTTATTTTTCTAATAATTTCTCAAGATTTTTACCCAGCTCTTTGGAAGGCTTACTGGTAGTCTCTTTCCCCGGAGCCAATGCAAATTTTCCTTGCGGGCCAATGATCGCAAAATAGGGAATACCTTTTATTTTATAATCCTTTACAATATCAGCACCAAAACCTTTACCTACCCAAATATTTTTCCAGGAAAGTGTATCGTTCTTTTTCATGAAATCATCCCATTCTTTTTTCTTCTCGTCAATAGAGATGGCAAGAAATTTAACTTTGTCGTTGTTTTTATACTGTTCAACAAGTTTAGTAAACGCAGGTGCCTCTTTTTTACAATATTTGCACCAAGTTGCCCAAACGTCTATTACCAAATATTTTCCTTTGAAATCATTTAAGGTAATTTTTTTTTTATTTGCATCAACTCCTGAAAAATCGGGGGCAACATCTCCTGCTTTAAACGCTTCTCGGTCCTTTAATTTTTTCAGAAACTCTTTTTTCTTCGCTGTATCCGTAATATACTTATTAACAAAGGTTTTTACCTCATCATCCTTTTCTGTATCTTTCGTTCCGTAAAAATAGAATCTTAAAAGGTCTCCTCCAATAGTGCCAATGATTTTCGGATTGGAGAAATATTGCGGTATAAATTCCATTTGATCGATCACAGATCTTAACTTTTCAGGATGATCAGGATTTTTTTTATAAAAATTGATTTGTGCCATCATCCCTAAATAATTTTTGTAACCCTCAGAAGACAATAAATTATCTTCCTCCAATGGTTTCTCATTTATTAATTGGGTGATCTCAGGGGCTATCGAGTCAATTTTTATTTTATTTGAAAAGGATTTCCTAAAACCATAATTTAGTTTTAAAACCTTTTTATTATACGTAAGCGTTGTGTTTTCTTCCTTTTTAAACGCTTCGTCTTTAACGCTGTCTAACTGATTTTCACGAATTTTTATATAATTTTCAACCGCTTCTTTAAATGGGGCGTATTCTCCGTCAATTGAGGAGGATAACTTTTGATTAGCTTCGACATTCTTTAATGAAATATAATGATTAACTGAAGCATTTTCACCCGTAAAACGATAATACAATTTCTTGGCTTTTTCCCCTTTTGAAATACTATCAATGATAATCTTGTTAGATTTATCATTTTTTAGGTAAAGTTGAATTTGAGTGCGTGTTTCAGGTTCGTAAATTATTCCAAAAGAAGCCTCATTTTTATCGTCAAAACGAATAGAAACCGGCTTATCTTTCTGAATCTTTAATGTATCTATTTTATCAGCGGTACGTTGATATAAAATTTTTATTCCGTTTTCTTTTGCTATAATGCTATTTTTAAGGTTCTTACATCCAGTAAGAATGATTCCACAAGAGAGCAGTAGAATGCTTCTTTTTAGTTTCATAATATAAATTTTATTCTTAATTTGTGGTGCAAAGTTAATTTTTTTTTTATGACTTTTTAAGTATATAGGAAAATTATATCAAGCCCTTTTCAGAAAGTACTTTAGCCACTGCAAGTCAGCGCAAACTAAAGTTATCATTAATATATTGAGACCGTTGCAGAACGCATAAAAAAGTATGAAAAAGAAAAAATCTAACTTTAAACTGCTTCCTTCTCAAAGCTTCGACATGCTCAGCTACCGAGAGTTAAATCATCACAACCCAAAGGTTGCTCCGATGTTTAATTTTTATCGGGCGTTGCATTTCGGCAAACTCAATACAAGCATTTTTTTACTATAGTGCTTTTTGCAACGATCTCATACTAACCGTATATTTGCAGTAAGCTAGTCGAATAATGAACAAAATATTTATTTCTTTTATAGCAGGGTTACTCAGTATTTTTTTTATCTGTTGTGATAAAGGACATAACCATCGTCATTGCAACCGTCTATCTTGTATTCCAAGTGCAGCGATTAGAATATCTGTTCCCGATAGCGGACAAACCATTATCTACGCTAATGGAGGCATTAACGGAATTATTATTTATCAGGTAGGGAAGACTCCTAGTGCGTATGATTTACAAGATCCGGATAAATGCGCCTTAGAGGAAAATGCTAAGTTAAAGCTTTCCAATGATGAGCATTTTTTAATGAGCGAGTCAGGAGAGCAGTTTTTTTTACAAAATGGTCAACCTACAAAAGGAATTAGCTGCCGCCAACTTATTCGATATCACGTATCGATCAGCGGACAAATTATTGATATTTCTAATTAAGACTCTGAGATCTTTTCAAAAATCCCTCTATCAACTGAAGTGCAATTTAACGAAGCTAACGCCTTAATCAATCTTTGGGTTTGTGAGATTATGGGACCGTTGCAGAACACATAAAAAAGTATGAAAAAGAAAGCATTTAGCTTCAAACTGCTTCCTTCTCAAAAAATTAAAATCATCACAATCATTAGATTGCTCCGGTATTTAATTTTCCTCGTGCGTTGCATTTTTTTGCTAAAGTGCTTTTTGCAACGGTCTCATTATTTTTTTTACCTGTCTGTCAACAGGTAGAGAAAGCTCCCTTTTGTAACCAAATATTTTAGTACATTTGTCTCTTACCTTTCTGTAAAGAAAATAAACCTAAATGAAATTTAAACGCAGCCATACCTTAGAAGAAATTGCAGATTTGTTAAATATACCATTTGTAGGACCTGCCCATTTTCCTGTAACCGGGCTCAATGAAATTCACCATGTAGAAAGAGGTGATATTGTTTTTGTTGATCATCCAAAATATTATAATAAGGCTTTGAAATCAGCTGCCACAATAATCCTTATTGATAAAAAGGTAAACTGCCCAGAAAGAAAAGCATTACTAATTTCAGAAAATCCTTTCTCAACCTTCAATCAATTAATTACTCATTTTAATCCGTTTAAAAAAGCAAATAAATTACAATCAAGCACTTCAAAAATAGGTAACGGCACGATTATTCAGCCGCATGTTTTCATTGGGAATCACGTTAGCATCGGTAAAAATTGTATTATTCATCCTAATGTAAGCATTTACGATCATACTACAATAGGCGACCATGTCATCATTCATGCCAACACAGTCTTAGGTGCAGACGCTTTTTACTATAAAGATAGAACCGATTCTTTTGAACGGCTTCAAAGCGCAGGCAATGTAAGTATTGAGGACTATGTTGAAATAGGTGCTGGCTGCACTATTGATCGTGGAGTAACCGCTACTACACGTATAAAAAAGCATAGTAAATTAGATAATCTCATTCAAATAGGCCATGATACGATAATTGGTGAGCGATGCATTATTGCCTCACAAGTAGGCATTGCAGGCTGCTGCGTAATTGAAGACGAAGTAACACTTTGGGGTCAGGTAGGCATTGCCAGTGGAATTCGCATTGGGAAAAAAGCTGTGATTCAAGCACAGTCTGGCGTATCAAAATCTTTAGAAGGAGGAAAAAATTACTTCGGAACGCCTGCATCCGAAATAAAAATCAAACTAAGAGAATTAGCCGGGGTGAAACAATTACCTGAAATTTTAAGACGTATAAAAAAATGATTTAAGCGGCGTTCAATACAAAAAAGCCATAATTAAATGGATAACATCATCTATTTTTTGGGCGTTCCCGCCTTGCGGCGGTCGGGTTATCCGCTAAATCTTTTTCTTGGGGTGATATTTTTACCCCAAGAAAAAGGATACCGCTTCTATACCTAACGCTTCTCCCGCAAAGCCTGAGATCGTTGCACAAAGCACTCTATAAACCGCAAGCCAGAACAAGCTAAAAATTTCATAGTCAATTAGAGACCGTTTCAGAACGCATAAAAAAGTATGAAAAAGAAAACATCTAACTTCAAACTGCTTCCTTCTCAAAAAATTAAAATCCTCCACACCCATTAGGTTGCTCCAGTATTTAATTTTTATCGGGCGTTGCATTTTTTTGTTAGCGTGCTTTTTGCAACGGTCTCAATTAATAATCCCCTCTTTCAATAAATCTTGAAAGTCTAATATCCCAACATACTGATGATTTTCATCTACCACCAGCAATTGACCAATTTTATACTGCTCTATCATTTCTAATGCTTGTGTAGCCAGCGCATATTGGTTAAGTATTTTAGGTTGACGAGACATGACTTCCTTTACTTTTGTCGTCTTAAAATCAATTTCCCTGAACAACATTCTGCGTAAATCCCCATCGGTTATAACACCAACCAATTGACCGTCTTCTTCCACTGCCGTTATTCCATTTCTACTTTTAGAAATAGCCACGATAGCTTCTCGTATGCTATCCGCTACATTGACCAGCGGTTTTTGTGTTTTATCGATCAAATCCTCGACCTTCCAGTAAAGACGTTTGCCCAGCGTACCGCCTGGATGAGACCGCGCAAAATCTGCTTCTGTAAAGTTTTTTACCTTCATTAGCGCAACGGCTAATGCATCTCCCATTACTAACTGTGCCGTAGTAGAAGTGGTAGGTGCCAGATTATGCGGGCACGCCTCTCTTTTTACAGGAACATGTAAAACATAATCCGCATGCTTGCCGAGAAAAGAATTTTGATAAGAAGTTAAGCCTATCAGCGTAACGGATCTGGATTTAAGTAAATTAACTAAATTTTTTATCTCGGGTGTACAACCGCTTTTTGAAATAATAATGACGACATCACCGCTCTGCACCATTCCTAAGTCACCATGTATAGCTTCTGCGGCATGTAAAAACTGTGCGTGAGTACCGGTTGAATTTAAAGTAGCCACGATTTTATTGGCAATATATGCACTTTTGCCTATACCACTGATCACTAATTTTCCTGTACTTTTCTCAATGATTTCTACTACTGACGCGAAATCAAAAGATAATTCAGAGGCAATAGCCATTAAAGATTCTGCTTCCATTTGAAAGGTAGCTTTAGCGGTTTGTATAATCTTATCTCGTTTCAATTTTATTTTTGCTTATCTTTGTTTATCGTTGAATTTTAATCGTAAATTTAAGACAAAGTAAATAAATCTTAGTAAAATTAAAAGTGAATTTAAAAGAAGAATTAAAAAAATGTTTTGGATTTAAAGAATTCAAAGGGCGACAGGAGAATATTATTAAAGACTTATTAAACGGTAAAAATGTTTTTGTTTTAATGCCTACGGGCGGCGGAAAATCTCTTTGCTATCAACTGCCTGCGTTGATAAGCGATGGATTGGCAATTGTCGTTTCTCCTTTAATTGCTTTAATGAAAAATCAGGTAGACTTTATTCGCGGCATTTCCGAAAACGATGGAGTGGCACATGTTTTAAACTCATCGTTAAATAAGGCAGAGATAAAAAAAGTAATGGACGATATTGACTCAGGTCTCACAAAATTACTTTTTGTAGCACCGGAGTCTTTAACAAAAGAAGAATATATTAATTTTCTTAAAAAATACAACATTTCTTTTTTTGCAATAGATGAAGCTCATTGTATATCAGAATGGGGGCACGATTTCAGACCTGAATATCGTAATTTGGACAGTATTACCAAAAAAATCAGTGAGGCGCCCATTATTACCTTAACTGCAACCGCTACGCCTAAGGTACAAGAAGATATTCAAAAAAATTTAAAAATTTCTAACGCAGTCGTATATAAAGACTCGTTCAATCGTCCTAATTTATTTTATGAGGTACGTCCTAAGATTGAGGTAGACAAGCAAATGATTAAATTTATTAAACAAAACGCTAAAAAGTCAGGAATTATTTATTGCCTGAGTCGAAAAAAAGTAGAAGAAATAGCTAAAATATTACAAGTTAATGGAATTAACTCTCTCCCTTATCATGCGGGTTTAGATAGTAAAACCCGTGCAAAACATCAAGACATGTTTCTAATGGAGGAGGTAGAGATTATTGTTGCAACTATTGCTTTCGGAATGGGAATAGACAAGCCCGACGTACGGTTTGTAATCCACTATGATATACCTAAAAGTTTAGAAAGTTATTATCAGGAAACCGGCCGTGCAGGAAGGGATGGCGGAGAAGGACATTGTCTAGCTTTTTATGATTATAAAGATATTGAAAAATTAGAAAAATTCCTTGCAGGAAAGCCCGTTTCTGAAAGAGAGATAGGCATGCAATTATTGAACGAAATGGTTGCCTATGCCGAAACTTCCGGTTCTCGACGAAAATTTATTCTGCATTATTTCGGAGAGGAGTTTGACGAGGTAAATGGAAAAGGTGCCAATATGGATGACAATATGCGCAACCCGAAAGAGAAAGTAGATGTTAAGAAAGAAATGCTTTTGTTGTTTCAGGTGATTGAAAAAACCAATCAAATACTAAAAATTAAAGAATTAACCGATACGCTTACAGGGAACGAAACATCTATTATTACATCTTATAAAATAAATCAGGAGTCATTTTTTGGTACTGGTAAAAAACACGATAAATACTTTTGGACTGCACTTATTCGACAAGCCATAGTTAATTTTTACCTGAAGAAGGAAATAGAAAGTTACGGAGTAATAAAGTTGTTAGATAAAGGAGAGAATTTTATAAAAAATCCTTGTTCATTTATGCTGGCAAAAGATCATAATTACGCCGAACTTCAATCAAAATCCTATGCTACAGCACAAAAAACAGTATCTTCGTTTGACCCTATATTGTTTAAAAGTTTAAAAGAAATACGTGACAAAGTAGCACAAAAGCATAAAATACCTCCTTACACTGTTTTTCAGGAGTTTAGCTTAAATGACATGGTTATCCAATACCCAGTCTCTTTAGAAGAAATGAAAGACATTCACGGGGTGGGTGAAGGGAAGGCAAAAAAGTTCGGTAAGCCTTTTGTAGAGATTATTGCCAAATACGTTAAAGACAATAATATCGAACGCCCGAAAGACCTGGTCGTCAAAAAATTAGTCAATAGTTCAAGCCATAAAGTATATATTATTCAAAATACCGACCGAAAACTTGGATTAAATGATATTGCTAAAAATAAAGGATTGACTATGGAGGAATTAATAGAAGAAATGGAGAGTATTGTCTATCAGGGAACGAAGTTGAACATAAGCTATTATCTTGATGAAATTCTCGATGAAGAACAACAAAATGATATTTTTCAATACTTTATGGAATCAGAAACAGATAAAATAAAAGATGCTTACTATGAATTTGATGAGGAATTTTCTGACGAAGAACTACGACTGATGCGAATTAAATTTCTATCGGAAGTTGCAAACTAAGAATGAATTATCTTTTTCGATTAATCCTTTTCTTCTGTATTTATTATGCGAATTTCTTTGATAAAAAAACGATTGAGACCGTTGCAGAACATATAAAAAACATGAAAAAGAAAGCATTTAGCTTCAAACTGCGTCTTTCTTAAAAAATTAAATACCGGAGCAACCTAATGGTTGTGAGGATTTTAATTTTCATCGGGCGTTGCATTTTTTTACTAAAGTGCTTTTTGCAACGGTCTCAAATAATGTAAAAGCAGTAAAAGAATCAGAAATCGTTATTCTTGCCCTTAAGCCTTATGCTATCTTAAAAATAATCAAAGAGTTGAGCATGTATTTTAGTGCTGAGAAACACCTCCTTGTGTCATTAGCCGCAGGCATATCCATCATGCAAATTGAACAGTAATTAGAATTCGATCTTCCTGTTTTTAGGGCAATGCATAATACGGCTGCCGATGTATGCACCTCTAACACCTGTATTTGTTCAAATTCCCTGGCAGAAAGTAAAACCGGATTAATTGTAAACTGTTTCAATTCAATAGGAAGTACCTTGATAATTAATGAGCAACTCATGGACTCAGCTACGGTACTTGGAGCCTATGGAATAGCCTATGTGTTGAGGTTTATCCGTGCAATGATACAAAGGGGGGGGGGGGGGGGGGGGGGGATTCAAATCGGGTTTGATGTAAAGACAGCAGAAAGTATTGTTAAACAAACCGTTAAAGGAGCTTCAGAATTACTGTTAAAACGAAAGACGCATCCTGAATTTGAAATTGATAAAGTAACCACGCCCAAAGGTTGTACAATAGCCGGGCTTAATGAAATGGAACATAACGGATTTAGTTCTTCCCTAATCAAGGGAATTGTAACTTCATTTGAAAAAATTGAAAACGATGGGAAATAAAAAAATATTTTTTTATCATAATTATAAGCTCCTATCCGTTAGATATTTTGCTAAAACCCTTAAATTATTCTTATTTCCCTTTGTAGTTATGTTTTCCAAATGATTCAGGGCTTTGAACTCATAAAACTTGCATATTTTCATTGCTTCTTCGTTAATATTAAGTACCTCAAACAAGTGCATTACTTCATCTGCTTTTGCTTTTTTTTGCGAATTCGTAGCGTATAAATTTTGCAAATGTTTTTTTTGCTCGGGAGTTGCTTTCTCCATCGCTTTTAGATATAAAAAGGTTTTCTTGTTCTTGTAAATATCCCCGGCTTGTTGCTTTCCCACCTTTTCCACATTTCCATAAACATCTAAGCAATCATCTTGAATTTGAAATGCCATACCTAAATTTTCACCGAATAAATATAATTGCTCAGATTCTTTATCTGAAGCGCCCCCGATTAAGGCACCCATTTTTAGAGATAATCCCAGCAAAACAGCTGTTTTTAACCGTATCATTTCCATATACTCTGATAGAGCAACCGTAGTTTGTGATTCGAAATCCACGTCAAATTGCTGTCCTTCACAAACTTTAATAGCCGTTTGTGTGAACAACGATAAGATTTTTTTATAAAGCCCGGGCGGCAAATCTTCAAAAAGTTGATAAGATTTTATTAATAAAACATCACCAGAGAGTATCGCTATGTTTCGATTCCATTTTTTATATACTGTCGGCTTTCCTCGTCTTAAAGGTGCTTCGTCTATAATATCATCATGAATAAGTGTGAAATTATGAAACCATTCAAGTGCTAAAGCGGGCTTCTTTATTTTTTCAAAATCAGTTGAGAATATTTCGAAAGCAGCTATCGCCAATATCGGTCGTAAATATTTCCCTTTTGTTTCTAAAGAATAATGTAAAGGTGTATATAAGTTTATGGGTTCTTTCTGATTTAATGTATATCCTTCAAGTGCCTCATGTATTATTTTAAGATGTTCTTCAAATCGTTCTTTCATAGTAAATAGAAATTCATATCAAAAGTAACTAAATTAATAAAGATTTCTAATAAATAGTTTTTATGATGAGACCTTTGCAAAAATCACGCTATCAACTGCAAGTCAGCGTAAGATAAAATTAAACACCAAAGCAACCTTTGTGCGAAAATTTAATTCTCGTCAGTTGAGTACTTCGACAGGTGGTTACTGAGCCTGGTCGAAGTGCTCAGTAACCATCTCAAAACTTCTACAAGTGTTTACTGAGTTTATTCGAAGTAAGAAAGTAATTTGAATTCAAAACTAAGATTCTTTACATTTTTTTATTTATTCTAAAAGGATCTAAATATTTATTATATTTTTGTATTTTTGAACGGTCTCACTTCATTTAAATAGACAAGGAAAATTTTTGTTTATAAACAGGCTAAAAAAGTAAAATATAAAATTCTTGTTTTAAATTTTAATTAACAATCGTACATTTGCCATAATTTTTATTCTATGGAAGTATATAAAAATGCCTTAGAACTAATAGGTAATACCCCATTGGTAAAGCTAAACAAAGTAACAAAGCATTTGAAAGGATCTTTTTATGCCAAGTTAGAATGCTTTAATCCAGGGACCTCCACCAAAGATAGAATTGCGTTATATATTATTGAAAAAGCCGAGAAAGAAGGACGATTAAAAAAAGGAGGTATCGTTTGCGAAACAACCTCTGGGAATACCGGTTATTCTGTAGCTATGGTCTGTCGTCTTAAAGGTTACCAATGCGTACTGGCAGTCTCTGATAAAACAAGTCAGTTAAAGATAGATTATCTTCAAGCTATGGGTGCTAAAGTGTATGTATGTCCTGCTAATGTTCCGCCGGAAGACCCGCATTCTTATTATGAAACCGGAAAACGAATTGCTAAAGAAAACCCAAATTCTATTTATATTAATCAGTATTTTAATGAGGACAATATCAATGCGCATTATTATTCTACCGGAAAAGAAATATGGGAACAAACCGATGGAAAGGTAACGCATGTGGTCATTGCTTCAGGTACAGGTGGTACTATTTCAGGAATAGGACGCTATCTGAAAGAAAAAAATTCAAAAGTTCGTGTGCTTGGTGTGGACGCCTTCGGTTCTGTAATTAAAAAATATCATGAGACCGGCGAGTTTGATCCCAATGAAATTTATCCTTATAAGGTAGAAGGCCTTGGAAAGAATTTAGTTCCCGGAGCTACTGATTTTAAAATAGTCGATCGTTATGTAAAAGTTTCAGATGAACAAGCTGCTTATAAAGCATCAGAAGCGGCATTGACGGAAGGGCTTCTTATAGGTTATACTGGCGGCGCTGTTACACAAGCACTACTGGAGTATGCGGATGAATTTGACGAAAACAGCATTGTAGTAACACTTTATCCCGATCATGGATCTAAATATATAGACCGAATTTACAGCAAGAAGTGGATGATGGAACAAGGTTATACTCGTAATCCTTTACAGGAAGTTATTGATAATGCAAAGGTGAAATATCTTAATAAAAAGGAAGAAAAGATTATTCACCTTAACGGTTTTTACAAAAAATAAGTAAAAATCTAATTTCAAACTAATGCAGACCGCTGCATAATATATAAAAAAGCACGAAAATGAAGGTATTTCTCTTCAGGCTACTTCCTTACTTCGACAAGTGTTTATTGAGCACAGTCGAAAAATAGTTACTGAGCCTGTCGAAGTACTCAACTATCAAAAATTAAAATTCTCACAACCAAAAGGTTGATCAGGCATTTAATTTTAGTTTATGCTTACTTGCAGTTGATAGAGTGCTTTTTGCAACGGGCTTGATAATTATTTTAGCGATTTAAAAAAAATAGCGACTAAATATGAGTGCTTTACATCAGACACAGGAGATAGAAGTATATAACTCTCTGAGTGGAAAGAAAGAAAAATTCGTTCCTATTACAGCCGGTAATGTTGGGATGTACGTCTGCGGACCTACAGTCTATAGTAAGGTTCACTTAGGGAATTGTCGTACCTTCATTTCCTTTGATCTGATTTATCGTTATTTTAAATTTTTAGGATATAAAATCCGTTATGTACGAAATATTACCGATGCCGGTCATATGATAAACGACGCAGAAGACGGAGAAGATAAAATCTCGCATAAAGCCAGGTTAGAACAAGTAGAGCCTATGGAAATCGTTCAACGATATACTTTAGATTTTCACCATGTACTGAAGGCTTTTAATACACTTCCCCCTAGTATTGAACCTACGGCTACAGGACATATTTTAGAACAAATCAAAGTCGCTGAAAAATTATTGGAAAAAGGACTGGCTTATCAGGTAAACGGTTCTGTTTATTTTGATGTTATAAAGTATAATCAAACCGAAAATTATGGCGAACTAAGTAAAAGAAAAATTGAAGATTTACTTATAAACACTCGTGAGTTAGAAGGTCAGTCAGAAAAGAAAAGTCCACAAGATTTTGCCCTTTGGAAAAAATCTGACGCAAATCATATCATGCGTTGGCCCTCTCCATGGGGAGAAGGGTTCCCCGGCTGGCACTTAGAATGTACTGCCATGAGTACGAAATATCTCGGAGAAACATTTGATATACATGGCGGAGGAATGGATTTAAAATTCCCACACCATGAGTGTGAAATTGCACAAGCGAAAGGAGCTTACGGAAAAGCGCCGGTGAATTATTGGATACACACGAATATGTTAACTTTAAACGGTAAAAAAATGAGTAAATCTACCGGGAATACTATACTTCCTGAAGAGTTATTCAATGGAAAAAATGATTTTTTTGAAAAACCTTTTCACCCAAGTGTAGTTCGTTTTTTCATTCTACAAGCGCATTACCGTAGTGTATTAGACTTTTCTAACGAGGCAATGCTGGCAGCAGAAAAAGGTTATCAGCGATTAATAGAAGCTGCACAAAATATAACTAGAATCAAGCCTTCCTCCATTTCTACCTTTGACGTAGAAACATGGCAAAAGCAGTGTTTTGATGCAATGAATGATGATTTTAATGCCTCCGTTCTCATTGCACGATTATTTGATGCAGTTAAAGTCATTAACCGCATGAAAGATGAAAAAGGCGAAACGCTAACTGCTAAAGATTTAATGTTGCTAAAAGAAACGCTCAATGGATTTATTTTTGAAGTTTTAGGTTTAGAATATAGCCAACCAATAGGCCACTCTGATAAATTAGACGACCTTGTGCAATTATTGATAGAAATACGTGCTCAGGCACGAATAGACAAAGATTTTCGGTTATCAGATAAAATTCGTAAAGAGTTATCTTCTATTGGCATTTACCTAAAAGACCATACAAGCGAGACAACTTATGATATTGATTGATGATAATTTAATATAAATCGTATTTTATTAGCTTACGCTGACTTGCAGTTGATAGAGTGCTTTTTACAACTGAAAGTCAGCGTAAGCTAAAGGTCTCATAACGCATAATATTAATTTATTTTTTAAAATTATAATAAATTGCGATTTACAAAATAACTTTTAAATGAATACAATAAGAAAAAGAGCCTTATTACTTTTTTATTTTTTTATATTAATTCAGTGTAAAGATGATGATTCTACAAATGATTTTAAAGAAATTTCACCACAAGCAACGGCTGTTGGTACTACCGGTGCCTCAGTTGTAGGACAAGTAATTACAGGAAATTACGTATTTCATTCTAATGGAGGAAGCCCAGAGGGGGATTCTATTTATAAATGGTATCGGGCAGATGATGAAAAAGGGGAAAATAGAGCTGAAATACCTCATCAAAAATCACGTACTTACGAATTAACCAAGGCAGATATCTCCAAATATATTAGTTTTGAGGTAACACCTGTAAATATAATAGGGTCATCAGGAGAAGCAGCATCTTCTAAGTATATAGGGAAAATAAAAGGTGAAACAGAAACTTCAAATTCAGAAATTACCCTATATAAGGTAAAAAATGGAGAATTAGCGGATTCATTTGATTATAAGGTAACTGGTGATCTTCTCCCTGCACAGCAAAATCGGGCTAAGCATCAGGAGATATGGGCGTTAGTAAAAAAGGTTATTCCTCCCGAATATTTAAAACGACTGAATGAATTTATGCTTTTTTGGGGAGAAACTGATATTGTTAAAGCATTGGGCTATGTTTCGCCTACTTCAAAAGATTTAAGTACCTGGCGTTATGCCATTGCTATTGATTATGCTAACCAAAGTGGAGAAGATGAATTAGAACATACTGTTTTACACGAGTTTGCACATATTTTAACGCTAAATAAAGATCAGGTAAATGCTTTTATAAAACCAAAAGAGTGCAAAACGTGCTACCCTGATTATCCAAAAGATGGGTTTGCATGGCGCGGTTGCTCGCATGAGGATTCCTATATTAACCAGTTTTTTCAGCAGTTTTGGGAGGATATTTGGTCAGATGATCCTGATAAGCTTACAGGTTTTTTCTCCGATAAATATCCCAGCCAATTTGTAACCCATTATGCCGGGGTTTCTCCAAGTGAAGATATGGCAGAAACCTATTGGAATTATGTTTTCGAATCAGAAATACCTCAAACGCCTGGGACTATTGCAGAGGAAAAAGTAAAGTATTTTGAGCGTTTTCGTGAATTTGAAATAATTAAGGCTTTTGAACGTAAAAACTTAATAAACAACAGCAATCGATCAACGAGAAAACGTTCATTCTTAAAAAGAAAAGGAATGCGTAAAATAAAAAGAACCATTTATGGGGGATGTATCAGAAGGCATTAAAGTGATTCAATTTTGAGAACTATCTGCCCCTCCTTCGTCAGGCAGAGAAGTACGTCGTTTGAACCTACAAGTCATCGCAAGATAAAACTCTCATTACTTTGAGACCGTTGCAGAACACATAAAAAAGTATGAAAAACAAAGCATTTAGCTTCAAACTGCTTCCTTCTCAAAAAATTAAAATCCTCACAACCCAAAGGTTGATCCGGTGTTTAATTTTTATCGGGCGTTGCATTTTTTTGTTAAAGTGCTTTTTGCAACGGTCTCACTTTATCTTAAATTTGTATTATGATAACACATATTGAAGGGAAACTTGTAGAGAAAAATCCGGCTTACGCAATTATTGATTGTCATGGGGTAGGATATCTTATATATATTACACTCTATACTTTTGAAAAAATTCCCAACCAAGAAAACATAAAACTCTTCACGCACTTGATGATACGAGAAGATTCGCAAACGCTATATGGTTTCTATGAGTCTGTTGAGCGGGAAATGTTTAAATTATTGATTAACGTAAATGGGGTCGGCCCCAGTGCAGCAAAAATGATTTTATCTACCTTAGCGCCAGATGATTTTCAAAAAGCAGTATTAAATGATGACGTCAATACATTAAAAAGCGTGAAAGGAATAGGGGTTAAATCAGCCCAGCGAATCATTATAGAATTAAAAGACAAAATAAATAAAGCCACGGCTGCAAACGATTTATATTTGCCCACTCAAAATAAAATTAAACAAGAGGCGTTAAATGCCTTAGAGGTTCTTGGATTTACAAGGAAACAAGTTGAAAAAAAAACAACCCGTCTGATCGAACAAAATTCAAAAATCTCATTGGAAGAGTTAATCAAATTAACCTTAAAAGAAATATAATTTTGAGAATAAGATACGGTTCATTAAATCCTATTTTTGTTTTTTGCATTTTTTGCCTCTTATCAAAACTTAATGCACAAGAAAAAACCGATTCATTAAAATATCCGTTCACCTATCAAACAGGAGGGCTTTATCTTGAAAATCCTATCAAAATAACAACCACTTACGATTTACAAACAGGATTATATAAAATAGAACAAAAAGTAGCCAATCAAAATATAGTAGACCCGATTTATATGACCGAAAAAGAATATGCTGAATATATTCTAAAACAACGGATAGAACGCTATTATAAGAGAAAATCAAGAGACTATGATGCTGCTTATCGTAGTCAGAAAGCAGGGATTAGCATAGACAAAAACAGCATTATCCCCGGATTAAATATTAAATCTAAAATTTTTGGAAAAATATTTGGCGGAAATAAGATTTCAATCGTTCCGCAAGGATATGCTTCTTTAGATTTAGGCCCCCATTATCAAAGAATAGATAATCCTCAAATTTTAGAGCAGAACCGTTCACAATTTGATATAGATCTGCAGCAACGCATTCAACTTAGCTTACTTGGAAAAATAGGTGAAAACTTACAGTTGAAAGGAAACTATGACACACAAGCCGGTTTCGCCTTTGAGAATCGACTCAATCTGGCATTTCGCCCTCAGGTAGAAGGCTCGGAAGACAATATTATACAAGCCCTGGAGGTCGGTAATATTAATATGCCCCTGCGCTCTTCTTTGCTCATAGGTCCACAAGCGCTTTTTGGCGTAAAAGGAGAATTTAAATTCGGAAAAACCTATATCACCAGCGTTTTTTCCGAGCAGCAATCGCAATCAAAAACGATTACTACACAAAAAGGAGGCGTCGTTCAGGATTTTGAAATAAAAGCAACGGATTATGAGGTGAATGCTAACTTTTATCTCGGTGACTTTTTTCTTAAACGATATAATGAAGCGCTAAGAAGTTATCCTAATATTAACAGTTCAGCAACCATTACAAGAATAGAGGTTTGGGTGAGGAATCGAAACAGTTCAAATCTCAATGATAAAAGAAGCATTATTGCAATTCGTGATCTCGGAGATGACTTATCCGAGGGAACGCAAGTACCTGATAATGATAAAAACCCAATTTATAAAAATCTGGTGGGAGCTACGGGAATTAGAGATTACTATTCAGCTGGTAGTGCAGCAGAAAGTGTGTTACCCCAAGGAAATGGAAAATTGTATGTGGTAGAAGAAAACATGCGGTTACTAAACCCCTCAGAATATTCTTATAATGAAGCACTTGGAACCTTGTTTTTAAATCAGCCGGTAAATGAGGACGATGTCATTGCCGTTTCTTATCAAATACAACAAGCCGGGAGGTATATGCAGGTAGGAGAGTTTTCAAACGAGGTAAACAAAGCAAATCAGCAACAAGGCACTTCTGATTCATCTAATAATACTTCTACTATAATCACCAAATTAATTAAAGGAAGAGGAAATAATCCAGAAAACAAACGTCTATGGAATCTAATGATGAAAAATGTATATTCACTTGGAACAAATGCAATTTCTCCCGATAATTTTAAATTAGATATTTATTATAACGATCAACAATTAGGGTTGATTAATTACCTGAAAAATAATAACACCAAACCCGATAGATCAAATCAACGGCTTTTGTCTATTGAAAATTTGGATCGATTAGTGCAAAACGGAAACGTCCAAAATGGAGGGGACGGCTTTTTTGACTTCGTATCGGGAATAACGGTTGATGCTAAGAATGGAAAAGTAATTTTTACCACGACTGAACCTTTTAACAAAACCGTACAAAACTATCTTTCCCCCAGCACGAATCAACCGGTAGCGTATCCTGAAATTTATACCGAAATTCAAAACAACCTGACGGGTGAATCTTCAGCCAATGACAAGTTTTTTATCAAAGGGCAATATAATTCCTCTTCCTCTGATGATATATCACTTGGAGCCATAAATGTTCCTGAAGGTTCGGTCAAAGTAACCGCCAATGGCCAGGAATTAATTGAAGGCGTTGATTACATTGTTGACTACACACTTGGAACTGTAAAAATAATTAATCAGGCGATAAAAGATTCAGGAGTTCCCGTGAATATTAACATAGAAGACCAAGGATTATTTAATTTAACTAAGCAACGATTTATAGGAATTAATATAGAACAACGATTTAATGAAAACTTCCGCCTTGGCGCTACCGTTTTGAATTATAGCGAACGCTCCATTACGCCTAAGGTTAATTACGGTGCCGAGCCGGTGAATAACACTATGTTTGGGTTTAACGGTTTTTACAGTCATGAAGTCCCGGCACTCACGCGGTGGATTGATCGATTACCGCTTATCGAAACGAAAGCCCCTTCTCATATCACCGTTCAAGGAGAAATAGCCTATCTAAAACCGGGGCAGGCAAAAAATACGGGTAATTTTTCTTATCTTGATGATTTTGAAGAAGCCCAGTCGAACATTAGTATTAAAGACCCGTCCAATTGGTCGCTTGCTGCAACTCCCGGAGGAGCAAAGCAAACAGAATTTAACGGAAATGCAACAGACCTGTCTTACAATGATAACCGTGTATTGGCTTCATGGTATTCTATCGATCCTGTTTTTTTCTCTTCCCGACAAGCAGGCGGATTGAGTAGTGAGGAATTATCGAATAATAAATCGAGACGAGTGGCTTACAAGGAAATTTATCCGCAGCAGGATTTTACGGAAGGGTCGCAATCCTATATTTCTACCTTTGATTTTTCTTACTACCCCGAGCTAAAAGGTCCTTATACGGTTAATCCACTGGGAGCGGTAAAAGATCGATGGGCAGGAATTACACGAGGACTTAATGTAACTAATTTTAACGAAGCGAATGTAGAATATGTAGAATTTTGGTTAATGGACCCGTATGCTGACGGCACAAATGCGGGAGACACGGGTGACTTGATTTTGCAAGTTGGATCGGTTTCAGAGGATATTTTAAAAGACGGTAGAAAGGTGTACGAAAATGGGTTACCTGTTCAAACGCCTGATCCGGATAATCCTATTACACCTGTAATATGGGGTCAAGTGCCAAGCAATCAAGCGTTAACTTATACTTTTGATACAAAGAATGCACAACAGCGCACATTACAGGATGTAGGGTATGACGGCTTGTCAGATACACAAGAAAACAGCATTTACCCTAATAATAATAATCCTATAACCGGTAATGACCCTGCAGGAGACAATTATGTTTATTATTTGGACAGCCGCTGGGCAAATCTACCGGGGGCTAATTCCATTGTAGAACGATATAAATATTATCGTAATTCAGAAGGCAATTCGCCCTTTAACTCTCAAGAATCAACCACTCCGAACCCTGATGTAGAAGATGCAAATAGAGACTTTAACTTAGATACAAACGAAGACTATTTCCAATATAGTATTCCCATCTCAGAAGATATTGCACAAAACTCAACTTATGTGGTAGGGCAAAGAAGCGTAAATGTTACAATGGAAAACGGAAAGACCACCACCACCAAATGGTATCAGGTGCGAGTACCAATTAATGCGCCGACCCAAAACATTGGTTCTCCAAGTTTTAACAATATTAGATTTATCCGTCTATTAGCAAAAGGATTCCAAAAACAAATTACTTTTCGATTCGCCACCTTTGATTTAGTAATAAGTAACTGGCGCCGTTTTCGCAAAAATCTTTCTGGTAATTTAGAAGGGACTACCGATGTTAATATCAATAATTTTAGCGTAGGAAAGATTAGCATAGAAGAAAATCCTGACCGCTATGTTATTCCTCCTGGAATTGACAGAGAACAATTATTCAATACTTCCTCTATTCAAGCGCAAAACGAACAATCTTTATTAATGCAAATCAACGGATTGTCAGCGAGCAAAAACGATAATAATGCCCGAGCAATATATAAGCAGGTGAATTTAGATTTAAGACGATACAGAAGGCTAGAAATGTTCATCCATGCGCAAGATTTGAATGCCAGTCTTCCCGGAGATGGAGACTTAGAAGTTTTTATCCGATTAGGGACAGACCTAACGCAGAATTACTATGAATATGCCAAGCCCATTATTATCGGTCCCGAGGCTTCAGCAGGTATGGACCCAGACGAAGTATGGCCGAATGAGAATAAAATAGATTTTAATTTACATGATTTTGTAAAAGCAAAAATCGCGAGAGACGCGAGTTCAAATCCTGATTTAAATACGCGTTATTTGTATAATCTTTCAGAGGGCAATTCAGAGGAAAACAAAGAAGAAATATCGGTAAAAGGGCGCCCCTCTCTTCAAAATGTCCGTTATATTTCTATAGGAATCAGAAACAAAGCAACGGGAGTGAAAAATGTAGAAGTTTGGGTGAATGAGTTACGTTTATCCGCTATTGATAATAAAGGAGGGTATGCTGCAACCGCCTCAATTAATGCACAATTGGCTGACTTTGCCAATCTAACGGCTGCAGGCACAATCCGAACAGCAGGGTTTGGCGCAATCGATCAGGGACCCTCTGACAGAAGTCAGGAAAATTATAAACAATACGCCATTTCAACGACCATCAACGCAGATAAATTACTCCCTAAAAAATGGGGAGTACACCTGCCCGTAGGCTTAAGTGTTTCAAAAGAATTTATCGACCCGCTATATTCTACATCAGATACAGATGTAAAATTTAAAGAAGCTGCTAATAAAAGTGAGTTAAAAAAAATAGCCCGCGATTATACCCGCCAGACGAGCATAAATTTGTTAAATATCGGGAAGACAAAAACCAATACACAGACAAAAAAGCATTTTTACGATGTAGAGAATCTTTCCGCCTCTTTTTCTTTTAATAAAAACTATCATCGGGATTTTTATATTGAGAATCATACTTCAAGAGCGATGCGCTTAGGATTAAATTACAACTATGCTTTTAAGCTGGGTTATTTAGAACCTTTAAAAAATTGGAAAGCAGTCCACGACACAGCAAGTTCAAAAAAATATTTACTATGGCTAAAAAATCTAAATGTTAACTTAAAGCCCTCACGCCTTTCTTTTATGATAGATATTGATCGCCAAAATGATGAATTTTTATATCGTAATATAGACCAATACAATTCTTTTGCTGCAGGTACTACCAGTTTGCCCTTTGATCCTGTTTACAGTAATAATTATTTCTTTAACTGGCAATATCAAATAGGATATGATTTAACAAAATCGTTGAAATTAGATTTTATTTCCTCCACAAGTAATATTGTTGATCATTTCAATGATCCAACAATATTTGGCGGGATAAATCTAGGGATTTGGGATCATTTACTTGACACGGGGCGCCCGGTAAAATATAACCAGCAAGTGCGTGTAAATTATAAAATTCCTTTTGAACAGTTTCCTTACTTAGAATTTATTACTGGTGATTTAGCCTATAACGCTGCCTACGATTGGCGGTCGCCTTCTAATCAATACGTGGACGATGATAATAACGATTTAGGCAACCTTATTCAAAATTCACAAACCATAACCCTTCAGGGAGGATTGAATATGGAAAGTCTTTACGGGAAAATGCAATGGTATAATGCATATCAGGAACGATTAGAAAAATATCACACTGAAATTGCAAAAAATGCTGATCAATATCAAAAAGAGTTAGAACAAGGACAAAAAAGTAAGCAAGGGAAAGGAAACCAATCAGTGAAAAACAAAAAAAATCACCTGACTTTCAAGGATTATCTTTACGGATTTGCCAGCTCGCTTAAACAAATACAAATAAATTATAATAAGCAACTCGGAACGCTGCTACCGGGATTTTTAGAAGACCCCGGTTTTTTTGGATTTGGTTCAGGGTTCTCTCCATCATTTGGCTTTACTATAGGTTCTCAGGCAGATATACGCGCAAGAGCCTTAAGCCGTAAATGGATTACACCAAGCAATAATTTGGTTAATCCCTACCAAAAACAAAAAAGCAATACCTTTGGTTATACGGCAAGTTTTGTGCCGATTAATGACTTAAATATTGATTTTACAGCACAAAGAGACTATTCTAAGATAAGTTTACAATATGGTTTCAATCAAAGGCAAAATATAGCAGGAGAAGTTAAATTCACAGGATTGAATAATTTTGTGCAAGAGACCGGGCAATTCAGTACTACGAATATCGGGTTAACTTCTTTTAAAAATTCTCAAACTTTATTTAATGATTTAAAAAATAATGCAGCTAAGATTGGTGCGCGTCTATCCGCGTCAACCGGGCGTGATATTCCAGGATATGGCATCACTAATCAGGAGGTTATTACCGAAGCCTTATTAAAAACCTATGCATCTTCCCGGCATTCCAATCCCGTAAAAAATATTCCCTTACCTAACTGGTCAATTAGTTATACCGGGTTAACCAACAATAAATTTTTAAATAAAACCTTCTCTCAAATTAATCTCACGCATGCCTATAGATCGAATTATACTGTAAACGGCATACAGTCTAATCTTTCTTATTACGAGTATGAAAACGGCATAAACAAAGAGGAAAAGGATTTGAATGGAAGTTATAAAACCGCTACCATATACAATGCGATTACTTTCGTAGAAACCTTTGCACCGCTTATCGGTATAGATATGACGCTGCGTAATAATGTACAATTACGTTTTATGTATAATCGGGACAGAACGCAGTCTTTCAGTTATAATAACTACTCTTTAACCGACCAAACATCAAATGAATTTCAATTAGGATTAGGCTATATTTTTAAAGATTTGAAATTAAAATTGCGTTATCAAGGGCGGCAAAAAACGGTGAAAAGCGATTTGAATGTACGAGCCGATTTGATTATTCGAGATACAGAATCAGCTATTTTACGACTGATAGAAAACGATAGCCAACTCATTTCGGGGGATAAGCAATTTGTCTTAAAAACTACTGCCGGATATAATTTTAGCAAAAACTTTAATTTAACTTTTTTCTATAATCATTCTGTTACCACTTATAAAATATCGACGGCTTACCCCATAACAGATATTCGTGCAGGACTTACTGCCCGATTTACCTTTGGAAATTAATTGTAAAATCTGTTTTTAATCATCTAAATATCAAAACACAAAATATTACATAGTCCCGCTTTGCGTAAACTCTCAAAGATTGCTTTACTCTTTTTTCTTGTTTAAAACATACTTGAATAAAATCAGTATTAAAAATCGAGACCGTTGCAGAACATATAAAAAAGTATGAAAAAGAAAGCATTTAGCTTCAAACTGCTTCCTTACTTCGACAGGATCAGTAACCATCTCAAAAAATTAAAATCCTCCACACCCATTAGGTTGCTCCGGGGTGTAATTTTTATCGGGCGTTGCATTTTTTTGCTAAAGTGCTTTTTGCAACAGTCTCAAATCAATATTTTTTTTACAGAAACCATTAACTTTGTTATATTGATTTCTAATTATAAAAAATATCCCCGCGTATGAGTCTCGAATATGGAAGTACTTTTTACAATATAATTAAATCACTTCACATTATTTTTATGGTAAGTTACTTTGCCGGCATTTTTTATATGGTAAGATTATTTATTTATCATAGCGAAACTCCTTTGGAAAAAGAACCGAAAAAAAGCATTCTTCAGCAGCAATTTATCAAAATGGAACGCTTGCTGTGGAATATTATCACGGTACCTGCTTTCGTTTTGATGACACTAACCGGATTTATCATGCTATTATATAATTGGAGTTCGTATTTTGTATTCGCATCATGGATGCACTTTAAGTTAATTTTTATTGTAGTGCTACTGGTTTATCAATTTTTATGTTGGAGAATTGTATTACAATTAAAGCATAATATATTTAAATATACTTCGCTGCAACTTCGATTATGGAATGAAATCGCTACGATTATCCTGTTCAGTGTTGTTTTTATCGCTATTATGAAAGACCAATTTACACTATATCGATATTGGATTATAGGAGGCTTGTTTATTTTTGGTATCCTCATTATGCTTATCGTCCGAATAGTGAAGAGAATCCGAAAATAGCAACCCTAAATTCAGTAATAAAACCCGTGGTTTTGTTAACTTACAGCTGCTAAAAGTGCTTTGAGACCGTTGCAAAACACATAAAAAAGTATGAAAAAGAAAGCATTTAACTTCAAACTGTTTCCTTCTCAAAAGATTAAAATCCTCATAACCAAAAGGTTGATCCGGTGTTTAATTTTTATCGGGTGTTGCATTTTTTTGCTAAAGAGCTTTTTGCAATGGTCTCAAGTTTTACTCCATATTCTTAAAGGTATTCAACCCACAGTCTAAAAATGCTTTGAATTCCCTCGCATTTTTATAGCCCTTGATGTCTCGATTCAATAAGCGTCCATCAGGAGTTATTAAGGCATAGTTGGGTTGTGAATTATTTTTAAAATTCTCAGTTTGAAAAGTAGCCCATTTATTTCCTACTGTTTTGATTCTCTTGTTTTTATGCTGGATTTTTACATACACTTCTTTTTGCTGATTCTTTGGTAATTCTTTACTAGAATCAACGTAAAGCGATGCAATAATTACCTCATTCTTTAAAATAGATTTAATTTCGGGCTCTATCCAAACATTATCTTCCATTCTTCTACAGTTTTCACAGCCATATCCGGTAAAGTCGATCAAGACGGATTTGTTTTCCTTCTTAGCGAGATCGAATGCCTTTTCTAAATCATTATCAATTATTTTAATACCATGTTTTTCATCAAATCCATTTGCGTTACCATTATTTGAAGTATAATGAAACAAACGGTAATTAGACGGTGGGATTATACCGCTCAACCATTTTAAATTTGCATCAGGTAAAAGGCCTGAAAACAGGTATAAAATAAACGCAATAATTAAACCCCCAAAACCGATACGAAGCCAACTTAACTTTCTGTTCTTTTTACTATCATGTGGAAAAAAAATCTTTTTAAATATATAAAGCGCTAATAAGATGAAAATAATTATCCAAATAGCGATATATACTTCTTTTTTAAGAATCCCCATTGGGCCGTTAAATCCTACCAGGTCAGCTTTTGATAAAAATTTTAGCGCTAAAGCCAACTCTAAAAATCCGATAACCACTTTTAAAGAAGTCATCCAACTTCCTGATTTGGGCATTGCGTGTAAAAGACTTGGAAAAAGAGCGGATAGAGTAAAAGGTAATGCTAGCGCAAGACCAAACCCAAACATCCCCATTGTCAATTGAGTAGCCCCATTAGGTGCTTGAATGGCATTTACCAATAAAGTGCCGAGAATAGGACCTGTGCATGAAAAAGACACAATAACTAAGGTTAATGCCATGAAAAATGTTCCAATCCATCCGGCTTTTTCTGAGTGTTGGTCAATTTTATTTGCCCATGAACTTGGCAAAGTCAGTTCAAAATAACCGAAGAAAGAAATAGCGAACACAATAAAAATAAGAGCGAAAAACAGGTTGAGCCAAACGTTAGTCGAAATTTTATTGAATAGTTCAGGATCTACACCGCCTAAGACATGAAAAGGAACACTAAATAAAGTAAAAATAGCCATAATAAAAAACCCGTACAATCCTGCCTGAAGCCATCCCTTCTTCTTTTTTTTCTCTCCTTTCTTAGTGAAGAAAGAAACTGTCAGGGGAATTAATGGAAAAATACAAGGCATTAGCAACGCAATAAATCCGCCGAGGAAACCTTTCAAAAAAGTTCCGAGCAGCGAATTATCCTTTTCCTCAACTTCGCCACAATCATTTATCGGATGTTCTACATCAATAGAAGCCATTTTTAGCGTGGTTTTAGCTGCTGCTATTTTTGTTTTATCAGCTTTCGTTCCATCTAAATTAAGCGTAAAAGCCTTTTCGTCAGGGGCCAAGCATTTTATATCATTACAAACCTGATAAAAAAATCCTCCCTTGATAACTCTCAAATCAGGATTGATTATTTTTATTTTTTGGCGAAAGGTAACTTCGTTTTTATAGTACTTCAAATCGGCTTTAAAAACTTCACTATAAGTTTCTATCTTCTTTCCATCTATTTGAACCGTATCCACTAATTGATAATTTCCTTTTCTACTTTCAAAATTAATTTCAGTGGGCAGGCCCGCTTCCTGTTCGTCCATAGAATACAAGTGCCATTTATTGTCAATTTTTATTTTTAACGAAATTTCATATTCTTTATTTCCCAACGATTTTATCGATTCTGTAACTTTTACCGGGTCAATAACCTGAGCGGATAACCCTATGCCTATTACAAATAATAATAATCTAAGCACTATTTCCTTTCTCATAACCTTATATATTTATGGTAACTATTGCTTGTGTATAATGATTTACTTTAAACCGACGGTCTAACCGCATACCTACAATCCAAATTATTTTTTTATCTCCATTTTCTAACAGCCATACCTGCTCCTTTTGATGAATCGCAAGTTTTTGATCTTTAAAAAATTTACTTACTTTCTTTTTCCCTTTCATCCCCGAAGGATAAAAAACATCTCCGCAGACTTTTCTTCTTAATCGTAACGGAAAAATTAGTTTTTCTTTATCAACCTCCACCTGCTTTTCCACATAAAAAGGTAAGCAGGAAACAAATTTAGTTAAATTTAATACATTTTGAATTAAATCCTTACTTTCTATAATACATTCCTGTTGTAGAAGCGGTTTTTTTTCAATTAAAAATAAAATATTCCGACTCTTTACAAGACGGTATCGATCGTTGATTAATTGTTTGCCTGATAAACTTTTTAAAATATTTAACACATCATCTGTTTCATAAAAACCATACGGGCTAAAAATCAAATGCAAATACGCTTTTATAGGGTTTAAAGAAAGTAATTCGCCCGCATTGAACTGTATCTCTCCCAGTGTTTTTTTTATAATGATACGATTCTTCTTCTCCTCTAATACATGATTAATCAACTCATCATATTCATTAAGATAGCTTAGCGTTTGTTGAAAATTATGTAAAAACCGTTCTTGTGTTTTTTCTAATTCAGGGATTATTTTTAAACGTATCCGGTTGCGCAGATATTCCGTTTTTTGGTTAGAAGTATCTTCTCGCCATATTAATTGATTTTCAAGTGCATATTGTCTGATATGCATTTTAGAAAAGGCCAGCAGCGGACGAAGAACCTGATTTTTATTTGGCGATATTCCGGTTAATCCTTTCAGCCCTGTGCCCCGGGAGAGATTGATAAGAAAGGTTTCCAGATTGTCATTCGCATGATGAGCTGTTAACAAAAAATCATAACCCTTTTCTTTTCTTACTTTTTTTAGCCAGTCGTAGCGCAATTTGCGTGCAGCCATTTGTATAGACATTTTATTTGTGCCGGCATACTTTTTAGTATCAAACGCGATAAAATAAAAAGGAATGCTAAATTTTTCTGCCCAGTTTTTGCAAAAATATTCGTCTTCATTCGCTTCTTTTCCTCTTAATTTAAAATTACAGTGTGCTACGGCAAATTCAACTTTTAAGCGATTCAAAAGATGGGCTAATACTATGCTGTCTACACCTCCGCTTAAAGCAACAAGACTTTTTTTCTCTTTTAAAAAAGGAAAATTCTGTTGAATATGTGCTTTAAAAAGCGTAAACAATGAAGAAGAGGATTTATAATTCAAACTGAATAAATTTTAAAAAGACTGCCCGTTTTTCTTTGATTATTAGAATATTCTATACTCACTACGGGCATATTTATTTATAACATTCCCTTTGTAGAGGGCAAAATCATTTTTTCGGGGTCTCGTTTTACCGCAGCCTTGACAGCCCTAGCAAAGGCTTTAAATATCGCTTCAATTTTATGGTGTTCATTTGTGCCTTCTGCTTTGATATTTACATTCGCTTTTGCACTATCAATAAACGATTTAAAGAAATGATAAAACATTTCGGTAGGCATTCCACCTATTTTTTCTCGTTTAAATTCCGCTTCCCAAACCAATCCGCTTCGACCGCTAAAATCAATGGCAACTTGTGCCAGGCAATCATCCATCGGCAAACAAAAACCATAGCGCTCTATTCCTATTTTATTAGATAATGCTTTTGCAAAAACTTCACCCAGTGCAATAGCGGTATCCTCGATGGTATGGTGCTCATCTACATGCAAATCTCCCTTAACGCTTATTTCCAAATCCATTTGACCATGACGAGCTAACTGCTCTAACATGTGATCAAAGAATCCAATTCCGGTATCTATTACCGCTTTTCCTTCTCTATCAAGATTCAATGTAATTTGTACTTCCGTTTCTTTGGTTTTTCGTTGGATGACCGCCTTACGATTCTTTAATTTCAAAAAATGATAAATCATGTCCCAATCGTTCGTCTCAAGAGAGATAAAAGGTTCTAAATCTTTAAATTTTACGGTAATTTCTTCTTCGCCAAGATGGGTTTCATTATTAAGATAAATGGCTTTCGTACCAAGATTTTTGGCTAATTCAACATCCGTAAGCCGATCGCCGATAACGAATGAATTTTTCAAATTATAGTTTTCGGACAAATAATCGGTCAATAAACCTGTTTTAGGTTTTCGGGTCGGGGCATTATCTTTAGCAAAAGTTCTGTCTATAAGAATATTATGAAAAAATATTCCTTCATTTTTGAACGTTTGTACGATAAAGTTCTGCACAGGAAAAAAAGTGTTTTCCGGAAAATATTTTGTTCCTAATCCATCCTGATTAGTAATCATAACAAACATATAATCAAGTTCAATCGAGATTTTTCTTAGAGAAGAAATCACCTTAGGGTAAAAAACCAATTTTTCAAAAGAATCAATTTGCTCGTCTTCAGGCTCTTGTATTAACGTTCCGTCCCGGTCTATAAAAAGTACCTTTCTCATATTTATTATAACTAAAATTAATAAAAATCAGATTCAAAAAAATAAGAACCCCTTTGCAAAAAGCGCCTTAGCAAAGCCTTCTACTTTATGAGACCGTTGCAAAAAGCACGCTAACAAAAAAATGCTTGTATTGAATTTGCCGAAATGAAACGCCCGATAAAAATTAACTGCAAGTCAGCACAAGTTAAACACCGGAGCAACCTTTTGATTGTGAGGATTTACTCTTAGTAGCTGAGCACTTCGACTAGGCTCAGTAACCACCTGTTGAAGCTTTGAGAATGAAGCATTTTGAAGCGAGATACTTTCTTTTTCATACTTTTTTATGTGTTCTGCAACGGTCCCTTTATTTCTTTGGATAATAATAAGTGTAAAGTCTCTTTCGTAATAAATTTCATTAGATTTGTTTATATTTAACCACCCCTCATAAATTATTTGTCTTTCACGGTATCATCCGTTCCAAGTTCCTATCATTTCCTGCCATTGTTATTTCTAGATAATTTATGACAGCAGTAAAAGCAATGTGCCATAAACCTTTTTCATTTTGCTGTTTTTTTAGTTTCTAATTCAAGTATAGTTTTTATATAATTATCCGATTGATTTCTAATTTTAAAATAGGCTTCATTTCCATAAAAATTTCTTGCGATTAATGCCTTTAACCATGATTTTATTTTTACTTTACTCTCTGTTGATATTTCTACTTTTTGTTTAATTGTTTTTAAATAACCTCCATAAATCTTATCCGCTTCAAAATTATTATTAAAGGATTCAAAATCCCAATTTTTTAACATATTTTTATTCTGGAGTATAAAACGATTCATGTAATCAAAAATATTAACGTGATTTCGGTGGAAATAATGCCAGTTTTCCAATGGGAAAGTATCAGCTGCAATAAATACATCAGGGATAATTCCTCCTCCGCCATAGACAATTTTACCCAGAGGGGTTTTAAACTTTAATGAATCATTGATCTTAATGCTGTCTGAAGAATACATCTCACCCGAAAAATATCGTTGGTAACTTTCTTTTTGATATGCCTGCATTCCACTTTCTCCTTTATGATAAGGCTTTTGGATAGATCTTCCAGTCGGGGTGTAATAACGAGCGATGGTTAAACGTACCTTTGAACCATCAGAAAGGGAAATTTCTTTTTGAACCAACCCTTTCCCGAAAGAACGCCTGCCTACGATTATTCCCCGATCCTGATCTTGAACCGCTCCGGCTAACAATTCGCTTGCCGAGGCGGTATCTCCATCGATTAAAATGTATAAATTTCCTTTTTCAAAATTTCCTTTTCCAGTTGCTTTCGTCTCTTGTTTTTTATGATTTCTTCCTTTTATATAATACATTACTTTACCATCGGCAAGAAAATCGTCTGCAATTTTAGTAACTTCTTTTAAAAAGCCACCACTGTTTCCACGAAGGTCTAAAACTAAGGTTTTCATTCCTTTTGCTTTAAGACGATCGATGTTCTCAGTAATTAAATCCCCGGCATTAAAAGTAAAACGGCTTAATCTTATAAATCCAATGGAGTCATTTAACATATAAGCAGCTTGAATAGGGCTATTTATAATTTTTTTTCTGATAAGGTTTTCTGTAATCTTCTTTTGGTTGCGTATCAAGTTTACCTTAACGTATGTATCTTCTAAACCTTTAAGGTATTTTGAAACGAGTGAAGTGCTATCTCCAGTCAAATTATGACCATTCGCTGAAAGTAATTTGTCCCCTCTGCTTATTTTTTTTTTGTTCTGACTTTCTTTTAAGGCACGCAGTACAAAAACGGTATCATTTATTATCGTATAAGAAATCCCAACACCGACAAATTCTCCTTGTAAACCCTCGTCAATCGCTTTTACCCATTTTGGCGGAATGTATTTAGAGTGTGGGTCTAAATCAGACAATATGTAATTAATTGCTTGATTAACAATAGAATCTGTGTTTACCTTATCCACATAATTATTATCAATAAAGTAAATCAAGTCTTGCATTTTCTTTTGATCTTTGCTCAATCGAAAATTTTTTGTCATTTTTTTTGTAAAAAATACGCCCATATAAAACCCTATCAAAATCATTGTAATAATGATCAAAGGTCCATAGCCTTTATAAAATAATCTACGCATAGTCTAACCGTTCTTTAGGGAAATGTTCTACTTCTACTCCAGCTTCTTTTAAAAAATCTATCCCTGTCGTATCATGATACTCACGGATGTAAACCACGCGCTTAATACCCGACTGATGAATTAATTTACTGCATTCTTTACAAGGAGAAAGCGTAATATAGAGTGTCGATCCATTGGTCGATTGCGACGAAGCAGCCACTTTTAAAATAGCATTGGCTTCTGCATGAAGCACATACCATTTTGTATCGCCGTTTTCATCTTCACATACATTTTCAAAACCACTTGGCGTACCATTATAACCATCTGAGATAATCATGCGGTCTTTAACCAGTAAAGCGCCCACTTTTTTTCGTTTGCAATACGATAAGTTTGCCCATTCTAAAGCCATTTTCAGATAGGCGCGATCATATTTTAATTTTTTAGACGTCATGTTTAAATTATAATGCGCAATTTAATTATTTTTTAAATGACTTTATCCTAGCATTGCTAATTTTAATATAATGGCTAAAATACTTTTTGCGAGGGTCTCAGTTGATAAAAGAAATCATAAAGCCTTTTACTTTCTTTTTCTTTTTGGGGCGTTACCGCCTTGCGGCGGTCGGGCTATCCGCTTTATCTTTTTCCTGGGGCGAGACACTGCCAAAGGAAAAAGGATACCGCTCCTATCCCTAACGCTCGACCCGCAAAACCCCTGAGCCGTTCCTTTTTTATGCAGAAAATTTAAAATCTTTCGGGTTACTGAGAATCAGAAAGGAAATTTGTCAATAACAAAGCAATATTTTTATACGTATTTTTCAATATATTTTTTATATCATTTACCTCTTTCCAAGCTACTGACTCAATGCCCTCCTCTACTTGCGGGATTAAACGCTGATTAGCATCTTTACAAAACATTTCATACCAGTAAACCACTTTTAAAACGGGCTTTTCCATAAAATAAATATGATACGTAATTTGCAAAGGCGCTACAATTTCTAAGCCTGAGAGATTGCATTCTTCCTTAATCTCACGCAGCGCCGCCTGCTGCCGGGTCTCCTTTTTTTCGATTTTTCCCTTGGGCAGATCCCAACATCCCAGTCTTTTGATAAACAAAACCTGTTGCTGGTTATTCCTGACCAATCCACCCGCCGCCCTTACTATTTTAAAATGTTTTTTAAATTCTTTCCAAAGCAATTTTTCTTCCGGATAATGCAGACAAACTCCGGATACTTTCCCCTCTGACAAAATGCCTATCACCTCATCAAAAATGATTTTTTTCCTTTCAAACCTAATAATTTTAGTACCTTTGTCTGCTTGGAAAGCGAGATTAGATATGAAAATAGGTTTCTCGTTTACAAAAATAGTCCGCACAAGGGCAAAATTACAAAAAAATAGGAGTTTAAACTATAAAAATGAGATTCGACGGCTATAAAAGTTCTATAAAAATACCGCAAAAGGAAGCATTTGAATTTCTTGAAAATCCACATAATTTTAAAAAATTAATGCCTGAAAAACTCACTTTTTTTAATGCAAGCGATGCCAAATTTGATTTTCAGATTTCAGGAATGCCGGTAAAGATTAGCTTAGAGAAAAAAGAAACGGTTGAATTTTCAAGTATTACCTATGAATCAGCTGGAAATATAAAGTTCCAACTAAAGATACAGTTCTCAAAAATAACAGAGGAAAGCACAGAAGTATCCTTTATTTTTGAAGGAAAATTAAATCCAATGACTCGAGCAATGGCTGAAAAGCCTTTAAAAAAATTACTACGCGTTTTTTCTAATCGTATAGAACAGCTATTAGATTAATTTTTGTTAATTATGACCTTACGCGGAGAAAATTTAATTAAGACTTACGGAAGAAAAAAGGTAGTAAAAGGAGTTTCTATACAAGTAAATCAAGGGGAAATCATTGGGCTTCTAGGTCCAAATGGCGCTGGAAAAACCACTTGCTTTTATATGATCGTCGGATTGATAAAGCCCAATGGAGGCAAAGTTTTTCTAGATGATCAGGAAATGACGCGCTACCCGATGTATAAACGTGCACAAAATGGTATTGGCTATTTGGCTCAAGAGGCATCTATTTTCAGAAAGATGTCGGTAGAAGATAATATCAAAAGTGTATTGGAGATGACCAAACTTTGCAAAAAAGATCAGTTAATTAAGTGCGAAGAATTACTAGAAGAGTTTAGCCTACAGCATGTGCGTAAAAACCGGGGAGATTTATTATCAGGAGGTGAGCGCCGACGTACAGAAATTGCCCGTTGCCTGGCAACAAGCCCTAAATTCATTTTGTTAGACGAGCCTTTTGCCGGTGTTGACCCAATCGCGGTAGAAGATATTCAGCGTATTACTGCCTCGCTGGTTAAAAAGAACATTGGTATTCTAATTACTGACCATAACGTATCGCAAACCTTAGCCATTACTGATCGTACCTATATTATGTTTGAAGGAGGTATTTTAAAATCGGGCGAGGCAGAAGAACTAGCCAATGACTCAATGGTACGCAAGGTTTATATCGGTGAAAATTTTGTTTACAAAAGGATTCTTTAAAATTAAATAAAGATATCGAGACTGCTGCAGATTACATAAAAAGGGATGAAAAAGAAAGCATTTTTTTGTTAGAGTGCTTTTTGCAACTGAAAGTCAGCGAGGCTAAAGGTCTCGTTTTGTAAAGGTCTCGTTTTTTTTACTTTTGCAAAAAATAATTGATGAATATTTTTCTTTCCATTGTACTAATGGGTATTAGCTGTTTCATTATATGGAAAGCGGGTAATAGTTTTGATATAGCATCAGAATACTTAGGGAGAAAGATGAGTGCAGGAGTAAAAGGAGCAACCATTAATGCAATTGGAAGTTCCATTCCCGAGTTTTTTACTTCTATTTTATTTCTCTTGTTACATCGGGATGAGCAAGGATTTGCCGGCGGAATAGGCACTTCAACAGGATCTGCTGTTTTTAATGCCATTATCATTCCTGCAGTGGTTATTTTAGTAGTTTCCTTAAAATTAAAAAATCGTATTGTTATCTCAAAAAAAGTTATTCTTCGAGATGGCATTTCTCTTATTATTGCTGAATTAGTTCTTATTTATATCATCGGTAACGGAACATTAACCCGAATGCATAGTTTATTTTTGATGCTTCTATATGCGGTTTATCTTATTGTTTTATTTGCCGGCATGAAAAGAAATACGAGGATATCCTTCGATAAAAAAATTATGGTTGAGCATAAAAGTCGTTTATCAACATTAATGAAGTTAGATTTGAGAGCATTTTTTATACGGGATAAACCGCTTAACTCAGTCAATGCTCGGGTATTGCTTTTAATTTCAATCTTTGTTATTGGAGCCGCTTGTTTTTTACTTGTTTATTCTTGTGAATTATTGGGAGAAGCAACGAATATTTCCCTATATTTTGTGTCAATTATTCTTACTTCGGCTGCTACCAGTGTCCCTGACATGGTATTATCGATCAAAGATGCTCAGAATGGTAACTATAATGATGCTTTATCCAACGCCTTTGGGAGCAATGTTTTTGATATTTGTTTTGCTATTGGTTTTCCATTATTCCTCTTCTCCCTTATTTATAATAGACCGATTCAACTTTCTTCACAAACTATTCAGGATATCATGCCTTTACAAATCTTATTAATCCTCTTTACTCTTATCACGATCATTATTTTTTTAATTGGGCATTCTCTTGGAAGAGTAACCGCCTATGTTCTTTTATCTATGTATGGTATTTTCATTAGTTTTATTATTTTTCAATCGTTGCATCTGTATCCGATAAAACCTTTAATTGAAGCGTTAAATCAAATCGAAGTTTTTATACAAAACATTCTCTGAGACCTTTAGCTTATGCTGACTTGCATTTGATAGCGTGCTTATTACAACGGTTTTATTTTGAAATTGTTACAAAAAGAAACGAATTAATGAGACCGTTGCAAAACACATAAAAAAGTATGAAAAAGAAAGCATCTAACTTCAAACTGCTTCCTTCTCAAAAAATTAAAATCCTCCACACCCATTAGGTTGCTCCGGTATTTAATTTTTATCGGGCGTTGCATTTTTTTGTTAGAATGCTTTTTGCAACGGTCTCGATGCATACGCAAAACCTGATGGAGGCGATAGGTTATAATCTATATAGGATGGATTCCTGGGCTACTTGCGTCTAATGGTTAAAAATAGAGGAAAACAAGAGGATAAAGGAGTATTTATAGTCAATAAATCCATGAAAAAACAGTGAAAAACGTATCAATAAGTGACTAGGTGAAATCAAAAAGCTAAAAACCAAAGATTATAGAACCCATTCAAACTTTTTGCAACGGTCTTATTTTATGTATTTTGAAAGGCCTCCGTTATTTAATTAAACCGAACAAAATAATCATCAATTTCCTTTCTCATCTCAATTCCTACTCTTTCAAAACAATCAAGTAAACTAGCATAGGTTCCTTTACCTCCAAGAAAATCCCAAAATTCTTCTGCTACTTTAAGTTCTTTTTTTAAGTCAAGCATTCCTGCCATTGTCCAACGACGATATGGTTTAGGCTCGTATGGATTATAGGGGATGGCAATATAACGTATTAACTTTCGTCTTTGGATTTTCTGCTAATGCAACTGCTGACCATTCTAACAGTGTTCTTTTAAATTCTTTAAATCCGCCTTTATTAGGTTTTGCAGTTTTAATGTCAATTAAGTAAATTTCTTCGTTTTTATCTTCAAGGTAAACATCCACTCGTGTGGGTTTTACTGTTCTCATTTTTCCACTTTGGCAAACTTTTCTAATAGCTTCAACTTCTTCCTGTTTATTGGGTTTTTTATTTGCAGCCGTCAATTCATCCATTATTTTCTGAATTTCATGCTGAGCTTGTTCACTCATTTGAGTTCCAGACTTCATTTGTCTTTTTGCTACCTTATCTACTTGAAGCAATGGATAAGGCAACAGGTTCAAAAATAGTCGTTCCAAAATTTGTATTAAGTGAATGAATAAAAGCATATAAGGCAAGCCTATCTTTCACTAAAAGTCTCGTATGAAAAGGCATTACTGCCGGTTCAGGATGGTAGGTTTTAAATCGATTTCTTAAACTATTTCTAATCGTATCTTCAACAGATTTTATTTGCTTGTTTGATAAAGCCATTTTTATTTTTCCTTTAAATGAAATATGATTTCTGCATAGGCTGATTTATCTTTTTCTGTTCTGTTTAAAACTGGCCTTTTATATTGATTAACTATTTTCATTTCCGCTTTTTCTGCAATCGTTGGGTACATATTGTATTTGTCATTTGCTACAAGAAATGTGTCATAATCTTTTTGTAAATATTGTTTAGCGTTATTCAAGACACAAGCAATACTTTCAATGTATGAAAGTCTGGCGTCTCTTCCTTGTCCTTTAGAAAGGGGACCGATTTCTAACCCATCATTTCGCTGAAATCGAAATAAATCGTATGCATACGCGTGCTGTTCATGATAATTAATTAGACCTACATAAGGAGGACTTGAAAATATACCTCTAATCTTTTGATTTTTAACGAGTGAGGCAAGGTTAGAATTTTTTTGTTCTAATTTTGAAAGAATATCCATGGCTCTGGCATCCCCCTGTAAGCAGATTTGAAAAGTGTTTGTGCGCAATTTGTCGAATTCAGAAAACCGTTTCATGGTATCTTTGCTGTATCTTTTCCACCAAGAAAACATTGAAAACAAGGGCTTGCATATTTTACCGTGTTTTTTACAGTAATACGTTTGTGTAACCGGCTCTTTTAATGTGGCTAAATCTGCATGGGTTGTTGCCCTACAAGATCTGATAGTCCTGCTTAATACAATGGTTATAATCTTTTTTATCGTTTTATTTTCTACTTTTTTAAGCTGTTGAAAAGTAAAGTCAATTTCTTTTCTTACAGGCTCTAAATACCATTTTTCAAGAAAATTACTCGAATTATCTTGTTTAATCTTAAGGTTATATTTTTCTTGTAATTTATTAAAAACTTGAGCGAATTCGTTTTCTTTTTTAATCCCATATTCCTTTTCATTGATTTGTTTTTCCCTTACCTTTATTTTATAATCAGGGGATGGAAAATATTTTTTATTAAACACATTTAATTCATCAAGCAATTGGTTCTCAAATTGAGAATTATTATTCCTTGCAATAAATGCCTTGAGTGCAGTGGTTATCTTTTCTATTTCAATTTTTAAGTCTTCAAAATCAACTTTTGTTGCCTTAACGTTAGAAATCAAGGTATTAAAAGCAGATATATCAATACCTATTGCATGTATTCCTAATTCATTTGCCTGTACTATGGTGGTACCGCTGCCTGAAAATGGGTCTAAAACAATATCTCCTTTTTTAAAATAGGTTTCTTTTTTGAAGTTATCCGTTTGATTGTCCAAAAAATACTCAACAAGTTGCAGAATAAATTTACCCTTTTAAGGATGAAGCCTATGAACATGTTTGGTGGTATCTTTTTCTTTTAGATGATCAAACGATAATGCCCAGTTTAAATCCTCTCCTAATTTTTCTCTCCAATCCGTTTCTCTTTGTCCATTATAGCTTTTATAGTAAGCCATTAAGTCATATTTATTCACCGATGTATTTCCATTTTCTCTATGCTTTTTAACTTTTCCATATTGAATGAGATAGGATATATTGGAAGGCGTTACATTCTTCTTTAAATGTTTGCTAGCCCATTGACTTGCTTGCTTTATAGTTAGTAATTCGGTCATATTTAACGCTCGTATCTGACAAGTAAAAATAATATTAATTTTTATCTTACTAACTAGTTAATAATTAAGAGACTTTTAAAGATTTCTAAAAAACGAGACCGTTGCAAAAAGCACGCTAACAAAAAAATGCAACCCCCGATAAAAATTAAATGTCGTAGTAGCCTTTTTGGTTGTGAGGATTTTAATTTTTTGAGATGGTTGCTGATCAGAGCCGAAGTAAGGAAGCAGTTTAAAGCTAAATGCTTTCTTTTTCATATTTTTATACCTTCTGCAACGGTCTCAATTGAGACCTTTAGCTTCGCTGACTTGCAGTTGATAGCGTGCTTTTTGCAAAGGTCTCTTATTTCTATTAATAAGCCTTACTAAAAAAGTTTTTTCTATCTAAAGAGGTCTCTTTTTGTATGCCTAACAAAAAAAACAGAAAATTATTTTCCTTTTTCCATTCTTTTTTTAAGGTCTGCAAGCACATCTATATCTCCTAAGGTTGATTTATCTACATTTTTTGAGATATTTTTTTCCTGCATTTTTCCTTGTTTTTGTTCTTCTTCATAATAAGAATCTTTATGTGATACTACCACACGCTCAAATTCTTTATTAAATTCTAAGACTTTAAAGCTAAGTTCATCTCTTTTCTTTACTCTTGAACCGTCCTCTTTTTCCAAAGTACGGAACGGTGCAAAAGCTTTTACCTGTTCATCTTCAAATTGGATCGTAGCTCCTTTATCAAATACTTCAATTACCTGACCTGTATGCGTAGTTCCCACAGCATATTTTTCTGCATATTGATCCCATGGATTTTCAGTTAATTGCTTGTGTCCTAAAGATAGTCTTCTCGCTTCAACATCTAATTCTAACACCTCAACATCCATTTTATCCCCTACGGAACAGAACTCTGCCGGATGCTTGATTTTTTTCGTCCAAGATAAATCAGAAATGTACACCAAGCCATCCACTCCTTCTTCTAATTCAACAAATACGCCAAAATTGGTAAAATTACGAACAGATCCCGTATGGCGAGACCCCATGGGATATTTTTCTGCAATTTTTAGCCATGGATCTTCAGTCAGTTGTTTAATGCCCAGTGACATTTTTCTCTCTTCTTTGTTCAATGTTAAAATGACTACTTCCAGTTCATCTCCTACTTTTACAAAATCCTGAGCAGATCGTAAATGTGTTGACCAGGACATTTCAGATACATGAATCAATCCTTCAACTCCTGGAAAGACTTCAGCAAAAGCACCGTAATCTGCTAATACAACTACTTTTCCTTTAATCTTATCTCCTTCTTTCAAATTAGGGTCTAATACATCCCATGGATGAGCGTCTAATTGTTTCAATCCTAATTGAATTCTTGTTTTTTCATCATCAAAGTCCAGAATTACCACATTGAGTTTTTGGTCTAATTCCAACACTTCTGATGGATGATTAATTCGCCCCCAAGACAAATCTGTAATATGAATTAATCCGTCAACCCCTCCCAAATCAACAAAAACCCCGTAAGAAGTAATGTTTTTCACAACGCCTTCCAGTACCTGTCCTTTCTGTAACTGTCCAATAATCTCTCTTTTCTGATTTTCAATATCTGCTTCAATCAAAGCCTTATGAGAGACGACTACGTTTTTAAATTCATGGTTAATCTTTACTACCTTGAATTCCATTGTTTTTCCTACATATTGGTCATAATCTCGTATCGGTTTTACATCAATTTGAGAGCCCGGTAAGAAGGATTCAATACCGAACACATCCACAATCATTCCTCCCTTGGTTCGGGCTTTGATATCTCCATTTACAATTTCTCCCTCTTGATGCGCTTTATTCACTCGATCCCAGGACTTGAGTGTACGGGCTTTTCGGTGAGAAAGCACTAATTGTCCTGTTTTATCTTCACGCTTATCTACCATTACATCAACAACATCCCCTACTTTCAGTTCCGGATTGTAACGAAACTCATTTAAGGAGATCACTCCTTCCGATTTGAAATTAATATCCACAATCACCTCTTTATCAGTCATCCGAACTACCGCCCCTTTGAATACTTCTGTTTCGTCCAGATCAATAATCGCATCGGCATAGATCGTCTCTAATTCTGACCTTTCTTTTAAATCCTCATCGTTTAATCCTGATTCAAAAACATTCCAGTCAAATTCTTCAGGTGTAACATTGGCATTTTCAAGAGGAGTTTCCTCTACTTTTTTTAATTCTTCCGCCTTTTTTGCCTCTTCAGACATAACTTTAAATAAATTATCTCTTTGAAAACCTTGGGCATTTACAGGAATTATCAAAGAGGGGTTAAATAAATTAATAAAAAAACTTGCTTTTCTGCCCAATTATCCTAAAAAGCGCTGCAAAGGTATAAATAATCTGATACCTTTGCAAAAAGTACTATAACAAATGTAAGTCAGCGTAATCCAAAGGTTGAGACCGTTGCAGAACACATAAAAAAGTATGAAAAAGAAAGCATCTAACTTCAAACTGCTTCCTCACTTCGACAGGCTCAGTAACCATTTCAAAAAATTAAAATCCTCCACACCCATTAGGTTGATCCGGCATTTAATTTTAGCTTACGCTGACTTGCAGTTCATCGGGTGTTGCGTTTTTTTGTTAGCGTACTTTTTGCAACGGTCTCAGGTTTCAATCTGTAAAACTGCCTACTCTCCCCTGCGATGACTTGCCATTAGATAGAGTGCTTTTTGAAACAGTACTATAAGTTAAAACAGCAAATTCTTATCCCCCGAACAGTTCTTTTAATTTTTTATCCATTTCTTCATGCGGATCTCCGGGGCTGCCATAGCGCCCGATAATGACCCCTTCAGGATTAATCAAAATTTGGGTAGGTATAGAATGAATGGCATAATGATCCCCAATGCTATGGGTCATATCATAGCCCGTGGCGGTACGTTTTCTTCCATCCAAAACCTGTTTCCAAATTCCTAGCTTGTCTTTTTTCACTGCCTTATGCCATGCACTAGGATTATAATCATCATCAGCTATTCCAATAAATTCAATGCCTTTGTTATGATATTGATTATACAATTGTATCAAATGTGGATTGCTGTTACGGCAAGGACCGCACCAAGAAGCCCAGAAGTCCAATAAAACATATTTACCTCGGTAATCTGCCAAAGAAATAGGTGCTTTGTTAATATCGGTAGTAGAAAATACGAATGCCTCATGTCCGGACGCACCTAGCTTATTTCTTTCAATTTCTGCTTTGATCTGCCTTCCCATAAGGCTGTGCTTTATTTCTTCTGACAACTTGTTGTATATGAATTCGCCTTCCTTCGCTTTCATTCTTGATAATGAGCTAAGCAATAAATCTCCAGTAACAAACGATTGAGGATGCGCCTGCATATAGTTATCTTGTATCACTTCAAACTGTTCTTTAAAAGAATCTAATTTATTACGCGCCTCTTCTTCTTTGGCTTTAAGTTTTGCCAGCGTTTGCTCATCTTTCTTAGCTTTCATTGCTGCTATCAACGCCTCCTTTGCTTTTCTATAAGCCAACTCAAAAGGCTCTCGCTCTTTCTTAATACTTGTAAATAGCTTTTGGTAGGCCTCCGATTCCTCTTGTATTTTACTGCCTTTAATTTCCACCGGCAAAGATTTAAAGCGGTCCCATTTATTCATTTTTTTTGCCTTATGTATATCTCCTGTAAGGCTTATATTACTATTTTCTAACCACATATTAAAAGTACAACTGTCAGGAAGAACGGTACAATACACCTTCACCGGATAGTAGTCTATCTTTCCCTTTATTGCAAACTTTCCGTTGTTGATTTGTACCGAATCTACCGTTATCGGCTTTTGTTGTATGTTACTGTAATATCTTAATAGAAGGGTTCCGTTTTTTGCATTTTTAAACTCCCCTTTTACCACATATCCCTCGTTTTCGGCTGCTGCTTTTGATTTTTTCTCTTTTCTGCAGTTCACCCATAGTAATGATAGAACTATAAGGCTTCCTAATTTTAAAATATTTTTCATTAGATGTAATTTTTTTTTATTATTTCGTTTTTCATTCAACTCATTTCAGACCACTGCAGAATACAAAAATATCGTAACTATTCAAGTATTTAGCTTTTGCTGACTTTCGGTTCAGTTCGCTTCAAACGGCTTCTTACTTCAACAGTGGTTACTTCGACAGGCTCAGCAACCGCTACCGCTTGTCGAAGTAACCCCCTACCGAAAATTAAAATCTTCACAGCCCCAAAGGTTGATTCGATATTTGATTTTATATCGCCTCCTCAATCATATAAACACTTCTTATTATAAGCCTCTCGGATTTTGCTTCAACAAAGGATTCATCGCCATAACATTGAGCGGGATAGCCCATACATAATTGTTAGAAGTAGCTTTAAGCGTATAGGTCTTTCCATTTACCGTACGCGTACAACTTACCCCCAGCCGCTTCATATCAACCCAGCGCCAAAACGTAAAGCGAAGTTCTCTTCTCCGTTCTAACATCACCTCTTTCAATGCAGTGGCCGGGTCAGCAGATTGATAGGGCACATAAGTGGAAGCATCATAGCGGTTTTTACGCAGTTTGTTTAACCATGTTAACGATTCTTGCATCTGCGAAGGGCCCCGAATCAAAGCCTCACAATAATTCAAATAAACCTCTGACGTGGTAATCCCTGCCCAGCCAAAAACCATTTGTGTATTAACTGTTATATATACCCCCTTTAAATCCGTTCCTGCTTGATCCCGGTCCGAGATAAAGTATCGAAAACGCAAATCATTTTCCTTGTCATACGCGTTGATTAAACTTGCTGAAATATAAAGTCCGCTAAGAACATAACCAGTAGTCTTATAATAAAATAAAAGTTCTTTATTAGATTGTAGATCATCCTCGTAGCCGGAAATACCGGCAGCAGGATTTTTACTTTTTGGTTCTTTATACGCAAAGGTATTGTAATCGGTCAAGGCAGAGTAGAGTTCTAATGCCTGTTTGGAGTTCTCTGCCGACTTTGCATATTTTTTTTGATAGAGATATACCCGCCCTAAGAGTGCATATGCCGCGGCTTTGCAGGGCCAGGTATTGTATTTAAATTTTGGGTCAAGCAATGTAACTGCCTGTTTTAAATCCTTAATGATCAAATCATACGCCTGTTGCACTGTACTGCGGGGCAGCTTCTCGTTGATATTCATTTCCAAGGGGAGCGGTACGCCCAGATCGGTACCCGCGGTAGCTGCATTATACATCTTGGCATAGGCATTGATTAAGAAAAAGTAGGCATTGGCTCTTAAAAATAAAGCCCGCCCCTTGGTATTCTCTATCTTAAATCTCTCTCCCTTCGGATAGTGGTCAATATGCTCCAGTACAAAATTGGCTATAGCAATAATTTGATAATTAAGGTTATAATAGAAATCATATTCTGTTTGGGTTAAAAAATCCCTCCAAGTATACAATTTAATTGTTTGCAAATCCCAGGAAGAAAGTTTATCCTGTGGCCTAGTATAATCATCCACTCGAAGATAAATATCCGCAGAATATCTTCCAACTCCATTGATATAAGTGCTTTCATTTAATAATTTTGCTAGATCATCCGTATTGTTAGGAATAACTTTTCCATAGGGTAAGATATCCACAAAATCGTCTGTACAACTTAGTAATCCTATAGATAGAATTACAAGGAATATATGGCGTATTTTCTTCATTTTTTATTTTTTTTAAAATTGAACATTTATCCCAAAAGTAAAATTAGCCGGCCTCTTATATAAGGTCGCATTATCTGCCGCTGTCCAGTGCCAAAGATTTTCTATCCCCGCGCTTATCCCTATCTTTTTAATTATTTCTGGGTGTGTTAAGGGGGTAAAGTCGTACGTAAAATGAATGCTTTTTAGGCGGATAATATCTCCCTTATCAATATTAAAGTCTGATTCAACAATTCCATCAACATAACTATCAGCATAATTTTGTAACCTGGGAATTTTGGTAAAAACTTCATCCCCGGGCTCTTTCCATCGTTTTGCAAAATAACTTAAGGAGTTGTTGGAAAAATTCATCGCTGTTATTCCAAAAGCATAATCATTATGTGAATATAACTGCACCTTGTGTCCGAAACTATATTGAAAAAAGGCTTCAGCGGTTAAATTTTTCCAGTGAAAAGCATGGGTAAAAGAACCATAGACCGGGGGGTCTTTAGTGCCAAAAAACACCCCATCCTCTTGGGTTAAGTTATCTAAATTCTTCCAAGAGATGATCTTATCTTCCTTATCATATACCTGGGGTTCGCCTTGCTCATCCAGCCCGGCATAGCGATAACCGTAAAAATAATGTACCGGCTCCCCCTTCGCCGGAAGTCCTCTAATGAGTCCTGAAATATCCCAATCGTTTTGTACATATTTCACTTCGTTATGGTTGTAGGTAACGTTAAAACGTATATCGTAACTGAAAGATGGGGATTTGATTACATTAGCAAATAAGTTTAATTCTATTCCTTGATTGCTAATATCTCCGTTATTCATATTAACATATGAAAATCCTGTGGTCGGGTCAATGCTCGTACCTGATAATACATCCTTGGTACTTTTATGATAGTATTCCAGGCTCCCTGATAGAACATTGCTCCACAAGGAAAAATCTAAGCCTGCATTAAGCGTATAGTTTTTTTCCCAGCCGAGAAGGGGATTTTCAGGATTTACAACCGTTGAAGCACGCTCGCCGGTAGCATGGTCTATCTGTTCTGCTGCAATTAAGAAAGGAGAAGTTTTCTTCTCTACATTTCCTGCAAGCCCATACGATGCTTTGATTGCTAGGCGATTAACAAAGTCTGCTGTAAAAAATCTCTCTTTGCTCAGCTCCCATCTAACCCCTGCCGACCAAGACGGTTGATCTCTGTATTTTGGAGACTGCCCAAACAAATTGGTTTTATCTAACCGCCAACTCCCTGATAATTGATATTTATCTCGATAGGATATCTGCCCTGTCATAAAAGAAGATAGATAGCGGTCTTCAGTTTTACTATTTTGTGGAAGGAGTTCTTTGGGTCTAAAGGAAACTTGAGTATCACGATAATCATGAAACCCTTTTATTAAGGACAAGTAGTTTATTGGGGACTCTGTTAATGATTGAGGATCATAGTTGAAGCGGTAATTATTACTAGCGCGCTCACTCTTGAACCCGTTACGCTCTAATCCGCCGTGAAAATTTAAATCAACCTGCTTAAAGGTTTTCTTTAATTCCAATTGGGTGCGCAGGGTTAAATTTTCATCATTTGATGTACTATATTTCAGGATATTTCCATAAGGAATTCTTCGTTTGTAATCTTTGTCCGTAACTTGATTAATATAACTCCGCACCCGATACGATTCCTTATGGTGGAAATCATTGTGTCTGCGGTGCTTAATATTATAGCCGACTGAAGTCGTCCATTTTGCCCATTTTACGGGCGCAATTTCTATACTAAAGTTCGTATGAATATTGTGCAATCGGTCTTGGTCATCGCGTAATCGCTGCTCTTGCAGCCGGTTATAAGAAAAACTAAGCAGCCCTTTGCTTTCATAGAGATGTTGAGTAGCTAAATCATAAATACCATACGCTTCATCGATATAATTTCCATTCTTATCTATAAATTTTATGTATGGGCGAGTGGTTGAAGCATCTATTCCATTGTTTTTACGTTTGCGATAATTCCCATAAGATTGGAGTGAAAAAGTTACAAACCGGTTAAACTTAAAACGGTCCTTTAAATTAAACGCGTAATTTTCTGATTGATTCCCCTCAAACTCTTGTTGATTTTGATCAAAAGTCATAGAAGCCATAAATTGATTCTTGTCTGTTCCGTATAGAAAAGAAAGATAATGCCTTTGGATGATCCGCCGTTGATAAAAATACCGCTCTATATCTCTTTGGTTGTTATATCCCCGCAGCACATCTAACTGCTCTTCAGCTTGGCTTTCAGTAATGCTCCCTTTCTTCCTAGCAGCATATATTTCCCCCACCTCTGTTTTTCCGTTCCACCAAGGACCATCCTCGACTAATCCCCGATCATACCGCTCCCATTCTAAATCAATATAATCCTTCGTATTCATCAGCTTTCGGTCCTTCAGGCGAGGACGACTTATCTGAAGACTTTGTGTATAATTGATCTGTAATTTTCCATGTGTGTTGCTCCTTTTGGTCGTAATCACAATCACTCCATTGGCTCCTCGTATTCCATAAATAGCAGTGGAAGCGGCATCTTTTAATACACTGATTTGTGCAATATCCTCGGTGTTTAAGTCTTGGATTTTTCCCATATAAGGAAAGCCGTCCACCACAATAAGAGGTTGAGTTTCTGCAAAAAATGTACCCGTCCCGCGAATGACGATATTGCCCTCTTTATCTACGCTTAGCCCTGGAATGATCCCTTGCAAGCGCTGGGTAAGGTCTAAAGAAGCCACCTGATTAAAATCTTTGGGCTTCAATATCTGAAAAGACCCGGTAGCCCTGTCTTTATCAATGGTTTGGTAACCCGTAACCACCACTTTGCCCAGCTCTTCTACCTCCTGCTGAAGGGGATCTGCCTTTTCTGCTATGGATTTGATAGTGATCGTTTTTCCTTTAATTAATACGTCAAACTGATCTGCAGGAAGCATCTGTTTCAATAAATCTTTTATCCCAATTTGTCCTTTTTTGAGGTTTACCTTGGGTATATCCTTAAACAAATCTGTCTGATAAATAAAATGATAATCGGTTTGCTTTTTAACTAAATCAAATACTTGATTAACCGTAGCTGTTTGATTTTTACTAATATATACATATTGCACTTGTGCACTGAGCCGAAAGGAAGCCAGTAACCCCAATACAACACATAACACTGCTGCTTTTTCTGTAAATTTACTTCTCATGGTTAATCATTTTAGTTCATATTCATTCACGCTTTCGTTTATTCCATTCTATGACGAAATGTAATCAACAGAATCATTGCTTTTTATTTTTTTCTATTCTCTCTTATCTCCAATGTATCCTTTACCTTATAATAAGTGTTCCACCTTTCATTGAATAACGAATAGGCGTAGTATTGTTTATGGTTTCTAATATATTTTCCAACACTTGTTCCCTGCTGAGCACCCCGTTAAACTTGGTTTTCTTCAGCCGTTCATTTTCAATCACAATGTCCACATTGTACCAGCGGGAGAGCACTTTGACAATCTCTGCAAGGGGTTTATTATTAAAACTGAATTCGCCTCTTCGCCATGAAAGCACATCATAAGTATCTACTTTCTCAATGGTGGTGGTTTTTGAGTTTCTTTCATAGCAAGCCTGCTCTTTGGGGATAAGTTCCTTTTGAACTCTCCCGTCTGTGATGATTACTTTCCCTTCGATAAGCGTGGTCATAATTACCGGTTCATCTTTGTACGCTTTAATATTGAATTTTGTTCCCAATACCGCTACCTTATATCCTGAGGTACGAACTTTGAAAGGCATACCGCCGTTTTGTTTGGCAGGGGTAACTTCAAAATAGGCTTCGCCGTAAAGGAGTTCTACCCTACGAGGCTGTTCCTTGAGAAATTGTACTGGATATTTTAGTTTACTCTCTGCATTTAGCTGCACTTTTGTCCCATCTGCTAATTTTAAATGAAATTGCCCCCCTCTCGGCGTGGTGATGATATTCCATTTTAGGCTCGATGCCGTCGTCTTATTATTTTTGTTATAAGTAAGTTGCCCGTCTTTTACTTTGCGTTCTGGAAGGGCAACATTCTTTCCTTTTTCTAATGCGATTTGGCGCCCGTTCTCTAAAGTCAAAACGGCTTTGTCTGTACCGGGCAGCGCAATTCCCTGGGTAAATGAATGCTTATGAGAGAAGAGCAAAAAATCTTCTTTACTCAAGAAATATCCCCCTAATATTCCAATGAAAATGGCTGCCGCTGCTGCATATTGTACAAGATTCTTTTTGCGCCTTACCCTGCGGTCTATCCTGCGGACGATTCTCTCCCAAGCCCTTTCTATATCGAGCTGGTCAATCTCTTTATAATAATTTTTCTGTACCCTCTTGAAATAGACTCTATGGCGGCGGGAGGAAGCATACCAATCCTCAAAAATTTTCTGTTCTTCCTCAGATAAACTGCCGTTGATTTTCTTTAAAATTAGCTTAAATTCCATTTAATGATTCTATGTCCTTTATATATAAGACAATAAAAAATGGAAAATGGGTGACAAAAAATGAAAAAAATATTGAATAGAGACCGTTGCAAAAAGCATTCTAACAAAAAAATGCAACGCCCGATAAAAATTAAATACCGGAGCACCCTAATGGGTGTGGAGGATTTTAATCTTTTGAGAAGGAAGCAGTTTGAAGTTAGATGCTTTCTTTTTCATGCTTTTTTACGTGTTTTGCAACGGTCTCGAATAATAGAAAAAATAATAGGTTATTTCAACTATAAGAATCGCATGAGAATTTAATTTTTTATGGGGAATTGTATATTAGCCGTGGGCATTTTTTCTTGTTCTGAGGGTTTGTTTAAACTTTCCTTTTTTGTTTTTTCTTGCTTTAATTAAACCCTCAAAGCCTCCTTTTTTGTTTTTTCTTGCCTTAATTAAACCCTCAAAGCCTCCTTTTTTGCTTTTTCTTGCCTTAATTAAACCCTCAAAGCCTCCTTTTTTGCTTTTTCTTGCCTTAATTAAACCCTCAAAGCCTCCTTTTTTGTTTTTTCTTGCTTTAATTAAACCCTCAAAGCCTCCTTTTTTGCTTTTTCTTGCTTTAATTAAACCCTCAAAGCCTCCTTTTTTGTTTTTTCTTGCCTTAATTAAACCCTCAAAGCCTCCTTTTTTGTTTTTTCTTGCCTTAATTAAACCCTTAAAGCCTCCTTTTTTGCTTTTTCTTGCCTTAATTAAACCCTCAAAGCCTCCTTTTTTGTTTTTTCTTGCCTTAATTAAACCCTCAAAGCCTCCTTTTTTGCTTTTTCTTAATTTTAACAGCCCTTAATGCCTGACTTATTTTACCCTTTTCGTTATCTTCTGTTCACGATTGAAATATTTCAAGTAAGCAATCAATTAAAACGAGAACTCCCATAAGCAATTTCATCATGCGAATCTTTGCGCGCTTAAGTTGCGTTTTTACTGTATTTATGGAAATATTGAGCTCCTGTGCAATCTCTCTATATTTATAGTTGTTTAGAAATCGCAAACGAACGATCTGCGACATCTTATCGGGTAGGGAATCTATGATTTTCAAAATTTGATCATACTCCCTTCTCTTATCTTCTTGAGACTGACAATCAACAACAGGCTCGGTAATCAGCTTAAGATTCATCTCTAAAACGCTTAGACGATCCGTAATTTTAATAGATTTTAAATAATTCAAGCAACGATTGCGTACCATTTTTTGCATATACGCTGGGAGAGAAATATTTACTTGAATAGATTCTTTGTTTTCCCAAAGATAAATAAAACATTCCTGCACTATTTCCTCACTTGCCCATTTATCAAACAAATATCCATTAGCATACACTACCAGGCGCTGATAGTTTTTTATAAAAAAGTTTTTGTACACCTTCTTATCCCCTTTGCTTATTTGCTCTAAAATGAGATCCATAAAGTGAGTTTTAATACATGATATCTTTAGCTTGCACTGACTTTAGCTTTGCTGACTTTCAGTTCAGTTGATAGCGTGCTTTTTGGAAAACTTATACAATGATAATAAAATATATAAAAATATACCTAAAAATTTGATTCTCTTCGCTCTTTGTAACGTTATACGATATGGAGCGAAATGATTTTAATACCTTTAGCTTACACTGAATTGCAGTTGATAGCGTGCTTTTTACAACGGTCTCATACTCATTTTTAGATTGTACTCGAATTAATAACATAGATTTGGTGCGGCTAACGTTATTTTTAATATTGTATCTTTACCATTAGAAAAAATAGTATGACTCAAAAAAAATATAGAAGAGTATATAAAAATAAACCCCCATCTTGCAAACAACGGCTCGCTCTTAGAAACAGTGTACTTAGGCTGTTTGTAAAGAAAAGAGAGGTTTCGATGAATTTAAAACAGGTGGCTTCTGCTTTGAGTAAATCAACGCACAAAGGAAAGGATGAATTGATGAAAGAAATGAAAAAGCTGCATGCGGATGGAAAGTTAAAAGAGGTTTCAAAAGGAAAATATAGGGTGGTAAAATCAGTGCCCGTAGAGGGCATAATTAGTTTTACATCCTCGCGGGCAGCTTATGTAAATGTTGAAGGCGAGGAAGAGGATATTTATATAGCCAGGGGAAAAACAGCAAATGCTTTAAACGGGGACAGGGTTTCATTATATATTTATGCCGGGCGTAAAAACAAAAAATTACAAGGAGAAGTCCTGGAAGTACTCATGCGAAAGCGCAGGCATTTTGTAGGAATTTGGCAGTATAACGAGGAAGCTGAATACGGTTTTGTCATAACAGATAAAAATCAGTCGCATGTAGATTTATATATTTCTAAAGAGAATATAAAAGGGGCAAAAAAAGGGGAAAAAGTAATTGCTGTAATTACTAACTGGCCTTCAGAGGTACAAAAACCCTTTGGAAAAATTATAGCGGTACTTGGCCCGCCGGGTGAGCATGAAGTTGAGATTCATTCTATTTTGGCAGATTATAATCTACCCTATGCGTTTCCAAAAGAAGTAGAAAAAGAGGCAAATAATATTCCTGTTGAAATCCAATCAGAAGAAGTTAATCGGCGGCGTGATATGCGTTCTATCCCGACATTTACTATTGACCCCACGGATGCGAAAGATTTTGATGACGCACTCTCTTTTAAACCCTTAGAAAACGGCAATGTAGAAGTAGGGGTACATATTGCCGATGTATCCCATTATATACAGCCCGAAACGCTCTTAAACCAGGAGGCTTACCGTCGTGCTACGTCTATTTATCTTGTGGATAGGGTGGTGCCTATGCTTCCAGAAATTTTATCAAATAATATTTGTTCGCTTCGCCCAAATGAAGAAAAACTCACCTTTTCCGCTTGTTTTGAAATCAACCCTCAAGGGCAAATTGTAAAGCAATGGCTGGGGAAAACGATTATTCTATCTGACCGTCGTTTTACGTATGAAGAGGTGCAGCAAATTATAGAAAAAGGGGAGGGAGCGTTTAAAGAAGAAATTTTGAGTTTAAATAAACTGGCAAAAATTTTACGAAAAAAAAGAATACAGTCCGGTACGATTGGCTTTGATAAAATTGAGTTAAAATTCAGGTTAGACGAAAATGCCGACCCTGTCGGTGTTTACATTAAGCAAAGCAAAGATGCACATAAATTAATTGAAGAGTTTATGTTGCTTGCCAATCGTAAAGTATCAGAATTTATAAGCCTTAAGAAGAACGGAAAGCCTACAGGAAATACTTTTATTTATCGCATTCATGATGAACCAGACCCGGAAAAGCTACGTACATTAAAAACTTTTATTCATCAATTTGGTTATAATTTAGATCTGACCGATAGAAAAACTACCATGCAGTCTATGAATACATTATTAACTAAAGTAAAAGGAAAACCAGAAGCAAACATGATTGAAACCTTAGCTATGCGCACCATGTGTAAAGCTAAATATTCTACGAATAATATCGGTCATTACGGGTTAAATTTTAATTATTATTCTCATTTTACTTCCCCGATTCGCCGCTATCCTGATATTATTGCACATCGTTTATTAGGACATTATTTAAACGGGAGCAAATCACCCGATAAGGCAACATATGAAAAAGATTGTGTACATTGCTCCAATCAGGAAATTCTATCCATCAATGCTGAACGTGATTCGGTTAAGTATATGCAGGCAAAATATCTAACGCATCACGTGGGAGAGATTTACACCGGAATTATTTCGGGGGTAACCGAATGGGGAATTTATGTCGAGCTACTGGAATTTCTGTGTGAAGGAATGGTAAGCCTTAAAGATATAAAAGACGATTATTATCGGTTTGATGCAAAGAATTTTCAAGCCGTAGGACGTAGAACAGGAAAGCGTTACCGGCTGGGTGATACGCTTACTATAAAAGTGAAACAAGTAAATTTAGAGCGGAAACAAATAGATTTTGAAATCACGCCTGATATAGCATAACTTTGCACCGAACATTATGGAATTTTTAGAAATTATACTTTTGGCTTCATTATTAAGCCTTATTTTAAGTTTTGTATTGGTTGGGCCTGTTTTTTTTCTCATTATAGAAACGAGTATTACTCGGGGGGCGCGCGCGGCTTTAGCACTCGACCTGGGCGTTATAACGGCTGATTTTCTTTATATTTTTGTTTGTTCTTATGGGTCAAAAGAGGTCTCAAAATACTTAGCTGCACATCCGGAGTCGTTTACGATTGGCGGGTTGATTATGCTGGTCTTCGGCTTGTTTCAAATAATGGGAAAAGGAAATTTACACTTTAGAAGTGAAATTAATACCGGAAAGAACTACTTTAGTATGTTTTTTAAAGGATTCATTCTCAACTTTGTAAACATAGGTATTCTTATTTTTTGGTTAGTTACGGCCATTCTTGTCAATGCTAATTTTCATCATAATTTTTACAAGGTTGTCCTTTTCTTCTCCGTATTGCTGGGGGTATTTCTTGCCATTGATTTACTCAAAATCTTTTTGGCAAGAAAATTTAAAACCAGGTTGACAGATGCCATCATTTACAAACTCAAGAAAATAGTAGGCGCTATTCTTATTTTTGGAGGCGTTTATCTTATTATTCGCGGGTTTGGTAGTTTTAATATTCAAAATGAAATAAAAAACCATCCTTTAGAGCGTATTGAAAAAATAAGAGCGCAAAGTCCGTAAAGGGATTGCTGAAAAAAATACACTATTAACTGCAAGTCAGCGTAAGCTAAAGTGCTTTTTGCAACGGTCTCGACTTTTTATCTATTCTGTAAAGGGCTCAAATAAATTATGAAGATTATAGCAATGATACCGGCGCGCTACGGCGCCACTCGTTTTCCAGGAAAGTTAATGGCTGATTTGGCAGGAAAGCCGGTTATTGTTCGTACGTATGAAGCCGCTATGGATACACAGCTTTTTGAGGAGGTTTACGTAGTAACCGATAGTGAAATAATTAAAAATGAGATAGAAAAATACGGCGGGAAAAGTCTGCTAAGTCAAAAAAAGCACGAATGCGGTAGTGACCGAATCGCTGAGGCCGTCGAGAATATGCCGGTAGATATTATAGTGAATATTCAGGGCGATGAGCCTTTTGTAAAAAGGGAATCTTTAGAAAAACTACTCACCGTTTTTAAGGGAGAAGATGCTGCTTCTATTGATTTGGCGTCTTTAATGCACGAAACAAAAGACTGGAAAGATATGATCGACCCAAATTACGTAAAGGTTATCGTAGATCAAAAGAATTTTGCGCTGTATTTTTCTCGTTTACCCATTCCTTATCCCAGTGATAAAACAGCTGCAACGCGTTATTTTAAACACATCGGGATTTATGCTTTCAAGAAGCAAGCTATCCTAGATTTTTATCACTTGCCTATTGGAATGCTCGAGGCTGCTGAAAAGATTGAATGTATTCGTTATTTAGAATATGGGAAAAAAATAAAAATGATAGAAACATCTTTTATGGGCATACAAATTGATACTCCTCAGGATTTAAAAAAAGCCAATACTTTCTTTGCATTAAAAAAGGGTAAATAAAATCAGACCGTTGCAGCGTAAATAAAAAATCAGGTACTATATTTCTTAGGGGTCATATTATATTTTTTCTTAAAGGCGCTGATAAAATGGCTGGGATTGTCATAACCGATTTTATAGGCTACCTCTTGTACACTCATTTTATCTTGTCGCAGCATTTTTTTACTTTTCTCTAATTTATAATTTAAAAGATAAGCAAAGGGCGTTGCGCCATAAATTTTTTTAAATCCTTGTTTTAGTTTATACTCGCTTAGATCCACTTGTTCTGACAGCGTTTTTATTTGTGGAGGCTCTTCCATATTTTCTATCAAAATATCTTTTGCCTGCTTAATTTTCAATACGGCTTTTTCATTATTCAAAAAAGGACATTGCATTCGCGGCGGCTGCTCTGGTTCGCAAAAAAAGTTTACCAAAAGCTCCGTCATTTTAGCCTGATAAAAGACAGATTTAAAATTTTCGTTTAATTGATACCTCTCGCAATCTTCAAGTATAGCGCGCAAATTATCTGTAATAGGAAATTCTTTGTAAAATTTATTTGCAATATTCTCATTATTTAAGAATAAAATTTCCTGTCCGGTTTTAATAAAAATAGAATGAAAAAAATCAACCGTAGTCAACCAGATAAAAACTTTTGACTTTTCACTGATATTCAAATTTATAGGTAATTCATTTACAGGATGATACAGCAAAAAAGATTTGTTGTGGGTCAGCGGGATTTGATAATTTCCTTTATCGAAATTGAGCTTCAAATTTCCCTGTGTGCAAAAGTAAAACTGGATATATCTTCTCCGCATGGACTTATGAATATTTTCCGTAATAATGGTAGGATTATGAATAAATATAAAATAAGCCTCATCATTTACTTTAGTTTCTTCAATTTTACTTTTAAAGGTATTTATTTCAGAATTTAGAATCATTTTAAATAGAAGTTTTAATTTTTAAATAAATGATATAAAAATATTTAAGCACAAAAATACGAAAAAAAACTTTAACAAAAATAATTAATTTTTAGCGTTATTTTTTATTAAAAGCGTTATTTTTTATTCCTTACCTGAAATACCTTTGTCATCTGTATGATAAGCGGACGAAACCTCCAATGAACGAATATAATTTATGCACTGAAAAACACTTTTTTTCCATAGGAATCTCCTATAAAAAAGCAGATGCTAACCTAAGAGGAAAGTATGCTTTTTTACCTGAATCTGTACCCGCATTAATAAAAAAGGCACGGCAAAATGAAATAAAGCATTTTTTTGCGGTTTCGACCTGTAATCGAACTGAACTTTATGCTTTTGCCAGTCATGAAACGGATATCGTGAAATTATGGTGCCAATTTGCAGGTGGTGATGAGGTAGAAATTCGCGCTATTCTTTCAATTAAAAAAGATTTTGAAGCAGTCTCTCATTTATTTAGAGTGGGGGCAGGCTTAGAAAGTCAGATTATCGGTGATTTTGAAATTATCGGGCAGATAAAAATATGGTTTAACCGATTTAAAAAACAAAGTACAACCAATGCTTTTTTAGAACGTTTAGTGAATACTACAATTCAGATTAGTAAAAAAATAAAGCATAATACCACTTTAAGTTCAGGCTCAACATCGGTTTCCTATGCCGCAGTCCATTATATTTTAACGCGGGTTAAAAATCCTTCTTCAAAAAAGATAATTCTATTGGGTACAGGAAAAATAGGGCGAAATACCTGCGAAAATCTATTAAAACATACCGGTCATAATCAAATAACATTAATTAATCGCACGCGGCAAAGTGCGGAAAATTTCGCACATAAATTTGAAGTAAAACTTAAAGATTATAAAGAACTGGAAAAAGAGGTGAACCATTCAGATATTCTAATTGTAGCAACCGGTGCAATACATCCGACCTTGAAAAAAGAGCATATTAAAACAAATAATCCGTTATTAATCATTGATTTATCTGTTCCGTCTAATGTTGAACCTTCTTTAAAAGATCTTTCAAATATAACCGTGCTAAGTGTAGATAAACTATCCATGATCATTAACCAAAATATTAAAAATAGAAATGAGCAAATTCCCTTAGCGGAACGAATTATAGAAACTGTCGGTAAAGATTTTAAGGATTGGTTAGAGACCCGAAAATTTGTTCCGTATCTACAAGCTTTTAGAAAACGCTTAGAGAATATTAATGATATAGCTCATCATTCATTAAAGAAAAAAAATAATTCAGAGGAGAAAAAAGAAGTTTTAGCCGAAAAAGTAATTCAAAAACTAACCGATCATCTCGCTACTTATCTTCTTAAAAATAAAGAAAATGCAGAAGAAGCTATGGAAACTATCAATAAAGTATTCAAAGTAACTCAATAAATGGATACGATAAGAATTGGTACCCGCGTCAGTAAACTGGCAATGCACCAGGCACAAATCATTCAAGAGCAAATGGAAGTATTCGGTCATTCTACTCAAATGGTTCCTATAAAGTCTGAAGGGGACTTAGAACTAAAAAAACCCTTATATTCAATGGGAATAATAGGCATCTTTACTAAAGCTTTAGATATGGCGTTGCTAGAAAAAAAAATTGATTTAGCCGTTCATTCTTTAAAAGATGTCCCAACCATACTGCCTGAAGGGATTCAACATGGCGCTTTTTTAGCTCGTGATAGTCATCAGGATATTCTAGTATATAAAGGAAATGGCCATTTTCTAAAAAATCGTAACTCGACTGCTGTCATTGCAACGAGCAGCTTAAGAAGAAAAGCTGCTTGGCTGAATCGTTTTCCCCATCATAAAATAGAAAACATGCGGGGTAATATTCATTCCCGGCTTAAAAAATTGCAGGAAAGTGATTACGATGGAAGCATCTTTGCAAAAGCCGGGTTAGAAAGAATTAATTTATTAAAAGAATTACCGCAAATGGGGCTTAATTACTGCCTTTTAGACTGGATGATTCCTGCCCCTGCACAAGGAATTATAGCCGTTACCTGCCTTTCGAAGCGAGAAGATATAATCAATAAGATTCAACCCATAAATTCAAGAACATCAGAAATAGAAGCCACAGTTGAAAGAGATTTTTTAAGTACATTAGAAGGCGGGTGTACAGCACCCATCGGGGCAAAAGCTACCCTTACGGGCGATACCATTACTTTGAAAACAGGTCTTTACTCACTGGATGGAAGGGAGTGTAAAAAGCAAATTATACGCTGTAAAACGGATGATTATCAAGTTTTCGGCAAGCAGGCGGGTATGGATTGCCTTAAAGCCGGTGGGGAATCCATTATGGAGGATATCAGAAGTGTATTAAAATAACGAGACCTTTAGCTCTGCTGACTTGCAGTTGCGTAATACAAAAATATAGTAAAACATTAAAGCATTTAATTGGCACTAACTTTAGCTCACGTTGACTTGTAATTACTAAAGTACTTTTTGAAACGGTTTCTTCTTTTAATTATTAAAATGCAAATTTAATAAAATATTTGAATTATTTAATAATGAGACCGTTGCAGAATATATAAAAAAGTATGGAAAAGAAAGCATTTAACTTCAAACGGCGTATTTCTCAAAAAATAAGATCCTCCACACCCAAAAGGTTGCTCTGGTATCTCGCTTTGCTGACTTCTAGAATTTTCTTAGAGCACTTCTTTTTACAAATCAAAGTGCTTTTTGAAAAGGTCTCCGTATTTAACTCGTTATAAATTCTTTTATAACCTTTTCTACATTAATGGGCAAGTCAGCAGGAATTATTTCAAAATGTTTTATGCCCATATTTTTCAGCCAGTTTCCCCAATATTCTTTAATAATGTCTTCGCCGTAAGGATTTTTTTTGTCGTAATTCACGATACCAATAACCAATACCTCCAAATCATTTAATTTGTCATTTGCTGAAATAAAGCCATACCCCTTTTTTTTCATAATATTTTTCCAATCGTTTCCATTTATTTTGGAGGGTATTCGCGTGAGGTAAGTAGTCTTATTTCCTTCTTTCCGGACGTTATTTTTATGATAGAGATATCCGTCTGTCAGGATGATAAGGATATTACGATTACAATCTTTTATAAAGTAGTTTTTAACCTTATTTTTAAAAAAACGCCAAGTATCTGAGCCGATATAATTATGTTGCTTTTGAGCCAAGTTATAACTTTTTCTAATAGGCCAATGGCTAAAAATAGAAATACTTTGCTGATATCTCTCAATATTAATTAATCAAATAAACCTTTTTGAAATTCATGCCTATTCGTTTTAATTTTGGGCTTACTAGTTATTATTTTTCTAACCTTTGAAACCAAATTATCTTGATTTATAATTGTTATTTCTGGTTCCTCTTTTATATATTGTCTGTTTAGAGCATATTTTGGATTATCTTTATCGAAATTAGCATTATAAATAATAGCTCTTGGAATAGAGTATTTTTTAGCTGCTTCCATTGCATATCTAGAACCACTATCCTTGCCGCCTTTTGCATAACTTGCAGATAAAATAATACCATCACTAAATAGAGCTTGTAATCTATCTCTATCTATATACCTCTTGGCGAAGTCATACCTACTATGATTATTAAATGTGAATTTTTCATAATACTCTGTTATCAATAAACCATCATTTTCAACTATTTCGTTTGCCAATTTTTTATTTGATGCTGGCAAAATATCATCCAAAGAACTTGGAAGAATCGCTATTGTCTTTCCGTGTGAATCTAGTGCCTGTTGGTGCGCGATTGAATCGCACCCCAAGGCTAATCCACTAACAATTGTAGCTCCATTTTTTATCAATTCTGCGACAACTTTTTTTTCTATTATTTCAGTATGTTTATCTGGGTCTCGTAATCCAATAACGGCAATATTCTTATTGTTTTCTTTCAATAGGCTTAAATTACCACGATAAAATAGAGCGACTGGCTGATCTGTTTCTGGCACTTTTCCTCTTAACCATGGGAAATCTTCGTCACCAATAGCAACAATTCCATCAATATATTCTTCTAATTGTAAAATTTTTTGCGTTATATTTTTTTTCTTACTTTCAAATTCTTCTAGTGAATTGAAAAAACCACTTTCTTTAAACCTTTTAATAAGCGTAGCAGGTCCTATACGTTTATAAATTTTAGCAGTTAAGATATTGATTGCATTTTCCGAATATTTCATATTTTTTATTTTAAATCATAAAGATACATTATATATTAGCTAGAATAAATTGTAAGCAAAAACTGCATAAAAATAAACAGATTTTGCACCTTTGTCTAGTAATGCTTGGATTGCATCTTCGGCTACATACTTTCTTTTAGTGTATACATCATCAATTAACAAAATGTTTTTGTTCTTAACATTATCTGATATATCACAGGTTTCACATGTTATACCTGGATAAGGGGCTTTAAGTTTATCATCTAATTTACAATGATTTCGCCTTCTATGGGTTGTAGCTGTATCTATATTCCGAACAATGTAATCACAGCCATCAATAAAAAAATTATCTAGTCTCTTTACTACCTTTTGAACGGTTTTTGAAAATAACAATTGTTCCTCTTTATAAGAAGATTTCCTTTCAGCTCTAGGAACTACACAAGCAGTTAAGGGTTTTATTTCTTCTTCAAGAATAAGTTTCTCATTAAGTGTATAATAAATTTTGGGTAAATCTTGTGATAAGAGTTTTTCCAACTTCTTAACTGCACAATTTAACTCAGATTCGGACATTCTTAAATCATCATTTTTTATTATGTTAATATAATAACTTTGATTATGATCTCTCATACGATGGTAATCTTTACTATAGAAAGCTGTAATATCTACATTTAAATAACGGTCTTGTTTTTTAATTATAAAGGAATTCTCACATATTTTTTGCATCTTTTTAAAAATTATTTTTAACATGTATTATATTTTTGAATGGGATGCCGGCACCTATAGCCTTTTTAATTTCTGACTCTTCATTTTCAAATATTATAACCGATTGGGGCGATATTTGAAAATGTGAAAGCGCATCCTTATACTTATTAATTTTGTTTTTATTAAACGACTTTGGCTGAGAAAATAAGTGGCTAAATTTATCAATAATCCCATGATATTTTAATGTAATAATCATTCTTTCTTTTGAAGATCGAGTAACTAAAATTGTTTTTTTGTTATAGAGATTTATAAGTATTTCTACAACTGAATCATTTAATTTTGTTTTGTGCAGAAATTTTATATAAAATTTATTTTTCAGTTGGATTATTTTTTCATATTGTATTTTAGTTAAGTTTGGGTAATGCTTTTTTAGCACTTTACGATTAAATCTGCCATTAAGATTAGGTATATCTACATTCGGTGATATTATTTTTTGGATTGATTTTTTATATGATAAATAATTGGCAAAATCTGTTTCAACTAATGTACCGTCAAGATCAAAAAGAATATTTTTGATAGTACTTGATTGCAAGATATATTCAATTTTTTTATTTATTCTATTTCTGCACATATAGCTTTATCCACTATATAATACTGCCCGCCTTTAGGGCCTGTATAGATAGTTCGCCCTGAGCCGTAGTGTGCAGCATCATTGGAATAATCGTTTGCCCGGTAGCCTTTTTTGTTGGTATAGGGGTTATAATTGCCCGTAGTAGAATAATTGTCTCGAGTCGTATTATTCTTTCGGGTTTTATAATGCCCTTTTACATACGTACCATCACTTCTATAATATCCCTTTTGATAGCGCACGCTTTGCGCAGATAATGCACTCGTTATGAACAACAGTGCAATTATTAAAACTGTTTTTTTCATGTTTAAAAAATTTAAAAAGTTACTATTCATTGGTTATTTATTTCAATACTTGTCATATATGGCATTATACTGAGCAAATATAAAGCATTTTTTTGAGTTGCCAAATATGTCAGGTAATGAAAAAATGTTTGCTGCTCAAAAAAATAGGGAAAAAGATTAAAAATGTAAGATTATCCCAGGGCATTACACAGGTAGAACTAGTCATAAAAATGGAAGAAAATTATGGTAAAATTGATGAAACGAATATCTCAAGAATTGAGTCAGGCAGGACAAATCCTACGATTTTCACCCTTTATAGAATTGCAGAAGCGCTGGAAGTACCTTTAGAGGAGTTAATTAAAATAGAGGCATAAGAAAAATCAATAGTTTTTTCATTATATAAATAAAATATCATCATTCACGTGCGGGGTTTAAATTTTTATCTTTTTTCTGCTCAATAATCATAACCAAACCGTTTAAGTTGCTGTTTGTTTTTTCTCCAATCTTTATTCACTGTAATAAGGAGTTTTAAGAAGACTTTTTTCTGAAAAAATTTTTCCAAATCCTTTCGGGCTTCAGTAGCGGTTTTCTTTAGCTTGTTCCCTTTATGCCCGATAAGAATACCCTTTTGAGATTCACGCGCTGCATATACTTTGGCATGAATACGAATCATATTTTGCTCTTCTTTAAAAGAATCGGTTTCCACTTCCACCGAATAAGGGATTTCTTTATCATAATTCAAAAGTATCTTCTCTCGAATAATTTCATTTACGAAAAAGCGTTCTGACTTATCAGTTAAGGTGTCCTTTGGATAAAAAGCAGGGGATAATGGGAGTTTTGCTATAATAGATTTTTTTATCGTGTCAATATTAAATTTTTCTAATGCTGACAGTCCTATAATTTCAGCTTTTGGGAGTGTATTCTTCCAGTAATCTATGGCTTCCATCAGTTTTTCTTGCGTTGAAAGATCTATTTTATTAATCAAAAGTAATAAAGGAATCTCTGTTTTTTGTATGATATGCATAAAGTGACTATCCTTCAATACACTATCTCTAACCTCAACCATATAAAGTAAAACATCGGCATCCTTCAAAGCCTCTTTAACAAAACGCATCATACTTTCCTGCATTTCATAGACCGGTTGAATAACGCCCGGGGTATCTGAAAATATGATTTGATAATGATCCTCACTGACAATTCCTAAAATACGATGACGTGTCGTCTGAGCTTTTGAGGTAATGATAGAAAGACGTTCACCTACCAATTGATTCATCAAAGTAGATTTTCCTACATTCGGATTACCGATAATCGTTACAAACCCTGCTTTGTGATCTGTTTTTAACTTCATTGTAGCAAAAGTAGTGTTTAATTCTATTTTTGAGACTGTTGCAAAAAGTACTTTAGCAAAAAAATGCAACTTCCGACAAAAATTAAGCACCGTAGCAACCTTTTGGGTGTGGAGGATTTTAATTTTTTGAGAAGGAAGCAGTTTGAAGCTAAATGCTTTAGTACTCATTATTTTTTATGTGTTCTGCAACGGTCTCTTTTTTATTTAACGGGACTTTTAGCTAGCGCTGACTTGCAGTTGCAAAATATTAAAAAAAAAATTATATTTGCATTGTTATAATTTTATTTCATCTTAAAAACCAATCAAAATGATACGAAAAGTTTTATTTATCGGATTTTTTACATCCTTGCTCATCATTTCCTGTAAAAAAGGGGAAAAAACTTCAGCAGCCAATAACGCGGATACTAAAGAAAAAGCAGATTATGTTACTTTCTCAGGGGAAATTGCTCACCCAAATAGTGATTCTTTAATCGTATATAACCCAAAATACAGCTATAAGAAGAAAATTTCGGTTCATAACGGAAAATTTAGCGATACTTTACATATTAAAGGAAAAGGTCGCTATACCTTCTATGATGGAGTAGAGCGATCAACTATTTATCTTAAAAAAGGCTATCATATCCACTTAAATATGGATGCAGAAAAGTTTGATGAAACGATAAAATACAAAGGAGAAGGTGCTGAGGCAAATAATTATATGGCACAATTTTGTCTAATGAGACAGAAAACTTATGAAAATTCAGATGATTATAAAAATTTGAGTGAGGTAGAGGTTTCTGAGAAAATAAAGAACATCCGTGCCGAGTTTTTAAACTTCTTAAATAACTACAAAAACCTTGATTCAAGTTTTGTGGTTAATGAAAAAAAGTTCATTAACTCAATGGCAAGTGACCTTATCGGGGGAACAATAGTAAATGAGAATAATGAACTTTTTGGGAATTTGACTACTTACAAAAACCTGAATGATAAAGAAATCTCTGAAAAAATAAAGAATATTCGTACAAAACTTTTAAATGATGTTGATAAGTATAAAACTCTTGTTGACTCAAATACTCTTGCCTCACAAAAAGAATTTATCAATTTATTTGTGGATAATTATAAAAATAACATAAGAGCATTAGCTATATTAAAAGCAAACAAAGAAGCCTCTCCTTTATTTGCCAATTATGAAAATATTGATGGGAGTAAAACTTCATTAAAAGATTTAAGAGGAAAATATGTTTATATTGATGTTTGGGCTACTTGGTGCCCTCCGTGTAAGGATGAAATTCCTTATCTAAAAGAATTACAACAAAAATACAGAGGGCGAAACATTACCTTTGTAAGCATTTCAGTTGATGCACTTAAATATCGTGAGAAATGGATAAAAATGGTAAAAGAGGAAAAACTTGGAGGCATTCAATTACTAGCAAAAAATTCATGGAAGAGTAATTTTATTACAGAATATAAAATTAATGGCATTCCAAGATTTATCCTGATTGATCCTCAAGGAAAAATTGTTTCGCCAGATACCTACCCGCCTTCAGAAAAAGAAAATATAGAAGCACTATTTACTTCGTTAAATATTTAATTTTATCGGGGCGAAAAATATTCCCTATAAATAATAAAGTAAAATATAATTTTTAACTAAGGTATCTATAATATTATTTTAAATTATTAAAAGTGAATAACCCTCATAAAGAAATTTTTTTTTCATCCTGTGTGCTCGGACATCCTGTAGGGTTATTTGTATTATTTTTTACCGAAATGTGGGAGCGCTTCTCTTATTATGGCATGCGTGCACTCCTCGTATTATTTTTGGTTAGCGCTTTTGGTTTAGGCGGTTGGGATTGGTCAAGAGAGAATGCCTTAGCATTATATGGCACCTATGCAAGTCTAGTATACATCACACCTATTTTTGGGGGATACATTGCTGATAGATATATCGGGTATCGTTGGGGAGTAGTTATTGGCGCAATAGTGATGACGCTTGGTCATGCATCTATGGCAATGGAGTTTCATCCTGTATTTTTATATATCGGTATTGGGCTTTTAATTATTGGAAATGGATTTTTCAAGCCTAATATTACTTCTATTATTTCACATATGTATAAAGGTATGCCTGAAAAGACGGATAGTGCGTATACTATTTTATATATGGGTGTGAATGCAGGCTCCTTTCTTGGAATTTTACTCTGCGGTTATCTTGGTGAAAAAGTAGGATGGAGTTATGGCTTTGGTTTAGCCGGTATTTTTATGCTTCTAGGGATGTTACAGTTCTATTTTACACAAAAAATATTCGGTTCTATTGGTGAAAAACCTAATAGAAATAAACAAAAATTCAATACTCGGCTTGAGTTTGAGGGAGATCGATTAAATCCTTTTAAAAAAACAGACTTTATTCTAATAAGTTTGACAGCTATTATTGCTATTACCTGGATAATCAATGACCCGCTATCAAAAATTTCGGGAATTAATTTGTTAGAGTATCGCGAAATAGACTATTCCGGTTATATAGCCATTATAGGATTAATTCTATTCTTTACGCTATTAATCTATCGTATCGCTCGTTACCCCAAGATTACTAGAGATAGGATGATCGCCATTGTATTCTTTGCCATAATGGCCACTGTTTTTTGGATGAGTTTTGCACAGGCAGGTGGAACTATGAATATTTTTGCAAAGGACTATACCCAACGGATAATGGTTGGAAATTATTATTATATCTATCTAGCGATTAATATCGCTATTATAATCATCCCTATTCTTATCATTACCTGGGTATTATTTAAATTATTTAGGCAAGTTTTTCATCAGTATAAAATAGGAAATCTCTTCCTTGGTTTTAGTTTTCTAATTATTTGGGGAATTGTTTTTTGGATAATTCGCCGAGAATACAACTGTAGTTCGTATGAAATTTCCTACCAAGCGATTCAAACCCATGCTATTCCTTCTCAATACAATGTGGAACCAGCACGATTAGAAACTTTTAAAAAAAAATTATTAAATAATGACGCTTTTTTAGCAGACCAAAAATCTTTAGAAATAGATAGTATTAAGTATAATCAAACATTTATTGTTCATAAAGTATCTAAGAAAATAAAAAAATCAGAAAGAGCTAAAGAACAAAAAAAATTTGATGAAGATTTTATCCATGCCGTTCTTGCAATTAACGATCCTTTAGAAGCAACAGTTTATTTCTCAAAAAAAGAAAAAGTAAAAACAATAACACTCAATCAGTTGTATTTTCAAACGCCTATTACCGAAGAAACGGCATATTACCCTGATGAAAAAATAATCAATAAAAAAGCAACTCTTGTAGAACCTATATCCTTGAAAAGAAATGAGGAAATAAAGGTATTGAGTGTCGATGAAAGAGGTGCTTTTATCTATTTGAATACAGATAAAGAAGCCGCTATAAGAAAAAAGTCGGCAGAGCATCATTTAGACACCAGGATTATTCATGCAAAAGTAAGTCGAATAAAAGAACGTGAGACTGAAATCCCTGCTACTTGGTTTTTAATACTTAACTCCTTATTTATGATAATTTTTGCACCGCTTTTTTCTAAATTATGGGAGAGTAAGTATAGTCCTAATGCCAATGCAAAATACGCTTTAGGGCTTATTCTTCTAGGTGTAGGGTTTGGCATGCTGGCTTTTGGTGCCTCAGAGATTCCTTCCGGTGCAAAAACCGCTTCTATAAGTTTATTATATTTGGTTTTAGCTTATCTCTTTCATACTTTTGGTGAACTTTGCCTTTCTCCCATATCCTTGTCATATATTTCAAAACTAGTTCCCGGACGAATGGTAGCAATGATGTTTGGTGTTTGGCATATTGCTAGAGCTATTGGAAATAAACTTGCCGGATTACTTGGAGGAAAAATCGATGAAATTACGTATAGTTACAATATGACTACCTTTTTTTCAATTTTTACTATTGTTACTATAATATTAGGTTTAATAGGTATTGTGCTTACCCCAATCATTAAAAAGCTCATGCACGGAATAAAATAACCCCTTTTTTTATCAATCAAAACTCAATTTATGAAAAATAGTAAAAGTTTTACAAAAACCATAAAATCATTCAAATCTACTTTTTGGGTAGCTAGTTTTATGGAACTTATGGAACGTTGGGCATGGTATGGTATTTTTAGCTTACTTGCTATGTATCTCGTTGCTTCTCAAGATGATGGCGGCTTAGGATTTAGTCATGTCCAAAAAGGCCATATTATGGGAGATATTACGGCAATTCTTTATCTATTACCCGTTCTTACAGGAGTAATTGCAGATAAAATCGGATACAAACTTTCCCTTAGTATTGCTTATATAACCATGATTATAGGATATTATTTTATGGGATATGTTGATACTTATTATAGTGTTTATTTTATGTTTTTATTCGTGGCAATAGGTGCAGCAATTTTTAAACCGGTGGCTTCAGGGATTATCACTAAATCTACCAATGCTGACAATGGAACGCTCGGTTTTGGTATTTTCTATATGATGGTAAACGTGGGCGGATTCATAGGTCCCGCCTCTTCATCTTATTTACGATCTACTTTTGGGTGGAGACTAATTTTTATTCAGGCAGCCGTAGTCATAGGAATTAATCTTTTGGTTCTTTTGCTCTTTTTTAAAGAACCTGGGAGAGAACGACAAGGTAAGGAAAACTTAGGCAAGGCTTTAATCAATGCGTTGAAAAGAATTTATGAAGCATTAAAAGACACACGATTAACGATTTTATTACTTTTAATGATCGGTTTCTGGACGATGTTTAATCAACTGTTTTACACCCTGCCTAATTTCATAACAGATTGGGTAAATACAGAATATTTGGCAAATTGGATTCATAAAAATGCACCCTTTCTTCAAAAGGCTTTAGTTGAAGAGGGGCAGGTAAAAGCAGAGTGGTTTACCAATATTGATGCCTTTATGATTGTTTTACTACAAGTAGTAGTTTCTTATTTTGTAACAAAAACGCGTCATGTCTCGGCAATGATTCGGGGGTTTATTATTGCTATGATAGGCGTTGGACTTACATTTTATACGCATAATGTAATGTTTACCCTGCTGGGCGTTGTAATCTTTGCTATTGGTGAGATGGCTACCAATCCAACTTTTTCTTCTTTTATCGCATTGATTTCTCCAAAGGGAAAGGAAGCCTTATACCAGGGCACTTATTTCCTGCCGGTAGCTGCCGGAAATTATCTAACGCAGTTTATTTCAGGAGATCTTTATCAAACATGGTCAGATAAGTTCAGTTTATTAAAACGAGAAATGGTTCATCGTGGTATTACCATGCCGGAAGTAACCGACACCTTTACTAAAAATGATTATTACGCCCTGGCTGAACAAAAACTAAATATGAGTTTTTGGGACATGACAGATATGCTTTGGCGCAGCTACCATCCCAACAAAATATGGTACGTAGTCGTGGGGATTGGCTGCATAACCATTATTGCCTTAGTCATCTATGACTATGTCGTCATTCGGTTAAAAAAAACCAAGAATAATTCTGCAGAATTATAAAATATAAAAGAAAGATTTAGATAATAAATGCCTTATATTTGTAAGGTAAAAAATAACGATATACAGTTACTGTTGCTCTTATATTTCGAGTAAAAATGCTAGCTATCAATCCCATACAAAACTTATCACCAGAGGAACGGCTTATAGCGATATCTGAGGCAAAAATTGAAGCGCGCACGCTTCAAGAGATTCTTAAAGTCAATTTTGACCTTCTTCTTTCCTCCATCGCCCCGGATATGGCAAAACCAAACTTAGACGATTCGGGATTTTTAGCAAAAATGTCCTTATCAGGCTCTTCACTTCACGATCATGTGGGTCTAAGAGGGCTGCGTAACTTCGCTGCACATAAAAGCAATACTGCGCGAGGCTTAGCTGCTTTTGGACTAGCACATGGTTTGAAAGGCGCCGGCATCAATAAAATTCTTACCGAAATCCGGACTTTTGCTGCAGATTCGCATTTCGGCGTTCGTGAATGGGCATGGCTTGCCGTGCGCCTGCTCCTTGTGCGTAACCTTGACGCCTCTATAAAAGCGCTCAGCGAATGGACAAGGGAAACTGACTTTCGACTTCGACGTTTTGCGGTGGAGGTACTTCGCCCGCGCGCGGTTTGGTGCAACCATATCCCAAAACTACGTAAAACTCCCAGATTGTGCCTGCCCTTGCTTGAGCCAATGCGCGCCGAGACAGAAAAATACGCGCAGGATTCTGTTGCCAATTGGTTGAATGATGCATCCAAAGATAATCCTAATTGGGTTTTGGAACTTCGCGAAAATTGGCGAAGCGCTGAAGCTGGAAATAAGATTACCAAACGGATTATTGCGCGGGCAACCCGATCAATAAAGCCTAAAACGAAGTAATATAGAGACGAGACAATTGCAAAAAGCTTGTATTGAGCTTGTCGAAATGCACTCTAACAACTGCAAGTCAGCGAAGCTAAACACCGGAGCAATCTTTTGGTTGTTAGGATTTTAATTATCGGTAGCTGAGCCTGTCAAAGCTTTGAGAGGATTGTTGAGTACTTCGACAGGTGGTTATTGAGCCTAGCCGAAGTACTCAGTAACCATATTTCGACTAGGCTCAATAACCGCTTGTCGAATTAAGAAAGCAGTTTGAAGCGAGATGCTTTCTTTTTCATACTTTTTTATGTGTTCTGCAACAGTCTCAGTCTCAAGGTATCCTTAATTTTATTTAACTTTACACGCTCCGTAATATTTTTAACCCATGTATTTAATATTTGATACCGAAACCACCGGATTACCAAGGGATTTCAATTCACCAACAACAGATACGGATAATTGGCCCCGAGTCATTCAAATTGCCTGGCAGTTACACGATGAATGGGGGCGACTCATTGAACATAAAGACTATCTGATAAAACCCGATGGTTTTGACATTCCTTATGATTCAGAGCAAATACACGGCATTTCAACCGCATTAGCACAAGCGAAAGGATTACCGCTGACCTCTATTTTAAAGGAATTTAATGAGGTTTTGAAACACACCAAATTCATTGTTGGGCAAAATATAGATTTTGATGCTAAAGTAGTCGCGTGTGAGTATTTTAGAATGAATATACCAGATACGTTGACTAAATTACCTGTTTTAGATACTTGCACTGAAAAAACAGCAGCCTTGTGTCAAATTCCCGGTGGGCGTGGCGGGCGCTACAAACTGCCTAATCTGGCTGAGTTACATCAACATTTATTTAATCAGTCCTTTGTTGAAGCGCACAATGCTACTGCCGATGTTGAGGCTACTGCCCGATGTTTCTTTGAATTGTTGAGAACAACGGATATTTACAGTTCAAAGGAGCTACAAAATTCGCCGAAGTACCTAACGGAATTTAGGAATAAAAATAAAAAGCAAACCTGGATGGTCGGGTTAAAGCATCTTAATTTAAAAAAAGAGAGTGCAAAGTTTAAAACCAAAGTCGATCCGGATTTTTCAAAAGAAGACTTAGATAAAAACCTTGCTTTACTCGAAAATGTATCTTTTGTTCATTTGCATAATCACACCCAATTTTCCGTCCTGCAATCGACAACACAGATTGATTCATTAATCGCAAAAGCAGCCAAAGAAAAAATGCCCGCCGTCGCCATGACCGATATTGGCAATATGATGGGGGCTTTTCATTTTGTGAAAGTTGCTAATAACTATAATGAAAAAATAGAAATTGCCCGAAAAATTGCCGAAGAAAAACACGAACCTTTTCAAGGAAAACCTATAAAGCCTATTGTAGGCGCTGAGTTTTTTGTTTGTAAAAATCATTTAGACAAAACCAAAAAAGATAACGGATATCAAGTAGTATTTATAGCTAAAAACAAAAATGGCTACCACAACTTATCCAAAATGTCCTCTATCTCGCATATAAATGGTTTTTATTATGTCCCTAGAATCGATCGAAAAATCATTGAAAAATACAAAGAGGATCTGATTGTATTAACGGGAAACTTATACGGAGAAGTTCCGAATAAAATACTAAATACAGGTCAGAAACAAGCTGAAGAAGCCTTGTTATGGTGGAAAGAACAATTTGCAAATGATTTATATATTGAAATGATGCGTCATGATCAAGAGGATGAAAAGCGCGTAAATGAAGTATTAATAACACTATCAAAAAAGCATAAGGTAAAATTAATTGCAAGCAACAATACCTATTATCTCGAGAAAAAAGATGCTGAGGCACACGACATCCTGTTATGCGTGAAGGACGGAGAAAAAAAACAAACCCCCATCGGTCGTGGGCGTGGTTATCGTTACGGAATGCCCAATCAGGAATATTACTTCAAATCGCAGGTAGAAATGAAACAATTATTCCAAGACCTGCCCGAAGCGATAATCAACATTCAGGAGGTCGTAGATAAAATTTCTCCTTTTGTTTTAACCCGAGAGGTATTGCTTCCGGCTTTTGATATTCCCCCTGAATTTGTTTTTGAGGAAGACCGGCACGGGCGAGGAAAGCGTGGAGAAAACGAATATCTAAAACATTTAACCTACAAAGGAGCTAAGATTCGATATCCGAAGATGACAGATAAAATACGCGAGCGCATTGATTTTGAATTAAATATTATCGAAAAAACAGGCTATCCGGGGTATTTTTTAATCGTAGAAGATTTCATTCGAGAGGCGAGAAATATGGGTGTTTCTGTTGGACCCGGGCGGGGTTCAGCTGCAGGTTCGGTGGTTGCTTACTGTTTATGGATTACCAATATAGATCCCATTGAGTATGACTTGCTGTTCGAACGTTTTCTTAATCCTGACCGCATTTCTATGCCCGATATTGATATTGATTTTGATGATGAAGGCCGGCAAAAAGTGATCGATTATGTTATTAAAAAATACGGGGCTAATCAGGTAGCTCAAATTATCACCTATGGAACGATGGCAGCTAAATCAGCCATTCGAGATACGGCACGGGTGATGGATTTAGACCTGGGAAGTGCCGACAGGCTGGCAAAGTTAGTACCGAATATGAAATTAAATAAATTGTTCGGTATGAATAAGAATGAGTTGAAAGATAAACTTAAGAACAACTCTGAATTATTACAAAATGCTTATGAATTGATTAAGATATTTGAAGGACAAGGAGATTCGTTAGAAAGGGAAATTGTCAGCCAGGCGAAAATACTGGAAGGTTCGCTTCGTAATATAGGAACTCATGCCTGCGGGGTCATCATTACACCGGATGATATCACACAGTTTGTTCCCGTAGCGCGGACGAAAGATGCAGATATGTATGTTACGCAATTTGATAACGGTGTGGTCGAAAGCGCAGGTCTCTTAAAAATGGACTTCTTAGGATTAAAAACCTTAGCCTTAATCAAGGATACCGTTGCCTTTATTGAAGAGCGCCACGGGATAAAAATAGATCCGGATAAAATTCCGATTGATGACGAAAAAACCTATCAACTTTTTCAAAGGGGCGAAACGATAGGTATTTTTCAATATGAATCGGCTGGGATGCAAAAATATATGCGGGAATTAAAACCTTCAGTTTTTGCAGATTTAATTGCAATGAACGCATTATACCGACCCGGTCCTATGGAATACATCCCAAGTTTTATTCGGCGTAAGCATGGAGAGGAAGAAATTATATATGACTTAGAGGCATGTAAAGAATATTTGGAAGAGACGTACGGTATCACAGTATATCAAGAGCAGGTTATGCTGCTTTCACAAAAACTCGCAGGATTCACAAAAGGAGAAGCAGATATATTGCGCAAAGCGATGGGGAAAAAGATATCTTCGCTTTTGGATCAACTCAAGCCTAAATTTATAGCAGGAGGAAAAGTGAATGGGCATGATGAAAAAATCCTTGATAAAATTTGGAAAGACTGGGAAGCCTTTGCCTCGTATGCTTTTAATAAATCACATTCTACCTGTTATGCCTGGATAGGATACCAAACCGCTTATTTTAAAGCAAATTACCCATCGGAGTATATTGCGTCGGTTTTATCTAATAAAATGAATGATATTAGTTCGGTTAGTTTCTTTATGGAAGAGTGTAGAAGAATGGGAACCAAAGTGCTGGGACCCGATATTAATGAAAGTAATTACCGTTTTACGGTAAATGCCCAAGGGGCGATTCGTTTCGGAATGGGAGCGATAAAAGGAGTCGGTAAAGGGGCGGTTGCGTCCATTATAAAAGAACGTAATAAAAACGGGCTATACGCTACCATTATAGATTTAGTTAAACGAGTTGATTTGCGGGCAGCCAACAAAAGAACCCTTGAAAATTTAGCTTATGCAGGTGCATTCGATTGTTTCGGTAATGTAACAAGAGCACAGTTTTTTCACCTGGAAAAAGAAACGACAACGCTGGAGAAAATAATCAAATTTGGGCAAAAGTATCAAGAAAGTAAATTGATGGCACAAAGTTCCTTATTCGGCGATGCTTTGGATGATTCCATTACCAGCCCCATTATACCAAAATGCGCGCCCTGGAGTACAATGAAACGTTTGAAAAAAGAAAAGGAAGTTATCGGAATATATATTACTGCTCATCCGTTAGACGACTACAAGCATGAAATAAACCATTTTACGAATATTACATTAAATAAAATAGAGGGAAATGAGAAAAAATTAATTGGGAAAAGATTAAATGCAGCGGGGATTGTAACCGAAGTACAGCATCGCGTTTCTACTCGAACAGGAAAGGATTTCAGCATTTTTACCCTAGAAGATTACAGTGGTTCAAAAGATTTTATGCTATTTGGGGAAGAATATTTAAGAATGCGTCATTTTTTAGTTTTAGATAAGTTTTTGCATTTAACGCTATCCATTTCTCGTAAAAAGAATGGAGAGGGCTTTTTTACGAATGTGCATTCCATACAACTATTACAAGAAGTGATAGAAAAGAAGGCTAAAGCGATTTCTTTTTTTGTAGATATATATAATCTAACTGATAATCTAACGAATGAATTGATTGAACTTATTAAAGAAAATCCAGGAGAAAGTAGAATAAAATGGCAAATATGCGATGAAAAATCAGGCACTTTAGTAGATTTATCTTCACCTACTCATAAGGTTTTAATTGACCGCAGTTTCTTGAACCGAGTAGATCAAATAACCGGCGTAGAATATAAATTAGAATAGAAAGAGACCGTTGCAAAAAGCGCTTTGGCTGGTAAAATGCAACGCCCGATAAAAATTAAACCCCTGAGCAACCTTGTGGGTGTGGAGGATTTAACTCTCGGTAGCTGAGCACTTCGACTAGGCTCAGTAACCACCTGTCGAAGCTTTGAGATGGTTGCTGAGCACAGCCGAAGTAAGGAAGCAGTTTGAAGTTAGATGCTTTCTTTTTCATCCTTTTTTATATATTCTGCAACGGTCTCAGAAATTCTAAATGATAAGAAAAATTGATAAGTTAAAAATTAAAAACAATAGTAAAAGCATAGTTTTCTATCTTTAGAATACTTACTTTTGCAATGAAAATTAATTTATAAACAATTAAATAAATATGGTATTAGAAGTAACCGATGCCACTTTTGAAGAAGTGGTATTAAAATCAGATAAACCCGCATTAGTAGATTTTTGGGCAGTGTGGTGCGGCCCTTGTAAAATGGTAGCGCCGATAGTAGAAGGGATAGCTAAAGAATTTGAGGGAAAGGCAACTGTAGCCAAAGTAGATGTAGATACTAATACTGAAGTATCTGCTTCATTTGGTATTAGAAATATACCAACACTTTTATTCTTTAAAGATGGAAAAATAGTAGATAAACATGTAGGCGTTGCTACTCAAAAAGTGTTAGCAGATAAATTAAGCGCACTAGTAGAGGAGTAAATATTTTTGAGAATCAAAGATTCAAATTCCCTGCTTCTGAAACTAACGAATATAGGAGATTGTTGCAAAAGGCGTTTTAGCAGTTTCAAGTTAGCGAAGCTAAAGATCTCTTTTTTCATTGGGTTTTAATTAAACATATAGAGACCGCTGCAAAAAGCACTCTAACAAAAAAATACAACGCCCGAGAACTGCAGCGAAGCTAAAAATTAAATACCGTAGCAACCTAATGGTTGTGAAGATTTAACTCTCGGTAGCTGAGCACTTCGACTAGGCTCAGTAACCACCTGTCGAAGTTTTGAGAAGGAAGCAGTTTGAAGTCAGATGCTTTCGTTTTCATACTTTTTTAATGTATTCTGCAACGGTCTCGTATAGCTCACATGTCTTATATTTGCCTTTATGAAAATACGAACTGTCTTTGTTGGAGTATTATTAGGATTCATAACCTCTTGTGGTAAAAAAGAAACTGCCAGTAACTTAGTTGACGTTTCAACTAACTTTTCACGGTTGCATAAAAAAAAATATTATCATGGGGATTCTATTTATTTAAGCCTTTCTTCAAAATATAACATTGACTCAATAAGATTAGAGGTAAACGGTAATAAATTAAGTAACCAGCCTTTTTATATTGATAGCACATTTCATCTCGGTATAAATAAAACACAATTAAATGTTTTTTATAACCAGAAGAAAAGGTCTTTTAGATCTGATATAAAAGTTTATACCACAGAAAGAGAAAAAAAATTACCTTATAAAATCATAGCGAAATATCCGCACGATACAAATTTATTTACCGAAGGGTTCATTTATAAAAATGGAATGATTTATGAAAGTACGGGGCTTAAAGGAAAATCTAAAATCGTAAAATATACATTAGGAAGTAAATCCTTTATAAAAGAGAAAAAATTGGCCCCTGCTTATTTTGGAGAAGGCATTGCACTTTTGAATGAATCGCTGTATCAATTAACTTGGAAAAAGCGCAAGATATTCTTATACGATCGTGATTTTAATCTTGTAAAAGAATATGATTTTCCCAAAGGGTTGGATGAAGGCTGGGGGATGACACAGAATGAACAAAGTTTTATTATTTCAGATGGATCATCAACGCTAAAATACATAAGTAAGCAAGATTTATCCTCTGTAAAGAAAAAGCTTTATGTCGTTGGAAATCAAGTTATTTATTCTAACCTAAACGAATTAGAATGGACAAAGAATACCCTCTATAGCAATGTATGGTATAGCAACGAGATTCTTCTTATCCATCCTGAAAGCGGCGTCGTTAAGGCTAAGATAGATCTAACAAAACTAGTAAGAGAAAACAAAAAAGATGATGAAAGCGTTTTAAACGGCATCGCTGTAAAAGGAGACCATTTATTGATTACAGGAAAAAACTGGCCCTATATTTACGAAATAAAAATCGTATCGCCTGATTAATCTTTTGAGAAGGAAACAATTTAAATTCGCCATAACGTGTTTGCTTTTTGCTATATTTTATACGCCTCTGGGATGGAGAAATTGAATAGGAGGCATTTTAGCTCCTCGGGTTTAATTTCAAAATCTAATGAATTTTCATTAAATTTGTCATCCAAATCTATATAGATACAAAAAGACTTTAAATAATTTATTTTATGAAAGAATTAACTTTTCGTCAAGTAATTGCAGAGGCTATGAGTGAGGAAATGCGCCGCGATGAAAATATTTACTTGTGTGGAGAAGAAGTAGCGGAATACAATGGAGCGTATAAAGCCTCGAAAGGAATGTTAGATGAGTTCGGGCCAAAACGAATTATAGATACGCCCATTTCCGAAGCAGGATTTACCGGAATATCTGTCGGCGCTTCTATGAATGGTTGCCGACCTATTGTGGAGTATATGACTTTTAATTTTTCTTTAGTCGCCATTGATCAAATCATTAATAATGCTGCTAAAATTCGCCAAATGTCAGGCGGACAATGGAATATTCCTATCGTGCTTAGGGGGCCCACTGCCTCGGCAGGGCAACTGGGTGCTACGCATTCACAGGCTTTTGAAAACTGGTATGCAAACTGCCCGGGGCTAAAGGTGGTTATCCCCTCTAATCCATACGATGCCAAAGGCTTATTAAAATCAGCTATCAGAGATGATGACCCCGTTATATTCATGGAATCCGAACAAATGTATGGAGATAAAATGCAAATTCCAGAAGATGAATATTTATTGCCCATAGGAGTGGCGGACATTAAAAAACAAGGATCGGAGGTAACCTTAGTTTCTTTTGGAAAAATTATGAAAATTGCCTTAAAAGCAGCTGAAATATTGACGAAAGAAAATATTTCTGTTGAGGTAATTGACTTACGAACCGTTCGTCCATTAGATTATAAAACCATTATTGAATCCGTTAAAAAAACCAACCGATTAGTTATATTAGAAGAATCTTGGCCGCTCGCTTCTATCTCTACCGAAATAAGCTATATGGTACAACAAAAAGCATTTGATTATCTTGATGCTCCCATCAAGCGTATCACAACGGCTGATACCCCCGCACCTTATGCCCCCAATTTATATGATAAGTGGATGCCAAGCGTTGAGGGAACAATAGCTGCTATTAAGTCTGTATTGTATAAATAGAGACCGTTTCAGAACACATAAAAAAGTATGAAAAAAAAGAACGCATTTAGCTTGCGCTGACTTGCCGTTCGCTTCAAACTGCTTCTTTCTCAAAGCTTTGACAGTTGGTTACTGAGCCTAGTCGAAGTGCTAAGCTACCAAGAGTTAAATCCTCACAACCAAAAGGTTGCTCCGCGACTTTTAATTTTTATTGCGCGTTGAATTTTTTTGCCAAAGTGCTTTTTGCAACGGTCTCAAATAGTTTAGAAAGATAAAAACTCAGTCAGTTCTTGAATTTAATGCCTTATGAGAACTTTGAAAAAATGTTTTTTGAAAAAATTCAGTCCATAGAAAATTTTATCCTATTTTATACTACGACATCATTATAAAATACTATTTATGAATGGATTTTTACTAAATTATAAAATAAAATGATTAATAATTTTGCAACATAGGTGTCCATATTTAAAATAGCGAGGCCTTTCGCTTAAATGAATACATATAAAGTGTTTAATAATAATCAAAAAATAAAGTAATTATATGAAAACCATAGGATTTAAAACCTCATTACCCATTGAAGAAGAAGAAAGTTTTATTCTTTTTGATAATGAAAAGCCCACACCAACGAACAGAGATTTATTAATAAAAATAGATGCCGTTTCGGTCAATCCAGTTGATTTTAAAATCCGTCAAAATAGTGCCCGAGATACCGTATTGAAAGAGCCTAAAATTATCGGATGGGATGCAGTAGGAACAGTGGAATCTGTAGGCGATGGGGTATCTATTTTTCAAAAAGGCGACCGCGTGTTTTATGCCGGTGATATTAATAAGCCAGGGACTAATGCTGAGTATCAGTTAATAGATGAACGTATCGTAGGATATGCCCCTAAAACAACCTCTGCTGCCGAAGCAGCCGCGATGCCGTTGACTTCACTGACCGCATGGGAAATTTTATTCGACCGCATTCGTATCTCTAAAGAGAAAGATCAAGGCAAGAGTCTGCTCATAATAGGAGGAGCAGGCGGTGTAGGCTCTATAGCCACGCAAATTGCCAAACGAATTGCCGGGCTTACCGTAATTGCAACTGCTTCAAGAAAAGAAACGGAGGCATGGTGCTTAAAAAACGGGGCAGATTATATAGTAAATCATTATGATTTAGTAAATGAAGTAAAAAAAGCGGGTTTCGAACAGGTTGATTTTATCATAGACCTAGTAGATACTAAAAGTTATTGGGATGCAATGGTAGAACTTATAAAACCACAGGGGCATATTGGTTCGATTACAGGAACTGCTGAACCGGTGGCGTTAAATCAACTCAAAAATAAGAGTGCTTCCTTTTCTTGGGAATTGATGTACACTCGCTCTATGTTTCAAACCGAAGATATGATACAACAACATCACATTTTAAATCGTATAGCTGCTTTATTAGACGAAGGAACACTCAAATCTACCTTGAATAAAACGCTGAAAGGATTTACCGTGCAAAACTTCAAAGAGGCACATCGCTTGCTTGAAACCAATAAAACCATAGGAAAAGTTGTGATTACTTACTAGAGTGAACATTTCAAAAAATATATATAAAGTAATTAACATTACCGCTATTATTTCAGCTGGATTAGTGGCATTCATTTTACTGTTTGACAATGTAACAAGTACTTACTCCTTGTATTTTAGAGCATTAAATCTAATTATTTTTTGCATGTTTATGGGTTTTGGCCTTTGGCTATTTAAAGTACAAAAGAAAATTTTAAAACTGTATAAAATTCCTGAAAATAAAACTTCTCTCAACCAACTAAGCATGCTTTTTAGCTTGTTTCACACACTAGTTAGTTTTTTTCTATTGGCCTTAGCTTATGGGCTGATAGACCGTTTGCATAGCGGAATGTCGTTATTGGGGTAAGAGAAGTAATTAAGTAACGAGACCGTTGCAGAACACATAGAAAAGCATGAAAAAGAAAGCGTCTAACTTCAAACTGCAACGGTCTCAAAGTATAAAATACATTATGTTGAACCTCATTTATTATGTTTTAACAATGCTAAGGCTTCTTTTTCCTTTTGTCGCATATTTTTTCTCTCCTGATCGGTGCTATCGCTCCATCCCAGTAAGTGAAGAATACCATGAATCATTACTCGATGGAGTTCATTGCGAAATGAAGCCTTAAAATGCCGTGCATTTTCGGCTACTCTTTCGGTGGAAATATAAATTTCTCCTGCAATATGCTTTCCTTCGGAATCATCAAAGGTAATTACATCGGTATAAGTATCATGGTTGAGAAACTCTTGATTAATTTTTAAAAGATATTCGTCATCGCAAAAAATATAATTAATTTGAGCAATCTTATACCCGTGAATGCCTACTACTCTATTAATCCAATCGGAAATGACAGTTGAATTACTTAATAAAAATCGGTTTTCTGAAAAGAAATGAATCATAAAAATCAACCCTAAAGATACAAAAGTTTATGAGACCTTTAGCCTGCGCTGACTTGCAGTGGATAGCATACTTTTTGCAAACTACTCAAAGGAGAAAGCCCTTTATACTATAAAGTTGAAAATGCTAAGCTATAGGGAAGATTTACGCTAAGCTATAGGGAAGATTTATTCTAAGCTATAGGGAAGATTTATTCTAAGCTATAGGGAAGATTTACGCTAAGCTATAGGGAAGATTTATTCTAAGCTATAGGGAAGATTTATTCTAAGCTATAAGGAAGATTTACGCTAAGCTATAAGGAAGATTTATTCTAAGCTATAGGGAAGATTTACACTAAGCTATAGGGAAGATTTACGCTAAGCTATAGGGAAGAACCTATTCTCGCCCAAAAGTTGCTTCAGTATTCTCGCTTAGATAATTTACATTTGATAGCATACCTTTTGCAAAACTCTTGTTATATTTGCCTAAAAAAGAAAGAATGTCAGTACGTGTGCGATTTGCACCCAGCCCTACAGGCGCATTGCATATAGGCGGTATGCGAACGGCTTTATATAATTATCTTTTCGCCAAAAAACACAACGGGACTTTCATCCTGCGAATAGAAGATACGGATCAAAAACGCTGGGTAAGCGGGGCTGAAATTTATATTTTCGACGCGTTAAAATGGTTGAATATTCTTCCTGACGAGGGACCCAATATCGGAGGGAATTATGGTCCGTACAAACAATCTGAAAGACATTCAATTTACTGGGAATACATTCAACAACTGTTAGATAAAGAATGTGCCTATTATGCCTTTGATACGCCCGAATCACTCGAAAGGAAAAGAAAAGAACCTCAAAATAATCAGCAATTTTTTGCTTACAATTCTTTAAATAGACCTCGATTAGATAATTCCTTAACGATAAGCAAAGAAGAAACTAAAAGAAGAATAGCCTCTCGAGCGCCTTATGTTATTCGGTTTAAAATGCCGGAAAATAAAATCGTTGTTATGAACGACCTTATCAGAGGAATGATAAAGGTAAATACCTCTACCCTTGACGATAAGGTACTTTTCAAATCAGAAGGGCTGCCTACCTATCATTTTGCTAATGTTGTGGATGACTATTTGATGAGAATCACTCATGTGATACGTGGAGAGGAATGGTTACCCTCTCTACCGCTTCACGTGATGCTTTACGAGGCTTTTGGATGGCAAGCACCGCAATTTGCTCATGTAGCGCTTATTTTAAAGCCGGCGGGAAAAGGAAAATTGAGCAAACGAGACGCTATAGAAGGGCAATTTCCTATATTTCCTTTAAGTTGGGAAAATTCTAATGGATACCGTGAAGAAGGCTATTTTCCAGAAGCGGTCATCAATCTATTAGCGTTGTTAGGATGGAATCCGGGTACAGATCAGGAGTTTTTTTCTCTTGAAGAGTTGATTCGATGCTTTGATTTTAAAAATGTGGGGAAGTCTGGTGTTCGCTTTAGCAAAGACAAGGCGATATGGTTTAATCACCATTATTTGCAGCAATATAGCGCCCAAGCACTGTTGGCAGAATATAAAAAGAATTTACCGCCTCATCACTTTGGAGAGGATATATTGGTGAAAATTATTAGCTTTGTCAAAGAACGGTCAAATTTCCCCAAAGATTTAATTGAGCAAAGCCAATTTTTCTTTGTTGCGCCCGTTGTTTTTCCTGAAAAAGCCTATAAAAAAGCATGGAAAGAAGGCAGCAAAAGTTTAATGAAGGAACTGAAAACGTTTGTAGATTCGATAGGTGATTTTTCTAGTGCTCACTTACGAAGTGTGATTAAAGAATGGATTGCCTCAAAAAATATTAGTTTTGGGAAAGTAATGCCGCCATTGCGGTTGGCCTTGGTAGGAGAAATGAAGGGACCTGATTTATTTGAAATTATGGGTATTCTGGGAAAAGAAGAAGTTTTAAAAAGAATTCAATATATTATTCATTATAAAAAATAAAGTTATGAACGATTTTATAGAAAGTTTTGCAGGATTAATTCCTGTTATTATTATCCTTTTATTTATAATCGGAACAGGTCTTTTTACCGTAAAGCAACAAACCGCTGCGGTTATGGAAAGGTTTGGGAAATTCAATAGTATTCGTCATTCGGGTTTACAACTTAAAATTCCTTTAATTGACAAGATCTCTGGTAAAATATCGCTAAAGATACAGCAATTAGATGTGATGGTGGAGACCAAAACCTTAGATGATGTTTTTGTTAAGACGAAAATATCAGTTCAATTTAAGGTGATTCAAGATAGGGTATATGATGCGTTCTACAAATTGCAAGACCCCCATGACCAAATTACTTCGTATGTATTTGATGTGGTTCGAGCTGAGGTGCCTAAGTTGAAATTAGATGATGTTTTCGTCAAAAAAGATGATATCGCCATTGCGGTTAAACGTGAGTTGCAAGAATCCATGCAGGAATACGGTTATAATATCATCAAAACCTTAGTAACTGATATTGACCCTGATATACAAGTAAAGCACGCGATGAATCGTATTAATGCGGCAGAGCGAGAAAAAGTAGCCGCGGAATACGAAGGGGAAGCTGAGCGCATTCGAATTGTAGCTAAAGCAAGAGCTGAAGCGGAAAGCAAACGCCTGCAGGGGCAGGGAATTGCAGACCAGCGGCGGGAAATTGCACGGGGATTGGAAGAATCTGTAGGGGCACTAAATAAAGTTGGGATTAGTTCTCAGGAGGCCTCGGCGCTTATTGTAGTTACACAGCACTATGATACACTGCAATCTATAGGAGAAGAAACGAACTCTAATTTGATTTTATTACCTAACTCTCCTCAAGCAGCCAGTGATATGCTAAATAATATGATTACCTCTTTTTCTGCCTCTACGCAAATCAGTGAAGCAATGAAAAAGAATCGCAAGAAAAAGCCAGGAACCGGAAGCGATAATATATAAGACAACTCGGATTGTAATGGATTGAGAGCATTGCAAAACACATAAAAAAGTATGAAAAAGAAAGCATCTAACTTCAAATGGCGCCCTTCTCAAAAAATTAAAATCCTCCACACCCATTAGGTTGCTCCGGGGTTTAATTTTTATCGGGTGTTGCATTTCGGCAAACTCAATACAAGCATTTTTTTGCTATAGTGCTTTTTGCAACGGTCTCTAATTTTTTTCATCTTCTTCGCCTTAGAATCACTCCATAGGCATTGTTCTTTTTTAGATGAATGACCTATGCGAAGTGTTTAATTAATTGATATTTTCTGTGATTGTTTATTATTTATAATAAAGCTACATCATACTGTTAATGAGTAGTAGGTTTAGCTTTATTTTCCCCGTTTGTATCGCTGATTTTTGACCATAAACCCCTTTTTCTTAGGATTGTTAGTAGTATTTTTTTATACCTTAGTGGTTATTATAATTTAAATATAAATAAAAGATCCCACCAAAAGCAGGATCCAGAAAAATTAATTCCTACGGCTTATAGCCTTGTTGTGAATTGTAAGACAAAGATAATACAAAAATTTAATATAAAAAGAGAAAATATGAAAAAGTTAGGAATAGATATGGGAAGTAATTCCATCGGCTGGTTCATCAGAGAGATAGAAGATGAAAAAACAAGCAATATATTGAAAAAAGGCGTTATAACTTTTGATTCAGGAATGTTAAAAGAAAAAAATAGTTACTCCTCTCCTACCAAAGATAGAAGAGAAAAACGCAATCCTCGTGTTTCAAGGCAGCACAAAAAATACAGAAAACATAAGCTGCTGAAAATATTAGTTGAGAAAAATATGGTGCCTCTGAAAGAATCAGAGTTAGCTGCTTGGACCCGATATAGAAAGGGATATGCAAGAAAGTTTCCGGAAACAGATTTTTTTAAAAAATGGCTTGCATGTGATTTTAGATATGAAGGAGGCAGTGGTAGGAAGTATAATAATCCTTATGAATTAAGGGTAAAAGCTATAGATGAAGAACTTCATAAACACGAATTTGGAAGGGCGTTGTACCATATTGCACAAAGAAGAGGCTATAAAGACATTGGTGAAAAAGACAAAGAAACAAAAGAACAAATAAACAAGAGAGAAAATAATGGTTTTAAGAACTCAATAAATAATAATAGAACTTTAGCCGAGGCACTAAAAAAAGATTTTTTAGATAAGAAAAAAAGAGCAAGGAATCAATATCCTTATAGAGAAGAATATGAGAACGAGTTAGTATGTATATGTTCTCAACAAGGGTTGAATGTAAATAAAAATGAAAAGGGAGAATATGAAGATGAGTTATTTAAAAATATTTGGAAAGCAATAATATGGCAGCTTCCATTGAAAAGCCAAAGAGGAAATGTAGGAAAATGTTCTTTAGAGCCTAATTCTAACCGGTCTCCTATATCTCATCCCTTATATGAAATATTTAGGGCTTGGAGTTTTATTAACAATATAAAATATGAAAATGAGGAAAAAGAATGGATTGAAATAGATATAGAAAAGAAACGAAGTCTTTTCAAAGAAAAGTTTTTAAAGAAAGAGAAAGATTTCAAGTTTGAAGAGATTAATACATTTTTATGCAAAAAATATGGAAAACAGTTAAGCTTTAATTACCTAAATAAAAGAACCAAAAAATATGATTCTACAGTTTCTGGAATGCCAACTTGCAAGGGACTTATTGATATTTTTGGAGAAGCTATAACAAATAATCTTCCAGAAACTCATCAGTTTATAGCAGATAAAGAGCCTAAAATCGTAGGTGTAGAGAAAAAATATTCTATTTCAGATTTATGGCACGTTCTTTATGATTTCGATGATAAAGATACATCCTATATAAAGAAATTTGCAGAAGAAAAACTTGGCGTTGAAACAAAAAGGAAAAAAGCAGGTAAATCTATTGAAACAAACTCCTTTGTAGAATTACAATCTCAATCTAAACTCGTCTCGGGTTACGCTAAACTTAGTATAAAAGCCATAAGAAAAATCATTCCTTTTTTGTTAGAAGGATATCGTTATGATGAGGCAGTTGTACTCGCTAAATGCCCTGAGTTAATTGATAATTGGCAAGAAAAAAAGCCGACTGTTTTAAAAGTTATCAAGCAGAGTAACGTTATGTACAATGAGGATAAAAAGATAACAGAAATTACCAATAATTGTATTGCTGCTTATAAAGCGCTTGATAAAGATGAAATCTTTGCATATAAAGATTATCAATATCAATTACAAGAAAGTGATATAAAAAATATTAAAGAAAAATCGGAAAAATATTATGGAGAAGTATCTTGGGAGAAAAAAGAAGAAGAAAACAAAAAAAAGATTTTAAACGCTGTAGAAAAGAAGTATCAGGAATTTTTTCACGACGAAAAGCGAGATTATGCAAAGGTAAAGCCTCTTAAGGAAATTATTAAAGAAGGTTTTAAGAAACATCATATTGAATTAAAAGGAGAGTTATATCATCATTCGGCAAATGCCAATCCTTATGGTAAGTTAAAACATATTGAAGATAAATACGGTAGAGACTTTGAATTACTGCCCCGTCCTATTATTAGCAGTATTAAAAACCCAATGTTTAATAAGGCGATGACCATTCTTCAAAAACTTATCAATCACCTGATTAAGAAAGGATATGTAGATGAAGAAACTGAAATAATTATAGAACTGGCTAGAGAGTTAAATGATAACAACAAAAGAATAGCTATTGAAAGATATCAGCTGAAAAGAGAAAGCAGAAGGGAAAAATATCGCAAGTTCTTAGAACAATACAAAAACGAAAAAGATGAATCGCTAAAAATAGATAACAACCATTTGATAAAATTTGAATTATGGAATGAACAGGTTTTCAAGGATAAAGAAGGTAAAGCCTTTAAAGATGGAAAGGATAAAGAAATTGATTTTGATGATTTTATCCTAAGTCGTGAAAAAGATGATGTAACTCGCTACGAACTTTGGATGGAACAAAAAGCAACTTGCATGTATACCGGTAAGCTCATATCTATCTGTGATTTATTTTCAACCAATATAGATATAGAGCACACCATTCCTAGAAGTATTTTACCAGACAATACTAGGGCAAACAAAACCATTGCTTATAAATGGTATAATAAAGATGTGAAAGGTAAAAAGCTTCCCTCAGAATGCCCTAACTATGAACAAGAAACTGAAGAAGGAACAGCTATAAAAAATCGGCTTAAGACGTGGGAAGATAAAAGAGACCGTTACAAGAGGCTATATGAAAGTAAGTTAAAAGCAAAGGGGAAAGAAGATGAAGATACAAAAAATGATAGAATACAAGACAAGCATGAAAACAAAATGCACTATGATTACTGGAAAGACAAATTAGAGCGCTTTACTTGCACGGAAGTAAAAGAAAACTGGGCAAGACGACAGCTTGTAGATACGCAATTAATGAGTAAATACGCTCGCTGGTACTTAAAAGGGAAATTTAATAAAGTATCCGTACAAAAAGGGAGCGTTACGGCTGAATTTAGAAAGATTTATGGAATACAAGATAAGGATAAGATAAAAAGTAGAAACAAGCATACGCATCACACAATAGATGCATTCGTTCTTACAATGATCCCAAGCAACGGAAGCAAAAGAGAAGAGAAGCTAAAAAAGGCGTATGAATATAAAGAAAAAGAGAATAAACAATATAAAGAGACTCCTTTTGGCTTTAAAAAAGGTGGAGCACAAAAATTTATTGAAGATATTGAAACGGAAACATTGGTTAACTATTTAACAAAGGATCATATCTTAAAGCAAACCAAGAAATATGCACGCAAAAGAGGAAAATTAGAATATTTAAAAAAGGAAGGAAAATATGTACTAGACAAAAACGGTGAAAAAATAAAAATTTGCAAACAAGGAAATACTATAAGGGGGAGCCTTTTTAAAGAAACTTACCTTGGTAAAATACGCATGGTAGAACGAGAAGAATCCGGTAATCCCAAAAAAGATAAAGAGGGCAATTTTGTTTATAAGAAAGGAGAAGAAGAATTTGAGTTTGTAAAACGTGTGGATGTTGGTAAAGCTAAAGTAGATGATATTATAGACCCTGTTATTGGAAGATTAGTTAAAGAGGCAAATATTAAGGGCTTTAAGGACTATCAAGGAAAGGTTATAAGAAAGGACTATCAAGGAAATGTTATAGGACACGTTAGGGTAAAAACAAAAAAAGGAAGGGAAGTGAAAGAAAGATTAAATTATAAGTCTAAACATGGGTATAAAAATTATTTTTATTCAGAAGCAGGAGAGGTTCCTTGGGCATTGATGCTGCAAAAAACTGTGCAAAAAAAGGGAGCAGAGAATATGAAAAGAAAAATGATTCCTATCCCGATTCATGAAATAGCACAAGTATATAGAGAAAAAAATAAGTTTGATATAACATATTTTATGGATAGTTTTGGACATAAAAAAATAAAAGATGAATATCTTGAATATCCTAAGAAATATCTTATGAAAGTTGGGCAAAAAGTGTTGGTATTAAAAGATGATAACGAGTATGAGAAAAGAAAAGATATAAAATTCCAATCTGAAAGATTGTACAGAATTACACAATTTGATAAAGATCAGAAAATAATATTAAATCATCATTTAAACAGCAGGACTAAAAAAGATATAGAAAAAAATATTAAAAAACGAAAAAACGAAATTTTAAGGGAGTATGAAAAAGAACATAATATCCCCTATATAAAAAGAGAAAAGAATGAAAATGACAATAAATATTATGATCGGGTTTGTAATAAAAATAAAATAAAAGAGCGATTAAAAAAATTGCCTGATGAATGTAAAAAAAAGGTAGAGGATGAATTAAGTAAGTATAAAGTACAATATTCTAAGGTAGGAGATGAACCTTCTATTTTAGGATTAACAGAAATGAATTGGAATTTCTTATATGAAAATATTGACTTTAAGATCAAAATAGATGGAAGTATAAAGTGGATAAACGATTAAAGTACTTTTTGCAACGGTCTCAATAAATACGATGCTTTTGCAATAGCGGTTTATTTTCAAGGTAAAAAGTTAGGCTATCTCCCCGCCTATGAAAATATTGTATTGGCAAACCTTTTGGATGCAGGTTCGCAGTTGAAAGCCCTTGTAAGTCAGGTCAATCCAATGGCAGATATCTTTACGGCTTTGGCTATTGAAATTTTTGCCCAGCTGATTATCCCTTCTGATAGACTTATAAGACTGATTAGAAATGAACTGCGAGCAGACGATGCACACGATTTATATAGACAAGGTTTTTAATACGAAAGAATATGATTAAACGCACTTTGTATTTTGGTAATCCTGCTTATCTGTTCACGGAACTGGAGCAGTTAAAGATTAAACGAGTTGATGAAGAAAAAACTTATCAAATTCCAATAGAGGATATTGGTATCGTGATTATTGACCATCCGCAAATTACGCTAACACAGTCGGTAATTGCAAAATTATTAGAAAATAATGCGGCTTTAATCAGCTGCAATAAAACCCATCATCCGACCGGTATGATGCTCAACTTAGATGGGCATACCAAGCAAAGTAAACTTTTTAAGCATCAACTTGAAGCAAATAAACCCTTAAAAAAAGGACTTTGGCAAATTACTATCAAGCAAAAAATTAAAAATCAAGCAGCTTTACTAAAGCGAATTAATCAAGAAAATAACTATCTTCTCACGCTGGAAAAAGAAGTTAAAAGCGGCGATTTAACGAACTGTGAAGCAAAAGCTGCCGGATTTTATTGGAAAAAATACTTTGTTAGATTAAATGAGGGGGCAATAACCCGGGAGCGTTTTGGTGCACCGCCAAATAATTTGCTAAATTATGGTTACGCCATTTTACGGGCTATTATTGCCCGAAACTTAGTCGGAAGCGGGCTTTTGCCTACTTTAGGTATTTATCATCGCAATCAATATAACGCTTATTGCTTAGCAGATGACATTATGGAGCCGTATCGTCCTTTTGTAGATGCCTGTGTTTTAGAAATTGTTAGAAAGGAATTGATAATAAATGAACTAACGCCCGAAATTAAAAAGCAGATATTAAAAATACCAGTGATGGATGTAAAAATAGGAAATAAAATTCGGCCGTTAATGGTTGCTGCTCAGCAAACAACCGCCTCGTTGTCTCAAGCATTTAAAGAAAAGGAATGCTGCGTTAAATATCCTACCTTTTATGCACAACCGGTTTAGCGCGTATAGAATTATGTGGGTTTTGGTATTATTCGATTTGCCGACTGTAACCAAAAAAGATAAAAAGATTGCTTCAAATTTTAGAAAAAATCTTTTAAAAGACGGATTTACCATGTTTCAATTTAGCATGTATCTTCGCCATTGTCCAAGTAAGGAAAATGCTCAAGTTCATATTAAACGAGTAAAAAAATGGTTGCCCAAGGAAGGGCATATTGGCATTTTGTGTATAACCGATAAACAATTTGGAAATATTGAAATTTACTTTGGAAAAACTAAAACAGAACCACAAACAGGTGCACAACAATTAGAACTTTTTTAAAAAATATTCCCTTCTAAGGGTATTAAAATAAGTAGAATTGCCTAATTTTTTTATTCCATAATCCTTGTCAATCCCTTTGACAATAAGCCTCACAGAGTGAGGCGTTGTCAAAGATAGTTTTTTTAAAGCAATTCACAACCTTAACAGATGAAAGGGCTTATTACGAAAGGTTGTCAAAGATAGTTTTTTTAAAGCAATTCACAACTATGCGGATACGTTTACCGAAATGTTAAACGTTGTCAAAGATAGTTTTTTTAAAGCAATTCACAACCAGCTGTCATGTCTTTTGCAACTTATCATTGTTGTCAAAGATAGTTTTTTTAAAGCAATTCACAACACGATATGAGAGCTTTTGCTTTCTCTGACTTGCATTTACAGAATACATAAAAACATGAAGGCTATAGGATTTAACTTTCATGCTTTTCTTTATATGTTTTGGAAGGCGTTATATTACCTATTCTTAGCCAATAATCTCAAGATTTCAAAATACAACCATACTACGGTTACTAAAAGTCCGAAAGCGGAATACCATTCCATATATTTAGGAGCTCCATAGGCTACACCTTTTTCAATGCGGTCAAAATCTAATGCAAGATTAAGTGCAGCCAAGACGATAACGAAAATGCTAAACCCAATAGAAATAAGGCTTTTACTCCAATCAAATAATTGAATATCCGTGAACAGCCCCATAAGGAATGCAATAAGATAATACGTCATTACTGCCAATGTTGCCCCAACGACAATAGCATGAAAACGCTTGGTTACTTTTATAATACGTGTTCTATATAGTGTAAGCATAATACCGAAAGTAACCACAGTACCCAGCGCAGCCTGCATTACAATTCCATGATAAGCCTTTTCAAAATAAAAGGATACTGATGCCAGGAAAACGCCTTCCATCACCGCATAAATAGGGGCTAAAGAAGGGGCATAACGAGGATTAAAACTCAAGAATAACGAGACAAAAAAACCTGCAGCTACTGAGAAAGTCCAAAGAAGGGAAATATTATGGAAATAAGGGATGATTTGGTACCAGGTAAAAAATGCGCTTAGCACCATTAATCCGAAGACAATATACGTTTTATTTAATGTCCCCTGAAGGCTCATTTGCTCTTCAGCAGTCGAAATAATACTTGATGAAATCGTTTTAAATTTCTTTTCTGATAATACCGGATTTGCCATTTTCCTATAATTTTATTTATATTTACAAAGATATGAAATAATTTTGTTTTTTTGTTGATTAATATTTATTTTTTTATGGAACCTATTCATCGTTTTATCAATCAAGTGATACAGTTTTTAGGGTTTTCAGAAGCGGTTGAATCATTATCTGTGGGAATTACCGATCTTTTACTTTTAGGGCTATCTGCTTTTTTATTAGATTTCATCTTGAAAAATATTTTTTCAATAATTGCTAGAAAAATTGTCAATCGAACCCAATTCACTTGGGATAATGTGCTTTATGAAAAAAAGATATTTAATAGCCTGAGCCACGCTATTTCCATTTCATTTATTTTTTTGCTGAGGACGTATTTTATAAGCAAAGAACAGCAAAATTTACTAACCCTCACCAACAAGATGATTTATACTTTATTCATTCTTGTATTCTTACAATTTATCGTGCGATTTATAAATGCAATTGTTAGCATTTCAACCTCTGAGAATAATCATCGAACGGTAGCGGTTAGGAGTTTTGCTCAATTACTAAAGATTATTACCTACATTTTTGGAATGATTCTGCTGATATCAGTTTTACTCGGTCAGGATTTTAAGGTGATTATCGGAAGTTTGTCTGCCATCACAGCGATTATTCTCTTATTATTTAGAGATACTATCTTGGGGTTTGTATCGGGCGTGCAGATCGCTTCTACCAAAATGGTTAAAGTCGGCGATTGGATTTCTATCCCTAAGCATCATGTGGACGGTACTGTAGTAGAAATCAACCTGGTTTCTGCTAAGATTAGAGGATGGGATAAAACTATCAGTTCTGTCCCTACGTATGATTTAATTTCTTCTTCAGTAAAAAACTACGAATCTATGCAAAAGGAAAATGTTCGACGAATTAAGCGTTCGCTTATTTTTAATACAAAATCCTTTCGATTTCTTCAGAAAGAAGATTTAGAATTTCTTAAATCCTACGAACTTATTGCACCGTATTTATCTGAAAAAATCATCTCTATTGATACCGAAGAAGTAAAGCGAAAGGTTTCTAATATGCCTTCAATAATTAATAGCCAACAACTAACCAACATCGGTGTTTTTAGAAAGTATGCCGAGCTTTATTTAAAGAATCATGCTCAAATTGCTAAAAACGAAACGCTTCTTGTACGTCAATTAGATTTATCTCCTCATGGATTGCCACTTGAAATTTATTGTTTTACCAATACTTCAGACTGGATGAAATATGAAAAAATTCAAGCAGATATTTTTGACCACCTACTTACTTCAGCGCACGCATTTAATTTAGAACTCGTGCAGGTATTAAGTGGTTAAATGAAAGCTAAGCCTTTAGCTATCTATGACTTGCAGCGGCTAAATTACTTTTTGCAAAGGGTTTTAAATTATTTTTTAAAAAAAAATGCTGTATAATATAAATTTTTACGCTATATTTGCGCTCGCTAAATTAAGAAATTCAAAATTCTTAAATTCCTCCTTAGCTCAGTTGGTTAGAGCATCTGACTGTTAATCAGAGGGTCCTTGGTTCGAGCCCAAGAGGGGGAGCAAGCATTAATAAAGAGTTTTATGAAAAGTCATAAAGTTCTTTTTTTGTTGCTGAAACAATGCTGAAATATTTTGGTTAATTTTGAAATATGGATGGAAGTATTTATAAGTTAAAGAAATATGTTGGCTACTCTGATTATATTGATTTTACAGAAAACCTTATAAATAAGAACATTATAGAGCTAAAATGTAATAGTTAATATTTAATCTGATAATTTTAAATAAATTAGTAATATTAACTATTACATTTAAATGAAGTGTTCCCAGTTGGGCTTGAACCAGCGACCCCCTGATTATGAGATACTTAATGACATTTTTCATTGTCTTTCAATAATTTTCATGTTACTGAATATTAGCACTTTATGAATAAATCTGTTTCATCTACTTTCAATGAATTACATCCAGTTTTTAAAAATGTTGCAGCATTGTTTCAGCAGCCATTTTAACCTATCTAAAAATATGTAAGACTGTAAAAGTTGTAATATCTGTAAAAGGGTTACAAATCTTCAATATAGAATTTGTCAATTACTCTCAAAATCATTTCATCAACTTCATTTGGTTTTTCTAAAACAACACAGATTTTAATGTTTTCCCATTCTAGTCTATCTTCTTTTGCTTTAAAAAGACCAGTACTCAAATTTTCAAATAACTTAGTGATTAACTCATTGCTAAAAGTGGTTTTAAAATGATACTCTACCTCAAACAATATATCTAAACTAAATGTAAGATATAAGACCGTTGCAAGGTAATAAAGGATTAGATATAAAAAAGGGGATACTAAACGGCTATTTTATCTAAAAAGATAGTCTATTTATGGCATGAAAATATATCATCATCCTACTTTAGCCGATAGTATTTGTGATTTACGCACAAGGAAGATAAAAAAGTCTTTTTTCACTCAGTTAAACCGTTTGTTAGACTGGGAAAAAATAAGTAAAATAATAGACGGTCATTATAATAAGGGGAAAAGTGCTACAGGCAGTCCAAGTCATGATGGGTTATTTAGGTTGCTGAGTACTTCGACTAGGCTCAGTAACCATTTGTCGAAGTACTATTCAAGATGTGTTTATTACAAACCGGGTATGGATTAAGTGATTATGAAGTGGAAGATAGGATAAATGACAGTCTTTCGTTCAGTTATTTTTGTGGTTTACCCCTAGCGCAATCCTCGCCTGATATAGTACTTTGAGTAGATTTAGAACATTGATGACGCAGGCGAATGCCTACGAGCGTTTATTTAAGGAGATCAACGGTCAATTAGAACGCCATCCAATCATCATCAAAAAAGGAGCGATAGTAGATGCTAGTGTAATAGCGAGCTAAGTATTATTATGGGGATAAAAAGCATTATGTTACCGATGAAGAAGGTCTGGTACTTGGAGTAGTAAGCACGAAAGCAAGTGTAAACGAGGGGAGCAATTTACAGGAGGTTTTAGCGTCTGCAGACCTGCCATCGGGGATTCCCTTAAAAGGGGATAAGGGCGATCAATCAGAGAAAAATGCGAGTTTGTTAAACAAGAGAAAGCGAAAGAATCATATACTGAAGAAAGCGAAAAGGGGAAAGCCATTAACGGATTATCAGAAGAAGTTCAATAAACGAATAGGGGAAACAAGAGTTAAAATAAAACGGACATTCGGAAGCATAAGGCGATGGTTTTCAGGCGGGGTGGCAGGATATAGAGGGATAGCAAAGATGCATACGCAAAACCTGATGGAGGCGATAGGGTATAATTTATATTGAAGTCCGTGGATACTGGCGTCTAATCGTTAAAAATAGAGGAAAACAAGAGGATAAAGGAGTATTGATCGTCAATAAATCCATGAAAAAACAGTGAAAAACCTATCAATAAGTCAGTAGGTAAAATAAAAAAACTAAAAAACAAAGATTATAGACCCCATTCAAACTTTTTGCAATGGTCTTATATCTAGCATTTTAAGTTTGAATTGAAAAAAGGTTAATTTTAGGTGTTTTTGAATACTCTTGCACTTGCATGATTTATAATTCTTCAAATTTATCTACTTCAACTTCTAAAATGACTACCTCTGTTTTGTTGGTGTAACAATTATTGATTTTAGCAAAATGATTGGCTAACTCAAAACTTGAAAATACTCCTAAGAATATTCTACTTCTATTGGTTTTATAAATATTTGTTTCAAACAGTACATAGCAAGTTTTCATATTAATCAGAGTTTTATAGTTTTCCCTCATCTGCAAAGCTGTAATGCTCATCTTTAGAAATTATTAGATGGTCAAGTAGTAAAATATCCACTAACTTACAAGCAGATTTAAGTTTCTTGGTAATCCTGTAATCAACTTCACTTGGTTTTAAATTTCTACTTGGATGATTGTGTGCAATAGCTATGCTATTGGCTAAACATTTTAAAGCTACACTAAGTAACAATTTCATATGTAAAACAGCACCCCCAATACCACCTTTTGAGAGTTCATAAATACCGATCACTTCATTGGCTCTATTCAGTAGAATTGCTTTTAATTCCTCTTGCATTTCTATAGTATCTAAATTCCAATGATTAATTGCCACTTGGTAGAGTTCATAACTATTATGAACTTTTATTTTCTTGGTTTTAGGCAAACTGTATGATCCCTTTATTTCTTCTATTTTCATTATTTGAAGGATTAAAAAAGGCATCACATTACTGCAATGCCCTTAGTGGTGAATAACTAAACATATTCCATTACACCATTTTGGCTAAACTGCTCTACTTTTGGTTGTAAAGTTTCAGTAGCTTTGGGTGTATTTGAAATTGCAGGTGCTGGTAAATCTTCTGGTGCAAATACCCATCTGTGAGATACGGTAATTTCTTCTCCAGTTTCCTTAATCACATAATCAAAGGGTTCACACTCTTCCTTAATGATTTTGCCTGGCATTTCAAGTACCAATTAATGCAGAACAAGTCTGCAAATCAAAAGTGGATGGAATAAATGCTCTTTTTGCAGTAGCATAGAAATTGCCAGTTTCTTGGCTTTGTACCATTTCAATGCCACCTTGTAATTCCAGAACAAAGAATGTTTCTCCATTGTCCTTTTCTCTTTCTTTGTAGTTAATAATTCTAACCATGATTAATAAATTTTTGAGTTAATGACGAATTGCCTTATCCATGTTATAATTCTGAACTAAACCCTTGCTATCACCTAAAATTTGAGTTGCTGACTGTAACCATTTCTAAGACACAGAGAGGTTATCTCTCCCTGAATAAGTGGGGGTTTTTAGGTGGTGTTGGTTATGTAAAAAAGTAAACTGCCTAATGTTTGAAAACATAGCAGATTTGATTGTTTTGTAGATTGATTTTTGAAGTAGCAAAATTGAGTAGCACAACTACAGTACTTCTACCCATACCTGTAGCCAAAATATTCTATTAGTTTAGGTGGGTTTTGATTCTGGTTTGAAAAGAAAACACTCTCCATTTTTCCAAGATTTATTTTCTCCCCTGAAAAATTTGAATTTCTATAAATCAAGGGGGCGGGGGTGGTTTGTACAGAGGGTACTTGACACATTCACTATTGACCACCAAAAATTTTTTATAATTTTTTTTCAGATAATTTTCTTAGATTTGGCATTTAATGACAAGAAAACCAAGTGCAAAATGGAGTTGAGTAAGATATTAAGAGGAGCCAGAGATAAAAAAGGACTATTATTAAGGGAAGTTGCTGCATTAATTAAAGTAGATACTGCCATGATAAGCAAGTTTGAAAATGGAGATAGAAATCCTACAAGACCTCAAATTTTAAGATTGACAGAAGATGAGGCAATTTTACTATATCCTAAAATAAAGGAATTTAAGCAAAGAATAGGAGAAGTTCCAAGTATTCAATCTAATGACCAAAAAGAAAAAAGGATGCCAGAAGCCTTGATATTTTTAAGAGAATTAAAAAAGAAAAGAGCATTAGAAAATGGCTAAAAAGAAATTATCCATAGAAGACATTTTTAATGACGAAGATTTTGAGCAGTTAGTTCCAAAAGAAAAAAAGACTGTCATAAAAACTGATGAAGATAGGTTGATTGATGCTTTTTTTGAAAAACACAATAGAGAGCCTGGCAAATCAATGTCAGAATATAGTTTAAAGTCAAGGTTAAAATCCATAAGGGAAGATGAACAAAAGAAAATCATTTTAAAACCTTTTGACAAGTATGATTTATTAGGTTATGTAGAAATGCCTAAACCTACAATAGATGATATTTTACAAGATGATGATTTGGGATTATTAGATACAGATAATGATTTATCCATTTACAAATTTAAACACACTCCAAAACCAGAAGATAGAGCAGAAACAGATTTTGTAGCTAAAAGAAACCCCTTAACAGATAAAGAATTTAAGCCCTATGAAGCTATGTTCTATAAAATACGTAAGGAATTAAAAGAGGGTAAAAGGAAACTAAAAACCTCTAGAAATATTGAAAAAAACTTAAATTTTGGTGGTTTCTATGTTATGGATGGCATTTTACTCTATTTAGAATCAACAGATTTAAAAAGAGAAGAATGGGAACAAAAATCAGGGAATAGGGTCAGACTTGAAGGTAGAACCAGAACTATTTTTGAAAATGGTACTTGGAGCAATATGTTATACAGGTACTTAGGTAAGCAGATTCAAAAAAATGGAAAATTAGTTACTAATAGTGAGGAAAGTATAGGGCAAGAATTAATAAACAATGCCAATGCTGTAAATGAAGATGATTTAGAAACAGATACAGGGCAAAGAATTACACCAAGAGAATGGTTTGTAGCACCCTTACTTGTAATTAATGAAGCTGTTATTTAATTATCAATGGGAATATTGTGAATTACAGGTATGACTCTAAAAATCAGCTAATACAACTAAAATAGAAATACAATATGAATATCACACCAAATAAGTTAACCATTACCCAATTATTAGCAACACCCAATGAGCAATTTATTGTCCCTTCTTATCAAAGGAGATATGCTTGGGGTTATCCTCAATACAAAGCCCTTTTTGAGGATATAGATATGTTACAAGAAAATGATGGGCATTTGTTTGGTACTATAATTCTTCATTCAAGCCACCACACAGGGGGGTTAAACCAACCTGAATTAGTAGATGGGCAGCAAAGATTAACAACATTAATTATCCTACTAAAAGCCATTGAGAAAGTTTATCTAACTAAAGGAGAAGATGAAAAAGCAAAAAATGTAAAGAAAATGTTTACCTGTAAAGGTTTAGATGAAGAAGAAAAGCCAAAAATTAAATTGGGAGAACTTGATAATCCTGATATTAATGGGTTGATTTTAGAAAACTGTTTAGAAAGCATTACCAACCAAAATATTAAATATGCATTTAAAGATTATGTTACTTTGTTAAATGTATTTTCAGTAACAGAAATCAACAGATTTTTCTATAAACTTACCAATATTGCTGTGTTGATTAGATTAGATGTTGGGATGGCTCAAGATGCCTATAAACTCTTTGAAACCATTAACAATAGAGGGTTAAGACTTTCAGCTACTGATATTATCAAGAATTTCCTATTAGGTCATGCAGCTAAAATACAAGACAATAATACTTTAGAAGTGGTAAAAAGATTGTGGTCTAAAGTTATTGTCAACTTGGATGGCATTGATACAGATGATTTTATTAGACAGTTTATGTGTTCAATTTTGCACAGAAAAATCACTATGTCTAAACTGATATGGGAGTTTAAAAAGTATTATCTGAAAAATGTAGAACAAGCTGACTTATTAGGCGAATTTCAATATTACATAGAAGGTGTAGAAACTGATGAAGATGACACAATTGAAATTGAAGAAGAAGATGAAATTGAGAGGGAAGATAAATTTTCTAAAAAGTTTAGCATCAATGAATTTTTACAAAAGCTTGAAAAACTCTCTGCTACTTATAAAAAATTAGTACTTAGCACCCATGAAAACCAAAGAATAAATAGGCATATTAGTAACCTAAATCATATTCTTTCCAAGCCAGCTTATATTTTTTTAATGCACTTTTTAGATAGTGAAAACTATTCAGATAATGAAAAAATCAATCTACTTAAATTCTTTGAAACCTTAATGTTAAGAAGACATATTTGTGAAAGAAGAACCAGTGAAAACGATGATATTTTTGCCAAGTTAGTACCATACCTTGATGAAGGTGATATAATACCTAAATTAAAAGAATACTTATTGGAAACTGATCATTTTCCATTGGATAATGAATTTAAAGAAAGTTTGCCAAAACATCAATTTAAAGGTAGGCTGATTTACAGAGCAAAGTATGTCTTAGAAACCATAGAATATTATAAAAGAGGTAACACAAATGAACTTTTGGTTTCATCTAATCAAGAAGTACATTTAGAGCATATAATACCTCTAAAAATAAATACCAATAAAGCCAAAGAAGAATTTGGTGACTGGGTAACGTATTTAGGAGATAACAGTATAGTAAAGCATAGAAAATATGTAAACTATATTGGAAATATGACTTTATTAGGTGAATCCTTAAATATTCAGGCATATAATAATCCATTTGCCAAGAAGAAAGGAAGTTACAGAAAATCAAGCTTTTTAATCACACAAGACCTTACCCGTCAGAATGATTTTAAATTTTATCATGTTGATAAAAGAAGTAAGGACTTAACAGAGTTGGTTTTAAAAATTTGGAAATAAATAATTTAAGTATAATATGGGAAAATTTGTAATTAAAAAAAGAACCAATGGAGAGTTTCAGTTTAATCTGAAAGCGAATAATGGTCAAGTAATCCTTACAAGTGAAGGATATACTACAAAAGCAGCTTGTGAAAATGGTATTGCATCAGTTAGAACCAATTCACAAGATGATTCTAAATTTGATAGAAAGGAATCTAAAAATGGGAAATGCTATTTCAACTTAAAAGCTGGTAATGGTCAAATTATTGGTACAAGTGAAATGTATGAAAGTGCTTATGGTAGAGATAATGGTATTGAATCTGTTAAATCTAATTCTCCAAGTGCAGAAGTTGAAGATTTGACTTAATTTGGTAAGATGAAAAATAGGGCTACCCTTTTACAGGTAGCCCATTCATCAACTCAAAAACCAAGAGTGGTTAGAATTTCCACTAATGGCATCTTTAAGCCCATTTGTAAAATCAAAAGCATCAGCTCCACGATTTAAAAAAGTATCAATGTAACTGCTCTTATTGGCTGATGTAAACAAATTAAAAACATTCCAAAGATTGATGTTTCCATCTGCATTTCTGCAAAAGGATTCATCTTGGCCATAATCTTTGGCAATGGTAGAAATTTGACCATCATTTAGTAATAATGCAGGCAGTTCATTCTTCTCTTTTTTGGGAGATAATGGTACAACCTTGATTCCCAGTTAGCTGGGCAAATTGAGTTTCTGATAAATTGTAATTGGGTAATTCTTGCATCAAATTCAAGTGTTTTTCTGCTTGATAGTTCTGGATAATTTGCAGAATTTGAGTTTGTAATTCGCTTAATCTACTTTTTTTTATATCATAAATTTACAGTTATTTTCTAATTCTAACCGTAGCGAATTTTAGGGAAGGTTACAACCTCAAATTTTAAGATTGGCAGAAGTACTGGATTTAGATGTAGAACAATTATTAACCCTATAGCTTAGGGATAGGCTGGTTAATGAAATGAAAAATGAAACTGTAGCATTAGAGGCACTAAGATTAGCAAAAAAGAAGTATAAAGAATTAGCAGAGAAATAAATATGACACCATTCCAAACTATATTAAAACAATATAGAGATTTATCTTTTTCTGAAAGGGATAAAGGAGATAGATTTGAGAGGTTAATGCAAGCCTATTTGCAAACAGACCCAAAATATGCAGACCAATTCAAATATGTTTGGATGTGGAATGAGTTTCCTGCAAGAAAAGATTTTGGTGGTAAAGATACTGGTATTGATTTAGTTGCATTAACCCATGAGGGTGATTATTGGGCTATTCAATGTAAATGCTCTGATGAAAATTCTACCATAGATAAAGGGGCTGTTGATTCTTTCTTATCTACTTCCAGTAAAACATTTTTAAATGACCAATTGCAATCTGTAGGCTTTACAGAAAGACTTTGGATTTCTACTACCAACAAATGGGGTTCTACTGCTGAAGAAACCATTAGAAACCAAAACCCACCTATAACCAGAATTAACCTATATGATTTAGAAGGAGCTCCTATTGAATGGGAAAAACTTCAAAAAGGAATTACAGGAGATTTAGCCAGAACTGAAAAGAAAACCCTTAGAAAACATCAAGAAGAAGCCTTAACCAAAACCCATGCTCATTTTAAAGAAAGTGAAAGAGGAAAACTAATTATGGCTTGTGGTACAGGGAAAACTTTCACTTCTCTTAGAATTGCAGAAAATGAAACTGGTGGCAAAGGTCTGGTTTTATTTTTAGTGCCCTCTATTGCCTTATTAGGACAAACCTTGAGAGAATGGACTGCTGATGCTGATGAATCTATTTACCCAATTGCAATTTGTTCTGATGCTGGTATTACCAAGCAGAGAGGGAATAATGATGATAGCACTTTTGATAGTGTGGTAGATTTGGCTTTACCTGCTTCTACTGATGTACAGAAAATAGTAAAGCAATTCAGAGCAAAGCCAAATCATAAAGGCATGACGGTAGTGTTTTCTACTTACCAGTCTATTGATGTAATTGCTAAGGCTCAAAAAGCACTTATTAAAGAAAATATCAAAGCTGAATTTGATTTAATTATTTGTGATGAGGCACATAGAACTACTGGTGTTTCATTGTCAAAAGCTGATGAATCTGCCTTTACAAAGGTGCATGACAATAGCATTATAAAATCTAAGAAAAGGCTATACATGACAGCCACACCAAGATTATATGATGAAAATTCTAAATCCAAAGCTGCTCAAAATGATGCTGTAATTTGTTCTATGGATGATGATGAAATTTATGGTGATGAGATTTACAGAATTGGTTTTGGTGAAGCTGTAGAAAGAGATTTACTTACTGATTACAAGGTACTAATCCTTACCATGAGTGAAAATGATGTACCTGCTTCTGTACAAAGAATGATAGCAGATGAGAATAGTGAGATTTCTTCTGATGATGCTTCTAAACTCATTGGCTGCATCAATGCCATGTCTAAACAGGTTTTAGGTGATGAGGGGTTAATTAAATCTTCTGACCCAGCCCCAATGAAAAGAGCAGTTGCTTTTTGTCAAAACATCAATATTTCTAAAAGAATAACCAACACTTTTAATCAAACTGCTGATGTTTATTTAGATTCTGAAAAAGTAGTAGATAAAACTCAAATGGTTTCTGTGGCTTCCAAACATATTGATGGAAGTATGAATGCCCCAAAAAGGGATGAATTATTAGGTTGGTTAAAATCTCAAACTGCTGACTCTAATGAGTGTAGAGTATTAACCAATGTAAGATGTTTAAGTGAAGGTGTTGATGTACCTTCTTTAGATGCTGTTCTATTCTTATCCGCCAGAAACAGCCAAGTAGATGTAGTGCAATCTGTAGGTAGAGTAATGAGAAAATCACCTGGAAAGAAATATGGCTACATTGTTATTCCTGTGGTTGTGCCTTATGATGTAGAACCCTCAAAAGCCTTAGATGATAATTCTAAATATAAAGTAGTTTGGACTGTACTCAATGCTCTTAGGGCACATGATGACAGGTTTAATGCTGAAATCAATAAAATAGACCTCAATAAAAAAATATCAAAATCCATTTTGGTTGGGGGTGCTGCTCATGGTGCAGATTATGGTGCAGATTATGGTGATGGCACAAATGAAACTACCAATGCTGATATTTCTGAACAGCTACAATTACAATTTCAAGAATTACAAGGTGTAATGTATGCCAAAATGGTACAGAAAGTTGGGGATAGAGTGTATTGGGAAAAATGGGCAAAAGATGTTGCTGAAATTGCTGAAAAACAAATTGGCAGAATAAAGCTACTCATTGAACAAGATGATACCCACGACAAAGCCTTTCAGAGTTTTTTAAGTGGTTTGCAGAAGAATATTAACCCCAGCATTTCACAAGATCAAGCCATTGAAATGCTCTCTCAACATATTATTACCAAACCTGTATTTGAAGCCTTATTTGAGGGCTACTCATTTGTTGAAAATAATGCTGTTTCTAAAGCCATGCAGAGTATGATGGATACTTTAGAAAGTACCAGAATAGAAAAAGATACAGAAGCCTTAGATAAGTTTTATGAGTCTGTAAAAAAGAGAGCTTCTGGTATTGATAATGCTGAGGGTAGACAAAGAATTATTATTGAGTTGTATGATAAATTCTTTAAAACTGCCTTTCCTAAAATGGTGGAACAGTTGGGTATTGTTTATACCCCTGTAGAAGTGGTAGATTTTATCATTCATTCTGTAAATGATGTACTGAAAAAGGAATTTAACAGAACTGTTTCAGATGAAAATGTACACATATTAGACCCCTTTACTGGTACTGGTACTTTTATTACAAGGCTATTACAAAGTGGTTTAATTAAGCAAGAAGATTTACATAGAAAATACACTCAAGAACTCCATGCCAATGAAATTGTACTTCTTGCCTATTATATAGCAGCAGTAAATATTGAAAATGCCTACCATGATGCCACACCAGATCCTGATGATGGCTTAGGTAAAGAAAAGTTTACCCCTTTTGATGGTATTGTATTAACAGATACTTTTCAATTAGGAGAAACAGACACAGGGCAAAAACTCTTTTCTGAAATGTTTCCTCAAAATTCAGAAAGAGTACAAAAACAAAAAGATGCTCCTATTAGAGTTATTATGGGGAATCCTCCTTACTCAATAGGGCAAAAATCTGCTAATGATAATGCACAAAATCAAGAATACACAAAATTAAACAGTAGAATTGCAAATACTTATGCAGAAAGTTCAAATGCAACTAATAAAAATGCTCTTTATGATGCCTATATAAAAGCCTTTAGGTGGAGTACAGACAGGTTAGACCCAAAAAATGGTGGTGTAATTGCCTTTGTAAGTAATGGGGCTTGGTTAGATGGGAATAGTACAGATGGCTTTAGAAAAACCATAGAAGAAGAATTTAGTGCTATTTATGTGTTTAATTTAAGAGGCAACCAAAGAACTTCTGGTGAATTGAGCAGAAAAGAAGGAGGTAAAATATTTGGTAGTGGTAGTAGAACCCCCATATCCATAACTTTATTAATTAAGCAACCTAATCATAAAGGCAAAGCCCAAATTTATTACCATGATATTGGAGATTATTTAAGCAGAGAAGAAAAGCTAAAAATAATAGCTGATTTTAAAAGCATAGAAAACTTACCTGTAAAAACTTTAAAGCCTAATATAGCAGGAGATTGGATAAACCAAAGGAATAATTTATTTGAGAAGTTTATTCCCATAGGAAATAGGAAAGATAATAAAGGGGTAATCTTTCAAAATGTTTATTCCAATGGTCTTAAAACTCAGAGAGATAATTGGGCTTATAATTCTTCAAATAAAGAATTACAAAAGAACATGAGGAATCTTCTTGATTTTTACAATCAACAAAGAGAGGATTTCCATAGTGATAGAAAGTCAATTGCTTTAAAGTCTTATTTAGATTATGATGAGAAAAAAATAAGTTGGTCTGAATATCTAATTAAAGGAGTTGATAAAAACTTGAATATTCAATTTAATATTGAATCCATTACCAAATGTAATTATAGACCTTTTTTTAAACAGAACTTATACTACAATAGGCAATTAAATGAAAGAGTTTATCAGATGCCAAAAATATTTCCAAATGGAAATGAAAATAATTTAATTATTTGTGTTCCAGGTGCAGGTGATAAAAAGGAATTTTCCACTTTAATTTCTAATCAAATTGCAGATTTAGGGTTCACTGGCTCATCTCAATGCTTCCCACTCTATTATTATGAAGAAAAAGAAACAGTACAAAGCAGTTTATTTGATGGTGCTAGTGAGGGCAAGTATACTAGAAGAGATGGGGTAAGTGATTTTATCTTAAAAAGAGCCATAAAGCAATATGGCAAATCAGTCAGTAAAGAAGATATTTTCTACTATGTGTATGGTATTTTACATAGCCCAGAATACAGGGAAGCCTTTGCCAATGATTTAAAGAAAATGTTACCAAGAATCCCTTTGGTAGAAAAACCCAAAGACTTCTGGGCATTTAGCAAAGCAGGTAAAGACTTAGCAGAACTGCATATTAACTATGAAGAAGTAACACCTGCAAAAGGTGTAATGGTTTTATACAATACCATACCACAAGAGGAGATAGAAAAAGGCATAGCAGGTAAAGACTTAGAAGCGGTAAACTACAAAGTGCAAAAAATGGCATTTGGTAAAATGAAGCAAGAAGTTGATGGTAAAAACAAAACAATAGCAGATAAAAGCACCATTGTTTACAACAGTCAAATTACCATTTCTGAAATACCAGAAAAGGCTTATGAGTATGTAGTAAATGGTAAATCTGCCATTGAATGGATAATGGAAAGATACCAAGTAAAAACAGATAAAAAGTCTGGCATTACCAATAATCCAAATGATTGGGCTAATGAAGTTAGCAACCCAAAATACATATTGGATTTGCTATTAAGCATTATTAATGTATCAGTACAAACAGTAGATATTGTAGAGGGGTTGCCAAAATTGAAATTTGATTGATTTATGCTTAAAGATGTTTTACATAAAAATTTAGATGTGGTATTCTGTGGAACAGCTAAAGGCACTGCATCAGCTATGAAAGGATTTTACTATGCAGGTGCTGGTAATCAATTTTACAGCATATTGCATAAGGCAGGATTTACACCAAAGCAATTGTTGCCCAATGAGTGTTTTGGTATTCATCAATATAAAATTGGTTTAACAGATTTAGTACACAATCAACATGGCAATGATAATGAATTAGATAACAGTAATTATGATGTTTTAGGTTTTGCCAAAAAGATAAAAAACTACCAACCCAAATATGTAGCATTTAATGGTAAAAAGGCAGCAGCTTTTGCTTTAGGTTTTCAAGGTAAAACCAAAAAAGTAAGCTATGGTTTACAAACAAAGACTATAGGAGAATCTAAATTATTTGTATTGCCATCAACCTCTGGAAGTGCCAGAAAATTTTGGAATGAGCAATACTGGTTTGAGTTAAGAGAATTATTAAAATCAAACCATATATGAGTAACATTATTCAAAATATCACCCTAAATAATGTAGCCAGTTACAAAGAACCTACAGAGATAAAAGATTTAAAGAAACTCAACTTTTTCTTTGGTAGTAATGGTACAGGAAAATCTGCTATAGGTAAATATTTGCAGGCTTTAAAAAAAGCAGAGGATAAGCAAAATTCAGGTATGTACTCAAAAATAAGAAGAATTGAGGTTAAAATCAACAATAAATTAGCCATACCCTTTACAGGGAATAAAGATGTGGATATTGCCAATATGATTGAAACTTTAGGTATTAGAAAATGGGTAGAGGAAGGATGGAATCAAATTGATAAAACTACTATACCTCAAAAATGCCCCTTTTGTCAAGAAGAAACCATCAACCAAGATTTGATACAGCAATTCGAAGATTATTTTGATAGAGCCTATACAGAGAAAAAACAGGCAATTGAAGCCCTAAAAAAACAATATGGTAATCTTCTTACTAAAGATTTTATTGATCACTTAAACAGTATAAGAAACTATCCTGAACAAAACGACTTAAAACAACTCATTAACAAATTAGAGAAATTTTTTGATGAGCAAAAAAAGGTAATTCAGGATAAAATAGACAATACCAATAAAAAGTTTTCAATTGCAAGTGTTAATACTCATATTCAAGACCTAAAAACAGTTCTAAAAACAATTGCTTCTAATAATGAGGATTTTGAAAAATTGGATGAAAAGAGACAAAGTCTAATCCAAAATATTTGGAAGTATATGGCATTTCATGCCAAAGAGTTTATGAATGAATATGAAGAAGAGAAAAACCGATTAAATGACAGACTAGAAAAGGTTGAAGCAGTTAGTACTTATAAGAAAGGCCAAATCCTCAACTCAAAATCAATAATAGAAGAAAAAAGAGAAGAAACTGCAAATACTGATACTGCCAAAGATGAGATAAATGAGATTCTAAGGACTACAGGGTTTAATGGTTTTGAAATTGATAAAAAGGAAACCACAGAAAACAATATTATAAGATATTACCTAAAAAGACCTGATGAAAACAGAGATGACGTTTTTAGTACCTTGAGTGAGGGAGAAAAGAATTTTATAGCGTTTTTATATTTCTATTGGTTATGTCAAGGAACTGACGACCAAGACAAGAAAAAAGGGAAGAAAAAAATTATTGTTATAGATGACCCTGTTTCCAGTTTAGATAGTCAAGCTCTTTTTGTAGTTATTAATATAATTAGAGGATTGGCTCATAAAAAGGGAAAAGGGAAATTAAACAATTCAGTATTTGCAAATGAAAACATCTCTCAACTAGTTGTATTAACACATAACTTATTTTTTCAGAAAGAAGTATCATTTAAAGCTGATGAGTTTTTATGCAAAGATTTGCATTACTATTTAATAACCAAGAACTCTGGAAAATCTTCAGTTTCTGCTCCATCTAAAAAAGAGCTAATAAATAATGATTATGAGTTGTTATGGAAATCACTTGCTCAAGTAAAAAATGATGAGACATTAAAAGTAATTGCTGGTAATCTGATGAGAAGAATTTTACAGACCTATTTACAGTTTACTCAAAAAGAACCTAAAGAAGCTAAAATATTAGAGGAATCTAATCGATATCTTATTTATAGAGCATTCATGTCAGAAATAAATGAACAAAGCCATCATATTTATATAATGAATGAGTTTTTTTATCAGTCTTTAAATGATTCAAAGACACAAGATTTAATGAATGTTTTTGAAAGTATTTTTAATGATATAGGGAAAGAACATTATAAAGTTATGAGTAATCAATATTTAACGAATAATCAATGAACGAAATAATTTGTCCTAATTGTAAAAAAGCCTTTAAAGTTGACCAAGCAGGATATGCTGATATTTTAAAGCAAGTAAGAGACCATCAATTTGAAAAGGAACTGAAAAATTATAAAATGTTGCAGCATTGTTGCAGCAATAACAAAAAAGCACCTATAATAAATTTGTAAGTGCTTGATTTTAAAAGTGGTCCCAGCTGGGCTTGAACCAGCGACCCCCTGATTATGAGTCAGGTGCTCTAACCAACTGAGCTATGGGACCTTTCACGAATACACATGAATTTTAAGCGCGCAATTTTACGACTTTCTTTACTTCTTTCCAAAAGTTTTAAATAATTCTCATTTCTTTTCCAACGTTTACAAAAGCCTCTATCGCTTCATTTATATGCTCTTGTTTGTGCGCAGCTGAGAGTTGAACCCGAATACGCGCTTTTCCTTTCGGGACGACCGGATAGAAAAAACCGATAACATAAATCCCTTTTTCTAACAACTTAGCTGCCATGGTCTGTGCAATTTTTGCATCATACAACATAACGGGTACAATGGCTGCTTCACCTTCTATAACATCAAATCCATATCCTTTTATTTTATTTCTGAAATAAACCGCATTCCTTATAACTTTATCTCTTAAGAGAGTAGATTCTGAAAGTATATCAAAAACCTTATTGGAAGCACCTACAATAGACGGGGCAAGCGAATTGGAAAACAAATAAGGGCGTGAACGCTGACGAAGTATTTCTATGATTTCTTTTTTTCCACTGGTAAATCCCCCCATTGCTCCTCCAAGCGCTTTTCCTAATGTGCCGGTAATAATATCAATTTTGTTTATTACCTCATGATATTCATGCGTTCCTCGTCCTGTTTTACCGATAAATCCCGTAGCATGGCAGTCATCAACCATCACTAATGCTTCATACTTTTCTGCCAGCCTGGTAATTTCTTTTAGATTAGCAATGATTCCATCCATCGAAAATACCCCATCGGTAACAATCATTTTAAACCGGTGATTGTTTTGAGCTGCTTCAATTAGCTTTTTTTCCAAGTCATGCATATTGTTGTTCTGATAGCGGTAACGCGCCGCTTTACATAACCGGACCCCATCAATAATTGAAGCATGGTTGAGCGAATCGGAAATAATGGCATCCTCTTTTGTCAGCAAAGGCTCAAAAACACCTCCGTTTGCATCAAAAGCGGCAGCATATAAAATCGTATCTTCCATTCCTAAAAAGGTTGAAATTTTTTGTTCCAACGTTTTATGGATATCTTGAGTACCGCAAATAAAACGAACCGAAGACATTCCAAAACCGTGCGTATGCAATGCTTCTATTGCTGCCTGAACGACTTCGGGATGATTAGAAAGGCCTAAATAATTATTCGCGCAAAAATTCAACACCCGATTGCCCTTTGTAGTTTTAATTTCAACTCCTTGCGGTGTGGTAATAATTCGCTCATTTTTATACAACCCGGACTCTTTTATCGCTTGAATTTCTTTAATTAAATGGGTTTTATTTCTTTTTGAATACATGATTTTTTTATTCCCAAAGATAAATAATGTTTTTGAGAATATATCTATGAGACCGTTGCATAACACATAAAAAAGTATGAAAAAGAAAGCATCTAACTTCAAACGGCGCCCTTCTCAAAAAATTAAAATCCTCCACACCCAAAAGGTTGCTCCGGCGTTTAATTTTTATCGGGCGTTGCATTTTTTTGTTAGAGTGCTTTTTGAAATAGTCTCATCTATTTAGAATTTTAGCTTACGACCACTTGCAGTTGACAGAGTGCTTTGTTAAGCGGTCTCTTTTTTTAAAAATCACTGGCTTTGCGGGGCGAGCGTTAGGGATAGGAGTGGTATCCTTTTTTCTGGGGCAGTTTTTGCCCTAGAAAAAAGATTTAGCGGATAGCCCGACCGCCGTTAGGCGGGAACGCCCTGAAAATAAATAAGGTATCGTAAATGCTTCAATATATCAATAGGTTTTTGTAACGTCTGAGGCGATTACAATATTAAAATCAGTAAGTTTAGGATGATCTTCCGGAATGAGTAAAGTTTCCTGCTCATCCTCACTCACTGTAATTACTGCAATGTTTAGATCAGGATGCGGTTCTTTTAAATACCAATAAATTCCGCCGTAATCTTGACTATGATAATTGCCATTATAATGAAGAAAAATACCCTCTTTTGGTAGGTTTTGGCTAATAAAATGAGCCATCGTTGCATCCTTTATGGCTTGAGATGCGATAAAATTTTTAAGCCTCTTTTTTGTGAAGCCATGCTCTTTTGCAATTTCCGACATATTATGATACGCTAAGGATAAAGTATCCATTTCAATTGGCGTTGGAGCAATAAATTTTTGTGCTTGTTCACTCAAGTTGCATAAGCTATCTACTCCTTTTTCATACACATAGGAAGCATATCTACGTGGGATATTAGTGGCAATAAATTTTAAATGATGTTTTTTAGCAAAATCGACTAAGGGTCTATAATCTGTTTTGTAATTGTCCCATAAGCGCATTTCTGACTCAAAATTATCGCGTGAAATTTTTCCTTCTAAAAATTCATCAAGAATAATTTGGTTATCTGTTTCAAACATTTCACACCCTAAGTTTAAGTTTTTTGTTCTTTTATACAGTGCCTCTGCAGTTTTTAGCTCTAACCAATGAATAATTGAACTGTCATGAAATTCTCCAAAAAGAACGATGTCATAATTTTGAAGCGCATTAATCATGGTATTAAAATCAACTTTTTCCTTATTTTTATTATATATTTGATATGCCTTTAATTCTTGTGCACAAAGGAAAGATGCGTTTAACGAAAGAACTAAAAAAAGTGTGGAAAAGATGTGTGTATTTTTCATAAATTCAGGTTTACTTGGTTAGGCTCTGTTTCTAATTCTTTCACTATTTCCTGCCACTGAGGCAGTTCGGGTATTCCCGGTTTACGTTTACCAAAAAATTGTACGATGGTTTCACCATTAACATCAAAAACTTCTATGGAGGTTACTATCCCGTCTTTGGTTGGCTTTCTTACTATCCAGCTTTCAGCAATTTTATTCATATTTAAATGCAGATTAAAGTGAGGATCGAGTACATTAAACCATTCATTGTGCCATAGGGTTCTATAAATTTCTCCTGTATGGATTTGAATACAGCCCCGGTTCCCTACAAACGCCATAATAGGAACTTGCAACTTTACTGCCGCCTCAAGCATGCTTACAATTTTATTCTTATCAATCGGCATCGCATGGTATTTGTCGGGTGCTATGCGCAATGCCTGGGTTCTGCTTATTTTATGTTTTTTAATTAGGCTAAAAAATTGATGGGTGTCTTTTAAATTAAGCCATTTTTTTTGGAAGCTAACGATATCCACTTCACCATCACTTATGATATCATCCGCCGGAATATATTCCTCAGTTTGCAATGAATGGGGCTGCTGTTCAGCTTTATATTTTTCTATTAAGTGAAAAAATGCTTTTTTATCGCTTTTGGGTGTGAGGTAAATCTTATGTATTGCCATGCCGTCTTTACCAAAAAATTGTAAACTGTTTTGTTCTTTACCCCCGGCAACTTCTGTAACTGCAAAAACAAATTTCCAGTGATTAAAAAATATACGCAAATCAATATCTTCCCCAACAAACAAACCCGTTGATGCAGAGGAAATTTTTGCATTTTTATACACCCCTTTACGCTCGTTAACGCAGCTGTTATTTCTGGTTAACGCCATCACATAGCCCAAGGTTTCAATTTCTTTTAAAATAGCCTTCGGTTCACCGCGCAGCCAGGTTACCGTATCACCTGTTTTTGTGATAAGCAACTCGGCTTCACTAATGCCGAGAATTTCAGCAGCATTTCGTATTCTTATATGCGGTTGTTCTGCTTTTAAAGCATCCCATTTTTCTTTTAGTTGTTGGATAGTCGTATTCATTTTTAAGATATTTTAGTGAATATTCTGTTTTTCATGTTCTTGTTTTCCAAAAATAATAAACGGTGAATCTACCTGTGGATGAGTGATACAACGGCACGGAAAATTATATGTCTCGCTAATGGTATGGGAAGTTAAAACTTCACCCGGCGTACCCTGAACCACTAATTTTCCATTTTTTAATAATAATAAACTATGGGCAAATCGTGCAGCTAAATTAAGATTATGCAGCACAAGTATGCCTATATTTTTCCCTTTTACTACAAAATTTTTTATTTTACTCAGCAGAGTGTGCTGATGATATACATCAAGATGGTTCAGCGGTTCGTCCAGCAGTAGTAACTTATGAGCATGATGATTATGTAATTGTGCGAATATACGCGAAAGGTGTACACGCTGTTTCTCTCCACCTGAGAGCGGGTTATAGGGCATTTTTTTATACGAAATCATTTCTGTAGCCTCCATAGCTTGTACAGTTGCATATAAATCATTGCGACCCGGAATATTATTAAAATAAGGATAGCGCCCCATCAAAACCACCTCTTGAACGCTTAGAGAAATATCCTGTGCAAAATGTTGTGAGAGCTTTGCCCTATGTTGAGCCAGTTGTTTAATATTCCATTTTTTTATAGATTTATTTTTAAACACGATGTCTCCATCATACAAAACCTCATTAGCAATACTATTTAAAAGCGTTGTTTTACCCGCCCCGTTTGGACCAATAATGACTATTAAACTACCCGGCATTGCCTTAAAATTTATGTCGTCTAAGATTTTTTTACCTTTAACTGTATAATTAAGCTGTTTTACTGATAGCATTACATTAATTTTTTAAATCGGATAAGAATGATAATAAATATAGGGGCGCCCATAAAGGCTGTAATGATTCCAATAGGGATTTCTGAAGGTGCCAGAACGGTTCTACAAAAAATGTCAGCAGCGAGAAGTAAAATACCCCCATAAAGTGCAGAAAGCGGTAAAATAATTCTATAATCGGACTTTATTGCTAATCTTAAAATATAAGGCACGATAAGTCCTATAAAACCAATCGTTCCGGCAAAAGCCACTGAAGCACCCACCATGATAGAAGTAAGCCATATAATACCGGCATGATGTTTTTTTACATTTATTCCTAGGTGCTGGGCATTTTCCTCGTTTAACATCATAGCATTTAGCGCCTTTCCGTTACGACTGAGAAAATAGATGGCAACTGAATTAATACAAAACAGAATGATTACTTTATTCCAGTTAGCAGCGCTTAAACTTCCTAAGTTCCAAAATATTAAATCTCTAAGTTCATCGTCTGTAGAGATGAAAGTTAAGAACCCGATAATGGATCCGGCTAAAGCCGTTATGGCTACCCCTGCCAAGAGCATGATCGTTATACGAGTTTTTCCATCCTTAAGTGATATTTTATATACTAAAAACATAACCAATAAAGCACCGAAAAAAGCTGAAAACGATATTAAAGAATAATGTAAAAATTGTGGAAGAAACCCCTTTATTAAATTTCCCAGCACGATGCTAATAGCAGCAAAAAGTGCTGAACCTGATGTAATACCGATGATGCCGGGTGTTGCTAACGGGTTTTTAAACATTCCCTGTAAGGATGCTCCTGATATGGCTAAGCCGCTGCCCATAATAATTCCTAAGCAGGTCCTGGGAAGCCTTACTTGATAAAAAATATAGGCATCCGTTGAGCCGGCTGTATATTGAGCTGTAATCGTATTCACTATAGATTTAAAGGATATAGAATAAAATCCGCAGAGAATCGATATGAAAAATAATAGAATTAATAACCCGACACCCAGCAGGTATAGAGAGATTTTATTGGGCATACTTTGCTAATTCACTGTTTAATTGTTTTATAGCTTTGCCCACTCTTGGTCCAAATCCGGTAAGGAATAAGCCCTCCATAGTGATGAGCTGGTTCTTTTTAACTGCCGTAACGGCAACAAATCCTGGAATTTTTTTTAGCCCTTCTATACCGTTAAGGCTTTGCAAGCCGCTTTTAAAAAATAGAAGTACCTCTGGATTGGCTTTCGCTATCGCTTCCGGAGTAACAGGTTTATATCCTTTGTAATTTTTTATTGCATTTTCTCCACCGGCAAGATGAATCATACTCTCGGTGGGCGTTTCTCTTCCCGCCGCTAGTAAAGTTCCGGCGCCCCGGGCATAAATAAACATTACTTTAGGCTTAACCTTGAAAGAGATAAGGGCTTGGGTATCCTCATCAATCTTATTGATCAAATCATCGGCTTTATTGCTTTTCAAATCCTGTGCTAAATTTTTTATTAAATTTTTTGCTCCTTCTATAGAATAGTTGAGGGTATAATAATGCACGGGTATAGTTAAGCCGTCTAATTGCTTTTTTATCTTTTCAGACAGTTCGGATTCAATAGCAAAAATTTGAGTAGGTTTAGTTTGCAATAAAGCTTCTAGCGAGAGGTTCATTACATGACCCAAATCAACCGATTTTTCTTTTACCGTTTTAGGATAAACACTGGTAACATCCACCCCAACTATTTTATCCTGATGCCCTAAGTCGCTCAAAATTTCAGTAAGTGTACCGTTTAAACTCACTATTCGTTCGGATATTTCAGCATCTTTTTGCGCCGTAACTTCCTGATGTATTTTATTCTTTTTACAAGAATTAAATATTATAAATAAGGAAAATGCAAGAGTTAAATATTTTTTAATTTTCATTTTTAATTAATTTCAAATAAGTCTAAATAATAGCAAATATAAACACTTTTTAAAGAAATGTAGAGAACAACAAAATTATTTTATTTAAAGAGACCGTTGCAAAAAGCACTCTAACAAAAAAGTGCTTGTATTGAATTTGCCGAAATGCAACGCCCAAGGAAAATTAAATACCGGAGCAACCTAATGGTTGTGAGGATTTTAATTTTTTGAGAAGGGCGCCGTTTGAAGTTAGATGCTTTTTTTTCATGTTTTTTTATATGTTCTGCAACGGTCTATTAAAGTTAATACTTTTAACTTACGCTGACTTGCAGTTGCTAAAGATCTCTTAACTTTTTTAATTGACTAATTCATAAGGCTGTTTTTCCCTGCCAGCTGCGCGGATGCATCAATAGTAAATGCCCCTTTGATTACTACCTCTTCATTTTCTTTCAATCCGTTGCTTATAATATACTTATCTCCTATAGTACTGCCCAGTGTAACCTCACGCATTTCAAAAATTGCTTTCTCAGGGTGAGGTTTTACGTAAACGACTGAACGTTTACCCGTCCATAAAACTGCGGATTTAGGAATTACAAATCCTTTTTTTGTAATTTTATTTTGTGATAATTTTATTTTGGCAAATGCCAACATCCCCGGCTTTAGTTTCATTTCTTGGTTACGGATTTCAACTCGAATTGAAATTGTGCGGGTTTGCTCATTCAATGTAGGAGGAATAAAGGATATTTTCCCTTTGAATGACTCGCCCGGATAAGCCAGAGTTTTTACTTGCACACTTTCGCCAACACTAAAATTATGAATATCCGATTCATAAACGTCTAAAATCACCCAAACTTTACTCAAATCTATTAAAGAATACAAAGGCGTGCCTGCGTTTACATGATTCCCAATGATGGCAGTACGTTTTTTTACAATCCCAGATAAATCAGCATATAATGGGAAGTTATATACAAGTTTTTTGCTATGTTCTACGCGATCAATTTCCGCATTTGAAAGTTTCCATAATTTTAATTTTTCTCTTACTGCATTATAAATTTCAGGCTGTGTTTTTTTATTTTCCGATGCGACTAATAGTTCCTGTTCTGCAGTTACAATTTCCGGTGAATAAATAGCGCCTATATATTGACCTTTTTTTACATATTCACCCTCATCATTTATAGAAAAACGTTCTAATCGTCCGCCGATATGGGCAGTTTGTGTAAAAAGAGAGGTGGCGTCTTCTTGAATTTGTCCAGAAAGTTTTATTTCGTTATCTAAAGTTTCACCTGAAATTTTTGCTGCCTTTATTGTTTGAATATTAGCAAGAGCAAGAGCATTTCTTGATAATTTTATTTCATTATTTTGCTCTTTCTCCCCTTTCGAATCTGAGTGATTTAAAGGGATTAAATCCATACCACAAATAGGGCAATTACCCGGTTCGTGCTGCCTAATTTCCGGATGCATAGAGCAGGTCCACAAAGTAGTTTTTACTTTTTTCTGATTGCTATTCTGTTTTTCTTGTATAAATTCTTCAGAATCTTGTGAAGCATATCTTCCAAAATAGAGCCCTCCTAAGCCAAACCCGATAATTAAAGTAACTATATAAGAAACTGTCTTTTTCATATTTATTTTTTTAATTTTATAATTAAGTCTATTATTATGAGACCTTTGCAAAAAGTATTGTAACAACTACAATTCAGCGAGAGCGAAGGGTCTCATTATGTCAAATGGTATCTAATCTTTTCCTAGTACCCTTTTTTTTAAACTCAGAAGGATTCATGCCGGTTACCTGCTTAAATTGACGTGATAAATACTGCGGACTGCTATAATTGAGTTCGTAAGAGATTTGACTTAGTGTTAATTCGTTATAAATTAATAGTTCTTTTACTCGTTCTATCCTTTGTTGGATTACAAATTGTTCAATAGTTTGTCCTTCCGTTTTTGAAAATATTTTACTAATGGATGTATAATCAATACCTAATTTTTCACTGATAAAGAAAGACAGATTAAGATTAGATGGTGTTTTATCATAATGAATATGATTAATAATCAAACTTTTTACCTTGTTTACAAGTTGTCTGTTTTTATCTTTTAATAGCTCAAAGCCTTCTTTATTGAGTATTTTTTCTATTTTACCCAACGTTTTACCATCCAAAGGTTTATTAAAATAAATTTTGCCCAAATCAACTTTTAAAAAAGGAATATCATGCTTTATTAGCTCATCATTTACCACTTTCATACAACGGTTACAAACCATATTTTTAACGATTATTTCGATATTATTTTCACACATTATTTTTTATTTTGAAGTGATTAAATATTCTATCATGCTTTTTTGCTGGTATAAGTTATTTAATTCATTTATTTTATATAATTCATATTTTAAGGTGATTTCTTCAACTTCCAATATTTCATCATAATCTATACGACCTGTAGTATAATCGGTTAAAATAAGTTTTTGAATTCGTCGGGATTCTTTAATATTCTCCTTATACATTTTTATTTTCCGCTTACTTATATCAAATTTATTTTGAAAATCATCTAACGCCTTTTTTAAAGCAAGTATTTCATTTTGCTCACCTAAAAGACTTGCTTCATTTTGGATCTTCAGGCGTTCAGTTTTAGCTTTATATTTTTTGTCAAATAAGGGAATACTAATTGAAACCATCGGCATTATAACATCTTTTCCGTTATCTTTTAGATTAACTGTTTTCAGTTTTGAAACCAAAACATAATCTAAACCAAGTCCTATTTTAGGAAGTCCCTCTTTTTCATTCAAAAGTATTTCTTGATGAATTACCTCCCGCTCTTTTCTAAATTGATTAATCAACGGATTTCTACCTATTTTTTCTTCAACGTCTAAGATGGAAGGCAATGCAACATTTTCCTTTAAAGAATCTATTTCTATTTTATCATCTACTGCTCTGTTTAATAATCTATTAAAATTCCTTTTTCGCGTTTCTAAACGGCTTTGCTCATTTTTTACTTCAATGTTTAATTCATTCTTTTTTACTCTGATTTTAAGAACATCTGCCATAGTGGCTAAGTTATTTTTCAATCCGCTTAATGCTAAGCGCTCATAGGTATTCAATAAAGCTAAATTTTCTTTCAATACCAAAATAAACTGCCTGAACTTTGCCAACTCATAATACATGCTTTTCGTTTTGAAAATCATTTGCTGAATAGTTGCATCATTGTTTTCAGATTGAATCTCTGCACTGGCTCTTACTACTTCTTTCTGAGCTTTTAAAATACCCGGCCACGGGAGTTCCTGCCTAGCACCCAATCTAAAGTTTTGAGGTCCAACTCTTGTTTCAGGAGAATGCAGGAAAACACCACCCGAAAGTTGGGTGTCCTTTAAATTACCTACTTCTTCGATACCTGCCAACATAGCATTGTATTTTAACCGATCTGCTTGTATTTTGGGATGATTTTTAAGCATAAAACTTATATATCGATTCAAAGGGGTTATTTGAGAAAAAACAACGATAGATAAACAACTAAATATAAGAAATAATTTACTTTTCATAACTTAATTTTTTGTTTTTAATTTCCTTTCAGCATTCCAGCTGTATAAAACCGGCACAACGAATAAAGTAATTAATGCAATAAACATCCCGCCAAAACTCGGGATTGCCATAGGTGCCATAATATCCGAACCCCGTCCCGTAGAGGTCAATACCGGTAACAAAGCAAGCAAAGTCGTTGCCACGGTCATTAAACAAGGACGAATCCTTTTTCTACCTGCTTCAATCACTGATTGCCTTACCTCCTCTTTCGTTTTTGGATTACGCTGTTCAAAAATCTGAGTTAAATAGGTAGCCATGACTACACCGTCATCTGTCGCAATGCCAAATAATGCAATAAAACCAACCCAAACGGCAACACTCAGATTAATCGTATGAATTTGAAACAAGTCCCTGACATTTTTTCCCAGAAAAGAAAAATCTAAAAACCAGGGCTGGCTATAAAGCCAAAGCATAATAAAACCACCGGCAAAAGCTACGGCTATTCCACTGAAAACGATAAAAGTAGTGCTTACTTTTTTAAATTGAAAATATAAAATCAGGAAAATAATCAACAAAACAACGGGCATGATAAAGCTCAGTCTTTTCATCGCTCTGATCTGATTTTCGTAAGTTCCCGTAAAGCGATAGCTAATTCCTTGCGGAACCATTAGTTCTTTATCGTCAATCTTCTTTTGAATATACCTTTGCGCGCGCTCTACTAAATCAACTTCTGCCTGCTCCTGCTCCTTGTCAAAAAGTACATATCCTACTAAAAAAGTATCTTCGCTTTTTATGCTTTGCGGTCCTCGCTCATAACGTATTTTAACTATATCCTTTAACGGAATTTGCAATCCTTTTTTATTAGAGAAATAAATGTTTTCCAATTCTTCCGGTGCAGACCGCAGTTCTCTCGGATAGCGTACCCGCACAGGATAGCGCTCACGACCCTCCACAGTATAAGTTAAAGGCATTCCTCCTAAGGCTGCTCTAAGAGTTTGTTGTGCCTCATCAATTGATAATCCATAGCGGGCAATGGCTTCGCGATTAATATCTAATAAAAGATAGGGTTTTCCAACAATTCTATCAGAAAAAACGGATGATTTTTTAATCCCTTTTACTTCTTTTAAAATCATTTCTAACTTTAATCCAAAATCTTCAATTTGCTTTAAATTTTGCCCTTTTATTTGAATTCCCATCGGTGCCCGCATACCCGTTTGAAGCATAATAATACGAGTTTCTATCGGCTGTAACTTGGGTGCTGAAGTAACGCCGGGCAATCGGGTAACTTCAACAATCTCATTCCAAATATCATCGGTTGAGTGGATGTGCGCTCTCCAATTTCTAAAGAATTCCCCCTTTTCATCTGGAATTAGTTTTTTTGCCTCTACTTTGTCTCCCCATTGAACCCTTTGTTTTTTATTTTTTAATAAAAATTCACCCTCGTTATTCACTTTGAAACGCATAGGAGTTCCCTGTTTATCTAATATAAACTCAGGCTTATATTGAATAATATTTTCAAACATAGAAAGCGGCGCCGGGTCAATCGCGCTTTCTACTCTTCCAGACTTGCCGAGAACACTTTCTACTTCGGGAATATTCGTTACCCTTCGATCTAATTGTTGTAATATTTTTTTATTTTCTGTAATTCCGGCGTGCGGCAAAGTAGTAGGCATTAATAAAAATGAACCCTCGTTAAGCGCGGGCATAAACTCCTTTCCTATACCCGGAAATTCTTCATTTAAAAATGTATTTTTGATGCCGGTTATTTTTTCAAATCCTAGCCAAGCGGTTATTCCGCATAAAAGCAGAAATATTGGAATGGAAAGTAAAGCCATTTTACGGCGGAGTGTCCAAGATAGAATATGTATATAATATTTTCTGAATAGTATAAAAAAGCCAAGCATTCCCATTACAATAATAAAAACGAAAAGAAAGTTCAGAAAAATATTTTCCTGGTAACCCAGGGGTCTCCAGTATTCGCCCAGCGCATAAATCGCAACAAGAAGTATAACTCCTAATACGCCATAATGGGTTTGATTATCTTTAATTACCTTAAAATAATTAAGCAGTTGGAGCAATGCAATAAGCAATAAAATAAGGCTCAGGCGAATGCCAAAGAAAAGTCCGGTAGCGCTAATCATAACGAGCAGTGCATTAACTATTAATCCTTTTTTTGCTTTGGGAAATTTAAACCCGAAAACCCAAACAGCAAAAGGGGGAATAAACCACAAGGCAACAATAACCGAAGAAACAAGTGCCATAGTTTTTGTATAAGCCAGGGGTATAAATAGTTTTCCTTCGGTAGCCTGCATAGTAAAAACTGGGATAAAACTGACCACAGTAGTCATTACTGCGGTTACAATAGCACCCGAAACTTCAGCAGTAGCTTGATATATTACTTTAGGGAGCGATGCATTTTTGTTTTTTCTTTTATAGAGATGTTGTATGATATTTTCAGAAAGGATAATCCCTACATCAACCATCGTCCCAATAGCAATGGCTATTCCTGAAAGCGCTACAATGTTTGCTTGAACTGAGAAAAATTTCATTCCGATAAAAGTCATCAAAACCGCTAAGGGAAGCAGGGCTGAAATTAATCCTGATGCTCTTAAGTTACTAACCATAAAAACAACTACCAAAACAGTAATGAGAATTTCTAAAAACAAACTTTCATTTAGCGTATTTAAAGTCTCGTGAATTAATTTTGACCGGTCATAAAAAGGTATAATCTTTAGTTTTGACAGAGTTCCATTTGATAATGTTTTAGAAGGTAGGCCTGGAGCAATTTCTTTTATTTTTTTCTTTACATTTTGAATCACTTCCATCGGATTAGCGCCGTAACGTGCGATAACCACTCCTCCAACTGCTTCTGCCCCTTCTTTATCTAAAATACCGCGGCGCGTGGCTGGTCCTAAGGTTACTTTTGCAATATCTTTTAAGTAAATAGGCGTGTAATTACTTTCAGAAACTACTACCTTCTCTAAATCTTTAATAGATTTTAAATAACCCAGACCCCGTACAAAATATTCTACTTTATTGATTTCTATGGTTTGCGCGCCTATTTCTCTGTTACTGCTTTTTACGGCTTCAACCACTTTTTTAAGTGATATGTTGTACTGGCGCATTTTTTCAGGATCAACATCCACCTGATATTCTTTTACAAAACCTCCAATCGAAGCGACTTCTGAAACGCCCTTGGCAGATAATAACCCATATTTTACATAAAAGTCTTGAATGCTTCGAATTTCGTCTAAATCCCAACCGCTGGTAGGATTCCCTTTTTTATCTCGTCCCTCCAGCGTGTACCAAAAAACCTGTCCCAGGCTGGTAGCATCGGGGCCTAATGAAGGTTTTACCCCTTGTGGAAGTAGTGCTTTGGGAATAGAATTGAGTTTTTCAACCAAACGACTTCGCCCCCAATAGAAGTCTACTCCATCTTTGAAAATGATATAGATGCTGGAAAATCCAAACATTGAGTTGCTCCGTACAGTTTTTACCCCCGGGATACCCATTAAAAATGTAGTAAGCGGATAGGTAACCCGGTTCTCAATGTCTTGAGGCGATTGACCGCTCCACTCGGTAAATACAATTTGCTGATTTTCACCAATATCTGGGATAGCGTCAACAGCAATTGGATTACGAGGAAGTCCTTTTATATCCCAGTTAAACGGAGCGACTATAACCCCAAAGATAATGATAACAAAAAGTAAAATAACAGCGATTAACTTATTCTCAATAAAAAACTTGATACTTTTATTAAGCATAAAAAAATAATTTAAAATGAATGTGTATTTAATGTTAATTTATAAAATTTTTTATCTGCTCTTTATTTTTTGATAAAGAAGAAATAAAAAAATCATTTTAAATTAAAAACTGCTCATTTAATATATACGTTTTTTGCTTTAAATCAGGAGGGGAAAAATGAGCATACAGCAACTGTTCATTGTCTAAATAAAAACCATATAAATTTTTATTTAAATCAGGAAAAACGGAAGAGATACAAAAAAAGATTTTACTTGTTTTTGAAAGACTATAGGCCTCAATATACAAAAAATCTTTTTTTGTTTTCTGTTTTATTATTAATGAATTACAATCACAATTATTTTTTTTCTTTTTTAAGAGGATATTTTGTGAGTCTGTTAAGTTTTTTATAGGTATTGATTTATGTAGAACTTTTGTACAGCATTCACATTTTTTTTCGATAATAAATGAAGTCGAACTCAAAACCATGAGCAAGCCTAAAATCGAAACATATATTTTCTTTAAAAAACTATACATAATCAATATGCAATATTATAAAGAAAATCTTAGACAAAAGTGCATAATTTTTATTGTTTTGTGTATTTTTTTAAAGAATACATAAATGTCATTTTTTTATATTTGCAGTATGAGACCGTTGCAGAAGACATAAAAAAGTATGAACAAGAAAGCATCTAACTTCAAACTACTTCTTTCTCAAAAAATTAAAATCCTCCACACCCAAAAGGTTGCTACGGTATTTAATTTTTATCGGGCGTTGCATTTTTTTGTTAGCGTGCTTTTTGCAACGGTCTCAGTATAATAAATTGATGAGATCTTTGCAAAAAGTACTCTATACTTTAACAACTGCAAGTCAGCGCAAGCTAAAGGTCTCTTGATTTACAAAAATCTGTATTTTGATGCAAAATGAACGGAAGTGAGATTATTTTAAAATATTTTGATGGACTAACCTCTACACAAATTCATCATTTTCATCAACTGGGCGCCTTGTATAATTCATGGAATAAAAAGATTAATGTAATCTCACGAAAAGATATTGATGAATTGTATGAACGCCATGTATTACATGCGCTTTCCATTGCAAAAATTGTTCAGTTTCATCAAGAGGCTTTGATAATGGATGTGGGTACCGGTGGAGGTTTTCCGGGTATTCCACTGGCAATAATGTTCCCTAAAACGCAATTTTACTTAATTGATTCTATTGGAAAAAAAATAAAAGTAGTACAAGCGATAAAGGAATCCCTGGGTTTAAAAAATGTCCAGGCAGAGCAAATTAGGGTTGAAGAGGTAACGGCTAAGTTTGACTTCATCATCGGCAGATCCGTTACGCAAATGCAAAAATTTATGCCGCTAGTGAGAAAGCGTGTTAAAAGAAAAAGTTTGCATAGCTTGCCTAATGGTATTCTATATTTGAAAGGGGGAGATCTAAATGAGGAACTTAAGAGTTATCTACCGGTAAATGTGTATAATGTTTCTGATTTTTTTGAAGAGCCTTTCTTTGACACTAAAAAAGTGGTACATCTTCCTTTGTAAAAGACTTATAGTGAGAGACCGTTGCAGAATATATAAAAAAGTATGAAAAAGAAAGCATCTAACTTCAAACTGCTTCCTTACTTCGGCTGTGCTCAGCAACCATCTCAAAGCTTCGACAGGCTCAGCTACCGAAAATTAAAGCCTTCACAATCAAAAGGTTGCTCCGGCGTTTAATTTTTATCGGGCGTTGCATTTCGATAGGCTCAATACAAGCATTTTTTTGTTAGAATGCTTTTTGCAACGGTCTCAAAATCATCATAAAATTTAAATGATAGTCCAACAGACACGGGTTTATATTAAAACAAATTTAACTTGTGCAAAATCAAAAAGGCTAACATAGTGCATTTATTTGTAATTTTAAGGTCATAAAATCATTAACAGATGAAGGGATTCAACTCAAAACTCATACATGGAAATATAAATAATGATTCAAATCACAATTTCAGAAGTTTAAAGACCCCAATATATAATACCGCTTCGTATGATTTTAAAAATACTGCCGACCTTGAGGACGCCTTTCATAGTAAGGGAAATCATTTCGCCTATTCCCGAACAGCTAATCCAACAGTAACCGAACTGCAAAATCGCTTGAAAACTATGGCAAATGCTACTGATTGTTTATGTGTCAGCTCAGGAATGTTTGCGGTTTCAAGTGTTGTTTTAACACTTTGTAAAGCCGGTGATAATCTTATTGCTTCAAAATATCTTTTTGGAAATACCTATTCTTTACTGGCTGAAACCATGAAATCTATCGGCATCGAAACGAGATTTGTAGATTTTGAGAATTTAAATGAAGTTGAGCAAAATATCGATCAGAACACTCGTGCAATTTTTATGGAAATAATGACCAACCCACAGTTAATTATTTTTGATTTTGAAAAAATTGCCAAACTATCTTCACAGAAAGACATTCCATTGATCGCAGATAATACAGCTTTAACGGCTTATGGATTTTTTTGTCATAAGTATGCGATCGATATTGAAGTGATTTCAACCTCTAAATTTATTTCAGGGGGTGCCACTGCTATTGGCGGTGCAATATTAATCCATCAAAACACAAAATGGCAATATATTCCAAAACTCAATAGTGAATTTGCAAAATTCGGCGAAGATGCCTTTATGAAAAAGATCAGCAATGAAATTTTTAGAAATATAGGAGGATGCATGTCGCCAGGTAACGCTTATTTAAAATTGTTGGGGCTCGAAACTTTATCGATCCGTATAGACAAAATATGTGATAATGCGTTAAAAATTGCAAAATTTTTGCAACAACATCCCAAAATAAAAAGAATCTCATATAATTTGCTGCCCAATTCACCCTATTATGAGAGGGCAAGGAAGTATTTTAGACCTAATATTGGCGGTTGCCTGATTAAAATTGAAATAGAAAATAAAACGCAGGCTTTTGCTTTTTCTGATGCGCTGAAAATGATTCGACGAGGGACTAACTTCTGCGATAATAAATCAATGATTATTCATCCCGCCTCGACTATTTACTGCAATTATACAGAAGAAGAACTTGATGAAATGCAAATCTACGAAGGTACACTTCGTATAGCCGTTGGCTTAGAAGATTTTGAAGATATACGAGATGATTTGACGCAAGCGCTGCTTCAGGTGTGAAATTAACACTAACGCTTATTGTAAAAGATAAATCAATTAAAAACCTGCTCTAAAAACTAATCTTTAATTAATCCGCAATAATGTTTTTTTTGCGGTCTGGACGGGCGCGCCGATATATTTTAACATACTTGCGCACATTTGCAAACATTGTACTGAATTTTTTATTGAATAATTAAATTGCCTGTTTTACTAAACTCATAATGTACTCTATATTTTTAGTATCTAAAATTTTTAGTTCATAATCTCCACTTCCCCAATGACCTTTGTTTGATACATCAACCATAAGTTTTTTAGAATCATCTAACATTCCCTTTTTCAAATTTATCCATAGTTTTAAATTGCTTTTTTGAAGATGAATGTCGCATACAACTCTATGTCCAATTTTAAATGCTATTCTTAATTTTCTCGGTGTAGGTTCAATATCATCAGCTAGATTTATTATTGCATCTCTAAAAGTTTCGTATAATTCTACAACATCATCTGATTTATTAGCTGTATTAGCTGCTTCTGTATAAACTTTTATCTCTTTAGTAACAACTTCTAATGCATTATTAATTGATGTAATAGGCTTAATACTTTCAGCTGATTTACCTTTCTTAATTTGATTAATACTAATTAAATTGTTTTCATAACGTTTTACCTCCCATAATTCAATAGCAATATCTTTAAAGTTTGTAGCTGTTTTTTGATTATCCGTAAACCCTGTTGAAACAAAAACCACTCTTGTTTGACTCCAATCTACATCTGTACGTTTTAAATTGTTCTTTAATGCTTCGTTATGCTCTACAATAAAATCTGCTTTATTTTCAAGCATTAAACTCAAATAGGCAAAACCCTGGTCAACAACACTAATATTTTTACTTCTCTTATATTCAATAATTATAAAAGCATTTGATTGTGTATCGTATGCCAATGTATCTATACGCTTGTTTTTAATTAAAAACTCTGATTTCACTAATTGTAAATTCATTAAAGCCTATAAATTACTTTCAAAAAGAGCCTGTATTTCTTTTTCTAATTTGAAAGGTTTCTCTTTTACAATATCTATATTATTTGTATGTATTTTATATAAGTTCATTAAATATTATTTGTAATTATTTAAATTTTCTAAACGCCTGAACGGTTTGATATATGCCATAGCCAACAGCTATACGACCAAAAAAATCAAAAATGTATGAAACGTCAAATATTGGATTTAAATTTTCTAAATAGGATAAATGATGAGTAGGATTTAAAAAAGTAAAAATGAATTTCATACCTTTTGTAACGGCATTCACATTAAAAGTACAATTACAGCAACAAATATTATTTTGAAATGCTTCTGTAAAAATTAGTGTAGGTGTACCAAAAATGATAGCAACTGCTAAAATAAACCAAATACCATTTCTAAAATCTGATTTATAATTATTTGATATTCTATTAAGTTTTAATATACATCTATCACCTATATTTACACTTGAATCTTTATCCTTTAATTTTTCTTTTACTAATTTTTTTAATGCCGTTTTTTCTTCTCTAAGCATTAAAATTGAGTCTGGATAATTACCAATATCCTCAAAGGCTTTTTTTAAAACCTGAAATGTATGTAATTTATTTACTAAAGGTATTTTAGCTTCTTTACTTATATATCTTTGATACTTCTCATCATCTTTATCATCTTTACCAACATATTCTGCTTTGAATTCTTTAAAATCAAATTGCAAGTCAAAAGGCTTTAATTGCCATGATATTATGGATTGTGATAGGTCTACCCCTCTTTTAAACTTTGTTCTTGCAAGAATTACTTTAGCAGCAAACAACGAATAAGTAAATAAAACATTACCTATAAATGTAGCCATACTAAAGACTACCGTTTTATTAAAATCTGTTTTATAAAAAATTATATCTTTTTTAAATGTAGTTGACCAGAAATCTGCTAAATCGTTAAAGACTGTGTTACGAAATGAAGCATCATCCACACTACAATTAAGCATTCTAAATTTTTTGCTAAATATAATATCATCAAATTTTATTTGTTTTTGAAAATCGCACTCTTCAAAAAATACACTTTCACTAAATACATTAGTTTCAGAATAACGAGAAAGATCTTCTTCTTTGTCATTTTTTTTAGCTCCTACTAATGATGGAATACCTTTGCAAAAAGTTATACCCTTTAAGAAATCACAATTTATAAAAACTAATTCTTTATGACACGGCTTTAATTCTATTTTAAAATCAAATATTTTAGAGTCGAAACTATTAGTATTTGATTTATTGGAATAAAATTGACGATCAAACTCTTCTTTTGTCATAAGTGTTTTAGCCATTTTATTTCATTATTAAAATTAGTATAGTTAATTCGTTTTTTTAACTTCAACATTAAGCATTTCAATGACTTTTCTATGTTTTAAGACCGTTGCAAGGTAATGAAAGATAGTAGATATAAAAAAAGGGGATACTAAGCGGTTATTTTATCTAAAAAGGATAGTATATTTATGGCATGAAAATATATCATCATCCTACTTTAGCCGATAGTATTTGTGATTTACGCACAAAAAAAATAAAAAAGTCTTTTTTCACTGAGTTAAACCGTTTATTAGACTGGGAAAAAATAAGTAAAATAATAGACTGTCATTATAATAAGGGTAAAAGTGCGACGGGCAGTCCGAGTGATGATGGATTATTATTATTCAAGATGTGTTTATTACAAACCTGGTATGGATTAAGCGATTATGAAGTGGAAGATAGGATAAATGACAGTCTTTCGTTCAGTTATTTTTGTGGGTTGCATATCGACCAAGTCTCCCCTGACCCTAGTACTTTGAGTAGATTTAGAACATTGATGACGCGGGCGAATGCCTACGAGGGTCTATTTAAGGAAATCAACGGTCAATTAGCGCGTCATCCAATCATCATCAAAAAAGGAGCGATAGTAGTGCCAGTGTAATAGAGACGCCCTTAAAACCGAAAGGCAAGGTGAATGATAAGGTTACAGCGGATAGCGGAGAGCAAAAAGAGGCGTTCGTAAAAAAAGATGATAAGGTTAGTGTAGATAAACAAGCCGTCGGGTTAAAAAAGCGAGCTAAGTATTATTATGGGTATAAAAAACACTATGTTACCGATGAAGAAGGTCTTGGAGTAGTAAGCACGAAAGCAAGTGTAAACGAGGTGAGCAATTTACAGGAGGTTTTGCAGGCTGCAGACTTACCGGAGGGTATTGCCTTAAAAGCGGATAAGGGCTATGAATCAGAGAAAAATGCGAGTTTGTTAAAGAGGAAAAAGCGAAAGAATCATATACTGAGGAAAGCGAAAAGGGGAAAGCCATTAACGGATTTTGAGAAGAGGTTCAATAAACGAGTAGGGGAAACAAGAGTTAAAATAGAACGGACTTATGGAAGTATAAAGCGGTGGTTTTCAGGCGGGGTGGCAAGATATAGAGGGATAGCAAAGATGCATACGCAAAACCTGATGGAGGCGATAGGTTATAATTTATATCGAAGTCCGGGGCTACTTGCGTCTAATCGTTAAAAAGAGTGAAAAACAAAAGGATGAGCGACGATTTATAGTACATACACATGAAAAATAGTGAAAAATCGATGAATAAGTCAGTAGGTAAAATCAAAAAACTAAAAAAGAAAGATTAAAAATCGAATTTAACCTTTTGCAATGGTCTTGTTTCTATTAATATTTGTAATTTATTTTTGACTTATTTATTAAATTTGTTAAACATAAAACATCAATCAATAATGAATAAAAAATATTATTTATTATCTTTTTTTATATTCGGTTTCTTAATTTGTTTTCAGGGATTAATGGCGCAAAGAAAAATAATAGGAACGGTTAAAGACACTATCGGAAATCCTCTGCCGGGGGTAGGTGTTCTTGAAAAAGGAACTAACAACGAAGTGGCTACGGACCTAGACGGTAACTATTCTATATACTTGAAAGAAAGAAAAGAAGGGACAATACTTGAATTTAATAGTCTCGGTTTTGAAGTGCAAGAAGTTCCAGTAAGTAACCGGCAACGAATTGATGTTATTTTACAGGAACATATGGAAACAATTCAAGAAGTGGTCATTGTAGCATATGGTCAAGTAAAGAAAAAGGATATAACCGGTGCAGTAAATCAAATTTCTACTGATGATTTCAACAAAGGCCCAATAGTTACTGCCGGACAATTAATCACCGGTAAAATAGCTGGAGTTAGTATAACCCAACCTGGGGGTGCACCTGGTTCCGGACAAAATATCCTCATTAGAGGTCTGGGTTCATTATCCCTAAATTCTTCTCCGCTTTTTGTGATAGATGGTGTGCCTATTGATAACAGTAATGTAGGAGGGTCTAGAAGTTTTCTAAATTTTATTAACCCCAATGATATTGAAACTATTACGGTTTTAAAAGATGCTTCTTCAACAGCTATTTACGGATCACGTGCGGCAAACGGAGTTATTCTAATCACGACAAAAAAAGGAAAGAGAAGATTGAATTTCAATTACACAGGTTCTGCTACAGTTTCAGCACCTATAGATTATGTTGATGTGATGCGTGCAGATGAGTTTCGGACTTTAATTAAAAAACATGGAACACCAGCAAGTATTGCCCTCTTAGGGAATGCTTACACCGATTGGCAAAAACAAATTTACAGAATGGCTTTTAGTCGAGATCATTTTTTAAGTGCCTCAGGCACCTTAATGAATTTTATGCCTTTTAGAGCCTCAATAGGTTTTAACGATCAGGACGGCATTTTAAAACGGGATAATTTTAAACGTACAACGGCTTCGATTAATTTAACGCCTAACTTGTTTGATCATCATTTAAAAATCGAGTTGAATGCTCGTGGAATGTATAACGAAAATGTTTTTGGTAATAGAGAATCTATAAGCGCATCTGTGGATTTTGACCCTACGCAGTCGATTTACGATAAAAATTCCCGTTACGGTGGATATTTTACATGGCTTAACTCTAGCGGAACAAAAGAATATCTTTCTCCTACTAATCCAGTAGCGTTAATCAATCTTAATAATAACAATTCAGAGATAAGGAGATTTATCGGAAATGCTACATTCAATTATAAATTACACTTTTTTCCTAACTTCACGGCAACTTTAAATTTGGGGTATGATATTATCAATGGGCGAGGCAGAGTAATAACCTTGGCAGACATGCCTTCTTCCAGTTTAGATTGGAATGGATCGCAGACAAAATATAGTAATGAAAATACCAATAAACTACTGGACTTTTATGTAAATTATAAAAAGTCATTTAACAAGCATTCGGTAGATGCCATGTCGGGCTATTCCTATCAAAAATTTGACTTTTATAATTATAATTACGATAGTGAGAAAGAAGAAGAGGGAAATATTTCAGAATTTATTGATACCTCAGCGAGCGTTTTAATGTCTTATTTTGGCAGATTAAATTACAATTACGATAATAGATATTTGCTAACTGCTTCTTTAAGAGCAGATGCTTCCTCAAAATTAAATCCTCAAGATCGTTGGGGTTATTTCCCATCATTTGCAATCGCGTGGAACATTCATAATGAAAATTTTCTAAAAGAGTCCAATGTTATTCAACAATTAAAATTAAGAATAGGATACGGAGAAGTAGGTAATGTGAATGGATTAGGAGATTATAATTTTTTAACACATTATACAATAAGCCAATCTACAGCGTATTATCAGTTTGGTAATACATTTACTTCCACCTATAGACCCAGCGCCTATAATGAAGATTTGAGATGGGAAGTAGGTAAGACATTTAATGCAGGCTTAGACTATCGTTTATTTAACAGTAAATTATCCGGCGTATTAAATGTTTATATTAAAAAAACTAATGATTTAATTAGTAAGGTAAAAGCAGACCCTTTTACCAACTTTTCCGATAAAGTCGATAAAAACATTGGGGATATGGAAAATAAGGGCGTAGAGTTTGAAGTTAATTATATGCCCTTAAACATACAAGATATCGAATGGAAAATAGGGTATAATATTTCTTATAACCATAATGAAATTACGAATTTACCCGATGAAGTTCAAACCGGAGGAATTAACGGAGGAACAGGGAACACTATTGAAATTCATAAACAAGGATATGCGCCCTACAGTTTTTACGTGTATCAACAAATGTATGATAATTATGGGAAGCCGATTGAAGGGGCTTATTTAGATAGAAATAAGGATGGTAAAATCAATGAGTCGGATAAATATTATTATAAAGACCCTTATGCTAATATAATGATGGGGATAAATAGCCGTTTCCGTTATAAAGGTATAGATCTTTCTATTGTAACAAGAGCTAGTTTAGGGAACTATGTTTATAATAACCTGGCATCAAGTAAAAGTTACTTAAACCGAGCTACTGAGAACGGTATCCTTACTAATCTTACCACAGATTATTATGCAAGTAGGTTTACAACTTTAACGGATACTAATCTGCAAAGTGATTATTATGTTAGAAATGCTTCTTTCTTCAAATTAGATAATATCACCTTAGGCTATACTTTGAATCATCTTATGAAAGATGTAGCTATGCGTTTATACTTCTCTGTGCAAAATGTAGCTACGATTACTGATTATGACGGAATTGACCCTGAAATAAACGGAGGCATAGATAATAACTTTTATCCAAGACCAAGATCTTATATTTTCGGTATAAATATTAACTTTTAAAAAATAATAATGAATTTGAAAAATATAAATAAAAGGTTACTCGAATACTTACTAGCGGCATCTTCTTTTTTATTATGGGTTACCTGTGCAGACGATCTTGACCAAAAGCCTACGGACCCGGATAGTTTTACTGAAAAAGATGTTTTTAAAAGTGCCTCCGAAGCTAAAAGTGCTTTGGCAAAATTATATGCAACTCTTGCCTTAACAGGGCAAAAAGGAGCTACAGGAGAGGCAGACATTACCAGTATTGATGAAGGAACTTCACAATTCACCCGGTTACTTTTCACACTTAATGAATTACCAACAGACCATGCTGTAAATAGCTGGGGAGATGCCGGGCTTTCGGATTTTCATGAAATGGATTGGACGGCTGAAAATAATTTTATAGAAGCTATGTACTATCGATTGGCACTTGAAATATCTTACTGTAATTCATTTATAGGAAACACTAAAGAATTAGGCGAAAACAAGAAGGTTCAAGAATATATTGCAGAAGCTCGTTTTTTAAGAGCTTATGCCTATACTTACTTATTAGATTTTTTTGGGAATGTCCCCTTAGTAACCACCGTATCAAACACCAAGCCAAAGCAAAGCAATAGAAAAGAGATATTTTCCTTTGTAGAGTCAGAACTTATCGCTATACAAGACCTTTTACCGAAAAGTGGTGAGAAAGAATACGGCAGAGTAGATCAAGCAGCATCATGGGCTTTATTATCCAGAATTTACTTAAATGCACAAACATGGATAGGAAAAGGCCGATATGCAGATTGTGTTACTTATTCTGAAAAAGTTATAAATTCCACCTATCATATAGATAATACGGACGTTAATGCGAATGGTTCTGCTTATGATGAGTTGTTCTTGGCAGATAATAACACCAACGGTGCACAGAACGAATTCATTTTTACCGCTAATTTTGATGGAGTGCAATCAAAAACTTATGGCGGCACGACTTATTTAGTATCTGCCGCCGTGGGGGGATCTATGAAGGCATCAGATTATGGAATTAATGGTGGTTGGTCCGGAAACCGAACTACCAAAGCATTAGTAAACAAATTTAAAGATTCGGTTACGGCATTAGATGACAGTGAATCTCCCATAGCTTGGAAAGATTTTAGAGCTATGTTCTATGCCGATGGACAGAATTATGAAATAGAAACGATTGCCAATACCTTTACAGACGGCTATGCCATAACAAAATTTAAAAATATAGACAGTAAGGGAAATCGAGGAAAAGATACTGATGGAACATTTGTAGATACGGATTTGCCCTTGATTCGAGCAGCTGAAATTTATTTGAATTATGCAGAAGCAGTTTTAAGAAATGGCGGAGGCAGTATCGGGCGTGCTGTAAGTTATATAAACGAATTACGTGAAAGAGCCTATGGTAATAGCGACCGCAATATTACCCCTTTAGATTTAGATCTAAATTTTATTTTAGATGAAAGAGCAAGAGAATTGTATTGGGAAGGCTTTAGAAGAACTGACCTTATAAGATATGGTTACTTTACTTCTGCGAGGTATGTTTGGCCGTTTAAAGGAGGAATATCTTCAGGTAAAGAAGTAGAACGCTATAGAAATCTTTATCCTATTCCAGCCAATGTTTTGAGTATAAATTCAAATTTAAAACAGAATATTGGATATTAAGTAAAGTTTATAAATTGTTTTTTCAGTTTTAATTTTTGAGACCTTTAGCTTGCGCTGACTGGCAACTGATAGACTACTTTTTGCAACGGTCTCATAGAATGAGGATATTTATGTTCTATTCCAGCCATAAATATCAAACATTCACTTTTATTTAACGTGAAAAACCACCTTCTTAGAAGGGTGTGATTTTTATTTTAAGGCAACCCTTTTGTAAGCGGTTACTTTTGCTTCTTTCCCAAGGACTTTCCTCACATAATCAGCTACAGATTGTTTTGAGTCTTTAATAAATGCTTGATGAACTAAGGTGTTGTTTTTAAAGAATCTCTGCAATTTTCCTTGTGCAATTTTTTCTAGTATAGCCTCTGGCTTGCCTTCTTGACGGAGTTGGTCTTTAGCAATATCTATTTCTTTATCAATTATTTCTTGCGCTACTAAAGTCTCGTCCAAGGCTATCGGGCTCATAGCTGCTACTTGCATGGCTACTTCACGTGCTATTTTAGAAGCATTTTCTCCATCAGTTGACAGACCCACCAATGATGCAATTTGATTTCCGGTATGAATATACGCTGAAACTGTAGGGGCTTCTAATGTCTCAAAAGCCTTTATTTCTATTTTTTCTCCTATCACGCCTGTTTGTTCAACTAATTTTTCTAAAACACTTATTCCGTCAATATCAGCAGTTAGAAATTCTTCTTGTGTATTAAATAAAAGAGCTTTTTCAGCCAGCTCGTTTGCTAAAACTATAAAAGAATCATTTTTCGCAACAAAATCAGTTTCACAGTTTACGGAAATAATTACTCCTTTCGTTTTATTAGAGTTTACTTTAGCAATAACCGCCCCTTCTTCATTATCTTTGTCTGCTCGTTTGGCAGCAATTTTTTGTCCTTTTTTGCGCAAAAGTTCTATTGCCTTCTCAAAATTTCCTTCTGCCTCAACTAATGCTTTTTTGCAATCCATCATTCCAGCACCCGTTGTTTTTCTCAATCGATTTACCTCTGATGCAGTTACTTTAATCATAATTTTTTATCTTGTTAAAATTTATTTACTATCAATAATAAATTTAAAAACCTATGAAGATTCATTGGGCTATTTTTTGTGTTGTATTTGAAAAGTATTTATTATATTTTAGAAATAAACGCTTGATTAACTATAATTTATTGAATTAATGTAAACTTATTTGTTGTTCTCATCTTTCGCTACATTATTTTCTTTTAGGTCTTCTTTTGAATAAGAAACTTTTATTTTAGCCGTATCTTCTTCTGTTTTTTGTGCCTCTATTTTCTCAATTTCTTTATCTGCTTTTTGAGTTTCTTTATCTGCCCTTCGTTGAGATAATCCTTCAGCTACTGCTTCCGTTACACTTTTCATAATAATATCAATTGATTTTGTAGCATCATCGTTTGCCGGAATGGAGAAGTTTATTTCTCGTGGATCAGAATTCGTATCAACCATTGCAAATACAGGAATGCCTAGTTTCTTTGCTTCGGACAAGGCAATATGTTCACGTTTTACATCAATCAAAAAAATAGCGCCTGGAGGGCGGGACATATCTGCAATTGACCCCAGGTTTTTTTCCAGTTTGGCACGCTGACGATTAATCTGTAATTTTTCTTTTTTTGATAATAAATTAAAAGATCCGTCCTTTTTCATGCGGTCAATTTGATTCATTTTTTTTACTGCTTTACGAATCGTTACAAAATTTGTCAGCATTCCGCCCGGCCACCTTTCGATGATATAGGGCATATTAACATTTTTTACGTATCCTGCCAAGATTTCTTTTGCTTGTTTTTTAGTTGCAACGAAAAGTATTCTTCTTCCTGATGCCGCGATTTTTGTTAACGCTTTATTAGCTTCGTTTAGCTTTGCTAATGTCTTGTGTAAATCTATAATATGTATCCCGTTTTTCTCCATAAAAATATAGGGCGCCATATTAGGGTTCCACTTCCTTGTGAGATGTCCGAAGTGTACCCCTGCATTTAACAGTTCTTTTACGTCTATTTTTGTCATTTTATTTTTTTATAATTTACTTTCTGCATACGCAATCAATCAACAAGTAGCATTTAGTAAGGTCTTGCTAATTTAGATGCTAAATTAATTCAACAAATTGCCGGGGATTAACGTTTTGAAAACTGGAATTTCTTACGCGCTTTTTTCTGTCCAAATTTCTTCCGCTCTACCACTCTCGAATCTCTTGTCATTAAGCCTTCTGCTTTTAAACTTTTTTTATTCTCTTCATCTACTTCGCATAACGCTCTTGAAATAGCTAGCCGGATAGCCTCAACCTGCCCTGTATTTCCTCCTCCAAAAACATTTGCCTTAATATCATACTTATCTACGTTTTCAGTCAGTAAGAAAGGTTGTATTAGCTTATATTGCATTATTTCCGTAGGAAAATATTTTTTATAATCTCTTCCGTTTATAGTTAACGCACCTTTTCCTTCATTCATATAAATACGGGCTACAGCGCTTTTTCTTCTTCCAATTTTGTGTATTCTTTCCATTAGTTTAAATCCTTTAGGTTAATTTTAATTGGCTTTTGTGCTCCATGCGTGTGTTCAGGTCCTTCAAATACGTGAAGATTTTTATAAATCGCCCGCCCTAATTTGTTTTTAGGAAGCATTCCTTTTACTGCTTTCTCAATGATACGAAAGCCTTTTTTCTTTTTCATTTCTTCAGCGCTTGTAAAGCGTTGCCCCCCCGGATAATTGGTGTAACGAACATATGTTTTATTTGTCCATTTATTCCCAGTGAGTTCAATTTTTTCTGCATTTACGATGATGACATTATCTCCACAGTCGGCATGTGGTGTAAAACTTGGCTTGTATTTACCTCGTATAAGTTTTGCAACCTTAGAGGCTAAACGTCCTAAAACTTCACCTTCCGCATCAATGACAACCCACTGTTTATCAGCATTTAACTTGTTAATCGAAAGCGTTTTGTAGCTTATTAATGTATTCACTTCGTTTTTTTAATTATTAATTATAACTTATTTTTTCTTATCAGGCTGGCAAATTTAGATATTTTGTTTGAGTTGGCAAAATTTATGTTGAATTATCCAATTCTGTAACTGCAATTCAGCGAGAGGTTTTATTTCTTACCCCCAATTAATTATTCCTTTTTGTTTTAACAGCCCGTGAATGATTAGGAAAGTCAATGCCAGAGAAGTTGTAAAAGCTACGCCATAAAAAGCAAAAGGGATATTTTCTATTATATGATTATAATAAGAGCCTGAAGCAAGTGATCCGATTGTAATGCCTAATTCAAACAGTATATACATGGTAGAAAAAGCACGGCCTCTATTCTCAAAGGAACTTAAATCGGACACCCAAGCATAAATGGTTGGCGCGTAAACTCCTCGTGCAATACCGTAAACAAATGCACTAAAATATAGAAGCATAGCCGTAGTTGAGCTTCCCATCATAATCATAGAAATGATTAACAATATCATTCCCCATTTTATTACAATGATACGACCATAACGGTCAGAGATTTTGCCCGCAAAAATTCTAACTAATATGGAGGCGATCAACATATAAAAGAAGAAGATCCCTTTATTTTCGATGTTTAAGGATTCTTCAAAATCGGGCACTAAGGTAACAGTAGTTCCATAACAAGCTACACTACAAAGCAACATAAATGAGGGGAGTAAGACTTTAGGTTCAAAAAAATCTATTTTTTTTATTTTAAGTAATTTCAATGATATTTTTTTTCGTCTTTTTTTTGGAAGGGTTTCTTTCATGTTGCCAAAAATAATAACCGACAATAATGAAATTATCGCAGAAACGATAAACATAGGGGTAAATCCCCAACTTTCATGAATGAAAGATCCTAAGACGGGTCCGGCAGCCATTCCCAGACTGACCACGGTTCCCATAATGCCCATAGCTTCACCTCGTCGGTTGTATGGAACAATGTCTGATAAATAAGCATCAGTGCCAATCGGTTTAAATCCAGTGGACATTCCGTGGAAACAACGCAAGAAGAAGAATCCAAAAATTGTTGTCCAAACAGGATATAGAATAGTTGAAACGCAGGCTACAGCAGCTCCAAACACCATAATGGGAATTCTACCAATGGCGTCCGTTAGTTTACCGCTTAGCGGACGAGAAATCATCGCAAACAAAGTAAAACACGCGATAATATAACCTGGGTTAATGTTTTGACCTCCTATAAATTTTAAATAATTAGGCAATTCGGGCAATATCATATTAAAACTCATAAAAAAAAACAAAGCGCTAATATTCATCAACCAAAATTGACGATTTTTTAAAAAAGATTTTTCGGTCATTCAATGCTATTAATGGAAGCAAAGTTAGAGGATTATTTCTTATTACTTGAGAATTTTGAAAAAATCGCGTTAGTTAATCATGCAGCGTCCAATAAGAATTAAATACACTTCAGAGCAAGCGAGGAGCCTTGGGGCACGTAGGTTTAAATCTTTACAGAAGGAGGTACAAATTTAGTATAATCCCCTCCGTTTTTAATGATGTCTCGAACAATACTTGAACTAATATAAGATTTTCCGGAAGAGGTCAGCAAAAAAACCATTTCAATTTTATTGTTCATTGCACGGTTGGCATGTGCGATGGCTTTTTCAAATTCAAAATCTGCAGGGTTTCTTAGCCCTCTTAAAATAAATTGAGCGTTAATTTCATTACAAAAGTTAACAGTCAATCCTTGATAAGGAATTACTTTAATCATCTGAAAACTCTGAAATGCCTCTTTTATAAATTGTACTCTTTTCTCTATTGGGAACATATATTTCTTATTCACATTCGTCCCTATGCCGATTACTATTTTATCAAAAAGGGGGAGGGCACGATTGATAATATCATAATGCCCTAAAGTAAGCGGGTCAAAAGATCCCGGAAAAAGTGCTATTCTTTCTTTCATAACAAAGGAATTAACGCAAGTTCTATCGTATCTTCTATTAAATCATGCAAAGCAACTCCTGCTTGTTTGGCTTGTTTAGGCACGATACTTTCCTGAGACATACCAGGGTTTATGTTCATTTCAATAAAATAAGGTTCTCCTTCTACTATAATATATTCCGACCGGGACATTCCCTTTATTTTTAGCGTATTATAAATATAAATTGAGATTTCCCTCACACGCTTTTCTTCTTCCTCAGAGAGTGGCGCCGGTGTTATTTCTTCCGCCTGTCCGTTATATTTTGCGTCATAGTCAAAAAAATCATTCTTACTTATGATTTCTGTGATGCCTAATACTTGTACTTTTCCTTGATAATCAACTACCCCTACTGAAACTTCCGTTCCTTCTAAGAAAGTTTCAACAATTACCTCGTCATCCTCAGAAAAAGCATAAGCAATGGCGGATAACAAATCTTCTTTTTTAGACACCTTGGAAGCGCCTAAACTTGATCCGGATTTATTGGGCTTTACAAAACAAGGAACCCCTACTTTATCAATTATTTTATCAATTGCAACCTCATCGCCTTTGTCTAAAAAATAAGCAGGCGCTGATTTTACTCCTTTTCTATTCAGAATGGTTAAACAATCCTTTTTGTTAAAGGTCAATGCTGCCGAATAGAAGGAGCATGAAGTGTGCTTTATGCCAAGTAAATCAAAATAAGCCTGCAAATAGCCGTCTTCTCCAGGTGTCCCATGAATAATATTATATATTAGATCAAAAATAATTTTCTTATCTTGAAAAATAAAACTAAAATCGCGTTTATCTATTGGATATTTTTGGTCGCCTACCACCGCATACCATCCCTCTTTTAAAAGATGAACTTTATACACTTCGTATTTTTCATGATTAATATGAGAATATACAACCCCTCCGCTTTGCATAGAAATTTTCCATTCCTCTGTATACCCTCCCATTAAGACGGCAATTTTTTTTCTTATCTTCAAAATAAACGTTTTAATTTACATAACTAAAATAAGAAGTGACATCTTTGCAAAAAGCATTTTAGCAAATGTAATTCAGCGTAAGATAAAATTAAATTCCAGAGCAACCTGATGATTGTGAGGATTTTAATCCTTTTAGAAAGAAGTAATTTGAAGCTAAATACTTTCATTTCTATACTTTTTTATTCGCTCTGTAACTGAACTGAAAGTCAGCAAGGCTAAATTCAACTTAAGCTAAAGGTCTCAAGTTACATAAAAACCTTATAAATATTTCGGGTGAAAGACCGGGTTCGAACCGGCGACCTCCGGAACCACAATCCGGCGCTCTAACCAGCTGAGCTACAATCACCATATAATTCAACTCGGCGCAAAGATAAAAAAAATGATAAATATGAAAAATATTTTTCTTAGGTCGAGACCGTTGCAAAAAGTACGCTAACAAAAAAATGCAACGGTCTCGTATTCTTCAGCAGTCCCGTAAAATGAGATTTTTTAAACTTTTTTTGAATTTAATTTGCGGTATTAAAAATAAAAATTACCTTTGCCCCAGTTATTACTACTTAGATAATGAATACGGAAACTATAAACGCCATAAATGGTAAGAAAGTCATGTTGATGCGGTTTTACCGCCAAGGCCTTCTCGTTTCAGTATTTTAAAAACGTTTGAAAAGTTTTTTCATAATTTAAATTTTAAATTAGTTGAAAGCCTTGTTTAGTTTTAAGCAAGGCTTTTTTTGTATGTCTATAATTTTTATTAATATTTTTTTAAATGAAAACACATAATTTAGGACTTCCTCGTATCGGAGGTCAAAGAGAGCTTAAGAAAGCTAGTGAAAAGTACTGGGCAGGAAAATTATCTCAGGAAGAATTATTATCTGCCGGGCGAAAGATTAGAAAAGAGAATTGGCTATTGCAGCGCGAGCAGAGAATTGAACTGATTCCTTCTAATGATTTCTCTTTTTATGATCAGGTATTGGATTTGTCTTTAACCTTGGGCAATATCCCGCCTCGATTTCAATCGTTAGTCGCTAAAAATCTTTCAGAAACAGACCTTTATTTTGCTATGGCAAGAGGGTATCAAAAAGGTGATTTAGACATTACCCCTTTAGAGATGACCAAGTGGTTCGATACGAATTATCATTACATCGTGCCAGAATTTTTTAAGGAACAAACGTTTGCCCTTCGCTCACTCAAGGTCATTGACGAGTTTAAAGAGGCAAAGGCTTTAGGAATTGATTCCAAACCCGTTATTATAGGTCCGATTTCTTATTTGTTGCTTGGCAGGGCAAAAAAATCTGAATTTAGCCCTTTGGATTTAATCGATAAGCTACTACCTGTTTATTTAGAATTACTATCCCTTCTAAAAGAAGCGGGAGCAAAGTGGATTCAATTTGACGAGCCTCTTCTTAGTCTTGATTTAAATTCTCAGACAAAAGAACTTTATCCACAAGTATATAAAAAAATAAAGGATAATTTTCCGCAACTTCGCCTTGTATTGGCCACGTACTTTGAAGGATTGAAAGATCAAATAGATTTAGCCCTTAAATTACCGGTTGAAGCATTACACATTGATTTAGTGCGCTGCCCTGAACAACTTTTACCGATATTGGAAAAAATCCCAGATCACTTAACGCTTTCTCTTGGGGTAATTGATGGGCGAAATATATGGAAAAATGACTTTAAAAAATCGCTATCGCAGATTGACCAGGCGATTAATAAAATAGGTAATGAAAGGGTTTGGATCGCACCTTCTTGCTCTTTACTGCATTCGCCTTATGATTTAGCATTAGAAACCAATGAAAAAAGCCTTCCGGCTAACATAAAAAACTGGATGAGTTTTGCTAAACAAAAATTGAGAGAAGTCTCTGATTTAAAAAAACTTGCACTCGATAAGGATTCGGAGTTGTCAAGGCGTTTATGGGAAGAAAATCAAAAAGCAATACAGGAGAGGAGAAGGTCAAAAATTATTCATATTGAAAAGGTAAAAAAACGGGTTGATCTACTCTCAGAAAAAGATACGGTACGAGAAAGTCCTTTTGAGACCCGCAAGAAAATACAACAAGAACATCTTAAACTGCCACTGCTTCCGACGACTACTATTGGTTCTTTTCCCCAAACAGGAGAGATTAGAAAATTACGTTCACAATATAAACGGGGAATCATTTCTAAAGAAACATATGAAAATGCTATTGAAGAAGCCGAGTTAAAGACCATTCGCTGGCAGGAGAAGGTAGGGTTAGATGTCTTGGTGCATGGTGAATATGAGCGAAACGATATGGTAGAATATTTTGGTGAGTTATTAGAAGGATATGCTTTTACGCAAAATGGATGGGTGCAAAGCTATGGAAGCCGATATGTAAAACCCCCTATTATTTACGGGGATGTAGTGCGCACGAAAGAATTATCCGTTCGATGGACTACCCTCGCTCAAAAAAACACCCAGAAATTATTAAAAGGAATGCTTACCGGACCTGTTACAATGCTTCAATGGGCATTTGTTCGTGATGATCAACCAAGGAAAAGAACTTGTTTTCAGATTGCATTAGCAATACGAGATGAGGTAAAGGCGCTTGAAGAGGCAGGTATTTCAGTCATTCAAATAGACGAGCCGGCTTTTAGAGAGGGTCTCCCCTTGCGAAAGGAAGATCAGAAAAACTACTTAAACTGGGCAGTTAAAGCATTTAAAATAAGTTCTTCGGGGGCGAAAAATTGCACACAGATTCATACGCACATGTGTTATAGCGATTTTAATGCGATTCTTGACAGTATTGCAGCATTAGATGCTGATGCGATTACTATTGAGACCACTCGCTCGCAGATGAAATTGTTGAAAGCCTTTGTTGATTTTAAGTACCCCAATGACATCGGCCCGGGTATTTATGATATTCATTCCCCTCGTATTCCAACTGTAGAAGAAATGGAATTTTTACTTAAAAAAGCACTTGAGGTATTGCCTGCAGAGAACGTTTGGGTCAACCCTGATTGCGGATTAAAAACACGTAAGTGGGAAGAAATTGAACCGGCACTTAAAAATATGGTTCAGGCAGCGGCTAATATTCGAGCAGAGTTAAAGGAAAGAGATTAAATTATTGGGACCTTTGCAAAATGTTTTTTGCAAAGGTCTCTTATTTTTACAATTTACTCTTACTACTGCTCGAATTTAGCTTTTGCTAATATATATTCTTTATTTCCGTACCAGGGATAAATAATACGAGACCATTGCAAAAAGTACTCTAACAAAAAAATGCTTGTATTGAGTTTGCCGAAATATAACGCCGAATGCAAGAAACATCATAAGGAATGCAAGAAACACCATAAGGAATGCAAGAAGCACTATAAGGAATGCAAGAAACATCATAAGGAATGCAAGAAGCACTATAAGGAATGCAAGAAGCACTATAAGGAATGCAAGAAGCACTATAAGGAATGTAAGAAACACCATAAGGAATGCAAGAAGCACTATAAGGAATGCAAGAAACACCATAAGGAATGCAAGAAGTATGATAAGGAATGCAAGAAACACCATAAGGAATGCAAGAAGTATGATAAGGAATGCAAGAAACATCATAAGGAATGCAAGAAACACCATAAGGAATGCAAGAAGTATGATAAGGAATGCAAGAAACATCATAAGGAATGCAAGAAGCACTATAAGGAATGCAAGAAGTATGATAAGGAATATAGCAGCAAAAAATAATTAAATTAATGGCGCGTATTTTTATTATATTTTAGGTCTTTAGCTTGCGCTGACTTGCAGTTTCAAAAAGCACTTTAGCGGGTAAAATGCAACGCCCGATAAAAATGAACGGCAAGTCAGCGAAGCTAAACACCAGAGCAAGCTTTTGGGTGTGGAGGATTTTAATTTTTTGAGATGGTTGCTGAGCACAGCCGAAGTAAGGAATCAGTTTGAAGTTAGATGCTTTCTTTTTCATACTTTTTTATGTATTCTGCAACGGTCTCAGATCTCTACTTGATAGAATTCGGTCTTATATCAGGGTTACTCGCCCATTTTTTATTTGGAGTATCTCCCATTTTAAAATTAAGCGTTCCTCCATTAACGATATCAAAATGATTTAAAAAGCTTTTACTTACTTCCTTGCCATTCATCTTTAATGATTGGATATAATGATTAGCTTTTGATAAGCCTTCAGCCTCAATTACAAACTTTTTACCGTTTTCAAGTTGAAGGGTAATTTTATCGAAATATGGTCCTGAAATTACATACTCGGTCATGGATGGACATACGGGATAAAATCCCATAGCTGCAAAAACATACCAGGCGGACATTTGCCCAGCATCGTCATTGCCGCTTAAGCCTCCGGGGCCAATTCCATATTCTTTACTCATTATCTCAGAAATCCATGCCTGCGTTTTCCATGGTTGTCCGCTATAGTTGTATAAAAATGGAATTTGATGTCCGGGCTCATTTCCGTGCCAATATTGTCCGGCAGCATGGAAGCGGTCAAGATTTGCATTAAAGCCTTTTTCTCCTCCCATTAAATCAATTAACCCCTTAACATCCTGCGGTACATACCAGGTGTATTGATAGGGCGTTCCTTCGGTAATATAGGATTTACGGGTATATTTGTCAAAATTATCGGTAAAACTTCCATCTGCAAAGCGTCCACGTACGCATGAATCCATTGGACTATAAACGTTTTTATAATTCAATGCCCTTTGTTTTAATAATTTCGCATGCTGGGTATCGCCTTTTTTTTGTGCAATCTGATATAACGCATAGTCATCAAAAGCGTATTCCAATGTGCGAGAAACTTGTTCATTTTTATGAAATGATGCTTTAACACTATCTTCTAAGGGGATATAACCATACTTCAAATATGATTTTAATGCTCTACGCCCTTTACCTTCTTTATACTCTTCATAAGTTTTTGGGCTTTCAAAAGCATTCTTTAGTAAATAGCTATACTGTTTATCAGATAAATCTATCACTCCTTTTATATAGGCATCGGCAAGGATTGCAATTACATGGTCACCAATCATTGCAGAAGTATATGAATTCCAACAAGGAAATATGGGCAGCCATCCTCCTTGCTCTGCTTTTAAAAGCAAACTGTGCATCATAGCTGCATTCGTTTTGGGTACTAAAAGATTAAATAAAGGATGCAGCGCACGATAGGTATCCCAGATAGAAAAATCAACAAAGTAATCTTTATCTCCACTGTTTAATACCTTTTTATCATCAGCAAAAGATACGTATGATCCATCAACATCATTAAAGGTTCGTGGTTGAAGAAAGCAATGATATAGTGCCGTATAGAATTTGATTTTATCCTCTTCATTCTTGCTTTCTACCTGTACCTTAGCTAATAGCTTTTCCCAAGTTGCTTTTAAATGGTCTTTAGCTTTATTAAAATCAATATGATTTGTTTCAGCATCCAGGTTTTTTCTGGCATGTTCTATACTGGTAAATGAAGTTCCAACACGCACATGAACTTCTTCATTTTTTTGCACCGTAAATGATACGTAAGCACCCAGGTCCTTTTTATTGGCAATCTGATCATTACCTTTGAAAACCTTATCCCCTTGGTAAACGCCAAACGTTTTAATATCGCGGTCAAATTGAACAACAAAATAACCGTTAAAACCAGCTGGTTTTCCCCAGCCCTGGTAAATACGATGCACCGGATTATAACCTACAATTTCATTTGTTTCAGGTAAAACTTTAATAAACCCTTGGCCTTCGTCACTATTGGGATTGATTATAATATGTGCTTTTCCTTTTTTCTCATAAATGAATTTAAACAGCCCTGAGCGTTTGGTTGCGGTCATTTCTGCCTGTATTGCATAATCATCCAAATGAACCTTATAGATATAAGGCGTTGAAAGTTCCCGATTGTGTGTAAACTTAGAGCCGCGAACAGCAGGCAAGCATTTTAATGTACCCGAAATAGGCATAAGTGTCATGCTTCCGTAGTCTTGTACACAGGAACCGCTTAGCCAATGACTGCCTCTAAATCCTTGAATAATCCAATCGGTATAGTAATATGGCGCGTGGCATTTCGTTTCGGTGGGTTTGGTTTGTGGAGTCCAATTGGTCATACCAAAAGGAGCGGTAACGTAAGGCATCACTTGTGCATTGTTCTCCTTTTGATGACCATGTTCTAAAGCGCTAACTGTTTTTGATGGCGCTGTTCCTATCAAAGGATTAACATACTTTACCCATTTCGTCTTTTCTTTGTTTTGTTGGCATGCAGTAAATAAAATTAAAATTAGGCTGAACTTTAAGAATTTATATTTAAGCATAATAATTAGCAAATAAATTTAGGAATGTGTTTAAGAAAATATTAGTTTTAACTTCAATGATAATGATTAATTCGTTTTCAAATCTTTCAAAGTTCTCTTTTCTTACTTTGTAGTTCTATGCCCAATTTTACATTCTTGGTTTGTCTTAATATCACTTGCTTATGTTGAGTCTTCGGCAGCTGTATTTGCTTCATTTCAATTCCTTTTACTCTATCAAAAATAAAGGCAGGACGAAAATCTTTATTTTTTAAGATCAGTTTTACATTCTTTAGCCTTATTCCCTTGGCATGACGCATATAAAACCCCCAAGCAGGCAACTCACCGAACATGGTAAATTCAGGATAATTTTTAATTTTTTCAGGTATTTGATCTAATCGATTTAAAGGAATGTATGCCATACCCTTTGATGATCTTCCCGGATAAATCATTTTCACATTTTCGATCACAACATCCTCTACATAATGCCCTGGTATTCCAGAGATAGAACATGGAATGGGATTATGGAAAAAACTCGCCGCAGGTCCTCTCATATCATAATTCACATCCGGACGGCTAAATGGTACCTGCACTTTAACATCGTGAATATAAATATTTCTTATAACTCCGGGATTCTTTCCACTGCGATGACCTAAACGAATAAAGATAGCGTTGCCCGTATTCTTTGCCACAATATTTGAAACATTAATATTTTCAATCATTCCACCATCAACCGATTCAATGGCAATTGCCGAACGAAAAGTATCGTAGACCTTAATATTTTTGATGGTTACATTCTTAAATCCTCCATAAGAAGCGGTACCAAATTTAATGGCACTTGCACTGGAACGAACGGTACAATCCGCAATATAAATAGAGTCGTTAGAATATCCCGGATAATAGGATTTTAAACAAATTCCATCATCTGCCGAATTTACCCTGCAATGCGTTATCTTCACATTTGTACAGTCGGTAATATCCATCCCATCATTATTCCAATAGGCTCTATTCAATATTTGTAAGTGGTCAAGCCTAAGATTTTTGCATAATTCAAATGAAAGTCCCCAACATGCGCTATTTTGCAGATGAAGATGGGATACGGTAACATGATTACATTGTGAAAATCGAAATAGTTTTGGGCGGGCTGTTTCATTGGGTCGATTTCTTCTCGAATTGTATTTCGGGTCAATCAAAACGCCCGCATGATGCAAACTGTCAATAGCTAAAGCCAAAGCCCTGCCTTGGCCATCAATTCTTCCCTTTCCTGAAATGGTAAAATGATGGGCTTTATGCGCCACTAAAAGCGCTATTTGTGAATTGTCGTCTTTTTTGGGTGATTCAGGTCTTCCGGGCATAGGAAACTTTTTATAATCTAACGGATGAGTACTGCCTAAAAGAACAGCTCCTTTACTTAGATACAAATTTACCTTTGATTTCATTAGAATACTTCCCGATAAATATTGTCCCTTAGGGAAAATAATCGTTCCCCCACCTTTTAAATTTACTTTATCAATCAACGATTGAATAGCTTTGGTATTTAATGTTTTTCCGTCATTTTTAATTCCAAATTCTGTAACGAGATATTTTTTGTTTTTAGATTGAGCCTCAGCCTTAAATGCAACACCATTAACTAAGGCAAGCAACAAAACAATTATTATTTTTTTTATCATAACTTTAGTAGATATATGTATTTATATTAAACGTATCTGCCTTAATGTTATTTTATTTCATTTCCTGAATTAAACTTTACTAATTTATGCCAGTCTATATCCCCGTTTTCTTCGCAGAAGCCTTGAATAAAATCCTTTGTAAATTGATTTAACATTCGCGAATACGATTGTATAAATTCTTCATTTCGCTCTTTGGATTTGTGCCCAATGGGCTGTATGATTTCAGTATATAGGTCTTTATTTCCCGAAATAAATTCCCAAAATTCTTGTCCACAATATTTGAAATAGTCTCCTTTATCAGAATGACTTTCTTTACCGTAACAACAACCATTAACAGCGGTCACCATCAATCTTGAATTCCCGGTTCTTAATGTTCGTTTCGCCGTCTTAAAATCAGATTTCATCTTAGCTATTTAACTTCTATTTCCCCAGTTTGGGCCTGACTTTATATTAATAATGTATCGAATACTTTCTTTATCAAACTCAAGATCTATATTAGGAATTCCAGACTTCCAGCCCTTGTAAACTTTTTGATTGATAAAAATTGCTAATCCTTCCAGCCAATCTCCGAAAATAGTCTCTTCATTGGAAGAAATAAAGGCATCTGCGATACCCCGAACAATTTCTGCAGCGTTTAACAAATACTTTGCCTTAAATAAATAAGGGTTCTTTTTTTAAGAACGGTTTTGAGTTTTAGCCCATTAAGTCTTTCTATTCTCTTTTGATGGAATACTCCAATGTGATTTTCAACGTATTTAATTACGTCTGTTAAATTTAGTTGTTCCATGTGTATTTCCTTGAGTTCAAAAAAGTACGAGCTTCTTCTTATTTATATTATTTTGTACACGGTTATAATATTCTTGCTGAATTTCGATTCCAATTGAATTTCGATTCATTTCTTGAGTTGCAAAATTTGTGGTTCCTGAACCTATAAATGGGTCAAGGACTGTGTCATAAGGCTTTGTGAATAATTTAATGAACCATTTTGGCAAATCCTCTGGGAAAGCCGCACTATGATTTTTATTATTACACTCAGTAGCAAGGTGTAAAACATTTGTGGGATATGCCTTTTCTCTAATTAACCAATTGGAAATATTTTTACCAAACCCGCTGCTTGCTTTAGACAAATCTCTTTTTTTGTCTGTTTCACTTAGGTTTTTTAATCGTGTTTTTGCCTAATTTCCCATAGGTATCATTACGTTTTCTTGATACATATTGAATTTTTTGTTTTTGTTGAATTGAAGAAGCCGTTCCCAAGCATCACGAAATCGGTTAGGCCATTTGCCTGGGTAACAATTTTTTTTATGCCAAATAAATTCTTCAGTCCAGAGCCATCCCTGCTTGCGCATTTCCAAAATCAATTCCATTACATAGGTACTTCTTTCACCATTGACTACCTTTTCTTTAATATTTAATACAAACGTTCCGGTAGGTTTTAGCACTCGGAAAAGTTGTTCAGCTATGGGTAAATCAACGTATTTATCTGCATGAATGCCTCCATACGTTTTTTTTCTTTGATCAGCATAAGGTGGAGAAGTGAAAATCAGATCGATAGAATCATCATCATAGTCTTTCAAAACTTCTTTGCAATCTCCCCATCTTATGTCCGTTATAATTTTCATTTATCGTAGTTTTTATTGCACTAATTTAGTTATAGCTGAATATAATTCTTTTTTTTATTCAATCCATTCCTAATATTAAATTTATTAGTCCACACGAATATATAAATTTTAATTTTTATATTTTTTTATTTACTTGCACCCCAATTCTTATTTGGCGTTTCTCCCAATTCAATGTCTATTTTGCCGCCTTCAATCAGCTGATTAAAATTGATAAAACAAGTATTCCATGGCTTTCCATCAACTTCTACCTTTTGAATATATATTGCTTTTTCAGAAGTTTTCTTTGTGTTAATTTCGAGTTTCCCTTTGGGTAAATTTATATTAATTTTATCGAACTGCGGAGCAGAGATAACCATTTGAGTATCGCCGGGAAAAACCGGATAGAACCCCATGGCAGACCATACATACCAAGCTGACATGGTGCCGGCATCATCATCCATTTCTTTAATATAACCCTTTGGAGAATCGGTAAAGATTTTGCGAATTAATGGTTTTTCCCATTTTTTATGCGTGCCATACCAATTATTAGTTTTTTCAGTAAGCAAAGAATGAACTACCTTTTGAGTTTTCCATGGTGAATTTGTGTAGGCGTATAGATAAGGCACTTGAATATCCGGCTGATTCCCCATATTAAACAATTCATTATCAAAAAAATAATCTAGTTGAGTTTCAAAGCTTTCTTTTCCGCCTACTAACTTTTGAATACCTGTTATGTCAAATGGTACAAACCAACGGTACTGCCATAAAGTGCCTTCGTACAGTCCGTCGCCATGCATAGTGTCGGAATTTTTGTCCATTATCATAAATTTTTCTTTCCAGGTATTTTGATACTTCATAGCTTTAGATAAATATTTCTTGGAATCTTCTTCATAACCTAAATCTCTCGCAATCTCAGACATTGCCCATAAATCAAAACTGGATTCTAAAACACTATCCGGCGATTTGAATGATAATCCTTCCATTTCTTTTTTCAGGTACGGATAAATTTCACCTAACTGAAAACTTAATAACCCTTTACGGTGAGCTTCTAATAAGACTACAATGGTGTGTTCAGTGCGGATGGTAATATAAGGCTCTGTTTCTGTTGCCCATTTGGGCTTTCCCTGTTTGTAAAGCGCTCCAATAGAAGCCAGCATTTGTGAATATTTTTTAGGATAAAGCAAAGATAATAAGGGCAGCTTAGTCCGGAATGTATCCCAAATTGACCACCCATGATAGTAAGGGTTTGAACTTCCCTCGTATATTTTACCATCACTCCCGCGATATTTACCGTCTGTTTCATTAATTATGAAAGGAGATTGTGCAACATGGTATAAATGTGTATAGAATAATTTTTTGGCAGATTCGTTATGAGTTTCTACTTCAATTACATTTACCAGATCCTTCCATTTTTGGTAAGCCATCTTTTTAACCTCATCAAAAGATAAATTCATTTTATGCTTTAGGTTTTGAATGGCCTGCTCAGCACTAATTACAGAAACTGCACAATATGCATGTATCACTTCATTTTCACGGGTTGGAAAGCTATAGTAAAGTTTTGATTCTTTTTGTGTTAGTTCTTTTTCTTTTTTATCAAGATAAAAAGCATAATAAAAAGAATATTTTCCCATTCCACACACATTAACTGATTCAATTTTTCCACTAATTATTCCTTCCTTGTTAACCTGACGCGTTTCGGCAATATGACCGGCAAATGAACTTGCCAGGTCAATGCTTAGGCCCGCGTGCGTTGATTGAGGAAAGGTATACCTATGAAACGCTACCTTTCCAGTAGCCGTAAGTTCTACTTTTATATTTTGCTCCAGTATTACAGAATAATAGCCCGGGACAGCAGTATAAGCGTTTTTGTCGAAACTTAATTTTTGAGGGATACTATCTGTTTTAATAAAGGGTAAAAAACGTATATTTCCACCCACGCCACGACAACCCACGCCTGAAAAACGAGTATGAGAAAATCCAATGATTTCTTTTGCTGAGTAATCGTAGCCTGAATGAGATATCGGATTAGTATCCGGACAGAGTTTAATCATTCCAAACGGGATGCCTGCTGCCGGATCCGTTTGACCGTGGTCATCAGAGGTACAAATAAAAGGATCAATAAATCGAGCATTATCTTTCTCCTCTATCGTATTTAATTGACACGATATAAACAGTGAAATAACTAAAATTAGAGTCCAAATTTTAAGCGCTTTTAAGACCATATAAATTTCTTATAATAATCTATTCAGATTATTTTAACACTTCCTTTATCCGCTTAAAAGCCTCAATTAATTGATCTTTACTTGCGGCATACGATATTCTCAAATTATTGGGTGCGCCAAAAGCTTCTCCGGAAACTGTGCCTACATGGGCTTTGTCAAGCAAATAAAGGGCTAAATCATTAGCTGTATGAAGGATAGTCCCGTGAAAAGTTTTACCCAATAAAGCCGTAATATCAGGAAAAAGGTAAAAAGCGCACTCTGGTTCGTTACACACAAATCCTGGAAGATCCTGCACTAATTTCATCACTAATTTACGTCTTTCACTAAACGTTTGTATCATATACTGAATTTCTGAAATAGGCTTTTCCAGGGCAACGATAGAGGCCCTCTGGGCTATTGAATTTGCACCGGACGTCATTTGCCCCTGAAGTTTAGTACAGGCTTTAGCCAACCAAAGCGGCGCACCCATATAGCCAATTCGCCAACCGGTCATGGCAAAAGCCTTTGACATTCCGTTAATGGTAACCGTTTGTTCTTTCACCTCCTTAAATTCGGCAATACTTGTATGCTTCCCAGTATAATTAATATATTCATAGATTTCATCAGAAATAATAATAATCTGCGGATATTTTTTCAAAACCTGAACTAAATTATGTAACTCTTCCCGGGTATATAAACTCCCGGATGGATTGCAAGGCGAGCTAAAGATAAAGCCTTTTGTTTTATCAGTGATTCCGGCTCCTAATTGCTCGGGTGTAATTTTAAAATTGTTTTCAATTGAACTTTTGATAATAACGGGGGATCCCTCGGCAATTTTTACTATTTCAACGTAGCTTACCCAATAGGGCGCCGGGATGATTACTTCATCCCCTTTGTTAAGCGTTGCAAGGAAAACATTCGTTATAGAATGCTTGGCACCGTTAGACACAACAATTTGTTCAGGCTTATATTCTAAATTATTATCTCGTTTGAATTTTTTTACAATCGCTTCTCGCAATTCAGGATAACCCGGAACCGGTGTATAGGAGTTAAATCCGCCTTTAATGGCTTCAATAGCTGCTTTTTGAACAAATTCGGGCGGATTAAAATCAGGCTCTCCAACGCTTAGGCTAATAATATCATATCCTTTTGCTTTTAATTCCCGCGTTTTTTGCATCATCGCTAAGGTCGCCGAAAAACTCATTTTTTGAACTCTTTTTGAGATTTGTTGTAACATACGCTTCATTATTTTATGGCGAACAAAGCTAATATAAAATAATTCAATAAACAATAAAGAAAAAGAAAAAAGAAGGCTTTGGAGTTTGCATCAGTCAACAAAAATACTTCCTACAGTTAATAAGTTTTGTTACATCGGGTAAGAAAAATGTTTTCATCACATGAATTTTGAAATTATTTCCATAAAAATACAAAATTGTAGATAGACTCGCTAAAGGTTCCATTTAATTAAATCAAACACTGCGAAGGAGCGAATGTCTTTTTTTGCTTTCAACCTTTCTCAATATATTCCCTTGCTTTAGCCAAAGCCTTATCCATTCCGCTTAAATCTTTTCCCCCTGCAGTAGCAAAGGAAGCGCTACCGCCACCGCCACCTTTAATCATTTGCCCTAATTCTTTCATAATTTTTCCGGCGTTCAATTGTTTCTCTTTTACCAAATTCTCTGATATAAAAAGAGTTAATACAGGTTTTTGATTGGTCGTAGAGCCTATAATAATAAAGAGATTTTTCGCTGCAGTTTTTAACTGAAACACCAGGCTTTTCACCAGGGTGCTTTCTAAATCTGTTTTTGCCGCGATGAAGGTTATCTCTCCTATTTTCTCAGCATTGTCTAACCATATTTGCTTGGCTTGTAGCGCTTTTTCTTTTGTCCATTGCGCTACTTGTTTACGCAATTCGTGATTTTCCCGCCGTAAATCTTCAATTGCTTTAATCGGATTTTGTTTATTTTTTAATCGCGTTAAGATTTCTTTATATTCTGTAACATAATCTTTCAAACAATCGATCGCTTTTTGCCCTGTAATGGCTTCAATTCTACGAATTCCAGATGCTATTGAACTTTCTGATTCAATGTGAAACATCATAATATCTGTAGTAGATTTTACATGACATCCGCCGCATAGTTCATAGGAATCTCCAAATTTAATTGTGCGTACGACATCGTCATATTTTTCGCCAAATAAGGCGACTGCTCCTTTCTCAATAGCAAGGTTAAGCGGTTCTGTTCGATTTTCTTCCAACGGATGCCCTGCCATGATATTCTTAAAAACAGTTTCTTCTATGCGCTGCAATTCATCTGCTGTGATTTTTGAAAAATGAGAAAAATCAAACCGCAGTCGATTTTCACTTACGTGTGAGCCGCGTTGCTCCACATGATTTCCTAATACTTCCCGCAGCGCCTGATGCAATAAATGCGTAGCGCTATGATTTTTTATAATGGCTATTCTTCTTTCTTTATTGACTACGGCTTTAAAAACAGCCTTAGGGTTTTTTGGCAGTTGGCTGACAAAATGAACAATGAGTTTATTTTCTTTTTTTGTATCCATAATATCTATTCGTTCCTCTGAAGTTTCAATATAACCGGTGTCGCCAACCTGCCCGCCGCTTTCTGCATAGAAGGGGGTAAAATTAAACACAATTTGATAGCATATTCCTTTCTTAGTTTCAATTTTTCGATATTTTGTTATTTTCACTTTGGCTTCTAAGTAGTCGTAGCCAATAAATTCTTCGATTTCATCTTTTTGTAAAATGATCCAATCCCCTGTTATTTTAGAATCTGCTGATTTTTTTGCTCGATTTTTTTGTTGCTGCATCTGCTTTTCAAACCCTTTTTGGTCTATTTTCATCGCTGATTTTCGGGCTACCAGGGCAGATAAATCAGGAGGAAATCCAAAAGTATCATATAATTCAAAAACCCATTTCCCATCAATAATAGGGTTGCCGGCTTGCTTATTTTGTTCAATAATATAATTGATTCTGCTTAGTCCGTTAGCCAGTGTTTTCAAGAAAGAGGTTTCTTCTTCGTGAATTACCTTAGCGATAAGTTCTTTTTGTTTTACGAGTTCCGGGAAAAAATCGCCCATTTGCTTTTCTAAAATCTCAACTAATTTATAGATAAAGGGCTCTTTTTGATCTAAAAAACGATATCCATAAGAGATCGCGCGTCGTAAAATGCGACGAATCACATAACCAGCACCATTGCTGGAAGGCAGTTGCCCGTCGGCTATGGCAAAAGAAACGGCACGTAGATGATCAACGATCACTCGTATGGCAACATCATCTTCATCATTTTCTCCATAATTTTTTTTTGAAAGTTTTTCAATTTGACGAATAATCGGCGTAAAAATATCGGTATCGTAATTGGACTTTTTCTGTTGAACTACCCTGCACAAACGCTCAAGCCCCATACCGGTATCTACATGCCGTTGCGGAAGTTTTTCAAGTGAGCTATCGGCGTTTCTCATAAATTCTATAAAGACCAAATTCCACACTTCAATTACATCGGGGTGATTGGCATTAACCAATTCTCTTCCGGTTATTTTAGCCTTTTCTTCTTCTGTGCGAAGATCAAGATGAATCTCAGAACATGGACCGCAAGGGCCGGTTCCGCCCATTTCCCAAAAGTTATCTTTCTTATCAAATTTTAAAATTCGTTCCTCAGCGATATGTCTTTTCCATATCTGTATAGCTTCATTATCCTGAGACAAGCCTTCTTTTTCGTCTCCTTTAAAAACGGAAACATAAATATCTTCAATAGGGATTTTATAGATTTTCGTTAATAATTCCCAAGCCCAGGCGATAGCATTTTCTTTAAAATAATCTCCGAAAGACCAATTTCCGAGCATCTCAAACATCGTATGATGATACATGTCATGACCTACTTCTTCTAAGTCATTGTGTTTTCCGGAAACGCGCAGGCATTTTTGCGTATTAACGACTCTTAATGATTGAGGCTTTTTAAATCCGAGAAAATAATCTTTAAACTGATTCATTCCGGCATTGGTAAACATTAAGGTAGAATCATGTTTTAAAACCATAGGAGCAGAAGCGATCAATTGATGTTTTTTTTGCTCAAAAAAGTCAAAAAATGCCTGGCGTATTTCCTTTGATGTCATACGAATAATTTATATTTTCTCAAGCAAATTTAACGGATAATTATATTTACCTTATTTTTTATTTATAAATTTGCAAAAAATGAGGCATAAAAAACGTAATGGGCAGCAAGCATAGTCTATTTAATGAGACCGTTGCAGAACACATAAAAAAGTATGAAAAAGAAAGCATTTAGCTTCAACCTGCTTCCTTCTCAAAAAATTAAAATCATCACAACCAAAAGGTTAATCCGGTGTTTAATTTTTATTGAGCGTTGCATTTTTTTGCCAAAGCGCTTTTTGCAAAGGTCTATTAATTTTATTAGATTTTACTGTCTTTTAAATAAGGCAAAGGCGTTATTAATGATTACTTTTAAAGCTAAGTTTTAAGATAAGCATTATGAAAAAAGATAAGCAGCATTATCATAAAAAAAACGGTAGTTATATAAAAATAAGGGGCTTTTCTTTGAACAAATTAAGATTGGCAAGAGCGTTTTTATTATTATTAATCTTTATGATATTTAGTTTTTTTGCTTTTTTTTATTCTTCTCATAAAGAAGAAGAACTTACTTCGATTGAAAAAGGTTATAAACAAATAAAACTATCAAAAATAGTTGAGCAGTATAAGGCGTTAGAGAAAAAGTTAGAAAAAGCAAATGCTGTTTTAAAAGATATACAAGAGCGAGATAATTATTTATATCGTACGTATTTTGAATTAAAGCCTATTTCAGAAGAGGTAAGAAAAGGGGGCTTTGGCGGTACCGATCGTTATAAAAATCTAAAAAATCTTCCCGATGCAAAATTGGTTATTGAAACCAGTAAGAAAGTAGACATGCTGAGTAAAGCGCTTATTATTGAATCGGAATCGTTAGAAGAAATTGCTAAAAGAGCAAAGACCAAAGAAAAGATGCTGGCGAGTATCCCGGCTATACAGCCCATTGCCAATCGTCAGTTAAACCGAATTTCTTCCGGATACGGAATGCGGATCCATCCGATTTTAAAAGTAGGAAAAATGCACTGGGGAATTGATTTTAGCGCTAAAACAGGTACGCCGATTTATGCTACCGGAAACGGAATAATCAAAGCAAGAGAAAGAAGAGGCGCCTCCGGGAATGCAGTTATTATTAACCATGGATACGGTTATGAGACACACTATTATCATATCAGCAGATTTGGAAAATATCATGTAGGGCAAGGGGTAAAAAGAGGTGATATTATTGGTTATGTTGGCTCTACGGGCTTATCTACTGCTCCCCATTTGCATTATGAGTTGCATAAAAACGGCAAAAAAGTTAATCCCATTACCTTTTTCTATAAAAATATCAGCCCGGATGATTATAAAAAACTTTATGATGAGGCTGAAAAAGCTGGTTTATCTATGGATTAAGTGTAAAAACGGATTTTATAAAATCTTCTACGTTCTTTGCGTAAAAAAATTATGTATATAGAACTACCCGAAAAATTATATTATACGATAGGAGAGGTAGCTCGTGCGTTTAAAGTAAACACCTCGCTTATTCGTTTTTGGGAAAAGGAATTTGATATTATCAGTCCGCGTAAGAATAAAAAGGGAAATCGTTATTTTACGCCTCGGGATATTCGATATTTCAAATTAATATATCATTTAGTAAAAGAAAAAGGCTATACGCTTGAGGGGGCAAAGAAGGCTTTAAAAAAAGAACCTGAAACGACTTCTATACACTTTGAACTCATCGATAGATTGGAAAAAATACGTTCAGAATTATTGAAAATAAAAGAGGAATTAGATGTCGATAATAGAAACTAAGATATTGACAAATTGAGCCCTTTAGTTTGCACTGAATTGCAACTTAGTTGATAGAGTGATTTTTGCAAAGTTGCTCTTATTGAAGTACGGGGCTAAGTATCTAAAGACAAAACTCCTAAAGTCCCCTCAAGGGGACAGTTTTCTTTTGATTATGCTTTAAATTAGCTTATACTGACTTGCAGTTGTTAAAGCGCGTTATGAAAGCTCTTAATCGATTATTTGAAGCGGGTCTACCCGCTTTTCCTGAGTCTCCTGGTAGATGTGGCTTAAGTAATTGACACAATCTGTCTGATATATTGTGTCGTCTGTGTGATAGCTTTGTCATTAATTATCTTAATTGCAACTGCAAGTCAGCGAAGCTAAACATAGCAATAATCATTATTATTTGACGACACTATCTAGCGTTTGGTTAGTCGACAGCTGCTTATTCACTCCTTTTAATAATTCATCAACAGCCGTTTTTAGTTGTGGATCTTTACCTTGTAAGAAATCATTATAAGGCAATTTAACCTGAATATCAGGATATAATGTTCTACCTTCAGTAACTTTTCCGTCATAGCCCATAGTTGCCACCATAGGGATTCCAAATATGATGCTTGGGTCTATTTGAGTTTCCCACCAAACGGCAGTTCCTGTTCCGGCAACCGGCATACCTATTAATTTTCCGATTTTATTTTGTTTATAAATAAAAGGGAATAAAAAGGCATCACTGTAATTGCCTTCGCTTATTAGCACGGCACTTGGTTTGTACCAACGTGTCATAGATTCGCCGCCTTTTAAGATATTGCCTTGCGGAGACAATTTCATATACAATTTACCACTGAGGAACGTGTTTAAGTCGTCGTGTAACCAGCCACCGCCATTAAAACGGGTATCGACTACCAAGGCTTTTTTATCTAAATTTTTACCTAAAACGTTGGCATAAACATGACGGAAACTTCGATCATTCATGCCTTTAATATGCACATAACCTAATTGTCCGTGACTTAACGAATCAACCATGTTAGCCATTTTGTCTGTCCAACGCTTGTACATTAAGCGACTTTCTGTTCGCATAGAAACCGGACGTACATTTTGTGTAAATGATTTTTTACCCGCTTTTATAGTCAGCAATGTATTTTTATAACTGATGTTATTTAAATATTTGTTCCAATTGTCAGTGGCTTTAATATTTTGCCCGTTAATTGCTGTAATAATGTCGCCGGCTTTTACTTTGCTTTCCGCATTATCCAGTGGTCCGCCATTGATGACTTCACTAATTTTAATACCCGGACCATTATAGGTTTGGTCATAAAGTAATCCGAGTGAAGCCGTTCGGTTACTGTGAGTGGTGCTATTGTAGTAACGAGCACCTGTGTGTGATGCATTCAATTCACCAAGTAACTCGCTCAATAAGACTTGAAAGTCATAATTATTATTGATATAAGGCAAAAATTTTGCATATTCGTCATGGTACATTTTCCAGTTAATACCGTGAATGTTTGGGTCGTAGAATTTTTTTATGACCTGTTTCCAAGCGTGGTCAAAGATATATTTTCGTTCGGCTGCGGTATTTAGCGCCATTGTGGCACTAAATGAAACATTTTTAATTTCTCCGTTATTGGCATCTACTTTTACTAATCGTCCGCGATTGGTCAAAAATAATGATGTGCTGTCTTTACTGATTTCAATACTACTTGGCGAGCCGCTTAATTTTGCCAATATTTTGGTTTTACGTGTTCTCGGTTCGGTTACCCACAAGTTATAACCTTTCTCACCTTTTGACATATAAAACACTTTGCTGGCATCTTTATTCAACACATAACCACTAATTGGTGAACTATTAATGGTTAGTTTTACAATTCTGAAATCAAGATTTTTAAGGTTTAATTTTAAATCCTTCTCAGCTTTATCAGCATCTTTTTGCTTTTTGGATTTTTTACCTTTCTTTTTACCTTTTTTAGACCCTTTTTTGCTTGATTCTTTAGCTTTCTTTTCGTCCTTTTCTTTTTCCTTTAGTAATTCATAATCTTCATTACTTAATCTGTATCTATCATAAGCTTTTTGGTCAAAAAAGACTGCAAAAATATCTTCTTGAGCCTGCCCGTGATTGGCTAATGATTTTAATCCGTCACGACTGTTTAAATAGGTCATCATTTTGCCTTCCATTGCCCATTTCGGATTATTTTCGCCAAAACCGCTATTAATAGGGAAAAATGCTTTTCCGCTCCCGTCGGCTTTAATTAGAGCGGTGTTGAGCGAAGACATATACTCTTTTTCGTCATCAACTAAAAGCCACTTACTATCAGGACTCCAATCAAACCCCCAATCACCATCTGCGTATGAGTGGTTTCGACCTTTTGGTAGTACGGTAAAGGTTTTATTGCTTTTTACATCCATTACTTTTAACACGTTGCGTTCGTTTACGTAAGCAATTTTTTTGCCGTCAGGCGAATACTCTGCTTGAAAGTCGTCAGATGATTTTTCTACAACAGGTTCGGTTTTTAAAACCGTTGAAGCATAGAAATATTTTTCTTTAGGATATTTTAAACTCTTTTGATAAATACTCCAGCTACCGTTTTTCTCGGCAGAATACATTAAATAATCTCCTTTTGGAGACCAACTAATCATACGCTCTTGATACGGGGTGTTTGTAATTCTTTTGGTAAGGGAATCATTAACACCGGTTACAAAAATTTCGCCGCGATTGACAAAGGCAATTTCTTTTCCGTCAGGACTTACGGCAAATTCTTCCACACTATTAATAGGAATGTTCTTAATAGCCTGATAGCCGGCATCGTTCATAATTTGAACTTTTATTTTAACAGGGCTTCCACCGTCTTTTTGAGTGTATATTTCGCCTTTCCAAGTATAGGCAATGATGTTGTCATTTGAAATTGAAGTCAATTCTCGTGCGGGAAAATTCTTGAAATGGGAAATTTGTTGTGCGTTGCCCGTTGCTAATAAGCGTTTGTAGATATTTAATGTACCATCATTTTTTTCGCTGATGTAATACACTGATCTATCGTCTTTACTAAACACAGGAGACAAATCGTTACCACCGAATTTGGTCAGTTTTTTGTAAGCGTTTTGTTTGACATTATACGTCCAAATATCCCGGGTTACCGGAGAAATTTCGTGTTTGCGCCATGGGTCTTCATACCCTTTTTTATCTTGAAAAATGATTTCGCTTCCATCAGAATTGTAATGTGCTGCATCGGCTCCGGATGCAGTAACCATTATGGGTCTGCCGCCAGTGGCAGGAATGGTATATAAAACACGCCAGTAACGCGTGCCCGGAAAGCGAACACTCTTTGCCGGTGCCTCTCGCCCGCTGCCAAATAATACTTCTTTATTATCGGGTGTAAAATCGTACGGATAATCATTGGCACTGTTATAAGTCAATCGTATAGGAGTTCCACCGGTTGCCGGCATAGTATATACGTCAAAATTACCGTAATGATTGCTTGAAAAGGCAATGGTTTTTCCGTCGTGACTCCAAACTGGATTTGTGTTGTAATCATCGCCAACGGTAATTGGAATGGCTAAACCGCCCTTTGAATTAACGCGGTATAAATTGCCCATATAACCAAAAATGATAGTACTGCCATCGGGTGAAATTGCTGGATAGCGCAGCCATTTGGCTTCTTTTTGAGCAAATGTCATGGAAAATAAACTAGTTGTTAGTAGTAATAAGAAAATTTTCTTTATTTGATTTGTCATCTTAGTTTTGTATAAAATTTTTAAAATCAGAAAATAAAAGACCGTTGTACAATAGCCATTCCGTGTTTGATTACTTTATTTTGTACTTTTCATTTTTTATTTTGAGAACTTTAGATTTGCTGACTTACAGTTGCAAAATAAATAAAAAAATATGAACCCGAAAGCATCTAACTTCAAACTGCTTCCTTCTCAAAAAATTAAAATCCTCACAACCATTAGGTTGCTCCGGTATTTAGCTTTGCTGACTTGCAGTTAATTTTCTTCGAGCGTTGCATTTTATTGCTAAGATGCTTTCTGCAAAGGTCCAAAAATAATTAAAATATATTTGATAAATAAAAATTATAATAAAAAAATATTATCCAATATTTTGTACTAAGTAGAATATTTATTTAATTTTGTTGTATGAATAAATTAATAATATTTTTTACGTTAGTATTTTACTTTTCAATTGGCAATGCTCAAGGGAAAAAAATCACATTATCGAATGATGTTGAGGTAACTCTTATAAAAAAGAACGAAAATAAAACAGAAATTGTTTTATTTATAAACAAACCACCATCCTGTTTTCAGGATATAGTTACCCAAACGGCTTTGAATAAAGTTTTGAAAGATTATTCTGAAAGAAACTCTTATGAGAATCGTATTGTTCGTTTTTTACCCAACAAAATAATTTATAAAACGAATGAAGACATAGATATTACATTACTTAATTTTAGGGATATTATACAGGGATTTAATATAAATTCGTCTAAAGTTTACTTATCAGAATTAAGGAGTTTCTATGAAATGCACAAGATAAAAGATAACGGAATAAAATCGTTTGCTATTCATAAAATGTATCCTGATTATTCTTATCCTTTATTAAGCCGGAATATCACTTCAAAAAAAATAAAGCAAATCTCTGATGAATATAAAAATGCTATAGGAATTAACAATATCCGTCTAAAGATAAGTGGTCATTTTAATAGAAGAATCACTCCTTCTACTGTTCGTAAACAGCTGGAAAACCTTTTTAGGCAATGGGATTTAAAAGAGTTTACTGCTAAGTGTGAAAAGATAGCTACATCTAAACCCTTTTTTATTTATAAACCCTTTTTTCCTTTACAAAAGGGAATTGAAATGTATGCTATATACCATCAAAATAGAAAATTGGGTATCTCAATAAAAGAGCATTTAATTAAAACTTTTGGAGATAAAAATATTGTTTTCCATTCATTTGATGATTTTTCTGAAATTCAAATTTTCCAGAAAACTGACCAGGCTGATGGAATGCCCTTACTTTCAAAGTTAAAAACTTTTGCCCAAAATAATGCGTTGAATTTTAGTGATTTCGGAATAGTCGTTTCCGGCGCCCCACAATCGATTTATAATAGTTTTAACCAGGAATCTATTACCTATCTGAATGAAAAAGAAGAAAAAATAAACAACCCTTTTGTTTATAGAGATTTACCCATCTCTGGAAAAGAGGTTATTGACAATTATCTAACAACTATAGGAAAAAAGCAATTACTTGATTCTATTAAAAATACTCGATCGGTTTATAAATTGATTATGAATGAGGATACCTTAAAGGTAAAGATTGAAGTTTTAAATGCCCTCCCTTACAAAAAGATAAAAAAAATATGGGTAGAGGATAAACTTATTTCTTATAATGCATTTGATGGAGAAAGAGGATGGATAGACAGACAAGGAACCCTATTCGATTATACGAAAAAACAAAATACCGAAGCGATTCTTGAGGCGTCAATTATTCCCCAACAGTTTTATCCGATAGAAAAAGTAAAGGCAGAAGGCTTAGTAATTAAAAAAAGTAAAAAATACAAGGATAAACAATTATATAAGATTAGCATCCGGATGGGCGATTATATTGTGTATGAATATTATGATCGCGGGTCAAATCTTTTAGTGAGGCAGGAGTTTTGCAAAGAACCTTACACGCCTGTAAAAACCATTTATTATGATGACTATTCAAAATATGAGGGCTTAATTATTCCTTTTAAGTTGCGTATTGTGGAAAAAGATACAACTTCTACCTTGATTTTAACGCAACGGATATATAATTCACGAATTAACCCCGACGAATTTTTAAAAAAGAATCGTACAAAATTGCTTAAAAAAGACGAAAGTATGCTTAATGATTCAAAGGATACAAAGTCTGAAAATACACAAGGGCATGCAAACGGGCATTAACCGAATATTTTATGCTTTATTTCAAAATCTAATGATATGCTTCAAAAGTTTTATTCTATTTTAAAGGAAATTCACAGTCAATGGGCTTATTTAGCACTACTAATGGTATTTATAATTACATTTATTACATTTATTAAATACTTTCAAAAGGCAAGGGTAGATAAAACCATCCGGAAAATTAGTTTTTTCACCGTTATCACCGTTCACTTACAGTTGTTATTTGGCATTATTTTATATTTTATCTCGCCTATGGTAATTATAGGTAGCAGCACTATGAGAATATCAGCGCATCGATTCTATGCGGTTGAGCACCCTGTGATGATGATTATAGCAATTATTTTAATTACCATAGGCAATGCCCAATTAAAAAGAGCTACTTATTTTAGAATAAGAATTCCCATTTTTTTTCTATTGGGCTTAATATTTATTTTCAGCCGTATTCCTTACAAAGTATGGTTTAGGTAAAATTTTTTATAGATCAAGACCTTTAGCTAGCGCTGACTTTCAGTTGCTAAAGTGCTTTTTGCAATGATCTTTATTTGCTTGTAGGTAACAAGTTTCCCAAAACTCAAAGACCTTTTACTTCACTGTTTTGGAAGTTCGTCGTCAATATCTTTATGGATAAGACGTGCTCCCCGAATACTTTTTATGTAATGGAAAACCCAATTGAGCATGACGGCAAATTTACTGCGGTAACTGACGAGATAAAAGATGTGGATAAATCCCCAAATAAGCCAAGCAAAGATTCCCTCAAAGTGCATGCCGCGGAAAAAGCCAACGGCTTTATTTTTCCCAATGGTGGCAACTCCTCCTTTATCAAAATACTTAAATGGGGGTCTCTTTTTTTTAGGAACTTGCCTTCGGATAATCTTACCGACATAACGTCCTTGTTGTATAGCTGTCGGCGCAACTGCGGGAAGGGGCTTTCCATCTTTTTCAATGACACAAGCGGCATCCCCAATAACGAAAATTTCAGGATGTTCTGGAATAGACATATCAAGCTCAACCCTGGCTCGTCCTTGACGATCAAGGGGAACATCGAGGGTTTTTAATAGAGAAGAGGCTTTATTTCCAGCTGCCCAAATCACATTCCGTGCAACAATAAAGTTATCTCCAAATTGAACTCCTTCTTCTGTAATATTGGTCACGAGTTCTCCGGTGAGAACCCTGACTCCTATCTTCTCTAAGTCCTTTTTTGCTCTTGCCGAAAGTTTTTCAGGAAAGAGAGGAAGAACGCGAAGATGTCCTTCTAAAAGATAGATTTTAGATTTTTCAGGATTGATCCGCCGAAAATTCTTAAATATCGTTTGGTGCGCGATTTCTGCAATGGCACCCGCCATTTCAACTCCTGTTGGTCCACCGCCGATAATGACAAAATTTAAGTATTTTTCTGCTTCATGTATGCTATCCATTCTTTCTGCTTTTTCAAAGGAAATGAGAATCCGTTCTCGAATTTTTAAAGCATCGGTAATGGTTTTAAGGCCATGAGCTAAGGGTTCCCAGTGGTCATTTCCAAAGTAAGAATGACGGGCTCCTGCTGCAACAACAAGATAGTCGTAAGAAATAATATCTCTATTGACCAAAATGATTTCTTGGTTTTTCTTATCAATAGATTCAACCGTCCCCATAATTACAGTCGCATTCTTTTGATTAGCAAAGATTTCTCGCAGAGGCGTTGCAATATCTGCAGGAGAAAGAGCACAACTGGCTACTTGATAGAGGAGAGGTTGAAAGAGATGATGATTCTTCCTATCGATAAGGAGAACATTTAAGTCGGCTTTTTTTAGCGTTTGAACACAATTGATTCCACCAAATCCACCACCAATAACAACAACACGTGTATAAATCATGAGTTTCTTGCACATTTCATTATCTTATATCTAATATTATCGTTGCAAAAAAATATAAATCCTTTGTATCAATCACAAATTAAATGCCAATTAAATATAACTCAAAAATTAAATTTTTTATAAATTAAAAATTTCTGCTAATATAAAGTATATTAATAAGGCATTTAGCATAAGCAGGGTAATATTTTTTTTATAAGATTGATATGATTTTTAATATTTTAATCTTTTACCTTCATTATCGTCTTTAAATTCTTTTTTATCTACCTTTTCCCTTTCAGGAGCTTATATCTTAAAGTTAAGAGACCGTTGCAAAAAGCACTTTAGCAAAAAAATGCAACGGTCTCAAGTTAGCGCGATATAAAGGGCTTTGCAGGGCGAGCGTTAGGGATAGCAGCGATATCCTTTTTCCTGGGGCAGCCTTTAGCCCCAGGAAAAAGATAAAGCGGATAGCCCGCCAGCCATTAGGCGGGAACGCCCAAAAGAATAAATAAAGGTTATTTATCCGGATTCTTTTATAAAACCCATACGCCTATTAGTCAATGGCTTTTGTAACCGCTTTCTTTGCTTGTTTTACCTCCCCGTCAAAACCTTCTATTCCATTAACGGTCGTATATTTCATAACAAAACGTTTTTCAGGGTGAATAATCGCATGGGCATATTGCATCATTATGGCAGCTTCGTGAAAACCACATAGAATAAGTTTTAATTTTCCGGGATAGGTATTTACGTCTCCAATGGCAAAAATTCCCGGAATATTTGTTTGATAATCCTTTGTGTTGTTTACTTTAATGGCATTTTTCTCAATCTCCAACCCCCAGTTGGCAATAGGCCCTAATTTGGGTGCCAATCCGAACAAAGGAATAAAATAATCGGTTTCGATTATTATCTCTCCTTCTTTTTTGTGTCGGACTAATACTGATTCTGTTTTTTCTTTTCCGTGAATTTCTTTTACCTCTGCTTCGGTGATTAGTTTAATTTTTCCTGCCTTAGCTAATTCGGCTACTTTTTCAACCGAATCTAAAGCTCCCCTAAACTCATTTCTTCTGTGGATTAACGAGACCTCTCTTGCCACCTCTGATAAATAAACCGACCAATCCAGCGCCGAATCACCACCGCCGGAGATAACTACTCTTTTGTTTCGATATTTTTCAGGATCTTTAATGATATATTCCACGCCCTTGTCTTCAAAATTTATTAGATTGGGAATAGGCGGTTTCCTTGGTTCAAATGACCCCAATCCACCAGCGATAACTACCACAGTTGCAAAGTGCTCTGTTCCTTTATCCGTCCTTACCTTAAATGTGCCGTCTTCCAATTTATCGATGGTTTCTGCACGTTCGCCCAAAGTATATCCTGGTTGAAAAGGCTTGATTTGTTCGGCGAGTTTATCAACTAAATCCCCTGCAAGAATTTCCGGATAAGCCGGAATATCATAAATGGGTTTCTTAGGATAAATTTCGGTGCATTGTCCTCCGGGTTCTGCCAGCGCATCGATTAAATGACATCTTAGTTTTAGCAATCCGGCTTCAAATACGGCAAACATTCCCACCGGGCCTGCACCGATAATTAAAATATCTGTTTTTATCATTTTTGTAGGTCTATGTTTTTTTGTTTTATTTAAAGACATGACCTTTGCAAAAAGTACTTTAGCAACTGAAATGCAAGTCAGTAAAAGCTAAAGATATCTTAAAATTAATAACGCTTGCAAAGGTAAACATAAGTACTCAAGCCATAAACCGTTGGGTTATTTTATTCATCTCTCGTACTTTGTGCTCAAAATCGCCTTTGAGGGTTTTACGGTAACTGTTAAGGTTTTCTGCTAATTCATTCATGTTTTCAGGTATAATTTGTTCAAAAAATTGTCGTAACCGTTTGGCTAAGGTTGGAGATTTTCCGTTAGTTGAGACTGCAATTTTTATATTCCCTTTCGTTACAATTCCACCTAAGTAGAAATCGCATAGATGAGGAGTGTCGGCTATATTTACCAAAATATTTTGCGCTTTGGCTTCCTCGTAAATTTGCTTATTAATCTCTTCTTTATCCGTTACACCGATAACTAAATGCTTATTCTTTAGATATTTTTGATGATACGCATCTTTTATTAATCTAATATGAGGCTTCTGTTTTGCTAATTCTGTTAGTTCTTCTCCAAAGGTTTTAGATACAATACTTACACAAGCATTCGGGCTTGATTTTAAAAGGAAAAACAACTTTTCATATCCTACTGCTCCACCTCCTACAATTAATAATTGAAGTTTTGAGACTTTTAAAAAAATTGGATATAATTCGTTTCCTTTTATCATTTTTTCGTTTTTTAATTTATCCTATGAAAGAACTAAGGTATTGAGACCGTTGCAGAACACATAAAAAAGTATGAAAAAGAAAGCATTTAGTTTCAAACGGCTTCCTTCTCAAAACTTCGACAAACTCAGCTACCGAGAGTTAAATCCTCACAACCACAAGGTTGCTCCGGTATTTAATTTTTATCGGGCGTTGCATTTTTTTGCTAAAGTACTTTTTGCAACGGTCTCGGTATTATTTATTGCTATACTTATAGCTATTTTTTAAGTTGATAGGGTGCTTTTTGCAACGGTCTCCTTTGTGAAAAATTATCTTCACAAAGGATTAAACCTTTTTATTATAACAGAGTTAAAATTTACTTATTTTGAGCCTCTTGTCTGGCTTCGTCAATCATTTTCTGATTGGCAGTAATAAATACTTCTACTCTTCGGTTAATTGCCCGTCCTTCTGCATTATCATTGGATTCTTTCGGTTTACTTTCACCATACCACTTTGTAGTAATTCGACCCGGGTCTATTCCCTGAGAAATAATATAATTTTGTACGGATTGCGCCCGTTTCTTTGATAAAATCATATTATCTGTATCTTTTCCTACATTGTCTGTATGGCCGTTGATGAGTAAATTAGTATCAGGATAAGATTTGAATACCTGAATTAATTTACCTAAAGTTACTTTGGATTCAGGGGTAACTGTATATTTTGCTGTGGCAAAAGTTACACCACCGCTTTGCCCATCAAAAGTTACCGCGATAGCTTCCCCATCATTTACGCGTTCTACTTTAGCTCCTGGTACTTCATTTTCAATTCTTTCTGCCTGCCGGTCCATTTTATTTCCGATAACTCCTCCGGCAACTCCTCCAATTACTCCACCTATTACTGCACCTAGTTTTGAATTACCATGTCCAATTTGATTTCCTATAATACCACCTAATACAGCTCCTCCCACAGCTCCTATACCTGCACCTTTCTGGGTTTTGTTTGCATTTTGAAGTGTTGAGCAAGCGTTAAAAGCAAGCATTCCAACAATGGCTAGGGCGCCTGCCCTCGTTTTTATATTTTTCATACTTGTGTTATTTTATTAACTTTTTTTATTGATTACTTTTTTTATTGATTACTCCGTTTAAAATGATAAATAATATCGTAGGTCTGATTTTCACCTTCAATTTTATTAGAAGACCGCAAATCCATTTCACCTTGTGACACTCTATCTATCCCTAAGCGATAGCCACTCAGAATATCTTTAGCTTTATTTCCATAACGAATTACTTTAAATTGAAAGTAACTGATACCATTAGACGGCTGATAAACAGACCAATTAATCATTTTTGTTCCGGAATTACACCCTGCGCCTCCGGTCAACGTATAATTACCTGAACTGTTATTTTGAATTAAATTCCATATACTTCCTATAAAGCATTCAGGTTTACTTTCCCCTAAAGCATTTTCAATATTGTATTTTCCCTTTGGACCTTCATAGGTAACTTCATCAATCACCCATCGTCCATTGATGGCTTTTTGATAGACTTTATTCTCTTTTGTTACACTGCATGAGATTAGCAATATAATTGTAGAGGATAATAAAAATAATTTTTTCATCATAATAAGTATTTTTTGAATTTATTTAGTACATTTATTAATTTATAATCAATTAAAAATAACTTTTACAGTTGGCTTATGATTGTTCGCTACGATTGATTTTCGTTGACCATTAGCTGAAAAGTTCATAATATTTCGTTGATCTGAAAAATTTAACAGCATTTCGTTTCTCACTTCAATACTTTCTAAGGATAAAACATTAGGAATTTCAAAGTATCCCCATGTGGTTTTCTGAGAAGTATTAACCCCCATCAACTGTAAATATTTCGGAGATCCATTTACCTTTACTTTAAATTTACTCTTCACATAAAATTCCAATGCGTTTTTAAATGATGAGTCAGATGTGTCTTTTGAGATGACCTTTTCTATATCTTCAGTAAAAAACTTCATTGATATATTAATTTTTTTAGCGGTAGAATTATAATCTATTTTTGTTGTAGTAACATGAAAACTTCCTTTATCGTTTTTAGCCAACATTCCACCGCCGATGAATAGAAAGAAGACTAAGGTAAAAATAATCCCCCATAATTTTATTTTCATTTCGATTTTTAATTATACGCCTACAAAACTAATGCCACTTTTTTCAGTTCAAATTAAAAGAATGCTAAAAGCAATTGTTATCTTATTATAATTCAATTACTTTTTAAAAAGAATATAAAATTTTCAAAAAGAATATTTTAGTCTACAACTTATATATTATAGCTTCTAAACCTTTGCAAAATATAAAAAAGTATAGATAGTAAAGCATTTAACTTCAAAAATTATTATTTTTTGACAAAGTTAATTTCTGCTTTTAAATCAACATCAGGCCAGGTTTTACCTGCATGCAAGGCTTTACAAACTGTATTAATAGACTTTAGTGCTACAGAGGCGTCAAAATCTTTTATAATATCTATTTTACCTATTAGATTTATTTTATGATCTGCCGTTTGATATTGAAATTCTTTAGTCGCTGCCTTTCCATTTAAAGTCAGTATTATAGGTACTTTTCCACCTTTAAATTCACCAAATTTACCTTTTATGCTGCTGGTATTGGTCATTTTATTAAAGAAAAAGTTTTTTATTTTTGTGTCTCTTCCAACGTCGTTTGTTGATAAGTTGGCTATCGGGATGTCAAAACTTGCATTGGCAAGAACTTCCTCTGCTTTTTCACTATCTTTTGCTCCTATTACATTAATAACTTTAAATGTCCCGTTTACTCCCATTTTATCTTTTCCCGGGAATTTATATGCAGTAAATACCAGTTTGGTTTTCGTTTTATCATAATGAAATTTTGTTGCCGAATGGTTTTCTTTTGAATGTTCCTCCTCATGCGTACCAGAGGTTTCATATATTTTTTTATCACTATTTCCGGGAATAGCTCCGGGATTTCCTGTAGTTGACCTGTTTTTTGAACATGAGGTAATGACTAATGCACTCAATAATAAAATCATCTTTTTCATCTTAATGTTTTTTATGTTAATATTTTACATTTGTATCTAACTCCTTAACTTAGCAATACGCGTTATCCCTCCATTTACTTTTTGGTTTAACTCTGCTTTTATTTCTGTATTCAAAGGTAAAAAAATATCTACACGAGAGCCAAATTTTATGAATCCAAATTCTTCTCCAGTTTCAACTTCCTGCCCTTTTTTTGCGTACAAAACAATTCTTCTGGCAACAATTCCTGCGATTTGTCTAAAAAGTACTTTTATTTTATCTTGTTTAACTACTACAGTTGTTCTTTCATTCAAAATAGATGATTTTGGGTGCCAGGCAACTAAAAATTTTCCTGGATGATATTTTGTATAGACTACCGTACCTCTTAACGGATAACGACATACGTGTACATTAAGCGGGGACATAAAAATAGAAATCTGAATTCTATTCTCTTTTAAATGTTCAGATTCTAAAGTTTCTTTTATCGCGACTATTTTACCATCTACAGGAGCTATGATATCACCTTTTTTTGAAAGCGTGCAGCGCCTGGGGTTTCTAAAAAAGTAAAGTATAAAAAAATATGATCCAAACAGTAGTAGTATTAGTATTACGCGATAGACTAAAGGGATGTACAGGTAAATGAATAAAGTGCCTATTATAAGTATAATCGTTGCAGTTGCTATAATTTTTTTTCCTTCTTTATGAAACATATACATTTTTTAAGTTCTTCCTGTGTTTTTAAGCAATACTAGCTATATATATACAGGTAAACAAAGGGGATAGCAAATATAAAACTATCTAATCGGTCTAAAAAACCTCCATGTCCCGGAATTAAATTTCCAGTGTTTTTTCTCTGGGTTTCCCGCTTTAGTTTAGATTCGACTAAATCACCCATTGAGCCTAATATACCGGATAATAGTGCAATAAAAATCCAATTAAACGATAGTTGGGGAAGGGTATATTGTAATATTATACCTAAGAGTAAAGAAAAAAATATTCCTCCAAGCAAGCCTTCTATGGTTTTGTTAGGAGATATTTCAGGCATTAATTTTCGTTTTCCCCACTTTTTCCCTATTATGTATGCAAAAGAATCATTAACCATGAGAAGAATGAAAATCCATATAAAATTATCTCTATCGTTAATAAATTCTAACGATAGATAAAAAGGAATGGTAATATAAATTACTCCAAAAAGAAGTGTTCCGATGGGTTTAATTATTTTTTCCCGGCTAAAAGTTGCTAGTATAATACTTGCTAGTAAAATCAAGTAAGGAATTTTTATAAACCCCACGATTGTATCTATTGAAATAAAGCGTATTTTCGAATGAGTTGTCAGCATAATTAAAGAGAGTAAAATAAGCCCGGCTGTAAGATTAAAGTTTAATCGGGTAATTTGTGCATATTCATACAAGCAAAGCACGCAGAAAATAAATAGTAAAACACTAAAACTTTTTTGCCCAAACCATACGCTAAAACTTAGCACAATTACATACAAAATGCCGGATAGAATTCTTATTAACATGTTGTTCTTTCGATTAAAAGTAAATAAATATTTCTGTCATCTGACGAATTCACCTGCCCGTTATTCTTCAATCCTTTTATAGTTGTAATATTCGTTGGAATATTTTTTTTGCTTAACGATTTAATTTTACTTAACCCTTCACTGATATTTTTAACTATTTGGTCAGTATAAGCAATAACCACAAAAGTACTAGATAACTCATTCAACTTTCGGCTGTCTGTCTGATTAGAAGAAATCATTACACTGCCGTTAAAAGAAATTAAATATTCACAATTTATTAAATTAATCTGATTATTCCGAGCAGGTACTGTTTTATATCGTATATTCAATTGCTCAAGATAATATTGTAGCTTAGGGTGGATGCACCAGAATGTATAAAAATCATTCTCTTTAGCTATTTCTTTTAAAAAATTTAATAATTCATTTTGACTGTCAGAATATAAAAATTTCCCTCCGGATTCATTATACAATCGAATAAAACGAATCTCATCATCTTCCTCAACTACTTTTTTATTTACCGTCTTCCTTTGGGTAGAAAAATTACTTTTTCTTGAAGATGTATTTTCCGTTTTAGGCTTTTTTAATATTTTATTAAAAAATGTTTTCAAATCATTCTATTAATTATTGTCTTATAAATTTAATTATGAAACCGTTACAGAACATATAGAAAAGTATGAAAAAGAAAGTATTTAGCTTCAAACTGCTTCCTTCTCAAAAAATTAAAATCCTCCACACCCAAAAGGTTGCTCCGGTGTTTAATTTTTATTGAGCGTTGCATTTTTTTGCTAAAGTGCTTTTTGCAACGGTCTCATTATATGAGATCTTTTAGCTATAACTAAATGCGGTTCAATTAAAACAGCGTAATTCTAAAAATTAAGAGTTATTTTTTATCTTCTTCTTTTTGTGCAACACTTGCATTTAGTTCCTCTATAATTTCTTCCTCAGCAAAAGGACGATCTCCAAATATTTTCAACAAATCATCCCTAAAAATTACTTCTTTATCTAATAACACATTCGCCAACTCAGTTAGTTTATCTTGATTTTTTTCTAAAATATCAATCGCCCTATGATACTGTTTTTCAATTATTTCTGACACCTGCTTATCAATTACTTGGGCAGTTTCTTCACTGTAAGGTTTCGTAAATCCTGTTTGTTGTCCTGACGAATCATAATAAGAGCGATTGCCTATTTTCTCATCAAGACCATATATGGCTACCATTGCCTGTGCCTGTTTAGTTACCTTTTCTAGATCACTCAGGGCGCCGGTAGATATATTTCTAAAAATAACCTGTTCTGCAGCTCGACCGCCGAGTGCTGTGCACATCTCATCAAGAATTTGTTCTGTCGTCGTTATCTGACGTTCTTCGGGTAAATACCAGGCCGCCCCCAGGCTTTGCCCCCGAGGCACAATAGTTACTTTAACCAAAGGTGCTGCATGCTCTAACAACCAACTTGTAGTAGCATGACCTGCTTCATGAAAAGCTATACGTTTCTTTTCATGCGGCTTGATAATTTTATTTTTCTTTTCTAGACCTCCGATGATTCGATCGACTGCATCGAGAAAATCTTGTTTCCCCACGGCTTCCTTTGATTTTCTGGCAGCTACCAAAGCTGCTTCATTACATACATTCGCTATGTCAGCTCCACTAAATCCCGGCGTTTGTTTAGCTAAAAATTTAACATCAATATTATCCTCTAATTTTAACGTTCTAAGGTGTACTTTGAAAATTTGATATCGTTCATTTAAATCGGGTAAATCTACATAAATTCGTCGGTCGAAACGTCCGGCGCGCATCAATGCCTTATCTAAAACATCGGCACGGTTAGTCGCTGCCATTACAATTACATTGGTTTCTGTTCCAAAACCATCCATTTCTGTAAGAAGTTGATTTAATGTATTTTCTCTCTCATCATTCCCCCCGGTTATATTTGATTTTCCTCTTGAGCGACCAATAGCGTCTATTTCATCAATAAAAATAATAGAAGGAGATTTTGCTTTGGCATCTTTAAATAAATCACGCACTCGAGAAGCACCTACTCCTACAAACATTTCAACAAAATCAGATCCTGAAAGGCTAAAAAATGGAACACTTGCCTCGCCTGCTACCGCCTTTGCCAATAATGTTTTCCCGGTTCCGGGAGGTCCTACAAGCAACGCCCCCTTAGGAATTTTTCCTCCCAATTTAGTATATTTTTCAGGAGACTTTAAAAAATCTACAATTTCCTGTACTTCTTCCTTAGCCCCTTCTAATCCGGCAACATCTTTAAACGTTATTTTCATATTACTTTTCTCATCGAAAAGCTGCGCTCTGGATTTTCCAATGCTAAAAATATGACCGCCCGGAGCACCTGTCCCTCCCGATCCTATGCGGCGAAAAAGAAAAAAATACATTAGTGCAAAAACTAATATAAATGGTAATATATTGAATATTATAGAGGTAAAAACGCTTTCTGATTCGTACTTAACTTCTACCAGCTTTTGCTTCTCAAAGGGCAGCATTTCTTTTTCAAAATTTTCCAGCGTTCCAAATTCATAGGTATAACTGTACGAATTAATTTCTCCTCCCAGCAAGGAGAAAGAATTATTTTCTTTTTGACCATACTTTTCCCGTGCCTCTTTTGTAAGATATACTTTAGCCGGCCCGCCGGGTTTGTTTACTTTTATCATTTTCACCCCTCCACTTTGCACAAGTGTAATTAATTTAGAAATCGAAATTTCTTTTGAGGAAGATGAACCGTAAAACATTATGCCAAAAATCCCTAGGGTTACAAGCGTATAAACAATCCACATTACATTGGATGTATTACCTACTTTACCTTTTCTATTTATGTTATTTTTCATATTTTATTTAAATTTATAACCTTAAGATGAAGCTTTTATGGTTTTAGCATCGCCCCATAGCCCCTCTATATCATAATGTGTTCTGATGGACTTTTGAAAGATATGAGTTACTATGGAGACATAATCCATCAAGATCCACTCGGCTTGTTCCCGCCCCTCAATATGCCAAGGTTTTTCTTTTAATTCTTTTCCTGTTTTCCTTTCTATCGAACGGGCTATGGCAAGCACTTGCGTATTCGAGTTTGCATCGGCTATAAGGAAATAATCACATACGGAAGTCTCAATTCCTCTAAGATCTAACAAAGTAACATTTTCACCTTTTACCTCCTCAATTCCTTCTATCATTACACGCAACAACTCGTCATTTGTATTTTTATTCATTAATTTTTTTAGCTTTTATTTATATTTGAAAGCCCTTTAGCTTAGCTGACTTTAGCTGATACTTGTTTTTAGTTCGGTTGCTAAAGCAATTTAGTAAAAATCTCTTTGATTCACAAAAGTACGGAAAATATATATTTTTGCTTATATTTTATTAATTTTTTAATTAGAAATGGGCGTGCTGTTCCCAATTACAGAAATAAATTTAGAATCGGTCGATTCTACCAATTCTTTTTTATGGAGACAAGTTTCCTCATTAAAGGAATGGACAATAGTTACTGCCGGGAATCAAACTTTGGGAAAGGGCTACGGAAAAGGTAAGTGGTTATCTAAAAAAGGATGTAACCTTATTTTTAGTATTCTCATTCATCCAAAATGTAAAATTGAAAACATTTTTCATTTGAATAAAGCAGTAGCTAATGCAATACATAAAAGCATTTATCGTTTGATTTCCTGTGAAATAAAATGGCCTAACGATTTGATTATAAATCATAAAAAAGCAGCCGGTATTTTAATTGAAAATCGCTTATTGGGCAAACAGGTAAGTATCTCTGTTACAGGAGTTGGCTTAAATGTTAATCAAACTGATTTTGAGAACCTTCCAAAAGCTACCTCGCTAAAAAAAGAAATAGGAAAAGAGGTTGAGTTATTGACTATTTACTATACTATCATAAGAAATATTCAAGAGGAATATCGGTTATTTAAAGAGAAAAAATTTAATGTTATAAACGATTATTTTAATACATATCTTTACAGAAAAGATAAAATAAGTGTTTTTAGAATCAAAAATCAACTAAAAAATGGTATTATCAGAAGAAGCGAAAAAGGTAAGCTGCTTGTAGAAATTGAAGATGAGGGGCTTCAAAGTTTTGACATGAAAGAAATCGAACTTTTATATTGAAGAATATACGGGAGCTTTTACGAAGTAAAAATTGAGACCGTTGCAGAGTACATAAAAATATGAAAAAGAAAGCATCTCGCTTCAAACTGCTTCTTTCTCAAAGCTTAGACAGGTGGTTACTGAGCCTAGTCGAAGTGCTCAGCTACTGAGAGTTAAATCCTCGCAACCAAGCGGTCTCAAATTATATTTTTGTCTCATTCTGATGATAAAATGCTTTATGCAAAAATTTTTAATTTTAAAATGAAATCAAATGATTAAAATTATTTATCAATCAGGTATTTACCAATTAAAATCAAAACAGATTATACATGCGGGTATAGAAGAAGTCTGGCAATACTTTTCTAAGCCTGAAAATCTAAATCATCTTACTCCACAAGGTATGAGTTTTAAAATTACCTGTGAAGTTGATAAGGAAATGTATCCGGGTCAGATTATTTCCTATCAAATAGAAGTTTTACCTCGTATCGTATGCTCATGGGTTACAGAAATCACTCATGTAAAGCCTAAATCTTTTTTTGTGGATGAGCAGCGCTGCGGACCTTATAGAATATGGCATCACGAGCATCGTTTTACCGCACTAAACGACCATAAAGTAGAAATGTGTGACATTGTAACCTATAAATTACCCATGGGTTTATTAGGCCGGTTAATTGCCGGTAAGAGCGTGCAGAAAAGAGTAAAGAAAATTTTTATTTACCGATGTGAAAAGGTAGAAGAAATTTTTGCTATTTAATCTCTTTGAAAAAATATAGAATTGAGTTAAAAGTCATCAAATTTAGAAGTTTAAAAACTCTAACTTTTGTATTTATATTTTGAAACCGTTGCAAAAAGCGCTTGTATTGAGCTTGTCGAAATACAAGCTAACAAAAAAATGCTTGTACTGAGCACTTCGACTAGGCTCAGTAACCACCTTTCGAAAGGTAACGCCCGAAAAAAATTAACTGCTTAATAGCTAATTTATCAAAGTTTTTTATATAAATTAATATATTGTATATCATATTTTTAATCATTTAATTTAAATAAATAATTGGTTTTAAATAAAAAATATTTGCATATTACTTTACTCTACTTTACCTTTGTTTTTATAATTTTATAAAAATTATTTATGCGAAATTAAAAAGATTAGTAAACTGAGTTGGTTAGTTGCTTTATTGCTCTTTGGAACTTTTTGGAATTGTAGTGAAAATGATGACTTTAGCTCATCATACATCCAAAATGGTCTATCTGAAAGGGAGTTAGAGTCAATTCACAAAGAGGTAAAAAGTATTCTATTTATCAATTAGTTAGAGCATGTGGGTAAAATGGGCAAAAAGAATAGTTATCATCATGTGTTTAATCATGATAATTTATTTCAGTTATCGAATGTTACGACATGAGCTAACTCTATCAGAATACTTTCAAAAAATTATCTCATACATTTTGATACTGATAATACCATTCGTTGATATATATTCAAATAACAATAGTGGAGGCAATAAAAAGTAAGAAAACCTTTTAAAATAAGTAGCTGAACGCTTTAGCTGACTTTTAGTTCTATATTTTTCAAAAGTTCTTGTAATTAAATATTATGAAATACTTATTTTTATTATTCTTTTTTATTCAATCCTTTTTATTCTTTGGGCAGGAATCTGTGGTAACAAAATTGGATACCACAATATATAGGGATTATAATTCCCTTAAAGCCAATACGATGTATTCGTTTAACGACCGTGATTTTAATTATCTTGCTCACAAAGAGGGTAAAAAACTAAAATTGGTTTATACCTTTGCCCTATGGTGCGTACCATGCAAAAAAATGTTCCCTAAGATATTACAAGTTGCCAATAAATATAGAAATGATCTGCAATTTTATCTGGTTACTATGGAGAATAATGAAAAGGAATTAAATCGCCTCCGATTATTTTATACAAATGAAAAATTATTTGCCCGCCCTGCATTTAATATATCTAATAATGTATCTGGTAAATATTATAAAAATTTACGAAAGAAATATAGCGCTTTTGTGCAAGCTATAGTTCCTGAACATAAGGAATACGGCTTATCCCTTGCCATACTTTATAATACGGAAAATAAAGTAATATACGCATCAACTTATAATGAGCTAATGGAAGATGTAGTAGTAGATAAGTTAATAAGTGCATATTTAAGTAAAAGATAAATTGAAGAATTATGAACGTTTTATTTTCATTTTTCTTATTTCTTAATACCTTTTTTTTATGGGGTCAAGAATCTATAGTAACAAAATTAGATACGACGATATACAAAAATTATAGCTCACTTAAAGCCAATACGATTTATTCGTTTAACGACCGTGATTTTAATTATCTCATTCATCAAAAAGATAAAAAACTAAAATTGGTTTATACTTTTGATATATCATGTCATCCTTGCCGGGTAATGTTACCCGGGATATTAAAAATAGCCAACGAGCATAAAGAGTATTTAGATTTTTATATTATAATATCAGAAAAAAGAGAAAAAGAATTAAAAAGAGTAAGAACATTTTTTAAAAATAACAACTCGTTCAATAGACCGTTGTTTAATCCATTGAATAATAAAGGTAATCAGCAAATACAACAAGAATTTCTCAAAAAGATATTACCCGGATATAAAAAATATCAATATAGACTTCCACTTTTAATTCTCTATAATATTGAAAACAAAGCAATTTACGCGTCAAATTATGATAAATTAACTGATTTAGGAATAGTGAAAAAACTGATTAATGTGAGTTTAATCCAAAACCATAATTCATTTCAAAATACCCAAATCCAATCCGCCAAAATTTCCCGAACTCATCATTAAAAAAGTAGTATTTTCCTTTTTGATAGAGGTTAAATAATTTTTTAACTCCTCCGTCGTAGTAAATATTTTCAATCGCTCATCCTGAAAAGCCATTTTAATACCCTCTTTTGACAATGGATTTATCCTTTTTATTTTTAATGCCATTTCATCATAGAAAATAATAGGATCATCTGCATCATCTAAAGTATTTTGATAAAAGCACATAAAACGAGCATCTAAGCTGCTGTAAGTATGCAACTCCAAACAAGCGATAAGTTTTCGCTGTGCAAATTGCTTTTTTACCGACCGAATGGCAGCTTTTACTTTTGAAGGAGAATGAGCAAAATCTTTAAAAACCATATAATCCTCTTTTTTTACAACGATCTCTAATCGCTTTGAAGCCCCCTTAAAACTTTGAATCGCTTCATAAAACATTTCATCATTTATGCCCATTTGATGACTAATGAATCGAGCACCTTCCAGATTTGATAAATTATGTCCGCCGAAAATTTCTAATGGTACCCGCCCTTCCTCTGTATCCAAAAATGTTATGCCCTTTTCAATATGGTGTGAAGGCGTTTTATACGGGAATTTTTTTATCGTATGCTCCGTACTTTCTACTATTTTCCGAACCTGATCATCTTCTGCATTGTATATCAGCGCCCCGCCGGGGGTGATTGAATCTACAAATATTTTAAATGTCTCTACATAATTTTCAAAAGTCGGGAAAACATTGATATGATCCCAAGCAATTCCACTCAGCAAAGCAATATTAGGATGATAAAGATGAAATTTAGGGCGCGGATCTAACACGGAGGATAAATACTCATCCCCTTCTAAAAGAATAAAATCACTTTCTTCAGTTAATTTCACCATGCAGTCAAAGCCCTCCAATTGTGCACCTACCATATAATCAATCGGCTTTTCATGATATTGCAACACGTGAAGAACCATTGTTGTAATCGTAGTTTTTCCATGCGACCCTCCGATAACCACGCGCGTTTTATTCTTTGATTGTTCATATAAATATTCGGGATAAGAATAAATTTTTAATCCCAATTTTTTTGCCTTGAGAAGTTCTGGATTATTGCTGTGTGCGTGCATGCCCAGAACAACCGCATCCAACTCGGTAGTTATTTTATCAGGAAACCAACCAAGCGCCTCTGGAAGCAGTCCCTTGTTTTTCAATCTTGATTTTGAAGGTTCAAAAATCATATCATCAGAGCCGCTGACTTCCGCTCCCTTGCTTTGCAATGCCAGAGCTAAATTGTGCATGGCACTTCCTCCTATGGCAATAAAATGTACTTTCATCCTTAAATCTTTCGGGCATAAATGTAAAATAAAAAAATAAACCTATCACTGCTTAAAAGTAAAGGGGCGTATGGATTTTATAAAAGAATCCGGATAAATAACCTTTATTTATTCTTTTGGGCGTTCCCTCCTGATAGCGGGCGGGCTATCCGCTTTATCTTTTTCCTGGAGCGAAAGGCTGCCCCAGGAAAAAGGATATCGCGGCTATCCCTAACGCTCGCATCGCAAAGCCCTTTAGCTCGCACTAACTTGAGACCGTTCCATTTTTTTACTAAAGTACTTTTTGAAACGGTCTCAAATCTTTTTTATTATCTTTGGCATAAAATTTGATCAAATAAAATAGCGTTTGTATAGTAAAATTTTTTAATTGGTTTCTCCCGATGGTGTTTTCATCATTGGGAGTTTTTTTTATTAAAATAAGGCGCTTTTTACAACGATCTCGTTTTCATTGCTATCAGAAACATTCAATAATACGTTTTGCTATGCTTAAGGCTTTCATTCCGTCATTCAGTTTTACAATAGGATCTGTATCATTTTCAATAGCTTGAGCAAAAGTTTCTAATTCATCAAGAATAGCATTATTAGTTGATATTTCAGGATTTTCAAAATAGATTTGCTTCTTTTCTCCATCTGCATTTTCTAGGATAAAAGCGAAATCACTTACCTCATTAGGGGCATTTTTCATTCTAACTACCTCTACTTTTTTTTCTAAGTAATCTATTGAAATATAAGCATCTTTTTGAAAAAAACGTGATTTACGCATGTTTTTCAGTGAAATTCTGCTTGAAGTCAGGTTAGCAACGCAGCCATTTTCAAATTCAATACGTGCATTGGCAATGTCCGGACTTTTACTAATGACCGAAACGCCGCTTGCATTAATACGCTTTACTTTTGATTTTACAATACTTAAAATAATATCGATGTCATGAATCATTAAATCCAGTACTACCGGAACGTCTGTTCCGCGAGGATTAAATTCTGCTAATCGATGAGCTTCAATAAACATGGGAGAATTCAGCTGCTCTCGTACGGCGGTAAAAGCCGGATTAAATCTTTCCACATGCCCTACTTGTCCTTTTACCTTATATTTTTTTGATAGTCTGATTAACTCTTCTGCCTGTTCAACCGTTGCTGTAATGGGTTTTTCTATAAAAACGTGCTTCCCAGAAATAATCGCTTGCTTTGCATACTCATAATGCGAGGGTGTAGGCGTTACTATATCTAAAACATCAACCGTGTTTATTAATTCTGAAATACAAGAAAAATAAGGATAACCCAGTTCGTTTACTACTCTTTTTGCCTGTGTTGCATCCGTATCATAAAAGCCTAATGATTGATACTTCTCTGATTTATCGGCTAATTTCAAGTGTATTTTACCAAGATGTCCGGCTCCTAAAATACCTATTTTTAGCATAAAGTTTCTTTTTTAAAATGAGATCCCTTTGCACAATACATTAAAATATCATAAACATTAAAGCATTTAGATTCGCTGACTTGCAGTTCAGTTCGCTTCAAACTGCTTCCTTATTTCGACTATGCTCAATAACCATCTCAAAAAATTAAAATCCTCACAAAAATTAGGCTGATCAGGGATTTAATTTTTTTCGGGCATTGCATGGTATTGATAGAATGCTTTTTGCAATAGGCTCAATTATTCTTTATAAAAAGTAATTTCTAAGAAATTACTGATCGTTCTTTTTAAATCTTTTCTATGAACGATTTTATCTAAAAAGCCATGCTCTAATAGAAATTCTGAGGTTTGAAATCCTTCCGGCAAATCTTTCCCAATAGTTTCCTTAATGACCCGGGGTCCGGCAAAACCGATTAATGCCCCCGGTTCTGCAATATTAATATCTCCGAGCATAGCATAAGAGGCGGTTACTCCACCTGTTGTAGGGTCGGTTAAAAGAGAAATATAAGGAATCTTCGCTTCTGAAAGTAAAGCCAGTTTCATTGAAGTTTTTGCCATTTGCATTAATGAATAAGCTGCTTCCATCATCCGTGCCCCGCCTGATTTTGAAATAAGTAAAAAAGGGATTCTATTTTCAATACAAAAGTCAATAGAGCGTGTAATTTTTTCACCTACTACCGACCCCATTGAGCCTCCGATAAATGAAAAATCCATGCATGCAATCACAATTTCATGATTATTTACCCTTCCATAAGCGGTTCGAATAGCGTCTTTTAATTCTGTCTTTTTTTTAGCTTCTTTTAATCGATCTACATACCGCTTAGTATCTTCAAAGCGCAAAGGGTCTTTACTCTCTAATTTCGGATTCAACTCCTTAAACTGATTCTCATCAAAAAGAATCTCAAAGTACTTTTGGCTTCCTATTCGAACGTGATAACCGTCTTCCGGACTTACGTAAAAATTTGCTTCCAATTCATCCGTATCAATTATTTTTCCACTCGGTGTTTTATACCATAATCCTTTGGGCAAATCTTTCTTCTCCTTTGTCGGAGTTTGTATATTTTTTTTACTTCTTCTAAACCAGACCATTTTTATTTTTTACTTAAAAGTACTATTGAGACCATTGCAGAACACATAAAAAAGTATAAAAAAGAAAGCATTTAACTTCAAACTGCTTCCTTCTCAAAACTTCGACAGGTGGTTACTGAGCCTAGTCGAAGTGCTCAGCTACCGAGAGTTAAATCTTCACAACCCAAAGGTTGCTTCGGCGTTGCATTTTTTCGCTAAAGTGCTTTTTGCAACAATCTCACTATTATAAAAGTTGTTAAAAATATAAATTTAGAATTATATCGTTAAATAGTGAGATCTTTAGCTGGTGTTGACATGCAACGGTCTCATCATTATATTTTATCTCCCAAGGTAAGTTTTCAAAACTTTACTTCTAGAGGTATGCTTCATTCTTCTAATCGCCTTTTCTTTAATTTGTCTTACCCGTTCTCTTGTTAAGTCAAAAGTTTCTCCTATTTCTTCCAGCGTCATAGGATGATTTCCACTCAGCCCAAAATACAATCGGATAACATCTGCTTCTCTTGGAATTAATGTACTCAATGAACGTTCAATCTCTACCCGCAGCGATTCTACTAATAAGAGTTTATCGGGGCTTGGAGATTCTCCAGATCGTACGACATCATATAAATTAGAATCTTCTCCTTCAACCAACGGCGCATCCATTGATACATGCCGTCCGGAATTTTTTATCGATTCCTTTACGTTACCTTCATCCATTTCTAACAAATCGGCAATTTCTTTTGCAGAAGGAGCACGCTCATGCTCTTGTTCTAATTGGGCAAATGCCTTATTAATTTTGTTAATAGAGCCGATTTTGTTAAGCGGCAGCCGTACGATACGCGATTGCTCTGCTAAGGCTTGTAAAATAGACTGACGTATCCACCACACGGCATAAGAGATAAATTTAAACCCGCGGGTCTCATCAAATCGTTTGGCAGCTTTTATTAGTCCCATATTACCCTCGTTTATTAAGTCGGGTAAATTTAACCCTTGATTTTGATATTGCTTGGCAACGGATACCACAAAACGTAAATTAGCTTTGGTTAATTTTTCTAAGGCTATTTTATCTCCCGCTCTAATACGTTGTGCTAATTCTACTTCTTCTTCAGCAGTTATTAAATCTACCTTACCTATTTCCTGCAGATATTTATCTAAAGATGCTGTTTCACGATTGGTTACTTGTTTGCTAATTTTAAGTTGTCTCATATACTAAAAAATATTTTTTGTTTTATTCTCTACAATTATTATATATAGTTATCTTTAGCTTACGCTGACTTACAGTTGCTAGAATACGAGACCGTTGCAAAAAGCACGCTAACAAAAAAATGCAACGCCCGATAAAATTGAATACCGGAGCAACCTTTGGGTTGTAAGGATTTTAATTTTTTGAGAAGGAAGCAGCTTGAAGTTAAATGCTTTCTTTTTTATACTTTTTTATATATTCTGCAACGGTCTCAATACTTTTTCAAAGGTCTCGTACTCTATTATACGACATATAAAGAAAAAAGGTTACAATTTTTACGATAAATATTTTGAGACCTTTAATTTGCAATGACTTACAGAGTTGTTAATGTGAGACTGTTGCAAAAAGCACTTTAGCAAAAAAATGCAACGCCGAAGCAACCTTTGGGTTGTGAGGATTTAACTCTCGGTAGCTGAGCACTTCGACTAGGCTCAGTAACCACCTTTCGAAGCTTTGAGAAGGAAGCAGTTTGAAGCGAAATGCAAGTCAGCAAAGCTAAATGCTTTCATTTTCGTACTTTTTTATGTGTTCTGCAAGGGTCTCAATGTGCTTTTTTCAAAGGGATAGTTCTTAATTAAAGATTTGTTTTTATAAATAATGAAATAAAATATTATATTTGCAGCCGATTTTAGTCTTTAAAAGGGTTATCTTTAACGGTCTGGTAGTTCAGTTGGTTAGAATACATGCCTGTCACGCATGGGGTCGCGGGTTCGAGTCCCGTCCAGACCGCCAGTTTCCTCACAATCCGTTGATAATGGATGGATTTGCTTTTTTAGGGGAATAATTAGGGGAAAGTAAACAGATATTTAATCATGAGATCGTTTCTGTTTTGATTTGGATTTCGTAAGTTCTTTGATTCAATGAGCGCTTTGTCCATTCGGTAACCCATAAATTTTTTCCGTACGCATAGAACGTATGGCGCATTGTTTTATCTCGCCAGTGGTTTTTATTCACTTGAAAGGTCCATTCTATCCCTATGCTTTCTATCCGCATGCTAAGCCATTTTTTCCATAGGTTGATAATTTCTGATAGGAGCATTTTTGGAGGATTAGTAGGCACATTAAGACCGTTGCAAGGTAATAAGATTAGATATAAAAGAAGTGGTACTAAACAGCTATTTTATCTAAAGATAGTATATTTATGGCATGAAAATATATCATCATCCTACTTTAGCTGATAGTATTTGTGATTTACGCACAAGAAAGATAAAAAAGTCTTTTTTCACTCAGTTAAACCGTTTGTTAGACTGGGAAAAAATAAGTAAATAATAGATGACCCTTATAATAAGGCGAAAAGTGCGACGGGCAGTCCGAGTGATGATGGGTTATTTAGGTTGCCGAGTTTGTCGAAGTATTATTCAAGATGTGTTTATTACAAACCGGGTATGGATTAAGCGGTGGAAGATAGGATAAATAACAGTCTTTCGTTCGGTTATTTTTGTGGATTGCATATCGACCAAGTCTCCCCTGACCCTAGTACTTTGAGTAGATTTAGAACATTGATGACGCAGGCGAATGCCTACGAGGGTCTATTTAAGGAGATCAACGGTCCATTAGAACGTCATCCAATCATCACCAAAAAAGGAGCGATAGTAGAGGCCAGTGTAATAGAGACGCCCTTAAAACCGAAAGGCAAGGTGAATGATAAGGTTACAGCGGATAACGGAGAGCAAAAAGAGGCTTTCGTAAAAAAAGAGGATAAGGTTAGTGTAGATAAACAAGCCTCTTGGTTAAAAAAACGAGGTAAGTATTATTATGGGGATAAAAAGCATTATGTTACCGATGAGGAAGGTCTGGTACTTGGAGTAGTAAGCACGAAAGCAAGTGTAAACGAGGGGGAGCAATTTGCAGGAGGTTTTAGCGTCTGCAGACCTGCCATCGGGGGTTCCCTTAAAAGCGGATAAGGGCGATGAATCAGAGAAAAATGCGAGTTTGTTAAAGAGGAAAAAGCGAAAGAATCATCTACTGAAGAAAGCGAAAAGGGGAAAGCCATTAACGGATTATCAGAAGAAGTTCAATAAACGAATAGGGGAAACAAGCTTTAAAATAGAACGGACATTCGGAAGTATAAAGCGATGGTTTTCAGCCGGGGTGGCAAGATATAGGGGGATAGCAAAGATGTATACGCAAAACCTGATGGAGGCGATCGGGTATAATTTATATCGAAGTCCGGCGCTACTGGCGTCTAATCGTTAAAAATAGAGGAAAACAAGAGGATAAGCGATGATTTATAGTACATACACATGAGAAATAGTGAAAAACCTATCAATAAGTCAGTAGGTGAAAGAAAAAAACGAAAAAACAAAGATTATATAACCCATTCAAACTTTTTGCAATGGTCTTATTTTCTAACATAACAGGAATATAAACTTAATAAATTATGATATAAAAAAATACTTTTTACCTTTTCAAAAAGGGCGCTATACTATATCAAATTAAATGAAAAAAAATTATCAATTCACGCAGCAAAATTTATCACTTGATGAAAATATTTTTTTTAACTGACGCAGCAAAATTTATCACTTGATGAAAATATTTTTTTTAACTGACACAGCAAAATTTATCACTTGATGAAAATATTTTTTTTAACTGACGCAGCAAAACTTATCACTTGATGAAAATATTTTTTTTAACTGACGCAGCAAAATTTATCACTTGATAAAAATATTTTTTTTAACTGACGCAGCAAAATTTATCACTTGATGAAAATATTTTTTTTAACTGACGCAGCAAAATTTATCACTTAATAAAAATATTTTTTTTAACTGACGCAGCAAAACTTATCACTTGATGAAAATATTTTTTTTAACTGACGCAGCAAATTAATGCGCATTTGAGTGCTGAATGGTTATCTTTATTCAAGATATGAGACCGTTGCAAAAAGCACGCTAACAAAAAAATGTAACGCCCGATAAAAATTAAACACCAGAGCAACCTTTTGGGTGTGGAGGATTTTAATTCTTTGAGAAGGGCGCCGTTTGAAGTGAGATGCTTTCTTTTTCATACTTTTTTATGTGTTTTGCAACGGTCCCTAATTATAATTAAAGAAATAAATGAAATATAGACGATTATCAGGAAAACAATTAGAGGCATTACATGAAGATTTTTCAAAATTTTTAGTTTTACGAAAAATTAATATAGAAGAGTGGGAAAATTTAAAACGAACTCATCCCGAAGCAGCAGAGCAGGAAATAAATGCATTTAGTGACAGGGTTTGGGAAAATATATTACAAAAAGTACGTTATTTAGAACATATATCGCCTCATACAATCAACCTGTTTAAATGTAATAAAACAGATGTTGAGCGAGTTGTCATTCAATCAGAGGTTAAGAACTTTTCTTCTAAAGAGAATATAGAATGGATTTTAAATAATTTGCATAGTAATACGCTTAAAATTATGCGAGGAGCCAGAAATTATACCCAACAACGTAACACTGAGCTTTTTAATTTGATTGAAAAAGGAGCCGAATTTTCAAAAGGAGAATTATTTGAGTTGATAAGTATAAGTCAAAAATAATAAGTTTATTGAGCATTAATGAATAGAACCGATCCTTTTTATACATTGGCTTTATCTTATATCAATGGAATTGGAAGTATATCATCGCAGAAGCTTATTAAGCACTTAGGAAGTGCTATTTCAGTTTTTGAGTCAACAGAAGATGAGTTGCTTCGGGTCCCTGATATTGGAAATTATCTGGTTCGCCAAATAAGAAAAGAAAAAAATAAGGCTTTTGAGATTGCGGAGAAAGAACTTCGTTTTGCAGAACAGAACAATATAAAAGTAATAAATTACCAGGATAATGAGTATCCTAAGGAACTAAAACATTGTCCTGATGCCCCTTTAATTCTCTTTGCAAAAGGGGAAGGTCATTTAAAATATGATAAAGCTGTCAGCATCGTTGGCACCCGAAATATGACTCCGTATGGAAAAGGGTTTATTCAATCTTTAATTCAAGACCTGAAGGCGTATAATCCGGTTATTATAAGTGGTTTGGCGTTAGGTTGTGATGCGGCGGCACATACTTTTGCCTTGAAAAACGGACTACAGACCTTTGGCATTTTAGCACACGGATTGAATCAAATTTACCCTCCACAGCATAAAAAAATGGCAGAATCTGTTATGGAAAGAGGAGGGATACTTACTGAATTTTCAAGTTTTCATAAGCCGATAAGAGAGAATTTTTTGAAAAGGAATCGAATCATAGCGGGAATGAGCCATGCAACTATCGTAGTAGAATCAGCTCGAAAAGGAGGTGCAATAACAACCGCTCATGCGGCTTTTGATTATAACAGGGAGGTTATGGCGCTTCCAGGAAGAGCGGATGATGCTTTTAGCGAAGGATGTAATCATCTGATTAAAAGTAATGTAGCCGCTTTAATCACCTCAGCAGAAGATATTGTGCAGTTATTGGGCTGGGAAGAAAAAAAAGTGAATAAGGAAATTCAAAAGCAATTATTTGTTCATCTGAGCACTTTAGAAAAGATAATTTACGATTATTTGAAAGAGCATCGCCCACAAAATGCAAACCAGTTGGCGGTAGCGTTGAATATTCCAATTTCTAAGCTTTCGGTAGAATTGTTGAACATGGAACTCAAAGGGGTAGTAAAAACATCATCGGGAAGGATGTATGATTTATGCTAAAAGGTGTTTAAATAGCACAAAAACTTTGTACAACAGTCTCGATTTTCATGTCATCAAAAGATAAATTGAGACCGTTGCACAAAGCACGCTAACAAAAAATGCTTGTATTGAGCCTGTCGAAATGCAACGCCCAATAAAAATTAAATACCGGAGCAACCTTTTGGTTGTGAAAATTTTAATTTTTTGAGAAGGAAGCAACTTGAAGTTAGATGCTTTCTTTTTCATACTTTTTTATGTGTTCTGCAAAGGTCTCAAATTTTATTTATAATATTAATCAATTTAATTATAAAAGTTTCTATAATAAACCAAAATAAACTAAAATATTTTTTATTATACCCTTGTGTTATTCTTTTGCAGTAAAAATAAACAAGATATGTGTGGAATATTAGGAATTATAAGAAAGTCAAAAGAATCCCTTTCTATTGAAAAAATAAAACAAATATCTTCTACGATGAACCATCGAGGGCCTGATGAGCACGATTTTCATATAGGCAAAAAAGGATGGGTATTAACACATGAACGACTTTCTATCATTGACTTACATACCGGTAAACAACCCATAAAAGGTACTGAGGAGGCTTATGTTGTTCATAACGGAGAGATTTACAACCATCGGACTTTAAGAGAAAATGAGTTAAAAAGACATTTTTTTCATACCACTTGCGATAGTGAAGTAATTGTCCATTTATATGAAGAATACGGCTATGATTTTTGTAATAAGCTAGATGGCGTTTTTGCTTTTATTATAATGGATAAAGAAAAATTTATGGCTGCCCGAGATCCCATAGGCATAAAACCGCTATATTACGGCAGCCTGGCAGATGGCTCTTTATGTTTTGCCTCGGAGATGAAAGCAATAACGATCATTTGCCGGGACGTTAAAGCCTTCCCTCCCGGACATTATTACACGGCAGAAACTGGATTTGTAAAATATTTTCACCCTAAGTGGATCCAGCCTGAAAACTGCCATAAAGTTCTTGATTTAAAATTGCTGCGTGAAACGCTTATCAAAGCGACTGAAAAGCGATTGATGAGTGATGTGCCGCTTGGTGTATTATTATCAGGAGGATTAGATTCTTCGCTAACCTCTGCCATTGCAGCAAGACTGATGAAAGCAAGAGGCCAAAAATTACATTCGTTTTCTATTGGATTGGATGAAAATTCACCCGACTTAATAGCGGCTAAAAAAGTAGCCGATTTTTTAGGAACCACTCATCATAACGTTCATTTCACTGTAGAGGAGGGGCTGGCGATAATCAACAAATTAATTTGGCATTTAGAAACTTACGATGTTACTTCTGTTCGTGCTTCTACCCCGATGTATTTCTTGTCAAAATATATCAAAAATATGGGTATAAAAGTAGTATTATCAGGAGAAGGAGCAGATGAAATTTTTGGAGGATACTTGTATTTTTATCATGCACCTGATTTAGACTCGTTTCAAAAAGAAACCATTCGCCGGGTAAATTTATTATCTACTGCCGATTGCCTGCGAGCGGATAAATCAACGATGGCAAACGGATTAGAAACACGGGTGCCTTTTTTAGATAAAGATTTTCTAACGGTTGCCATGCAAATCGATCCAAAATATAAAAAGCCCGTTCAAGGCTTACAAATTGAAAAGCAAATTCTAAGAGAAGCCTTTGGCGAGGATGAAAATCCATGGTTACCGAAAGAAATTTTATGGCGGCAAAAAGAGCAGTTTAGCGACGGGGTCGGCTATCAATGGATTGATAAGTTGATTTCACATTGTGCTGATCAGGTTTCAGATGAGCAAATGGAAAAAGCAGCGGTTTTATTTCCTTATAATACTCCGGAAACGAAAGAAGCTTTTTATATGCGTAGCATTTTTGAGCAGCATTTTCCGGGCGAAGCGGCCGCTAAAACCGTTGTAAAATGGATTCCAAAATGGCAGGAAAATACAGACCCTTCGGGAAGAGCGAATACGGTGCATGAACAACCCCTTCAAAAGGTGAATTAATTAATAAAAATGTGAGACCGTTGCAGAATATAAAAAAGGATTAAAAAGGAAGCATCTAACTTCAAACTGCTTCCTTACTTCGACAGGTTCAGTAACCATCTCAAAAAAATTAAAATTTTCACAACCAAAAGGTTGCTCCGGTATTTAATTTTTATCGGGCGTTGCATTTCGACAGGTGGTTACTGAGCCTGTCGAAGTGCTCAATACAAGCATTTTTTTGTTAGCGTGCTTTTTTCAACGTTCTCAATGTGAGGTAGTTGCAAAAAGCACTTTAGCCAATGCCACACTTTTTGAAAAGGTCTCATATTGTGTTTTTTAATGCCTTGAAAGGGAATTGTTTTGATAAAGCGTAACAGAATCATCCTGTATGATTTGAGTAGACATTTTTTTATAATTCCTTAAAATAGGTGACGGCAATCCATTGCTAAAATATTTATTTCCGGTAAATACTCTCGCTTCATCCCACAGATTACTATTGATAAAAGACTGAAGGGTTTGTCGGCCGCCTTCAATTAGGATAGATTGTATGCCATGCTGATATAAAATATCACAAATTTTATAGGGTACATTTTCAAAATCTATTTTAATAAATCGAAGGCTTCCCTCTTTTCGATCAATATTTTCATTGAGAAAAAAGGTGGGCTGAGTTTTATCGTAAAGATGAAAGTGCTTAGGAATCTCCAATTGGCGGTCAATAACAATTCGGATAGGATTTTTTCCTTTTTGTAATCTTACGCTTAATTTTGGGTTATCATTCAAAGCTGTTTTTTTTCCTATTAGAATCGCCTGCTCTTCACTTCTCCATCGATGAACTCGTTGTCTTGAAAGCAGGTTAGTAATCACATGTTGTTCGGGGGTCTTGCTATCCCTGGGTTTATCAATGTAACCATCTATGGTTTTTGCCCATTTTAATATAATATAGGGGCGTTTTTTTTCATGAAAAGTAAAAAACCGGCGATTAAGATGCCAGCAGTCTGGCGCTAACTTTGATAGAATAACCTCACAGCCTGCATTTTTAAGTTTACTTATGCCCAGCCCATTTACTTTAGCAAAAATATCCTGAATGCCAATAACAACCTTTGGAATTTTATGTCGAATAATCAAGTCAGCGCAAGGCGGTGTTTTTCCATGATGCGCACAGGGTTCTAAGGAAACATAAAGGGTCGATTTTTTCAAAAGAGAAAGGTCCTTTACACTTTTAATCGCTTTGGGTTCTGCATGTGCCTTTCCTGCTTTTTGATGCCAGCCTTCACCGATGATTTGGTCCTTATAAACGATTAATGCCCCCACCATTGGGTTAGGATACGTTTGCCCTGATCCGTTTTTTGCCAGCTGAACGCACCTTTTTATATAGTCATCATGATTCATAATAATAGCGCGATTAATAAATTAAGAGACCGTTTCAAAAAGTACGCTAAACTTTTTATTTGTTCTGCAACGGGCTCATTAAATTCCTTTTTAGGCAAACTGTGCATCATACAATTTTTTATAGTAACCTTTCTCGTTTTTTAAAAGTATCTCATGTTTCCCAATCTCCTTTATAGTGCCTTGTTCCAGCACAATGATTTTATCTGCATTTTCTATCGTAGATAATCGATGAGCAATTACCATAGCTGTTCTGTTTTTTGTTAATTTTTTAGTTGCCCGCTGAATGAGCTGTTCCGAATAATTATCAATAGAGGAAGTTGCCTCATCCAGTATTAAAACATCGGGGTTATAAACCATTGCGCGTAGAAAAGAAATTAGCTGCCGTTGCCCAACCGAAAGCGAAGCACCTCGTTCTTTTACCTGATAATCATACTCGCCGGGCAGGTTTTTGATAAAATCATGTAGTTTAATATCTTTAGAGGCACTGATAACTTCTTCTTTTGTAATATCCTCATTACCTAAAGTTATATTATTAAAAATAGAGTCGTTAAATAGAAAAACGTCCTGCAAAACTACGGCTATTTTTTTTCTAAGTGTTTGCAAAGGAATATCTTTTATATTGATGTTATCAATTTGTATTTTTCCTGAATCAATATCAAAAAACCGAGTTAATAAATTGACAATGGTAGATTTACCTGCGCCTGTAGCCCCTACAATAGCGATTGTCTCTCCAGCTTTTACCTCAAAAGAAATGCTCTGTAATACTTTTTCTCCCTTTTCGTAAGAAAAATGAACTTTCTCAAACCGGATATCTCCTTTAATTTTATTTAAAACGGTAGTGCCGTGGTCGGGAATATTGTCCTGTGTATCCATTAAGTTCAATACCCGTTCAGCACTGACTAAACCTCGCTGCATATTATTAAAACGGTCAGCGATTTGTCGCATCGGGCCAAAAAGCAGGCGGACATATAGAATGAAAGCGACTATCTCTCCTGGATTTACCTTAAGATGATGCAACGAGGCATATCCCCCATAAAGTATGATTAATCCGATGGTAATCGAGGAAATGACTTCAGTTACTGGAAAAAAAATGGCAAAGTAGAACACTGTACGAATATGAGCAGCATTTAGTTCAGCATTAACTTTTTTAAACTTTTCAAACTCGGCTTTTTCCCGATTAAAAATTTGTACGATTTTCATTCCGCTTAGACGTTCTTGTACGAAACTGTTTAGCTTTGCAGTAAAGGTTCGCTCATTTTTAAACGTTTTTTTTATGGATTTCTGAAAATAACGCGTGATTACAATCATCACCGGGATGATCAGAAAAACAATCACGGCAACCTGCCAATTTATACTGAACATCATAAAAATAATAAATCCAATTTTTAGAATTTCTCCGAAAATATATAATCCTCCATCGCTGAAGACGGTAGATATCGTTTCGATATCAGATACTGCTCGAGTTAATAAAACGCCATTAGGGGTGGAATTAAAAAATTTTAATTTTCGATAAATTATTTTTTTAAAAAGGTCATTGCGAATATCCCGAATAATATTCTGTGCGAAAGTATTTGCCATCATAATAAAAGCAAATCGAGTGATAAATTCTATTAGAATTACTAACGTAATGATATAAATGCTATGTAAGATAAGTGTAGTGTCCTTAGAAGGGATATCAATATCAATCACGTTACTAATAAGTTTAGGACGATAAGCAGCTGCATAAGAGGTAACCAAAGCAACTAAGACAGTAAAAATAAACAGCCGCTTGTATAGAAGCGGGTAAGGAAGTAGTTTTTTAAGGATATTTGATTTTATATTAGCCATTAAACAGATGTGTAGGATAGTTAATTTCTTTTAAAAAAAGCCCACATGCAGGCGCAGAGGCTCCTGCAACCTTTCGATCTTTTTTTTCGATGATTTGCTTAAAATCGCTAATACTTTTTTCCCCTTTTCCAAGTTCGATTAAAGTCCCTACAATGGCTCGTACCATATTGCGTAAAAATCGGTCGGCAGTAATTTCAAAGCACCATAAATCAACTGCAATACAACGCCATTGAACTTGCATAATACGGCAATTATTTGTCTTTACCTCAGTATGCAATTTTGCAAAACTGGTAAAATCAATAAATTCAGGCAGGACTTGTGCTGCTTTTTTCATCTTTTCCATATCCAATTTTATGTTGAAAAATTGCCAACTTGAGTTCCTGTAAAAAGGATTCTTTCTTAGAGAGATATAATATTCGTATCGGCGGCTAATGGCATCAAAGCGGGCATGTGCCTGTGGATTTACGCTAAAAATATCATAAATAGCAATATCCCTCGGTAGAAAACTATTAATACGAAGGATTAATTGCTTATCAACCAATTTATTATAATCAAAATGGGCGACCATTTGTTTAGCATGTACGCCAGCATCTGTACGCCCTGCGCCGGTGATCGTAATTTTATCAGAGAGTAAAACAGATAGACAATTCTCTATGGTTTCTTGAATCGTAGAAGCATTGGGCTGTTTTTGCCAACCGTGATAGTTTGTTCCATCATAGGCTAATACTAAAAAATATCTCAATCTGGTTTTTCAGGCAAATGTAATAAGATTTGAGGACCTTTACAAAGGCGCTTAATAATGAATTTTTATTTTACACTAATAATTTCTTTTTTAAATAAATCTACCAGGTCTAGTTTTTCCCAAGTGAATAATTCTACCTCATGTGCTACTACTTTCCCCTCTGTATTTTCAAATGATTTTTTCTTTTTCCTTGGTGTTCTTCCCATGTGTCCATATCGTGCTGTTTCACTGTAAATGGGTTTTCTTAACTTTAACCGCTGCTCAATAGCGTAAGGTCGAAAATCGATTAATTTCCTTATTTTCGAGGCAATTTGCCCATCGGTTAATTTGACTTTTGAGGTATTATAGGTATTAATATAAATCCCCGTAGGCTCAGCGATACCGATGGCATACGACAGTTGTACCAAAACTTCGTCAGCAATGTCTGCTGCTGCTAAGTTTTTAGCGATGTGGCGCGCAGCATACGCTGCAGAACGGTCTACTTTTGAGGGATCTTTTCCCGAGAAAGCCCCACCGCCGTGCGCACCCTTTCCGCCATAGGTATCCACGATAATTTTTCTGCCGGTGAGCCCAGTATCGCCATGAGGCCCTCCAATAACAAATTTTCCTGTTGGATTGATATGATACGTAACATCATTCGTAAATAGATTTTGTAATTTTTTTGAGAGTCCGGCTTTCACTCGGGGAATTAAAAAGTGAATTAAATCCCGTTTGATTTGTTTGCTCATGATTCGATCTTCTGCAAAATCGTCATGCTGGGTTGAGATAACGATAGAGTCAATTCTAATGGGGATGTTTTCCTCATTATATTCAACTGTAACCTGACATTTAGCATCAGGGCGTAAATATTGAATTTCATTATTTTCACGCCGAACTTTGGCAAGCTCTTTTAATATTCGATGGGATAAATCCAAAGGAAGCGGCATATAATTTTCCGTTTCATTCGTTGCATAGCCGAACATCATGCCCTGGTCTCCTGCACCTTGCTCTTCCTTTTTTTCTCGTTCTATTCCCTGATTGATTTCCTGAGATTGTTCATGAATAGCCGATAAAATACCACAGGAATAGGCATCGAATTGATATTCGCTTTTAATATAGCCAATATCGGCAATTACCTGTCGAGCCACTTTTTGCACATCAACATAAGTAGAAGATCGAACTTCTCCTGCTAAAATAACCTGACCGGTGGTAACCAAAGTTTCTACTGCTACCTTAGCTTGTAGATCAAAGGCTAAGAATTGATCGAGTATTGCATCTGAAATTTGATCTGAAATTTTGTCCGGGTGGCCTTCAGAGACAGATTCAGAAGTAAATAAATATCCCATTGTACATATAATTTTAATTATGAGACCTTTAGCTTCGCTGACTTGCAGTTGTTAAAGTGCTTTTTGCAAAGATCTCATTATAATTAATAAACAAAGGAAAAATGATGATTGCGGAAGTGTAAAAACTACTGGTTTAGCACTTTTTTAGCGAGGTTGCAATCAGAACAAATCTTTCCTCTTATTAGCTAACGCAAAGGTAAAACTTATTTGCATAATACAAGCAAAATGTAATAAAGATTTTTATAAAGCACTTTTGAGACTTAAAGTCGTTGCTAGCTAAGAGTCTTGAAATAAATATAATGCCGTAACTTTGTTCTTTATTCAATATAATTCATGGAATTACTTAACGGTAAAAAACTTTCTTTAGAAATAAAAAGAGAGATAAAAACATCGGTACAAAAAATATTGAATCCGGGGCTCCGCCCTCCTCATCTTGCAGCGGTTTTAGTAGGGGAAGATGGGGCAAGCCAAACTTACGTAAATCATAAAGTTAGATCATGTGAACAAGTCGGATTTAAGTCTACTTTGATCCGTCTTTCTGAAAAAATTACAGAAAACGAATTATTAAAAGTAGTAGAGGGATTAAACCGAAATAATGAAGTTGACGGTTTTATAGTGCAATTGCCGCTACCGCCGCAAATTGATCAGGATAAGATAATTAACGCCATTAATCCGAAAAAAGATGTTGACGGATTTCATCCGGAAAATTTTGGTAGAATGGCATTAGGACTGCCCGGTTTTTTACCGGCAACACCCTATGGTATCCTAACGATGTTAAGTCGTTACCAGATTGATACAAAAGGGAAACACACCGTGGTCATCGGAAGAAGTAAAATTGTAGGTTGTCCGATAAGCATTCTAATGAGCCAACGTTTTAACCCAGGTAACAGCACGGTTACGCTTGTACATAGTGCTACACAAAACCTAACGGATTACACCCGTATAGCGGATATTATCATCATAGCATTAGGAATTCCTAATTTTTTAAAAGCAGATATGATTAAAGAAGGTGCAGTGATTGTTGATGTAGGAATTACCAGGATAGAAGATCCAAGTAAAAAACAAGGGTTTAGATTAGTAGGGGATGTTGATTTTAAAGAAGTTGCTCATAAATCTTCATGGATCACTCCTGTACCGGGCGGGGTAGGTCCTATGACCGTTGCCATGTTATTGAAAAATACCCTCTCAGCTTATCAAAAATGTTTTCCTGATAGAAAATTATAAAAACTGTGGCGCATCAATTACCCGTAATGGAAATGTTTTACTCTCTTCAAGGCGAAGGGGCTTATGTAGGTACTCCGGCATATTTCATCCGCCTGGGCGGATGTGATATAGGATGCCATTGGTGTGATGTAAAAGAAAGTTGGGAAGCCGCTCGTCATCCCATAATGTCTGTTGATGAGATTATTAAAAAAGTTCCACCTGAAGTGCACTATGTCATTATCACCGGAGGCGAACCCTGTATGTATAATTTGACTGAATTGACTTCAAAACTTAAGAGCAGGAAAATACACGTTAATTTAGAAACAAGCGGCGCCCATGAAATTATCGGATCTTTTGATTGGATTTGTGTTTCTCCTAAGAGGAGAGCCTCCCCCATTCCTTCATCTTTAGAGAAAGCACATGAGTTGAAAATAATTGTCTATAACAGAGCTGATTTTAAACTTGCACAATATTTTGCTGAAAAAGTATCGAAAAAGTGTAAAAAGTATCTTCAAGTGGAATGGGGCAAGCGAAATGAGTTAACTAAGGCGGTCATTGACTATGCATTGAAAAATCCAATATGGAGGGTTTCAACCCAAACGCATAAATATCTAAATATTAGATAATATCTTTACAAAAAGCACTTTAGCAAAAAAATGCAACGAATGGTTGTGAGGATTTTAATTTTTTGAGAAGAAAGCAGTTTGAAGTTAGATGCTTTCTTTTTCATACTTTTTTATATATTTTGCAACGGTCTCATATTCTGAAAAGGTTTCCAAAATTGGGCTTACTAGCATAATGAATGATAAAATTTTAAGGCGTTAAAAACTTTGTTGTTTTTTCTTCTTAATATAATTACTTTTGGCAAGAATTTTGATTGGCGATACTCTATAATAAATCATAATTAATTATAAAAAATGTATTGGACTTTAGAATTAGCTTCTTATTTAAGCGATGCCCCATGGCCAGCTACAAAGGACGAATTAATTGACTATGCCATCCGAACAGGTGCCCCGTTAGAAGTAGTTGAAAATATACAATCTATTGAAGATGAAGGAGATGTTTATGATTCAATTCAGGAGATTTGGCCAGATTATCCTACAGAAGAAGATTTTCTATGGAATGAGGATGAATATTAAGATTTTCCTAGCGTTAGAAAAGCCGCTGCAGCGGCTTTTCTAATTTATTTACACACGAAAAAAGATAAAATGAATTTTTTAAACAGCGTACTCAAAACTATTCTTGGGGATAAGAGCAAAAAGGATTTAACCCCTATTTATCCGCGTATAAAAAAAGTGAATGAGTTTAACCTTAAAAGTTTAACTCATGATGAATTACGAAATAAAACCCGGGAATTCCGCAATAAAATAAAAGACGCAACTGCCGCTCAAAATTATGAGATAAAGAAGATAAAAGCGCAAATAGACACCGAAACAAATGTTTATAAAAAGGATGAATATTACGGTAAGTTAGATTTGCTGAACAACGAAGCCTATAAAATAGAAGAAAAAATATTGAACGAAATTATGCCCGAAGCATTTGCCGTCATTAAGGAAACTGCCCGTCGATTCGTTGAAAACGAAGAAATACAAGTAACGGCATCGCCTTACGACCGGGAGTTATCGGGTGCTAAAGAATATGTTAGCTTATCTAATGATGATCAGGCGATTTGGCAAAACTCATGGGACGCTACTGGGAAGCCCATTACCTGGGACATGGTGCATTATGACGTTCAGTTAATTGGAGGTGTAGTACTCCATCAGGGAAAAATAGCAGAAATGGCTACAGGAGAGGGGAAAACCCTGGTCGCCACTTTACCGGTTTATTTAAATGCGCTGCCCGGACGCGGGGTGCACGTTGTTACGGTAAATGACTATTTGGCAAAACGAGACTGTGCATGGATGGCGCCTATTTTGGAATTTCATGGCTTAATTATAGACTGTATTGATAATCATCCGCCTAACTCTGAAGAAAGGCGTCAGGCATATCGATCAGATATCGTTTACGGAACAAATAATGAATTTGGTTTTGATTATTTACGTGACAATATGGCGCATTCTCCTAAGGATTTGGTGCAGCGGGAACTCAATTATGCGATTATTGATGAAGTAGATTCGGTTTTAATTGACGATGCGCGTACGCCGCTAATTATTTCAGGACCCGTGCCCAAAGGCGGAGACCAGGAATTTCAATCCTTAAAGCCTAAAATAGAAAATCTCGTAAAGATACAGCAAGACCTAATAAAGAAACTATTTCTGGAAGCAAAAAAAGAGATGAACGAAAGTTCTAAAAAGAAAAATCCGGGAGATTTTAAATTATTGCAAGTTTATCGAGGCTTACCTAAATATAAGCCTCTATTAAAATATCTTAACGAAGAAGGAATAAAAACGCGCTTACAAAAAATAGAAAATGTATATCTCGCGGATAATCAACGAGAGATGCACAAAGTTGATGCCGATTTATATTTTACCATTGAAGAAAAAAATAATGTTATTCAATTAACCGACAAAGGTATAGATTATCTTTCGCAAGGGGTAGAAGATGAAAATTTCTTTATTATGCCTGATATTGCTACCGAACTAAGTCAAATAGAAAAACTAGGACTTTCCGTAGAGAAAGAGGGAGTTAAAAAAGATGAATTATTTCGGGACTATAGCATAAAGTCTGAGCGATTGCATACCATGAATCAGTTATTAAAAGCCTATACTTTATTTGAAAAAGACGTAGAATATGTTGTGATGAACGGCAAAGTGATGATCGTAGATGAACAAACCGGACGAATCATGGAGGGAAGACGCTACTCTGATGGATTACACCAGGCTATTGAAGCCAAAGAAAAGGTAAAAATAGAAGACGCCACGCAGACCTATGCTACCATTACTCTTCAGAACTATTTTAGAATGTATAATAAACTCGCAGGAATGACGGGTACGGCTGAAACGGAAGCCGGTGAGTTTTGGGAAATTTATAAATTAGACGTGGTAACTATCCCTACCAATAAGCCCATTACGAGAGAAGACCGGAACGATTTAATTTATAAAACAACTCGTGAAAAATTTAATGCCGTTATAGAAGAAGTTGTTCGCTTAGCCAAAGACGAAAAACGACCGGTTTTAGTAGGGACGACTTCGGTAGAAATATCCGAGTTGCTCAGTCGTGCCATGAAAATAAATAAAATTGAGCATAATGTATTAAATGCAAAATTGCACAAAAAAGAAGCAGATATTGTAGCACAAGCAGGTAGAGCGGGAGTGGTAACCATTGCTACGAATATGGCAGGGCGAGGCACCGATATAAAAATATCAGAGGAAGTAAAGGCGCGTGGCGGTCTATCCATTATAGGGACAGAACGACACGATTCCCGTCGGGTAGACCGACAGCTGCGCGGTCGTTCAGGGCGTCAGGGAGACGTGGGAAACTCACAATTTTATATCTCATTAGAAGATAAACTCATGCGGTTGTTCAACTCAGAGCGAATAGCCAAATTGATGGATAGAATGGGATATAAAGAAGGGGAAGTGATTCAGAGCGGGATGGTAACCCGTGCTATCGAAAAAGCACAAAAACGAGTGGAAGAGAACAATTTTGGGATCAGAAAACGTTTGATAGAGTACGATGATGTAATGAACAAACAACGGGATATTATCTATAAAAGGCGTCGGCATGCCTTAGAAGGTGAGCGGCTTTCTATAGATATTTCTAACATGATTTACGACACGGTAACGGGAATCGTTTCAAAAAATAAAAATCTCTCAAATTATAATGACTTTAAGTATGAACTTATAAAATATTTTACCTTAAATACACAGGTCTCCGCAGACGATTTTAAAGCTAAGAATACACAACACCTGATTGACAAAATATATGAGGAAGTGATGACCCATTATGAAACGCTAAAAGAAAAGAGCGTAAAGATAGCATTTCCTATAATTAACAACGTATATGAGCAGCAGGGGAATCATTTTGAGCGAATAGTAGTCCCTTTTACCGATGGGACAAAAACCATGAGTGTAACGACTAACTTAAAAGAGGTTATTGAATCTGAGGGAGAACAGTTAATTCGTGATTTTGAAAAGAATGTTACGCTCGCTATGATTGATGAACAGTGGAAGGATCATTTACGAGAAATGGATGAACTTAAGCGGTCTTCTCAAAACGCATCCTATGAGCAAAAAGATCCGATTCTTATTTATAAAGAAGAAGCCTTTGGTCTATTTAGGGGAATGATAGACCGATTAAATAAAGAAATTGTATCTTTTCTGTTTAAGGGAGAACTCCCTAACCCTGACCCCAAACAAGTACGTCGTGCACAAGAGCTAAAAAGGGAACAATGGGAAACTTCTCATCAGTCCTATGAAGACAATACACAAACTCAAACTCGTGAACCTCAAGTGTCAATAACTGAGCCAAGGCAGGTGGTAAAAATTAATCGAAATGACATTGTAAAAATTAGAAATGTAAGCACCGGTAACTTAGAAAAGATGAAATATAAAAAAGCAGTGCCGTTAATTCAAAAGGGGTCACATGTTTTGGATGAAAAGTAGATAGTATTGTAAAAGTTATTAAAAACATCTTCATACATTTATTTTATAAAATGAAATTTTAACGTCATTAATAATTTAACAAAAATGAAAATTATTTGTATCGGAAAAAATTACGTAAAACATGCTAAAGAACTAGGAGGTGAAGTTCCTCCAGATCCTATTATTTTTATGAAACCGGGCGAGGCATTGTTTTCCTCGGGAGATTTTAAAATACCTTCTTTTTCTAACGACCTGCATCACGAATTAGATATCGTGCTGAAAATTAATAAAAAAGGAAAAAACATTAGGAAAGAAAATGCGGTTTCTCATTACGAAGAATTAGGATTAGGAATTGACTTTACCGCACGAGATATACAAAAGGAACTTTCAGCAAAGGGATTTCCATGGGAAAAAGCAAAGGCTTTCGATCGATCGGCTTTTGTAAGTTCTTTTTTCCCAAAGGAAAAACTAACCCTGCAAACCGCCTTTTCATTAAATAAAAATAAGCAAACGGTTCAAACAGGAAAAATGGAAGAAATGGTCTTTTCTATAGAAGAAATAATCGTTTCCGCGTCACAATATTTTACGCTTAATCCCGGAGATTTAATTTACACGGGTACGCCGCAAGGCGTTGGTAAAATTGTTTCGGGTGATTTCTTAGAAGGCTACTTATCAGATGAAAAACTTTTTGAACTAAAAATAACGGAATGAGACCCTTTAGCCGTCGCTAACCTGCAATGGCTAAATTGCTTTGTAAAAAGGTCTATGAATAAGAAAAATATCAACTCCTTTCAAAAGAAATCTTGATAGATGATATTAGATTTTTCTACATCTGATTTTTTACTTTCTTCTGTAAAATATAAAAACTTATGGGAGAAGGAGATTCTTAATTTTCTACAGGAATATAATAGCGACTTTCCAGAAATTACGGTTCAAACTTCAGGATCTACAGGAGCGCCTAAACGTATAAAGATTCAGAAAAAGTGGATGAAAAACAGCGCCCGAATGACGGCAGATTATTTTAATCTTAAACGAGGACAAACCGCCTTGCTTTGCCTTCCTATTCAATATATTGCTGGAAAAATGATGCTCGTACGCGCACTTGAAATAGGGTTGAAGCTAATTTGCGTTAAACCTTCCAGCCAGCCACTGGATCGCCTAATAACGACTATTGACTTCTGCGCCATGACCCCTATGCAAGTTAGCTGCTCCATAAGACAGCTTAATAAAATAAGGCAGTTGATTATTGGAGGTGCTGCGGTTTCCTCCCGCTTACAGAAGTCATTAGAAAAAATAAAAACACAGTGTTTTGCCACGTATGGCATGACAGAAACCGTCACGCATATTGCGCTAAAGGCATTGAATGGCTCTTCAAAATCAAGCTATTATAAAATATTAAACGGCATAAAGATTACACAAAATAATCGAAATTGTCTGGTAATTGATTGTCCGCACCTTAGCAATGAGCGAATTATAACAAATGATAATGTAAAATTACATGGAAAAAAACAGTTTCAGTTCCTGGGGCGGTATGACCACGTAATTAATTCCGGAGGCATTAAAATGTATCCTGAAAAAGTTGAAGAAAAGCTGTCTTCACTTATTTCCTGTCGATTCTTCATCAGCGCAATTGCCGATGATTTACTGGGAGAAAAGGTCGTATTGATCATCGAAAGCAAAAAACTGCTGCCTCCCATAAATTTTGAAGAACATTTAAACTCGTTTGAGATTCCTAAGAAAATCTTTTACATCGCATCATTTATGGAAACTCATTCAGGAAAAATTAATAGAAAAGAAACTTTAGCTTGTGTTTTAAAAGATTAAGTAATACCCTCTCACGCAAGTCAAGACTGCTACAAAAAGTACTTTAAAAGATGTAAGTCAGCACTAGCTAAATATCTCTAATTTTCTTTAGGAATTGTTTTGAGTATTCCCTGCAGATATCGCCAAATTTTTTGGACTGAATGAATGTTCACACGTTCATCGGGAGAATGTGCTCCGAGTATTGTAGGACCAAAAGAAATCATTTGTGTGTTGGGCAAATGTTTTTTCAATAACCCGCATTCTAATCCTGCATGAATGGCACTTATGTTAACTTTTTCATGAAATAATTCTGCGTATTTTTCTTGCACAATTTTTAGCAATGGAGCTTCTGTTTCAGGCTGCCATCCGGGGTAGGAGCCGGAATGCGTTACCTCAAAATTTAATAAATGAAAGGGTGCCGCTACGGTTTTCGCAATATCCCATTTTGAACTTTCAACAGAAGACCGTTGCAAAGAATATGCTTCAAAACGACCTTTTTCCAATAGAATTTTTGCAAGATTAGAGGAGGTTTCAACTAAGCCTTTAATTGCCGTACTCATTTTAAATACGCCATTAAAACAGGCATAAACAGCTCTTAAAATTGCTTTTTGGTCATTTTTTATCATTACTTTTTGGGGTGCTTCCACCTCAGTTAATTCAAAATTTAGATTAGGTGCCGTTTTTATATACTCTTTTTTGATGGCGTTAGTAAATCCATGAAAGGTTGTTTTTAAAGCTTCAATCTCATCCGTTGAAGCTACAAAAGTTGCAAAAGATTCTCTCGGAATGGCATTGCGCAATCCTCCCCCTTGTATTTGAGAAATTCTGATGGCATGTGCTTTAGACAACTCATACAATAAACGGTTCATCAATTTATTAGCGTTCCCTAATTCTAAATGAATTTCCGCTCCGGAATGTCCTCCTTTAAGCCCTTTCAATGCTATTTGAAAAGCCTTTGTAGATATAGGAGTGTTATCTTCCTTATAAGTGCCTTTAATACTTGTGTTTACTCCCCCGGCACAGCCTATGCTAATTTCAGCATCATCTTCAGTATCTAAATTTAATAGCATCTTTCCTGATAAATGTGTAGTGTCCAAATGTTCAGCTCCTGTCATTCCGGTTTCTTCATCAATGGTAAAAAGACACTCTAAGGCTGGGTGAGGAATATTATCCGCAGATAAAAGCGCCATCATCATAGCCACGCCTATTCCATTATCTGCTCCGAGAGTCGTTCCTTTTGCTTTTACCCAATCGCCTTCAATAAACATTTCAATGCCTTGTGTATCAAAATCGAATCTAACATCAGCGTTTTTTTGGTGTACCATATCTAAATGGGATTGTAAAATCACTGTTTCCCGATCTTCCATTCCTTCACTTGCCGGCTTTTTAATGATTACATTTCCCGTATGATCTACATGCGTTTCCAAGTTTAATTTTTCTCCGAAAGTTTTCATAAATTTAATCACACGCGCTTCTTTTTTTGAGGCACGGGGTATGGCATTTAAATCTGCGAAATGATTCCAAAGGGCTTGTGGTAATAGGGTTCTTATTTCTGTCATATTAAAATAAATAGATATTGTAAAAAAATCTTTATCAAAAGTACAATTTTATTTCGGTATAAGAATCGGTATAAGAAAATAAAAAAAATACTTAGCACAGGCTAAAAATTTGATTCCGTTGCAAAAGGTACTTTAAAAACTGCAAGTCAGCGCAAGCTAAAATTAAATGTAAAAATAACCTTTTGGTTGTGAGGATTTTAATTTTTTTGAGATGGTTACTGAGCCTGTCGAAGTAAGGAAGCAGTTTGAAACGAGATGCTTTCTTTTTCATACTTTTTTATGTGTTCTGCAAAGGTCTCCATTAGCTTTTTATATAAGTCTGTAATATTGATCACTAACTTTTTCTAGATCGTTAGTAATAATGTAATTATATCTTAATTCACTGTCCTTTATTTCTAATATTTTATCGTGTGATATAAACCAGAATTCACGAAATGCTTTGGATTGTATTACCTCTTTCAGTTTATTATAAAGAATATTCCCAAAAACCGCTTTATTTTTAATACAATTTTTTATATTTCCTTCTCTATCAATAGATACTTTTTTGTTATAATAAGGATTATATTTTTGGCACTCATAAAAATATTGAATATTATTGATCAAATATTTCCGTTTTATATTTGAATGCGTGATATCCTTTAATGTTTTAGCTGTGCACAATATCGATTTATCACCTATATGGTTTTTTACCTCTTTATTCGAGTTATAAAAAACAATACATTCTATTATAGAAAAATCCTTTGGTATATCTTTTATTTTATTGATAAAGGATTTAGTGGAATATGGAATATACAAATGTATGCTTCGCAAAAGGGATTCTTGACAAAAAGAAATCAAATCATAAAACTCTTTAAAATTTTGTTCTTTAAAAGTGACAAATCTTAATTCTATAAACTTCACAAAAAGCGCATCAAGTTGCTTCAGAATATTCATTAAATCAAATGTTTTAAAATCATATTCAATAATTGTGTTATTAATGATTTCAGGGCTTTTCCATTCTTCTTTTATTTCTGGAAAGCTATCATAAGAAGCAGTAAAAAAAGCAAAATCTTCTTTTAATAAGAATTTTATATATGAATTAAAAACAGTAGCTTCGCATTTAAAATAAGATGCTACTTCATGAAAGGGCTGTTTCTTTAGTTTATTGATAACCAAAAGCATTTCATTAGGGATAAATTTCACCTTTTCTCTTTGAAAATTACAAATGATACTTCGCTCCTTGCCTTTAACGACCTTGCAAAAAGGAAATAATATCAATCTTGCTTTTTTACCTATCTTTTGCATCTTCTTCTATTAAAAAATTTGAAATCGGTTTATAAGAAACAAAAAACAAATATTTTTTACTAAAGTGTTTGCAGCTTTGGCTAAACTTACTTTTTAAATGCAACTCGCCAATACTTTCTGTTTTTTCCATCGTCATCTGCCGATAGGTCAGAGGCAAATACTTTTGTTCATCTTTATTAAATAAGGTTTTATCTTTTTTATTATTATTCATCATGTTTAATTAACCATTTTGCGATTTTTTCTTCTAAATAATAATTACAACGATAACCAGGCGCGCTATACTGCCCTACGGGATTGATCTCCAACATTACATACTTATCGTCTTTTGTCTTTAAAATATCTAATGATCCTGTGTTCAAACTAATATGCTTCATAAATTGGTTTAACTTTTTCTCATAATGTGAAGGGAGTTGATAAGGAATCCAATGAATATTTTTTGTGTTGTAATGTTTTTTAATATCTATAATTTCTTCGCTTTTTGTTACGATAATAGCAGAAGCGTAAAATTTTCCATCAAGATAAAATACTCTGATTTCAAATTCTCCTCTAATGTATTCTTGAAATAGAGTCAAAACAAATTCATCCGGGAGTTTTTCAATGGCATTAAGGTCATATAAATGACTATAAATGCTATAAGTGTAAGTCCCATCTATAAAATATGAACTGTTTCGAATCGGCTTTGCAATAAGTTTAGTATTCACCATCTTTTGAAAATCCAAAACGGATGATTTGCTATTTGTGATAATAGTACGGGGCACCAAAATATTCGATTTTTGCGCCAGCCGGATAACCTCTAATTTATTTAGACGAATCCCTATATCGCAGGGCATCCATATTTTATCTGAAAGAATCCTTTTTAAGTAGGTTATAAATTCTTCTATTTCGTTTTGAATTTCAAAAAATGCCTGCTCAAGATGCTTGTTTTTTTTATCAACATCAAAAGTTAAATTATCTTCAAACCGCCGATACCAAATAACGTTTATTTCATCCGTAATATCTCTTTTGTTTATATAGATATGCCCATGATTAATATCTATTTTAAAGGGAATGTCTCTTCGAATCAAATCATATATGCTTACTTTGACAAAGTCTGCTTTATAATACAACAACCAATCAATGACCGGATCTGTCCCTTGTTCATAATAATCAAAAGAAAGAACTAAAATCATGATAAAGTTTCTCTGTTTTTTGATTTTTCTAATGATATTAATCGCATAAAACAGGTTACTTAAAATATTTTTAATTTTATTAAAAAAAAGAGCAAGAATTTAATTTTCTTGCCCTTTTTAAGTAAAGTAACATTATGAATGGATACTATCTACTCTAGCACTGTCAGAAACCGGTTCTGCTACCTGTTGTTTACTATGATAGTCATCATCTTTCCTACAATCTTGCGAATCACTATCATACTTTCTTGAGGAAGAAACACCTGTACCCCCTTTAATGAACTTTAACTCGTTCTCGTTCAGTTTTTCTACTGATTTTAAAGATTTTAAATACATAAGTTAATAAATTAAATAATTAATAAATCTGCGAACTGCGCAGTCAGTTTCAGCCACTTGGCCTATTTTGACTTCCCTTGCTTTTGCATTGCGCATCTACAAAATCATGAGAAGAAAAAAATCTACTTTAATATTTACATCCCGCCGCCCGTACGGCGGCGATCCTCTTCATTGCTAAATTCTCTCTTTTTACTTTTCAACTTTTTACCAAAACGATAGCGTACTGATAATCTGACGGCCTGTTGGTCGTAGTAATTTCGGTAGCGCTGTTTTATCCCATTAGAATAACTGGAAATAGTTTTAATATTAGAGCGAAAGATATCGGTAGCTACAAGACTTACACGCCACTTTTTTTTAAAAATATCTGCGCGTAATCCTACATCAACATTATAACTTTCATAAATCTTATCTACCCCATCTACTTGAGGAGAATCATACCAAGCATTTAAACTCCCTGAAAGGGTTTTATGGGTATTAAAATAAAAAGAATTATTTACAGAGGCGTAAAATGACCATCCTTCCTGCCTTTGAATCGTCTGCGGAAGGCTGGACTTATAAACACTATAATCAACCGAATACGTTAAAGAACTCTCCAACCATTTTCCAAGCCTTAATGTATAATATTGCTCAAGGCCAAAATCCCAACCATCAATAAAATTTTCTCTCACCGTTTTTTCTATTTTTTCTTTAGGGTCGGTCAGCGTAAACTGTTGGCGCTCGTCTGTCGTTTTATAAATACTAAAAGCACTGTATAAGTTGTCTTTATATAGATGAGACAATTCCCACGTATCGGTAAATGAAGGTTGCAAAAACGGATTGCCCTTTGTATAAGCCTTTGGATTATCATATACGCTAAAAGGATTTAAACTTGCATAGCTTGGGCGGCTGACTCTTCGGCTGTAGTTTGCTGAAAAAGAATGATGATCTTGCGGAGTGTAGGTAATATAAACTGTTGGGAAAAACTGGATATAATCATTTCTGTTTACCTGGTTTAAAGTAAAAGAGTTTCCCCTGGTTTGGGTAGCTTCCATACGTAATCCGGCCTTGAACTTCCATTTTTTTAACTCTTTTTCAAGACTTACATAAGCTGCTTGAATGTTTTCTTTGTATTGAAAGGTATCCGTTTGCTCAATATCCTTTTTAAAAATATTGTCTTTTAAATTAAACCCACCTATATCGCTCTTGGTTTTAGAAAAAGATATTTTTCCTCCAAAAGTCAAATGCAGAATTTTTGTTGGCAAATCCACATCTATTTTTGATGAAACATTTTGAATGCTTTGTCCAGAGGTGTTTTTATAGGTTTGATTGCTTTTCGGTAACTGTTTTTGTTCTTCAAATACGCGGTATGTATAAGGCCTTTCAAAATGGTTATTAAAAATAAAATAGTCTATATCGCCCGAAATATTTTTCCCCAATGAATCTATTTTCGTAGTAAAATGACCGTTTAAGGCATGGCTTTGATGCGTTACGTCCTTCTTAGCTCTTGTAACCAGCAGCGAGTCTAAGGTATTTAATCCCGTACGAAAGACTTGTGTATTAATTTTTTCCTTTTCATCTGGACTTGAAATATTGCCCATATATTGAATCCCGATAGAAGTCTTTGAAGAAAGATTATAATCTATACCTGCGCGTCCTGAAAGATATTTTGCAAGTCCTTTTCTTATTGCGCGCCTGTTCCATTGCTGGTCGGGATAAAAAATAGCACTGGTTTCTGTTATTTTATATGAATAATCTGCGGCGCTTAGCGTAGAAAAAACAGACCATTTATTTTTTTGATAAGTAAAATTCCCATTTAATGACCCGTACGGATAAGTCTGCTGTTTATATGCAGCGCCAATAGCCCCGCCCGAATAGTTTTTCTTCGTTTTTTTTAGCACAATATTCAACAGCCCGCTATTGCCTGCGGCATCGTATTTGGCTGGCGGCGTGGTGATGACTTCTACGCGCTTAATATCATCTGCTGAGATCGATTGTAAATAATTCGTTAAATCCTTGCCTGACAAATGTAAAATTCGGTCGTTGATCATCACTCGCAAACCACCTTTGCCTACCATAGAAATTATATTGTTTTGCACACGCACCAAAGGGGTCGATCTAAGGACATCTAATGCATCACCACCCGTAGCAGAAATGGAGTTTTCTACATTAAAAACTAATCGGTCTGCTTTTCGTTCAATCAGGCGTTTTTTACCCCTAACCGTTACACCTTTAATTTGATTTACTACAATTACTTTTAATGGTCCAAGGTTGATATTGTTTGCAATGGACAGATTCTTTTTTATTAACTCCTGCCCAAGATAATTTACTGAAAGGCTATAACTTCCCTTAGCAACGGATAAAGAAAATTTGCCTGCTTTATCAGTTAACCCCTTTTTTATATTTGTCGTATCCATGACATTTGTCAAACTTACCTCAGCATATTCTATCGGCTGCTCTTGTTGATTGATTAATTTACCGCTTACAATAAACTGAGCGCCTGCTTGATTATAAATTAAAATAAACAATATCATTAAAAAAATCTTCACAAAAAGTTTAATTTACTACATTAGTAATAATTAATTAAATCTACAAATTAATTTTTAATCTATCAAATATTTAACAATGTCTAACATTTATTTCAGGAATAAGAACAAATTTTTCTGTTCGCGTATTAAAAGCTAAAGTATTAGAAAACTTTACAGAATATAAAAAATCATAAAAACTTTAGGCTTTAGCTTCAAACTGCTTCCTTACTTCGACAAGCGGTTATTGAGCATAGTCGAAATATGGTTACTGAGGTTGCCTAATCCTACCGAAAATTAAATGCCGGAGCAACCTTTTGGTTGTAAGGATTTTAATTTTTTGAGATGGTTACTGAGCCTGTCGAAGTAAGGAAGCAGTTTGAAGTTAGATGCTTTCTTTTTCATATTTTTTTTATGTGTTCTTCAACGGTCTCTGGTCTCATAAAATGACAAAATGACACCATTATGGGTTTGGAAACTGTTTTGATACGCTATAAGCAGCAAGTATTAAAATCTTTAAAAATATGAATTTAGATAATTTTACCTTAAAATCACAAGAAGTCATTCAACAAGCCCAACAAATTGCATTTTCTTTAGAAAATCAAGCCATTGATACCGGGCATATCTTAAAAGCCATTTTTGAAAAAGATAAAAATGTAACGCCGTTTCTCTTAAAAAAATTGGGCGTGAATCTCCATTTAACCCAAGAAGTATTAAACAAGAACTTAAAAAGTTATTCAAAAGTGCATGGCGGGCAGCAACATTTATCGCAAAACGCTGCAAAAGTAATTCATATCGCACAGTCCGAGGCCAAAAAGATGAAAGATGAATATGTTTCTATTGAACATCTGCTGCTGGGGCTTTTAAAATCAGGAGATTCGGTTTCACAAATTTTAAAAGACCAGGGGGTAACCGAAAAAGGACTTCTTGAGGTAATTAAAGACCTCAGAAAAGGTGCGCGCGTAACTACGGCTTCAGCGGAAGAAACCTATAATGCCCTATCAAAATATGCAAAAAATCTTAATGAGTTTGCAAAAACCGGTAAACTGGATCCCGTTATCGGAAGGGATGAAGAAATCCGTAGAGTGCTACAGATCTTATCTCGTAGAACGAAGAATAATCCGATATTGATAGGAGAACCCGGCGTAGGAAAAACAGCAATAGCAGAGGGATTAGCGCACCGAATTGTAAAAGGAGATGTTCCTGAAAATTTGAAAGATAAGCGCTTATACTCCTTAGATATGGGGGCTTTAATAGCAGGGGCAAAATATAAAGGAGAATTTGAAGAGCGGCTCAAATCGGTCGTTAAGGAAGTAACCGGATCTGATGGAAAAATCTTATTATTTATCGATGAAATTCATACCTTAGTTGGTGCTGGAGCAGGTGAAGGAGCGATGGATGCAGCGAATATATTAAAACCTGCGCTGGCGAGAGGAGAACTGCGAGCGATTGGTGCTACTACACTTAATGAATACCAAAAGTATTTTGAAAAAGATAAGGCGTTAGAGCGGCGTTTTCAAAAAGTGTTAGTAGAGGAGCCGGATACGGAAGCAGCCATTTCTATTTTAAGAGGAATTAAAGAAAAGTACGAAACGCATCATAAAGTTCGGATTAAAGATGAAGCGATTATTGCCTCGGTAGAATTGTCGCAACGCTATATTTCTGACCGCTTTTTACCGGATAAAGCGATTGATTTAATTGATGAGGCTTCGTCAAAATTACGAATGGAAATTAACTCTAAACCCGAAGAATTAGATGCATTAGATCGAAAAATCATGCAATTAGAGATTGAAATTGAAGCTATTAAGCGTGAAAATGATGAAATTAAACTGGCGTTGTTAAGACAAGATTTAGCGGGTTTGAATGAAGAAAGAAATCAAATCAATGCGAAATGGAAAAGTGAAAAAGAAGAAGTGGAAATTCTTCAATCGGCTAAAGAAGAAATAGAAAATCTGAAATTTGAGGCGGAACAAGCTGCTCGTGAGGGAGATTATGGCAAAGTAGCTGAAATTCGTTACGGTAGGATGAAGGAAGCCGAAGAGAAGCTAAAACGATATGAAGAGAAACTAACCGCAAGCACAGAAACCCATCGATTGATTAAAGAAGAAGTAACTCGTGAGGATATTGCAGAGGTTGTTGCCAAATGGACCGGAATTCCTGTAACTAAAATGATGCAAAGTGAGCGTGAAAAGTTGTTGCATCTTGAAGAAGAACTCCACCAAAGAGTTATCGGGCAGGATGAAGCGATTACAGCGGTTTCAAATGCCATTCGTCGTTCGAGGGCAGGCTTGCAGGATAATAAAAAACCGATTGGTTCTTTCTTATTTCTCGGTTCAACAGGCGTGGGAAAAACAGAACTGGCAAAAGCGCTGGCGGCGTATCTTTTTGATGATGAAGCGAATATGACTCGTATTGACATGAGCGAGTATCAGGAAAGGCACGCAGTGAGTCGATTGATAGGAGCGCCTCCGGGTTATGTAGGCTATGATGAGGGAGGGCAGTTGACCGAGGCAGTTCGACGCCGTCCGTATTCCGTGGTTTTATTGGACGAAATTGAAAAGGCGCACTCAGATACGTTTAATATTTTGTTGCAGGTATTGGATGACGGACGCTTAACGGATAATAAAGGACGCATAGTAGATTTTAAAAATACGATTATTATTATGACTTCTAATATGGGAGCGCATATTATTCGAGAAAATTTTGAGAATTTGGTAGATAAAGATACGAATGCGGTTTTAGAAGTTACTCGAAAGGAAGTATTTGATTTATTGAAAAAAACGATTCGTCCAGAGTTCTTAAATCGTATTGATGAGGTTTTAATGTTTAGCCCGCTCGCTAAAAAAGAGATTAGGCAAATTGTTCAAATTCAACTAAAGCAACTGAAACAAATTTTAATCAAAAAAGACATTACCCTTGATGCGACCGAACAGGCATTAGATTGGATTGCTGAAAAAGGCTACGAACCTCAGTTTGGTGCACGCCCTCTAAAACGGGTGATTCAAACTAAGGTGCTCAATGAACTTTCGAAAGAAATTATCGAAGGAAAAATTAAGGAAGGGAGCGTTGTGCTGTTAGATTATTTTGAGGGAAAGGAGCAGTTGATATTTAGAGCTAGATCGTAAGGTCTCAGGATTATAAACTTTCAACAGATCAAAATTGCCTAAGCACCATCATAGTTTACTCGCCGTGTAAAAAGGCTTTTTTATCTTCTAATGATCTGGTATCCTCTACATGATTTTCATCCGGCAAACAGCAATCTACCGGGCAAACTGCCGCGCACTGAGGTTCTTCATGAAACCCTACACACTCGGTACACTTGTCGGTTACAATAAAGTAAACATCATCTGAGACGGGTTCCTGCATCTCTTCGGCACCGGTAGTAATCCCCGATTTTGGAGTAATCATTCCGCTCAATGCTGTTCCTTCAGAAAAAGACCATTCCATCGCCCCTTCATATATCGCATTATTCGGGCATTCAGGCTCACATGCGCCACAATTTATACATTCATCTGTTATAATAATCGCCATTTTCCTTTGTTTGACGTTAAAAACCGTTGTATTTTTGTAAACAAAAGCAAAGGTACGACTTTTAATTATATATATGAATGAATTTAACCCAACGGATTAATGATTTTAGCCAGATTGGTCATTTTTTAAAAGAGTTCTTAACGATTGATTTTGAAAATGATACAGCAGTTGTTTTTCATAGTCATTTTTATCTGGAATTAAAAAAAATTGTAGAAACTAATTATCATTATAATGCATTTTTTACACAAGAAAATATTCTTTATGCGCTAAGCCAATGGAAAGAAGCGTTAACTGAGGAAAATCTGAGTGCATGGCTAGCGCCCTATCATATAGCAGATCAAGAAATTACTAAAACAATAGGCATCATTATGGCGGGAAATGTTCCTATGGTAGGATTTCACGATCTACTCAGTACGTTTATCTACGGTTATAAAGCAAAAATCAAGCTTTCTTCTAAAGATCATTTACTCTTTCCTTTTTTTATTCGATTTCTATGCTATATTCGTCCCCAATGGGAAAAATCTATACAAATTGTAGAAAATCAACTAACCGATTTTGATGCCGTTATCGCCACGGGAAGTAACAATACTTCTCGCTATTTTCAATATTATTTTAGTAAATATCCTCGTATTATTCGTAAAAACAGGATCTCTGCAGCGGTTCTCACCGGAAATGAATCAGTGAGGGATTTAAGATCCTTAGGAGAAGATATTTTTCGTTATTTTGGGCTGGGCTGTAGAAATGTATCTAAAATTTTTGTTCCTGAGCATTTTGACCTTAACGGGTTGCTGAAAAGTTTTTCCTCATTTCGTGAGGTTATGGATCATCACACATATCGAAATAATTATGACTATTACAAAGCTGTTTTTTTAATGAATCAAGACAAAATCATTGACAATGGCTTTATTATTTTAAAAGAAGATCAAAATTTATACAGCCCCATCGGGACACTGTTTTATGAGTATTACAAGGATTTATCCGCGGTTAAAGACCGTTTAAAAAGAGAAAAAGATAAAATACAATGCATCGTTAGTCAATCGTTTACAGCGAATGAAATTCCTTTTGGGCAAACCCAAAAACCGGCACTCAATCAGTATGCAGATGGCTTAGACACGCTCGCTTTTTTTAAGACACTCGCCGAATGAGCGCGATGCGTTACAGTCCAAAAGAAGAGTATGTTAACACGATAACTCACGGCATAGGTATGGTATTATCTATCTTTGCCTTTTTTCTTATACTGCACCGCACCTTAGAAATTGGCAAAAGCCGCGTGATTATCGGGGGCTTAATTTTTGCTGCGACGCTTCTTCTCATGTACACCTTTTCTACTCTATACCACAGCGTTAGAACCGCAAGAAAAAAACGAATTTTCAGAATGTTAGATCATATCGCTATCTACTTGCTCATTGCGGGAACTTACACGCCCTTTATGCTGATTACTTTGAGAGATGAAGTCTGGGGGAATCGTATTCTTTGGGTTATATGGGCGCTGGCATTCTTGGGCATTATTTATAAAACGACCGCACTGGGGCGATATAAAAAATTCTCTTTATTTTTATATCTTGGGATGGGCTGGTTAGTTATTTTTGCCGCCGTACCTATGATAAGAATGCTGCCTATGGAAGCGCTGACCCTGGTTATTTTAGGCGGGCTGTCTTATACGCTTGGCACAATCTTTTACCGCTGGAAAAAACTTCCCTTTCATCATGCCATCTGGCACTTGTTTGTACTGGGCGGAAGTATTTTTCATTTTTTTGCTGTATTTTTTTATGTTATTTGAAAACCTTTAGCTTATCCGCTGACTTGCAGTTGCTAAAGTTTTTTTTCTCAACGGTATCAACTTTTTATTTTTTTCCGGTTTTTTTATTGAGAGGAGGTTTAGATTCTTCAGTATCATATTCAAATAAATCAATTTCGGGGTTAACAAAGCTTTTATTAGTTACACGTTTAAATGATAATAGAAGAGTTGGGAGTAAAATTAAATCGCTAATTACTGCCATAAGTAAAGTTAGTGAAACCAGTCCGCCTAAAGCAACGGTGCCCCCGAAGTTTGAAAACATGAATATTCCAAATCCAAAAAACAAGACAGACGAAGTATAAAACATGCTAATACCCATTTCCCGTAAGGCATTTAATACAGAATGATAAATATCTCCTTTTGAGGCTTTTAGTTCCTGGCGATATTTTGCGAGAAAGTGAATCGTGTTATCTACCGCAATTCCAAAAGCAATACTAAAAACCAAAATAGTTGAAGGCTTAAGCGGAATTCCAAAATAACCCATAAATCCAGCCGTAGTAATAATCGGAACCAAATTTGGAAGTAAAGAAACTAAAACCATTCGTAGTGAAGCAAACATGGCGGACATGAGAACCGAAATAATTACAATAGCAAGGGTAATAGAGATTAAAAGATTTTTAGACAGATAGTAAGTACCCTTTAAAAAAACCAAAGAAGCGCCTGAAAGATAGGTTTTGAAATGATCTTTAGGAAACAGCTCATTTTTTTCTTTTGCTACTTGATCAAAAATATATTCTAAATCTTTCGTGCTAAGGTTTTTTAGATAAGTCGTTATACGCGCTCTTTGTCCTGTAGAATCAATATAATTTTTTAAAATATTGGCATTAGATAAGGTATTTTGTGCATATTTTAAGATAAAATTTTTCTCTTGCCTATTTGGCATAGAATAAAAAGAAGGATTTTCATTGTAATAGGCCTGCTTAGCAAATTTTACTAGGCGGGTGATAGAAATAGGTGAGGATGAGTATTTTAAGGAATCAATAAATTGACTTAGCTTATCCATACGTTTAAGTGTTGATAACTTCATTACTCCTTTCGGGTGTTTTGTATCAATCATAATTTCTAAAGGTAAAATTCCCCCGAAATCTTCATCAAAAAAGGAAATATCTTGATAAAACTCTTTATTTTTTGCTAAATCATCAAGCATATTACCCGAAGTTTTAATCATAGTCATTCCAAATATGCTCAATATTATTACAAAGAACGTAACCATATATACTATCTTTCGCTTATTAATTACCCCGCGCTGTATTCGATTAATCATTTGATTCATCCACTTTTTTTCAAGATGCCTAAGATGGCGGGGTTTCGGTTCAGAAATAAAAGAAAGCCCAATAGGAACGATTAAAATTGAAAGAAAAAAAATGCCTATAATATTTACAGAGGCAATAAGCCCAAACTGTTGCAGCGTGTCTGAATCGGTGAATATAAAAGTCAGGAAACCAAAAGCTGTAGTGAAATTAGTCATTAAAGCGGCATTACCTACTTTCATAATGGTTCGTTGTAATGCCTTTATTTTGTTGCGATGGGTTTTAAATTCCTGTTGATATTTATTGATTAGAAATATACAATTAGGAATTCCTATAACAATCATCAAGGGTGGAATTAATGCGGTTAGCGCCGTTAGTTCATAGTGAAATATATGCAATGAAGCAAACACCATAAGCACCGCAATTAATACAACGATAAGGGAAATAAATGTTGTATGAAAGGAACGGAAAAACAAGAAAAATATTAATGACGTAATAAGCAATGCCCCTAAAATATAAAAAGTTGCTTCACGGCTTAATTCTTGAGCATTATTTGTTCTAATAACCGGAATGCCCGACAAGTAAAGATTAACCCCAGTTTGCTTTTCATATTGATGTATTTTCGATTCAATGTAATCAACGATTTTAATACGCAATTCCGTATCCACAATATCCGGATGGAGATAAATAATCGCCTGATAAGCCCCTTTGTTGTGTATAATTCCTTGATAAAACGGATATTTTTTTAGCGTTTTTTGGAATTCTTTAATCCCCTCTGTATCGAACGTGGTGTTTGTGTATAGTGGCTTCAGGTCAAATTTTTTCAGTGAATTGTTCTTGCTCAGTACGCTGAGGTTATCTATTGAAACTATTTGCTGCACTCCTTGTTGCTGAGCAATAGACTTTATCGTATACTGCCATAATTTGAAATTTTTCGGCTGGAAAAAGCGGTTATCTTTAAATCCAATGACAACTATATTGTCCTCCTGTCCAAAAGTATTTCTGAAATTTTTAAAATTAACCCATACAGAATCGTAAGCGGGTAATAGCTTAGCTTCAGATTTTGTTAAGTGGACTTTTACATGAAATACTCCAAAAACAATTATAAAAAACAAAAGGGTAACAATATAAATTTTTCGGGTAATGATAAATCGGGCAATGGCCTTCCACATATTCTTTTAAAATTTTAAAAAAGTAAAATTACTCATTTGAGTAAAATAAAGAAGAAAGAATTTTGTTTTGTTTATAGAGACCTTTAGCTTGCAATGACTTGCAGTTACAAAATAGATAAAAAGCATAAGGGCTAAACCACTTAACTTTAAACTGCTTCCTTTTAAAAAAACTAAAATCATCAAAATCAAAAGGTTGCCTTGGCGCTTAATTTTTATCGGGCGTTGCATTTTATTAGCTTCGTTGACTTGCAGTTGCTAAAATAGCGTTTAAAAATACGCCGATCTATTAAAATGAAAATGGCTTAAATATTCCACGAAAATAATGATTTTTATTGTATATAGAAAGGAATACGATCAAATAACTGCACCCAAAAGAAAATGTTCTAAGATTAAATTCATTCATCAGTCTTTGTGGTTTATATGGGCAAGGGATAAAAAAATAACCTAAAAGACAGCTAACGCTTGCGGTAAATAAATCAAAGAAATCAAAAGTTCCATTTGTCAAATGAAAATATTGAATTGCCTCGATATAAAAGCTAAAAACCAAAGGAGAAAAAGCTAAATTGAATTTTTTGATATACAAATTTCTGGAAATAAGGGTCGCGCTAAAGACCCATAAACCTTGTGGAAGATTATAAATGAAAAATCCCTTAAGTAATGGATAAGAAAGTGTAGGAATATTTATCTGAAACAACTGATATAAAATTTGGTTAACGACAATATTTTCAGAACGAAAGAATAAATAAATGAATAAACTAATCAGTAAAGGAAAAATAATATAAGTATAATATAAGTTTGATTTTTTCTTTAAAAATAATTTTATCATGATTTAGTTTTTGAATGATGCTTCTCACCTTTAATTCACCATCGCGCTATATAAACCAAAAAAGAGGAGAGATATTTAAAGATAAATATCCGCTCCTCCTTTAACCAAAAAAAACCTATCAAAATGAATATTTAATTATCTAATAACTTTCACATTTACTGCATTTAATCCTTTTTTACCCTCTTTTAATTCAAACTCCACTTCATCGCCTTCTTTGATATCATCAATCAATCCGCTTACATGTACGAAATGCTCTTTTACTGAATTGTCCTCTATAATAAACCCAAACCCTTTGGCTTCATTGAAGAATTTTACTGTTCCTTTACTCATTGTAATAATTATTTTATTTCGCAAAGGTACTATTAATTAAATGAAATAAACTATTTTTTTTTTATTGAACCGCTTAAGGATAAAACATTCAAAATTTGAACTATATCGCTTGCGCTGACTTGTTATTGCTAAAGGGATCTTTTAAATAAAGTATATCAAAAAGTAGAAATTAGCACATATCCCTATTTTTAGTACTTTTTTCGCTACATTAGTTTTAAAAAACTAAAAGTACTTAGTTCTCGTTATAACAGAATCAATAACGGTTAATTTACCAGAATGATTTAGTGTGTGAATGCACTTTGTATCTTTTGACCAATTAGGGAATATTGATTGAACCGTAATTTCTTGGTATCGGGTTTCATTTAACTCAACAATTTCCTTGATTTGAATTCCGTAACCGTAGCGGTTCGTACAATTTTGACCCGGTCTGAAAAGTCTTCCTCCTTCAGTAAATATTTTCCCCGCTGGTCTGGAACATTTAACATCTGAAACAATAGGATTACAAGGATGAGGTATCCATTTATCAGTAATTAAATCATTAGCATAAAATAGAAAAAGATCATCATCAGCTGAAGCGGATTTATTTTTATTTTGCCGAATATTAGTGAACATCCAATATTTACCTTTATACTTTAATATAGTAGTATCTAAAGCCTGAATGTTATTCATCAATATTTTTGATAGTTCCCATTTTAAAGGAAATTCAACACATTTATATGCCTGAATACTCTTACTTTGAGATGTTTCAGGAATCATATATAGCTCTCCATCTTGTTCAATCAAAAAAGGATAAGACAAATGATAGTTTTCTTTTAAAACAACTTTTGGAGAAGAATAATTTCCATTTTCATCCATCTCTATTACTGAAATTTTTCCTTTATGTTCTTTAAAAACTAATTCTTCAATAAAAATAAAGTATTTATTATTTTTCTCTATTATAAAAGGATCTGCCCAAAACCTGTCTTTAGGAGGAAGAATGCGATTAAAACAATAAAAAGACCTTGAAATAGAACTTCCTTTATTTTCAAAATTAAACAGTAAAAACCATTGATCGAAATTAAAACGATATTTTATTTTAAACTTTAGATATTTATAACCATTGATAGTAACTAATTTTAAAAGTTCAAAATTAGTTGGGGTATGCCTAAGGCGATTAAAATAAAAAGTAGGAACTGTTTGCTTTTTAACTCGTTTAAAAAATTCATCTTCACCTATAGAATGTAACTCTTTTAACTTTTGTAGTAACAAAGATTTTGATTTCCACCAATATCGTAATCGAGTAATTATAATACTTTTTCTATGAGGGGCTAAAAAAACTTTACCAATTATTAAACTTTTATCTAAATTTTCATTCAAAATTTGAATAGTTACCGCTGTTCTTTTCACTTGATCTAGTACTTCATATACTCCAACAGGACCACCTCTTGTAAGACTGTTATCTCCATGATGATAAGCCCAAACACCATATTTACAACATTTTAAGATATCTCCTCTCAACACATTGAACCCTAACTTAATGAGTATATCTACGTTTTCTGATTTTATTTTATTCACATCCTCTTGGGATATTATATCATTAAGCCCGACTTGCTTTGGAACAACATTGAGAGTGGAGCAATTAACAATTTTTCTCAAATCTCTTTTGCAAAAGAAATTTGAATAGGATTTAAATAACTTATTTTCAATAGCAAGATAGCATTTATAAAACCAACTGTTTCTATTTTCCCATAGCCGGCGGGCGAATACGTGTTTTTTTCTTTTTAACTTTTTGTGTTTTTTTATGATTAAAATAACTTCTGAGTGTTCAGATTTATTTATTTGTTCAATTATATCTAAGCCTAATGAGGAAACAAAGTAATTATCAATTAATAAGCCAATCCGCAATTTTTTCTTCATTTTTCTATAAAATATATAATTGTTAAATTAGTATAGTTAATTTGTTTTTTTAGCTTCAACATTAACCATTTTAATAGCTTCTCTATGCTTTGCTATAACATATTTTGATTTTTATTATTTTTAATAGATAAAGCAACGCACCTGCAAATTTAATATTATAAACCCAATATTATGTTAAGACTAAATTATTTTTTCATTAATCAAAATGTTAATTTTTTGTATATTTTAATAAAAATTTAGTTAAAAATAAAAAATAATTTTATCGGTAAGCGGTACAAAATTTATGAATATGCTTATTCTTCAACTTATTCCAAAGTTTTAGTCCCGTTTGCGTTGCTCTGCTCCCACATACAAAATTGATACATCTTCTACCCAATCTATCAACAGCAATCCATATCCAACCGTAATCTTTTTATTATGTTTATTTTAAGATGAAGAGGGTTTATTACTTGGGGTAGTAACAACGAAAGCAAGTGTAAACGAGGTGAGTAATTTATAGGAGGTTTTAGCGTCTGCAGACCTGCCATCGGGTATTCCCTTAAAAGGGGATAAGAACTATCAACCAGATAGAAATGCAAGTTTGTTAAACAAGAGAAAGTTGAAGAGTCATATACTAAAAAAAGCGAAAAGCCATTAACCGATTATCAGAAGAAGTTCAATAAACGAATAGGGGAAACAAGATTTAAAAAGGTTACTGAGTTTATCGAAGTATAGAACGCACATTTGGAAGTATAAAGCGATGGTTTTCACGCGGGAAGGCAAGATATAGAGGGATAGCAAAGATGCATACGCAAAACCTGATGGAGGCGATAAATTATAATTTATATCAGGTTCCGTGGATTCTTGCGTCTAATTGTAAAAATTAAGAGAATTGTAAGTCATCAAATCAAGATAAAGCAAAAAAAAGTCCTTTAATGTTTCAAAAAAGAGCTAAAAATAAAAAAAAGTTTATCAGAATATCCAAAAAATAGCTAACGAAAACACCATCTTAAAAAAACATTAAGTTTTGCAATGCCCTATTTGTTATGTTTTTGCACATATTCTACAAAAGTCTCACTTTTATTATTAATTCTTTACTTTTGTAGTTGACCCCTAAATGGGTTTACTATTTGGATTTAAATATTAGCGTACAGTTGAAAACAAATTAATGATTGAATAATAATCTTAATGAAAAAAATTCTTATTACGGGCGGCGCGGGTTTTATCGGAAGTCATGTTGTACGGTACTTTAGCCATCATTATCCTAAGTATCATATTTATAACTTAGATGCGCTGACTTATGCCGGTAATTTAGAAAACATAACAGACCTTAAATCGAAAAAAAATTACACCTTTCTAAAGGCTGATATAAGGGATTCGAGGGTAGTTGATGAAATTTTTGAAAAATATCAATTTGATAGTATTATTCATCTCGCAGCTGAAAGCCATGTTGATCGCTCGCTTACGAATCCGAATCTATTTGTCGAGACCAATGTGATAGGAACAATTAATTTGATGAATTCGGCAAAAAGAATTTGGAAAAATGGTCTTGAAGGAAAATTATTTTATCATATTTCTACGGATGAGGTCTATGGTTCAGCAGATGGTGCAAGTCTTTTTACAGAGAAGACTTCTTATAATCCACAATCGCCTTATGCAGCTTCAAAAGCAGCTGCTGACCATCTTGTCAGAGCCTACCACAATACCTATAAACTGCCAATAAAAATCTCTAATTGCTCGAACAACTACGGACCTAATCAATTCCCTGAGAAGTTAATCCCGCTTTGCATTCATAATATTTTACAAGGTAAGCCCCTACCCATTTACGGTGATGGAAATTTTGTACGGGACTGGCTTTATGTGATAGATCATGTACAAGCCATAGATATTATTTTCCATCGTGGAAGCATTGGCGAAACCTACAATATCGGGGGAGATAATCAATGGAAAAATATTGACTTAGTTAAACTTTTATGTACGATTTTAGATAAAAAATTAGGAAGAAAGAGTGGGACGTTCCAACAACTGATTACCTTTGTTAAAGACCGGCCGGGGCATGATCGGCGGTATGCTATTGACGCTGCGAAGTTGAAAACGGAATTGAATTGGCAACCCTCTATAAATTTAGAAGAAGGACTAGAAAGGACAGTGCAATGGCATTTAGGGTATAAAAAGGGGCTCAGCACAGGTAAAGGGATAAGGGAAAACCAAATTAAATAAGATTAAAATATGAAAGGAATAGAAAATACCTCAAATGATACCTATCGTAAATTAATGGGGAATGGGTTGCGATATGAAGTGCCTAAATTTCAGAGGGATTATAGTTGGCAAGATGAACATTGGGATGATCTATGGCAAGATATGCTTTTGCTGTGGAATAAGGAAGAAGAAGAGCATTATATGGGCTATTTAGTTCTTCAGACAACCGATAAGAAAAAATTTACTGTCATTGATGGGCAGCAAAGGCTTGCCACTTTAAGTATCGTAATACTCGGAGTACTAAAACTATTAACGAAATGGATTGGAGAAGGAATTGAGAAAGAAGATAATAAAATCCGGTTGGATGCCTATCGTAATGCGTATATAGGAACGCTGGATACGGTTACGTTAATCTCAGATAATAAATTAAAGCTCAATAGAACCGGCGATGATTACTACCGTAATAATCTGGTTTTATTGAAAGAATTGCCCTTGCGAAATACCAATGTATCCGAAAAAGGGATGAGAAGTTGTTTCTTATGGTTCTATAAGAAACTTTCTAGAAAATTTCAAACAGGAACAGCCTTAGCGGAGTTTGTAGAAAGCATTGTAGATAAACTTTTTTTCACCGTAATCACCGTTACCGATGAAATTAATGCCTTTAAAGTTTTTGAGACGCTCAATGCCAGAGGTATTCAACTTTCATCCTCAGATTTATTAAAAAATTATCTTTTTTCCAAGGTAGATATAGCAACTGATACCTCTAAAAATGAAATTGAGGAATTGGAAAAATTATGGAGTCGAATCATCGGAAAATTAGGAAGTGGAAAATTCGAGGATTATTTGCGCTATTATTGGAATAGTAAAAATAAGACGGTAAGAAAAAATCAACTGTATAGAACCGTCCGAAACTCCATTACAGATAAAAAAGCAGCATTTGAATTAGTTAGAAAACTTGACGACACTGCCGACTTATTTATGGCAATACAAGATCCTCAAAGCAGCTATTGGGATGATTCAACTGAAATAAGAAAACAGTTAAATGATTTAAAGCGTTTTAGAATTAAACAAGCCTATTCTTTGTTAATGGCTGGCTATAAAAACTTGGATCATAACTTATCATTCCAAAAACTGGTAAAAGCGATAAGTATTATATCCTTTAGATACAATGTTATCGGAGGGTTAAACCCTAATGACCAAGAAGAGGTCTACAATAAAACGGCAAATAGTATCTATAAAAATAAAAGATTTGAAATTAAAGACCTCCAGCCGGTCTATGTTTCTGATAAGAGTTTCCAAGATGCTTTTTCTAATAAACCATTTAAAAGCAACTCTAATAATCATAAAATCGTAAAGTATATTTTAGCGAAAATTGAACAATATGAATTTAATAATGAAATTAATATTGAAAGCGACAATTATACTATAGAACATATTTTACCGAAAAGTACTGACGAATCATGGGGAGATTTTTCTGATGAACAAATTAATCGATCTGTTTACAGATTAGGAAATCTTACCTTGCTTGAAAAAAAATTAAACAGAGAAGCCGGTGTATTAAGCTATGAGGATAAAAAAATGTTCTTTGAGAAATCGAATTGTAATTTGACAAAAAATATTCCTGAGCACTACGAAACTTGGACAGAAGAGAAAATTGTCGCCCGACAAAAGGAACTTGCCAAGGCAGCAAAATCAATTTGGAAAATACAAGATTTAGCGTAGGCTTTAGTATTGATAAGTAATAAGGTATCAATGATAATATAAACAAAAAAATGAAAGGAATTATTTTAGCCGGAGGTTCAGGAACGCGTCTTTATCCGCTTACAATTGCGCTGAGCAAACAACTTATGCCGGTATATGATAAACCTTTAATTTATTATCCCTTATCGATTTTACTGTTAGCTGGAATTCGTGAAATATTGATTATTACTACCTTGCGAGATCAAGCAGCATTTAAAATATTATTGGGTAATGGAACACAGATTGGCTGCCGATTGGAATATCAAATACAAGAAAAACCGGAGGGCTTAGCACAGGCTTTTGTACTGGGAGAAAAATTTATTGGGACAGATTCAGTGGCATTAGTGTTGGGCGACAATGTTTTTTACGGTGCCGGTATGCCCAGTTTATTAAAAAAAATAGTCGCTTGCGGCGAACCTACTATTTTTGCTTATCATGTATCTAATCCAGAGCGCTATGGCGTGGTGTGTTTTGAAAAAGATAGAGAGAATGATTGTAAAGTTATCTCGTTGGAGGAAAAGCCAATAAATCCAAAATCAAATTTTGCGGTACCGGGGTTATATTTTTATGATAATGAAGTGATTAAAATTGCAAAAAGCATTAAACCAAGCGCACGAGGAGAATATGAAATTACAGATGTAAATAAAGTTTATTTAGCACAGGGGAAGTTAAAAGTGGCTTTTCTGGGCAGAGGTACTGCCTGGTTAGACACCGGGACTTTCGATTCGTTGCATGAGGCTTCGGAATTTGTTAAAGTCATTGAAAAGCGGCAAGGAGTAAAAATAAGCTGCATAGAAGAAATTGCTTATCATTACGGCTACATTAATGAAGAAGAATTGCTAAAAACTGCACAAAAATATGGGAAAAGCAGCTACGGCTTATATTTGAAAAGCCTAGTTAAAATGTAAAATAATCAAATTAATGATTGAGAAAACATGAAAATATTACAAATAATACCCACCCTAGGGAGCGGCGGCGCTGAGCGATTTGTAGTAGATGTGAGACCGTTGCAGAACACGTAAAAAAGTATGAAAAAGAAAGCATTTAGCTTCAAACTATTTCTTTCTCGAATCTTTTCAGATTTTGAATTGAGTTCTCTATGGTGCAAAATTCTAGATAGCCCCCTTTTTAAGCACCTCTTTTCTTCCAATTGAGCGGGTAATGAAATCTTTTGTCAATTTCATGTTACGTGCCGGTGAGTATTCACGCCCGTAATAAATAATCTGAAGATGCAATTTATTCCATAAACGCTTTGGGAATAAGCGTTTAGCATCTTTTTCGGTTTGCACTACATTTTTCCCATTAGATAATCCCCAACGCCACATTAATCGATGAATATGCGTGTCTACAGGAAAAGCTTGAAATCCAAAAGCCTGACTCATTACTACTGAAGCCGTTTTATGCCCAACTCCTGGCAATGCCTCTAACTCCTCATAAGTTTTCGGCACTTTTCCTTCATGCTTTTCAATTAAAATCTCGGATAATTTTAAAATATTTTTAGCCTTAGTTGTAGATAAACCAATTTCCTTGATGTATTCTTTAATTTCTTCCCAACTCATTTTTATCATTAAATAAGGCGTATCTGCCCGTTGAAATAAGACCGGTGTTACCTGATTTACCTTCTTATCCGTTGTTTGCGCTGAAAGTAATACCGATAATAACAAGGTATAAGGCGAATAATGGTCTAAAGGAATTGGTGTTTTAGGATAACACTTTTCCAATGATTCAATAATAAATTTAACTTTATCTTGCTTTTTCATAGAGCAAAAGTAATCAAAGCTACAAGATTTATTTCTTTAAAAAATTTATTTGAGATCTTAACCGTTGTAAAAAGCACTATAACAACTGTAAGTAATTGCAATACAATAAAAAATTTGATAGGTTATTTTTGTATATTTGGTTTTTTATTAAAAAAACCTATCATTTTTTTTCATAGGTTTTTTGTGCATTTGGAATTAACCAATTTTCTTTTTTAAGAATTTTTAAGAAGGTAAACTGTTAAAAAAATTAACACTTTCTCACCTTCTTTTTCTCTCCTTATTCTTTTCCGCTGCATACAAGCGAAACGCACGATTGCGACGACAAAGCCTTTCTTTTACTGCCATAATGACAAAGGTAATAAATGTTGGCGGAAAAGTGAAAAATAAGCGCAAATGCAATCCATTGTAGCCGGTCAATAATCAACTATAATCTTTTATGACTTTTTCTAACTCTTGCATTTCCATTTTTAATTTTTCAAATTCTGAAATATCAAAATTAGACTTTTCATATTTTTTTTTCTTCCTTCTTTCTGTGATCCCCCCTAAATTAGCTACGTTCTAATTTATACAAATTTCATTATTTTTTATGTTTTCAAATATGGAAAAGCTAGCTTTTCCATATCTCGCTGAAAATTCTACAGGTGTCAGATCCCCTGCCTCATGAGGTGTTTTATTATTGTCATGTTCTATCCATTGTTCGGTCAATATTTTTACTTGCTCTAAGCAAGAGAAGTTATCGGCATTGCGTATTTCTTCTCTATAGCTTCGGTTAAATCGTTCTATAAAACTATTTTGAACCGGTTTTCCCGGCTGGATATAACATATTTTGATATCATTGCGCTCACACCAATCAATCTTGGAAGTAAATACTAGTAAACTCAAGTCCATTATCTACTCGTATCCGCGCTGGCTTACCCCTGTATTCAATGAGTTTATCGAGTTCTCGAGTTACTCTTGCGCTGGCAATGGATACATCAACAGTAATCCAAAGACCTTCTCGATTAAAATCGTCTATGATATTAAGTATCCTAAAACTTTTACCATTCACAATTGAGGGTAGAATATCCAAATGATAGTCTATGATATTAAGTGTCCTAAAACTTTTACCCGTAGGAAACGATCCTGCATAAAAGCAATACTCAACACAATATTAGTATCTATAGGCAGTGTCAAAGGTCTTTTAACACGCTCTAAAATGCGTCACTTACGTCTTCTTCTAATGTGAGACCGTTGCAGAACACATAGAAAAGTATGAAAAAGAAAGCATTTAGCTTCAAACTGCTTCCTTCTCAAAAAATTAAAATCCTCCACACCCAGGAGGTTGCTCCGGGGTTTAATTTTTATCGGGCGTTGCATTTCGGCAAACTCAATACAAGCATTTTTTTGCTATAGTGCTTTTTGCAACGGGGTCTATTTTTCCGTCACATTATAAAAGTTTTCCACTCAGAAGCAATGTCGCTATGGTAAAATAAATGATTAAGCCGGTTACATCTACCACCGTAGCTACAAATGGCGCAGAAGAAGTAGCGGGGTCTAGTTTGATTTTTTTTAAGATAAACGGAATCATGCTGCCAGAGAGCGTACCCCAAAGTACTACACCAACTAAAGAGAAGGCTACTGCAAGACCGATAAAAATCCAGTGAACTCCGTAATGATAAAACCCAAGTGCCTGCCAAAAGAAAATTCTAAGAAATCCTATAATGCCCAATATAATTCCAAGAAAAAGTCCTGAAAGAATTTCTTTCCTCATGACTAACCACCAATCCCTTAAGCCAATTTCATTGAGCGCCATGGCACGAATAATAAGAGTAGCTGCCTGCGAACCGCTGTTGCCTCCACTTGAAATAATAAGCGGAACAAACAGCGTTAAGACTACTGCTTTGGCTAATTCATCTTCATAATAAGCCATTGCGCTGGCAGTAAACATTTCACTCACGAATAAAATGACCAGCCAGCCGGCGCGTTTTCTTACCATTTTAATCAATGTAGTATCGGCGTAAGGCAGATCTAGCGTTTCTACTCCTCCGAACTTTTGAATGTCTTCTGTATTTTGTTTTTCAATCTCATCGAACATATCATCAAAAGTTACAATTCCTACCAAGATACCATTTTCAGAGACTACGGGTAAAGCTGCGCGATCATATTTTTTAAAAGCAGATATAGCCTCTTCTCTGCTCTGCTTGGTTTTTAAAGCAATGAATTGGAAATCCATTAGATTTTTTAACTCAGTATCGGTTTCCGCCATAAGCAAGTTGCCGATTTTAATATCATCAATAAGCCTTTGATTTTCGTCAACGACATAGATAAAATTTAGTGTTTCGGCTTTTGTACCATATCTTTTAATATAATAAAGTGTTTCTTTTACCGTTCGATTTTGCTTTGACTGAATGTAATGAGGCGTCATAAGGCGCCCTACCGAATTTTCTTCGTATCCGATAAGGGTTAGCGCAATTTTTCGCTCTTCGGCAGAAAGTAAATTGATAATGTCTTTGATTAATAAATCAGGGAAATCTTCAAAGAGTTCGGTACGATCGTCAGGGGGCATATTTTCGAGTACTTGTGCAATTTCTTTATTGCCCAGTTTTTTCAAAAGATCGGCTTTTTGATCTTTTTCTAAAAGTGTAAATACTTCTGATTGAACTCTCCCTGAAAGCGAAAGAAACGTCATGATTCGATCATGCGCATTCATTCCTTCTATCTTATCGGCAATGCTCCGGGATTGCTCGTCAATAAATTCTTCCCGTTCCATTTCGCTTAAAATTTTTGGCAAGCAAATTTAATTTAAAAAACACTTATGGAAAAAATAACTTTATTTAAAGATTACAATTAAAAGCCCTTTACACATAAAAGATTTGATATTATCTTCATAATAAAAGGCATAATCTGTTTTTCCCTCATCCTAAAAGTTGAGACCGTTGCAGAACACATAAAAAGGGATGAAAAAGAAAGCATTTAGCTTGCGCTGACTTGCAGTTCGCTTCAAACTGCTTCCTTACTTCTACAGGCTCAGTAATCATCTCAAAGCTTCGACAGGGGATTACTGCATCTCGACAGGCTTGATAACCGCTTGTCGAAGTGCTCAATACAAGCATTTTTTTGTTAGAGTGCATTTCGACAAACTCAATACAAGCTTTTTGCAACGGTCTCAAGTAGTTACTCTACATTTGCTTTTATTTCAAGATTATGGTATAAAGTCATCAGACTATCTAAATCTTTTATAAAGTCTTTACTTTCCAATAAAATAGCCAATCCCAACCTACTATTTTTATTACCGTAGTATTTATTTACAATTCCTTTTACCTGATAGTCTAATTGCTCGTCTATATGATGATCTATGGTCGAAACTGTTTCGTTTATTGCTACTAAATCAGTAAAACTATTTTCATCTATCAATACTCTTACCTGGTCAAAATATTTCGAAATTAAATTTGCTATTTGGTTTAATTTATTCATTTGTACCGGTTTTAATGGTTTATGACTATTGGTTACATGATTAGCTATCTTACTATTAATCAATGATATTGAACGAATTACATTCCCTAACCTGTCAAAAACTTTAATATATATACGGCCAGCGGTAGGGTCTTCACTTTTTGTTTTTTTGATTACATTTATCAAAGTGTCTTCTAAATCAAAGAATTCTTCTTTTAATCGCTGTAATTGCTTATTGGAGTTTTTTATCTTTAGCGTATCTTCTTTAAATAAACCTTCTAAGCTCAAGCGATAAATCGTTTCCCCTTGGTTCATAACATTAACGATATGAATAGAAGATTTTTCAATACTTTTAGAAATCGTTAATGAATCAAAGACTTCATAATTACTTTTTTCTGTTGCTCTTCTTTCTTCCTCCGATTCTTTTTTTCGATAGGTTTTTGCACTATGATATAAGGCATATAAGGCAAGAATAAATAATCCTGCTACAGCCCAAACACCAAGGTAATAAATTGCGGCAGCAAAAATACCAGCAGTAAAAAAAGCAATCAAAGCAGTTAGAAACCATCCTCCAATCACATACATTACTCCCGAAACCCTATATACGGCGCTTTCTCTATCCCATGCTCTATCAGAAAGCGAACTTCCCATAGCGACCATAAACGAAACATAGGTAGTTGAAAGCGGCAATTTCAAATTAGAAGCGATTGCAATTAAAATAGAAGCTACGGTTAAATTTACAGAGGCGCGTATTAGGTCAAAAGCAGCTCCAGGGGCTTCCTGCGGTTGCTGCCCGGCATGTTTAAAACTTTGTTCCATTCTGACCAACCTTCTCTTTGGAAATAATTTGAATATTCCTATTCCTGTTTCTCTAAAACTACGTACGATATTTTGTGCGATGGGATTAGGTTCAAAACGTTCTAATCCTTCATTCTGGCGACCGAGATTAACTTCTGTTTTGGTCACACTTCTCGCTTTTTTAGAACCCCATAACGTTACAACCATAATAATTCCTGCACTTATAATCAATAAGTAAGGTGTAGGCACTTTTCTTGCAAGGCTTTCCATCATAAATTGGTTTGCGGGAACGCCTGAATGCACCCATGCTTCCCATGCCTGGAAACCGGCTATGGGCACTCCGATAAAATTTACTAAATCATTTCCTGCAAAAGCCATAGCCAAAGCAAAGGTCCCAATTAACACGATAATTCTAAAAACATTGATTTTTAATGACGCTAAAATCCTCATAAACAAGCAGGATAAAACAAAAATAATGGAAAATGAAATAAGTAAGTTTTCCTTTATGACATCAAAAAATAAAAAGTGTTGAACTTTAGAGGGGACTTGTTTTAGCCCTTTGAAAATTAAGAAATAAAGTATAGCTGTGAGCGCCGCACCACACCATAATACGCCTACAGTTTTAATTTTTTTTCCATAATCAAAGCTAAAAAGCAATCGAGTGAAATATTGTATAATAGCGCCTACAGTAAACGCAATAACAATAGATAACAATATTCCTGCAATAATAATTATAGCATTGCCGCTGTTTACGTATTTTCCTAAGAGATTAATTTCCTGATGACTATCAATTAATTTTAATATGGAAACAAAAACAGAAGCCCCTAATAACTCGAATACAACAGATACCGTGGTAGAAGTAGGCATAGCCAGCGTGTTAAAGACGTCTAACAACAAAATATCTGTCAGCATGACCGCTAAGAAGATTGCCATGATTTCTGTAAAAGTAAAAAACTGAGGATTCATAATCCCCTTGCGGGCAACTTCCATTAAACCACTGGAGGAAACAGCACCAATTAATATCCCCAGGCTAGCAATAATCATAATAACCTTTCGAGAAGAAACTTTCGAGCCAATCGCTGAATTTAGAAAATTTACTGCATCATTGCTTACTCCTACAAATAAATCTATTATCGCCAGGCAGCCTAATAAAATAACAGCTATTAAATAGAAATTTTCCATTTTATTAAATTTACTTAAAATTGCTTAAAGTCATATTGTGGACAAAAATAAATTTTTTAATGTAAAGATAAGGTTAAGTTTTATAGGCAGGAATTAAAAAACGAGACCTTTAGCTTCGCTGACTTGCAGTTGCATAATACATAAAATATCACAAGTATTAAAGCATCTCACTTAAAACTACTTCCTTACTTCGATAGGTGGTTATTTAGCACAGTCGAAATATGGTTACTGCATCTCGAAAAGCTCGATAAGCGCTAGTCGAAGCACTCAGCTACCGAAAATTAAAATACTCACAACCAAAAGGTTGATCCGGCATTTAGCTTACGCTGACTTGCAGTTAATTTTTTTCGGGCGTTGCATTTCGGCAAACTCAACACAAGCATCTTTTTGTTAGAGTGCTTTTTGTAAGGGTATCAAACTTAGATTTTAAACTAAAGGTTTTATTTTGTAAAAAATTACAACTCTTCACTCCTTAATATTAATTCTGCCAGATCTAATACTTCAATTTCCTTTTCTTTTACCTTGTTTTTAATTCCGTCGGTCATCATAGTATTACAAAAAGGGCAGGCAGTAGCAATAATTTCTGGCTTTTGATTTAAGGCTTCTTCTGTACGTTCTATATTAATCTCTTTGTTGCCTTTTTCAGACTCTTTAAACATCTGTGCTCCTCCCGCGCCACAGCAAAGTCCTTGAGCTTTACATCGTTTCATTTCAATTAATGCAGCATCTAATGACCGAATCAAAGCTCTTGGGGCTTCATATTCTTTATTGGATCGCCCAAGATAACAGGGGTCGTGAAAAACAATTCGCTTTCCTTTAAACTCTCCTCCTTCAATCTTTAGCTTTCCTTTTTTTAACAGACTGTTAATAAATTGTGTATGATGCATTACCTGATAATTTCCTCCAAGAGAGGGATATTCATTTTTAAGCGTATTAAAACAATGAGGGCAGGCTGTTACAATTTTTTTTACTTCATAAGCATTCATTATCTCAATGTTATTCATCGCCTGCACCTGGAACAAAAATTCATTCCCCGCTCGTTTAGCAGGATCGCCGGTGCAACTTTCTTCCGTGCCGAGTATCGCAAAATTTATATGAACTTTGCATAGTATTTTGGCAAATGCTTTGGTGATTTTTTTAACTCTTTCATCGAAACTACCTGCACATCCTACCCAAAATAATACTTCCGGTTTTTTACCTTCAGCAGCCATTTCTGATAGTGTAGGGATATGAAGATTATGATGCTGTTGCATAACTTACTTTTTTATTAAACTACCTGTGTATTATTATTTTTCCTTAAAGGATAACGATACCGAGTTAATACAGTAGCGTTTTCCTGTTTCAGTGGGACCATCGTTGAAAACGTGACCGAGATGGCCCCCACAGTTTGCACAAAGAATTTCTGTACGAATCATGCCATGGGAACGGTCCTCTTTATAAATAACACTTCCTTTAATAGCTTGGTCAAAACTTGGCCAACCGCAATGGGATTCAAACTTTGATACTGAACGAAACAAAGGAGCACCGCAGGCAGCACACCGATACGTTCCATCTTTAAAAAATAAATTATACTTTCCGCTGAAAGGTTGCTCTGTTCCTTTTTTTCTCAATACATAATAAGCCTGTGGAGAAAGTTCTTTTTTCCATTCCTCTTCAGTTTTCTGAACTTTATAACTTGATTTCATATTTTTCCTTTTAGGTGAAACTTGTGTACACGAATATAATTGAAAAAATAGTAATCCCCAAACAATTATCTTCATCATTATTTATTTATTAAGACTCTTAGCTATCGACGACTTGCAGTTGCTAAAATGCTTTTTACAAAGGTCTCAGAATATAAGATTACATGAAACCATTGCAACAAGCACTCTAACAAAAAAATACAACGCCCAAGGAGAATTAAATACCGTAGCAACCTTTTGGTTGTGAGGATTTTAATTTTTTGAGAAGGAAGCAGTTTGAAGTTAGATGCTTTCTTTTTCATACTTTTTTATGTGTTTTGCAACGGTCTCGTATTTTTTTCAACCCAAGTTCAACATTAATATAGAAGTGAGAGGCAGAGAATAATTCTCAGACTCAAATCATTTAAGATTTACTTACTGCTAAAGCTAATTACAGACTGTGGTTCAACTTCGTATATCTTATCAACAGACTCAAAAATTTTTGCGCTTAGATCTCCCTCAAGAGTAACGGTATTTCCTTTTACAGATAGCCAACTACCTTCTCGCAAGCCAACAACAGGAACCTTGTTTTGATGAAGGTATTCTATGATTCTTGTCTCGCGGGTTTCACCATTATATTTTAAATGAGGGATTACATCCAAATAATGAGGATTAATATTGAACGGAATAAGCCCTAGCGCCTCAAAAGCAGGAGGAAAAACAATGGGCATATCATTCGTATTTTTAATATTAACTCCTGCAATATTACTTCCTGCACTTGTACCCAGGTAAGGGGTTCCTGCCGTAATGACTTCTCTTAACACTTTCATAGCGCCCATTTTATAAAGTTTATCAAGTAATAAAAAGGTATTTCCCCCGCCTGTAAAAATAGCTTGTGCTTTTTTAATAGCCTCACATGGTTGTGCAAAAGTGTGTAATCCTATAAGTTTTATATCCAATTTTTTAAAGACGGCAGTGGCTTTTTGCGTGTACTCATCCCATGAAATACCACCAGGGCACGCATAGGGTATAAATATCACTTCTGAAACTGCCTTAAAGTGCCCTTGTAAAGAGAATAAAAGATAAGATAAATATTCTTCTCCATAGCGTGCGGAACTGCTTGCTAAAATAATATTTTTCATAAGACTTTTTCTGTATATGTAGACAGAGTTGCCTACGTTAGAAATACTTTTAGTTGATATTTCTGTTACGGGGCTTTTCCATTTGCTTGTCTTCTTTGCCAAATTGATTTAAGCGAATCATCCACCAAATGAATAGGATAATACCAATAAAAATTAAGAGTATATCTACCACACTGCCAATCAAAGGGATAACGGTAAAGGTAGCTTGAAAAAAATCACCTATTGTCTGAAAAAAATCGCCCAACATATCTTTTATTTTTATTTAAATAGCTTATTATTATAGAATATAAGCACAATATTCTTATTACAAAAGTAAAAAAATATTATAATTTGTTTTTATCTTTTAGTTTCAATTCCAGTTTGGTGCGATTAAAATTTGCAGCAAGTGAAGTACCTTCATCTTGTCTAATCTTTCAATTCCAGTTTGGTGCGATTAAAATCCAGCATAATCGAAGTTGCCCGCAGGTCTTCGCTGCCTTTCAATTCCAGTTTGGTGCGATTAAAATAATTAGCGCTGCAATGCCCGCAACGATCCAAACAATCTTTCAATTCCAGTTTGGTGCGATTAAAATCAGGCGCATAAAGGGGAGTATAAAGCCTTTCCTGCGCCTTTCAATTCCAGTTTGGTGCGATTAAAATTTCAGAGTTCATATTATCATAGATAGCACCATAGTACTTTCAATTCCAGTTTGGTGCGATTAAAATAAGAATGACAATAAAAAGGCATGGTATAAAGAACCTTTCAATTCCAGTTTGGTGCGATTAAAATTTTTTAAAAATTTAATTATATTTCTGCAAAATCATCTTTCAATTCCAGTTTGGTGCGATTAAAATCTTAGCGGTGCGAACTAACGATAAGATAACGTTAGATCTTTCAATTCCAGTTTGGTGCGATTAAAATACTTTCGACGATACGCCCTACATTTAAACGATACATCTTTCAATTCCAGTTTGGTGCGATTAAAATTAAAGTATTAGCATGTAAAAAAAAGAGAATATTGGCTTTCAATTCCAGTTTGGTGCGATTAAAATTACTTTACTGACGAAAACGGACAGCAATGGATATTTCTTTCAATTCCAGTTTGGTGCGATTAAAATCTGACCCTCCTTATATCGATAGCGACCAAGGGCACTACTTTCAATTCCAGTTTGGTGCGATTAAAATAAGCATATAGTAACTGCTTGGAATCCAGTAGAATCTTTCAATTCCAGTTTGGTGCGATTAAAATTCAACAACTAATAAAGAAGAGACAAAAGCCCCTCTTCTTTCAATTCCAGTTTGGTGCGATTAAAATATTATTTTCTCTTTTTGTAGAACATATATCATTGTTCTTTCAATTCCAGTTTGGTGCGATTAAAATCAAAGGTCTTAGCAAGCAAAGCGTTATCCTCTACTATCTTTCAATTCCAGTTTGGTGCGATTAAAATCCAGAAACTGTCTAACCAGTTCCAGAAGTGTTCCTGCTTTCAATTCCAGTTTGGTGCGATTAAAATTAAGGCTTTATCCGTTGATTTGCGTACGTCTTTCATCTTTCAATTCCAGTTTGGTGCGATTAAAATGAGGGCTTTAGCGGCATTGCCCACCGTCTTAAATACTTTCAATTCCAGTTTGGTGCGATTAAAATCAGTGTATCGCACCGCGCCGAGAAACTCCTTCTCGCCTTTCAATTCCAGTTTGGTGCGATTAAAATAAAACGAATGAAAGAGTTAAAGAAACGTCCAGAAGATCTTTCAATTCCAGTTTGGTGCGATTAAAATTTTATTCAAAAAATCTTTAGAAATAGAAAAAAAGGATCTTTCAATTCCAGTTTGGTGCGATTAAAATATAGAAAAAAATCGTATAAATATCAAACTCGAACTACTTTCAATTCCAGTTTGGTGCGATTAAAATGTTTACAATGTGAGCCTTTGCCTGTGAAAGAAAATAACTTTCAATTCCAGTTTGGTGCGATTAAAATTTTTTTTAGAAAATTTTTTTAAATGAAATTTTTCCCCTTTCAATTCCAGTTTGGTGCGATTAAAATTTTAATTGCTCTTCTCTGCTCGTCATTTTTACACTCCTTTCAATTCCAGTTTGGTGCGATTAAAATAAGCGGGGGGCTTTTTTTATTTAAAGCCCTTTTAAACTTTCAATTCCAGTTTGGTGCGATTAAAATAATACATTGTTCGTGATGACCAACTTGTATGTCGTATCTTTCAATTCCAGTTTGGTGCGATTAAAATTCATTATGCGGACAGGGAGGTTCATTTCAATGTTTACTTTCAATTCCAGTTTGGTGCGATTAAAATAGTGAGAATATAAAAAAGGAGTTAGAGAATTATGCTCTTTCAATTCCAGTTTGGTGCGATTAAAATATATTTACGCTTGTGCTCTTGAGTTCATCAGCTTTTCTTTCAATTCCAGTTTGGTGCGATTAAAATTGTGCTTCCTCCTGCTGAGCTGGTTTTACCTACATTCTTTCAATTCCAGTTTGGTGCGATTAAAATCGGCTTTATCGGCGAAAGTTTATCCGCTTTCTCGGCTTTCAATTCCAGTTTGGTGCGATTAAAATCGAACTTGCGCCGCCTCTGCGGTTCAGGGGTTAAATCTTTCAATTCCAGTTTGGTGCGATTAAAATTCATTATTTTTTTCCTTTTTCTTCTGATTTATATTTCTTTCAATTCCAGTTTGGTGCGATTAAAATTATAATTTCTTTGTCCATAAGGATAGAAATCATAATCTTTCAATTCCAGTTTGGTGCGATTAAAATTAAGGCGTATATAATGTTTGCCGGAGAAGAATACTACTTTCAATTCCAGTTTGGTGCGATTAAAATGTTTTTCTTATTTTTTCTACATATTCTTTTATTATCTTTCAATTCCAGTTTGGTGCGATTAAAATTATAAAACCAACCCTTCTACAATAGTCCTTAACACAGCTTTCAATTCCAGTTTGGTGCGATTAAAATTAATTTCTGTACAAAACTTACATTAATCCGTAATGTCTTTCAATTCCAGTTTGGTGCGATTAAAATAAATCACTGTAATACGAATCATTTAACACCTCATTTCTTTCAATTCCAGTTTGGTGCGATTAAAATAAAAGGGAAAAAAGGAAAAAGGTGGTTGATTTTATTCTTTCAATTCCAGTTTGGTGCGATTAAAATATGATTAATACATAATTGCTTAAATATAACTACATACTTTCAATTCCAGTTTGGTGCGATTAAAATATAGTTGTTAAATGTTGTGAGGGTGCACGGTATAAACTTTCAATTCCAGTTTGGTGCGATTAAAATTTTTTAAAAAATCATAAAATGAAACAACACAACGCCTTTCAATTCCAGTTTGGTGCGATTAAAATAATGTTTATATTTGCAAAAAGTTCGTCCTTCATTTCACTTTCAATTCCAGTTTGGTGCGATTAAAATTTAAAAAAAAAAGAATTGTGGCAATATTAAAGAATTGCTTTCAATTCCAGTTTGGTGCGATTAAAATCCGTTAAAAAAATCAATGAAAGTATCTTAAAATCAAGTATTTAACAAATAAAAAATCATTAATTTCAAGGTAAAAAATCGTCGATAGTAAATGTTACGATTTATATAGATGTGCGACAACTAGTGCTAGTGTGTTAATATTCAATATGTCAAAGAGTATATAATTATAATTTTAAATTTAATGTTTACACTTATGTTCTTATTTTTAATAGCTTTGACAACCTTCTATTTATAAAAAATTATCTGTATTCCCTCTTTCCTCTCCTATAATTTCCTTATCTAGCCATCTTTCATTTCTACTTTTAAAGATAATTACGCTATCTTCCTCTTTCATTATTTCTTTAGCCTCTGCCTTAAGTGATGCTAAAAGACCTTCACTTAGTTCTCCCTCAAAAACAGAGTTCTGAATCCAATGTAGATATTTCCGACACATTTTTAGCATTTTACCCACTCGCTTCTCACCTATATCATATACTAAAATTACAAACATATTTTTTTAATCATTCAATGATCGAATTTTACCATAATGAGACCGTTGCAGAACATGTAAAAAAGTATGAAAAAGAAAGCATCTAACTTCAAACTGCTTCCTTCTCAAAAAATTAAAATCATCACAACCAAAAGGTTGCTCCGGTATTTAATTTTTATCGAGCGTTGCATTTCGGCAAACGGTTACTGAGCCTAGTCGAAGTGATCAATACAAGCATTTTTTTGTTAGAGCGCTTTTTGCAACGGTCTCATAATGCTATTATTGCTACTACCACCACATTTTAAAGGGTTTGTACGGTTCTATTTTCAAAATATGTTTTATCAGTTTATAACATTCTAATTTTATCAGATGTCTATAACTTACGGATCGATTTAGAGCACGATGTTGAATAGTCTCTGATAAACGATTTTCAAAAGTTCGTACATAAGCCTTTTTCCCTTTAGGCTTTAATACCACCTTATTTACGCTTGTTTCAAAATCATCTTTCTGTAGCATTTTTTTATTTAAAACTTTAAATATCACCCTATCCACCAATAAAGGCTTAAATACTTCTGACAAATCTAAAGCCAAGGAAAAACGGCGCTCACCTGGTGAATGTAAGAAAGAAATAACGGGGTGCAATGGGGTTTGATGGATGCTTCGCAAGCATTGACTATAACACATCATATTACCAAAAGAAATTAAAGAATTTACCTCATTCTTAGGGGGTTGAATTGTTCTTCTTACCATAGAAAAATCATTTAGTATTAATTCAAACCCTTCGTAATAGGCCTTGCGTATATTTCCTTCCAAGCCCATTAAATGGGCTATTGTATCAGCATTAGAAAATTCAGTATGGTAGCCTTTTATGGTTTCAATCAAAGGCAATAAATCCCGGCCTCGTTTATCGTAATACGATAGATTTTTCAACATATTGTGTACTCCACCGTCTAATATTAATTTTGCTAAAGCTAACCGCTCTCTTTTATTGTCATGCATTCGAGCCTGTGCCATTAGCATTTTACCACTGATCAAAGCCTTTCGAGGCATAAACGAACCGGTATAATTCTCATAATAATCGAAGAAGTGCACTGGGATCTGCTGTTGCCCTAAGAAATTATAAAGTGCTGAGTTAGCATCCAAGTTACCAAAGGCATAAATTTCATCTACAATTTCTACCGGCAGAAAACGTGTCTTTTTTTCATTACTATCTTTACTTGCCGGTATAAATTTTAAGGTATTATCTCGCCGTGATAATTCCCCAGAATTAAATAAATAATAGGTTTTTTTCATATAACAGCCATTATATTTTTACTTGAGATCTTTAGCCTGCATTAACTCGCAGTTCAACTTTTTCTTACCCCAACGCCCTCATTCTATAAAATTTCATTGGAATAACAAAAATCATAATACGCGCACTTCTTGCATTTATTTTTTTGGATAACTTCTGGGCAATTTCCTTCAATTAGCCTTTGAATTTCCTGCTTTATCTCTTCAATACGCTCCCTATCGAACTTTGAGAGCAGCACTTCCTCGGTCTTATGTTCTTTCGGATATTCTATAATACCCCTGACGCCCTGCACTCCAGCCGATTCCAACACATAGATATAGTACTTCAATTGCCACAAATGAGACTCATGCTCTTTTCTTGATTTTTTTATCTCGTGAATTATTTTGTTTTTACTGTCATAATAATCTATTTTTATCCCGCCCATTTCTAACTCCTTATATCGCTCAGCACGCTGTGAATAGCTACTTTCATGTATTATTTTTCCCTCATAAACCAAATCGCTGGTATGCTCCATGTGAATGCCATGATTAAATAACCATAACTTGCGATGGCATACCCAATAATAATTAAAATGTGTTCCAGTGATCATAGCGAGTCAAATTAGAAATCATAAGGGATAAAAAAAGAAAAAATTTATGTATTTTATCCTGCCTGAGTATTTGCTAATGGATGTTCGTAGTCAAAGGCTGTCATCATTTCAATAAGTTTTTCTTTAGCCCTATCAAGGGCATCAAAACTTTCTGATTTAGTGCGGATATAACCGCCGGCAGCCAACGTTACATAAGTTGAAACCCCATCCAAATCTTCCGCTACAATTGGGGTAGCTTTATCATCTTCCTCTTCAGATAGTTTAGCACGGATGCTGGCAGCTATTTTATTGGCATTATCGCTAAGGGTAACCGCTAAGGTTTCCATCAGGCTAAAAGTGCGTGCTTGATTTGAGGTAATATGCCACTCAATAATAGCCTCAGCCAATGCTGGAATTAATCGTTCACGAACCGTTGCAGGAGCAACTAAACATTTTCCAAAAACATTTTCTGATTCTATCCATTCCTTTTCGCGCAAACGGGTTTCAGTCTCGGGTGATACCTCCGGCTCAAACGGGTCTAGTTTAACGCAGAATAAGCGACGTAAATCAATCGCAATATCCATGACAAATAACCCTCCAGCACGACGATTATTTGGGATCCACTTACGACTAAGGCTTCGGTCTTTCCCCTTCAATAATACTTCAATCTCTTCTGTTGTTAAAGTCTCTCCCTTTTCGTTTCGTACAATCACTTGATTATTAGAGTAATCGCTTCGATCAAAAGAAATATTTTCATTTTCTACACCTGCTAACAATGGATGTAAACCGCGCATTGCCGAAATAGAAAGCGGACTACGGCGTTTTACTGTTCTTTCACTACCTCCTTTAGCTGCTTTCATCCAGCCCCCCAATAGCTGATCAGGGTAGAATGGATCACAAGTCGCAAATACTTCCCCTTCTTTAAGTTCGCCTTTTTTATTCACATCAAATAGAAATGTTGTGGGTGCTGGTGGCTCGTTTAACACGGAACTTAGTTTCTCTAATATAGAACGTTTTATTTGTTGCCCACTTGAATAAGGGATATTACGCTTGAATAGTGAATCGTAATAATATTTTTGTCCGTCTTGAACGCAGAATACAGTGTGTTCTGCTCTTTTTAATGTTTTGATATAAATCATTGCTATAATATTTAAGTTTTTATTTATGAATTTCTTTCCTGATAAGCGTAATCAAATTTGAGTAATACGACAAAATAGCCGAAATCTTCAGCAGTCATTAAATGCACTTTATCGCGTAGTATTTCAATAGTTTTCGACAATTCTGGTTCAACATCCTTAAGCAAGGCTGCTAATCCATATAGAAATTGTTTTTTCGCTTTTGCCTGAAGCAATTTATGCTCGATCAGGTTAGCTCTATCCCGTTTTTTTGCACCTGCCCTGTATTGTCTCAAAGTCTTTGCTACCTCCTCAGAATAATGGAGGTCTTCTTGTTTGTTTTTTGTAGTCATTGCTAATAACTAAGTTTTATATATTATAAATGAAATTAAATTGTCATAATCTTTTTTATTGTTTTATCCTTTGTTCTTCATAAGCATCCTTCGTTTCACCTTTTTTCTCAGTAACTTTTTTCGAGGAATAATTGGGCATTTTGGCTTTATCGAAAAAATCCCGGAGGCCACTGGGTGATGTGAAGGCAAAAAATTATTATCAACTGAATATCGTACTGATTGTTCGTTTAACACACGACTTAATATATCCATTACCGAAAAATTTACTTTTTGTCTGCTTGAATAGTGAATCGTAATAATATTTTTGTCCGTCCTGAACGCAGAGTACGGTGTGTTCTGCTCTTTTTAATGTTTTGATATAAATCATTGCTATAATATTTAAGTTTTTATTTATGAATTAAGACCGTTGCAAAAAGTTTGAATGGGATTTATAATCTTTGTTTTTTAGTTTTTTTATTTTACTATTTACTTATTGATAGGTTTTTCACTGTTTTTTCATGGATTTATTGACTATAAATACGCTTTTATCCTCTTGTTTTACTCTATTTTTAACGATTAGACGCAAGTATCCCTGGACTCCGATATAAATTATAACTTATCGCCTCCATCAGGTTTTGCGTATGCATCTTTGCTATCCCGCTATATCTTGCCACTCCACCTGAAAACCACCGCTTTATGCTTCCGAATGTGCGTTCTATTTTAAATCTTGTTTCCCCTACTCGTTTATTGAACTTCTTCTGACTATCGGTTAATGGCTTTCCCCTTTTCGCTTTCTTCAGTATATGATTCTTCAACTTTCTCCTATTTAACAAACTCGCATTTCTCTCTGATTGATAGCCCTTATCCCCTTTTAAGGGGATACCCACTGGCAGCTCTGCTGACGCTAAAACCTCCTCTAAATTGCTCACTTCATTTACACTTGCTTTCGTGCTTACTACTCCAAGTACCAACCCTTCTTCATCGGTAACATAATGCTTTTTATAGCCATAATAATACTTGCCTCGCTTTTTTAACCAAGCCCCTTGTTTATCTACACTTGCCTTATCCTCTTTTTTTACCCTCGCCTCTTTTTGCTCTCCGATATCCTCGGTAATCTTATAACTAACCTTGCCTTTCGGTTTTAATGAAGTCTCTACTACACTCGCGTCTACTATCGCTCCTTTTTTGATGATGATTTGATGGCGTTCTAATTGAACGTTAATCTCCTTAAATAAACGCTCGTAGGCATTCGCCTGTGTCATCAATGTTCTAAATCTACTCAAAGTACTATGATCAGGCGAGGATTGTTCTATGTGTAAACCACAAAAATAACTGAAGGAAAGACTGTCATTTATCCTATCTTCCACTTCGTAATCGCTTAAGCCATACCAAGTTTGTAATAAACACATCTTAAATAATAATAAACCATCATCACTCGGACTGCCCGTCGCACTTTTCCCCTTATTATAATGGTCATCTATTATTTTACTTATTTTTTTCCAGTCTAACAAATTGTTTAACTGCGTGAAAAAAGACTTTTTTATCTTTCTTGTGCGTAAATCACAAATACTATCGGCTAAAGTAGGATGATGATATATTTTCATGCCATAAATATACTATCTTTTTAGCTAAAATAGCTGCTTAGTATCACCTTTTTTTTATATCTAATCTTTCATTACCTTGCAACGGTCTTGAATTTCTTTCCTGATAAGCGTAATCAAATTTGAGTAATACGACAAAATAGCCAAAATCTTCAGCAGTCATTAAATGCACTTTGTCGCGTAGAAATTTAACTGTCTCCAACCGTTCCGAATCAACATTCTTAACCAAGGTTTCCAACTTATCTAGAAATTGTTTTTTCGTTTTGGCTTGAAGCAATTCACGCTCGATCAAATTGGCTCTATCTCTTTTTTTTGCACCTGCCCTGTATTGTATCAAAGCCTTTGCTACCTTCTCAGAGTAATGGAGGTCTTCTTGTTTGTTTTTTGTAATCATTGCTAATAACCAAGTTTTATATGTTCTAAATGAAATTAAATTGTCATAATTTTTTTTATATTCTTTTTTCTTTCTTTCTTCATAAGCGTCTTTTGTTTCACCTTTTTTCTCAGTAACTTTTTTTGAAGAATAATTAGGCATTTTTGCTTTATTAAAAAAATCCCGTAGCCCTTCGGGCTCTAAAGCTTGTAAACCAATAGCTCCTAATTCGCAAGCTCGTTTTATATGAATTCCAAAAAGACTTTCATAATCCTTCTTTTGTGCCAATGCATCACTTTCGCCAAACAGGGTTTTATAGATATTCAAAATAGAACGTCCCGGTTGAAATGTGAAGGGAATAAACCCCATCGTTTTATTGGTTTGTCCAAGGCTATACACATAAGCAGTTACTGTTTCATCACTCAAATCTCTGGAAAGATTAAAATATAATTTTGCCCAGAAAATGGTTTTTACCTCTATTTGTTTTTCATCCTGATTAAAGAAAGTTTGTACAGAATTGAAATCGGGGTCCTCTTCAAAGTCTCTACTATAAGCATAATTAAGCCATTGTCCGTTCCAGGTGTTGATTTGATTTCCCCGCATTTTGCTTAGCGTAGGGTCATTTAGAAAACGACGATACACTTTCCAACCCTCATAAAGTTTTAACAGGATTTGTGGATGATCGAAAAAAATAGAATATCCTCCCGCCACACCTATTCCCAGCCCGCTTCCAATCCAAGACAAATAAACCTCTTCAGCATCAGATGGAAAATCTAAATCTGTAACCAAGCCAGAAGTAGTTGCAAACTCCTTTTCTTCTGATGCCGGAAAGCCAATACTAATACTAGCGTCTCGCAGTCCTGCATCAATTTTTGCATGCAAATTGTTTAACTTTTCTAATCGCTCTTCGTGAGTTAACAGTTTAGGCTTTTGTCCCTTTTTCATCTGTACAAAAGGTGAGTTTGTAATCCATTGCATGTATTTCGGATGATCAAAAAACAACGAGAAATACTCTTTCTCAAAAAACTCTTTAGCTGAGTATTCCTTTTGATATTTGCTGTTCCAAGCATCTAAAAACTTACGTCCAATAGTTACTGCAATCATAGTTTACAATATTTGATAGTTGACATCTAATTTAGCTGTTTTCAATTCGTTCATATTCAATCCAACTTCTTCAGAATAGGCAGCGTCGGGAACAATAAAAGGCTTGTTTCCTTCATGTATTTGATTAAATTGACGCACAGCCCAATATCTTATAGGAATCTCCATCTGCATTCGTTCTTCAAAGTTGCCGGCTAAGTAAGGTTGTTCGTCTGCTTCTACAATACAGGCTACACTATCGATATCTAACCGTTCGAGCAGTAACGATTTAGGTCGGTGTGTCAATTTACCAATGTTCCATTTACCCGATTTTTTAAAAATGGCATGTTCTTCTATTTCAGGCATTTCAATCACCGGAAATACCGCATCAATTTTTTGTTGAATATCCTGCTCGTACAATACTTCTCCATCCGGTAGTTGTGCATAGCTGTCCTGCAAAATTTTCAAATCGTAAGGCTTTGCTTCCTTTTCAGTCTCAGGCGGCGCAATTACATATACAGGTTTAAACGTCCCCATGGCTTGTTCATTTCGTTTTCGGTTAATCCGTCCAAAGCGTTGAATTAGCGAATCAAGTGGCGCACATTCAGTGACCATTAAATCAAAACTGATATCCAAACTTACTTCAACAACCTGAGTAGAAACAACTATACAGGCTTCCTCGGAAGTATTAAATTGTTTTGTTGGTTTGCCGTCTTTGCCCATCCCCATCAACTGCTTTTCCATTTGTTCTCTTGCTCCACGTTTAAAACGGCTGTGCAAAAGCATAGAATGGATACGCGGATGCTTCGCTCTTACCTGCTCAAAAATCTGCTGAGCGGTTTGCACACGGTTACAAACTAACAATACTTTCTGGTCTTCTTTAATAGCTTGCTCTATAATAGGGAAAGCGGTATCCCATGAATCAGTCTTATAGACTTTATGTCGATTGAACTGATCTAATTCTTTATCGGTTAATTTTACTTCCAATACATTTTCTTCCTCTAGCAATGCTAAAATTTTATTGTACAAGTCAGAAGGCATAGTAGCAGTGCCTATATGAATACGGCAGCCTAAATTTTTTAATACGTGAACAATCTTGAGTACAATGGCGCGGGTAATATCGGTGTAAGTATGAATTTCGTCCAAAATAACATCACAACCTTTTATGTCAATTAAAATAGCTTCATAACCATTCGTTCCAAATACGATTCCTGCAATTTGGTGCGGGGTCAGTATTTTTATAGATGACCCCACATGCCCTTGAATTATTTTTTCTTCAACAGTTTTGCCTTTTATAGCCAGTGATGAAGCAGAATGCAGCAGACGAATGTCCAATTTGGGATTATCATTCTTCAAATCCGCTGAAACTCGCTGAAACATGGCATTAATAGATGCCTGGAATGGTAACGTATAAAACACTCGCCCCTTGCAGCGTCGAAACAGAAAATCGGTTTTACCTGCCCCAGTACAAGCAACCACTAACGTATGCGGCTTACTAGAATCTGTTGATTTTAAGGAAAGGGGGTAAAGTATATGCGCGCGATTGAAGAAACTCAGATTGGGCTTTTGGAATAATGGTTTTACGTACATTTCCGTTTTATCGATCAAAGCCGATGCAAAATGATCCGCAGCCTGCAATAATCCACGATCAATAGAATAGCCTTTTTCTTTAAACCGTTTCAAGCAATATTTATGTACATGAAAAAAGTTTTCTTCTACTTCTTTTCTTGATAAAGGAGTTACTTTTACCCCTAATTCAGAAAGAATATCCAACGCACTAGGACTCCATTTTTCCCAATCAGAAACATGAAATTCAAAAACTTCTTCGGGTTCATATTCCTCTGTCAAATCAAGCAAGCCTTTTTGTCTTACATCTCCTCGTATCGATTTATGGTGAGCAATTACCATATCTATCAAAGTCGGTTGAATGGCTTCATCAAATAATGAAATAAATAAGCAAGAAGTAATTTCATGCCGAAATGGGAAGTCTCCGATTCGTATCTTTTCTATTAATCGTCGTTGAAATTCCGGATGTGCTTTCCCAATATCGTGCAAGATGGCACCGTAACGAGCCAATTCAACATCAACCCCTATGCTTGTGGCTGCCTTTTCTGCAATCATAGCAACCTGCTCAAGATGGGTTACCAATGGTGTAAAGTCGGGTTTCCCCTTTGCTTTTATTTCCGGGCAAATCATTTGAATTCATTTTTAACAGGATTACCCAAAATTTTTAACCATCCATACATTGGCCGGTTTTCATCCATTCGATTATAGCCAACTAAAAACGATTTTTCGTTTTTCTCCATTATCAGTTCAAAACCGTAAAAGAGTTCATCGTTGGTGTCAAATTCATTTTCTGTTACTTCTAAAATCTCTTCATCAGGATAAATTATGTCTTCGTTACGAGCCAAACAAATGTGTTGTTTTGCTGCTTGTTCAGCGTCTTCAAATTTTGAAAATGCCAAATAAAGAACGGGGTTTACCATTACGCCTCGCATTAAAATAGTACGCGGCCGTTCAGAGATTCGATTTCGTTTTTTTCCTTTGGCATTCCATCCGCGCGATTGTATCTGCTCCTGTTGTTGTGACACTTGCTGATAGGTTAGTCGATGACGTTTAATCTTATAAATGTCAAAATCAGCATGCAACAATTCTGGAAACAATTTGCGTTCTATCCCTGCTACAATGGATGGCGTAAGAAACTGCTGGCTATAGGTTTCGCTATCTCTTACGGCGGTCCAAGGTTTTATAAAACCGAAAGGCCCCGTGTATTTAACAATATAAAGATGCTGCATTTTTATCTTATTATGATTGAGTTTAAAATGTATGTTTTAATCGAACTATTAGCCCTATTTTTTATTTTATTGCTCCAAAACCAATTCCTGTAGAATTACCTAACCCTACACACCAAGCAAACTGTTTTGTCTCAGGTTTACCTTTAATAATCACTGGGCACCAACTCGCTTTAATTTGTGTAATATGCTTTCCTTGTTTATAGTCAATCTTTTTTGTTCCTTTACGAGCATAATCTAAGTCAAAGGAAATTTTTAAGCTTTCATCTGTCGGCAAGCCTGCTATTTTCATTTTTGTTTCTAATGTTGCAGTCAGTAAATCACCTGCTTCTGCATCGTTATAAAAATAAAATTTCTTGCCTCCTCTTTCAATATTACGCTGTATAAATATCGGGCTGCCTAAGGAAAAATAATTTCGATCTGCCAAATTCTGCTTTTCCTGTAAAATAATTTCTTTCACTTTCAAGCCACAGAACATTTCTGGAGATTCTTGAATTCCTTTTACTAAGCATTTCGTTTGCTCAATATCCCAGCAACTAATAAAAAAGGCTGCTCCATTTTTAAAGACTAAGCCTGACGCCATTGCTTTAGCCCCACTTAAGCCAGAAAATGAATACAAAGATATTTTATCATGAAAGTCATTCCTACCAAACCATTTATGCAAGGTCCCCGTGAGTAAATGCAAATGATTAAACGCAATTATATCATTTGATGGTGTGGTTTTTAAGTGTATTCTCATAGAGAGTGAAAAATTTTAGGTAAACATACAAAATTTCATATAAAAGACCGTTGCAAAAAGTATTTTAACACAATGGTAAAAAAATATTTTCTTTTTAAAAGTTACCCCACTCTTTAAAATAATTTGTACTTTTGCTTTGCTATAAAAAGTGAATTATGAGCCTTGAGCAGCGAGAATTTTTATATGAAGGAAAAGCCAAGCAAATTTATGCTACTAACCAGCCGGATAAAGTAATCATTCATTATAAGGATGATGCCACGGCTTTCAATGCAGAGAAAAAAGGTACGGTGATTGAAAAAGGCGTTTTAAACAATAAAATTACCGAGATTGTTTTTAACTTTCTGGAAACGAAAGGAATCAAAACACATTTTATCAAACGATTAAACGACAGAGACCAATTATGTCGCAAGGTATCCATCGTACCGCTTGAATTCATCGTTCGTAACGTAATTGCCGGCTCCATGGCAAAACGACTAGACATCAAAGAAGGAACAACTCCATCTAATACCATTTTTGAAATCTGCTATAAGCGGGATGATCTTGGCGATCCTTTAATCAATAACGACCACGCAGTAGCGTTGGGTGCAGCTACTTATGAAGAGTTAGATCATATTCATAACATAACCGATCGTATTAATGATATGTTAAAACAGCATTTTCTCAAAGAGGGCATTATTTTGGTTGATTTTAAAATAGAGTTTGGAAGAGATCAAAACGGGAATATTTTACTTGCCGATGAAATAAGCCCGGATACCTGTCGCTTTTGGGATAAAAATACCATGAAAAAGCTCGATAAAGATCGATTTAGAAGAGATCTCGGCGATGTGCGGGAAGCCTATATTGAAATTTTGGAAAGATTATCGTAACCCCCCGCCCTGGTTACTATATTCTTATTTCTTAGATGCGGATAGACTTGGAAAGCGGATAGACTTGGAAATAAAAAAATATGATGAATGAGGGCAGATAATTATTTTAAGCCTTAGAAGTATTAATAATGATTCCGAAAGAGTATGGCAAGAGTAAAATAAACCCGAGTGAACTTCGTGAGGAATGTGGAATTTTTGGGGTTTATGCTACGCAGGATATTGATACTTTTTCCCTGGCGCAATTCGGAATGTTTGCCTTGCAGCATCGCGGACAGGAAGCCTGCGGGGTTTCGGTACTAAGGGATGGTAATATTCATACGTATAAACGACCCGGGCTGGTACTTGACGCTTTCAAAGCCATTGAAAAAGTAGCACATTTTCAAGGAAATGCTGCAATCGGCCATACCCGATACTCAACCACCGGAGATAGCAGCCGTAAAAACATTCAACCATTTTATGCAGTTAACCGTTATGAAAAGGCTTATTTTTCTATGGTTCATAATGGAAATCTAACCGGCTGTGAATCGATTCGTAAGGAATTAATTAAAGAAGGATTTCCCTTTCTTTCCACTTCTGATTCTGAAATAATGATGCGGCAGATACAAAAGTACAGCGAGTTACCCATACAGGAATCCATTCGTAAGATGATGATGAAAATCAAAGGCGCTTATTCGGTTTTACTTTTAACAGAAGATAAACTGGTAGCTTTTCGGGACGCTCACGGGATTCGTCCGTTGTGCTACGGCAAAATGGATGAAAATACCTGGGTTTTTAGTTCTGAAAGTTGTGGTTTAGACGCGGTAGGGGCAAAATTTATTCGTGAAATTGAACCCGGAGAAATCGTAATTATAGACAAAAATAATGGTTTCAAATCCTATCAACCCAAACAAAAGGCAAGCAAATATTCTTGTGCTTTTGAGTTCATTTACTTTGCCCGTCCCGACTCACATCTTGAAAATAAAAATATATATGAAATACGAGTAAAAAGCGGTGAAAAACTCTACGAACAATCACCTGTAAAAGCAGATATCGTTATTGGCGTTCCTGATTCAGGAGTTCCTTCTGCTATCGGTTACGCACGTGCTTCCGGAATTCCATTTGAACCCGTTTTAGTTAAAAATCGTTACATGAGTCGTTCCTTTATAGTCCCTACACAAGAAATGCGTGAGCGAATAGTCAATTTAAAGCTAAACCCTATTGCCTCTCAAATTGAAGGGAAACGTGTGGTTGTACTTGATGACTCCATTGTAAGGGGGACAACCAGTAAACGATTAGTTAAAATTCTAAGAGAAGCAGGAGCAAAAGAAATTCACTTCCGCAGCGCTTCTCCGCCTATTGTTGGCCCTTGTTTTCTCGGTATTGACACTCCAAGCAAATCTCAATTAATCTCAGCAAATATGTCGCCAGAAGAATTAAGAAAATATATGAAGGTAACCAGCCTTGATTTCTTATCTATTGATAGTCTGAAAAAAATACTACAATCTTCCAGTCATTGTTTTGGCTGCTTTACAGAGCAATATCCTGTAAAAAGAGAATAACAGCTAAACCGCGCTCTTATTTATTTTTTGGGCATTGTTAAATTAAAATAGTTTTCATATATTTACATCAAAAAAATGGATTGTCCAAGATGTAAAAGTAGTTTAAAACCGAAAGATGGAATAGTTAAAGGGAGATAACGCTACAAGTGTAAATGTTGCGGTTATCGTTACACAGTGAAGCGTAAGTCGGATGTAAAATATAGAAGAGTTAGGCGTTTAGCATTGGAGATGTATTTGGAAGGCTTAGGGTTTCGTTCCATAGGAAGGGTCTTAAAAATAAGTCATGCAACGGTTTATTATTGGATTAAACGCTGGGGAGAAAAAGCGAATTTACCGGTTAGACCAACCCCTATTGAAATCGTTGAATTAGATGAGATGCACACGTATATAGAATCAAAAAAAAATACTATTGGATATGGATTGCTGTTGATAGATTGGGTAGAAGATTTATCGATTTTGTCTATGGGAGTAGAGCAACGCAAACCGGACTAAAACTTTGGAATAAGTTGAAAAATAAGCATATTGATAAATTTTGTACCGATGATTGGAAAAGCTATTGCGAATTTATCCCAGAGCATAAGCTTACGCAGTCAAAAGCAGAGATCTTTACTAACAGTAGAATAAGACATTATTTAGTTCGCTTTAAAAGGAAAACTAAATGTTATAGCAAAGCAGAACATATGATAGAGAAATCATTAAAATTACTAATGTTAAAGTTAAATAACGAACTAACTATACTAATTTAATAATGCCAAATTTTATTATCAACACCAAGTTCTAAAGAAAAAGTATTTCCATTTACATTTGCAACAATTGAATTAGTACCTTTAAAATTTTTTCCTGAAGCATATAATTTGTGTTTTAAATCTGCGGAAATTCTATTAGACATATTTTATAAAATATGTTGAATTTTTATCAACTCCTTTCATAGATAAAGTTCTAATTATATTATTTTCAGCATTATTACCAGCATTAGGAAATATATAATACCTTTTATCATCAACTTTTACTCCTAATCCTAATGTATTATGAGAATTTGCTGACATGGCAAACAGGGGTTAGACAAAGATACAAATTCTATAATAAATGGTCTTTTTAAGCCATAAAAAGTCTGATAATTAGTTTTTTTATTGTGTTTCCAAAGGTTATTATTTCCGTGTATCCATGAATAAATTTTTTCTGGAGTATTTATATAAAAATTTGGTAAATAAGAATGCCAAGATTGCCATGAATAATATTTCTCCTATAATACCCATAGTAAAACCTAGACTTTGTAATTGTTTAGCCCAAAATGAAGCACTAAACATTGAATTATCTTTACTGGTAAAAATAGGAAAATTATTTTCACTATATTTCATTATTGATTGGGCAAAATCATGAACTACATTTCCATAATTTTCTTCTGTATTTCCCATTGCAGTATCTACTATACCTTTTATATCAGCGGCACTATCTACAAATCCAGCAGTAAAATTGAGAAGAGTACCAAAAAATGTATTTTTAGCAACTTCAAAAAAACTTTGATTTTGATATGCAATTTCTTCCCAATTACTTCTATCACCAAATAAACCAATTTTACCTTCTTCATATAATTTTTTATATCTACCAGTAGGTGCTTGAGCTTCTGGTTCAAAAGAAGTAATACCTGTTAAACTGTTGTGACCTATAGGGGGAAGGTCTGCAGTTTTATCATTTTTTAAAGCCTCTAAAAGTTCTTTTGGATAAATACTTTTTGGTTTTTTATTTTTAACTTCTGGTTCTGCAGACTGTTTTTGTAAATCTTCTAATACTTTTTTATCACCTGTAAGTAATGGATTGTCTTTTGAGTTAGATTTAATCTTTTCTCCAATTTTCAAAATACTTCCGTGATTATAAAATTCAAAAACAACATTATTCTTGAATGTAATTGTAGCTAAACCATATTCACCATAACCCCAAATTTCAGTATTGGTAATTTCAAAATGATTAATTGAAGTAGGCTCTCCCATCACTTTCTTAACTTCAAATTTTGTGGAGCCAATGTTTATATACTCTTGTGCATAAATTAGCATAGAGCTAAAAATTGCTATTAATACTAAATAAATATGTTTCATTTTAAATTTTGTTATATGGTTTTACAATAATTTCTTTGTTTCTTTTATCAATTGAAGAAACTTGAACATTGATGTTATTTCCCAATAGGTTATTTATCAATTTCATCAAATGCTTTTCTATCTGGGTATGCTGTTATTTGTAATATCCCTTTTTTATAGGATTTCATTTTCTCTTTAAAAGGCAGAACTAAATCATCAGGCATTAGTAAGATTAGAGTAATATATTTGCTCTGAACAGACAAAACTTGATTCTCAACACACCATTTATATTTTAAGGCTGTTTCTAACCTATCCCAAATAATTTCATCTAAACTTGGAATACCAATATTTTCTCTATTTGTTTTTTCAACATCTTCCCTATTTAAAGAAGGTGTAAATTCATAATCGTTTTCTAATGAGTTATTGATTTTATTCTTTTCTGAATTATCAAAACTTGATTCTTCAGAATTTCTTTTACTATTTTTTGCAACCCAATAAATACCATAGATAAATGCTAAATAAAACAGCCATCTTATGGCTCTGCCTATTTCAAAATCATTCATTGGTTCTTGTAATAATATAAAACTCATAGTTTGACAAATTTACATTATTATTATAAATGATAACTGATTAAATTATCAATTATGACAACTTTGTTTATCATTTACGATAACTCATATTTATATGTCAGATAAAGAAAAATTACAAAAAGCAATAGGTAAACGGATAAAATCTATCCGAGAACAGAAAAATATAGCTCAACAAGATTTAGCTTATGCTTGTAATTTTGAAAAATCTAATATGGCAAGATTAGAAGCTGGTAATACAACTCCAACTCTATATACCTTGAAAAAAATCACCAATAATTTAGAGACTACCCTTGAAGAATTACTCAAAGACCTGTAGTAAAAAAAAGCTATTAATACCTATCTACCTTTTAGGTAAAGAATTGAAATTAGGTTGATTTTGGCTGTGTATTGACTACTTCACATCTACACAATTATTTTAATTTAACGTGAGTTCGGGATAAGTTTTATTCAATTCTTTGTAGTTTATCTATATTGATGTTAGGCTTTGAAGGGTAGAAAGAATAGGCTATGAGCCCTGGTATTAGAGGTTGGTGATAAAGTTTCCAAAACTTCTATGTCTTATATGTTCTATTTGACACTGATTTTTCAAGATATCATTGACGCTTTCTATAACAGCGCTTTTTCTAAGCAGTATTTTATCGTATATATGCATCAATGAGTTTTTCATATTACTTTTTATTTTGGTCACTAAATGAATTCCATCAACAAAAAGTTTTTCAAACAAGTCTTTTCCTATATATCCTCTGTCGGCGAATATTTTGCCAAAAACTTCTGTCATCAAACGTTTTGTCTTTAAGCGGTTTCTATCATCGACATTCCCCTTGGTGATCAGAAAATCAATCATTTCACCTCTCTCATTCATGATAATATGGCGTTTAAACCCAAAAAACCACCCCATAGAACTTTTTCCTTTCTGGGCAATACCTTTAAAGACGCTATTTTGTTTCTCTCTTTTGTTATGACATACTTTGATCAAGGTAGAATCCATGAAAGAGATTCCACTACACTTCCCTAGACAACGCAGTTGTAAGAACAAAACTGGGACTATTGCTTTTTGTTGCAATTCTACAAATCGGCTGTAAGATACAGTTTGTAGGAAGTCCTCTTTCGTATGTCTGCGTACATAGTTGATATAAAAATGCTTAAGACAGCGATAACCGCTGCGATGAAAAAGCACCATAATAGTAATCACTTCATTTTGAGATAGTTTAGAGGCGCTCTTACGCCTTTTAATTCCAGCGCCATCATCAAGACTGTTTTTGTCAAAAACTTGGTTCATTTCAATACAAAAATCATCAATAAGACAAAAAATATCTGTAATTTTATCTGTAGAAATCATAAGCAGAAAACAAGTTAAATATTTGAATTTAAATACTATAAATATACTTATTTCCTGCTTTTTATACAACAATAAAACTCCTTTTCTTAAACCGAACTCACGTTAATTAAATAGACGCTCGTAGGCTTATGCCTGCATCATCAATGTTCTAAATCTACTCAAAGTACTATGGTCAGGGGAGACTTGGTCGATATGCAATCCACAAAAATAACTGAACGAAAGACTGTCATTTATCCTATCTTCCACTTCGTAATCGCTTAATCCATACCCGGTTTGTAATAAACACATCTTGAATAATAATAACCCATCATCACTCGGAATGCCTGTAGCACTTTTACCCTTATTATAATGACAGTCTATTATTTTGCTTATTTTTTTCCAGTCTAACAAACGGTTTAACTGAGTGAAAAAAGACTTTTTTATCTTCCTTGTGCGTAAATCACAAATACTATCAGCTAAAGTAGGATGATGATATATTTTCATGACATAAGTAGACTCTCTTTTTAGATAAAATAGCCGTTTAGTATGACTTTTTTTATATCTACTATCTTTCATTACCTTGCAACGGTCTTGATATGCGATAATTATTTTAGTATTAATTATATTTATGTATTTTGTCTATCAAAAATCTCTATTTTTGTACTCAATCCGGATAAAAATTAGTATTGAAATGACAGAAAAAAAATTACAGGAAATAGGAGAAAAAATAATAGAAGTTTTGCATGACATTTATGATCCTGAAATTCCGGTAGATATTTATGAACTCGGGTTAATTTATGATATTCAGGTTAGCGATAAGAAAGAGGCTAAAATATTGATGACGCTTACCACACCCAACTGCCCTGTGGCTGAGTCGCTGCCCTTAGAGGTACAAGAAAAAGTGAGAACCGTAGAAGAAATTGAAGAAGTAGAAGTTAAAATCACTTTTGACCCGCCTTGGGATAAAGATATGATGAGTGAAGCTGCAAAATTAGAGCTTGGCGTACTGTAATTATTTGCGGTTAATATAAGAGTTCAAACAAAATATGCGAAAATGGAATAAGTGAAAATGGAATAAGTGAAAAATGGTTTTAACACAAAGTACTGCTTAACGGCTGCCTTCCTGCGCCTTGGCAATTTGCTCTGGGGTCATTTGCTTCTCTAACAAATCACTTATCTCGGAGACTCCACTTATTCCCTGTGCCGCTGCTTTATTATGTAAGCCCCTCTAAATTAGCTACGTTCTAATTTATACAAATTTCATTACTTTTTATGTTTTCAAATATAGAAAAGCTAGCTTTTCCATATCTCGCTGAAAATTCTGCAGATGTCAGATCACCGTGCCTCATGAGGTCTTTTATTGTTGTCATGTTCTATCCATTGTTCAGTCAATATTTTTACTTGCTCTAAGCAAGAGAAGTTATCGGCATTGCGTATTTCTTCTCTATAGCTTCGGTTAAATCGTTCTATAAAACTATTTTGAACCGGTTTTCCCGGCTGGATATAACATATTTTGATATCATTGCGCTCACACCAATCAATCTTGGAAGTAAATACTAGTAAACTCAAGTCCATTATCTACTCGTATCCGCGCTGGCTTACCCCTGTATTCAATGAGTTTATTGAGTTCTCGAGTTACTCTTGCGCTGGCAATGGATACATCAACAGTAATCCAAAGACCTTCTCGATTAAAATCGTCTATGATATTAAGTGTCCTAAAACTTTTACCATTCACAATTGAGGGTAGAATATCCAAATGATAGTCTATGATATTAAGTGTCCTAAAACTTTTACCCGTAGGAAACGATCCTGCATAAAAGCAATACTCCACACAATATTAGTATCTATAGGCAGTGTCAAAGGTCTTTTAATACGCTCTAAAATGCGTCGTTTACGTTTTAAGACCGTTGCAAGGTAATGAAGGATTAGATATAAAAAAAGTCATCCTAAGCTGCTATTTTATCTAAAAAGATAGTATATTGATGGCATGAAAATATGAGACCGTTACAGAACACATAAAAAAATATGAAAAAGAAAGCATTTAGCTTCAAACTGCTTCCTTCTCAAAAAATTAAAATCCTCACAATCATTAAGTTGCTCCGGTGTCTCGCTCACGCTAACTTGCAATTAATTTCTATCAGGCATCACATTGTATCGCGAGAGTGCTTTTTGCAACGGCAAGTCAGGGCAAGCTAAAGGTCTCTCTACATGAAAGGCTTCCCGAATACAGTGATCCCTAACTTCTTTAAAGCTTAGAAGCGTTCCTCCCGATGGTTTGGAAGCCTCCTTTCTGATCTTAGGGAAGCCTGTATTTAGAAATTAAACTACTATACCTTTAAAGACCTAGCGCGTAAGTGAGTTAGTTTCTTCTGTGGAGTAGGTTTTCGCTTAACCCTTCAGCAAAAGCAATCATATTTTCTATCTGTGTGGGACTTAAAAGCCTTTCATTTTGTAAAATAAGGAGTTGCTTTCCGTTAGATTCCAAATGATAAAAAGTATTGCTAAGTAGAAAATCAGTTAGTTTTTTATCGAACAACTGAGTAATTGCTTTTCTTCTTTTCCCTTTTAATAAGAATTTTTTATTAAAGGCTTTATTCGTCGTTTCAATATCAAACAATCCGGAAAATTGATCTAAACGATCAAATAATAAATCACGGTCTAAAGTGAAGGAAGGCAGCAGGGGTTTTAAATGAACCGTTAGAAAAGTGGCCTGATGATTTTCTTTAAGTATAAGTGCCCCTTCAGAGTAATGCACTTCAAAACAACTAATTCCTTTTTCTTTGTTTCGTATAATATTTTTAAGGGCTTTTATTTCCTTTGAATAAAAGAATTTTAATTGATACAGGCTTTGAAAATTTTGAAAGGATTTAGGAGCAAATTGATACGCAATTTTTTGAGATAAGCGCTGCATCCCCTGCTGTTTTTTGCTTAACTTTTTTTGCTGCTCTTTCGCTTGCTCTTTAAATAAAATAATGTTCCTTTTCTTTCCATCTATGCCGATTAATTCAATGGCACCCTTAGCTCGAAGAAAGATCTCAGTATATTGCTGTAATTGCTCTTTTACGGTTAAATCAACGAAAAAAGTTAATGAAAAATCTAAGATTACATGAGAATGGGTAGGAATTGAATCTAACTTATTTTTAAGTTTATAGAAATTTAAAAAATTTGAGAATCCTTTCACTGAAAGGTAATATTTCCCATCCTCTTGTTGGTACATCAAAGTGTTCGGTCTAAATAAATTTTTGAACATCAGTATTCGATGGGGCGATAGTAAAAGATGAAACAACAGCGTTATTAGCATTCCACTGGCAATACCTTGTATTAAGCCGACTGTAAGCGTAATAATAAGTGTGAGGAAAAATATAATAAATTGATCTAACCCGCTCTTTAGCTTATTTCTAAAGGTTTCAGGAGATGCTAATTTATACCCGGTATAGACCAAAATAGCCGCCAAAGAAGAAAGCGCTACTTTGTTTAGTAAAGGGGTTAAAAATAATAAAAAAAGCATTAATAAAACAGCATGAAAGAAGTTGGCAAGCCGTGAATTAGCATTATTTTGTGCCGCTACCGAACTGCGTGCAATTACCGTTACCACGTTAACCCCTCCTACTAATCCGGATAAAACCGTTGCTCCGCCCAAAGCCTTTAAATCCTTATTTACATTCGACTTCCTGCGCATTGGGTCTAATTTTTCTACCGCTGAGATGCTTAACAAAGATTCAATCCCGGCAATTAAGGTTAAAGAAATAACGACCGCGATAAATTTACCGGAGAGAAAAACTTCAGGGTTTTTAAGTGTCGAACGTAAATCAGGAAAATCATATTCTGAAACTATGTTGTTGGGCACTTGAATAAGATAATTCTTATGGTTTAAAAAAGGAGAACCAAAGGTTGAATACTCAAAAAAGTAACCCACGGCAATGGCGAGTATCAAAACCATCATAGGGGCAGGAATGGCATGCAAATATCGATTTTTGATTTTGCCGTGAAAAAACATAATGAGTAAAGAAGCACAACCAATAAGTGCGGCATAGAAACCAACAGACCCCCATTGAATATTCATAAGGGCAGCGGGTACTTGTAGCAGAATAGCTAAGGTATTTCCTTCTACAGATTGCATATTTCCTAGCATGACATGCAGTTGTTTGGCCAGAATAATAACGCCAATAGCGGTCAATAATCCTTGTATGGCAGAGGAAGGAAAAAAGCTGCTCAATTTGCCAAGACGAAAGATGCCGAGAAGAAAAATTAAAATCCCCGAAACAATAATCGCATCAAATAGCAAGGCTTGCCCCAACATTTGATTTCCTGCCCCAAGGGTGGCAATAGCAGCGAGCACAATAGGAACTAAACTATTGCCCGGACCAGTAATCGTTAGATAAGAACCGCCAAAAATAGCGGCAACCACGCCACCCACAATAGCGGTTATGACCCCAGCTACCGGCGCTAAGCCTGAAGCATTAGCAAGCCCTAATCCTAGGGGTAGTGCCACGAGAGAAACCACGAAACCGGCAAAAAAATTGGATGCAAAATTCTTTTGAAGAAAAACGATATTTTTTTTGACGCGATTCAATGGGATAATTTTGCTCAAATATAAAGTTTTCTTCAAATATAGTATTGATAACGCTACAGAATACATGAAAAATAAAGCCCCTATTTTCAAACTGCTTTCTTACTTCGGCTGTGCTCAGCAACCATCTCAAAGTTTCGACAAACTCAGCTACCTAAAATTAAAATCCTCACAACCCAAAGGCTGCTCCGGTATTTAATTTTTGGCTTACGCTGACTTGCCGTTGTTAGAGTGCTTTTTGCAACGATCTTAATTTTGTAAAAGAGTCTAAAACTACAATGCTTTTGGCAAAAATACCTCCGCCATCATACAACGGACGCTTCCGCCTCCACAAGTTTCAATCGTGGATACATCAGAATGAATAATGGGGTTATATTTTTCTATCATTCTGATTTGAGTTTTGCCTAAGGAATGATACGCCGCCGTGGACATCACCAAATATTTTTGTTCTCTTCCTTGCACCTGAAGCATATTACCCGCAAATTGATTAACCTGATTTTCAGTGATCATTATCATTTCTTTTCCGTCTTCTTCTAAGAATTTTTTCACCAACTTTCTTTCTTTTTTATCCTCAATCATCTCAAGGCAAATAATGGCATATTGACCAGCGATGCACATCATCACATTGGTATGATAGATGAGTTTCCGGTGGTCATCCACCGTTTGATATGCACTGAAAATAATAGGTGTAAATTCAAAATCTTCACAAAATTCGATAAATAAATCTTCATTTGACCGAGGCGATCGTGCCAGATAGGCTTTTCGATTTTCTCTATCGAGGATCATACTCCCTGTTCCTTCCAAAAAAACGTTTTCTTTTTCGCCCGCAGTATAATCTATCGTATTCTTTATCAGGAATTTTTCAGACTCCAGCCGCGCTAGTATATCTTCTCTGCGCTCCCAACGGCGATTTTCTGCATACATTGGATATAACCCTACCGTACCATTGGCGTGAAAAGAGACCCAATTATTTGGGAAAATAGAATCGGGTGTTTCGGGAGACAGGGTGTCCTGCACAACGATAATGTTGATTCCTTTCGCACGAAGTTTTTCTATTAGAGAATCAAACTCATTTACTGCTCTTTGCTGTATCTTTTCTAATGAAATATCGCTTAGAAATTTTTGATAATAATTATTTACCGCGGTTTGTTCATTGCGTTTAAAAGATGCCGGGCGAATCATTAAAATTGTGTCAGTAGTTTGAGCATTTTTTGCCATATTATCAATTTGAATGTAAATGTTGAGACCGTTGCAAAACACATAAAAAAGTATGAAAAAGAAAGCATTTAGCTCCAAACTGCTTCCTTCTCAAAAAATTAAAATCCTCACAATCATTAGATTGCTCCGGCGTTTAGCTTGCGCTGACTTGCCGTTAATTTTTATCGTGCGTTGCATTTCGACAGGTGGTTACTGAGCCTAGTCGAAGTGCTCAATACAAGCATTTTTTTGTTAGCGTGCTTTTTGCAACAGTCTCATGTTTTATATATTTTGCAAAACTTTCTGCTTTTTTATTCATGTAGTCCGCATTCTTTTTTTGATTGTTCCCACCACCAGCGCCCAGCACGGGGAGGATATCCCTTTCGGACTGCGCGTGTACAAGGCGCGCATCCAATAGAAGGAAATCCTTTATCATGCAAAACATTATAAGGAATACCATTTTGAGCGATATAGGTTTTTATCTGTTGGTACGTCCAATCGATCATCGGATTGTATTTAACAGAATCAAATTTTTCATCGTATTGAAACTTTTTCATTTTATGGCGGTTTTCAGATTGTTCAGCACGCAACCCGGTTATCCAAATATCTACTCCGGCAAGCGCACGGGTTAAGGGTTCGATTTTCCTTATATAGCAGCATTCTTTTCGTAATTCAACCGAGTCATAAAAACTATGAGGACCTTTTAGAGTCATAAGCGCCTCCACTTTTTTCGTTTTCGGGAAAAAAGTCTCAATCTTCTTTTTGTATTTTAGGGTAGTTTTATAAAAAACATCATAGGTTTCTTTAAACAATCTACCGGTGTCTAAGGTAAATACGCGGATAGGTAAATCTTTTTTAAAAATAATATCCGCAATGATCTGGTCTTCTTCACCAAAAGAAGTAGAAAAAGCGATACGTCCGGGATAATTTTCTGTTAGATAAGCTAAGGTATTTTCTATTGACAGGTCTTCGGTATCCCTTAGGATGGTGTCTAATTGTAAAGGCAGCATAAAGGTAATATTTGAGGTTAATTTTTGTTCATCCGGTCTTCAATTTCTTCAATTTCAATCGGAATGTTTTGCATTAAATTAAAAGGCGCTCCGGATTTTTGAATGACATAATTATCTTCGAGACGGATGCCTGTATTTTCTTCAGGGATGTAAATGGCAGGTTCAATAGTAAAGACCATATTTTCGGCAAACGACACTTGTAAATCGCCATAGTCATGGGTGTCTAATCCCATGTGGTGAGAGGTGCCATGCATAAAGTATTTCTTATAGGCAGGCCATTTCGGGTTTTCGTTTTGTACATCTGCTTTGTCGATTAATTTTAGTCTCAGCAGTTCTGCGGTCATTATTTTTCCTATTTCTTCATGATACGCTTTCATCACATTGCCCGCCACTAATATTTTTTCTGCTTCTTTTTTTACACGGAGTACGGCATTATAAATATCTCTTTGGCGCACGGTAAATCTTCCTGAAACGGGTAAGGTGCGGGTCATATCAGAAGAATAATTGGCATACTCAGCCGCTACATCCATGAGTATCATATCGCCGGCTTTGCAAAGTTGATTATTTTCTATATAATGCAGTACACAGGCATTTTTCCCTGCTGCAATAATGGGAGAATACGCAAATCCTTTTGAACGGTTTCGGATGAATTCGTGTACAAATTCGGCTTCAATCTCAAATTCTGTAACCCCGGGCTTTATAAATTTGAGCACTCGTTCAAATCCTTGACGGGTAATATTGCATGCTTTTTGGATTAAGTTGATTTCCTCCGGTTCTTTTACGGCTCTTATCTTTTGTAAAACGGGATTACTTCGCTCGATTTTGTGTAGAGGGTACTGTGTTTTAAACTGTTTTATAAAGCGGTCTTCTCTTGTTTCTACAAGCCTTGTAGCCCGATAATGCTCATTGATATTATAATAAACAGTTTCTGCCTGATGCATAAGCCCGTAGATGATTTTGTCAAATTCATCTAACCAATAAACGGTTGGGATTCCCGAAGTTTCAAATGCCTTTTCTTTGGTAAGTTTTTCTCCTTCCCAAATAGCGATTAATTCACTGGTTTCTTTTAAAAATAAGACCTCACGATGTTTTTCCTCAGCGGCATCAGGAAACAATACGAGAATAGATTCCTCCTGATCAATGCCGGATAAATAAAAAATATCGCGATGTTGGGCAAAGGGCATCGTACTGTCAGCGCTTATGGGGTAAATATCGTTAGAATTAAAAAAAGCGATTGATTTCGGCTTCATTTCAGCAATAAACTTTGCTCTGTTTTTTATAAACAAATTGCAATCAATAGTGAAATACTTCATTTTTTTTAAAAAAATATAGTGTAAAGATAATTCAATTATTGGAATGGGTGATGATCATTTCCCGGAAAAGTATAAGGCAAGGGTATGACGAGACCTTTAGCCTCGCTGATTTGTAGTTCAGTTCCTCGGGCGATGCATTTCGACAGGCTCAATACAAGCATTTTTTTGTTAGAGTGCTTTTGCAACGGTCTCGCTTTTTGCAAATGCTTCTTTTAGCTAAATGACTCATAAAGGGCTTTGCGGGGCGAGCGTTAGGGATAGAAGCGGTATCCTTTTTCTTGGGGCAGCTTTTCGCCCCAAGAAAAAGATTTAGCGGATAGCCCGACCGCCATTAGGCGGGAACGCCCGATAAATAAAAGTTAAAAGGAGGAAACTTCTTGCTAATAGGGGTCTACGTCGATAATGATTTGTATGCTTCGATACACTCTAATAATAGAAAAATCTTCTATTGTTTTATTAATATATCGCTTAGCATGCAAAATATTTTTTTTGTTATGGATTTTAATCATTATCTTTTTATGGTATAAATTATTTATTTTTTCAATGGGCGGGGTTTCAGGTCCTAATAGGTAATCGCCGAATGAGAACTTTAATTGTCTCGCAAGTATATCGGCGCCCTTTGATAGTTTGTCTTGTAACCGATGCTTTAGTGTTATTATAATGATCCGACTAAAAGGCGGGTAAATAAATTGTTTTCGTTCATACAAAATTTCTTTTGCCATTTGTTCATAACTATAAGTAGAAACCTGCTGTAAAATAATATGATCCGGCTGAAATGATTGTATAAGTACCTTACCCCGCTCTTTTTTTCTTCCTGCTCGTCCTGCTACTTGTGTTATTAATTGAAAGGCACGTTCATAGGATCTGAAATCGGGATAATTTAATAACTCATCTGCTCTTAAAATACCTACTAAACCGATGTTTTCAAAATCTAATCCTTTGGCGACCATCTGTGTGCCTACTAAAATATCAATTTCTCTTGCTTCAAAGGACCGAATAATTTTTTCAAAGCCATGTTTCCCACGCGTGGTATCGGCATCCATGCGGCCAATTTTATGGTTAGGAAACAAGGTAGTTAATTCTTGTTCGATTTGCTCTGTTCCTAAGCCTTTGGTTGTCATATCAAAACTGTGGCAGTAAGAACAAAATTTGGGCACTGCCTGATTATAACCACAGTAATGACACTTTAAGAGATGGGATGATTTATGATAGGTCAGTGCGACATCACAATTAGGGCAATAAGGTGTATGACCGCAACTTTGACATTCTAACACCGGGGCATATCCTCTTTTATTTTGAAAAATAATTACTTGCTTTTTATGGTCTAACTTGTCCTGAATGGCTTCAAGCATCCGTTGAGAAAAATGCCCTTTTACTTCTTTCTTTTTATAGGCTTTTTTCAAATCGATTAATTGAATTTCAGGCATTAAAATATTTCCGAATCGTTCTTTGAGGCTTACAAAACCATATTTTCCTTTTTTTACATTATGGTAACTTTCTAATGAAGGAGTAGCTGATCCTAATAAGGTTTTCGCTTTGTGTTTTCTTGCCCAAATAATTGCGATATCTCGGGCATTATACAAAGGATTAGGACGTTTTTGTTTAAAATGAGTTTCGTGCTCTTCATCAACGATTATTAATCCTAGTTTTTGAATGGGGAGAAAGAGCGCAGATCTTGCGCCTATCAAAATTTTATATTGATTATTTAAGGTTTTCAACCATAACTCAACCCGCTCCTGCTGATTGAATCTCGAGTGATAGCATCCTACATCGTTTCCGAAAAACTGCTTTAATCTAAAAATTAATTGAGTAGAAATTGCAATTTCAGGTAGTAGAAATAAAACTTGCTTTTCCTCAGCGAGCACATCCTGAATAAGCTGGATATAAATCTCAGTCTTCCCGCTTCCGGTAACTCCGTGTAGGAGAACGGTTTCTTTTTCATCAAACGCATCGTTAATTGAACAATAGGCTTGTTGCTGTGGTTTTGAAAGTGATAGAATTTCCCTTAAATCGGTTTCTTCTGTGTAGGTTCGATCGGTTTGTAAAAAATAAATTTCTAATATTTTTTTATGGACTAAAGTTTTTAGCGAGGTGTATCCGCCATTTATTATCTGTGATAGCCGCGAGAGTTTTACCGACTTTTTTTCGGCAGTCAGTACTAATAAGTGCATTAAGATTTCTTTCTGCTTCGGAGCATTTTCAAGCCCTATGAAGACCTCTCTAAAAGCTGTTTTATCCGTTCTTAGCTGTTCGCTAAGCCTTATATAACGCTCTAACTTGGGGGCATATTTTTGTTTGATTTTTTCGTAAGTGGAAATCAGTTTTTTATCTAATAGCCGCTTGACATATTTTAATATCTTTTTGTCGTTTAATTTTTCGGCTAATTCGTCTATACTAACTGATGATTTTTTTTCTGTCTCTAATATAATTAATGCTTCTTTTTCGGTTAGTTCCTCTTGGAAAGTATGAGAAGTTCGTTTGATAAAAGTTTCACTATCTACACGTAATGCCGAGGGTAGTGCCTGTCTGAAAACATCTCCTATTGAACACATATAATAATCGGCCATCCACCGCCATAATTCAATTTGCTTTCGAGTAACTATGGGTGATGAATCTATAATATAATGAATAGGCTTAGCTTTATACAACTGCGGTTTGTCCCGATGAAGTTTACAGACTACGCCGGTATATGCTTTTCGAGAGCCAAAAGGTACCGCTAAACGAGTCCCAATGCTAAGTATTTCGTAATCCTTTTTTGTAAGTTGATAGGTAAATGTTCCTTTTAGAGGTAAGGGTAATATAATTTCTGCAAAATATTCTTCAGGCACTTCTAAGTAAGCAAATGTTTAAAATAAAAAGAAAAACCATTAGCGATTAAACTACTTATTAACTAATGGTTTTTATCTGATCTTTTCGGTTAGCTTAAAAATTAGGCATTACAGGCTTTTTCTAAATTTTCATTCACTTTATCCCAATTAATAATATTAAAGAAAGCTTGAATATACTCGGGCCGACGATTTTGATATTTTAAATAATATGAGTGTTCCCATACATCTAAGCCTAGTATAGGAGTACCCTCGCAGCTAATGGGCATTAATGGGTTATCTTGATTCGCAGTTGAACAAGTGCATAATTTTTCATCTTTTAAGCATAGCCATGCCCAACCTGAACCGAAACGAGTAGCAGCCTCTTTTGAAAACGCATCCTTAAAGGCATCAAATGAGCCAAAATCATTAATAATTTTATCTCCTACTTTTCCGTTGGCTTCACCGCCTCCATTCGGTGAGATAACTTCCCAAAAAAGACAATGATTATAGTAACCTCCACCATTATTTCTTATGGCTGCGTTATCAAATCCTTTAATGAATACTTCCTCAATAGATAATCCTTCTAATGCAGTCCCTTTAATAGCCGCATTCAGTTTAGTAGTGTATCCGCCATGATGCTTAGTATGATGAATTTCCATTGTTTTGGCATCAATATAAGGCTCTAAAGCATCATACGCATAGTTTAATTCTAGTAATTTAAATGACATAACGTAAATATTTAATTTTTTTCTTTATACAAATGATTAAAAATGAATAGCTGCTTCTTTTATTTTTTCAATATGTGGAGCAACTTTTTCTTCTGAAGTTTTATTTCTATTTTCAGGAGCTTTTGTTCCATCTATTAATATTGAAGGAACAACATCTATCCCTGCAAAATTTAAAGTCCCTCTTAATGATTTTTCATGTGATGCAAAAAGATACCATCCCGTTGGAGCACCTTGAGTTAAAATTAATTGCGCTTTTAAATTAGTCAATAGTCCTTCTGATATTCCCTTTCCGTCATACTTATATTTAAAAGTTTTTTTTGCAACTAAAATATGATCTAAATAATTTTTAAGGACCGCAGGATAATTAAAATTTGTCATTGGCGAAGAGATAACGATTTTATTCGCATTTTTTAATAATTCAATATGTTTATCACTTAATCCATTTGTGAAAAAATCTTCAACAAAATTATTAGAAGTTAAAACGCTTTTCCCTACTTCCTCATTATTTAAATTCATTTCTATAATTTCATGTTCAGGGTTTTGCTTTATGTAAAATGCCTTAAATTTTTCCATTGCGAGATTTGAAGCTGAGCCGCCTAGTGTTTTTAATAAGGGTGAGGCACTTATAAAAATCACTTTCATTTTATATCTTTTTTAGTTTAATGTATTTATAAATGAATTATATTGTTAATTCTTAAAATAACAAAATTGTTTATTTCACACAGAATATAATTTTGATTTATTTTTCCAAAGGTACGAAAAAAACTTATTCAAGCCTAATCGGTTACTGTTTTTCTTTCTCTTATTTTGATATGAATATAAAGAAGACTTTGCAGAACACATAAAAAAGCATTGAAATAAAAGCATTTAGCTTCAAACTGTTTCCTTACTTCGACAAGTAGTTATTGAGCTTGCCGAAGTACTCAGCAACCCTCTCAAGACTTTGACAAGCTTAGCTACCGAAAATTAAACTCCTCACAACTAAAAAACTTATCCGGCATTTAGCTTCGCTGACTTGCATCTGCTAAAATAATTTATTTCAGATTTTTCATAATTTAAAAAAAATATTACATTTGCTTAAAATTTTAATAAAATGTTAGAAAAATTATCCGTTGATACTATTGTTAGGTTTTTTTCAGATTATGGACTAAAAGTTATAGGAGGAATCCTCGTTTTAATCATTGGCTTTTGGTTTGTCGGGAAGATTTCAAAACTAATCGGGAAGCAACTCGAAAAAAATAATCTTGATATCTCTTTAAGGGAATTTCTTGTGCCTTTAATTAGCATTATATTAAAAATATTAGTTGTTTTTGCTGCGGCCGAGACAGTTGGATTTAAAACTACCTCTTTTATTGCCGTGCTTGGAGGTGCTGCATTAGCCGTAGGTTTAGCATTACAAGGTAGTTTATCTAATTTTGCCGGAGGGGTTTTAATTCTGTTGTTTAAACCTTTCAAAGTTGGAGATGTTATTGAATCACAAGGATTTATAGGAACAGTTGAAAAAATAGAAGTCTTCAATACCATTTTGAAAAACCCGGAAAATAAAAAAATTATACTTCCGAATGGACCTCTTTATAACAATCCAGTGACTAACTATACTGAAAACGGATTTTTACGTATGGATATAGCAGTAGGAATTGCTTATAAAGAAAATATTCAAAAAGCCAGAGAAATTATATTGGAAACGGTTAAGAATTATCCTTCTGTAAAAAAAGATAAAGACATAACCGTTCATGTAAAATCACTGGGAGAGAGTTCTATAGATTTGATTGTACGATGCTATTCTGATTGCCCTGATTATTGGGAGGTTTTCTTTGGATTGACCGAAGCGGTAAAAATAGCTTTAGATAATGCTAATATTAATATTCCTTTCCCACAAAGGGAATTATTAGTTACTCAGGTCAATAATTGACAGGCTTAGTTCTTTGTAAAAAAATTACAAAGAACTCTCATTATTTAAAAATAATCCTACGGTGTTTATGATTGAACTCCAAGTGCAGACTAATTTGATGAAAATATTTAGGAAGTAGAGAAGGAACTTTTTCAGGCCACTCAATAAAATTATATTCTCCGCTGTAAAAATATTCCTCATAGCCCATATCCATAACTTCTTCTTCTGTTTTTACTCTATAAAAATCAAAGTGATAAATAGGCTTATTTTTTTCTCCTTTGTATTCATTAACTATTGAGAAAGTAGGGCTTTGTACTTTATCTTTAGACCCTAGCTCTTTTACAAGTGCGTTAATTAATGTTGTTTTTCCAACGCCCAGTTCTCCATTCAATAGAAAGATTTTTCTATTTGATTCTTGAAGAATTTTGCCCGCTATCACTGATAGATCTTTTGTTGTTTTTGCTATAAATTTCATTATGATTAAACGATTCTTTAATTTCTTATAATGTAGACCCCCCTTGCACAAAGCACTTTAGCAAATGCAAGTTAGCAAAGCTAATGAAATACGGAGCCCGAGGGAACTGCAAGTCAGTGAAGCTAAAGGTCTCTCATATGGCTTACCGCTCAGCTATTGGGGCTGAATCTTATTATTAAAATATTTTTAAAATTATACTATTTTTACAAAAAATTATATAATATTATTTTATCGAGTTATACATTTAAAAGGCGTATCTTAAGTGTTATAATAATATAAGTGTTATGAAAAAAATCGAGAGTCAAAGTATATTGAGTTTTATAAAAGAACTCCCCAATGATGAATCCTGTAAGGCATATTTATCAAAAGTCAAATGGCAAGATGGCTTTGTTTGTAATAAATGTAAACACGCTAAAGGTTTCATCGAAGCGGGCTATACTTATGTTCACAAAACGGTTGAAAGAATGATTCGAGAAACTACTTGGTATCAATAACAAATTAAACAGCAATTAAATGTATAACTCGATTATTTTAATTTATTTACTTCTTAATTATGAAAGATATATATATTATACTAAATTTATTCAGTTCCGGTTTCTTAATCGCTCAAGTTAGTAAAATTAAAAGTAACTACTGTCCGCCACTTGAAATTGAGCAATTAGCAACAGCAGGGAATACGTTTGACTGCGAAGGCAGTGTTGATTTTAAAGGATCTAAAGGACCAAACCAGGGAGCTGCTGCATATTTTGCAAACTATCCTGGTGGTCCTAATGGGATTATTAAAAAGACTACAAATAATTTATCCCCTAATGCTATTGGGTTTGCTGGCATACGCGAATCAATCAGCTATGGGCAAAACTTTTCAGAAACATTTGAATATAATTTTTCACAGGTACTTCCTCCGGGTACTTATACGATTGAACTCTGGCAGGCCTTTTCTTCTAATTCTAATATATCTGATAACGGGGGTAATGGTCGGGTAAAAATTTATGATATTTTTGCTATCCCTGAAGAGCGTGCTCAATGCAAATATGATAGTGGAGATATTGATTTTTATAATACAAAACAGCCCGTTGTTAGCTACTACACAGATCATGATGAACCCGACTTTACAAAAAAGTCTTTTAACTTCACTTTAGATATGCCTGCCAGAGGGCTGCTTTTTACAACAAAGTATGCAGCGCCGTTATATCCCTCAAAAAATACAAATTTCTATGTAACTTTTGGTAATTTCCGTGGCGCAGAAATTACAATAAGCGGAACGCCTGATGTTATTGATGATCGAAATATTCCGCCCACTCCTGAAGTTCCAAATCAAAGCTATTGCGAAGGTTCTCAAAGACCTGCTTTAGAGGTTAATAATCCCGATACGACAAACTATACTTATACCTGGTACGACGAATCAGGGAAAGAGGTTAATGAAGGGACATCATTAGATTATAGTAAACTAAGCGACCCGGCAATTACTTCAGGGACTTTTACCGTAACCGCTACCGATAAGACTACAAACTGTGTTTCTACAGCGACAAAGGTAGATTTAACTCAGTATCCTAAACCTACTATAACTTTAAACGTAAATCCAACTTGCAGTGCAGATTTAAAAACCTACTCCTTTACTGTTTCCTCTGAATCGGGTAATGATATTAGTACGGATGATAATCAAGCAAGCATTCAGGATAATGCGAATGGCACATGGACGATTCGTGTTCCTATGGCTACGGCAAAAAATACGATAAGTGTAACCGCTAAGAACAAAGAAGGCTGCAACATGACTCAGCCCTTTAATAAACCCAATTGTTCCTGCCCAGTAATTCCTGCTCCCAATGCCTCTGATGAAGCCTATTGCGAAGGCTCGCAAAAACCTGCTTTAGAGGTTAATAATCCCGATACGACAAACTATACTTATACCTGGTACGACGAATCAGGGAAAGAGGTTAATGAAGGGACATCATTAGATTATAGTAAACTAAGCGACCCGGCAATTACTTCGGGGACTTTTACCGTAACCGCTACCGATAAGACTAAAAACTGTGTTTCTACAGCGACAAAGGTAGATTTAACTCAGTATCCTAAACCTACTATAACTTTAAACGTAAATCCAACTTGCAGTGCAGATTTAAAAACCTACTCCTTTACTGTTTCCTCTGAATCGGGTAATGATATTAGTACGGATGATAATCAAGCAAGCATTCAGGATAATGCGAATGGCACATGGACGATTCGTGTTCCTATGGCTACGGCAAAAAATACGATAAGTGTAACCGCTAAGAACAAAGAAGGCTGCAACATGACTCAGCCCTTTAATAAACCCAATTGTTCCTGCCCAGTAATTCCTACTCCCAATGCCTCTGATGAAGCCTATTGCGAAGGCTCGCAAAAACCTGCTTTAGAGGTTAATAATCCCGATACGACAAACTATACTTATACCTGGTACGACGAATCAGGGAAAGAGGTTAATGAAGGGACATCATTAGATTATAGTAAACTAAGCGACCCGGCAATTACTTCAGGGACTTTTACCGTAACCGCTACCGATAAGATTATGGGCTGTGTTTCCACCGCGACAAAGGTAGATTTAACTCAGTATCCTAAACCTACTATAACTTTAAACGTAAATCCAACTTGCAGTGCAGATTTAAAAACCTACTCCTTTACTGTTTCCTCTGAATCGGGTAATGATATTAGTACGGATGATAATCAAGCAAGCATTCAGGATAATGCGAATGGCACATGGACGATTCGTGTTCCTATGGCTACGGCAAAAAATACGATAAGTGTAACCGCTAAGAACAAAGAAGGCTGCAACATGACTCAGCCCTTTAATAAACCCAATTGTTCCTGCCCAGTAATTCCTACTCCCAATGCCTCTGATGAAGCCTATTGCGAAGGTTCTCAAAGACCTGCTTTAGAGGTTAATAATCCCGATACGACAAACTATACTTATACCTGGTACGACGAATCAGGGAAAGAGGTTAATGAAGGGACATCATTAGATTATAGTAAACTAAGCGACCCGGCAATTACTTCAGGGACTTTTACCGTAACCGCTACCGATAAGATTATGGGCTGTGTTTCCACCGCGACAAAGGTAGATTTAACTCAGTATCCTAAACCTACTATAACTTTAAACGTAAATCCAACTTGCAGTGCAGATTTAAAAACCTACTCCTTTACTGTTTCCTCTGAATCGGGTAATGATATTAGTACGGATGATAATCAAGCAAGCATTCAGGATAATGCGAATGGCACATGGACGATTCGTGTTCCTATGGCTACGGCAAAAAATACGATAAGTGTAACCGCTAAGAACAAAGAAGGCTGCAACATGACTCAGCCCTTTAATAAACCCAATTGTTCCTGCCCAGTAATTCCTACTCCCAATGCCTCTGATGAAGCCTATTGCGAAGGTTCTCAAAGACCTGCTTTAGAGGTTAATAATCCCGATACGACAAACTATACTTATACCTGGTACGACGAATCAGGGAAAGAGGTTAATGAAGGGACGTCATTAGATTATAGTAAACTAAGCGACCCGGCAATTACTTCGGGGACTTTTACCGTAACCGCTACCGATAAGACTACAAACTGTGTTTCCACCGCGACAAAGGTAGATTTAACTCAGTATCCTAAACCTACTATAACTTTAAACGTAAATCCAACTTGCAGTGCAGATTTAAAAACCTACTCCTTTACTGTTTCCTCTGAATCGGGTAATGATATTAGTACGGATGATAATCAAGCAAGCATTCAGGATAATGCGAATGGCACATGGACGATTCGTGTTCCTATGGCTACGGCAAAAAATACGATAAGTGTAACCGCTAAGAACAAAGAAGGCTGCAACATGACTCAGCCCTTTAATAAACCCAATTGTTCCTGCCCAGTAATTCCTACTCCCAATGCCTCTGATGAAGCCTATTGCGAAGGCTCGCAAAAACCTGCTTTAGAGGTTAGTAATCCGAATGTGAATTATACCTATACTTGGTATGATTCAAGTGGCACAAGCGTTTATACAGGAGTTAAATTTAGTCCGAGTGTTTCTTCAGGGACTTTTACCGTAACCGCTACCGATAAGACTAAAAACTGTGTTTCTACAGCGACTACAGTAAAACTGATTGAAAACCCTCAGCCAACCCTATCGGTAACTGCTAATCATCCTGTTTTATTTTACGGACAACCCTTTAAACTGTATAGCAACCCCTCCTCTGATTCTTCTTATAAACTCTCCTGGAAAGGACCTAATGGCTTTCGTTCTCAACAGGAAAATCCTGTTATACCATCTGTGCACTCAAATCACAGCGGTACTTATGAACTTAACCTTAGCAATACCTTAAATTGCTCGGCAGCAAGTCAGTTTAGTTTACAGGTATATACCGATGTGGAAACAGCGCTGGGAGAAGATGTAATCTCTTGTTCTGATGGAACTTCTTTTACGTTTAGCTACCCACAAGTAAGCGGCTTAACCTATCTGTGGTCAGGACCTAATAACTTTAGTAGTACTCAAAATCAAATTACGGTAAATGAAACAGGGATTTATACTTTGACTGTGAGAGCATCCGACGGGAATGAATCGGTGGGCTCGGTACAGATTAAGGCTTCAGATTTGCGGGTAGAAAAGCTAAATACCTGTCTTGCCCAAACCATAGTGAACCCTTCAGGCGGTCGTCCCCCTTATGAATATTCGTTAGACGGAGTTACTTTTCAGTCTTCACCTGTTTTTAAAGGAGATTTTAGAACGGCACATACTATATACGTAAGAGACGGGAATAGTTGTGAGGTTAGAGAAGAAGCAAAAGGGGTTAAGTTTGATTTGTACGAAGCCTTTAGTCCGAATGGAGACGGGATAAATGACCGGTGGGATTTATCGGCTTTATCGGGCTGTGTGAAAGCTCAGGTAAAGATATTTGACCGTTATGGACGTTATGTTCACCTAATGCAATTGAATAATTTAAGCTGGGATGGAAGAGTGAAAGGAAAGCCATTACCTTCCGGCACTTACTGGTATGTAATAGAGTTCAATGACGGGGTAACGCCGCTAGTAAAAGGAAATTTAACGATTAAACGAAGGAAAGATTAAAGAAAATGGAAGCATTTATCTTTAAACTACTTCCTTACTTCAACAAGCATCTCAAAAAATTAAAATCCTCACAATCAAAAAACTGCTCCGGTATTTAATTTTAGCTTAAGTTAAAGTCCTAACGAATTCAGCACACATTTATACCATTTATTCATAAATAAATACATAAAAATAATCAGTTACAAGCCATAATTTTGAACTTGAATAATCTTTTAAAAAACAAAAAAATGGAATATCCAAAATTGTATTCAAATTATGACATGAATGGTCAACAACTAAAAAATCGTTTCTTGATGGCACCTATGACTCGTTCTCGTGCAACGGAACCGAAAAATGCCCCCAACCCGCTAATGGCAACTTACTACGGACAACGAGCATCTGCAGGAATCATCATTACTGAGGCAACTCAGGTTTCTCTACAAGGACAAGGCTATGCACGCACCCCCGGTATCTATACAAAAGAACATGTAGAAGGGTGGAAACTTGTAACCGAAGAAGTTCATAAAAAGGGAGGAAAAATATTTGTTCAATTATGGCATGTGGGAAGAGTTTCCTCTTCTAAAGTAAACGGGCTGCAGCCTGTGGCTCCTTCTGCCAAAATCGCAAAGGATACCAGCGTTTATATTTTTGATGGTGCATCTAATAAAAATGCTACTTTTACTCCGGTAGAAACGCCGAGAGAAATGACAAAAGAAGACATCTCCCAAACCATAGAAGATTTTAGAATTGCTGCCAGAAATGCCATCAATGCAGGATTTAATGGCGTGGAAATTCATGGGGCAAATGGTTATTTAATTGACCAGTTTCTAAGGAATAATTCCAATGTACGTAACGATGAATATGGCGGAAGCAAAGAAAATCGCGTACGGTTATTAACTCAAATCACACAAACTGTTGCCGACGAAATAGGAGCCGACAAGACAGGGGTTCGCCTCTCTCCTTTTATTAAATTTAAAGATATGGACGATCCTGAAATCTTAGATACGATTATGATCGCTGCAAAATCTCTGAATAAAATAGGCATAACCTATATTCATCTATGCGAAGCCGATTGGGATGATGCACCCGTTATTCCAGAAGATTTTAGAATAAACCTGCGAAAAGCATTTCATAATACCATTATTGCTACTGGAAATAAAACTCCGGAAGAAGGCGAAAAATTATTAGAAAAGGATTTAGTAGATCTTATCGGGTTTGGTAGAAAATTCTTAACCAATCCGGACTATCCTACACGTGTAAAACAAGATGCCGAAATGAACGAAATATCAAATTCTCATACGTTGTTTGGTGGAGGGACAGCTGTAGGATACACTGATTATCCGTTCTTAAAATAAAAACCCTCTATCTTAATAAAGTTTTTTTTAAAATACAAAAAATGAAATTACAAATCGGGCAAATAGACCTCAGTTTCCATAGGGTAGCTTCAGCAGTAATTCTGGCTTATTTTAATCGTATCGGTCAGGAGTACGATTTACATACTGCACCTCATGAAAAACTTTTTGATCAATATAGAAATGGGGCCGTTGATATGGTTTTATCTGCCTGGCTGCCTTATTCGCACGGAAAATACATAAAGGATGTCGCAGATGAAACAGAAAAATTTTCTGTGCTTTATACTCCTTATTGTCTCTGGGGCCTGCCGGATTATGTTTTTGAAAAAGGAGTAAAATCTGTAGCTGATGTGGCACAACATCATGAAGATTTTATAAAAATAATACAAGGGATTAATGAAGGGGCAGGAATCTCAAGGTTTTCCCGAAATATTATACGAGAATATCATTTAGATCAACTTGGATTTGAATTTAAAAATGGAACTATTTTCGACTGTACTGATGCTTTTGTGAAAGCATATAAGGCGAAAAAAGCCGTTATTGTTCCCCTTTGGAAACCTCAATATCTTTTTCAATCCTATAATATTAAGGAATTAAAAGAGCCTAAAGGGCTGTTAGGCTCAGTAGACAAAGCTACTATAATTATAAAGAAAAAAGCGATAGATAAGTTAAATCCAAAAGCATTATCATTTATTCGCTCTATACAGTTAGGAAATGACGCAGTAACAAAATTAGATTATCAATATCAGGTAGAAGGCAGGGAACCTGAGAAAATAGCTAAAGAATATATAGAAAAACATTTAAATTATTAGCGTAAATATGAAGAGATATAAAAATAATCTTTTACATGCTATTTTAGTCGGTATTATATCTGCGCTGGTATTTATAATTTGTGGACTTTTATAAATAAAAGCATGGATTGTATTTTTCGCATGGGCTAATTATTTCCTGCATGGTAACAGATTTAAAAAGGCAATGAAATTATTTTTAGCTTTAGCATTAGGAATATTTATAGCCTTTTCGATTTCACAAGGTATAGTTTATATCAACCAATTAATCGATGCAAAAATTCAATTATATGTAGATTCAGTTTTACTATTTGTAATGGCTACTATCATCATTTTTCTTGAATGTATTAAAAATTGGCAGGAAATGATTGCAGCTACTTTCTTAGGAACTATCGTTCACTTTGCCTCAGGGGCAACTACAAATAATATTTTCCATCAATTAGTATTTCCGCTGTTTATAGGAGTGATTGTTGGGATTTTAACTACAGTTAGTCGGGAGTTACTAAGTAGGATATTACACGAAGAAACAATGGCCTAATCTGAAAAATGTTCCATTTTTTGTGGAGGATTTATAGCAAATCTTGCCATAGGTCTTATGATGTTTCCACACGGGATGCAAAAAACGCTTGGACGAATAGGGGAAACAAGTGGGTTGGCAAGATATAGCGGGATAGAAAAGATGCATGCGCAAAACCTGATGGAGGGAATAAGTTATAATTTATGTCGGAGCCCGGGGATACTTGCATCTAATTGTAAAACTTAAGAGAGTTGTAAGTCATCAAATCAAGATAAAACAAAAAAAAGTCCTTTAATGGTTCAAAAAAGAACTAAAAATAAAAAGAAAGACCGTTGCAAAACACATAAAAAAGTATGAAAAAGAAAGCATCTCACTTCAAACGGCTTCCTTCTCAAAGAATTAAAATCCTCCACACCCAAAAGGTTGCTCTGGTGTTTAATTTTTATCGGGCGTTACATTTTTTTGTTAGCGTGCTTTTTGCAACGGTCTCATATCTTGAATAAAGATAACCATTCAGCACTCAAATGCGCATTAATGATAAATTTTGCTGCGTCAGTTAAAGAAATATTTTCATCAAGTGATAAATTTTGCTGCGTCAGTTAAAAAAAATATTTTCATCAAGTGATAAATTTTGCTGCGTCAGTTAAAAAAAATATTTTCATCAAGTGATAAATTTTGCTGCGTCAGTTAAAAAAAATATTTTCATCAAGTGATAAGTTTTGCTGCGTCAGTTAAAAAAAATATTTTCATCAAGTGATAAATTTTGCTGCGTGAATTGATAATTTTTTTTCATTTAATTTGATATAGTATAGCGCCCTTTTTGAAAAGGTAAAAAGTATTTTTTTATATCATAATTTATTAAGTTTATATTCCTGTTATGTTAGAAAATAAGACCATTGCAAAAAGTTTAAATGGGGTCTATAATCTTTGTTTTTTCGTTTTTTCTTTCACCTACTGACTTATTGATAGGTTTTTCTCTGTTTTTTCATGGATTTATTGACGATCAATACTCCTTTCTCCTCTTGTTTTCCTCTATTTTTAACGATTAGACGCCAGTAGCGCCGGACTTCGATATAAATTATACCCGATCGCCTCCATCAGGTTTTGCGTATGCATCTTTGCTATCCCGCTATATCTTGCCACCCCGGCTGAAAACCATCGCTTTATACTTCCGAATGTCCGTTCTATTTTAAAGCTTGTTTCCCCTATTCGTTTATTGAACTTCTTCTGATAATCCGTTAATGGCTTTCCCCTTTTCGCTTTCTTCAGTAGATGATTCTTCAACTTTCTCTTGTTTAACAAACTCGCATTTTTCTCTGATTGATCGCCCTTATCCGCTTTTAAGGGAATCCCCGATGGCAGGTCTGCAGACGCTAAAACCTCCTGCAAATTGCGCCCCCTCGTTTACACTTGCTTTCGTGCTTACTACTCCAAGTACCAGACCTTCCTCATCGGTAACATAATGCTTTTTATCCCCATAATAATACGAGACCGTTGCAGAACATATAAAAAACATGAAAAAGAAATCATCTAACTTCAAACGGCTTCCTTCTTAAAAAATTAAAATCCTCCACACCCATTAGCTTGACTTAGTTATCATTATACTAAACGATAATGCTTATGGCATGATAAAATGGAAACAACAAGGCATGGGGTTTGAAAATTATGGGTTAGAGTATAGTGATCCTGATTTTGTAAAATATACTGAAAGCTTTGGGGGCAATAGGCCACAGACCTCAATCTGTTTTAGATTTTCAAGCAGTTTTTCAAAAAGCATTAAATTCAAAAGGAATTCATTTAATAGACCTTCCGATAGATTATTCGTTAAATCATCAGATTTTAAATATTTTAATTAAAGCGTATTCACAAAACTTAAAAAAATAAACCCTCTAAAAAAATAAGAGGGCAAGAATAAGAAGATTATGTCACATACAATAAGTATTAATCCCGCAACAGGGAAACAAGAAGCCACTTACGAACATATCTCATTAGAAAATTCACTGCAGAAAATAGCTCTGGCAAAAGAGGCATTTAATAAATGGAAGAAAACCTCGTTTAAGCAAAGAGCAGAACTGATGCATAAGCTAGCTAAAGTTTTAGAAAAAAATAAAGAGATGTATGCCCGATTGGCAACTTGCGAGATGGGAAAAGTAATTAATCAATCCAGAAAAGAAATAGAAAAATGCGCATTGATTTGTCGGTTTTATGCTGATAATGCTGATCGGTTTTTAGCAAATGAAACGGTAGAGACTGAGGCTTCAAAAAGCTATATTACTTTTATGCCTATGGGCGTAATCTTAGCCATAATGCCATGGAATTTTCCTTTCTATCAGTTAATTCGTTTTGCTGCGCCGGCACTCATGGCTGAAAACACAGCAGTACTAAAACATGCTTCAAACGTTCAGGGAGTAGCCTTTGCACTAGAAGAGGCTTTTGAGAAGGCAGGCTTCCCAAAAGAAGTATTCATCAACTTAAACATTACCACAAAAGATGTAAAACCTATCATTGAAGACCCCAATATTGTTGCGGTTACTTTAACCGGGAGTGAAATTGCCGGACGTTCAGTAGCCTCAATAGTCGGTCAGAACCTAAAAAAAACAGTAATGGAACTAGGGGGTAGTGATGCTTATATTATTTTAGATGATATTAATTTGGAGCAAGCAACCGATTTGGCAACTTTTGGACGACTTCAAAATACAGGACAAACCTGCATTGCAGCTAAGCGATTTATAATATTAAAAAATATATATGAAAAATTTTTATTACGGTTTACTGAAAAAGCGGCAAAAATGGGATACCCAATGGATGAGACCTCCTACTATGGCTCAATGGCACGAATTGATCTTCGCGATGAGTTGCACGAACAGGTAAAAAAACGATTAAACAAGGAGGAAGATTAGTGCTGGGAGGGAAAATACCCGATAGGAAAGGAGCATATTATCCAGCCACTATTCTAACTGAAATAATTCCTGGAATGGAAGCCTTTGATAACGAACTTTTTGGACCGGTAGCCTCTGTCATTAAAGCAAAAGATGAAGCACATGCTATTAAATTAGCTAACTGTTCACAGTTTGGATTAGGCTCAGGGGTTATAACAGGGAATAGAGAACGAGGTGAAAAAATAGCGCTACAGTTAGAAGCAGGAAGCAGTTTTGTTAATAAATTAGTGGTTTCAGACCCTCGTATGCCCTTTGGAGGAACAAAAAATAGTGGGTATGGTCGTGAGTTATCAAGTTATGGAATTCGAGAGTTTGTTAATGTAAAATCAGTATGGTTAGAATAAATTCTTAAAAAAGAAGTTAGTATCGTGATAATTTTGCAAAAAGCACTTTGGAAGCTTACAAGTCAGCACTGGCTAAAGATTTAATAAATTTTACCTCTAAATCGTGCTAAATTTATATCTTTGACTGAAATATTGTATTTTAATAATGAAGAAACCGCTTTTGAGATATATTAGTTTAATTTTAATGCTTTTATTTATACGATGCAGCAATATTAATAATTATATAAATAGAGATTACGTATTAAAAACGTACAAGGATAAAAAAGGTAATAAAAACATTATTGGAAAATTTTCAATAGAAGATTTATTGAAAACTCCCGAATTTTCAATTTGGTATCACCAGGAATATGAAAATTATACAGTGGCCCCATTTTTTAAACAAAATAAAAGAGCTCTTCAAAAACTATTTAGACATAAAATTGTTAGTATATTTATGGGCACATGGTGCAGCGATAGCAAGCGAGAAGTGCCAAGATTTATGAAAATAATCGATTTTTTGGAAATTCCCCGCAGCCATATTATATTGATTGGAGTTAATCACCAAAAACAAACGTTTAATGGAGAAGAATTAGGAAAAAATATTACAAAAGTTCCTACCTTTATTTTTTATAAAAAAGATGTGATTCGTCGTAAATTTATTGAAATAGGACGTATTGTAGAATCGCCGGTAAAATCCTTAGAAAAAGATATTTACAAAATTCTTTCTGCTAAGGGTTACGATAGCCGCCATTAAACGAAGAATATATAAAGAAGCCCTAACTTGCTGTGAGATGATCGATATCTAAAATCATTTCTTTTCATAAGATGTTTTCAATATACAAAAAAGAATTAAAACAATTTTTCGGCAATAGCTCCGGATATATCATACTCAGTATTTTTTTAATTTTTTGCGGGCTATATTTATTTTTCTTTGAAACTGAGTTTAATATATTCAATAATCATTATGCCTCATTAAATAACTTTTTTACGCTTGCTCCATGGGGGCTTATTTTTATCATTCCGGCATTCACCATGCACTCTTTTGCAGGAGAAAAACAAGCGGGCACACTCGAATTATTGTTTGCGCAGCCTTTATCAAAAATACAAATTGTTTTTGCCAAGTATATCGCTGTTTTAACCGCTGTTTTAATGACTCTTTTGTTAACGGTTTGCTACGTTTACAGCTTACAGGAATTGGTTTATTTTTCTGGTAAATTGGACACCGGGGTTATTTTTTCGGGCTATCTTGGGCTATTATTGCTGTCTAGTTGCTTTAGTGCCGTCGGTGTTTACATTTCAGCGATTACAAAAAACAGTATAGCGGCTTATTTGGTAACGATTTTTATTTGTTTCTTTCTGTACTTTGGCTTTATCAATCTGGCTTCTTATAATCTTTTAGGTACGTATGACTATTGGGTAGCACAGATCGGATTATTTTCTCATTATGAGAAGTTTATAAAGGGGATTTTAAGTATAAAGAGTTTTTTTTATATAAGTTTTCTTAGTCTTTTTTTTCTTCTATCAGCTTATTGTTTTCTAAAATCAACCCGAAAGAAATATCTATTGCTAATCTATCTTTTTTTATTATTCTCAATGCTTTTTTTTTCTAATTTAAGCCGTTTAGATTTAACACAGGATAAACGATATACCTTGACAAATATTACAGAGAAAATCATGAAAAAAGTTGAGTTTCCTGTCAAAATAGAAGTTTATTTAAAAGGAAAATTTCCGGCAGATTTAAGAAATTTTAATACAGAAATTAAACGGCAATTACAAGAATTACAGCAAATTAACCCCAAAATTAAATTTCAGTTTATCGATCCGTTTAAAAGCACACAAACCATCAACATTCTCAAAAAATATAAAATAAACCCTATAGTAAAACGAATTAGAACGGATGAAGGTAAGCAGGAGTTTTATATTTACCCTTATGCAAGAGTCATTTACCAAAAGAAGCAACTTATTTTTCCATTGATTAAAGACCTTAATCTGCCAGTGAAGAGCAATATTGAAAATCTCGAATTTAATTTCACCAAAGCAATCTCGGAACTTATACAAACAAAAAAGAAAAAAATCGGCATTTTAACGCATCACGGGGAGTTTGACCCCGCCACTCACAAAGTTTTTATTAATAACTTAGAGAATAAGTATGAGGTAATGGCATTTACTCCTCAGTCAAGGGATAAACTCAGCCCTGAAGAAGCCCGCTCATTCCAGCGGTTTGATGCTCTATTGATTGTAAAGCCTAAAACGAAGTTTACGGATACCGATCGAGAAGCAATAGACCAATATATTATGAACGGGGGAAAAACTTTATGGCTTATTGATGGAGTAAACACGGAAATAGACAGCCTTTCAAAAACTGGAAACTCTATTGTGTTAGCAAGGGATTTAGGGCTAACTCCTCTGCTTTTCAAATATGGCATTCGCATAAATCATGATTTAATACAGGATTATTCACAATGTGCTGCTATAAGTTTAATTACAGATCAATATAATGGTAAGCCGGTTTTTACTGATTTTAAATGGGCTTACTATCCGCTTAGTAATTATTCGCCGACCCATCATCCTATAGTGAAAAACATAGCGCCGGTTCGATTTGAATTTGTCAGTACAATAGATACATTAAGCGCACCCAGCATCAAAAAAACAATATTATTAACGACTTCTCGTAAGACTTTTGTACAGGGAACGCTTACCCGAGTCGATTTAAATTCTGTAAACATTGAACCCGATTTATCTAAATTCCGACAAAAGAATAAAATCATGGCGGTTTTATTAGAAGGGAAATTTTCATCCGCGTTTACCCATCGAGTTCATTCTTTTAATTTTCCATATAAAAATCTTTCATCCGAAAATAAAATGATTATGGTTTCAGACGGAGATATAGCTAAGAATACGCCGACCAAAAAATCAAAAGAAAAGGCGATAATTGGAGGCGATCGAAGTGGAAGATTATATGGGAATAAAGATTTTTTAATGAATAGCATTGACTATCTACTAGATAACAACCATCTTTTTTTACTTAAAAATAAAACCTTTGATGTTCAACTATTAGACCCGGCTAAGCTGCAGGTTAGCAAGTCTTATTATAAGTGGTTCAACCTAATCGTTCCATTGGCTTTACTGTGGCTAATAGGAGTTATTTGTATGTATTATCGTTATTGGAAATACGAAAAATCTTAAGCTATTTGAGACCGTTCAAAAAATACTCTATCAACTAAACGGCAAATCAGCGAAAGCTAATTTACAATATCATGCTAAAAAGGTATCCCCTCTTGAGGATAGTTGAGAGAAAATTATTCCTTAATGCAAACTTCGGAAAAGAGTATTGCTAAAGCAAGAAAAAATGCCTACGGCTAATATACAATTACCTATAAAAAATTAAATTCTTAATGATGTTTATACGATTTGAGACCGTTGCAGAATATATAAAAAAGTATGAAAAAGAAAGCAGCTCGCTTCAAACTGCTTCCTTCTCAAAAAATTAAAATCCTCCACACCCAAAAGGTTGCTCTGGTGTTTAATTTTTATCGGGCGTTACATTTCGACAGGCTCAATACAAGCATTTTTTTGTTAAAGTGCTTTTTGCAACTGTAAGTCCACCTACACTAGCTACGTTCTAATTTATACAAATTTCATTATTTTTTATGTTTTCAAATTTTTCTGTAAAAAAATATTTTTGCGTGGGTCTAAAAAAAATATTTATTTTTGCAAATTATTTTTGCAAAAAATATATTATTTATGTTTTCAAAGTCAGAAGAAAATTACCTGAAAGCCATCTACACGCTATCATCGGAAAAGAAAGATAAGGTAAATACCAATATAATCGCAGAAAAAATGAAAACCAAAGCTTCTTCCGTTACGGACATGATACGAAAACTATCAGAAAAAGATTTATTGGTTTATGAAAAATATAAGGGCGTTAAGTTATCTGAAAAAGGCAAAAAAGCCGCCATTAATATCGTAAGAAAGCACCGGATTTGGGAGACATTTCTTGTAAAAAAATTAAATTTTGGCTGGGATGAAGTACACGAAATAGCCGAACAATTAGAGCATGTGCAATCCGACAAATTGATTAACCGACTAGAAGAATTTTTATGTTTTCCTGAGAGAGATCCTCATGGAGAACTTATTCCGGATAAATCAGGAAATATCCAACCTACTTTAAAAACTTTACTTAGTGAATTACAACCCGGCGAAAAAGGCATTTTAATTAGTGTAAAAAATTCTTCTAAAGAATTCCTGCAATATTTAGATACTTTAAAAATAATCATTGGGGCAAAACTAACTGTTGTTTCAAAAAATGCTTTTGACCATTCAATGTGCATTAAGTTAGAGCACAGAGAAATCCATATTTCCCAATCCGTATCCAATAATTTATACATTGAGACCCTTGTATAATAAATAAAAAAGTATGAGTAATGAATAGAATTAAAGGGAAGTCATTAGATGAGGTTCATGAATCAGTATCGGTTATGCAGAACGGCTCTACCTGGAGAAAGATACTCGCTTTTTTTGGACCTGCTTATATGGTTAGTGTGGGTTATATGGACCCTGGAAACTGGGCAACGGATATTGCCGGAGGAAGTCAATACGGATACCAGCTTATCTGGGTATTGCTCATGTCTAATATTATGGCACTTCTATTACAGAGCCTTAGCGCTCGTCTGGGTATCGTAAAGGGGCGCGATCTGGCACAGGCTTCCCAGGAGACCTATCCTTCATTTATAAATTTTATATTATATATTTTGGCTGAAATAGCCATCGTTGCCATGGATCTGGCAGAAGTACTCGGAATGGCTATCGGGCTGAATTTGCTCTTCAACATCCCTATGGTGTATGGTGTAATCATCACAGCATTAGATACCTTTTTGCTTTTATTTTTAATTAATAAAGGCATCCGAAAAATGGAAGCATTCATTATTGCTTTAATTGTAATTATAGGATTATCCTTTCTTGCAGAAATGATTTTTTCTCAACCGAATATAGTTGAAATTTTAAAAGGATTTCTTCCTACTCTGCCAGACAAAAATCCGCAATTTCCTCAAGGAGATACCTCATTGTATATTGCCATTGGGATTATCGGAGCAACGGTAATGCCGCATAATTTGTATTTACATTCTTCTTTAGTACAAACAAGAAAAATTAATCGTACGTTCAAAGGAATTAAACAGGCTTTAAAATATAATTTTTTTGACTCATTAATTGCGCTTAATCTTGCTTTTTTTGTTAATGCTGCCATATTAGTGCTTGCAGCAGCCACTTTTTATAAAATAGGAAAGTACAGTGTTGAAGAGATACAAGATGCCTATAAATGGTTAGAACCTCTTTTGGGAACAAAATTAGCGCCGATGCTTTTCGCTGTAGCGCTTATTGCTGCCGGACAAAGCAGTACCATTACCGGAACATTAGCGGGGCAAATTGTAATGGAAGGTCATCTTAATATACGCATACAGCCCTGGATAAGGCGAATTATTACCCGATTACTCGCGATTATCCCCGCTTTATTTACCATTGTTTACTTTGGAATGAGTGCAACGGGCGAACTGCTGGTCTTTAGCCAGGTAATATTAAGCCTGCAACTGGGTTTTGCTATTGTTCCGCTGATTCACTTTGTAAGCAGTAAAAAGAAGATGGGAAAATTTGCTATTAATCTCCCGACAAAGCTTGTTTCATGGGTTATTGCTTCAGTCATCATTGCACTCAATGTAAAACTCGTTTTCGACGAAATAGTTGATTCACTTAAAAACCCCGAGTATTCGATTTATATATGGATTTTTGCTGTACCCGCAGCTGTCGGAGCATTTATTCTACTTTTATATACTATTTTTGAGCCGGTTTTATTCTCTACAAAACGAGTAGTAAAGTTAGTGCCTCATACCGATAAAATTCAATTTGAAGATGATTTAGCCCCAATGCGTTATCACCATATTGCGCTTACTCTCGACTTTTCAGAGGTTGACCAAATAGGCATTTCCCGCGCCTTACAACTCGGCAGAAAAGAAGCAAAATATACCTTAATTCACGTAGTAGAAACTGCCGGGGCATTAGTTCTTGGACGTGAAATAGACGATTATGAAACAGAAAGCGACATAAGCCGCCTTAAAAAATATCAGCAAATTTTAGAAGCCAAAGGATATAAAGTAACGACTGAAATAGGCTTTGGAAACCCCAAAAAAGAAATTGCCGCGATTATCAATAAAAATAATTTTGATATTTTGGTCATGGGTGCACATGGGCATTCAGGAATAAAAGACCTTATTTTTGGAACTACTGTGGATAGTGTTCGCCATCGGGTTCGTATTCCTGTAATGATCGTTCAGAATTAATTATTTAAAAAGTTGAGACCGTTGCAACAAACACGCTATCAATTGCACGTCAGCGAAGCGATATGCCTTCTTTTTTATACTTTTTTATATATTCTGCAACGGTCTCTTTTAACTTTTACGTGGGCTTACAATTTTCCTAATCATTCCCCTGAAAAAACAAATCCATTGATAATCAATGGATTGTGATATATTTTGCGGAGAGACGGGGATTCGAACCCCGGCAACAATTTCTCGTTGACAGATTAGCAATCTGCTGCATTACCACTCTGCCACCTCTCCTAAACCCAAAATGAACCTTAAAATAAAACGAATGCAAATGTAAAATATCAGCACGAACTTAGCAAGTTTTTATTCAAAATTTCTAAAATACTTATCTGAAAGTATTTTGAGACCGTTGCAGAATATATAAAAAAGAAAGCACTTAGCTTCAAACTGCTTTCTTCTCAAAAAATTACAATTCTCCACACCCATTAGGTTGCTCCGGTATTTAATTTTCAGCTTCGCTGACTTGCCATTCGTTTTTATTAGACATTGCATTATATGGGTTCATTTTATAAGCTCAGGGGATAGATTGATTTAAATTAGCATTCAATTTTCTACTTTTGTAATAAAGTTGATGAATTTTATAAAAAAATAAATTCAAGACAAATATTTGTTTAATACAACCCTTAACCCTATGACAGAACAAGCTACCCAAAACAATAAAAGACTTTTTTTATTAGACGCCTACGCCCTCATCTTTAGAGGATATTATGCGTTTATTAAAAATCCGAGAATTAATTCAAAAGGCTTAAATACCTCCGCAATTATGGGGTTCTGTAATTCAATGATTGAGATTCTAAGAAAAGAAAATCCTACGCATATTGCCGTGGTATTCGATGAAGGGAAACCTATAGTGCGAACAGAAAAATATCCTGAATATAAAGCCAACCGAGAGGAAACACCCGAAGCCATAAAGACAGCAGTGCCCTATATCAAAAAAATTATCAAAGCGTTTCATATCCCTGTTTTGTATAAAGAAGGCTATGAGGCGGACGATGTGATGGGAACGCTGGCAAAAAAAGCTGAAAAAGCCGGTTTTACCACTTATTTAATAACGCCAGATAAAGATTTCGGGCAGTTAGTAAGTGACCACATTTTTATCTATCGTCCGGCAACGAAAAGTAATGGTGTTGAGATATGGGGCGTTCCTGAAATACAAGAGAAATTTGGTGTAGAACGTCCTGAGCAGGTGATTGATTTTCTGGGCATGATGGGAGATAAAGTAGATAACATTCCGGGACTTTTGGGAGTAGGAGAGAAAACAGCTAAAAAATATCTTGCAAAATACGGTTCAATAGAGAATCTGCTTGCCCATACAGATGAGCTAAAAGGAAAGGCAAAAGAAAAAATTGAGGCAAGCGCATCCTTAGGGGTTCTTTCTAAAGAATTAGCCACAATCATCTTAGAAGTTCCCATTGATTTTGATGAAAAATCATTAAGGATGGAAACGCCTGATATAGAAAAAATTAAAGAAATATTTCAGTTCCTCGAGTTTAGGAGGATGACCGAACTGGTAATACAGCATTTTAAAAAAACAATCCCCCCTGGCAAAGTTAAAGAGCCTGCCATTAATTCTTCCCGCTCTACTGCCAAAGGACAAATTTCTCTTTTTGACATGGAGCCAGAACGCACCTTAGAACAAGAAAATGAAAAAACGCCATCGGGCTACCAAACCATTGAAAACACAAAGCCTCTTTATCAATATATCCATACTAAAAAGGGGCGAAAGCTATTATTAAATAAAATTTTACAACAAAAAGAAGTTTGTTTTGATACAGAAACCACGAGTTTAAATACGTTTGAAGCCGAGTTGGTCGGTTTATCGATTTCATTTGAAAAAAATACGGCATATTATGTTGTTTTCTCTGATGATAGGGAAGAAACACAAGCTATCTTACATGAGTTTAACCCCTTTTTTGAAAGTACTACCATAGAAAAAATAGGGCATAATCTTAAATACGATTTAAAAGTAATGGCAAAGTATGGGGTTGAAGTCCAATCCCCCCTTTTCGATACGATGATTGCCCATTATCTAATCAACCCGGATATGCGGCATAATATGGATGTTTTAGCCGAAACTAACCTGAATTACCAGCCGATAAAAATTGAAACCTTAATTGGTAAAAAAGGGAAAAATCAATTATCAATGAGGGATGTCAGTATAGAAAAACAAACGCCTTATGCCTGCGAAGATGCAGATATTACCCTGCAATTGAAAACCATTTTTGAACAGAAACTGACATCTGAACTAAAAAAATTGTTTTATACCCTTGAAATGCCTTTGATGCGGGTATTAATACAAATGGAATTGAATGGAATTTCACTGGACTCAAAGGCTTTATCTGCTCTTTCAGAAGAACTGAAAAAAGACAGTAAAGCATTAGAACAATCTATTTACAATTTGGCAGGAGAGGAATTTAACATTGCATCCCCCAAGCAGCTTGGACCTATTTTATTTGAAAAACTATCCTTATCCAAAAAACCAAAAAAAACTAAAACGGGGCAGTATTCTACTTCGGAAGAAGTCCTTTCCAAATTAGAAAAAGAGCATCAAATTGTAGCGGATATTTTGAAGTATCGAGAAGTAAATAAGTTAAAATCGACTTATGTAGATGCTTTGCCAAAAGAAATTAACCCTCAAACCGGTCGTATTCATACTACTTTTGGGCAAACGGTGGCTTCCACCGGGCGATTGAGTTCAAATCATCCTAACCTGCAAAATATTCCCATTAGAACGCAACGAGGGCAGGAAGTGAGAAAGGCCTTTATCGCCAAAGATGAAAACCATGTGCTCATTTCGGCAGATTATTCTCAGGTGGAATTGCGGTTAATTGCCCAGATGGCAGATGAGCCGACGATGATACAGGCATTTACAAATGGAGAAGATATTCACGCTTCGACTGCTGCAAAAATATTTAATGTTCCGATAGATAAAGTAACACGTACACAACGCGCACAAGCCAAGACGGTCAATTTCGGGATTATTTATGGCGTATCTGCCTTTGGTTTAAGCGAACAAACCGGGTTATCACGCGCTGAAGCTAAAAAATTGATTGACGCCTACTATGAAACGTATCCAGTGCTTAAAGCGTTTATTGCAAAACAAATTTCTTCAGCAAGAGAAAAAGGATATGTAGAAACACTTCTGGGAAGAAGGCGGTATTTGAAAGATATTAACTCAAATAACAGCGTAGTTCGCAGCCATGCTGAACGAAACGCAATAAACGCTCCGATACAGGGAAGTGCCGCTGACCTTATTAAAATGGCAATGATTGAAGTGCAAAAATACTTAACCGAAAATAAGATGAATGCTAAACTATTATTGCAAGTCCATGATGAGTTGGTCTTAGAAGCGCCAAATACTGAAAAAGAAGATTTAAAAAAAGTATTAAAAAATATTATGGAAAATGTTTTTCAAACGAGTGTCCCCTTAATTACAGATGTTCAGGAAGGAAGAAATTGGTTAGAAGCGCACTAGCTTTCACTAAGAGGAGACCTTTAGCTTAGCTGACTTGCAGCTCAGTTGCTAAATGCGTTCTTTTTCATACTTTTTTATGTGTTCTGCAACGGTCTCTTTTTGCAACATTCCTATAATGTATCGTAGACTAAAAATATTGTACATTGCGCGCATGATATTTATAACAAAGAGGGATTATAAAATGAACCATAAGGCTTATACTATTTTAAGTGCTACATTAATATATTTGCTTTTCAGTATTTGTTTAATGGCTCAAACATTTCGTATAGGCAGGTTTAATATTCGATATGATAACCCAAAAGATTCTCTAAACAACTGGAAATACAGAAAAAGGGCTATAGCTCAACTTATTCGATTTCACGATTTTGATATTTTAGGCGCTCAAGAGGGTCTGCATCATATGTTGGTTCAGCTTCAGGAAAAATTGCCCGGTTACACATATATAGGCGTAGGAAGAGATGACGGCAGGCAAGAAGGGGAATATTCAGCCATATTCTATAAAAAAGATACGTTTACTCTTTTAGATAAAGGTAACTTTTAGCTATCGCCCCATTCTAGCACGCCTAATAAGGGCTGGGATGCTGTGTTACCAAGAATTTGCTCCCGGGGTAGATTTAAAGAAAAAAATACCGGCGTTACTTTCTACTTTTTCAATGCGCATTTTGATCATGTTGGGAAAAAAGCTCGAAGGGAAAGCAGTAAGTTATTATAAAAAAGATAAAAGAAATCGCCGGAGGCGACCCTACTTTCTTAACCGGTGATTTTAATGAAGACCAAAACAGTGTTGGCTATAAATTGCTCAATGTTTCTTATATACTTAAAGATGCCTATGACCTCGCGCCTTTAAAATAGGGCGCCCGAGGTTCTTTTAATGGGTTTAATATCAATACTTATACAGAAAGTCGTATATATCATATTTTTATTACAAAGAATTTTAAAGTATTAAAACATGCTATTTTAACTGATACTTATCACACCGATAAGCAGGATTTAGTAAAGAGTATAAACAAAAACTATGCATTAGAAAGAGCAAAATTATATTTGAAAAAAGCCCGATTCCCGTCAGACCATTATCCGCTATTAGCGGTAATTGCTTTTTAATGAGTTTGATTCTTTTAAATCAAACTAAAAAAGGGAAAAGCAACTCTACCAATAAAGTAAAATAGGTCTGGCAATAAACAAAAAAACATTTTTGGAGACCGTTGCAAAAAGCACGCTAACAAAAAGATGCAACGGTCTCCATTAAGCGAGAAATAAGTTTAAAGCTTTTTTGGTTTGAAAAAAAGGTTTGAAAAAAATGAAGAATGATAACAAAAGGGATAGTAAAAGATCGTTGCAGAATATATAAAAATCAACTGATGAACAACTAAATACCCATTTCTTTTATGATTTCTAACGCGTTATCAATAGAATTAATCCTATCAAATCTCAACATGGGTACCGTTGAGCCGTCTTTTTGAGATTTTTCTTTTAGCTGTGCTAATTGATAATACTTCGTCTGTACTTTTTCTAAAATGACCTGAAACTTCCCTGATTCATAAAAAGATGAATGTATATTTTGAATAAAATAAGCCAATAAAACATTATTTTTTAATACAATTTTTTCGATTCCCAAGTCATGGCACAGCCATTTTAATTGAAGGGATTTGAATAGCGCCTCAACTGGTGAAGGGAGCGTACCAAATCTATCGACTAGATTAAGCGTATATTCTTGTAATTCTTCAGAATTCTTTAGTTGATTTAACTCGTGGTATAGCACTAAACGCTCTTCCACATCATTTACATAATCATCGGGAATTAAAAGTTCAAAATCGGTATCGATTGTTACGGGGCTTACCTTTTCTACTAGCTGGTCTTCGCTTTTTTTATCCCCTTTAAATAATTCTTTAAATTCCTTTTCTTTTAACTCTTCGATGGCTTCATTTAATGTTTTCTGATAGGTATCAAACCCCATAGTATGAATAAATCCGCTTTGCTCACCTCCTAATAAATTCCCCGCGCCGCGAATTTCTAAATCTTTCATCGCAATGTTAAACCCGGCACCCAGATCTGAAAATTGCTCTATCGCTTGCAAACGCTTGCGCGCTTCTTCAGTCATTGTGGAATAAGGCGGCGTAATCAAATAACAAAACGCTCTTTTATTAGCCCGCCCGACACGCCCTCGCAGCTGATGCAAATCAGCCAGACCAAAGTGTTGTGCCTGATTAATTATCATGGTATTGGCATTAGGTATATCTAAGCCGCTTTCAACGATGGTAGTAGAAATGAGCACGTCAAAACGTGCTTCTATAAAATCAAGCATTAATTTCTCAAGTTTTTTTCCCTCCATTTGTCCATGCCCTACCACTATTCTGGCATCGGGGACTAGCCGTTGTATCATACTGGCAACCTGCGCTATATTTTCTATTCGATTGTGGATAAAAAACACCTGCCCGCCTCGAGAAAGTTCAAAAGAAATCGCATCACGAATGACTTCTTCGCTAAAATTCACACGCTGCGTATCTACGGGCTGCCGGTTGGGCGGCGGGGTTTTCATAATAGATAAATCACGAGCCGCCATCAAAGAGAATTGTAAAGTGCGGGGAATAGGGGTTGCGGTTAGCGTTAGTGTATCTACATTTTCCCGAAAATTCTTAAGCTGATCTTTTACCTTTACCCCTAATTTATGTTCTTCATCGATAATGAGCAAGCCGAGATCTTTGAACATGGTTTTTTTTGCAGCCAATTGATGCGTCCCGATAAGAATGTCAATTTTTCCGTCTTTTAAGTCTTCCAAAATGAGCCGCCGATCCTTAGTTGTTCGGAAACGATTGATATAATCTACCTTTACGGACATTTCTTTTAATCGACGGGAAAAACTACGATAGTGCTGGAACGCTAAAAGGGTAGTAGGGACGAGTACCGCCACTTGTTTACCATCTGTAACAGCCTTAAAAGCCGCACGAATGGCAATTTCAGTTTTTCCAAAACCTACATCTCCGCAAATTAATCGATCCATCACACGCTCGCTTTCCATATCTTCTTTTATTTCTTGTGTGGCTTTTAGCTGATCTGGCGTATCCTCAAAAATAAAGGAGGCTTCTAATTCATTCTGTAAATAGGTATCGGGAGAGAATGCAAATCCTTTATTTGAACGGCGCTTGGCGTATAACTTAATTAAATCAAACGCGATTTCTTTGACTTTCTTTTTGGTTTTGTTTTTTAGATTTTTCCATGCCGGCGAGCCTAATTTATTTACCTTTACAGGCGCTCCGTCCTTGCCGTTATATTTGGATATTTTATGCAGCGAATGAATATTAACATATAAAATATCATGGTCTTTATAAATTAATTTGATAGCCTCTTGCCTGCATCCGTTATTTTCAATTTTCATCAGCCCGCCAAACTTACCAATGCCATGGTCTATGTGCGTTACGTAATCGCCCACTTTGAGATGATTCAGTTCTTTTATCGTAATCGATTGTTTTCGGCTGTAACGCTTCAATTTAAATTGATGATACCGTTCAAATATTTGATGATCCGTATAGCAGGCAAGGCGATGGGTTCTATCGACAAAGCCGTGAGAAATGGTTCCTAAGATCGTTTTATATTCGATATTTGGGGCGATATCCTGGAAGATATCCTCCAAGCGTTTTTGCTGTTTTTCTGAAGAACAGCAAAGATAATTCGTTAAGCCATTTTGAGTATTTTCTATAAGATTTTGAGCTAATAAATTAAATTGTTTATTAAACCCTGGCTGAGGACTGCTTTCTATAGTACAAATAAAATCAGAATGGAAATAGGGCTGGGCATTAAACTCTAGTATAGAAAAAGTCTTCAACTGACTGATACATTCTTCCTTATTGATAAATAAATGGCAAGGTTCGGTATCATTTAATTTTTTAGAACGGCTATCAAATTGTTTTTTAACTTTTTCAAAATGATTTTCTATGCGGGAAAGCAGCCACTCAATATTTTGAACTGAAAGAATGGCATGAGGTAAAAGATATTTAAAAAAACTTTCTCGCGGCTCTTTTAGAAATTTATTTTCAATGTTTGGAATAATATATATTCCATTTTTTTTATCTACGGATAATTGGGTATCAATATCAAATGTACGAATGCTCTCTACACTATCTCCAAAAAATTCTACTCGATAAGGCCGGTCGTTAGAAAAAGAGAAAACATCAACAATCCCGCCGCGAATAGAAAATTCTCCCGGTCGGGTAACAAAATCAACCCGTTTGAATTGATATTCGAATAAGGTTTCATTAATAAAATCTATAGATAAAGAATCGTTTACCTTTAGCTCTAATGTGTGGCTGCTTAATGCACTTTGTGTAAATACTTTTTCGAGTAATGCCTCGGGGTAAGTAACAATAATAGATGAGTCTGTATTATTCTTTAATTGATCTAACGAGCGGGCACGTAATAATACATTTGCATAATTCGTTTCTTCAATTTCGCATGGGCGCTTAAACGAGTCCGGAAAAAACCACAAAGTTTCTTTTCCCAACAAGTCTTCTAATTCATTCAATACATAAGCTGCTTGCTCTTTATCATCCATTATAATAAGCAAAGGAGCATTTATTTTTGAAAAAACAGCCGCATTAAAAAAACTGAAGATACTCCCGCTGATTTGCTTTAGATTAAGTTTAATTCTGTTTCTTTCTTTTAATACTGCCATGATTTTTTCTATAATTTCTGAATTTTTATACCGATTGAAGATAGGGTGAGTAGAAATCATGGCAGCAAAGATAATATAAGCAGAATATTTTAGCGAGACCTTTGGTTTGAGACCGTTGCAAAAAGCACTTTAGCAAAAAAATGCAACGCCCGATAAAAATTAAGCACCGGAGCAACCTAATGGGTGTGGAGGATTTTAATTTTTTGAGAAGGAAGTAGTTTGAAGTTAGATGCTTTCTTTTTCATACTTTTTATGTGTTCTGCAACGGTCTCGAATATTATGAGCGTCTTCCGTTTTCGCCTGCATATCATTAATATATTTATAACAGATCTCTCCTTGAAACAGAAAATCCATTACGATGCAGCCACAACAGGGAAGAACCTCTTCACCCCATAAGGTGAAACTACTCTAAGCTATGGGGAAGAACCTCTTCACCCCATAAGGTGAAACTGCTCTAAGCTATGGGGAAGAACCTCTTCACCCCATAAGGTGAAACTGCTCTAAGCTATGGGGAAGAACCTCTTCACCCTATAAGGTGAAACTACTCTAAGCTATGGGGAAGAACATTTCAAGACCGTTGCAAGGTAATGAAGGATTAGATATAAAAAAAGTGATACTTCGACTACGCTCAGCAAGCATACTAAACGGCTATTTTATCTAAAAAGATAGTCTATTTATGCCATGAAAATATAGCATCATCCTACTTTAGCTGATAGTATTTGTGATTTACGCACAAGGAAGATAACAAAGTCTTTTTTCACTGAGTTAACCCGTTTGTTAGACTGGGAAAAAATAAGGAAAATAATAGATGACCCTTATAATAAGGGGAAAAGTGCGAGGGGCAGTCCGATTGATGATGGGTTATTTAGGTTGCTGAGTACTTCGACTAGGCTCAGTAACCATTGGTCGAAGTATCATTCAAGATGTGTTTATTACAAACCGGGTATGGATTAAGTGATTATGAAGTGGAAGATAGGATAAATGACAGTCTTTCGTTCAGTTATTTTTGTGGATTGCATATTGACCAAGTCTCGCCTGACCCTAGTACTTTGAGTAGATTTAGAACATTGATGACGCAGGCATAAGCCTACGAGGGTCTATTTAAGGAGATCAACGGTCCATTAGAACATCATCCAATCATCATCAAAAAAGGAGCGATAGTAGAGGCTAGTGTAATAGAGACGCCCTTAAAACCGAAAGGCAAGGTGAATGATAAGGTTACAGCGGAGAGCGGAGAGCAAAAAGAGGCGTGTGTAAAAAAAGATAATAAGGCTAGTGTAGATAAACAAGGGGCTTGGTTAAAAAAGCGAGGTAAGGATTAGTATGGGTATAAAAAGCATTATGTTCCCGATGAAGAAGGGTTGGTACTTGGGGTAGTAAGCACGAAAGCAAGTGTAAACGAGGGGAGCAATTTGCAGGAGGTTTTGCAGGCTGCAGACTTACCGGAGGGGGATTCCCTTAAAAGGGGGTATAAGGGCGATGAATCAGAGAGAAATGCGAGTTTGTTAAAGAAGAAAAAGCGAAAGCATCATCTACTGAAGAAAGCGAAAAGGGGAAAGCCATTAACCGATTATCAGAAGAAGTTCAATAAACGAATAGGGGAAACAAGCTTTAAAAAGGTTACTGAGTTTATCGGAGTATAGAACGGCTATTCGGAAGCATAAAGCGATGGTTTTCAGGCGGGGTGGCAAGATATAGGGGGATAGCAAAGATGCATACGCAAAACCTGATAGAGGCGATAGGGTATAATTTATATCGAAGTCCAGGGATATTGGCGTCTAATCGTTAAAAAGAGTGAAAACCAAGAGGATAAAGGAGTATTGATAGTGAATAAATCCATGAAAAAACAGTGAAAAACCTATCAATAAGTCAGTAGGTAAAATAAAAAACAAAGATTATAGACCCCCATTCAAACTTTTTGCAACGGTCTCTTTTTATATATTCTGCAACTGAACTGCAAGTCAGCGCAAACTAAAGTCGGAGCAGGCTAAAGATATCAGAAGAATAAATTTTGTAATTTTGCTCTAAAACGGGATTATTGAAAAAGTACTTTGAAACGAACTGGGATCTTTAGCTTGCTCCGACTTTAGTTTGCGCTGACTTGCAGTTCAGTTGCAGAACACATAGAAAAGTATGAAAAAGAAAGCATTTAGCTAAAGTGCTTTTTGCAAAGGTCTAGAACTGCAAGTCAATGCAGGCGATATGCTTTCGTATGCGTGATTTTTTTTAGGTATTCTTCAATAATCTCCATAATTAATAATTAATCGTTTTTATTTATGAAAAAGTCATCAGTATTTTTATTTTTTACATTTTTAGTGTTGAGTGGAGTTGGCTGCTTGTTAGCACAACAACGTTACGAACTCAATTCAAAATGGTACGGGTTACCTGTCAGGAAAGTATCTGCCTCAGGAAATGAAATTTCACAGCAAGGGTTTAGTATAAAAAACTGGAAACCAGCAACAGTCCCCGGTACTGTATTAACAACTATGCTTAATAACGGCGAAATACCCGATCCGTTTTATGGAATGAATAACGAAAAAATTCCGGACATCTATACCGTCGGGAGAGAATATTATACCTATTGGTTTGTAAAAGATTTTGAAGAAAAAGCAAAGCAAGGGGAAGAGGCTTGGCTTACTTTCAGAGGGATTAATTATAGTGTAGATATTTTCTTAAATGGAAAAAAGGTGAATAGAGGCTCTTACAAAGGAATGTTCCTAAGAAAATCATTTAATATTACCAAACAATTAGCAAAAAATGGCAAAAACAGGCTGGCTGTTTTGGTACATCCTGCTGATTTTGTAGGAAATCCTAATGGCGGGCAATGTGGAGACGGCACCATCGCCCGAGGCGTTGCGAACCAATATGCTGCCGGTTGGGATTGGATTCAGCCCATTCGCGATCGTAATACAGGGATATGGGATAAAGTGTTTATTGAAAAAACAGGAGTAGTTAATCTGAAGAACCCGCATATAGTAACTTTGGTAGAAGGAAAGCGAATACCTGGTGCTGACCAAAAGCCAGCATTAATAAAAGTTTCGGCAGAATTACATAATACCCAAAATAAACCTATAGAAGGTATTCTGCAATATCGCCTGAATGACAAAATGATTAAAAAACAGCTTACATTGCCTGCTAATGCTACCGTTCTGGAGGCACTTCCTATTTTTGAAATACAACATCCAAAACTTTGGTGGCCCTCAGGCTATGGCAATCAAAATTTATATACTATTGATATACAGTTCCTAATAAATAACGTTATTTCAGATAGTGAAAAAGTAAGTTTTGGTGTACGGGAAATTCAAACCAATTATAACAAACGCACCAGAAGTAAAGAAATCTATGTGAACGGACAAAAAATATTTATAAAAGGAGGCAATTGGATTATTTCTGATGCCATGCTTCGTTTTTCTAAGGAGCGCTATGATGCAGAAGTCCGTTTTCATAGAGATATGAACTTGAATTTGATTCGTATTTGGGGTGGTGCGCTGCTTGAGCGTCCAGAATTTTACGAATCCTGTGATAAATATGGTTTATTAGTCATGCAGGATTTCTGGATGTCAGGCGATTGCAACGGACGCTGGAACGACCCTATGAAGAAAGAAGATCAGTGGACACGACGTCAATATCCAGATGATCATCAGTTGTTTATATCATCGGCTATTGATGGCATTAAAATGTTACGCAATCATGCGTCTTTGGCTATTTGGTGTGGAGGCAATGAAATTACACCTCCTCAAGATATTCTACATGCACTAAAGGATTCTATCCTTCCCGAATTGGACGGCACCCGATGGTTTGTAGATTATTCTAATTCAAATGAGATGTCACACAACTTTAAAGGTGGGAATGGCGATGGACCTTACGGCATTCAAGATATTAATACATTTTGGGCAGAACGCACCTATCCTTTTAATTCGGAGGTAGGTTCGGTGGGGACTGGAGATGCCGTTTCATTGAAGCGGTTTTTGCCCAAAAAGAATCAGGTAATACCAGAAATAACTCAAGGAACATTGCAGGTAAAAGATTCAGTTTGGGCGTATCATAAGTATATAGCATATAACGGTAAAACAGCTAAATATGGCACGCCAAAGAACATGGAAGATTTTGCAAAAAAAGCACAATTGGTGAATTACAATCAATATCGAGGATTAATAGAAGGATTTAGTGCCCATATGTGGGACTGGTATACAGGAGTAATTATCTGGAAAACACAAAACCCATGGACAGCATTACGAGGACAGATGTACGATTATTATTTAGACCCTAATGCTGGTCTTTATGGGTTGCGTACAGGCGGTGAGCCAGTACATGCAATGTATGATCCTGTAAAACAAAATATCTTGATAGTAAATCATGGTTTTAAGGCGAGAGAAATGTTACTTGAGGTTACCGCTTATGATATCAATGGTAAAAAAACAAAATTAAATCATATATGGAGTTATGTAGAACCTTCAAGTGTAAAATTAATCACATCTATTAAAAAAGATATTGATAAAATGAGTGAAAAAAAAGGGCTTTTTTTATATGTACAATTATTGAATTTAGATAAAGCACTGATAAGCGATAATTTTTATTGGCTGCCAGATGCTAAAGGTAATTATTCCGGGCTGCAAAAAATGGAAAAAGCATCGTTGCAGACTATCGCAAAACAAGTATCAGATTCAACTGTTATCCTAACTTTAATAAATAATAAAAAGCATGTGGTCTCTTTCTTTAACAGAATTTCGTTAGTGAATAAATCTAATAAAAAACGCCTATTGCCTACTTTTTATAGTGATAATTATATTTCTATTCCACCGGGAGAAAAAAAGATAATTACACTAGAATACAATAAGGTTGATAAAAAGAGTATGCAAATTGAGATAGAGGGTTGGAATACTAATCAACAATATGTTGAAATAACAAGATGAAGCCTTTGTAAAAAGTGAGACCTTTAGCTTACGCTGATTTGCAGTTGCACAAAGTACTCTATCAAGCAAGTTAGCGAAGCTAATAAAATGCGACGCCCGATAAAAAATTAAACAACGGAGCAGCCTTTTGGTTGCGAAAGTTTTAATTCTTGGTAATTCAGTTTATTGAAGTTTTGAGATGATTGCTTAGCGTAGTAGAAGTAAGGAGGCAGTTTGAAGCGAATTGGTCAGTGCAAGCGAAATACTTTCGTATACATGTATTTTTAATATATTTTTCAACAGTATTTTAAATTACACCTCCATTTTAGAGCCTATGTACCCCTCCCTAAAATCCGCTACAGTTAGAATTAGAAAATAACTGTAAATTTATGATATGAAAATAAGTAGATTAAGCGAATTAGAAATCGTTAAGATTTTGAAGCAACATGAATCGGGCGTTTCAGTCAGGGAACTCTGTAAAGAGTATGGAGTAAGTGCCGACACTTTTTACAATTGGAAGAGTAAATATGGCGGTATGGAGGCTTCTCAGCTCAAAAGGCTCAAAGAAATGGAGGTAGAACTTTCCCGCTACAAACAAATGTATGCGGAGCTAGCTCATCAAAATTATGCGTTAAAAGATTGGATTGAAAAAAAGTTGTAAGGGCAGTTGACAAACGGAATAATATAAGTTACCTGATCAATGAGCATAAGCTAAGTGTACGGCTCTCCTGTAAGCTTTTAAGCTTAAGCACTTCGGTATATTACTACCGCCCAAAAAGACGGATGACAGCGAACTTATTGACTGATTGAAGCAGTTGGCCGAATTACATCCTACTTACGGATTTAACGAACTTTTTAAAATGATACGAAAACAAGGATAGGGATATAACCATAAACGGGTCTATCGTGTATACAAACAAATGAGATTAAACATTAGAAGAAGACGTAAACGACGCATTTTAGAGCATGTTAAAAGACCTTTGACACTGCCTATAGATACTAATATTGTGTGGAGTATTGCTTTTATGCAGGATCGTTTCCTACGGGGTAAAAGTTTTAGGACACTTAATATCATAGACGATTTTAATCGAGAAGGCCTTTGGATTACTGTTGATGTATCCATTGCCAGCGCAAGAGTAACTTGAGAACTCGATAAACTCATTGAATACAGGGGTAAGCCAGCGCGGATACGAGTAGATAATGGCCCCGAGTTTACCCGTATTCACTTCCAAGATTGGTGTGAGCGCAATGATATTAAAGTATGTTATATCCAGCCGGGGAAATCGGTTCAAAATAGTTTTATAGAACGATTTAACCGAAGCTATAGAGAAGAAATACGCAATGCCGATAACTTCTCTTGCTTGGAGCAAGTAAAAATATTGACCGAACAATGGATAGAACAGGGCAACAATAAAAGACCTCATGAGGCAGGGGATCTGACACCGGTAGAATTTTTAGCCAGATATGGAAAAGCTAGCTTTTCTATATTTGAAAACATAAAAAATAATGAAATTTGTATAAATTAGAACGTAGCTAATTTAGGGGGCTTACAATATCACTTGGTAAAAGCATAAGTTAAGCCTATTCCTAAGGTTTGTTTAAACTGTATTTTTTTTGTTTGGTCATAATCATATAATAAATCAGCCGTTAACTGAGCAGATATATACTTATTAATGGTCATATTCAACAAAGCGGAATAATAAATATCAACACGTTCAGGATGATCAAAATAATTACTATAAAGCGCTATTTGATGATCTATAGCAATATTTTTCATTAGGTTTAACTTTTGACGAGCACTTACAAATAATCCTAATTCATAACGAACATGTTCTCCATAATCAATGCCAAAGGCTTCTTTTTTTAACGTAAAAACATTGGGCGCTGTATATTCTTTGAATACTTCATCAGAAGTTACAAAAGTCATTTTAGCGTTTAACGGATGAATACTTAACTCAAAACGGTCGTTTGGGACATAGTCTATCCCCGCCCCTAATCCTAAATAAGCCGGCGAAAAAAAGTTTGAAGTTTCATACTTCTCATCCGTACCATCCCCGTCAAGATCTTTATAATCATATCCTTTAGTAAACTGGGTTTGCAGATTTAATCGAGTTCCAAAATACCATTTTGTTTCTTTTATTTGATATCTATATTGTGAAGTTAAATTTATATTATCTTCTGTTTTTTTAGCCCTTTCTCCTTCATTCGATTGTAAACCATAAGCTAAAATCACTCGATTATTCCATATCGTCTTGTCTTTTTTATAATTAAACTCATAGTCTATATTAGCCAGCGCACCAGCCGAATTTACACCCCCGGCTATCCAATTACTAAATGCCGCTTGGTTAAACAATAAAGAGTTTTTTCCTTTTTTAGTCCATCCTTCTTTTTTCTCTATTGTAATTTCACCTTTTTGAATTCTTCGGTCATTTGGAATTTGCTGTGCGTATATTCTACTTAATGATGCAAAAGCAAATACGCTAATTAAAAATTTCTTCATAAATATTATAGTTTAATAATTGTGCAAATTTAAATATTTTTTCCTTAATTTTATCTAAATATTTTGGAATTTAAAAAACTATAATCTCTCTGCGAAATATATAAAAAAGGATAAATACGAAATGATTTTTATTCAAACTGCTTCCTTCTCAAAAAATTAAAATCCTCACAACCAAAGGATTACTCCGGCGTTTAATTTTTATCGGGCGTTGCATTTTGACAAGTTCAATACAAGCATTTTTTTGCTAAAGTGCTTTTCGCAACGGTCTCACCTTTTATTTTATCAAATTTGAAATATCTTTAAATACTGGATTTTTAGCATTTACGGTAACCTCAAGAAGTAAAGACTCGTATGTTGTTGGTATAACTTCTGCCTGAATAAGTCTTTGTATAGCCATATCATGGTCTTTTACCTTTCTTGAGTTTACGCAATCTGTTACCAGAATGGGTTGTAAGCTTTCTTCTAATAAATCTAAAGCTGTTTGAAGTATACAAACATGGGTTTCAATTCCAGCTAAAATCACAAATTTTTTCCTAGTAGCTCTAATAGCCGCCAGGCCCTCTTCTTGACCGCAACAAGAAAATGTAGTCTTTTCATAATGGGGATAATTATCCACCATTTCCCTCAAACCTGGTATTGTATCTCCCAGCCCTTTTTTATACTGTTCGTTTATAACTATTGGTATCTCATGTAATTGTAAGCCTTTTACTAAAATCAAAAGATTTTTTTCTAACTCTTTAAAATTAGCAATATGCGGAAACAATTTCTCTTGTACATCCACTAGAACAAATACACAATCTGCTGCTTTTATTTTCATTTTCACTTTTAATTTATATAGATTTAATCTAAAGTATTAATGTTGAAACTGAGATATAGTTGCCAGAGTACTTTTTTTCAGCAGTCTATTATTTTATATATTCTCCTACGATTAAGATAAAATACTTGTCCTTATCGAATATTCATTAGTTATTGGTCCTCTACTTTCTCAGCAACAATCAATGTATCTTCTTCTGATATATTCCTTCTCAAAATAATCTCGTCTCCTTCTTTTATTTTTCCATTCACAATCTCATCCGCTATCAAATCTTCTATATATTTCTGAATAGCCCGCTTTACGGGACGAGCACCATAATTTTCATCAAATCCTTTCTCAGTAATAAAGTCAATTACCTCATCGGTTAATTCAATTTTATATCCCAAGTTTTTCATCCGTTGAGATAATTTTTTTAGTTCGATGTGAATAATTTTTTTAACCTGCCTTTTTTCTAATGAATTAAAGATAATTACATCGTCAATACGATTCAAAAATTCAGGTGAAAAAGTCCTTTTTAAAGCACTTTCTATAATACTTTTTGCCTGTGTTTTTTCAAAATTTTTCTTTGCATAAGTGCCAAATCCCACGCCGATTCCAAAATCTTTTAACTGGCGAGACCCAATATTAGAAGTTAAAATAATAATCGTATTTCTAAAATCTATTTTTCTTCCCAGACTGTCTGCGATATATCCATCATCTAATACCTGCAACAGCAGATTAAATACATCCGGATGTGCTTTTTCTATTTCATCTAATAAAACAACCGAATAGGGTTTTCTACGGATCAACTCTGTTAATTGACCCCCTTCCTCATAGCCCACATAACCAGGAGGAGCGCCTAACAAACGAGAAATAGCGAATTTCTCCATATATTCGCTCATATCAATACGAATTAAGGCATCGGTTGAGTCGAAAATTTCTTGAGCCAGTACTTTTGCAAGTTGTGTTTTCCCTACACCGGTTGTTCCGAGAAAAATAAATGTCCCTATTGGACGATCGGGCGCCTTAAGCCCTGCACGGTTTCGCTGAATAGCCCTAACTACCTTTTTTACCGCTTCATCCTGCCCTATAATGTGTTGTTTTAGTTGTTCTGCCATTTTGGCAAGTTTCTTCAGTTCTGCCTGTGCCACTCTTTGCACCGGAATACCCGTTATCATGGCTACCACTTCCGCTACATTTTCTTCTGAAACGATTTCTCTGTTTTTATTTGAATCAAACTCCCAAAGTTTTTGCGCTTCTTTTAGCTGCTGTTCTGTTTTCTTTTCATCATCTCTTAATTGAGCGGCTTTCTCATATTTTTGCCCTTTAACTGCGGCAGTCTTTTTCTGTCTAATTAATTCCAATGTTTCTTCTAAATCAAGAATCTCTTTTGGTACTCTAATGTTTTTGATATGCACGCGTGAACCCGACTCATCTAAAACATCGATGGCTTTGTCCGGCAGGTAGCGATCGGTAATATAACGTGCAGTTAACGCAACGCAGGCATTAATGGCTTCATTAGTATAATTCACATTGTGATGAGCTTCATATTTATCCTTAATATTGTTGAGAATCTGTACGGTTTCTTGTACAGAGGTCGGCTCGATCATAACCTTTTGAAAACGACGATCAAGTGCCCCGTCTTTTTCAATCTGCTGACGATATTCATTCAAAGTAGTTGCGCCAATACACTGAATATCGCCTCTTGCTAATGCAGGCTTAAACATATTAGAAGCATCCAATGAGCCTGTAGCCCCGCCAGCCCCGACAATGGTATGTAACTCATCTATAAATACAATGATATTATCATTTTTTTCTAATTCATTCATAATGGCTTTCATCCGTTCCTCGAATTGCCCGCGATATTTTGTGCCAGCTACTAAACTGGCGATATCTAATGAAATAATACGCTTATTGAACAATACACGAGATACCTTTCGTTGAATAATCCGTAGTGCTAAACCTTCTGCTATGGCAGATTTTCCTACTCCTGGTTCTCCAATGAGCAAGGGATTATTCTTCTTTCTCCTGCTTAGAATCTGAGATACTCTTTCTATCTCTTTTTTACGTCCTATCACAGGATCCATTTTTCCTTCTTCAGCAATTTGCGTTAAATCCCGCCCAAAATTATCTAATACCGGCGTTTTAGTTTTTACCGGATTATCTCTTCTGATATCTGATTTCCCGGTGTTTTCCGAGCCATTTCCCTGCTCCCCTTCTGCAAAAGAAGATTCTACGTCAGTAGGTTCGATTAAATCTTCTTGAAATTGATACTTGAATTCTTCCTTTACCGTATCATAACTAACTTCTAATTTATTAAGTAATTTAGTAATCGGATCGTTTTCGTTACGTAAAATACATAACAATAAATGAGCAGTATTGATATCCTCACTTTTAAAAAGTTTTGCTTCAAGAAAAGTTGTTTTTAATGCCCTTTCTGCTTGTTTTGTCAGTTTTAAATTTACTTTATTAAATCCTCCCTCTTTTAGATTATCTTTTGGAATAACCGATTCTATTTTTAACCGAATCTGAGGCAAGTCAATATTCATCGCATTCAAAATAGCAATGGCTTTTCCTCGTCCCTCTCTAATCATTCCCAAAACCAAATGTTCTGTTCCTATTTGTTCGCTTCCCAAGCGTAATGCCTCTTCCTTACTGTAGGTTATCACATCTTTTACTCCCTGAGAAAAATTATCACTCATAATTTAATGATTTACATTTTTTATGCCCTTTTACAACTTCTGCCAATATGGCACTATTTTCACATGAGACCGCTGCAGAACACATAAAAAAATATGAAAAAGAAAGCATTTAGCTTGCGCTGACTTGCAGTTCGCTTCAAACGGCGTACTTCTCAAAAAATTAAAATCCTCACAACCCAAAGGTTGCTCCGGCATTTAATTTTTCTCGGGCGTTGCATTTTTTTGCTAAAGTGCTTTTTGCAACGGTCTCATATATAGAAGGCTTTGCAAAACATATAAAAAAGCATGAAAAAGAAAGCATTTAGCTAACCCTGATTTACAGTTATCGGGCTTTGTATTTTATTAGCTTCTTATTAGCTTCGCTGACTTACAGTTTCTAAAGTACCTTTTGCAAACCCTTCATCTATTTTTAATTCTTTATTTTTACTTGCCTGAACGGCGAGAAAATCGCATCGTTCATTTTCTTTATGTTGATTATGCCCTTTTATCCACTTCATTTTTACACGATGTTGTCGATAAACGGATAAGAAACGTATCCACAGGTCTGCATTTTTTTTTTCTTTAAATCGTTTTTTTTCCCAATTCAGCACCCATTTTCTTTCAACTGAATTGATAACATATTTAGAATCAGAAATTATCAACACTTCGCTGTTTTCTTTTTTTATTTTTTCTAACGCGACAATAACTGCCAGCAACTCCATTCTATTATTTGTTGTCTTTTTAAATCCTTCTGAAAATTCTTTAACATATTTTGTACCCTCTAATCTCATTATAATTCCATAACCGCCCGGTCCGGGATTACCCCTTGATGATCCGTCTGTAAAGATTAAAATTCGCATCTCTTTTTAAATTCTTTTACCATCACAACATAGTTATAAATACTTGTATAAATACTTGAATTATATTTTTGATACCGTTGCAAAACACATAAAAAGTATGAAAAAGAAAGCATTTAACTTCAAACGGCGTCCTTCTCAAAAAATTAGACTCCTCAAAACCCAAAGGTTGCTCCGGTATTTAATTTTTATCGGGCGTTGCATTTCGGTAAACTCAATACAAGCATTTTTTTGCTAAAGTGCTTTTTGCAACGGTTTCATTTTTTTCTATTTACTCATTGCTAGCATGCGCTTAATGGGTTTTATAGCTTTATTTGATAACTGTTTATCTATTTTGATGCCAGGCGATTCATATTTCATACATAAATAAATTTTCTCTAACGTATTTCGTTTCATATAAAAACACTCAGAGCAAGAACAATTTTCATCCTGTGGCGGAGCAGGAATTAATGTTTTGCCCGGCACTCTTTTTTGCATTTCATGTAGAATTCCTTCTTCTGTTGCCACAATGAACGAATGACCTTCATCTTTTTCAACGAATTTTAACAACTGTGAAGTACTTCCTATATAGGCGGAAGCATTGAGTATTGAAGCCTCGCTCTCAGGATGAGCAATTAGTTTTGCTTCAGGATAACTCATCATTAATTTAGCCGTTCGTTCTAAAGAAAATGCTTCATGAACAATGCAAGCGCCATTCCATAAAATCATGTTACGTTTCGTTTCTTTTATTAACCATGCCCCCAAATTTTTGTCGGGGGCAAAAATTATTTCCTTATCTTTTGGGATAGATTCAATAATTTTCTTAGCATTAGATGAAGTGCAAACGATGTCGCTAAGTGCTTTAATCTCAGCTGAACAGTTAATGTATGTTACCACTATAGCCCCCGGATGCCGAGTCTTGAACGAAGCAAAGGTTTCAGGCAGACAACTTTCTGCAAGAGAGCATCCTGCTAACAAATCAGGGAGTACTACTTTTTTATTCGGGTTTAAAATTTTAGCTGTTTCCGCCATAAAATGAACACCTGCAAAGACGATCATATCTGCATCGGTTTGAGCGGCTCTTTGAGCTAAATATAGGCTATCGCCAAGATAATCAGCTATTTCCTGAATATCAGGAGATTGATAATAATGCGCCAGAATAACCGCGTTTTTTTCTTTTCGCAATCTGTTAATCTCTTTTACGTAGTCAATCCCCTCTGTATTTATTGGCAAATATCCTTTAGCTGAAAGTTGTTTTTTAGCCTTTTCTACTTCCTCCTTTTTATATGTTTTTATCATACTAACAAAAATACGCTATTTTTTTCTAATACTAATATGAGACCGTTGCAGAATATATAAAAAAGTATGAAAAAGAAAGCATGCTAACTTCAAACTGCTTCCTTCTCAAAAAATTAAAATCCTCACAACCAAAAGGTTGCTCCGGTGTTTAATTTTTATCGGGCGTTGTATTTCGGCAAACTCAATACAAGCATTTTTTTGCTAAAGTGCTTTTTGCAACGGTCTCAAATCTCTTTTGTTTTTTTATACCTTTGTATGATAATTCAAATATTTTTTATGCTAACATGTTAATAAATAGAATAATACAGTTTATTAGAAAAATAATAACGCCACTAAGTCTGCTCGTGTTTATCGTGATTTTTCTTGATTTAGGGCTGAAATTTCATACTTCTGAGCAGCTTTATTTTCGTACAAGTACTTCTTTTTTTGAGTTGTTCTATATCTTGTTTTTCTTAATCTTCTTTTTTCCAATGCTCAACAAGAGTCGTCATTTTTTTGGAAATATCATGCGCATGGTTGTTTGGCTGTCTGCTGTTGTATTACTTTTTATTACTTTTTTAGGGATAATTGATTCATCATGGCTGCTTACCATTCGCACAACTCGGGATATTGTTCTGCTGATTATCTCTTTTATTATCGTTAGCCATTGGCTTAATGGGATTGAATTTAAATCGTTGCATCCGAACTTTATTTTTATCTTAAGTTTTTTGATTGTTATCTTAATTGGAACCGTATTACTATTGCTGCCTAATTCAACTACATATTCTGTTTCTTTTATCGATGCGCTCTTTACGGCTACAAGTGCGGTTACGGTAACGGGACTGGCAGTAAAGGACACCGCTCATGATTTTACTCAACTCGGGCAGACTTTTATTATGATTTGTTTTCAAATCGGAGGGCTGGGAATTTTAACTTTTACCAACTTGTTGGTTATCTCTATAGGAAATCGTACTTCTTTTCGCACCCGGCTAATGATTGGCGAGTTCGTAAACGAAGAAAATCTTAATCATACTTTTAAAATGTTAATAAGCATTATCACTTTCACTTTTTTGGTTGAGGCGCTGAGTGCTTTTCTTGTCTATCATTCTATTATCCATATTCCCGAAATTCATAATAAACCTTTTTTTGCACTCTTTCATGCTATTTCGGCTTTTTGTAATGCCGGGTTTTCTACCTTACAAAATTCTTTTCATGAGTCATCTATTCGTTTTAACTATAATTTACACTGGATTATTGGGCTAACAATTGTTATCGGCGCTATGGGCTTTAATATCATATCTTATTATTGGGAGGTCTTTCTATATAAATTTCTTTCTTTGATTGAGCATATAACCGGAAAACGAAAGCGCTTTATTATTAAAAAAAAACAGCAGCGCATCAGTAATTTAATTTCTGTAATAACTACTTTTTTATTAATTTTTGGAGGAATGTTATTATTTTACTTATTAGAAAATAATCATGCCTTATCTGAATATAGTAACCACGGCAAAATAGCAGAATCTTTTTTCAATTCGGTTACTACCCGTACGGCTGGATTTAATACCTTAGATATGAATTCACTAACTATTCCTACTCTTATGATTTTTTCTTTGCTTATGTGGATAGGTGCTGCGCCCGGTTCAACAGGAGGAGGAATTAAAACGACTACTTTTGCTGTGGGGATTCTTAATATTATACGGCATATAACACAAAAAAAAGACATCAGAATTAAGTGGATAGAAATTTCTAATTATACGATTAGCCGAATGTTTGCCGTTGTATCATTATCTCTAATAGCAATTGGAATGAGCAGTTTTCTCCTCATGATTTTCGACCCGCAGGTAAAAGTAAAAGAAGCACTTTTTGAATGTATTTCAGCATACAGTACCGTAGGATTAAGCCTGGGGATTACATCTGAACTAAGCGTTGCAAGTAAAGTTGTGTTAATCGTAGTCATGTTTATTGGAAGAATTAATTTTTTAACTTTCTTAAGCGGGATATTTCTTCAATTAAGACAAGAAAAAATAATGGCCGCCTCATTCAAAACACCTAAAATCAATATATACTCATAAAACATAGCAGATGAAATTCATTATTATAGGATTAGGAAATTTTGGAACCCATCTTGCAAATCAACTTATTAAAGAAGGGCATGAAGTCTTTGGGGTGGACTATCGAATGGCACGTGTAGAAGCTAATTCTGAAATACTAACGCATACTGTTTGTATGGATACCACAGAGGAATTAAACATTAAAAAAATTCCTTTAAACGATACCGATTATATTATCATATCCATCGGTGGAGATATGGGAATCGCACTCACTACAGCCGCACTAATTAAGCGGAGTACGACCCGCCCTCTACTCTGCCGGGCGATTAATGATGTACATGGTACGATTTTAAAATCTATGGACGTTTATCAAATATTGTATCCTGAAATAGAATATGCTAAAGAACTGGCTAATCGCTTAATTATAAAAGGAGCCATTAGAACGATGGCTTTTGATGAAAATTACGAAGTAGTTGAACTAAAAGTTTCTGAAAAACTAATTGGAAAAAATTTAATTAACAGCAATCTTAGAACTAAATGGAATTTAAACCTAGTTACAGTAGTGCGCAATAAAAGCAAAAACATTTTTGGAAAACCCATCGCAAAGAAGCGAGCGCTTGGTGTACTCTCTCCCGATTTTATTTTTCAGGAAGGAGATATCCTTGTACTTTATGGGAAAAAAAATGATATTGAAAGATTTAATAGTTAAATGTGCGACTAATAATTTTATTTTGGAGGAAAATTCACCAATAATTCACTAATGAATTGATTCACTATATGCTCTTTTTCATAAGGATTTTTTGCCGTTTTTGTGCTATGCTTAGATCCCCCCTGCCATATCAAATAATTAGAACGGGTTTCAAAAATCTCCACTTTCAAGTAAGTGTTTTGTACTTTATGAATTATCGGGACAGAAGTTCCTAAATTAACCCCAATATTTCTACTCCATCTCCCCAAACCAATGCCCAAATTACCCGTTTGTTTTTTTCCCATTTGAATAATTGATTTTACAGCTAGATAAATATCCGGCGTATCTGAACGCTGAAATCCTTTTGCTTTCATTTGATTTTCTATGACATTTATGATACGTTGTGCTTCTAACTTTGAAATACTTTTTATATCTGTTGTCTTGAAATTAAAGGTTTTATACTGCGAAAAATCAATCTCCCGGTCATAATCATAAGTTACTTTTGGGGCAGCACACTGCATAAATAAAATAGACAAAAACAATAAAAAAACGCTTATCTTTTTCATAATATAAATCCATTTAATATTCTACAGCTACTATACCGCAAAAATACTCATTTTTTTATCTTTCGTTTTGCAATGGTCTTAATGCTTTACATAAGTAAAGTGCTTTTATAAAGTAGTAAAAACATTTCTTACATTATAATAATTATTTTAAAATCAATAAAATACTAACTCTTCTTTATCGTATTTGTTTATTTTATTATAATATTTATTTTATTTTTTGGGAAACATATCATAACTTTGCATGATTTTTAAAAAAATATAAATAACGAAATAATTAAGAACCCTATTTATTTATGAAAAATATATTATATTTAATAAGCGCCGTATTGTTATTGAGTACCCATCAACTAAAGGCGCAATGTGCACCACCTAATGCAATAGAGTTTACCGGGACAATGTTTCCGGGAGGTGTTTATAAAATTAGCAGTAACCAATACGCGCAACAACTGCCTAAAGATATTCCTAGTGGCGTAACGCTATATGTTACTAGGAGTGCTAGAATTGATATCCCTATAAATACTTCACAAGCAACAAAAGTACAAGTTTGTGATGGAGGAGGATTAAGTGTCGCAAAAGGAGGTACCAACAAGAACCTTATCGTAGGTCCCTATGGAGCAGTGAAAGTAAATGATTTCTTGACAGATAGTTCATATTCCCCTCCTCAACTAAAAGAAAATGCTGTAGTGGCTTTATGTGGGTATACTGATCCGACAAATTTAAAAGGAAAGAAATTGGCAACATATACTGGTCCTCCTGGAGGAAAATCTTATTTTATTGTTGGAGAAACATATGCTTACAACACTAATCGAAGCAGAGTTGAGGGTGCAATCTTAATAGATTATGGTATATATCACGCTGAGGGAGCAAGGCCTGTGTCTGTGCCTCAAAATACATTCCAGTGCATCCCAACAGGTTCTATTAGGTATAAGTCCCAAATTTCAGAATCAACAAGGTGCCAAGATAGTTTTAATAGCGCAGATAACCCTTTTTATGATAACTCAGCTAATTATAAAACAAATGTTAGAAATATTTGTGACCTAAATTATCTAATCAATCATATTCCTGGATATTTCCCCTCTACTGCCCCTACACCTACACCTGCACCTGCCCCTGCCCCTGCACCTGCACCTGCACCTACAAGCGCCATTCAAGTAAGTGTATTTGAAGACACCGATGGCAATCCAAAAACAGTCGAACAACCACTACAAGGCGTAACTATAACCCTCTATAATAGCTCAAGTTCAAGCAGCCCTATAAGAGGAACTACAGCTCCCAATGGAGTAGTAACTTTTCCTAATCTCCCAGCAGGAACCTATACCGTGGAAGAGACTGACCTATCAGGCTATGAGTCCGTATCGGATAGCCAAGGAAACCTTACAGATAATCGCGTGCAAATAACCCTTGGCCCAGGACAAACAGAATACGCTGAGTTTGTGGATAGGAAACTACTCAGCGCCATTCAAGTAAGTGTATTTGAAGACACCGATGGCAATCCAAAAACAGTCGAACAACCACTACAAGGCGTAACTATAACCCTCTATAATAGCTCAAGTTCAAGCAGCCCTATAAGAGGAACTACAGCTCCCAATGGAGTAGTAACTTTTCCTAATCTCCCAGCAGGAACCTATACCGTGGAAGAGACTGACCTATCAGGCTATGAGTCCGTATCGGATAGCCAAGGAAACCTTACAGATAATCGCGTGCAAATAACCCTTGGCCCAGGACAAACAGAATACGCTGAGTTTGTGGATAGGGAACTCAGCGCCATTCAAGTAAGTGTATTTGAAGACACCGATGGCAATCCAAAAACAGTCGAACAACCACTACAAGGCGTAACTATAACCCTCTATAATAGCTCAAGTTCAAGCAGCCCTATAAGAGGAACTACAGCTCCCAATGGAGTAGTAACTTTTCCTAATCTCCCAGCAGGAACCTATACCGTGGAAGAGACTGACCTATCAGGCTATGAGTCCGTATCGGATAGCCAAGGAAACCTTACAGATAATCGCGTGCAAATAAACCTTGGCCCAGGACAAACAGCACCCGCTCAGTTTGTGGATAGGAAACTACTCAGCGCCATTCAAGTAAGTGTATTTGAAGACACCGATGGCAATCCAAAAACAGTCGACCAACCACTACAAGGCGTAACTATAACCCTCTATAATAGCTCAAGTTCAAGCAGCCCTATAAGAGGAACTACAGCTCCCAATGGAGTAGTAACTTTTCCTAATCTCCCAGCAGGAACCTATACCGTGGAAGAGACTGACCTATCAGGCTATGAGTCCGTATCGGATAGCCAAGGAAATCCTACAGATAATCGCGTGCAAATAAACCTTGGCCCAGGACAAACAGCACCCGCTCAGTTTGTGGATAGGAAACTACTCAGCGCCATTCAAGTAAGTGTATTTGAAGACACCGATGGCAATCCAAAAACAGTCGACCAACCACTACAAGGCGTAACTATAACCCTCTATAATAGCTCAAGTTCAAGCAGCCCTATAAGAGGAACTACAGCTCCCAATGGAGTAGTAACTTTTCCTAATCTCCCAGCAGGAACCTATACCGTGGAAGAGACTGACCTATCAGGCTATGAGTCCGTATCGGATAGCCAAGGAAATCCTACAGATAATCGCGTGCAAATAACCCTTGGCCCAGGACAAACAGAATACGCTGAGTTTGTGGATAGGAAACTCAGCGCCATTCAAGTAAGTGTATTTGAAGACACCGATGGCAATCCAAAAACAGTCGACCAACCACTACAAGGCGTAACTATAACCCTCTATAATAGCTCAAGTTCAAGCAGCCCTATAAGAGGAACTACAGCTCCCAATGGAGTAGTAACTTTTCCTAATCTCCCAGCAGGAACCTATACCGTGGTAGAGACTGACCTATCAGGCTATGAGTCCGTATCGGATAGCCAAGGAAATCCTACAGATAATCGCGTGCAAATAAACCTTGGCCCAGGACAAACAGCACCCGCTCAGTTTGTGGATAGATCTAATAAACTCGTTTGTAATCCAGTTGGGGCTACGGGTACAGGTGAAACTTTCCCTTCAGCTTTAGGCATCTCCACTTTAGATAGAGGAAATGATACTTCATGGTTAGAATCAATGAAGAATGGACAGCTAATATTAGATTCGAAAGAAAAGGGATTAGTCATTCCTCGTATTGCAAATCCAAATGCCATTAGGAATCCTTCAGATGGCATGATCTTTTTTGATACCACTGAACAATGTATTAAATTATATCAAAACAATAAATGGGGTTGTTTAAACACTCAGGAATGCATTAAAATTAATTAAATAGTAAATAAAAATATAATCACGTTGAGCATAGCATGCTAAGCAATGAGAAGAATATAATAAAAAAAGAAGAAAAATGAAAAAAAGAATCGTTTTATGCTTATCAATGATGATAGGAATAATAGTAAATGGGCAAATCGCTATTGGAAAAGAAGCAACTAATTTATCCGCTTTATTAGATTTTAAAGAAGGAACAACAAGCGGGATTATTTTACCTAAGATAAATTTTATAACATCATATAATCTCTACAATGATCCGTTAAAGCAACCAGGCATGATTTATTATAATTCCTTATTACAAGTAATAGGTTATGAAACTAATAATGGATTTAAGGTTTTATCACAACGTAGTAGCGAGCGACCTGCAGAGGTACCCAGATCAGAAGTAGGGAATGGCGTAATAATAGGTGCCGGTAGTAGTGTTGCTAGTGGTCGCGGAGTATTGATATTAGAAAGTGATAACAAAGCTTTATTATTACCTAAGGTAGAGAATGCTTATAATAGAATAAAATCGCCGGAAATAGGAACCTTGGTGTATGACCCAACCAATAAGGTTTTATGCGTATATAATGGAGAGCGATGGAGCTTTCTTACGAATTGACAAAATTTAGACCTTAAAGCAAAGATTTAATAGTAAAAAAACCGCTTTTAAAGCAAAGGCGGTTTTTTACACTTCAGTCCGAAAAACATTATGCCTATTTTTATCTAAATCTCGATTATAATATGTTCCTCTATTTTCTTTTTGCAATTTAGATTGATGAATAATAAGATACGCCACCGATACAAGGTTTCGCAATTCAGCCAATTGTGGAGTGAGAATAGATATATTATATAATTCGGTAACGGAGTTAAAAATAGCTTCTATTTTTTTAGTAGCTAACGCTAACCGCTCATTGGTGCGCACAATTCCTACCAAATCCATCATAATGGTACGCAAGTCCTTTTTAATATAATGGATTAAAACCATTTCTTCGGGTAACCTCATCCCTTCCTGATTCCATTGAGGAATTTTCTCTTTAATGGATTCATTGTCTATCATCGGCAGTCTTTCAAATGTTTTTTCAGCTAATCGATTACCATAAACTAATGCCTCTAACAATGAGTTAGAAGCGAGCCGATTCGCTCCATGCAGTCCTGAACAACTTATTTCACCTATGGCCAACAAATTTTTTAGCGTTGTCTGCCCAAATTCATCAACAGCAATCCCTCCACACATATAATGCGCTGCGGGCACTACAGGGATTAAGTCTTTAAAACAATCAATCCCAATGGACAAGCACTTTTTATAAATATTAGGAAAGCGAACCAAAAATTCTTCTCGATCTAAATGCCTACAGTCTAAGCAAACATAATCATTCCCACTGATTTTTAATTCATTATCAATGGCGCGTGCAACAATATCGCGAGAGGCCAATTCTTCTCTTGGGTCATAGCGAAACATGAATTTTTCTCCATTTTGATTTCTTAATTTCGCCCCAAAACCTCTAACGGCTTCTGAAATTAAAAATGCCGGATTAGACACTCCATATAATGCCGTAGGGTGAAACTGATAATAAGGCATATTTTTAATCTTTACCCCTGCCCGGTAAGCCATTCCTATTCCATCTCCGGTAGCCACCAGTGAATTAGTGGTATATTTATACACCTGCCCTGCACCACCTATGGCAAGGACTACTAGTTTAGCTACAAAAGGAGTAATTTTTTGATTTTTTTGATTTAAAATATAAGCCCCAAAGCAAGTTTCATCTTCTTTTAAAGACGTATTCGGAAGGTGATGCTCAGTAATTAAATCAATAGCATAATGATTTTGAAAAAATTTTATATTATGATATTCTTTAGCTTTTTTAAGCAGTGCTCTTTCAATTTCATAGCCCGTAATATCCTTATGATGAACTACACGAGAAGCGGTATGGCCTCCTTCTTTTCCTAAGTTATAATGCCCATTTTTATTTTTATCAAAATGAACTCCCCATGCAACCATTTCTCTAAAGCGATTCGGTGCTTCTTTTACTACCAATCGAACAACCTCCTCATCACATAAGCCATCTCCGGCAATTAAAGTATCCTGTATATGCTTTTCAAAAGAATCGTTTTTATTATCCAATACTACTGACACCCCTCCTTGCGCATATCTTGTATTAGATTCCATACAATCTTTTTTAGTAATGATATTAATCGTAGTTTTAGGTGATTTTTCAGCAACTCTTATCGCGTAACTCAATCCCGAAACCCCCGAACCAATGACTAACAAATCTGAAAAATTCATAACTATATATCTTTTAAAGCAGAAATGTACAATTTTTTTGACTTATGAAGAAAGTGTTTTTCTAAGATAATTCTTCGTTACCTTACTACTTTCCCTCCAAAATTCCAAGCTAAAGAGAATCTTAGTGTATTTGCTAACGGATTATCTTGACTTCCTGTTGGGATTAAATAAGAGGCATCGAATTGAAAATCAGAAAAAGTTAAGCCAATTCCTGTTGTTAAATAGGGCTGGTCTCCTTTATCTTTGTCTCCATATTTATACCCTCCTCGCAAAGAAAGCGCTTTATTGTAGGTATATTCAACGCTTACCCCAACTGTGCTGGCTGACTTTCCAAAAGCAGAGGAAAAAATTCCTTCCATTACTCCTTTATCTGGTAAAACATAACGGATTAATTGTCCGTCGCTATCATATTGCGGCTCAGATGGCGGTACTAATAATTTATTATATTCCAATCCCAAAGATAATGTGCTCAATTGACTGAATATCAAATCGTATCCCCCTCCGATACCTAAGTTAGTAGGTAATGGCGTACTGGCATCATTACTTGATTTAGAGTAGTCTAATTTTGGTCCTATATTTTTAATGTTAAGTCCTAGCCGCAAGCGACTATTGAAATTTTTTCCTTGAATAATATTTGTTCGATAGAAGGTTGAAACATCAGCAGCAAAAGTAGCCGCTGCTTTTTTATCTGAAAACCCGGGAAGCGTATTATCATAAATATCGGACCGAACATAACGCCCCGTTACTGCCATTGACAATTGATCGCTTAATAATAATCCATAAGAAATATCCAATGCAAATTCATTAGGACTATAACTTCCCTGACTCTGTACCTCTCCTCCGGGGGCAATAAAGTTTTTCTCTATTTTACCCATAGTAAAGTAATATATACTTGCCGCTAATGAACTTCTTTGCGCGTCATTTAAATACTTAAAAAAAGTAGCATTGAGTAAAAAAGTATCGCTTGAAAGTTTGTTAAGCCATGGCGTATAAGACACTGCAAAGCCCGAATAATCTTCGTTAAATAAATATTTAGACGGGTTCCAATATTGTGAATAGGCATCAGAACTTGTTGCAACTCCCATATCAGCAATACCCCCGGCTCGTGCATCGGGGACAATTGATTGAAAAAGAGCGCCGGTAACCGGACGTTGATTTATCTGTGCAAAATAAAAACGGGATAAAAAAATCATCGAAATAAAAATAATCTTTTTCATAAATTTAAGTATGTTTAACAAGCTTATATTACTCATTTTTTTAGTCTATCTTAGTTTAAGAAATAGAGCAGAAAAATTATGAGCCATGTTACAAATATGCAAAATTTATCATTAAAACGATACTATTTGAAAATTATTATGAGATATCTTTGCCGAAAGTAATTTAGAGACTGTTGAAGAATAAATAAAAATCCATCTACAAAAAAGTATATCGCTTCAAACTACTTCCATAGTTCGATAAGTGGTTACTGAGATCAGTCGAAATACGTTTACTAATACTCGAAGTACTCAGCAATCCTGTCAAAGCTTCGACAGGCTCAGCTACCAAAAATTAAAATCATCACAACCTATGAGGTTGATTCGATATTTAATTTTAACTTACGCTGACTTGTAGTTGCTAAAATACTTTTTAAAACGATCTTAATTTAGTAATAAAAATAAAACCTGAAAGAAATTAAAAAATGAAAGAAATTAAAAAATTTAAATATTAAATTATAATACCTTTCTATAAAATTCGTTATTTTATTCAAAATAAGTTATCTTTGCACTTAGTTTTTTATTTAAAAATAAATTTATACAAGATATAATTTTTTTCAATATGAAAAATAAAAAGTCATTAATATTTATACTCGCTTTAGGATTAATTATACACAGTTGCTCAAAAAAAACAAGTAATACATCAAAAAGTTTGACTGGCTGGAAAGATAATGATGATATGGGGTGGTATTTTAGCGGTGATAAGGATCCGGATAACGGAGGCCCTGGAATGGTATTCATCGAAGGAGGCACTTTTACCAAAGGGCAAACTAAAGATGATGTGATGCACGATTGGAATAATACACCGGTACGCCAACAAGTGCGCTCTTTTTACTTGTCTGAAACAGAAGTTACCAATCGAGATTATAAAATGTATTTATCCTGGCTTCGATTGTTTTTCAACTCTGATGATTCACGATATAAAGAAATTTATAACGGCGCGCTTCCGGATACTCTTGTATGGCGAAATAAACTAGCCAATCAGGAATTATTTGTACAAAATTATTTTAGAGATACTGCTTTTGATTATTACCCCATAGTGGGAATTAACTGGTTACAAGCTAATAATTACACTGATTGGCTTACTGATAGGGTAAATGAGAAAGAGTTGATAAAAAACGGTACAATTGACAAAGAATTATATGTATATTCCTATTCAGATAGTACGTACTTTGAAAACAACAAACCTGCTTTCTTCAGTGAGCGATACAAAGAGTTAGGTGATAATATGTTCGGTCCTGATTCGGATATATTTACAGAGAACCAAAAAAATAATAACGCCCAAAAAGCTACCCAAAAGACCAAACACAGGAAATTTCTCGGTTTTATAAGGAATAAAGGAGTTCGTAATAAAAATATAGGAACTTCTTATAAAACCTATAACCAAAAATGGAAAAAAGATGCTCAAAGAAAATCAGATCTTACTGCACGCTATAGGTTACCTACAGAAACGGAATGGGAGTATGCAGCCTTGGCATTATCTAAAAACAGAGAATATAACCGCTACAAAGGAAAAATAATTCCAGAACTGGAGTTGCGTAAAGAGCGCGGAAGAAAGAAGGGAAATTTTACTGCCAATATTAAAAGAGGGCGGGGTGATTATTCAGGCGTTAGCGGCTGGCAAAATGATGGCTACTCCATAACCTCTCCTGTCAAAGCCTTTAAACCCAATGCACTAGGTTTATATGGGATGTATGGAAACGTAGCAGAATGGACATCAGACGTTTATCGTCCGATCATTGATGAGCAGGCCAGTGACTTTAATTACTATAGAGGGAATACATTTGAAAAAACCATCCGGGAAGATGGTGTAGCAGAGATTGTAGGAGTTGATATTAAATACGACACATTAAAAGATGGACGCTTAGTTTATCGTGAACTTCCAGGGCAAATTAAACGAAAAGTATATGAAGATAATCGTAATTATCTAGATGGAGATTTTCAGTCTTTAATAGACCCTTATAAGCATATAGATACGGATGGAAATCAAATTAATTCAACGACAGATCTTAATTCAGACTTCAATGCCCCAAAACAAAGTTTTATTGTAAGTGAAGACGGACACGTTATCGTACAAAAAGATAAATCCAGTGTATCGACTGATATATCAGATCGAAATCGTGTAATTAAAGGAGGATCGTGGAAAGATCGCGTATATTGGACAGACCCCGGGCAAAGACGTTATATGCTGGAAACTTTTTCTGCAAGCTGGTTAGGGTTTCGTGTAGCCCATGATAAAGTTGGGAGTGATTCAAAAAGCAACCGAACTATTAGATAAGGAATATTCTCAATTTATTTATAGTGATTAATATTATGAATCCTTTGTTAAAATATTTTTAGCAAAGGATTCAATGTATATTTAAATCGTTACAAAAAGCAGTCTATCAACTGCCAGTCATCGAAGCTAATAAAATGCAACGCCCGATAAAAATTAAAGATCATAGTACCCTTTTGGTTGTGGCGATTTTAATTTTCGGTAGCTGAACTTGTTCTCGGTAGCTGAGCCTGTCGAAGCTTTGAGAGGGTTACTGAGCATAGTCGAAGTAAGGAAGCCGTTTGAAGCGAACTGCAAGTCAGCGCAAGCTAAATGCTTTCTTTTTCATACTTTTTTTGTATTCTGCAACAGTCTCATATTTACTCAACCATTAGATTACGAAATCCAATTATCCTTAGAAAAATTCGGTTTCCGCTTTTCTAAAAAAGCATTACGCCCCTCTGTTGCCTCTTCAGACATATAAGCAAGCCGTGTAGCTTCTCCTGAAAAAACCTGTTGCCCTACCATTCCATCATCGGTTAAATTCATAGCGAATTTTAACATTTTAATAGATATGGGAGATTTTTGTAAAATTTCCTGCGCCCACTCAAAGGCTACAGAATCTAAAGATTCATGAGGAATTACTGCATTTACCATCCCCATTTCATAAGCCTGTTGAGCTGAGTAGCTCCTACCGAGAAAAAAAATCTCACGCGCCTTTTTTTGCCCTACCATTTTTGCGAGATATGCCGACCCGTAGCCACCGTCAAAACTTGTAACATCTGCATCTGTTTGCTTAAAAATAGCATACTCTTTGCTAGCTAAAGTCAAATCACAAACTACATGCAAACTATGCCCCCCTCCTACTGCCCATCCAGGAACAACAGCAATGACTATCTTGGGCATAAATCGAATAAGTCGTTGCACTTCAAGAATGTTTAATCTTTGCTTTCCGTCCGACCCTACATACCCCTTTTTCCCACGTGCCTTCTGATCGCCCCCGCTGCAAAAGGCATAAACACCATCTTTAGGCGAAGGCCCCTCACCGGATAGTAGAACTACTCCTATGGAGGGATCTTCATGTGCATCATAAAAAGCCTCGTATAATTCAGAGGTGGTTTTGGGACGAAAAGCATTACGAACTTCCGGACGATTAAAGGCAATTCGAGCTATTGATCCACATCTTTTATACGTTATATCATCAAAATTCTTAATGATTTTCCATGCCGTTTTATCCATAGGTAAAAATTTATATAAAGTCAAAGTTCGTATTTTAAGTGATAAAAAACTAATTTTTTTTCTCTATAAGAAGGCTTTGCAAAAAGTATTCTACTATCAAAAAACTAAGACCGTTGCAAAAAGCACGCTAACAAAAAAATGCTTGTATTGAGTTTACCGAAATGCAACGCCCGATAAAAATTAACTGCAAGTCAGCGCAAGCTAAACGCCGGAGCAAGCTTTGGGTTGTGAGGATTTTAATTTTTTGAGAAGGAAGTAGTTTGAAGTTAGATGCTTTCTTTTTCATACTTTTTATGTGTTCTGCAACGGTCTCAAACTTTTTACAAAGATATTTATATATTAGTTCCTAATTTTACAAAAAATGATGCAAAAACAAATTATCTTTAATTTTGAAGTATTTGAAACCTTTGAATCGCTTTCATCAGAAGACGAAACACTATTTAATAAGGCTTTTCTCGCCGGAAAAGATGCCTACGCCCCTTATTCTGAATTTAAGGTTGGTGCGGCTATTCAATTAGAAGAAAACATTATCATTACTGCAAATAATCAGGAAAATGCAGCATATCCCTCCGGATTATGCGCAGAACGGATAGCTGTTTTCTATGCTATGGCAAAACATCCTCATAAAAAAATACAAAAAATAGCCCTTGTTGCACAAAGTGAAAGAACAAAATTAATGACCGCAGTTCCTCCCTGTGGAGCTTGCCGACAAAGTTTAATTGAATACGAAGAACGACAAAAAACGCCCATAACGGTTATTTTCGGAACACAATACAGCGAAATATATAAAGTAAAAAGCATCCGTGATTTATTGCCTCTTACTTTTAGTTCACAGGTAATGTGATTTGAGATTGTTTCAGGATACATAAAAAATTATAAAAAAGAAAGCATTTAGCTTGCGCTGACTTGCAGTTCGCTTGAAACGGCTTCCTTATTTCGACTATGCTCAGCAACCCTCTCAACGCTTCGGCAGGCTCAGCTACCGAGAACAAGTTCAGCTACTGAAAATTAAACTCCTCACAACCAAAAGGTTGATTCGATCTTTAATTTTTTCGGGGGTTGCATTTTATTAGCTTCGATAACTTGCAGTTGATAGAGTGCTTTTATAGCGTGCTTTTTGCAACAGTCTTGATTTGTAAAACAATGAATAAAAATGTATATTTGTAGTCAATTTTACTTATGTGACTTAAAATAAAGTTTTAATGAAAGAAATTACGAAAGAAACCTTCTTAGAATGGTATTCAGACATGAGTCTTTGGCGCCGTTTTGAGAATAAGTGCCAATCTTTATATTTAAAACAAAAAATCAGAGGTTTTTTGCATTTATACAATGGGCAAGAGGCCATTATTGCCGGTGCAATACATGCCATTCGTCAGGGAAAAGATAATTTAATCACCGCATATCGCTGCCATATCCACGCAATAGCATTAGGCGTTGATCCTAATAAAGTTATGGCAGAGTTATTTGGGAAAGTATCCGGAACTTCTCAAGGAATGGGAGGCTCTATGCACATGTTCTCTAAAGAACACCATTTTTATGGCGGACATGGGATTGTAGGCGGGCAGATCCCGCTTGGTGCTGGTATTGCTTTTGCTGATCAGTACCACAATCGAGAGGCGGTAACACTTACTTTTATGGGAGATGGTGCCGTAAGGCAGGGCACGCTTCATGAAACTTTTAATATGGCCATGAGCTGGAAGTTACCCGTGGTTTTTATTTGTGAGAATAATCAGTATGCTATGGGGACTTCCGTTGTTAGAAGTGCAAATTATGAAGACATTCATTTATTGGCAGAAGGATATAAAATGCCACATGCTCCAGTTGATGGAATGGATCCGGTAAAAGTAGCTGAAGCAGTTTTTGAAGCGTCAGAGCGCGCACGCAGAGGAGATGGACCTACCTTTCTTGAAGCAAAAACGTATCGATTCAAAGGGCATTCTATTTCAGATGCACAACCGTATCGAAGCAAAGAAGAAGTTGCTCATTATAGAGAATATAAAGATCCGATTAGGCAAATTGAGAAAAAGATTATAGCAGAGGGATGGGCTACGGAAGAAAAATTAAAAGCAGTAGATGATGCTGCTAAACTAAGAATAGAAGACGCAGTTAAGTTTGCAGAAGAATCTGATTTACCTCCTGTACATCAGTTGTATGATATGGTTTATGACGCAGAACAATATCCATTCGTTGACCAATTGGAAAAACAATCATTTTAAAACAATCATTTTAACATCAAAAAAATATAATATATATCATGGCAGAATTAATATTAATGCCTCGCCTAAGTGATACAATGGAAGAAGGAACCGTGGTAAAATGGCATAAGAATACAGGAGATCCTATTGCCGAAGGCGATATTATAGCAGAGATTGAAACGGATAAAGCAATACAAGAATTTGAATCGGAATTTGATGGTATTTTGCTATATCAGGGAGTAGCTGAAGGAAATAGCGTCCCGATTGATTCTCCATTAGCAATTATAGGAAAAGAAGGAGAAGATTTTCAATCGCTAATAGATGGAAATAAAGGGGATGAAAGTGCAAAAGAAAATACTGAAAAGTTAGTTAAAGAGCATACAGCTACAACGGAGATACCTAAAGGAGTGCAAACCGTTTATATGCCTCGCCTAAGTGATACAATGGAGACGGGAACCGTTGCCCAATGGCATAAAAAGACAGGAGACCCTGTTGCAGAAGGGGATATTATTGCAGAAATTGAAACCGATAAAGCGGTGCAGGAATTTGAATCAGAATATGAGGGCACCTTACTTTACATCGGCGTAAAAGAAGGAGAAACAGTTCCAATAGACGCAGTATTAGCGATTATAGGTCCTGCAGGCACTGAAATAAGTGCGATTATAGAAAAAGAAAGCAGCGCTCCAAAGGAGAAAACAATTTTACAAAATAGTAAGACAGTAGAAGAAAATAGTGAAGTAAGTACTACGCTTTCAGGCGAAATCACGGAAGGAATCAATACCGGGGATAGAATTTTTATTTCGCCGCTCGCTAAAAAAATAGCAGCCGAAAAAGGATTTGATATCTCTAAAATAAAAGGGACAGGAGACCATGGGCGAATTATTAAAAAGGATGTAGAAAACTTTGTGCCTGTGCAGATTGATCTTCCTGCTGCCACTTCACCAACGACGATTTCAATGGTGCCCGCTGGGAAAACGATTGAAACGCCAATAAGCCAAATGAGAAAGGTAATTGCAAAACGTTTGAGTGAATCAAAGTTTACTGCACCTCATTACTATTTGACTATTGAAATAGATATGGAACAGGCTATTGCTTCCCGAAAGGCAATAAATGCAATGCCGGACACGAAAGTATCTTACAATGATTTAATCATAAAAGCGTGTGCATCGGCGCTTAAGAAACATCTATCCGTTAATACGACCTGGGCGGATGATAAAATCATTACACATGGAGATATCAATATTGGTGTGGCAGTTGCTGTAGCGGATGGTTTGCTCGTTCCCGTAGTTCATCATGCGGATTCTTTACAGTTAACACAAATTGCATCGAAAGTAAAAGAATTAGCTATTAAGGCTAAGGATAGAAAACTTTCTGCAGAAGAAATGTCAGGAAGTACTTTTACGGTTTCCAATCTTGGCATGTTTGGCATCGAGTCTTTTACTTCAATTATTAATGCGCCTAATTCATGTATTCTGTCGGTGGGAACTATCGTTGAAAAACCGGTAGTGAAAGAAGGAAAAGTAATTATCGGAAATACGATGAAAGTAACTTTGGCTGCTGACCATAGGACTGTAGATGGTGCACTTGGCGCTGCATTTTTACAAACATTAAAAACAATGATTGAAAATCCGGTTACTATTTTAGCGTAATTTATAAAATGAGACCTTTTGCAAAAAGTACTTTAGCAACTGCAGGTCTGTGTATAAAGGATTTTCCTTTGAAGTCTAGGGTGGGCATATGGTTATTTTTTTGGCTTTCACTTAAACTAAATATTGTTTTATAATGCCTTAGCAAATGTTTTTATATTCGATTATGTCAATGTTTCCAATGTTTTCTTTAATCGCTTGCTTTATATCCTCTTTGTCTTCTTTGCTCATATTTTTACCTAGAATTACAGCATGAAAAACTTCTTTTGGGACATGTATCCTTCTATCGGTTTTACTTGCGTTTTTTGGATAAGATTTATGAGTTCTATACTCTTTTTCAAACTTCCATTTCCTATTCTTACTGAAAATTTGCTTGAGGTCACTTTCTAACACCTCTTTCAAAGAGTTGTTAAGTGCCGGAAGTATAATCGGTGTTTCTTCATAATATATAACGTCTCCACCACCACCAACTGCTTTAAAGAGATTTTTTGAATGATACCCAATACAAAATCCCTTGTAATCGTCTGCATATTTTTTCCACATATCATCTGAACAATTTTCGGCTGTTAAACTTAAAATACCTGTTCGTTGGCAAAAAATCTCAAAATATCGTTTTTGATGTTCTTCATTCTTTTTTTTACACTTAAAAGTCTTTGCCATTAAATGTTTTTTTTTTCGTCTTTGTTCTCGGTTTAAATTAGGCTCACTGGACTTAATACTACTTTTACAATATTCTTTTATTTGTTGCTGGGTTAATAAATCGAATCTGAAAGGAATTTTACAGTCCTCTTTATCTTCAAATTCATCGGGAGAAGCCATATATACTTCTCTTTCATTTATAAAACGCTTATGATATTCATTATTCCAACAACGGTACTTATATAAAATCTCCGGGTATTTAATACCATCTAGTGTTGTGTGTTTAATTTCCATAACTACTGATAATATGACTTTTAACTTATCTGCTCCTTTTCTATTACGTTACCCAGAATGATTTACACAAAATTTATATAGAAGTTAACCAAAACCCTTATAGGTTTTACTTAACTCTCCTTGATAAGTTACTCAACTCTCCTTGATAAGTTGTTTAACTCTCCTTGATAAGTTGTTTAACTCTCCTTGATAAGTTGTTTAACTCTCCTTGATAAGTTGTTTAACTCTCCTTGATAAGTTGTTTAACTCTCCTTGATAAGTTACTCAACATGCCATGGCAGATTACTTACTTCTCCTATGGAGAATTTCTCTAAGGTGCTTTGAAGTTTATTTTACCTTTTCTTTGGGTGCATTTTCCATGGCTTCAAGGATGCGCTTACCGGCACGGTAATTCACCTTTAGCTTTTTAATATTTGCTGCACTCACCTCCTTTTCTGTGTCTGAAGGATGGCTTGATAGCGAGGGATACAATGAGCCCAGGCGCTCAAAACGCACAATTTTTCCTTCTGCCAGCTTATTTTGCACTTCGTTCTCTAAGGCAATGATGACACCGTAAATATCGGGTTCAGACAGGGCACTAAACTTTTCAATTTCTTTAACGATTTCTTCCAATGAAGCCTCCCCATCTATCACCAGCTTGGCATACCATTTTTTAGGGGCTTTGAGGTCTCTGGGGTTTCCTATGGCTGCTGCTTTGTATTTCATAACGTTGCTGTTTTATAAATTTTGAAGTAAAGGTAAGTATTTTTTTGTTTTTTCAATATGTCGGCTTATCCTATATATATTTTTGCCTAGTATGAGACCGTTGCAACGGTCTCTTTTTGTATTAATTACGGGCTTTTGCGGGGTGAGCGTTAGGGATAGAAGCGGTATCCTTTTTCTTGGGGCAGCCTCTCGCCCCAAGAAAAAGATATAGCGGATAGCCCGACCGCCGCTAGGCGGGAACGCCCTAAAAAAGATAAGACGAGACCTTTAGTTTTCGCTGACTTGCTGTTGATATAGTGCTTTTTGTCTCAGTATAATGCTAAGAAAAATCTGAGACCGTTGCAGAACATGTAAAAAAGCATGAAAAAGAAAGCATCTAACTTCAAACTGCTTCCTTACTTCAATAGGCTCAGTAACCATCTCAAAGCTTCGACAGGCTCAGCTACCGATAATTAAAATCCTCACAACCCAAAGGTTGCTCTGGTATTTAATTTTAGCTTACGCTGACTTGCAGTTCCTCGGTCTCAACCTATTTCTATCTGATTGTTTAACAACTCTTCAAAAGATTGCCGTTTTCTAATAAGGTGTGCTTTACCTTCTATGATGAGTACCTCTGCGGGAAGTAACCGCGCATTGTAATTGCTTGCCATAGTGTGGCAATAGGCTCCTGCATTTTTAAAACACAAAATATCTCCCTCTTTTATTTCCTTTATTTTTCGATTGACGGCAAAGGTGTCTGCTTCACAAATGTAGCCGACTACAGTATAAAATCGGTTGCGCCCATTCGGATTGGAAAGGTTAATAATTTCGTGATAAGAATCGTATAACATAGGGCGAATAAAATGATTAAACCCGGAATTTACCCCCGCAAAAACAGTAGAGGTTGTTTGTTTTACTACGTTTGTTCGGGTAAGAAAATAACCGGCCTGACTTACTAAAAATTTGCCGGGTTCAAAGATTAAAGTAAGCTGGCTGCCATAGGTTTGGCAAAAAGTATTGAATCGCTCACCGAGTTTTTCTCCAAGCTCTTCTATATTGGTTTCAACATCATTTTCGTTATAGGGCACTTTGAAACCGCTGCCGAAGTCTATATATTTTAATTGTTTAAACGATTGTGCAACCTTAAACAGGATTTCAGCTCCGTTTAGAAAAACGTCAATATCTAAAATATCAGATCCGGTGTGCATGTGAATGCCTTCTACATTCATTCCTGTATTAGAGATGATTCTTTTAACATGCGGCAGCTGGTAATAAGAGATACCAAATTTGGAATCAATGTGCCCAACGGATATTTTTGTATTGCCTCCAGCCATAATATGAGGGTTAATACGAATGCAAACGGGGTAATCAGGCAAATCGTGCCCAAACTGTTCTAAAATAGAAAGATTATCAATATTTATTTTCACGCCTAGACGTGCGGCTTGTTTTAGTTCCTGAAGAGAAACTCCATTAGGGGTAAATATAACTTCATCGGGTAAGAACCCTGCTTTTAACGCTAATTTTACCTCTTCAATAGAAACCGTATCTAATCCTGCACCCAAAGATTTAAAATATTTTAAAACCGAAAGGTTAGAGAGCGCTTTGCAGGCATAGTTTAGCTGTAAGTTTTTAACTTTACTAAATGCATTGATCAATCGATTAAATTGCCTCTTCATTACTTCGGCATCATACACATATAAAGGGTCGTCATATTGCCTGACCAGCTGTTTTAAATCAATTTTTTGAACCTTATAAGTATTGTTTTCTAATTTCATTTTAAAAAAATATCTCTTGCGAAAGTAGTAGTATTTTAAAAACGAAGTTAATTTTTTTATTTATTATTGTTTTTAACCCTATGAGACCTTTGGATTAAGTTGACTTGCGGTTCAGTTATTAGAGTGCTTTTTGAAAAGGTCTCAAGTTTTAACTCTTACCGTTATAAGTAATAACTCTCCGGGCACTTACGTAACGTCTATTCCAATATGAATTGTCTAGTTTCGATACCATCACCCCTCGTGAAAAAGACGCATGAATAAAGGAACTTTTTACTCCGTTAGGTGTTAAAATAATGCCAACGTGAGATACCCGTCTCCCTCCTTTTGTGGCAAAAAATACTAAATCTCCGCGTTTTAACTGATTTTTAGTAACCGGTTTCCCTTTTTTAGCTTGTTCTTTTGAGTTTCGAGGAAGAAGAATATCATTAGCAGCAAACGATTTTTGAACCAGACCCGAACAATCCATACCCCTGCGAGTAGACCCTCCGTAACGATAAGGAACCCCGAGATAAGTTATTGCCGTAGATAATATCTTTTGTGCTTTTTGATTCATCATACGGGCTTTTATTTCACGAGCCCTTACATTTTCTCGTAATATTTTTTCTGCTTTTTCTTCTGCTTTTAATGGATTTGAGGGGGCTTTAATCAAGTTTTCATATAGCTTGATTCGTGCAGCAATTTCAGTATTATCTGTCTTTTGTTTTTTTGTACTTTGAACAACATAATTAGATGCACAACTTCCTAAAATAAATAGTAATAATAAGCCGCTGACTTTACCGCGATAGAGGATTGCTATCATATCGGCAAAGATAAAAAAATAAGCCAAAGGCTTGACAACTTTAAAAAAAGTTATATATTTGCAACCGCCAAAAAGGCACTTTGGCCCGTTCGTCTATCGGCTAGGACGCCAGGTTTTCATCCTGGTAAGAGGGGTTCGATTCCCCTACGGGCTACCTTTATAAAGATTTTAATATAAAATTATGGCTAATCATAAATCCGCATTAAAAAGAATCAGACAGTCTGAAACAAGGCGCTTAAGAAACAAGTTTCACCATAAATCAACACGTACGGCTATTAAAAAACTGCGAAACGAAGAAGATAAAAAAACTGCAGAGGAACAATTTCCTAAGGTAGTTTCTATGATTGACCGCTTAGCAAAGAAAAATATTATTCATAAAAACAAAGCAGCTAATTTAAAAAGCAAGTTAGCTAATAAAATAGCGCTTTTGAAATAAACACAAGTGATTTCAGTTACTACTCTCTTCCACTGAAATATTTCTTCTTCTTGTTCTTCTTTTTTTAAAGATAATGTATACCATCATTGTAAAAAGGTTTAATTAATATTGCTAAATATCAATAGATATTTTAAAAAAAGTTTATTGAAAAATCATACTAAAGAATATCCTCAATGCTTTCTTTCATACTTTTTTATTTATCGTGCACCGGTCTCATTCTTTAAATAATTTGTAACTATCGAAAATAAAACTCAATTCAGTCAATAAATCGCGTCGATAGAATACATTTCGAGCATTAGTATTTCCACTGGTAGAGACTAATACAAGACCATCAAACATAAAAAGCCTCTGGTTCTTTTTGTCTATGATTACGTAATTAACAAATGGGCCTCCTGCTACAAGATGTTTCATACTCCACAGTCCAGTTGTTTTATAAACGATCTCCTGATGGGTATTTTTAATGATTTCTGTATGCAAATACTCTTTTAATAAAGGCGCCGTTTGCATGTAGCTTCCCTCTTCAGAACCTTTTATATATTTTCGTCCGATTAAATCTCGCAATGCGATAACATTTTCAAGTGAAATCGTATCTAATGCATAAGGTTTTGTAACTACGGTAAAATCTGCACTTCGATTCCTCGTGCGATTACTCGCATTATATTCATAGTGCACAAAATCTTTTTCGTGGTTTACTTTTAGAAATTTGGTTGGGATCTTAAAAGAGACTCCCATTTTTTTTAACTCCGATATCCCACTATGATATTTTCCGGCATGCTCAATACGCCATTGTTTTTTATCGTTTCGATGAAATTGGCTAAAAATATTTTTTCTATTATCTATCAATATTTTTTGAATAGCTTGTAGATTTTCTCCCCAAACACGGACAACCGTTTGCCCGCTTGCGAAAACATCCTGCTCAAATTTTATTGCTGAAGCACCTTTACTCAACTGAATAAAATTAGGATACCGTTTATAACTTTGAGCAGCTTTCAGTGTAGGAAAATGAAGTAAGCTAAATTCGGGTTCCGAATAAAACATGCCTTTAACAGGTTGCATAAACGTATCCAAAGAAAATTTTTTAAAGCCTATATCCCAGGTTTTTTGTGGTGCAATCATTACTATCTGATTAATTGGTGATACAACATTAAGCAATGATTTTTTAGATTTTTTTTTTGAAGAAGAATTACATGAGAGAATAAAAATGGCTGAACCCATTGTGAGTAAAAGACCTAACCCTTTCTTCATATCTTTATTTTTTAATTAACAACTTCTTGCCTACACGTATTACATTCGATGGTAAACGATTCCACTTTTTTATATTGCTGATAGAAACACGGTATTTTTTTGCAATGCTACTCAATGATTCTCCCTTTCTAACGGTATGATAACTGTTTGAAGAGGATTTTTTAGAAGAAACGTTGTTATATAAAAGAATCTTTTGCCCAACTTTTAGCAAATTAGACTTTAAACGGTTCCAATTCTTTATATTGCTGACAGAGACATGGTATTTTTTTGAAATACTACTTAATGATTCTCCCTTTCTAACGGTATGATAACTGTTTGAAGAGGATTTTTTAGAAGAAGCGTTGTTATATAAAAGAATCTTTTGCCCAACTTTTAGCAAATTAGACTTTAAACGGTTCCAATTCTTTATATTGCTGACAGAGACATGGTATTTTTTTGAAATACTACTTAATGATTCTCCCCGACGAACAATATGAGTCTTAGACTTGCTATTTCTTGAAGAGCCAGTGCTGCTCCTGGAATAAATAACCAACCGACTACCATATTTTAATTTGCTGCTCTTTAAGTGATTCCAACGCTTTATATCCCTAGTATATACATGATATTTTTTTGCAATAGAGTACAGAGATTCTCCACGCCTGACGGTATGATAATACTTTTTTCTGGTTGTTTTAGAACTCTTTATATAGCGGGAAACATTATATTTCTTAACTGAATGAAAAATCGTTAATTGTTGCCCGGTAGTTATTGCAGCCGAGTCGGAAAGCTTGTTCCACTTTCTTATATCCGACGGGCTAACGTTATATACTTTGGCAATAGAATCTATGGTTTCATTTTTCTTTACCTGATATGTGGCTTTGATTTTTTCTATTTTGAATGCCCCGGCACTTCCTTTATTTGATATAGCAAAAGGCTTTTCATTTTTCGCTTCTACTTTGCCGGTAGCGAGGTAAATAGAATCTTCTAAACTGACAAAATTTTCTATATTTTTTCGAGGTAATCTCAGAATATACTGCTTATCTTGTCCTCGGGGAATAATATCATTCTTGTATTGAGGGTTTAGAAATTTAATTTTAGGAAGAGAGACCCCAGTAAAACTTGAGATCTGCTGAAATGATAATTTCTTTTTTATCCAAACCGTGTCCGTATCATATAGAGAAACATCTAAGCGAAGCGGCTTTAAGTGATGTTCTTTCGCATATTCAAATAAATAGGTCATCGCGATAAATGAAGGAACATACGTTTGCGTTTCTTGAGGGAGATAGCGCCGAATGTTCCAATAATTTTTATATCCTCCTGACCTTCTAATGGCTTTATTTACATTTCCTTCACCGGAATTATACGCCGCTAAGACTAAATTCCAATCCCCATATATTTTATAATGTCGCTCAAAATATTGACACGCTGCTTCAGTCGATTTTAAGGGGTCCATACGTTCATCTACGTAGGAGTCAATTTTCAATCCATATAATTTTGCCGTTGAATAAATAAATTGCCATAATCCTATCGCTCCACGATTTGAACCTGCTCTTGGATTAAGGGCGGATTCAATAATCGCAAGATATTTAATTTCAATAGGAATGTCATATTTGGATAATTTATCTTCAAATACAGGAAAGTAGTATTCGGCTAGTCCCATAACCTTTCCTAGCCAGCTGCCCATCTTTAAAAACCTATTGATATAAGCCTGCACTACATCGTTATAAGCTATATCAAGAGGCGTTTTCTCATTAAGTTTCTCAAGCCTTTGTTTTAGTATAAATGTATCGACGCTTCTATTGATATTAACACTATCGCTAACGGAATAATTGTTGTAAAGTAATGTCTGATTTAATAAATCTGCCCATCTCGAACTAATTTTATTTAAATATCTGTCATCCCATTCTGATAAATAAACCCGTTCATTTTTCGCAGATTCAACAACAATAGGAGAGATGCTTTTATCTCCAACTTCAGGATTAGGGACTTGAGCAACGGTGATAATAGTCGAAAAAAAAGTAAGTAAATAAATAATGATTTTTCTCATAAATATAGTATGAGCAACATGTTAGTTACCGCGGGCAGAAAAAAACTAATTTAAACGAATGATTAAACGACGGCTTTGCAAAAACATATAAAAAATAATTATAGTGAAAGCATTTAGCTTACACCAACTTGCAGTTGCTAAAATACCCCTTGCAAAGCATTCTAAAAATTACTTTACCTCGTTAGTTTTATTTTTGCTTTCCGATTTTTCCTCTTCTTTAGCAGCATTCTTAAATTCTTTGATTCCTGAACCTAATCCTCTCATTAATTCAGGAATTTTTCTTCCGCCAAACAAAAGTAGTATCGCGATAGCAATCAGTAAAATTTCATTTCCTCCAAAAGAGAATAATAACATTGCCAGCCTTTCCATTTCTTATAATTTTATTTCTTATAGCTTTATCTACTACAAATTTATATATTGCAAACTTACGAATTTTTATCTAATTACAAATCCAATAAGCAGGATTTTGTTTAACCGAATTTTTCCATATCTGAAAGTTTAATATGTTTTTCCCTGTGGCTGAATCGGTATAAATCTCTCCTAACACCTGCTTTATCTTTACACTTTGTCCTTTACTAACGTATATCTTACTAAGATTATTATATACAGAGAAGTAATTTCCATGTTGTACTAAAACCGCTTTATTGCCTCCAGGGATTGAAATAACGGCAGAAACTATTCCTTTAAAAACGGCTCTTGCAGCATTGCTCCCGGTAGTCTCTATATCAATCCCATCGTTATTTATATAAATATTTTTCAGCCCTTTATACGCGTGTTTACCAAACCCTTGTGTGATTTTACCATTCGCTACCGGCCAGGGCAATTTTCCCTTATTAGCAGAGAAATCAGAAGCTAAAATCCTATCTTCTTTGGTCAATGCAGGCATTGTATTACTTTTTCCCGAAGTAGATATTTTTCGTTTTGTTTTTGCATTTTTTTTAGCCTTTTCTCTTGCAAGTTGGGCTTCTTTTGCTGCTTTTTCTTTAGCAATACGAATTTCTTCTTTGATGATCGCCTTAATCTGAGATTGTATTTTTCTGGCTTGAGTCTCTTTTTTCTGAATTTGTTTTATAATGATCTCTTTATTTGCTTCTAATTTAACCAGTGCTTCTTTTTGTTCTTGCCTTTCTGCATCTATTTTTAACTTTTCTGCTTTTCGTGCGGTCAATAATTTTTCTTTATCCGCTTTTTCTTCGCTTAGTTCTAGTACCTGTTTTTTTATCGCATCTTCTTTACTATTTATTTCAAAAACCTGTTTTTTTCTATAATTCCCATAGGCTTTAAAGTACTGGTACCGGCGATACATTTGTGAAAAATTCTTTGCAGAAAGAATAAAAAGCAACGAATGAGTCTCGTGCCTTCGCTTATACGCATTTAAAAGTACTCGCTTATATTGTGCTTTTAATCCTGCTACTTCTGCTTTTAATTGCTTTAAACGGATTTGCTTTTCTTCAATAGTGGTTTGAACAATGTTTTTTTCCTGTATAATATTTTGTATGATCTTCTCACGAACTTGTATTTTTTGCTGCAACAAATCAATATCATCAATTAAAGTTTCCGTTGTTTTTTTATTTCTTGCTAATCGGGTGTTGAGTTGTACAATTTCTATTCGCAGTTTTTTGTTCTCTGCTTGCAGTTTTTCTTTCCTACTTTGAGAAAATAAAAAGCCTGAAAAAAGAAAACCAAACCCTAGCACAAAAAAAAATCGTTTCATTAAAAATCAATTTTTTCGTATCCTGTTTCAGGCAATTTAAACGGCGTTTGAATAGATGTATTTAGCTTAATAAAACGATGCTCCATAATGACTTCTATGTTTTCTTTCCCAGAAACTTTTATTCTCATATTTTTAGGAAAATGTTGTCCATTAATTAATTCAAAATTGCTGTAAGAAACTTCAATCTTTGTTTGCGAATCAGGCTTGGTAAACCATTCTCTAATTACTGAAAAATTATGATTCAACTCAATGATTCGAGTAAGTTCTTCCACTGATTGACGCTGAAGTAACTCCTCATTCTTTTTATAAGATAGACGGTATCCTTCTGGTATGATTTTAAGATTGTAATCCTTCAAATTTATTTTAAAAAGCGGTCGACCGGTGAGCAAAAATTCAATTTGCTCAAAACTTAAATTTTGTAATTGTACTCTTTTTTCAAGAAAAGCATAATCTGAATCAAAATAAATTTTTTTAGGGAATTTTGCATACCCCTTAGCACCATTGGGTGTAATCAATACACGACCAATTGGAAAGATAAATGAACCATCAGCCCAAATAATCTTATGATTTCTAATACGTGTTTGAAGGCTTATTTTTGGCAAATGCTTTCTGTTTTTGATGTATTGTAAACGACTATTGAATACAAGCGTTGAGTCGTGTATTTTAGTTTTTTCTATATGATTTAAAATCGTTGTAAAATTTTTTAATAAAATTTTCTCATCCCTTTTCTTATCTCGTTTTTTATAGGTAGCGCAACCGGTTAAAAATATTAGGAAAAAAAACGTGTAAATTATTTTTTTAATCATCATCTTTCTTTAAAATCTAATACAGAATAATCTCCTAGGCTGACTTTGCGTGCCACACCTACATAAATGGCATTATTGCCAATCATTGCTTTGCTCAAGTTAGCATTTGTAATAACAGTATCTTCCTGAATAAGCGATTCGGTAATATTGCAATCCTCTACGCGCGTTCTTTTTCCTACTGAAACACAAGGGCCTATTTTAGAGTTTTTAATAATCACTCCCTCACCGATATAACATGGCGGAATAATCAGCGAGTTATCAATTAATGCCGATTCATCGATCAATTGCTCAATTCCCTCTTTTAATTTCAGAATTTTTGAATTGGTTTCAATCGTTACGGTCTTATTTCCACAATCCATCCATTCGTTTACTTTTCCAGAGACGAATCGCATTCCTTTTTTTTTCAAATTTTCAAGCGCGTCGGTCAATTGATATTCCCCATTGACTTTCAGATTGTTATTAATAAGGTATTGCAATTCATTTTTCAATACTTTACCCTCTTTAAAATAATAAATGCCAATAATTGCCAAATCGGAAACCGGTGTTTGGGGCTTTTCAATCAATTCTGAAATGAACCCTTGCTCATCTAATTTAACTATCCCAAAAGCACTTGGATCATTTACCTTTTTCACCCAAATAACACCATCGGAAGCAGCGCCGATGGTAAAATCAGCAGTAAATAATGTATCAGCAAAAGCTACTACTATAGGTCCTTCAAGCGATGATTGAGCACAGTGAACGGCATGTGCAGTGCCTAGGGGCTTTTCCTGCTGGTAAATCATGCCTTTAGCCCCAAGATTTTCAGCTATTTTAATTAAATCTTTTTCTACATCTTTACCAAAATCACCGATTACAAAGGCAATTTCCTCTACTTTTTCTTGTAGTACTTTGGCTATGTCTTCTACCAATCGCTGTACAATGGGCTTGCCTGCAATGGGGATCAATGGCTTAGGGACGGTCAAGGTATGCGGGCGGAGCCGAGATCCACGCCCTGCCATGGGAACGATTATTTTCATATTTATTACTTCAATTTAATTTTTTCTATTACATGGAGACTTTTGCAAAAAGTATTTTTGCCACACTACGCCAATGCACGAAGGAGATTAAAATCTGGATCAACTTTTGTTTGTGGGATTTTGTTTGAGTATTGCAATCTATTGACAAAAATACTTTTTGCAAAAGTCTCTTTATTTATATAAATATTTTTTAGTATCATTTATCATATTTTTCAGAAAATTTCTCTTAATTTTTATTCTAAAAAGATATTTTTTCTATGATAATCTAAGTATTTTTCTCTTCCATTAGTATCCAATTCTGGATATTTATTACCTGACTTTAAACCCAATTTAGCCCTGTTAGATTCTGAAATAGTATTTGAAACTATAATAGCTCTATTATCCCCAAAAGTTATCAACCCCTTATCAAACAATTTATCAATTGTTGGAGAAAAAATAAATCCGTTATATACATCCATCCTTTCAACATTATAGCTAACTGCCCAGGGCTTAATATGACTGGCATTTAAAATTCGCTTTTCAGAAATACCGGTAATAGGGCATTTCTTAAATAATTTAAGTAATTTATCTCTAAACTTGCTTTGACCTATTCTCATATTTGAAACCCTCTGTCTGCTTGTTTTTCCTACATTTTCATCCTCAATTAAATTCAATTTTTCCTCGTCATAATCAAGCAAGCTAAAAATTCCATCATCAATCTTTTTAAAACTTTTCTCAATATCCCTATATAATACCCCGCGTATACCAGCTTTCCACTCTTTCCGTTTTTTTATTTCAGGGTAGTATTTCTCAATTTGATTATAAATAATTGGCCAATTTGCAATTCCTCCATTATCTTTAAGCACTTTTTTTATTGCTTCAACTTTAGTCATTTTTTCAATATATCAATATTGTTACCCAGTAGAATTTTATTTTTTACCTCTTCCAATTTAAATGCTTTATTTTCTGTATTGCCAACTTTATTCACTCGTAGTTTTTTATTGTCCTGTACTGCCAAATCCTCCTGCACCTCGTATCGTTTTATCTAAAACCGATACCGGCTGCCATTCCACGCGTTCATGCCTTGCAATTACGAGTTGAGCGATACGGTCGCCATTTTTTATGATAAAATCTTCGTTTGAGATATTCGCAAGAATTACACCCATTTCTCCTCGATAATCCGAATCAATGGTTCCCGGACTATTTAAACAGGTAATGCCCTTTTTCAACGCCAGTCCGCTTCGAGGGCGTATTTGCGCCTCAAATCCTACGGGAATTGCTATAAAAAGTCCAGTAGGCACAAGTCTTCTCGACAGAGGTTTGAGCGTAATATCTTGTGAAAGATTTGCCCTCAAGTCCATACCGGCAGAAGCTATCGTTTCGTAAGAAGGTAAGGGGTGATTGGATTTATTGATTATTTCGATTTTCATTTTTTTATTATATAAGACTTCATCGATTTAAATTCCACCAAAAGTATCACGATTAAATAACTTATCAAAATCATGTTATTAAAGAAAATATCTAACTTACATTGAAAAATAATATAAGACATTACACTACTCACCATCAGGTAAAATCCTATTTTTTTAAGATTATATGGAATTGGATTGTATTTTCTGCTAAATAAATAAGATAAGAGGAGCATAGAAGAATAGGCCGCCAAGGTCGTCCATGCGGCGACTTGAAAATCTTGCATACGGGTCATTATAAAAATATTACCTAGCAGCGTAATACAAAGCCCAGCAAGTGAAAAAAGAGTGCTAAAAAACGTTTTATCAATGACTTTGTACCAGATGGAAATGTTGCGATAAATGCCCAAAATCAAGTTAGCCAATAAAATAATTGGAACAATTTTTAGTGCAATGAAGTACTCTGAACTTCCAATAATTAAATGTTTCAACCAGCTTAAATTAGCTATAACGCTTACAAAAACGACGCTTCCAAACAGCGTATAAATTAAAATCGCATCAGCGTATATTTTGTCTCTATTGGTTTGTTTCATTTTTTTAAAAAAGAAAGGTTCAATGCCTAATCTAAAAGCCATTTCGTAGAGCATAATAAAAACCCCAAGTTTATAGCAAGCACCATAAGCACCGGTAATTTTTTCACCAAGTGCCGATTTCATAAAGAGTTTGTCAAAGGTTTCGTTAAGTGCATAAGCGATAGAAGCTAAAGCAATGGGCGAACCGAAAAAGAACATTTTTTTTGCTAATGAAAGGTTAAAAACGCCTTTTCTTATAATTTTTATAAATTCTCCGCTGATCCCCATTAAACTGGCAAGGCTGGCAATGAGGGTTGCAATGAGAATCAATCCGCCGTCATCAAACAGATTTTTTATATTTATCAAAACAGGCGTTTTTATAGCGAAAAAGAAGAGTAAAACTACGGCGTTTACAATGACGTTTAGTATTTTGAGTGCAGAGAATTTAACCGATTTTTCCTGCAATCGCAAGTACGTATAACCGAGCGCCAAAAAAGTATCGGAAGTGATGATAAGGATTGCAAAAAGGGCATACTCGGCGGGATAACTACGAAAAGCAGCGAGTTGAGGATAATATTCCAGCCCTATAACTAAGAAAATAACTGCAACTGTGCCCACTACATAAAGTGCGGTTTTAGCGGTGGTTGGTTTACTTTCATTTTGGGAGGCAAATCGAAAAATTGCGGTTTCAAAACCGAAAGTAAGCACTTGTATCATTAAAAAATCGAAGAGGAAAACATCATTAATATTGGCATAGGCTTCAGCACGCAATAAATCGGTAAAAAAATAAGTAAATACTAAGTTTATCGCCCTTGGCAAGGCGGTGCCCAGCCCGTAAATGAAAATATCTTTAATTAATTTTTTATACAATCTTTTGTTTTAAAAATTTATGCGTACTGAGAAAAATAGAATGCTTTTGGGTTTAAATGAGTACAAAACCCTTCTTCTTCTCTAAAACATTTCCCAGTAGTTTTTCTCTTTTTGTTAGATTTTTCCTCTATAACTCGTATTTTCTTAAAGTTAATATTTTTCTCTTGGATAATTTTTTCGGGATGTACTCTATTAAAAGAGTGAATTAAAAAACGAACAAAACTTTCTCCAGCGATAAGTTGTTTTTTATATGGTAATCCGTGTGATTTTTTTAATTCTATTAATAAAATGTTAACTATTCTTTTTTTCTCAAAAACTAACACATAATCATTCATTTTCTTTAAATCAGAAACATCAGAGAAGTAAGGAAATAATTCTATATTATTTCTATCAAATTTGTATAGTTCATATTCATTACCTCTATCTTTAATTTTACATTTCATTGTAAACGTGTTCCCTTGAGCATCCTCCTTTTCTTCACGAAGACTGCCTGAGTTATCTTTGAATTTATCGTTTATAATTTCATCTAAGAAACTCATTTACTATAGTATTTTAAGGCGTAATTAAGTTCGTCCGTAGTATCATTCAACTGTTCTATGGTTTCATCCATGGCTTTTATTTCTAATCCTTCGCTATCTATTTTAATTTTTTCAACGTTTACTTTTCGAGCATTACTTCGCTTATATTCAAAAGCATACGCATTCATATCTTCGGGTTTAATATATTCGTCTTCTTTGTATGAAAGTTCCTCTCTTTTCTTTTTAATCATTTCATTATCCCGGTTGGAAAGAAGAATCAGGTTATTTATTTCTCGAATAATATAATCGCTGTGCGTACTAATGAGCAGGCGGAGACCTTTATTAATAAGTCTTGCAAAAATACGGGTGAGTATAAGTTGATTCTCAGGATGTAAGTTGAGTTCCGGCTCGTCTATAATAATTACATCGCCCTTCCTTGCAATATGTTTTAAATAAAAAACAAGACTAGACAAGGTTTTTACAATGGAAGCCGTAAGATGAATAGGCATTTTTTTAGTTTTGGCTTTTTCATGGGAAAACAAAACTTCACCGTTTTTAGAGATGATCATTTTGCCATGTAATAATTCCCGCTCTACCTGAATAGCAAAATCATAATATTCGCCTTTTGTTTTTTGTGTATGAACAAGGTCTTCAGCAATTTCCAATCCATCTCTGACGGGCAGTGGATAGCGCGTACTTCTTTTATCAATAAAGTCAACGGGATCATAATCTTTCAAGTTTTGAATTTGTTCGATTAATTCATGTCGCTTTAATGAAAGTTCTTTAGAAAAAGTATAGATAGAATTTCGTTCCACTGGAAAAATAGATGCACTGAGAAAAGGATAAAAACTGAGGATATTAAAAAGAAAACTTCCTAAGAGCAAATTTAAAGGAAATCTATTTTTTAACTCCCCCGAAAGTTCAATGGATATTTTGCTTTCGCCTTTTTCCTTTTTAAATAAGACTACTGTGCCTTCAATAGTACGAGAGATATTTATTTCAAGGTTTATTAATATTCTTTCAAAAGTTTCTTGGTCTTCTTCTAGTTGAATTTCAAAGTCCTTAAATAATCCTTCTGCTTCTTCTTTTGAAATTCCAAAAATACTCCCTAGTTCATTTTTTAAATTGTTAGTTTTAGCATTTTTATATTCCCACAACTTTTTAAAATCAATGGGAACAATTAGTTTTCGCTGACTTTCAGTTCTACTATTGCTATGCAATTTGCTTATATCAATGTGGATACTTTCATTGAAAGTAATCGAATTAACCCGTTTTATCAACCCGTAAATTAAAAATGCCAAATAGGTTTTTCCTGAGTTATTAGGTCCGGTAAATAAAATTAATTTCGGACTCAAGTCTATTTTAGCCTCCTTTATCGGACCGAGGTTCTTTACGGAGAAAATCATAATAAAAAATTAATTTAAACAAAGATAATGAATATATTACTTAATTTTCTTAGCCATTAATCGCTTCTACCCTTTCTACTTTTTCAGGTAAAAATTGTTTGAGCATGGTTTCAATTCCATTTTTTAGCGTGACGGTAGAAGAAGGACAGCCTGAACAAGCCCCTTGTAAAAGTAATTGAACGGTCTTAGTTTCCGGCTGATATTCAATTAGTTCTATATTTCCACCATCTGCTACGACGGCTGGTTTCACATATTCATCCAAGAGCGATTTAATCGCTGTTTCATCCGAAGTATATTTTTTATGGGAATTTATTGTCGATTCTTTAAAATGGTCTAATGAATCCTCCGTTTTTAAAATGGGAATTCCTTCTTTCAAAAGGCGGGAGATTTCTTCTCGTACTTCTAAAGTAATTTCCTCCCATTGTACCGTATTATTTTTGGTAATGGCTATATAATTTTCGGTAATAAACAGTTCTTCTACAAAAGGGAACTGAAATAAGGCGGTTGCTAAGGGCGAAACGACTGCTTCTTCTTTATTTTTAAACTCTAGCATGCCATCAAACAACATTTTATTAGCGACAAATTTTAGCACCTCTGGGTTCGGTGTCATTTCTGCATAAATAGAAATCGGAATGGATTCTTTTTTTCCAATGATTACCTTTTTTTCGTCGATGGCTCGATCAATTAAATCTTTTAATTCGGTTAGTGAAGCTTCCCAGTCCACTGTTTCTATTTTTTGAAGGGCTATGATGTTGGCGGTAATGTAAACGCGATCGACCATTGGGAAGGATAGCAATTGCAGCGATAGCGGAGAAATTACCTCCGCTTCCTCTGAAGTTGAAAATTCAAAACTGCCCTGGGTCAATAACTCATCATTTATAAATTTTATAATGTTCGGATTATCCGTTTTTTCAATGTAAACAGCCATTTTTAATATTTTTAATTATTTGAAACCGTTGCAGAACACATAAAAAAATATGAAAAAGAAAGCATCTCGCTTCAAACTGCTTCCTTCTCAAAAAATTAAAATCCTCATAATCAAAAGGTTGCTCCGGCGTTTAATTTTTATCGGGCGTTACATTTTTTTGCTAAAGTGCTTTTTGCAACGGTCTCTATTTTTACAAAGATAGTTGTTCCCATCTTATTTTTTTCCCGAAAAATTGTTTTGCCATTTTTTCAAAGTTTGGTGTATAGTCTGAGACATAAAAAAAATCTTCTTTTATATTAGGCGATGTAGTATTTAATAAACGGTTCTTTAATAAATTATCTTTAATATGACGCGCTACAATAATTGGAGAGTCAACAATATTAACTTTGCCCTTATAAAAAGCGCTGATATGATTGTAAATAACAGGGTAGTGCGTGCAGCCGAGAATCAGGGTATCAATATGCTGAATTTGCTTTTGTTTAAGATAATGGGATAGAGCAAGTTCAGCGATTTTACTTTCAGCCAGTCCTTCTTCTATAATAGGCACTAATAAAGGAGTTGCGAGAGAGGAAATCTTAATATATTTATTTAAGTTATGAAATTTTCTTGTATAAAATTTGGAAAGTGTGGTCGATTGTGTTGCAATAATTCCTATATTAGAATGAACTTCAAAAGCTATTTTATTGACTACAGGATCGATTACATTGAATGCCAATACCCGCTCATTAATATTTGCCTCAATTTCTTCCCAAGCGTTTGCGGTAGCAGAATTACAGGCTACTACAATGGCTTTTACCCCCTGAGATAAAAAAAAATTAACAATTTCAAGGGAATATTTAATCAGTGTACGCTTTGATTTGTCGCCATAGGGCAAATTGGCAGTATCACCAAAATAAATTATTTTCTCTTTGGGCATACACTTTTTAATCGCCTGTACAACCGTTAGCCCCCCAATGCCCGAATCGAAAATACCTATTGGTAATGTTGCTTTATTTTGTTGATTCTCGGGCATAAAAAACCGCTCTTCATAAGAGCGGTAAATTTAATTCTTTTACTATTTTTATTGAATGCCTAAATCCTTTTTTACTGCCGGTGTGATGTCATTACCTCCTTCTGCATATACTAATACCCCTCCTCTTGAATAATCTAATACATAATTAATCCCTTGTGCTTTAGCTATTTTATTTATGGATTCTTGTACTTTATTTATAATGGGGTTTAATAGCTCTTGTCTTTTTTTCTCAATGGCTTTGTACGCTTCTGCTCTCATTTTTTCAATGTCCTGGTTTTCTTTTTGCACTTCCTTATTCCATTGTTCTAATTGTTCTGGCGAAGCTGTTTTAACTTTTTCCTGGTATTGATTTGCTTTTTTTTGAAGCGCTACCATTTTAATTTCAATATCTGCCTGGTATTTTTTGCTTAAAGCCTCTATTTCTTGCTCTGCTGTTTTCTTTGCAGGCATGCCTGCAATAACTTCTGCGACAGATACGTGACCTGTCTTTTGAGCAGCAACCCCTAATCCTATGCATAAAAATGCTGCTACTAATGCTAATTTTTTCATGTTCAGTTTTTAATCTTTTTATTTATTATTTTTTAGTTCTTTAATTACCAAATCGCTTAAATCATATTTTGGATTGGAGTAAATCATAATAAGACTGCCTGACTTGTCTAACACAATTCCAATCCCTCTTTTTTTTGCTATTTTATTAATTGCATTCCATACCTGGTCTTGTATCGGGCGGACTAATGACTGCCGGGTGCGAATTATATCGCCGTTTACTCCAAATCTTTTTACGCTAATTTCTCTTAATTTCTCTTTACGTTCTTCTATTTCTTTTTCCCTCTGCTTGATTTGATCTTTAGTCAATAACACTTTTTCATTTTCAAAGGTTATTTCCATCTGTGTAATTTTATCTTCTTCAGTATTTATCTCTTTTTTCCATTTCTCTACCGTTGTTTCTATCTGCTTTTTAGCTTGCTTATATTGAGGCATTTGCTTTAGAATGTATTGTGTATCTACATAATAAACCTTTTGCGAAAAACTAAATGAGCATCCTGCAACGATTGACAAAAATACAAAAATTATTTTCTTTTTAACCATTATGATAAATATATTATACGAAAGAGTAAAATTTTTTAAGGTTGTTGCCCCAAGATAAAATGCGTTTGAAATCCTGAATTTTTATTTTGCCCCGGGTAAGGGTCTAATCCATAAGCGAAATCAATTCCAAGCAGTCCAAACATTGGCATAAAAATTCGAACGCCTATACCAATAGAACGTTTTAATTCAAAAGGTTGAAAATCTGATGTATTTGCCCATACATTTCCTGCCTCAAAAAAACCGTTTAAATATATTTTAGCTGTTTGACTCATCGTAATAGGATAGCGAAGTTCTGAAATAAATTTATCATAAATAACTCCCCCGCCAATGGGCGTTAAATCATTTGAAGAACCCCCGTTATTAGACGGGTCTTCATATCCTCTTAGCCCTACTAACTCTCTTCCGTCAAAATTGTTGCCAAACATTCCAGTTCCTCCAAGATAGAACCTTTCAAATTGTGATAGGCCTAATTTTTTATTGTAGGCACTTAACAAACCAAATTCGCCTACAAGTCTTAACACTAATTTTCCCGCAATTTCACGATAGAAATCTGTCTTAAATTTTATTTTGTAATACTCTAACCATTTATATTTTCGGGCTTGTTCCTGTCCTTCAATATAATTATTAGCATCCTCAGAATAAGGAGTGCGAGGAAACTGTATCCTGCGAATCTTCCTATCCTCTTCTTCAGATAGTTTATAAAAGTCATTCTTTTTAAATACGGAAAAAGGAGGCGTGAAACTTACTGAGAGATTTATATTAGAGCCACTGGTTGGAAATATAGGATCCGGTCCGGCTGAATAACGTCCAAAACTGATATTATAATTAATATTATTGGAAGATCCTTCGGTGAATTTAAAAATACTTCCTAAGTCATAATTGTTTAAATCATAACGTCTATAACCAATGGAGTGAGATAGTCTAAAATAATTGTCGGGCCAGTTTAAGGTATGGTCTAAACCAATGCTTGCACCTGTGATTTTAACGTCTCCATCTGTAATGCTGTTTTTATAAATAGAGTGGTATATACTGGTGGTTAATCCGGTAGGCCTTTTACCGAAAATCCAAGGCTCGGTAAATGAAATACTATATTGTTGATAATTCCTTCCGGCGCTGGCATTTATTGAAATCCGTTGGCCATCTCCTTGTGGAAAAGGTCTCCATGCTTTTTTATTGAAAACATTTCGTATGGAAAAATTATTTAATGTCAATCCTAAGGTCCCGATAAATCGACCCGCCCCGTAGCCTCCTTGTAATTGCATAGTAGAAGAGCTTTTTTCAACCAGCTTCCAGTTTACATCTACTGTATTGTCTCTCTGGTTGGGTTTCACATCGGGTTGAATTTTCTGCGCATCGAAATAACCGAGTTGCCCGAGTTTATAATATCCCTGCTTTAATCCTGACTTAGAAAACTTTTCTCCAGGCTTTGTAGATAAGTTACGAATCACTACACGATCATAAGTAGTGGTATTTCCTTCAAAAGTAATGTTTTTATAATACGCCTGCTCTCCTTCTTGAATTCTAACCTCCAGATCGATTGAATCGCCGACTACCTTAACCTCATAAGGTCTTATATTTGAGAAGATATAGCCTTCGTTATAGTATAAAGTTGCAATATCCCGTTCTTTTGGATCACCTGATACCTTATCCTGGAACCCTATAGCATCATAAGGGTCTCCAGGAAGAAACCCTAATACCTTTTTTAACCCCTCTGTTGTAAATTTAGTATTCCCAACAAAATTAATATGACGAATATAATAACGTTTTCCTTCTGAAATATTTACTTTTATATCAACGGATTCATCATCATGCTTATATACAGAGTCTGAGGTAATGATGGCATCACGAAAACCGAAGGAACGGTAGTAATTGATTAGGTTTTTCTTATCTTTTTCATATTTTCCCACATTAAATTTATGACTTTGGAATATATTTAAGTTCTTTCGTTTTGTCTTTTTAAAGCCTTTCTTTCGAAGTTGGGCATCTCGAAATTCTTTATTGCCTTCAAAAATAATATTGTGTATTCTTATTCTATTATTCTTGTTTACTTTAATGGTTACATCCACCTTATTAGCAGAATCAGGTTTAGATACAATGGTTTGCACTTTAGCATTTAGAAAGCCTTTATCTTTGTATTTTTTTTCTATTTTGCCTCGTGTAGCGTTTAATATATTTTCAGTAACATTTGTGCCTGGATTCAAATTATTTTCTTTGATAATATCTTCTATTTTACTTTTTTTTACCCCTTTTGTTTTTACCTTTTTTAAGGTAGGCAGCCCCTCTAACTGTAGCCTAAGGGTGAGTTCGTTTCCTTCTATTTTATCAATATAGACTTCTACATTATTAAAGAGTTTAGTTGCCATAAGACGTTTTATGGCAAACGAAATTTCATTTCCCGGTATGGTAATCTCGCTTCCTATTTTAAGTTTTGTAAAATTAATAATTGATCCTTTTTTATATTTCGTATATCCTGAAACCGCTACATCTTTTAAGATATAGGTTTTCCGTCCCTGTACCTGTTGTGCTCTTATCCATAAGGTAAAAAATATAAAAATAAGTACAGTATTTTTTTTATTCATGCTACTTTATATGGATTATTCTTTAACTATTTGTGCGCTTATTTTGCCGTAGCGTCTTTCTCTTTGCTGATAGCTTAAAACGGCATGGTATAAGTCTTCTTTTTGAAAATCTGGCCATAATACCTTGGTAAAATAAAGCTCTGCATAAGCTATCTGCCATAATAAAAAGTTGCTTACCCTTTGTTCTCCGCTGGTTCTTATCAGTAAATCAACCATAGGCAAATCATAGGTATATAAATAGCGGGTTAAAGTTTTTTTGTCAATTTGTTCAATGGGTAAAGTTCCTTTTTTTACTGCTTCAGCTATTTTTTTTACGGCTCTTATAATTTCATCTTGCGCGCCATAGCTTAACGCTATCGTCAAAACCGCTTTTTGATTATTTTTTGTAAGGTTTGTCACCTTGTCTAAAGCTTCTTGCACTTTTTCTGGTAGTTTTTTTTTATTTCCGATAATTTTTAGTCGAATATTATTTTTCATAAATTTTGTTACCTCTTCCTCTAATGTTTGAAGCAAAAGATTCATAAGCATGTTAACTTCTCTTTTCGGGCGAGTCCAGTTTTCAGATGAAAAAGCATAAAGGGTGATATATTTTATTCCTATTTTATCACAGGCTTCTAATACCGAACGAATCGCTCTTATCCCTCTTCGGTGGCCTCCTGTACGCAAAAGGCCTCTTTTTCTTGCCCAACGGCCGTTTCCGTCCATAATAATAGCAACATGCTGTGGGATATTATTCGGGTCTATTTTATCTAACAGTAATTCCATGAAATTATTTACAATAGCAGGGTTTTCTTCCAAAAGCATAAGACAAGGTTATACCCGTAAATACATACCAATCATTGGAATTTAGACTTTCTGCTCTATAACGATCAATATCATCCGAATTATTATTCCGCGGCGGTTTAATATAATCTAAATTATCAGTAAACGTTGTTCTAAACCCTACCTCTGCACCAATAACCCAATGATAATTAAACTTATATCGATAGCCTAATCCAAAAGGAATAGCAGGTGCAAAGGCAGGTTGTTTATCTGATAATCCTGATTTTGAGTTATTAAAATACTTATTTTTCAAAGGTGCTTTCTGATAAAAAAATCCGCCTATCCCAGCAAACAAATAAGGTGTTTGGGCATGCTGATGTTCTCCGTTAAAATCAAAAAAATTAAACTCAAAAATCAAGGCACCTTCTCCTATATGATTTCCTCTTGTAAGTTTTCTATTCCTTCTATATTTTGATTTTGAATCTTTATCTTCCATTCGCAGCCTACTAAAATTACCGCTTAAGCGAATCGAATATCGTTCATTCAGGTTTCTTTTTAAAAACCCGCCTATTGCAATAGTTTTAGGCGCTAAATACGCTTCATTCCCAACATCGGCTATAGCATTTGCTCCCCCAAGAAAAAGTCCTATTTCATAACGCTGTGCAAATAATAATGAGCTTAAAAATAGGATTATAATTAAAAATACTGCTTTCATTAATCAACTTTCATTTTTTGTCTGTATTTTTATTTATAACGTAAGAATGCTAAAATAGTTGCCCGTGAAAAAATTCAGCGGGTGCAAATATAATTAATTATCTTTTTTAGCTATTTAATTTATCTGAGATTTTTGAAAAAAGTATTTAGCTTTAAACTATTTTCTTACCTCGGCAGGTGGTTAATGAGTTTGGTCGAAGTACTCAGCAACCCTCTCAAGACTTTGACAGGCTTAGCTACCGAGGACAGGCTCAACTACCAAAAATTAACCCCCTCATAAACAAAAGGCTGCCCGGCATTTCGCTTCAATTGCTTTATGCCAAAACGATAATAAGTTTCTACAAAGAAATCTTTTATAGAAACTTATTATTAGGTTTAGGTTTATTAAAAATCTGTTGAATTAGATGTGAGATCTTTGCAGAATACATAAAGAAGTATGAAAAAGAAAGCATCTCGCTTCAAACTGCTTTCTTACTTCGTCTGTGCTCAGCAAACATCTCAAAAAATTAAAATCCTCACAATCATTAGATTGCTCCAGTGCTTAATTTTTATCGGGCGTTGCATTTTTTTTGTTAGAGTGGTTTTTGCAAAGGCCTCAATGTTTTTATTCCTGAGTAATTTCACAAAAATCAATTATTGTATTTGGATTCGGCATTATCAACTGTTGTATTAGTATCGTCCTTCACCATTCTTGCGATGTCATCCTTCCTCATAAATACTACGCCTTTGTGCTGCTTCGCATATCGGATAAATTTATCAACAACTCTTACCAAAGCGGGCGCACCGCCTATACGATCATGCAGGCTTATTGACATCATACGCCGCTGATTAGCCCCCTCTTCATAGAGTTGGTCAAACTCATTTTTAAGTTGTTTGAAAAACTGGTCAGGACTCCATTTTTTTCCAGCTATATTTACAATATCATTATTTCTAAGCGTATAAGGCATTACAACAAAATTTTTGCCGCGCACTTTAGTGACAAAAGGTTCATCCCGACTCAGATCATCAATATGGTATAAAAAGCCTAATTTCTGAAGCACTTTTAGCGTGTTAGGGCTGCGGCGCATCCAATTACAATTATAGCCGATTCCACGATGTCCGGTAATCGCCTCAACGGTATCAATGCCTTTTTTTATAAAGTTCAGTTCATCCTCATAGCTAAGGTTCCACTGATCACTCCAGGCAATACCATGTGCAGCTATTTCATACCCGGCATCGGCTATGGCTTTTGCCACCTTAGGATATTAATAGCCGCTTCATCAACCACATGAGAAGTTACCTTAATATTATGTTTATCCCAAAGCCTCAACATACGATAAATTCCCTCTCTGGCACCATATCTAAACCCACTTTCTGCCGGCAGATCGGGATAGACCTTAGGAAGCGGGTTGCCTGAAATGTATTTTTTCTTTTCATTTCTATAATATTTTAAAATTAAATTCAAAAGCAAAATTATAAATAAGGTCTTGCTTTATATTGTAAAATTACATGTTATTGTTATAAATAGAGACCTTTGCGAAAAGTACTTTAGCAACTGCAAGTCAGCGCTAGTTAAAAATTAGCAATATGCAGCAAAGTACTGTTTTTGTTTTATAAAAAAAAATGATAAATTTGCGCACTCAAAAATAATCATTATTTTATGTATGCAATCGTAGAGATAGCAGGGTTTCAATATAAAGTTGAGCAAGGCAAGAAGTTATATGTACACTGTTTGCAGGGCAAAGAAGGAGACAAGGTTACTTTCAATAAAGTTTTATTGACCGATAACGGGAATATAACTATTGGCACCCCCGTTGTAAAAGGGATAACAATAAATGCAAAAATATTAAAGCATTTAAAAGGAGATAAAGTCATCGTATTTAAGAAAAAAAGAAGAAAAGGATATCAAAAAAGTAACGGGCACCGTCAATATTTAACTCAAATCGAAATCACGGCTTTAGGTGGCGAAAACCCGGGAAAAAATAAAAAAGAGGTCATAAAAGAAACTTCAAAAAAAGTTGATGAAAATGAAATCAAAAATGATGATTTAACCAAAGTAGAAGGTATTGGAGAAAAAGTAGCTTCGTTATTTATTGAAAGTGGAATTGTTTCTTTCTCAGACTTAGCAGCTAAGACGGTAAAAGAATTAAAAGAAATTCTTAAAGAAAAAGGCGGTGCTTATGCTGCTATGCAACCGGAAACCTGGCCTGAACAAGCAAAAATGGCTGCTGAGGAACGATGGGAAGAATTAGAAAAATGGCAAAGCGAATTAAATGGTGGAAAATAATTTGAGCTCTTTATAGCTTACGATGACTGGCAGTTATATAATAAAAAAAAGCGTATAAAAAAAGTTTAACTTCAAAAATTTAAAAAAATGGCACATAAAAAAGGGGTAGGAAGTTCAAAAAACGGACGAGAATCAGAATCGAAAAGACTTGGAATTAAAAAGTTTGGTGGTGAAAGTGTTATTGCCGGTAACATCATCGTACGGCAAAGAGGTACTCGGCATCATCCGGGAAAAAACGTAGGAATGGGTAAAGATCATACTTTATTTGCCTTGATAAATGGGAAAGTAATCTTCTCAAAGAAGAAAAATGATCGTTCGTATGTATCTATACAATCTTTAAATAATTGAGGCCTTTGCTTGTGCTGACTTGCATTGGCTAAACGCTTTTTGCAAAAGTCTCCTAACTATATCAAAATATTTAATCGCGCATTTTAAGTTTATTTGATATTACTTAATTAATTTAAATATTTCCCAATAGTAGAGTTACTTATACCATTACCAAAAAAATAATTAAGTTTTTTTAATTTTTTATTTCTGTAAGTACTTTTCCCTCAACTCAAACCAATATTTTTCATCCCAATATTTTCTTGCACTACCGGAGGTTTGAGGCAAAACATATAATTTGCTTTTTCCTATTATAGTTTGATCTTTTTGTAACCCAAATTCTACATGTTTGGTTTTACCTTTGTATCCTAAAACAAAGGCAGCAGCTTTTTTACCATTAAAGGCTACATATTTGGGTTGGTATTTTTTGCTTTTCTCTGTAAATCCAATAACATCATAATTGGCATCATCCAATTCATTATCGTTACCAGATTGGTTATGCACTAAGTCTGTTAAACCAATACGATACTGGCAAATTTCAAAACATTCTTTAGGCGATAATTCCTTATGCGTAAATCCTGGTTTATGCAAAATGCTATAAAACTGATTTCCTGAACGTGCATAATAAAAACTTTCCTTAGCAGAAGTAGTGCCTTTGGCTGTACCACAAAACACAACATCTAAATTATTTTCTAACATATCAAGACCACTGCAAAAAGTTTGAATGGGGTCTATAATCTTTGTTTTTTAGTTTTTTTCTTTTAACTACTCACTTATTGATAGGTTTTTCACTGTTTTTTCATGGATTTATTGACTATCAATACTCCTTTATCCTCTTGTTTTCCTCTATTTTTAACGATTAGACGCCAGTAGCCCCGGACTTCGATATAAATTATAACCTATCGCCTCCATCAGGTTTTGCGTATGCATCTTTGCTATCCCGCTATATCTTGCCACTCCACCTGAAAACCAACGCTTTATGCTTCCGAATGGCCGTTCTATACTTCGATAAACTCAGTAACCTTTTTAAAGCTTGTTTCCCCTATTCGTTTATTGAACTTCTTCTGATAATCCGTTAATGGCTTTCCCCTTTTCGCTTTCTTCAGTATATGATTCTTCAACTTTCTCTTGTTTAACAAACTCGTATTTTTCTCTGATTCATCACCCTTATCCCCTTTTAAGGGAATACCCTCCGGTAAGTCTGCAGACGCTAAAACCTCCTGTAAATTGCTCCCCTCGTTTACACTTGCTTTCGTGCTTACTACTCCAAGTACCAACCCTTCTTCATCGGTAACATAATGCTTTTTATCCCCATAATAATACTTAGCTCGCTTTTTTAACCAGGCGGCTTGTTTATCTACAATAACCTTATCCTCTTTTTTTACGAACGCCTCTTTTTGCTCTCCGCTCTCCGCTGTATCCTTATCATTCACCTTGCCTTTCGGTTTTAAGGGCGTCTCTATTACACTAGCCTCTACTATCGCTCCTTTTTTGATGATGATTGGATGACGTTCTAATGGACCGTTGCTCCTTAAATAGACGCTCGTAGGCATTCGCCCGCGTCATCAATGTTCTAAATCTACTCAAAGTACTATATCAGGCGAGGATTGCGCTAGGGGTAAACCACAAAAATAACTGAACCAAAGACTGTCATTTATCCTATCTTCCTCTTCATAATCGCTTAATCCATACCAAGTTTGTAATAAACACATCTTGAATAATACTTCGACAAGCTCAGCAACCTAAATAACCCATCATCACTCGGACTGCCTGTAGCACTTTTCCCCTTATTATAAGGGTCGTCTATTATTTTACTTATTTTTTCCCAATCTAACAAACGGTTTAACTGAGTGAAAAAAGACTTTTTTATCTTCCTTGTACGTAAATCACAAATACTATCGGCTAAAGTAGGATGATGATATGTTTTCATGACATAAATAGACTATCTTTTTAGATAAAATAACCGCTTAGTATCACTTCTTTTATATCTACTATCTTTCATTACCTTGCAACAGTCTTATATTTTTTAACATAATTTTATAATTTATAATATTTCTAAATAATGCGAAAGTGTAATACAATCTTTTCAACTTTCCAATTTTTTTATATTGATTTTTCTATATGAAAAATCAATACAATAGTGTATATCTATGATGAGATGGCCTGCCGAAAAATTTAAACCCTAAGCCACAAAATAATATGAGACCGTTACAAAAAGCACTCTATCAACTGCAAGTAGGTGTAAGCTAAAATTAAATGCCGGAGCTATCTAATGGCTGTGAGGAGTTTAATTTTTTAATAAGGGCATCGTTTGGTTACATGTTTTCTTATGTATGACTTTTTTATATTTTACAACTGAAACTCAGCGCAAGCTAAAGGGCGTATAATTTATTCTCTTATCTTTGTATTAATGGAAAAGTATCTTGATCCCGAAAAAGAACAATTCCCTACGGAAGATTTAGAATTAGAAAAACATTTGCGCCCACAATCATTTGATGACTTCGCAGGGCAGCCACAAGTAGTCGAAAATCTACAAGTATTTGTAAAGGCGGCTAATCTAAGAAATGAGGCACTTGACCATATTTTACTTCACGGCCCCCCGGGTTTAGGAAAAACCACTCTTGCACATATTATAGCCAATGAGCTTGGCGTTGGAATTAAAATTACCTCAGGACCGGTATTAGATAAGCCCGGAGATTTAGCTGGACTGCTCACCCACTTAGAAAAACGAGATGTGCTATTCATTGATGAAATTCACCGATTATCTCCGATTGTAGAAGAGTATTTATACTCCGCGATGGAAGACTATCGAATTGATATTATGATTGAAACAGGACCGAATGCGCGTTCGGTTCAAATTGATTTAAACCCGTTTACGCTTATCGGGGCTACCACACGCTCTGGTTTATTGACTGCACCTATGCGTGCGCGTTTCGGGATTAATTGCCGTCTGCATTATTATAACACTGAGTTATTGAGTCATATCCTTACCCGGAGTGCAGGAATTATCAAAACGCCTATTCAGCCGAAAGCGGCAATTGAAATAGCGGGAAGAAGCAGAGGAACACCTCGAATTGCTAATGCTTTGCTGCGTCGTATCCGTGATTTTGCTCAAATTAAAGGTAATGGAACAATTGATATTAAAATCGCTGCCTTCGGATTAAACGCATTAAATGTTGATCAAAACGGATTGGATGAAATGGATAATCGAATCCTGACGACAATTATTGATAAATTTAAAGGCGGTCCGGTCGGAATCAGTACCATTGCTACTGCTGTAGGAGAAAATGCCGGTACCCTTGAGGAAGTTTATGAGCCTTTTCTTATTCAGGAGGGATACCTTATGCGTACTTCGAGAGGAAGAGAGGCAACAGAATTAGCTTATAAGCACATAGGAAGAACACCTACAAATAATCAAGATACCCTGTTTTAAAATAACAGCACCGATACCTTTGAACAAAGCACTTTAGCAAAAAGATACGACGCTTGAGAACTGCAAGTCAGCGTAAGCTAAAAATTAAATACCGGAGCAACCTTTGGGTTGTAAGGATTTTAATTTTTTGAGAAGGAAGCAGTTTGAAGTTAGATGCTTTCTTTTTCATATTTTTTTATGTGTTCTGCAACGGTCTCATTTAATAAGTCTTTGATTGGCCAGTTATCTGATTGGCTAAAAGAATTATTAGATTCTCGTAAAGCAAGGCTATCTTCTAATTCTAATGTTATTGATTTTCATTTTAATGGCTTAACAGCCCCTAATATTAGGTTGTTGCACTTTGATATATTACCATTCAGAATTGGAGAACTCTGTTGTTGGGGATTGGTAAATGAACAAACGCATATTAATTTAATGGAACGTTTTATTTTGAAGGTAAAAAAAGAAAATACCATTATAGTTAATCAATATGATAATATTTTAAATTCTGATTTTTTACTAGAAGAATATCACCGTGTGATCTATGGTCTACAAGTTGGGATTAAAAATGCAGAACAAAAATATCTAGAGTTCACTAGAATAGGGAGAGGTAATACTCCATCTTTACCCAAAAATGGTAAAAGAAGAAAGCTTGTATTTGCTATTTTAAAAAAATACGAAACTTATATATACAAAGAAAAAATCCCTTCTTTTACAATTCGCAGACAACGTTTATTAGTAACGTTAAGTAGTTTTTCTGAAGATAGAAAGTTCGACTATCTTTTTGTAGATGAGTTTCAAGATTGTACACAGGGTGATTTTAGAATCTTTCATAAATTACTTAAAAATCCAGATCATTTTTGCATAGCAGGTGATTTGGCTCAATCAATTCATATTGGTAAATCTGCCAAAATCCCACGTTTTGAAGATATGGATAAAAATAAAAGACGTCGACTTCATAGATTAGGAGTCTCGTATCGTTTACCTGTACGTATTAGTGAGGCAATAAAGCCTATATCGGAGGCTATAAAAGTAAGTTTTAATAATGAAGATGGTGTTAATATAATTACACCCCATAAAAGGGTTCTCCCCCAGGATCTAGACCTATAATTGTTTATGATTCATCTTTAGAGGATATAGCTTCAAAAATTCAAAATATTTATCAAACTTACCGTATATATGATATAGACCTCTTAATTATTCTTGAAAAAGATCAACCATTATCTAACGCTCTTAATAAAAAGGGTATATGTACAAAAACCGATACAATTTTAAGATTAAAAAGCCTTGAAAAAAAATGTATCATTTGGTCAACAAGAGCCCATATTGAACACAAAAAAGAAGTTTATGAACTTGTGTACACTATATTGTCTCGTACATCAAGTATATTAATAATTGCATTGTTTGATAATACATTAGATGTTTATAAACCTGTTATTGGTAAGTTGAACCTGAACAGAATTATTTTATGGGATAATAAAACACACTCAAAGTTTTCAGATTTTTGTAAAGAAGTTAAAGTAATACCATCAATTGATGAATAAAAAAAATATTCCTACGCACAGCTATTTGCTTACAATAGGTTCTTTTTATTCGCCCGTTCCTCACTTATTACAATCATCCACTTCCTGCAATGCGCAACCAAAAGCAGGTAAAGCGATTTTTTGCTTTCGGTTGTTAACCTATTAACATTTTTTTGAATACTTCAAGATCCCTTTTAACTTACGCTGACTTGCAGTTGCAAAAAAACACTATACAATAATACAACGCCCGAGAAAGATAAATCAGCATCAGCGAAAGGGCGCTATCTTTATAAATTTTTACTTACTTTTGTAAAGTTCCATGGAGTTGGGTTACCGTACTGCGTGCTTAAATATAAACATGGGGCTAAACAATAAATTTTACATCAACTACGAATATTAAAATAATAAACAACTGACAGAATGACAAAAATAAATAAAACAAAACCGGTAATGGTTACCGGCGCTACAGGATATGTAGCGAGTTGGTTAGTAAAAAAACTTCTTGATGAAGGGTTGGTTATCCATGCAGCCGTAAGAAATCCTGATAATGAAGATAAGCTCGCTCACCTGAATAAACTGGCAGCTAATGCTAAAGGAGAAATAAAATATTTCAAATCAGACTTGCTAAAAGAAGGATCTTATGCCGAGGCGATGGCAGGTTGTGAATTGGTCTTTCATACCGCTTCGCCCTTTATTATCAATGTTAAAGACCCGCAGAAAGAGTTGGTAGAACCGGCAAAATTGGGCACGCGTAATGTTTTGACACAAGCAACTAAGACTCCATCTATAAAACGTGTTATCGTCACCAGTAGCTGTGCTGCCATTTACGGTGATAATGCGGACTTGAAAAAGACACCTCTCGGTATTTTTACAGAAGATATTTGGAATACCTCTTCTTCTCTAAAACATAATCCGTATTCCTTTTCTAAAACAGAGGCTGAGAAAGAGGCATGGAGCATTGCCGATGCTCAAAGCCAGTGGGACATGATTACCATCAACCCTTCACTTATTATGGGACCGGCTCTAAATCCAAAAGGAACATCGGAAAGTTTAAACTTTATCCGTCAGATGGGTGATGGTAAAATGAAAGGGGGTGTTCCGGATTGGGGCTTTGGTGTTGTAGATGTACGTGATGTTGCAAAAGCACATATTGCTGCTGCCTACACGCCTGAAGCCAAAGGACGTTATATCACCTCCGGTCAAAACACAAGTTTGCCTGAAATGGCTAAGTTGCTGCTGCCTCGTTTCGGAGATAAATATCCGATTCCAAGAAAAACATTGCCTAAATTTCTTGTATGGCTTGTTGGACCCATAATGGACTCCAGCATGACAAGAAAATTTATCTCTAAAAATATCGGGCATCCATGGATTGGAGATAATCTGAAAAGTGTAAGAGAGCTTGGCATGCAATATCGCTCTTTATCAGAAACAATGAATGACTTTTTCCAGCAAATGGTTGATGAAGGGTCGTTCTCGGCATAATAGACAAAATACAGCAAAAACCAAAAAGGAGGTTGCTTTTATAAACTCAACTTCCGAGTATTAAACCCCTCACAGCAAAAAGGTTACTCCGGGGTTTAATTTTTGTCGGGCATAGTATTTTATTAGCTTCACTGGCTGACTATAAAGATAATCAAGACACCTTGTTCATTTTTAAAACCTTTTCAAATAGAAAAATCAAACCCTGTAAGAGAAGGCTAACAACGCCCGCAATTAAACCTATAACTACACAATCCCATAACTTAGGATAAATATAATGCCCTAACAATAGCGAGCAAATGATAAACAAAGGAGGAATAGCAGCAAACCATTTATGTCGTAAAGCAGATGAGTCTACATGATAGTTAAAAATACGATAACGATAGAACAAATAAGCCACTAAAATGAATACTCCTATTCCTCCAATAGAGCCAACGATATTGCCGGAAGATACACCATGATCCTCATATTCGCCTTGGAGCAAACCATATATCATATTCGCACTAGAAAGGCCTATCGCCAGACAAACTATATTAATCCAAGTTTTTTTATCAAGGGTGTGTGTGTTCTTTTTCATGATCTTCTTTTTCTTGCTTAGTATCACATCCACAACAGTAATGCTCCCAAATTTGATCGAGAGCAGAAGCCACACTTTCTGCTCCAGCCCAACCAGCGATGATTGCTTCCCAAGCGGGTTGGGCGCCGGGAATTGCAAGAGCAACACATGAGCAGACAGCATCTTCTGCTGCACCTATTACATCACATTTTCTCTCAGTTTTTATAGTATTTAATTTTATTGCACATATTTTTAGAGCTGATCATTTTCGTTGTTTTTTACTTCTTTAATTTCCTCTCGCTTTTTAAAAAATGAGGAAAGCGCATATTGTACAATAGCTGCAATAAAAAATAAACTAGCCAATTTATATTCATTCATTATAAAAAAATAGCTGCCAATACAAACTGACATCAATGAACCTATAAAGGTTTTCACTTTAATTATCTTATTAAAGGAAATGGGAGTTCTATGCGCATTAAAAAATAACGATAGTGCATAGGTTACTATTGCTGCAATAAATAAAACACGTGCTATTCTCTTCTCGCCCGTTATAAAAAAATAACTGCCTGTGAACACTAAAATAGATGAGCCTATAAAACCTAGCCGATTAATGAACTTATTAAAATTACTCATTTTTTTATGGATTTAAAGATTATCAATTGATTTTTTTCCTTCTAATGTTCTTTTTTGTTTTCATAGTGTTAGTGTTTTAGATTTAGTCTTTTTTCTTTGATATGCTTTATAGTTTGTTCTAAAAACAACATAAGAATAGTATACAATAAAAGCAGAATAGAAAAAAACAAATAATTTGGCAAAAACTTCTTTTAACAATCTTGAAAAATTCTCTTCAAAAAACATAAGATAAATAGAAATCCCAAAAACATCAACTGTATACCAGAATAACATAAAAGGAATAAGGATGTAAAAAAACTTTTTTTGGGCACTATTTCTTAATTTTACATACTTGCTAAGCAGGGTGTAAAAGTTAAGTGCTATAGCGATCTGGGCAAAAACGGCTCCAAAAGTAATACAATCAGAAAAACCTATCGGTCTTTGAGTAGGAAACATCAATACCTTTAATAAAAAAGTAACACTTAGCAGCATGCAAAGAGTGAAAAAAAATGTATTAGTTTTTTTCCCTTTAATCATGACTAATTTTTCTTATTAACTGATTTATTCTATTTTTTCTTTCTTCTTGTGATTCTTCACAAGTGTCAACGGTAAGAACGAGGCTTGCGATTTTTCCAACTGCCGCTGCTGCACAACCGATACCTGCTGTTTCTGCGCAAGCAGCTAATCCAATAGTAGCCGCAGCATTTCCGATAATTGATACCGCACATTGCCAACTCATTGATTCGCTATTTGCAAAAGGTGTGTAAATGTTTGGAGTATTTGTTTTTATAATTTTCTCAATCCAATCTATTATCGCTTCTAATGTCCTTGCTTGTGTTAATAACTGCACTCGCTCTTTATTTGAGAGGCTAATTTCCATTTTAATATCCCTAATTAACCCTTTAATACGATTTAACAAATCTTCTTTTTCTTTCGTATCATCGCATATCTACAATGGATTTACAAATTATTGCTTTACTAAACTGGATATAAAGTTTCATAAAAATTTATTGAACTTAAAGTTGCGCTATATATAAACTACAACAAGGTTCAGAACACCCAAAAGTCATTTTTTTACTTTGCATATCCATTGTACCTTGCACTCGGCAACCACCACAATCACTACATCTTATTCTCATAGTTGTAGGCTCTTGAAAACGAGAAATTTTTGCGCTAGCTCCGTTACTCGTTTCAAATAATGTTTTTCCTTCATATAAGACTACGCTATTGGCTTCAAATCCTATTTTTCCGCTGGCTAAAACCATATTCTTTTTGACTCCTCCTTGGGTAAAATAAATAAAAGCTGCATGAGAAAATTCATTTTCCATATACTCTATTTTTGCAATCTCAGATTCTCCACTTATATTCAACACTTCTTTTAATTCAGCTGGATTATCGGCAATTTTAAATCCTTTTGGGGAAATGGTCGGTATCATACTTTTTGTTGCATTTAAATTTATTTTACTATTTTCTTCATCTTCTTTGCAACTCCAAGCACTGGTTAATATACACAATACCAATAATACTATGCGACAACTTTTGCTAATTCCATAGAATCTTTTTCTTCTAATGTTCTTTTTTCTTTTCATGATACAAAATTTTTAATTATTATTGCAAGCAATTTACGTTTTAATTTATTCATATAAAAACCTTATAAATAAGACTTTATAAATCTAATTATTTAATTTTTTGTTTTATTTAAGTCTTTTTTGTTTATACAAATTTCTTTTAAAAATGGTTATTATGGGTACAACAAAAAGAATGATAATAACTAACATATTTACAACACAGGCTGCCATGTGAATCTCGTAATATCTTTCTCCTTGGCTTGGAAATTTAAAAAAACCGATTAAATAGTAGAAATAAGTACAGACAGGGAAAATAAAAAACAGTGTTCTTTCATCTCGATACATTTTAAGCCTAAAAAGAAATAAATCAACTATCAATTTATCATTCGGGCTTTTAGGCGTACTATCCCTCTTTAGTAGTTTCATTTTTCAGATGCTTCTTGATTTAACCAATAAAAAGGGCTTTCAGAAGCCACAGAGAGGGAAGCTATTAAGGCTTCTTTTTCTTTTGGCGTTAATATTTTTGTTTTTGTAACCATTTTCATATAATAGTTAATAATATTTTCAATATTTTTTTTATTTCTTGAACGATTATAAATGTTAAAAAATAGATTATATACTAATGCCATATTTTTTGTTATATACCCTTTTTCACAAACTGATTCAGTTAGCTGATCTATGTTTAATCCATTATTTACATATTTTGCTACTTCACTTTTTATTTCTATATTCATATCCTTCATCCATTTCGAATTCAATACACTTTCTACAGTAGGATTTTTGAATTTATATTCGCTATCTCTTTTACCTTCCATTAAATTGATCACCATTACATTATGTTCTTTTCCAACATTTTTTAAATAATTATATTCTTTAGGATATTCAATATCCAATTGTGCAATAGTAGTTCTATGAGATATCCCTTGAGATATAAACCCATCAATATTTTCGGATGATAAGTGCCTTACTGTTCCTACACTTGCCCCTGCTCCCGCGATGACTCCACCTGCAATACAAACAGCTGCACCACCTGCACCACCTGTAGCTAATCCGACAGTTCCTGCTATTTCTTTAGATGCCCAAACCCCCATGCCTGCACCTACAATATCTGCCCCCGCAACAGTAAGAACAGTTCCTAAATCATCCCAAAAATCATTTAAAAAACTATTATTTCTTTGTTTTTGACTGCTATTGATAACTTTTTGATAAGTAATATTAAAAGATTTTAAATCATCATTTAACGACTTTATCAAACTTTCCTGATTATCAGTACTGTTGTTATAATCTCTCTGATCATTACTACAACTCCAAGCACTGCTTAATACACATAAAGCGAATATTGCTATGCGACAACTTTTGCTAATTCCATAGAATCTTTTTTCTTCTAATGTTTATTTTTTTCATGATACAAAAATTTTAATTATTATTGCAAGCAATTTACTTTTTAATTTATTCATATAAAAACCTCATAAATAAGACGTTATAAATCTAATTATTTAATTTTTTGTTTAATTAAAATAATTTTTTTATAATTATTGTCTATTTATACTAATTTATATTGAAATTAAAGGAATACAAAATTCATTTTGTTGAAAACTTTTATGTTTTTGTTAATAAGTTTTTTCACGATTTGAATTCTTTAAAAAAGATAGAACTACAAATCATGGTAAGCAAGGCACTGGAGGCAGTCTAATGGGTGGGGAGGATTTTAATTTTTTGAGAAGTACGCCGTTTGAAACAAACTGCAAGTCAGCGTAGCTAAAGGTCTTTAAGATTGAAAATATTCAAGTAGATTATTAATTTTAAAATGAAGTCAAATGATTAAAATCCTTTATCAATCGGGTATTTATCAATTATATTCAAAGCAAATTATTCAGGCAGGTATAGAAGAAGTTTGGCAGTACTTCTCTAAGCCTGAAAACTTGAATCATCTTACTCCGAAGGATATGAACTTTAAAATTACTTGCGCCATTGATCGGAAGATGTATCCAGGGCAGATTATTTCTTATAAAATAGAAATTTTACCTCGTATCGTATGCTCTTGGGTTACAGAAATTACTCATGTGAAACCCAAGTCTTTTTTTGTGGATGAACAGCGCTGTGGACCTTATAAAATATGGCACCATGAGCATCACTTTACCGTATTAAACAATCATAAAGTAGAAATGCGTGATATCGTAACGTATAAATTACCAATGGGCTTATTCGGCAGGTTATTTGCCGGCAGCAGCGTGCAGCAGAGGGTGAAGAAGATTTTTGCTTACCGATATGAAAAAGTAGAGGAAATTTTTGCTATTTAATCCCCTTGAAAAATATAGAACTGCAAGTCAGCGTTAACTAAAAGCAAAGGGGGCTAGTCATCCCTATGTAGCCGCACACAAAAAAATACTTACCTTTACTTCAAAATTTATAAAACAGCAACGTTATGAAATACAAAGCAGCAGCCATAGGAAACCCCAGAGACCTCAAAGCCCCTAAAAAATGGTATGCCAAGATGGTGATAGATGGGGAGGCTTCGTTAGAAGAAATCGTTAAAGAAATTGAAAAGTTTAGTGCCCTGTCTGAACCCGATATTTACGGTGTCATCATTGCCTTAGAGAACGAAGTGCAAAATAAGCTGGCAGAAGGAAAAATCGTGCGTTTTGAGCGTCTGGGCTCATTGTATCCCTCGCTATCAAGCCATCCTTCAGACACAGAAAAAGAGGTGAGTGCAGCAAATATTAAAAAGCTAAAGGTGAATTACCGTGCCGGTAAGCGCATCCTTGGAGCCATGGAAAATGCACCCAAAGAAAAGGTAAAATAAATTTCAAAGCACCTTAGAGAAATTCTCCATAGGAGAAGTAAGTAATTTGCCATGGCATGTTAAGCAACTTATCAAGGAGAGTTGAACAACTTGTCAAAGAGAGTTGAACAACTTGTCAAGGAGAGTTGAGCAACTTGTCAAGGAGAGTTGAACAACTTATCAAGGGGAGTTGAACAACTTATCAAGGGGAGTTGAACAACTTGTCAAGGAGAGTTGAGCAACTTATCAAGGAGAATTAGGCAAAACCTATAAGGGTTTGGGGTAAAACATGCTAAGGCTTTCGAAAATATAGGCATCGGCTTGAATAAATAAAAAATAATCGGATAATCAAATAAAACTCTTTGAAGGGTTAGACTTTAAGAAATGACAAAACTTTTTTATACCTATTTAAACTTAATGAAATGGGATCGTTATTTTTATTAATAGCATTAATAGCTGGTTTATTGGTATATTTCTTGCCTACAATCATTGCCGATAATAGAAAACATCCAAACACAATAGCCATCGGAGTTTTTAATTTTTTTCTTGGATGGACTTTTCTTGGATGGGTACTTGCATTAGTTTGGAGTTTAGGAAATACAAAGCCAGAGGAAACTATAGTAGTAAATTCACCTGAAAATGAAACTGTAAAAGAAACAGAAGATAATTTAAACCCATTACTTAAACTTAAAAAATTATTAGATGAAGGCGTAATCAGCCAAGAAGAGTTTGATTTGAAAAAACAAAAGCTATTAAACTCATAGATCTTATGCCAATGGGTTTTATTTACTTTTAGAAGCGCAAAAGCAAAAATTAAAGTAAACTAAAAAATAATTACTAAAAAATAACGATATGCCCACCCTAGAATTCAAAGGAAAATCCTTTATACACAACCATCATTTGGCGGTGAAGTATCATCAATTAGTGCCCAGAAAAGAGAAAAGCCTTACCGACAGGGTGTCGCTGCACGATAATTTAATTGTGCAGGGCGATAACCTAAAAGCCCTCAAGGCGCTTTTGCCCGTGTATGCAGGAAAAGTAAAGTGCATTTATATTGACCCGCCCTATAACACCGGTAATGAGGGCTGGGTATATAACGATAAGGTAAACAGCCCGATGATGCGCGAGTGGTTAATAAAGCAGTAGATAAAGACGACTTAACCCGGCATGACAAATGGCTCTGCATGATGATGCCCCGGCTAAAACTGCTCCACGAACTGCTGGCAGAAGACGGCGCAATTTTTATTTCCATTGATGATAATGAACAGCATCATTTAAGAAGTTTGTTAGATGAAATTTTTGGAGAGCAGAATTTTGTTCAAAATATAATTTGGCAAAAAAAGTATAGCCCTCAAAATGACGCTAAGTATTTTTCTGATATGCACGATTTTATAATCTGCTACGCAAAGAATAAAGTGCAAGGGGATATAAAAAATGGCTGGCAAAGAAATCTTTTAGAACGAACAGAAGAAATGAATAAAAGATATTCTAATCCTGATAACGATTCTAGAGGCGATTGGAAACCTAGTGATTTTTCTGTAAAAACTTATTCTAAAGATTATGACTATACTATAAAAACTCCCTCGGGAAGAGTTGTAAATCCTCCACAGGGAAGGTGCTGGAGAACTTCAAAAGAAAATTATAAAAAATTAGTGAAAGAGAATCGAATCTATTTTGGTAAAAATGAAGATGCTGTTCCACAGATCAAACGTTTTTTGTCTGAGGTAAAACACGGTGTTGTTCCATTATCTATTTGGTTTTATAAAGAGGTCGGGCACAATCAGGATGCAAGAAAAGAATTAAAAGAACTTTTTAATGATGTTGAATTTCCTTTTGAAACTCCTAAACCAAGAAATTTAATAAATCAAATCTTAAAAATTACCACCCAAAAAAACGATCTTATCCTTGACAGTTTTGCCGGTTCGGGCACTACTGCCCATGCGGTGCTTGATTTAAATAGAGAAGACGGCGGCAGCCGCAGGTTTATCTTGGTGGAAATGGAAGACTATGCCAACGATATTACCGCCGAGAGGGTAAGACGTGTTATTAAGGGCGTACCTGCCTCAAAGAATTTTAAAGAAGGCACCGGCGGAACGTTTAGCTATTTTGAATTGGGCAGCCCCATAGAAATGGAAAATATTCTCGAGGGAGACCGCCTACCGAGCTATAAAGATTTTGCAAGGTATCTTTTCTATACCGCCACCGGCGAAGAATTTGACCCCAGCCAAATCAATGAAAAAACGCATTATATCGGCACAAGCCGCGCATATGAAGTCTACCTGTTCTATCAGCCGGATATGGACTATTTAAAATCCACTGCTTTAACCCTTGAGCGGGCAAAGGCATTGGGAGCGCATAAGGGAAAAACCCGTTTGGTATTTGCACCAGCTAAGTTTGTCGATCGGCACACCTTAACCGATCTAAGAATTGAGTTTAGCCAGCTGCCTTTTGAAATCTATAAGTTAAAACGTTAGATAGTTGTAAGTTTGTTGGTTAATGGTAAGTTATAAGTATGACGATACGGAAATTTGAAGATATTATTGCATGGCAGAAAGCACAGGATTTTGCAGAAGACATATATAAAATATTTAGGAATCATAAAGATTTTGGGTTTAGAGAACAAATATGCCGTGCTTCTGTATCGGTTTCAAATAACATTGCAGAAGGTTTTGACAGGTGAACTAATGCTGATTTTCGCAGGTTTTTATTCTTTTCGATAAGTTCTCGCAGTGAAGTAAAATCAATGCTTTATCTTGCAGAGCGGCTTAATTATATAGATGTTAATTCTAAAAATAAATTAATTGAACAAGGGAACGAAATTTCAAAAATGATTCACGGTCTAATTCGAGCACTTACAACTAACCACTAGAGAACTAACTAAATGGAACTCAAAGATTATCAAATAAAAGTATTAGAACGGCTCAAAGCCTTCCTATCTTCACTTGACGAAGAGAGAAAAGCCTATGTTAAAATGCTTAAAATGAACCCTGATTATGCAAAATTTATAGATTTTCCAAGAGAGGCATGGAATAAAACGGCTGGAGGCACTTACCATTCCAACAGAAATGGCATTAACGAACCTATACCCGAATGCTATCTAAAGGTGCCCACAGGAGGCGGAAAAACGCTGCTCGCCTGTCATGCAATAGACTTGATAAATAAAACCTATTTAAGGAAGCAGACCGGGCTGGTGTTATGGATTGTTCCTACGGCACAAATCTACCGGCAGACCCTTGAAAATCTTAAAAATAGAGCCCATCCATATCGCCAGGTATTAGATATTTCAAGCGGCGGCAGGGTGCTGATAAAAGAAAAAACAGACCCGTTTAAACCATGGGAGGTAAAAGAAAATCTTGTTATTTTAATGCTGATGCTGCCCTCTGCCAACCGTAAGAATAAAGAAACGCTTAAAATATTTCAGGATGCAGGCGGTTTCGCGGGCTTTTTCCCGGCAGAGGATAGTGATAACGAAAACGCAGCACTCATAGAACAGTTCCCAAACCTTGACTGTTTTACCTCATTGGGGATGGAGGATGAGCAGTTTTCAGGAATTGCCCGTTTAAGCCAGCCCAAAACCTCCTTAGGCAATACAATGCGTCTGTTGAAGCCGATTATAATTATTGATGAAGGACATAAAGCGTATAGTGCAGGAGCAAGAGAGACCATCAGAAATTTCAATCCTTCCCTCATTCTTGAACTTTCAGCTACCCCGCCCAAAGAAGCCAATACGCTGATTAATATTACCGGAAAAGAATTAGACGAAGAAGAAATGATAAAACTAAATATTCACTTGATAAATAAAGTTAGTTTTGATTGGAAAGATACCCTGCTTCGTGCCGTAGAAAAACGCGGACAACTTGAAAATGCTGCTAGAGAGTACGAACAAAATACCGGCAGATACATCCGGCCAATTCATTTAATACAGGTCGAACGAACAGGAAAAGACCAGCGCGGGGCAAGATTTATTCATTCTGAGGAGGTGAAAGAATTTTTAATAAAAACCTGTAACATTCCCGAAGAACAGACGGCGATAAAAAGTAGTGATAAAGACGATATTGAGGGGATAAACTTATTAGATAAAGCCTGCCCTGTAAGGTTTATCATTACTAAACAGGCTTTGCAGGAAGGCTGGGACTGCTCGTTTGCTTATATCCTCACGATTTTAACTAACGCAGGTTCTCAAACCGGAATAACACAGTTGATAGGAAGAATTTTAAGGCAGCCCTATGCACAAAAAACAAAAATTAAAGTATTAGACGAATGTTATGTATATACTTTTCGTCAAAAAGCAGCCGACTTGGTAAAAAGCATTAAATCAAATCTAGAAAAAGAAGGATTGGGAGATATTGCAGGCAGAATGTCTATTGATAGTGATGATAATTCTAGTACGAGTACACCAAAAGAGAGAATCGTACAGTACCGTAAGAAGTTTAAAAATTTTGAAGGCAAAATTTACCTTCCAAAGTTTGTAATTCAAGAGAGAGAAAACTGGCGCGATATCAACTTTGAATCAGATATTTTAAGCCGGATAAATTATGAAAGTTTTGATATAGAACCCCTATTTGAATTACCGCTCTCATCCCTCAGAGAAAAAGAACAGGAATTGATTGTCGGGTTATCTGATTGTGATAAAGAAGAGAAACGTATAGAAGAAAAAGAACGGTATGAAACCATAGAGAAGCTAAAAATTGACCCTTGTTTTCTTACAAAGCAAATTATGGACATGATTCCTAATCCGTGGATTGGAATGAAGACAGGGAAAAAAGTAATCAAACGCTTTGCAGAAAAATATGGCCCCGACATCGTATCGGCAAACTTTATTTTCATTATTGAAGAATTGAAAAAGCATCTTGAAAAAGAAAGAGACAGAGCTGCTGAAAAAGTTTTTAAAAAATTGATAGAGACTAAAAAACTGCATTTCTTTTTGATAACGAATAAAGGCGGGTTTAAAATCCCAAGCCGGATAAAAGTAAAGAGTAGCAAGCAACTTGTTAGAGAGGATAATGCCCCCGTTCAAAGAAGTTTGTTTGATTATGTACCCGAAGAACCACTCAATGAACTTGAGAAATCAGTTGCCCTTTACCTTGACAGACAAGAAAAACTGCTTTGGTGGTATAGAAATATATCAAAGCAGGATTATCATATTCAAGGATGGAAAAAGAATAAAATCTATCCAGACTTTATTGCCTCTGAAATGAATACGGAAGATAAAACCGATTATGGAAATATTTATGTACTTGAAACCAAAGGGATGCATTTGAAAAATGAAGATACAAAATATAAGCAGGATGTATTTGAATTATTCAGTAAACTAGGAACAAAAAAAGCATGGAAAGAATTAGATTTAGATTTTCTGGATAAAAAGATACAATTTCAAGTGGTATTTGAAGAGGAATGGAAAAGTAAGATCAATGAGTTGTTTGTATGAAATCAGCCGGCACAACCAATTACTTATGAAATTTAAGACCATTAGCTTGTGCTGACTTGCAGTTGCAGAATACATAAAATATCTATACCTACAGAAGCATTTAGCTTTAAACGGCGCCCTTCTCAAAAAAATAAAATCCTCCACACCCATAAGGTTGCTGCGGTGTTTAGCTTCGCTGACTTACAATTAATTTTCTTCAAGCGCCGTATTTTTTGCTAAAGTGCTTTGCGCAACTGGACTGAAAGTCAGTAAGGCTAAAGTCAGCGTAAGCTAAAGGTCTCAATCTTCACAGCCAAAAGGTTACTCCTTCACGAAAACATTTCCTTTACTTTATCAAAAAACGATTTCTCTTCATGTGGCTGGGGTTCAAAGTTCGAATCCTCTTTCATACGTTCAAAGAATATTCTTTGTTCTTTAGTTAATTCCTGGGGAGTCCATACATTGATATGAATAAGCAAATCACCTTTACCATAGTAGTCTAAACTAGGCAATCCTTTTTTAGCGATCCGCAGCGTCTTGCCCGATTGTGTTCCGGGGTCTATTTTTATTCTTACCCGCCCATTTACTGTCGGAACTTCTTTGCTAACACCAAGTGCTGCTTCGGCAAAAGAAATATACAGATCATAGTGCAGATTATTTCCGTCTCGATTAAATTCTTTACTCGGAATTTCTTCAATTAATACTAATAAATCACCGGGAATCCCATCCATAGGGGCTTCATTTCCTTTACCGGTAACTTTTAGCTGCACGCCATCGGATACGCCGGGCGGAATTTTAATCGATATTTTATCTTCTTCTCTTTTAAGTCCTTTATTATTAGCCCCCGGGGGAATTTTATCGGCAACTTTTCCGCTTCCTCCACAAACTGGACAAATAACAGACGTTTGCATCTGCCCGAGTATGGTATTTTTTATTCGAATTTGCTGGCCTGTTCCCTTACATGCAGGGCAGGTTTTATAGGTAGCCCCGGCAGCTGCTTTGAATCGGGTAACTTTTACTTTTTTCTCTACCCCGTTAGCAATCTCTGCAAGGGTTAATTTTATTTTGATTCGCAAATCCTGCCCCCTCATTCGCCTGTGACCTGTTCCATTCCCTCCGCCGCCAAAAGCGCTTCCAAAAATATCACCAAATTGAGAAAAAATATCTTCCATGTTCATTCCGCCACCGCTAAAACCTCCTGCAGCACCTGCCATTCCTGCATGACCCAATTGATCATATCGTGCGCGCTTATTCTCATCGCTTAACACCTCATAGGCTTCAGCCGCTTCTTTAAATTTTGCTTCTGTATCCTTATTGCCGGGGTTCCTATCCGGATGATATTTAATCGCCAGTTTTCTATACGCCTTTTTTATTTCAGCGGCTGAAGCCCCTTTAGAAACACCTAAAACTTCATAGTAATCTCTTTTTTCCATACATTTCATTTAAACTATTAAAGTCACCTGGATGATATTACTTTCCAACTACGACTTTTGCAAACCGAATAACCTTATTATTTAGTGTATATCCCGGTTCTATGACATCTATTATTTTTCCTTTTAGGCTTTCATCCGGAGCGGGAATCTGTGTAACTGCCTCATGAAAATCTGTATTAAAATCATCACTTTCTTTTATTTTAATTTTTGATAATCCCTTCCCCTCAAGAGTTGAATATAACTTATGCTGTATCAATTCAATTCCTTCAATAAAATTTTTATCTGTCTCTGCTGTCTTACGAATATTTTCTATGGCTCTTTCAAAGTCATCACAAACCGGCAACATTGAACTAAGAACTTCCTGATTAGCCGTTTTAAACAAATCTACACGCTCTTTCTGGGTACGTTTCTTATAGTTTTCAAACTCAGCAAAAAGGCGCAAAAATTTATTTTTTTCCTCTTTTAACTGTGTCTCTAATAATTGTATTTTATCTGTTTCAGTTTCTAAACTTTCGTTTATTAATTCTTCTGATTCTCTACCCAGATTTTCCTTATTTTTTATGGTCTTATCTTTTTTTTCGTTGCTTATAATTTCATTCTCCTTATTCCCCATGTAGAAAAATTTTTGTTATCTCTATTCATTTCAAAAAATCTGCCACTTCTTTCATGCTGTCTATTTGTCAGTGAAAAATCATAAAGTGATGCTTTTAGATTCGCTGACTTGTAACTGATGGAGTACTTTTTGCAAAGGTTTCTTATAATGATTACCTTTGTAAATAAAGACCGTTGCAAGGTAATAAGATTAGATATAAAAAAAGGTGATACTACGCTGCTATTTTATTTAAAAAGATAGTATATTTATGGCATGAAAATATATCATCATCCTACCTTAGCTGATAGTATTTGTGATTTACGCACAAGAAAGATAAAAAAGTCTTTTTTCACTGAGTTAAACCGTTTATTAGACTGGGAAAAAATAAGTAAAATAATAGATGACCATTATAATAAGGGGAAAAGTGCGACAGGCAGTCCGAGTTATGATGGGTTATTTAGGTTGCTGAGCACTTCGACAGGCGCAGTAATCACTTGTCGAAGTAAGGAAGCAGTCTGAAGTTAACTGCAAGTCAGAGAAGCTAAATACTTTAGTACTCATTCTTTTTTATATGTTCTGCAACGGCCTCAGGGCTCTAAACAGTACTTTCAATCATCTAAATTTTTATCATATATTTGCTTGGTACTATCTGAATAGGAATTTACGGCTTATCCAATCAGCAGGCAGATTGAGAATAATTAAAATTATGAAAAAACGAGTTATTGTTATAGGGTCAGGGTTTTCTTCGCTTTCAGCAGCCTGTTATTTGGCAAAACAAGGGCATCAAGTCAGCATATTTGAGAAAAACAATACTGCCGGAGGGAGAGCCTGCCAATTTAAACGTAGTGGATTTACCTTTGATATGGGGCCAACATGGTATTGGATGCCTGATGTTTTTGAACGTTTTTTTGCAGACTTTGACACTAAGCCTTCAGACTTTTACGAATTGCAACAACTTGACCCGGCTTATTATGTATATTTTGGAAAGGAAGATTACATTTCAATCGGAAACGGTCTGGAAGTTATTTTAGACACCTTTGAAAAAGAAGAACCTGGAAGCGCTGAAAAACTCAAAAAATTTATTTCCAAGGCCAAGGAAAATTATAATATTGCGATTAGAGACTTAGTCTATAAACCCGGCGTATCTCCCTTGGAACTTATAAATTATACAACCATGAAAAAAATGGGGCAATTTGTAAGGAGTATAAAACAGGAGGTAGGAAAATATTTTAAGAATAAGCGTCTTGTACAAATTTTAGAATTCCCGATACTGTTCTTAGGTGCACGCCCATCCAACACCCCTTCTTTTTATAACTTCATGAATTATGCTGACTTTGGCTTAGGTACCTGGTATCCGAAAAAGGGAATGTACAGTGTTGTGGAAGCTATGGCAGCATTAGCCTCTCAACTAGGCGTTAGTATTCTTACTGATACCACAGTAAATAGCATTATAACAGAACAAAATAAGGCAATAGGCATAAACACTAACCGAGGGAAATTTGATGCAGATATCATTGTTAGCGGTGCTGATTATCATCATACGGAACAATTGCTTACAAAGGCACATAGAAGTTACAGTGAACGCTATTGGGATAAGAAAGTCTTATCCCCTTCTGCCCTTATTTTTTATGTTGGAATTAATAAAAAATTACAAAACCTGGCTCATCATACCCTGTTTTTTGATGTAGATTTTGAAGCGCATGCCCATGCCATTTATGATGATCCAAAGTGGCCTGAAGCACCGTTATTTTACGCCAGTTTTCCATCTATGACGGATATAACGGCGGCACCTGAAGGAAACGAAGCAGGAATTTTTTTAATTCCTCTATCCCCCGGATTAGAAGACAACGACACACTAAGAGCACTTTATTTTGATAAAATTATTACTCGTTTTGAGCATCTCACCTCACAAAGTATTAAAAATAATATTATCTTCAGCAAATCCTTTTCTATAAATGATTTTATAAAAAAGTATAATTCCTATAAAGGAAATGCCTATGGCTTAGCAAATACATTATTTCAAACCGCTTTCTTTAGACCCAAGTTAAAAAGTAAAAAAGTAAAAAATCTTTTTTTTACCGGCCAGCTAACCGTGCCGGGGCCAGGCGTTCCTCCTGCACTAATTTCGGGGAAACTGGTTGCAGAACTTGTTCAAAATCAATATAAAATCGCATAGATATGAAATATAATTTTGACATAGTTTCTAATCGTTGTACTATTATTATCACAAAGCAATATAGCACTTCTTTTTCGTTGGCAGTAAAAATGCTGGCACCTCGAATCAGACCTCATATTTATAATATTTACGGATTTGTACGATTGGTTGATGAAATTGTTGATTCCTTTCATAAATACGACAAATATTACCTGTTTAACCGGCTTGAAGAAGATTTACAGCAGGCGTTAACTCAAAAAATAAGTATAAATCCTATTTTAAATGCTTTTCAGCACACAGTTTTAAAGTTTAACATAACGGAGTGCCTCATAACATCATTTATGAAAAGCATGCGTCAGGATTTATACAAAAAAAATTATCATACCTATGATGAGTATAAAACCTATATTTATGGGTCTGCAGATGTAGTAGGGCTCATGTGTTTAAAAGTTTTTGTTCAGGGAGATGCGCAAAGATATCTCAAACTTAAAGAGTCTGCTATGGCGCTGGGTTCTGCCTTTCAAAAAGTGAATTTTTTAAGAGATATAAACGCAGACTTTAAAGACCTGAACCGATCTTATTTCCCTAACATAGATTTAAACGATCTAACAGAAGAGGCTAAAAATACAATCATTGCAGAGATAGAAAGCGATTTTAAAAAAGCCTATCGAGGAATTACACAATTACCTGCGGAGGCTAAATTTGGTGTATTTGTAGCCTATAGATATTACACCCGATTGCTTCATAAATTAAAAAAAGCCTCTCCTTCAAAAATTCAACACCGGCGTATTCGCGTGCCTCATTACGAAAAAATTATTCTTTTTTTACGTACGTGGATCCACTTTAAATTAAAATTAACACTTTAAATATATATTAACATGAAAATATTCTTATGGATTATCGTTTTTTTAATCACTTTCTGCGGCATGGAAGGCATGGCATGGTTTACGCATAAGTATATCATGCACGGCTTCTTATGGATGCTGCACAAAGACCACCATCGAAAAGATCACGATTCCTGGTTTGAACGAAATGATGCTTTTTTTCTATTTTATGCCGTTATAAGCATCGGTTGTTTCTTGCTTTGGAAGTACGCAGACTTTTGGGCAGGATTACCCATAGGCATTGGTATTCTCGCTTATGGAACGACCTACTTTTTAGTACATGACATTTTTATTCATAGGCGATTTAAAATACTTAGAAATATTGATAATCGATACGCGAGAGGAATAAGACGAGCGCATAAAATACATCATAAACATCTCGGAAAAAAAGATGGTGAGTGTTTTGGAATGTTATGGGTGCCGTTCAAGTATTTTAAGTAATTATGGATGAAATTTACTTATCTACTCATTGACATTTCTTCTTTTATCATCCCGTTTATAAGCAGCTTTCATCCCCGGCTCAAATTTTATAAAGAATGGAATCATTTTGCTGCAGGTATTTTTACCATGCTATTGATCTTTATCCCCTGGGATGTATGCTTTACTTATTATAAAATTTGGGGGTTTAACCCTCAATACCTTACCGGGCTTACCTTGCTTTATCTTCCTATAGAAGAATGGCTATTTTTCCTATGCATTCCTTATGCCTGTATTTTTATCTATCATGCCTTCACTACTTTTTATCCCTCACGGGTTTTGTCTTTAAAAACTACACGGTTTATCACTTTACTATTGTTGACTCTATCTGCATTTTTATGTCTGTGCAATGCAAATAAGTGGTATTCATTTGTCAATTATGGCTTAGCCGTATTTATATTGTGGATAGCATATAAATATTTCACAAGTATTTTGCAGCGGTTTTACCCTTGCTATCTCATTATTTTAATTCCCTTTTTTATCGTAAACGGAGTTCTTACAGGAAGTTTTATAAAAGATGAGGTGGTATGGTACAATCCTAATCAAAACTTAAATCTGCATATAGGAAAGATCCCCATTGAAGACCTTATGTATAACTTAACGATGCTTTTAATTATCTTACTGGTCATGAGTTACTGTAAGAAGATAAAAAAAAGAAAGGAATAACATGATAAGAACTTTCTATTAGATTTTATATCAATATAGTGAGACCGTTGCAGAACACATAAAAAAGGATGAAAAAGGAAGCATCTCGCTTCAAACTGCTTCCTTCTCAAAACTTCGACAAGTGGTTACTGAACCTAGTCGAAGTGCCCAGCTACCAAGAGTTAAATCCTCACAATCAAAAGGCTGCTCCGGTGTTTAGCTTCGCTGACTTGCAGTTAATTTTTATCGGGCGTTGCATTTCGACAAACTCAATACAAGCATTTTTTATTAGAGTGCTTTTTGTAACGGTCTCATAGTGTACTAAATTAGAAATATTAAACTTAATTTTTTACGAACCAAAAAGGCTTAGAAAGTATATTTTATAGAAAAATTCCATGTAAGCCCATTTCCATAAAAATAACCGTATCCACCCTTTTGACTGATATATTTGTGATCCAAAAGATTATACGCATTTCCTCTTAGGGTCATATTATTCGTGCCTAATTTAAATTTATAAGTGATGCCTAAGTCAAATAAGGAATACGCGTTTAATTTCTCAGATTGATATTCTTCACCCTTTCGAGAGGCAGTAGTTAGATCCTTTAAATCAACGAAACCATAAAAGTTATCGTACCAATTCCAATCTAAGTCTAAAGAAAATTTATGTGGTAAAATATCGTAAGAAGTACCTAATCCGGCAGAGAATTGCGGCGCTTCACCCACCTTAGTATCCGTTAATTCAACATTAATTTCATCAATAAACTCCTGGTCGGCATTGTTTCTTATTCTAACGGGGGTTGAGCCATCGTATTTCCAATCTCCCAGAGAAGCATGACCTCGTAATAGTAAGCCTAAAAATGGCTTATAATGAGTATCTAATTCTAATCCCCTATGAAGTTGCGTAATATCGGTAAACAGAAAAGCGACATCTTCATATTGAGAATAGGAGCCACCGAAACTAAGAAATCGGTTTCCCCATTTTGTATAATACGCGTTTAAGTTAACTTTTAGCGCTTTTGTCTCATATTTATACCCGGCCTCAAAGCCTGTAATTTCTTCATTATCTACTTTAGGGTCTGCAAATTCAGTAGCATCTGCATAACTAGGAAAAACATTATCTAAGAAAGGCTGCCGTGAATATTTGCCGGTGTTTATAAAAAACGAATGATCTTTCAAAAAGGTATAAGATGCGCCTCCCTTAATATTATATCCCGTTCTATTCGTTGTATTTGATTCCTTAGGTTGGGCAAAATGAGCTCGATCTTCTCTTTTATATGATTGATTAGAAACCGCTCCCTGAAAATATACTGAAAATTGATTATTTGCCCATTCCACTTGACCAAAACCGCCTTGATAATTAATATTTTCTGAATAATCATAATTTACACGTTCATCTTTATCTGCATAGTTCCATAAAGCCGACCATGGATTAGTCCTAAAGGTAGTAGATACCGTATAATTAGGATTTTCATTAAATTTTTCTTTTCTTCCCCTTAACCCCAATAAGTCTATCAGTTGCCGGAAATGATCGCCATTATAAAAGCGAAAATCTGCCCCCAGATTAAAAGTTAAGTTCTTCAAGGCAGTGTTTTCATAATTAATTACAGAGCCATACCACGCATGATTATTAACCGAAGTCCTTAACATTGTTCCGTTTCGACCCGTACTAAATCCTGATTTAACACTAGGATTATATTTCTCAACTATATAATCCCAGTCAATTAATCCATCTTGAGTATAAGCCCCTTTTTGGAGTTTTGAGTCTATGCCATTATCAATATAGTTTATTCCGCTGCCATAGGCGCCGGTTTCTCCACCTCTACCAAAAGAAGCATACAGCACAGTGGATAAACTAGAATGATGGGATATATCCCAATCCCAGTTAAGGTTCATCACGGGTTTATGGTAATAATTTTTCCTCAAAGTTAGATATTTTCCATTCTTAAAGCCGTAATTGTTGTTGTATTTTATTCCATACTTATCATATAATTCTTTACTTTTAGCATAGTTTTTATCGTGCCATTGTGGTGCTCCCGTAATAAGGAAGTTAAAGTTATGATCTCCTAACTTTTTTCCCATAGAGAAAAAGTAATTTCGCCCTTGCCCTTTGGTTCCCTTAGCATATTTTGCATGTGCTTGCCAATAATCTAATAGAAAGGAAAATGCCCAGCCTTTCTCACCCATACCAGTATCATAAGAGACCGTCCCTTTAAAATAGCTGTCATTTCCTACTAAAAATCTCCCAAAACCTCCTTGCTTTTTTTCTGTTGTTTTTATGAGTATGTTTGTTGTGCCTCCTACGGAAGAAATAGCCAATTTAGAAGAGCCAAGTCCCCTTTGCACCTGAACTGCATTGGCTATATCGGGCAAGCCAGCCCAGTTAGACCAGTATATTTTTCCATCTTCCATGCCATTAATCGGCTGACCATTTAATAAAAAGGCTGTATTGCTTTGGTTAAAACCTCTTACGAACATTTGAGAATCGCCAAAACCGCCCGATTGATTAGAAACATATACGGAAGGCATATTTTTCATGATTTCAGAGAATTCTACATTCCCTACAAATTTTTCCTGAATCTCTGCTTTTGTAATGGTTGATACTGCTATTGGGGTCTTTCGGTCTTTCGCCAGGTCAATCAATCCTTTTCCTATCAAGACTACTTCACCGATATTCTCTACCGCGTTAGATAAGGTAACCGCCCCCAGGTTTATATCTCCCGTAACGTTTATTTCTCTTGTTTCTGACCCCAGTCCTATAAACTCTATTACTATTTCCTGAGTTCCATTCGGCGATTCTATGGAATATTTTCCATCCGCATCGGTAAGGGCTGTTGCCCCGGTACTTTTTATCGTTACGGAAGCTTCTGGTAAAGGGTTTCCTTCACCGTCTGTCACCGTACCTTTAATGTTGCTTTGCCCGAGGACAAAATTAGTGTACCCAACTATCAAAACGATTAAACAAAGTAAACTTTTTCTCATCACGATTAATTTAATATTTTATTTTGATGCAAAAGTGATTAAAAGTTTGAAATCAAATGTTAAATTAATGTTAATAATTGTTTGATTTTATTAAATAATTATTTGATTTTATTATAAATGGGCTATGATTTTACTTACAATGCTTTTAAGCTTAAATCTTTATTTAAGGAAGAATGGGTAAGCGCGCCTACGGAAAGATAATCTACGCCTGATAGTGCGAAAGCCAAAATATTCTCCTTTGTAACTCCCCCGGAAACTTCGGTTTCGCATTTTTTATTAATCATTTTAACTGCCTTTTTTATCAACTCAGGCGACATATTATCTAACATAATTCTATCTACCCCGGCCTTTAAGGCTTCTTCTACTTCTACTAGGCTACGGGTTTCTACTTCTATTTTTAGCTTTTTACCATGAAGAGTTAAATATCCCTTTGTTTTTTTAACTGCCTGTGTAATGCTTCCGCAATAGTCAATATGATTATCTTTAAGGATGATTCTATCATATAGTCCGTAGCGGTGATTAGTTCCCCCGCCAATAAAAACTGCCCACTTTTCACAAATTCTGAAGTTCGGTGTGGTTTTGCGAGTATCCAATAATACGGCATTCGTTCCTTTTATTAGCTCTTTCAATTCATAAGTATGGGTCGCAATACCGCTCATTCGCTGCATGGTGTTCAGTACCAAGCGCTCAGTAGTTAAAATAGATTGTGCACTACCCTTTACATGAAAAGCCTCTTGTCCCTTTTTTGCCGCCTCTCCATCATGAATAAACCCCTCTATCTGAAGATTTTCATCATAATGATGAAAAATCATCTTTGCCATTTCAACACCGGCTAGTATGCAATCTTCTTTTATTAAGAGCCTTGCTTTTTTTTTAACGTACGAGGGAACGGCAGCTAAGGTAGAATGGTCTCCATCCCCAATATCCTCTTTTAATGCTTCGGTGATAAAGTGAGATACATTTTTTGAATTGATATAACAAGGTATTTCCATCAGGCTGGCTTTTAATACAAAGATAAATAAGAAATTTTATAGCATAAAGAAAGCCTTGTAAAGCATATAAAAAAGTATGAAAAAGAAAGCATCTCGCTTACGCTGACTTGCAGTTCTCGGGCGTTGCATTTCGGCAAACTCAATACAAGCATTTCGAAAAGGGGGTTACTGAGCTTGCCGAAGTGCTCAATACAAGCGTTTTTTGTTAGAGTGCTTTTTGCAATGGTCTCGTTTTTTCTTGCCTTGCATAAACTCTCAAAGCCTCCTTTATCTAATCTATCTTTCATTACCTTGCAGAGGTCTTAAATAATAAAGCCGGGGCCAATGAACTCAAAATAGCAAGTGATGTTATGCCAACACTAAGCCAAAATAAAGGCGTACCGAGACCGTTGCAGCACACATAAAAAAGTATAAAAAAGAAAGTATTTAGCTTCAAACTGTTTCCTTCTCAAAAAATTAAAATCCTCCACACCCAAAAGGTTGCTCTGGTGTTTAATTTTTATTGAGCGTTGCATTTTTTTGCTAAAGTGCTTTTTGCAACGGTCTCGTACCCTAATTATAATAGATTGTATTGGACAGTTTCATTTAATTCTTCATCATCAAACGATGAACCCTAATTTTTATATTGATTTTGAACCTTTTAATGAGGATTCAGACTACTGGGTGAACATATCAGGAGATAGTATGAAACCTATAATTTCACAAGGCGATATTGTGGCGTTAAGGAAACTTGAAAACTGGCGAGATTTTATTTGGCGAGATATATGCTATCGTAACCGAATACTTTGGGACTATTAAAATAATAAATAAAGGAAAAGGGAAAGAACACTTGAGCCTTATTCCCGTTAATAAATGTGATAAATTTAGTAAACAGGACATCCCTAAACGTTTGATTAGAAAAATATTCAAGGTAAAAGGAAGTATAAAAAAATTCTTTTGATGTCGTGAAATTTTAAGAGTCCTTTAATTTCTTATCTTAGCGCTAAAAATTTATATATGATCATAGAAGGGGTGATCAAAAAAATGATCGTTGAAAATGGGGCCCCAATTAATTACTTCCTGAATTTAGAAGAGCATATCCTTCATTTAAATCAATGGATAGGGTGTACGGTTCGTTTTCAGCATGTGGGGTTCGAGTGTCTGAGTTGCCATGAGGATAAGCCTATTTTTAGTCAGGGGTTTTGTAAAAAATGTTTTTTTGAAACGCCGGCTGCTGGGCCCTGGGTAATGAAGCCTGAGTTGAGCAAAGCCCATCTGGGAATAGAAGACCGGGATTTAGAATATGAAAAAGCACTACAATTACAGCCTCATTTGGTTTATCTCGCAGTCTCAAGTCACTTAAAAGTAGGCGTTACCCGTGTTAAACAAATTCCCACGCGGTGGATTGACCAAGGTGCTGAAAAAGTAATTGAACTCGTTCGCACTCCTAATCGTTACTTAGCGGGAATTACCGAAGTCGCGCTAAAAGAAAAAGTGTCCGATAAGACCCGGTGGAGAAAAATGCTGACTGCATCATCACCAGAGGTAGATCTTCGTGTACAAAAAGAAAAACTAAGGCAATACCTTCCGAAGGAAGTTCAAGCGTATTATTCTGAAGAAATAAAAGAATATCAGTTTCATTTTCCCATCACCCGTTATCCTGAAAAAGTAAACGCTGTAAACTTGAAGAAAAATCCTGATTTTGAAAAAGAGCTTGGCAGCATTAAAGGTCAGTATCTTTTATTTACCGACGGCAGCGTTTTTAATGTTCGCTCAAACGAAGGTTATTTTGTACAACTCAACTTATCGTAAAGATTGAGACCGTTGCAGAATGTATAAAAAAGTATTAAAAGGAAAGCATCTAACTTCAAACTGCTTCTTTCTCAAAAAATTAAAATCCTCCACACCCATTAGGTTGCTCCGGTATTTAATTTTTATCGGGCGTTGCATTTCGACAAACTCAATACAAGCATTTTTTTGTTAGCGTGCTTTTTACAACGGTCTCAGATTGTAATCGATGCCTCTGCGAAAGTACTTTTTGAAACGGCTTCAATTAACGATTTTTTATTAAATATAAGTAAACTGGAAGATGATCGGAATACCCTCCTGCATATTTACTAAATGAATAAGTACGGAATGGATAGCCTTTATATCTTCCTGAAGTTTGTATTAAATAGTCGGGTTTAAAAATCCCATATTGAAATAATCTATAGGTCGTGTAATCTTTATCGAGGAGCGATGGTGTCATGATAAGCTGGTCAAGCATATACCAATGGTCTTGATAGACCTCCGTACCAACGCCTTTTTTTGCGGCTCTTTCCATAGCGTTATACAATAGCGATCCTTTTTTAGCTAATCGTTTATCTGATACTGTTTTAAGATGTGATTTTACTCCCTCTTCAAAAGGTCCTTCATTGAAGTCTCCCATAATGATAATTTTAGCATTGGGGTCGTCTTTTTGAATTTCCTCTATTATTGAGCGACAAACCTCTGCAGCTTTCACACGTTTTTTTTCAGTGATTTTTTCACCCCCTCGTTTTGAAGGCCAGTGATTGACTATAAAATGAATTTTTTCTCCGTCTAAATATCCGGAAACCCGTAGAATATCGCGTGTATAATCTCGCTTAGCTTTTTTTTCATAAATAAATACCGGATAAGGACGAGCATAAGTAACAGCAAATTTATTCTTCTGATAAATTAATCCGACATCAATTCCACGTGCATCAAAAGAATTAAAGTGCACCACTCCATAATTATATTTTTTTAAAGCGGGTTGATTAATAAGATCTTGTAAAACATGTTCGTTTTCTAACTCGGACAGCCCTATAATCACGGGGGCATTTCCTGTTTTTGTTTGCCCTATTTCTGAAAGAACCCGGGCAATGTGCTGTAATTTTTCCTGATACTTGGCGTTTGTCCAATTTTTTTTTCCCTGTGGGGTGAATTCTTTTGTCAGGATTAAATCGCGCCGAACTTTCTTTCCCTTTAAATTATCATAAGTTAATTCTTCTTTATAAGGGTCTGTTTTTAAAGCCGCATCACTTTTCTTATCTACGCTTATGTGATAGCCTTTTTCCCAATAATTTTTAGCCCCGTCAATAATATCAGTAGATTCAGTAGTGTCAAATAAATTTTCAACATTATAAAAAGCAACTGTAACTAACTTATAAGATTGCTGTGCATGGATTTTTCCTAAAAAAGAACTTGCTAAAACCCATAATGATATAAAAGAATATTTTTTCATAGGGCTATCAAAATAAATAGTATTATTTTTAGCAGGCTAAAATAGAAAAAAATTGATAATTTGAGCCTTTATAATCTAATAAAAAGATAATCGAGAAAATTTAATTTAAAGAAAATATGGCAAATACTCATTTTGTAGATTATATAAAAGTTTATTGTAAAAGTGGAGATGGCGGTTCGGGGTCGGTAAGTTTGCATCGTGAAAAATTTATAGATAAAGGCGGGCCTGATGGCGGAGATGGCGGCCGCGGCGGACATATTATTTTGCAGGGAGATAGCAATTTATGGACCTTGCTTCACCTGAAATACAGGCGCTATATTCGAGCGATGAATGGAAAACCCGGGGGAAAAAACCGATTGACGGGAAGAGATGGGAAAAATGTAATTTTAAAAGTTCCTGTCGGGACAGTGGCAAAAGATGAAAAGGCCAATTTTTTGCTTGAAATCACTAAACCCGGCGAACAAAAAATTTTAATAGAAGGGGGTAAAGGCGGACGAGGGAATTGGCATTTTAAGTCGCCGACACGCCAAACCCCGCGCTATGCACAACCAGGAATTAATGGAACAGAAGGGCGGTATATTTTAGAGTTAAAAGTATTAGCCGATGTCGGGCTTGTAGGTCTTCCTAATGCCGGAAAGTCAACCTTACTTTCGGTAGTAAGTGCAGCAAAACCTAAAGTGGCTAGTTATGCGTTTACTACTCTAACTCCTAATCTAGGAATAGTAAAATATCATGATTTTCAATCTTTTGTTATGGCAGATATTCCTGGAATTATAGCCGGCGCTTCTGAGGGAAAAGGGTTAGGACATAGATTCTTACGCCATATTGAGCGCAATTCAACTCTTTTATTTTTGATTCCAGCCGATGCAGAAAATCATTTCGATGAGTATAAAGTTTTGTTGAACGAATTAGAAAAATATAATCCGGAATTATTGGATAAAAAAAGGTTAGTATCTATTTCAAAATCAGATATTTTAGATAATGAATTAAAAGCAGAAATCAGTGCTTTATTTCCACAGGAAATCCCATTATGTTATTTTTCGTCTATTACACAAGAAGGAATTGAAGAACTAAAAAATTTGCTGTGGGAGCAGCTAAATTGTTAATTTTTTCAGTTATTATTTTCGATAAATGGTATTTTTGAGGCAAAATGGAGGCGCCTTCACATAGAGAAATATAGATATTTATGAAAATTTGCCTTATTCTGATTGGGAAAACAAATAATGCGCTTATGAATCAATTATTCGAAGAATATGAATCTCGCCTGAAGCATTACCTACCCTTTGAATACATGATTATCCCTGAAATAAAGAATAGAAAAAATAAATTTATTTCACAACAAAAAGCAATAGGAAGTAAGTTAATTTTAGAAAAAATAAATCCGCTGGTAATTAATATTTTACTAGACGAGAAAGGAGCGTTATTTACCTCAAAAGGTTTTGCAAAAATGCTTCAGAAAAGAATGAATTCCGGGGTGCGGCAAATCAATTTTATTATAGGAGGACCTTACGGGTTTTCAGAGGAAATGTATCAAAAAATCCCTGAACGGTTAGCCCTTTCAAAGATGACTTTTTCCCATCAAATGGTGCGCATTTTTTTTGTCGAGCAATTATACCGTGCAATGACCATTATAAAAAACGAAAACTACCATCATGAATAAATCTTTTATGAAAAAAACCATAACGAAGAAAGAATTTAGTCTAACCTATAGAAAAGCTGCTTCATATATTATCTTTTTTTTATTAGCCCTTATTTTTGTTTCTCTTATTACACTGATTATCAATTTTTTGTTAGAGGGAACGATATTAAAAAGTGTGATAATTATTTTAAATGTACTACCCTTTATTCTCACTATTTTATGGGCTTTTTACCGTGCAAAAAAGAATCATGTTGTATTAAAATTCTCGTTTTACCCCGCGATAAAATTATTTCCTGTTTTACTCTTGCTAACTTTTTGTATGTTAATGCTAAGTAGTTATTTAACGACACTTATTCCTCATGATCAAGGATTTTTAAAAGAATTTTACGATAAATTCAATGGTAATATAAAATATTTGATGAATCCTAAATGGCTGTTAATTGTTGCCGCCTGCATTTTTGCACCTATTTTTGAAGAAATGTTTTTTCGAGGATTATTATTAAACGGCTTGCTTAATCGTGCAAAAAATATACAACAGGTTTGGAGGGCTATTCTTTTCACCTCGTTTATTTTTGGTCTTATTCATGTAAATCCCTGGCAATTTATCGCCGGGGTAATTTCGGGGATAGCCCTTGGATATGTTTATTATCGAACAAAATCGCTAATGAACAGTATTTTTATCCATGCTTTAAATAACGGATTATCCGTCTTTATTCTTATTCAATATGGAGATTTAGAACCTGTAGAAATAGCTAATTATCCTAAGTATTATAATTTTTTATTTTTAACAGGATTTATTATTTGCCTGTTTTTAGTTCATTTTTTTACTGCCCAGTCTGTGTCTAAAAACAGTACATCGTGAAAATAGTAAGTTTAATTTGAGCGTTTTTCAAAAATTATTTTAGCGCTTAATAAGATAATAGCTTCATGAAATCTCAAGACCGTTGCAGAATGTATGAAAAAGAAAGCATCTAACTTCAAACTGCTTCTTTCTCAAAAAAATTAAAATCCTCCACAACCAAAAGGTTGCTCCGGTATTTAATTTTTATCGGGCGTTGCCTTTTTTTGTTAGCGTGCTTTTTGCAACGGTCTCAAGTTGTTTTTTACCTTTGCATCATGCAAAAGATTATTTACTATATTTTAGTTGGGCTCTCCCTATTACCTCTTAAAATACTGTATTTCTTTTCAGATATTATTTTTTTTATAATTTGCTACGTAATCCGTTATCGAAGGAAAGTCATAATGAATAATATTGCGCATTCATTTCCTGAAAAATCAACTGAAGAGCAAAAAAAAATAGCAAAAAGGTTTTATCGTAACTTTTCAGATTATCTTATGGAAGGTCTAAGAGGGTTGACTATTTCAGAAAAAGAGTTAAAACGAAGAATAAAATTTGTTAATATAGAATTGTTGGAAAGACAAAAAAAGGAAGGTCGAAATACAGCAATTTTATCAGGACATGTATTTAATTTTGAGTGGCTGGTGAGTATTATAAGTCATGTGAAAAGTTTCGACGGATTTTACTATATGTATAAACCATTAAAAAATAAATACTTAAATGAACAAATAAAAAAGGTAAGAGAAAAATTCGAGGCTAAAGGCATTTCTTCAAAATCTACTTTTCGAGAGATTTTCCAAATTCCAAATGACGGAAAACAGATGATCTACTTTTTATCTGATCAAAGCCCCAAAAAGGGACATGTGGGATATGCCTTGAAATTCCTGAATCAGGAAACCCCTGTTTTTACAGGCTATGAAAATATCATAAAAAAATATAACCAGGCTCCTGTTTATGTAGATATTCTAAAAATAAGAAGAGGACGCTATAAAGCCAGTTTTTATAGTATCCATCCTCGTAACGGAATACAATTTGAAAAGAATGAACTAGTTCACCAGTTTTTTGATTATCTGGAGCAAACGATCAAAAAAAGTCCGGATAACTGGCTATGGTCTCATAAACGGTGGAAATTAAAAAAGAAATAGATTTTTGAAAATAGCGGTTGTTATACTCAATTGGAACGGAAAAAAATTACTGGAAAAATTTCTGCCTTCCGTCATAAAATATTCCTATAAGGCTGGTATTTATGTTATCGATAATGCCTCCTCTGATGGTTCTGTAACTTTTTTAAAATCAAGATATTCAGAGGTGAAAATCATACAGAATAAAGAAAATTACGGGTTTTCAAAGGGTTATAATAAAGGATTAAAGAAAGTAGATGCTGAAGTTATCTGTTTATTAAACTCAGATGTAGAAGTAACAAAAGATTGGTTATATCCTATTGAAAATCTATTTAGTAAGGATAAAAATATCGCGGTTATTCAACCCAAAATATTAGATTATCATAAAAAAACATATTTTGAATATGCAGGTGCTGCCGGTGGTTTCATTGATAAATTAAGTTATCCCTATTGCCGGGGGCGCATCTTTAACACGATTGAAAAAGATCAAGGACAGTATAACGATGAAATTGAAATTTTTTGGGCTTCGGGAGCTGCGTTTTTTATTCGTAAAGCATGTTACGAATCTGCAGGAGGGTTAGATGAAAATTACTTTGCTCATCAGGAAGAAATAGATCTTTGCTGGCGCCTTAAAAATCAAGGATATAAAATTATGTACACCTATAAATCAGTAGTTTATCATATAGGCGGCGCTACACTTCCCATGATGAGCCCAGAAAAAATATTCTTAAATTTTAGAAACAGTTTATATAATATATTAAAAAATACCTCAGGAAATAAAGTTATTTTTAAACTTTTTTTCCGCCTGTTGATAGATGGTATAACGGGTGTTTATTTTATGCTTTTAGGAAGATTGAAACATACTTTTGCTATTGTAAAAGCACATTTTAGTTTTTATAAAAATCTCTTTAAAATCATAAAAAGAAAAGAAAAAAGCATACAGCAAAAAAATCATTTTTCTTATTTTATCCTGTGGGAATATTTTATAATGAGAAGAAAAAAATATACCGACTTGAAACCTTCGCAAAACATAGAAAAGTATGGAGAATGAATCATTTATACTTTTTTCAACAATCCTCTTAATGTAAATTGAGACCGTTGCAAAAAGCATTTTAGCCTCAAACTGCTTTCTTTTTCATACTTTTTTATGTGTTTTGCAACGGTCTCAAATTACGTCGAACTCAAATTAATATACTAACTTTGGCTTTTGTCATGTTGAGACCGTTGCAAAACACATAAAAAAGTATGAAAAAGAAAGCATCTAACTTCAAACTGCTTCCTTCTCAAAAAATTATGAACTTTACAAGAATATCATGAACGAACAGGATTTAAGTAATTATCGAAAAATATATCACCTAAATACCTTAAGAAAAAAAGAACTTCATGAAGACCCTATCAAACAGTTTAAAAAATGGTTTCATGAAGCAGAAGCATCAAAAGTTTTTATGGAACCTAATGCTATGACTCTTTCAACTTATGGAAAAGACGATTTTCCTAAAAGCAGAGTGGTACTGCTTAAAAAATTTACCTGGGAAGGATTTGTTTTCTACACAAATTATCTGAGCGAAAAAGGGCTGGCAATTACTGAAAACCCTAAAGTTTGCCTTTCATTTTTTTGGGCAAATTTGGAAAGGCAGGTTATCATCAAAGGCAAAGCGGAAAAAATATCTCCTAATCTATCTGATGGTTATTTTGAGCAGCGCCCACGCGGCAGCCAGTTGAGTGCATGGGCATCTTACCAAAGTAAAGTAATTAAAAATCGTAATGTTTTGGAAGAGGAATTGAAAAAATGGGAGAAAAAATTTGAAGGCAAAGAAATTCCTCGGCCTGATCATTGGGGGGGCTACATCGTAAAGCCATTATCCATAGAATTTTGGCAGGGGCGGGCTGATCGTATGCACGATCGAATCAGATATACCCTAAAAGAAGATTTTAACTGGAAAATAGAAAGATTATCTCCCTAAAAATTTATAAAAAAGCGAGGCTGTTGAAAAATGCTTTTTAAAAAGCCTCTTTTTTTGAATGGATCATTTTCTTGTAAGAAAAATTGTAAATTCGCCGGGGAAAAATATTATATGGGTAAATATAAGATTTGGGAATTATTATCAAAAGGCAAAAAAATTCTTTCACAAGAGGTTGTACTTCAGGGCTGGGTACGCGCTTTTCGCAGTAAACGCTTTATCTCGTTAAATGATGGCTCAAGCACAAAAAACATACAGTGTGTATTGGATTTTGAAAATTTTTCACCTAGTATTTTATCGAAAATCAGCGTAGGTGCCGCACTCAAAATAAACGGAAAAGTAGTTGAAAGCCAAGGGAAAGAACAAGAAATAGAAATCTTAGTAAGCCATATAAAAATTTATGGAGAGTCAGACCCTACAGCAGTACAAAAAACCATTTTACAGCCTAAGCGACATTCATTGGAAAAATTGCGCGAGCAGGCTCATTTACGCTTTAGAACTAATTTATTTAGTTCCGTAATGCGGATTCGCCATACTTTATCTTTTGCTATTCATCAATATTTTCATCAAAAAGGGTTTTTCTATGTTCACACGCCGATCCTTACACATTCCGATGCTGAAGGAGCCGGAGAAACCTTTCACGTGACCAATTTAGACTTTAACAACTTGCCTAGAAATGAAGACGGACAAGTTGATTTCTCAAAAGATTTTTTTAATAAACCTGTCAATCTTACTGTTTCTGGGCAGTTAGAAGGAGAAACCGCTGCTATGGCATTAGGGAATATTTATACTTTCGGTCCTACTTTTAGGGCTGAGAATTCAAATACACCTCGTCATCTCGCTGAATTTTGGATGATTGAACCTGAAATGGCTTTTTATGATTTAGACGATACCATGAGCCTTTCAGAGGATTTCCTCAAAAAAATAATCGAAGTTATACTAAATAATTGTAAAGAGGATCTGCATGTACTTAACCAGCGCTTTGAGCAGGATGAAAAACAAAAACCAGTACTTCAACGTTCTGAAATGAATTTGATAGAACGGTTAAATTTTGTTATCAATCATGATTTTAAAAGAGTAAATTATACCGAAGCCATTGAGATTTTAAAAAATTCAACCCCCAATAAAAAGAGAAAATTTCAATATCCTGTAAACAGCTGGGGAGTTGATTTGCAATCAGAGCATGAACGCTTTCTGGTAGAAAAACACTTTAAATGTCCGGTCATTTTATTTAATTATCCTGCAAAAATCAAGGCATTTTATATGAGATTAAATGAAGGCGAAAAAACCGTTCGTGCTATGGATGTCCTATTTCCGGGAATTGGTGAAATTATCGGCGGGTCGCAGCGTGAGGAGCGCTATGATGTCTTAGCGAATAGAATGAATGAAACAGGGGTTTCAAAAGATGAATTATGGTGGTATTTGGATACCCGTAAATTTGGAACAGCACCACACAGCGGATTTGGATTAGGCTTTGAACGATTGGTAATGTATGTAACTGGAATGACAAACATTCGCGATGTCATACCATTTCCTCGAACCCCTAAAAATTGTGAATTTTAAATTATGCTAAAACAAGATTTATATCTAAAATTACAACAGAAGTTATCCCCGCAGCAAATTCAATTAATGAAATTGGTGCAATTGCCTGCTTTGGCTTTTGAAGAACGCATAAAAAAAGAATTAGAAGAGAATCCGGCACTATCTCAAAAAGATGATCCTATCGACACCGACGAATTTGCAAATAAAGACGATTATCAAGATATCGAAAGCACAACTACATCTGAAATTAATATAGATGAATATCTGAATGATGATGATATCCCCTCTTATAAAACGTATAGTAATAATTATAGCCCGGAAGATGATTACAATACTGTGCCCTATGCCGGCGGAATTACACTGAATGAATACTTGTTAAAGCAATTACATACGGAAAGAATGTCAGACGAGGAATATCTGCTGGCTGACTTTCTTATTGGAAGCATCAATGGAGATGGTTATATTAGACGAGAACTCAAAGCAATTTCAGACGACCTAATTTTTACTGAAAATTTGTCAGCAACACAAGAAAAGCTGGAAAAACTGTTGGTTAACTATGTGCAAAAATTAGACCCCGTCGGGGTAGGTGCTCGTTCTTTACAGGAATGCCTGCTCATACAATTGAAGAAAAAAAAGAAAAGCCCTGCCTTACAGCTGGCAAAAAGGATTGTCGAAGAAACGTTCCAGGAGTTTACTAAGAAGCATTACAATAAAATTATTAAACATTTTGATATCACGCAGGAGGTATTGAAAGAAGCGGTCAAAGAAATTGAAAAATTGAATCCGAAGCCGGGTAAATCTTTTTCGGATAATACTAAAGTTGTAGAACAAATTACCCCTGATTTCACAATTAGCATTATTGATGGCGTATTAGACCTTAAACTTAACAGTGGAAATATTCCTCAACTGCGCCTATCCTCAGAGTATCTTAATCTATTTGAGGCATATAAAGAAGGCGATAAAAAAGATAAAAAACAAAACCGTGCTGTTCAATTTGTAAAGCAAAAGTTAGATTCGGCAAAGTGGTTTATTGATGCAGTAAAACAGCGGGAAAATACTTTGATGATTACTATGCAGGCGATTATGCGTTTTCAGAAAGAATACCTTTTAAGTGGAGATGAGCAAAAAATTCGCCCTATGATTTTAAAAGATATTGCTGACAAAATAAAAATGGACATATCAACGGTTTCCCGCGTTGCAAATAGCAAATACGTCAATACGCCATACGGCACTTTTCTCATTAAAGATCTTTTCTCGGAAAGTATGACCAAAACAAGTGGCGAAGAAGTTTCTACAAGGGAAATAAAGGATATTTTGCAACATGCTATAGAGGAAGAAAACAAGAAAAAACCACTAACCGATGAAAAATTGTCCTTACTGCTTAAAGAAAAAGGTTATAAAGTAGCCAGACGAACTGTTGCAAAGTATCGCGAGCAACTTAATATACCCGTAGCACGTTTAAGAACCCAATTGTAAGATTAGATCTTATAGTTTCACGGACTTTAAGTTTCTAAAGTGCTTTGAGACCGTTGAAGAACAAATAAAAAATAATGAGTACTAAAGCATTTAGCTTCAAACGGCGTACTTCTCAAAAAAAATTAAAATCCTCCACACCCAAAAGGTGGCTCCGGGGTTTAATTTTTATCGGGCGTTGCATTTCGGTAAACTCAATACAAGCATTTTTTTGCTAAAGTGTTTTTTGCAATGGTCTTAAATTGTTAATGAACGTGATTTCGGTTTAAGGAAAGGAGTTTTATTGTCGTAGAAAAAGCAGGAAATAAGTATATTTATAGTATTTAAATTCAAATATTTAACTTGTTTTCTGCTTATGATTTCTACAGATAAAATTACCGATATTTGTTGTCTTATTGATGATTTTTGTATTGAAATGAACCAAGTTCTTGACAAAAACAGTCTTGAATGATGGCGCTGGAATTAAAAGGCGTAAGAGCGCCTCTAAACTATCTCAAAGTGAATTGATGACTATTATGGTGCTTTTTCATCGCAGCGGGTATCGCTGTCTTAAGCATTTTTATATCAACTATGTACGCAGACATATGAAAAGGGACTTCCTCCAAACTGTATCTTACAGCCGATTTGTAGAATTGCAACAAAAAGCAATAGTCCCAATGGTTTTGTTCTTACAACTGCGTTGTCTAGGGAAGTGTAGTGGAATCTCTTTAAGGATGCCTTTATTCTGGAAGAAGGCGAGAATATCTCACAAGACCAAACATTTATAAGCAAATTGCCAAGCATTAATGATAAAAAGGAATTAATGAGCTACTTATTGGATGCTAAAAGAATGCGTTTTTATGGCGAAGGCGTGCGTTGGTTTGACATAAGAAGGCATGGATTACCGGTAACACATACCAATAATGCCGGAACCTTTACAATTGATGGAAGCGATCCTCAGACGTATGTCATTATGCCTCCATTAGATAGAACTAGATTTTGGTGGAAACAAATATAAATAATCATAAAAAAATAACTATTAAAAATTAACAGCGATGAAAATATCAATTAAAACAATGCCCATTGGAAAAGTACTACTATTCTTATCCCTCGTTTTTTTATTGGTAAGATGCAATAAAGAGGAGGAATTAGATACGCCTTTGACTAAACCGCTTAGTGAAACCCTCCCGGACAACACCCCTATTGAAAAAGAAGTAAAAAGAATTTATGACCAATACGGAGTATTGATAGAGCATAATTATGATCGAAATGCTTTTTCACAAGGTGCAACAGCTAATCCGGTAAAAGAAAAAGATATTATTCCCTATATAAAAATGTTGGAAGAACTTCTCTTTAGGCCGTTAAACCAGGCAACCGGGTCAGATAAATATGTAAAAAAACAACTGCCGATTAGGATTTATCTTATTGGAAATGCCATTGGCTACGGAGGGAAATCTGGGAAAGAGGAAACCACCAGACAGGCAGGAAATATACAACCGAATCGATTAACCTTGGGAGGGATTACTGATTTTGGTTATATGCTAAGAAACGGTACAGACGAACAGTTTTTAAGCCACTTATTGAAAAAAGATTTATCATCTATGCCATCAGAAGGCGGTATGGTAGGGTTTATATATCATGAATATACCCACTTTATGGATGCCAAACATGATATTCCGAGGGGCTTTGAACAACCCGCTTTAAATAATTACCTGCGTGGAACAAACGGATGGCAATTTAAGGATAATCAATACGCTAGAGAAAAGGGCTTTATGCTACCCTATGGAATGCAGAATGAAGCAGAAGATTTTGCCACTTATGTACAAATAATGGTCTCGAAGGTCAATGAAGAGGTTGAGCAAAATTATTTACTGAGTGGAGCGGCACAAGAAAAATATCAATTAATCCATGAGTATTATAAAAGTTTTGGTTTAAATTTATTTAAACTTCAAAAGGTATTATATTCTGATGAATTAAAGCAGCGATTGCTTGCCATAAAATATCAATATGACGGTACAGATAAGGGAAATACGAATAGAAATGCTCGAAAAAAAATAGAAGATTATTTTTCAGCCCGAAAAAAATATCATGGTATTATGGGAAGACCGCTTTGGGAAAAGTATAGCACAAGTAAAGAGAACACAAATAATATGTATGAAGGGCATTATCATGTACATGGAGGGCATCATCATGCACATGGAGAGCATCATCATTAAATGTCTGGAATATAGAAAAGTAAAGAGAAATCATAAAAAAATAAAAAAAGAAGATGAAAAAACAAAGAAAATACCTTTTTGTAGCAGTTCTTTTTTCTCTATTGATTGCCTGTGAAAAAGATGCGGACAATACGGTTCCGGGTAATCCAAAAGAAAGAATAGAAGACCACCGCCAGGATTTTAACCGTGTTTTTACCTCAAATAATACAGAAAATGGTAAAATTTGGATATCAGATGCCCAATACTATCCGAACTTATATAATTATGCATTGAAAAAAAATAAGCAATCCTTACCGTTTTTCGTAGCCCTCAACCCCAAAAAGAACAATAATATTAATATTTATTTAACGGTGCGTCATACGCCGTTTCAAAGCGAATCGCCAAAAGATGAATTTGGCTTATTGAGCAACCCCAATCAATATAGCATCAAAGGAACTTTTAAACTCTCGTTTTCTATCTCACGGCAAAGCGTTTTATCTTCATTAAGGGAAAAAGAGATCTTCGATTTTGATTTCGACGTATATAGATATAATCAGGACTCAATCCACCTCAAAGCAATTTATCAGATTAGAAATAAAGATATTATTTTTCGCTCGTATGATTTTAATGATAATGTAAAAGCTTTTTTGGGCGCTTGCCAAAATTTATTCGATATAGGAAATCATAATCTCCCAGGAGGATATAATATCATTTTCTCAAGTTGGTTCAATTATTCAGTAAAATTTGAGTATAAAGACTCAAAAGACTCAATATTGTCATATAACCCGTCGTTATCGCATGTTTCTAACATAAATATGTTTGTTTTTTCAAATATGATAGAACCCTATTATAACAAAGAAGAAAAAGTATTTGCATTTAAAATTCGAGAAGAGTTTCAAATGTATTCAATACAATTATCAGATAACTTGAATTTATTTAGTAAATATAATACAAAATACTTAATACCAGTAAGTGCCACAGACAATAAAATGGTTTTCTCTGCAGTAGGCAAAAAATTAGATGATCAAGGCAAGGTCACTAACGAGGATGAAACGTATACCATAACCATTGAAAAATTATAATAGCCTTTTGTAAAAGGTATTTTATTAAGTGCTTGCAGTGGTCTCAATGTGTAAGGTATTTTAGTAAATACAGAGCTAACCGCTTCTATGCTGATGAACTGATATAACATGCTATCCAGTCTCCAACCTCAGAAGTGGAATATGACTTATCTTGGTCTGACAAATCAGCCGTTATAAAATTTTGATTAAGGCTTTCTTCTACCGCTTTTTTTATCAAATGAGATTCTTCGGATAATTCAAACGCATATTCCAGCATCATGGCAGCCGAGAGAATAGCCCCGAGAGGATTCGCAATATTTTGCCCGGCAGCCTGAGGGTACGATCCGTGAATAGGCTCAAATACAGAAGTATGAAGCCCAATGGAAGCGGAAGGCATCAAGCCAATAGACCCTGAAATGACAGAGGCTTCATCCGTTAAAATATCTCCAAACATATTTTCTGTTACGATTACATCAAATCCTTCTGGCCAGGTAATGATTCGCATAGCTGCCGCATCAACAAATAAGTATTCTGTTTCTATCTCCGGGTATTCTTTTTCGATTTCCTGCGCTGTTTCCCGCCACAAACGAGAAGTCTCCATTACATTAGCCTTATCTACTACACAGAGTTTTTTACGCCGTTTCATAGCATATTCACAAGCCAATCGAACAATACGGTCTACCTCTTTTTTGGAATACACACAAACATCATACGCCTCAGTTCCTTCTTTATTTCTTCCTTTCTCTCCAAAATAGCTGCCTCCGGTCAACTCACGAATGCAAACAAAATCGACCTTTTCTACTAATTCTTTTTTCAAAGGGGACTTATCCACAAGCGAAGGAAAAACAGAGGTTGGGCGAATATTGGCATATAAACCCAAATCTTTCCGCATTTTTAGCAGCCCTTGCTCGGGTCGAACTTTTGCCGAAGGGTCATGATCAAATTTCGGATGCCCAATAGCGCCAAAGAGAACCGCATCTGCCTGCATACACAGTTCATGCGTTGCCTGTGGGTAAGGCTCGCCTACTTTGTCAATCGCTGTTGCACCCACTAATCCTTCGTCACAGGTTAACTCATGGTCAAATTTCTTTGCCACTGCATTCGTTACTTTAAGTGCTTCCCGTGTTATTTCGGGCCCTATTCCATCTCCGGGTAAAACTGCAATATTCAATTTCATATCATGCTGCTTTATGATTCTTATTAAAAATTTAGGCTAAGATAGTTTTTTTTGAGAATACATCGAACCTTTTAGCTTACGCTTACTTGCAGATGCATAATGCGACCGTTGCAAAAAGTACTTTAGCAAAAAAATGCAACGCCCAATAAAAATTAAACATCGGAGCAACCTTTTGGGTGTGGAGGACTTTAATTTTTTGAGAAGTATGCCGTTTGAAGCTAAATGCTTTATTTTTCATACTTTATTTATATATTCTGCAACGGTCTCATAATACAAAAATGTCGTAAATATTAGAAGTGAAAACAATTACTCGTTAATTTTTATTACCATATCTTTATTAAATGGATTTAAATCTTTTGAAAATAAAAGCATTTTAAAAGGTATTTTATCTTTTGTTGAAATTTTGTTACTTCGTTTAGCATTATAAACTCCTGGTTCAATATAACGAAGAGCAGCCTTTAGCATAGGCTCTTCTGGATCACCAAGCGGCGAAATATTAGACAAGTCAGATATATCTATATCTTTTGTAGGAATATTCGGTGAAAACCCATTGCTGTAATTACTCTCTCTTTTTGCATTATAACTTTTTGCAACAATAGGCTGCATGGCATAGCGATGATCAGGATTAACATTTTCCTTTCTAAAATTAGGCGAATCATATAAAGTTACAGAGGCCACATTTTTTCCGAATGTTTTTTTTCCAACAAAAGTTACTGGAAAGTCCACGCCTCTTAAACCATTAATAATCAATTCACTTGCAGAAGCAGTATTCCCTGTACCAATAACCACCAATCGTTTAAGGTTCAGGTGATTGATATTTTCTGTTATGACTGCCTCATCATTTTCTGGCTCATAGATATTCATTTTATCACCAAATGTGAAATTTATAGATTGATGATGTTGCTTTGAGTCATACCTTAATTCTGTATAAGTTTTACCCTTGAATTGCCCGGTTATCATACTGGCCAGATAGGTAGAAGTTTCAACACTTCCCCCTCCATTATAGCGAAGATCTAATATTAATTCATTAGCTCCTTTTGACCGCAATTTAGCGAAAACCTCATTTAATTCATCATTATACTCCCTGAAAAAATCAGTATAAAACAAATAGCCTATTCTTTTTGACCCGCGGGTAAAAACCGTATCGAATACAATAGGGTTTTCTTGTTTTTGAGAAGTATGGACTGTGATTTTTCTTGTAGGGATTAGCCTAATTCCCTCTGCTTTAGATAATTCTAATGTAAGTGTTGATTGAGACAATAAACTTCCAACATTGCCACGGGTAATAGGTGTATCATTAATGCTCGTGATGATGTCACCTCGTTTTAAACCTTTTGTTTTTGATTCGCTTCCTTGAGTTACATAAAGAACTAACAAGGCGATATTTCCACTTTTTCGCTTTATCAAAACATAGTGAAATCCTGTAGAAGGTAACACCCCATTAAATAAATTTTCTAGTTCTGTGTAATCGCTTTTAATCACGGAATAGGGACGGCCATTTTTTCCATCTTCCGAATAGAGCAGTTGATTGAATAAATCTTCAGGACTATTATGATTAATTAAATCATTATAACGATTTGTATTTTTTAAATTGTCTGATAAATCAGGTACTTGGTCTTGCCAATAATAATACTCATTCATCGCTCGCCATACGAATTTATTAATATCAGACTGCTCCCCTCCCCTTCGAACATCAGAATCATCATCTGAAGCACAAGAGAAAAAAAACAAAAATCCTGTAAGTAAAAATAAACAGTATATTCTTTTAATTCTTCTAATCATTTTTTATTAATCCCTAAAATATTCTTCTATTTCTTACCTATGCCTGTAGGACAACGAAAAAAAGCTAAGGGGTTATTTCTATTGTCATGTTTTTATTAAATGGACTTAAATCTTTTGAGAACAAAATCGTTTTAAAGGGGATTTTATCTTTTTTCAAGGCTTGGTTACTTCGCTCGCTGTTATAAAAACTAGGGTCAATAATACGGATCGCTCTTTTTAGCATGGGTTCTTCAATATTTCCCAGTTGTTCGATATTTGAGAGATCATCAATATCTTCTGCATGATAATCAGGATCAGGTCTAAATCCATCGCTGTAATCGCTCTCTCCTTTTGCATTATAACTTTTTGCAACAATCGGCTGCATAGCATAACGATGGTTAGGATTAAGATTTTTTTTTCTAAAATCAGGTGAATCATATAAGGTTATAGAAGCTTTATTTTTTCCGTACGTTTTTTCTCCAACTAAAGTTACATTAAAGTCCACCCCTCTTAAACCATTAATGATCAATTCACTTGCTGAAGCGGTATGGCGTGTGCCAATAACTACTAATCGATTCAGATTTAGATGATTTATTTTTTCTTCACTGATAGGATGGTTATTTCCTAATTCATAGAACTTAATTTCATCGCCAAATTTGGAAGAATCGTTAAATCTTTCTAATTTTTTGTTCCATCTTAATTCTGCATAAACCTTACCCTTGAATTGCCCAGTTATCATACTGGCCAGATAAGTAGAAGTTTGAACACTTCCACCACCATTATAACGAAGATCTAATATTAATTCATTGGTTCCCTTTGATCGAAATTTGCTGAAAACGGCATTTAATTCATCATTATATTCGTCTAAAAAACCGGTGTAGAATAAATAGCCTATTTTTCTGCTTCCATTTTCAAAAACCGTGTCAAGTACAATGGGATTTTCTTGTTCTTTAGAAGTATGAATTGTAATTTCTTTTTCAGTTGGTATTAGTTTATATTGTTTATCCCCAGTTTTTTCTATATTAGATAGTTCTAATCTAAGTGTTGATTGAGCTAATACATTTCGATAATTATCCTTTGTAAAAGTTTTACCATTAATCTTTGTAATAATATCTCCTCGTTTTAACTTGTTTTTTTCTGCTTCGCTATCTTTAACTACATATAAAACCAACAAGGCATCTCTGTTTTTTATATATGCAAATTCAAAGCCTCTACTATAATTGGAAACGCTATTAAATAAGTTTTCTAGTTCTGTGTAATCACTTCTAATAACTGAGAAATGCTTTTCTTTATCTTCGGTAAAGAGTAATTTTTCAAACAATTGTGCTGATTTATTATTACTAATTAGATCGTTGTATTTACTACTACTCTTTATATTATCTGATAAATCATCTACTTGGTCTTGCCAATAATAAAAATTATTCATCGCTCGCCATACGAATTTATTAATATCAGACTGCTCCCCTCCCCTTTGAACATCAGAATCATCATCTGAAGCACAAGAGAAAAAAAACAAAAATCCTGTAAGTAAAAATAAACAGTATATTCTTTTCATTCTTCTAGTAATTTTTTATTAATCCCTAAAATATTTTCTTTTTTATATTGTTCAATAAATAATTTAGTAAAATGGTTACTTCCATATAATTTATGCTTTTTCAATGAGGTTTTAATATCTATTTTTAAGTATTCTTTTAGCATAATCTTTGCCAGAGGAAGATAAGAGAAATGCCATGGTTCATATTTAAATCCTTTGCGTTTAGGATTATTTGTATACACTTCATAAAATCCATAACGATTCGCATTTTCTGTTAACCATTGTTTAAAATCAGCATATATACCCTTTTTTTCAAAATGCTTAGCTTCTAAGGGATCGGAAGGCGTGGACTTACCAGCATCAATAATATCAAGATCTGTCCCCCAGTGATGCCTTGAAGTCCCCGGTATGGTTGAATACTCAATTATTTTTTTAATCGTATCTTCCGGAGAAAGCCCCTGCGAACTGTATTTTTTGTATTTTCTTGTCCAAATACGTTTTTGATGTCCATAAGATCGAAAACCAGAAACCACACGTATATCAAATCCTGCTTTTGAAGCATCATTTTTCATGAGCAAAAAATGCTCCCCCGGTTCTTTTCTTAATCGAATTTCGTTGTTGATAAGAGGGATTTTAACCAATCCCATTAATTCTTTTTCCGAATAAATAGAAAAATAAGGAATAACTGGCTGAGAAGCACGTAATCCAAAAATTCCCATCGAAACTTGTTTTATAAACTGTTCCCGGTTCATAAAAAGAAATTAGTTACAAATATATAAAATAATCTTGGAATGCTCCATGGTATAGCTTAAAGTCAATAGATAAAATCTATTATTATTTAAATATTTTATAATCAATTATTTATATTCATTTTAATTCTTTTATATATTTTATACATAAAAAATGTTTTATTACGCTATAAATTTGCATTTTTAAAAGACTAGCTATGAAAATAATTTTTATTTTTATAATTTTTATCTTTTCTTCTTTTATATCGGTTGAAAAATATGAGTCTAATCTTTTTTATAAATCGAATATAGAAATAAAAAATCCTGCAAAGGAAAAAATAGTACGTGCTTCATGGTATGGACCTGGGTTTCAAGGTAAAAAGACTGCTAATGGTGAATATTACGATATGAACAGCCTAACCGCAGCGCATAAGACGCTCTGTTTCGGCACGATGGTTAAAATAGCCAACATAGAAAATGGAAAAAGTATAATTGTTAAAATTAATGACCGCGGACCCTACGTTGCCGGTAGAGATTTTGATTTGAGTAAAGCTGCCTTTGCTAAGATTGCATCCATTAAAACGGGGGTGATTCGAATTAAATATGAAATATTAAATAATAGCCCCTTGCAAAAAGTACTTTAACAACTGCAAGTCATTGTAAGCTAAAGGGCTAAATAAATTATACGAATTTTTCCTGAGGATGCTGAAAAACCTGATATGAAAAACCTGAAAAGATGATTTAAATCATCTCTTTGTCAGCAAAACTCATATAGTCATCCTGTGCGATAATTAGATGGTCAAGCAATTTAATATCCATTATTTTACCTGCATTTTGTATCTTTTGTGTTACACATTTATCGGGCTCACTCGGATTCAGATTGCCTGTGGGATGATTATGCGCCAGAATAATATGAGTAGCATTGACTTCCAGCGCGTATTTAAAGATTTTTCGTATATCAACTAATGTCTGTGTAAAGCCTCCTGAGGAGATCATTTTCTGTTGCAATACCTGTAAACGATGGTCGAGATATAACACCCAAAATTGCTCTTCAATTAAGTCGGAAAGTAATGGAGAAAAAAGGCGAAAAATATCCCGGCTACAAGTGATTCTCTTTTGTTCTTCTGCCGATTCTAATAATCTTCTTCTCCCTAGCTCTAAAGCAGTAATAATCGTAACTGCCTTTGCTTTTCCAACGCCGTGAAACTGACATAAATCACTTACTGAAAGCCGCCCTAATTTATGTAAATTATATTTAACGGTATTTAAAATCCGTTTAGATAGAGCCACAGCAGACTCTTCTTTTGAACCAGAACCAATTAAAATAGCCAGCAATTCTGCTTTAGAAAGACTTTCTTTTCCTTTCAATAATAGTTTCTCTCTTGGTCGATCATCTACCGACCAGTATTTTATACTATTCTTCATAACGCACAGAATTCATTATTTGAGACCTTTGCAACATAGAAAAATATAAGCTGAGACCGTTGCAAAAAGCACTTTAGCAAAAAAATGCTTGTATTGAGTTTGCCGAAATGCAACGCCCGAAAAAAATTAAACGCCGGATCAACCTAATGGTTGTGAAGATTTTAATTTTTTGAGAAGGAAGCAGTTTGAAGCTAAATGCTTTCTTTTTCATACTTTATTATTTGTTCTGCAACGGTCTCAAACTGAAAGACGATTATATTTATTGCCTCAAAAGATTCTTCATATTTACTTCTTTATCAATTATTGAAGACAGTTGAGAAAAGGCGACCCTTTTTTGTTCCATTGTATCCCGAAAACGAACGGTTGCACACCGGTCTTCTAATGATTGATGATCAATAGTAATACAAAAGGGCGTCCCGATAGCATCATGACGCCTGTATCTTTTCCCTATAGAATCTTTTTCCTCATAACGGATATGATAATCAGGTTTCAAATCATCATGCAATTTTCTTGATAGCATAATTAATTCCTCTTTTTTGACTAATGGAAGTATAGCCGCTTTAAAGGGAGATAATGCCGGAGGGAAACTCAATAGGTTACGAGAAGTACCATCTTTTAAATTTTCCTGTTTCAACGAACTAGCCAGCACGGCTAAAAACATACGATCCAGACCCAGGGAAGTTTCCACTACATACGGAGTATAACTTTTATTAAGCTCAGAATCAAAATAACTTATCTTTTTTCCTGAATACTGCTGATGACGAGATAAGTCAAAGTCTGTTCGCGAGTGGATCCCCTCTAATTCCTTAAACCCGAAAGGAAATTCAAATTCAATATCAGTCGCCGCGTTGGCATAATGTGCTAAATTCTTATGGTCATGAAATCGGTATCTACTCTCTCCTAAACCTAAAGCTTTATGCCATTTTAAACGCTTATCTTTCCATTGGTTATACTCCTCAATCTCTTTTCCCGGGCGAACAAAATACTGCATTTCCATTTGCTCAAATTCTCGCATACGAAAAATAAATTGACGCGCAATAATTTCATTTCGAAAGGCTTTTCCTATTTGTGCTATCCCAAAAGGAATTTTCAAACGACCGGTTTTTTGAACATTTAAAAAATTTATAAAAATTCCCTGAGCGGTTTCCGGGCGTAGGTATAGATCCATTGTTGAATCAAGTGAAGCGCCAATTTTCGTTCCGAACATTAAGTTAAATTGCCTGACCTCCGTCCAATCTTTCGACCCTGTTTCAGGATCGGCAATTTCCAATTCAAGGATTAAGTTTTTGATGGCAATTAAATCCTCATCTTTCAGGTATTTTTGCAATCGTTCCAGGATGACTTTCTTTTGCTCACGGTATTTTAATACTTTAGGATTAGTGGTTTCAAACTGTTGCAAATTGAAACTTTCGCCAAAACGTTTTTGTGCTTTTTGAATTTCTTTTTGTGCTTTTTTCTCTAATTTATCGGCAAAACTTTCTACCAGAAAATCTGCACGATAACGTTTTTTAGAATGCTTATTATCTATCAAAGGGTCATTGAAGGCATCTACATGTCCTGATGCTTTCCATACAGTGGGGTGCATAAATATGGCAGAATCTAAACCGACAACATTCTCATGCATTTGTACCATTGACTTCCACCAATATTGCTTGATGTTATTTCGCAATTCAACCCCGTTTTGACCGTAATCATAAATAGCACCCAGTCCGTCATAAAGTTCGCTTGAGGGAAAAACAAAGCCATACTCTTTAGCATGTGCTATTATACTTTTGAAGTCAATCTCTTGATTTATCATATATATTAAGTTTCTGCCAAAGATAATAGCTTCTTAAAAAAGCGAAATAAAAAAATAGAGCATTGAATAGCCAATAATTTTACAGAATCAACATAACGTCACCATAGGAATAAAACTTATATTTTTTCTTTATAGCCTGTGCATAAGCCTTTTTCATTAATTTATGCCCCATAAAGGCAGAAATCATCATTGATAAAGTCGATCTGGGAATGTGAAAATTAGTAATCATGGCGTTAGCAATGCTAAAATCGTAGGGCGGATAAATAAATTTATTGCTCCATCCCTCGAAGGGATTAAGTTCTCCGGCAGCCGAAACGGAACTTTCAATAGACCGCATAGAAGTTGTCCCGATAGCGCAAACACGTTTTTTTTCTCTTTTCGCTTTATTCACTATTTCTGCAGTCTCATTTGGAATAAAAATCTGTTCAGAATCCATTTTATGTTTAGAAATATCCTCTACTTCTACCGGATTGAAAGTACCCAATCCTACATGTAGCGTTAATTCAGCAAATATTACTCCTTTTATTTCCAGATGCTTAATTAAGTGCTTAGAAAAATGGAGCCCTGCCGTAGGAGCAGCTACCGAGCCTTCATGCTTGGCATAAATGGTTTGGTAACGTTCAGCGTCTAATTTTTCTGCCTTCCGCTTGAAATATTTTGGGAGAGGGGTCTCCCCTAATTCATGTAGTTTTTTTTTGAAATCTTTATAAGAAGCGTCATATAAAAATCGTAATGTTCTCCCTCTGGAAGTTGTATTATCAACCACTTCAGCAGTCATTTTTTCGTCTTTTCCAAAGAAAAGTTTATTTCCGATTCTTATCTTTCGTGCAGGGTCGACCAAAACATCCCAAAGATAGTTAGCTTTATCTAATTCTCTCAAAAGAAAAACTTCAATTCTGGCTCCTGTCTTTTCTTTTTTTCCATATAATCTTGCAGGAAAAACCTTCGTATTATTTCTAATTAAAACGTCGTCTTGATCAAAATAATTTATCAAATCTTTAAATTTCCTATGCTCAATTTTTCCTGTATCTCTATGCACTACCATTAATTTACAACCATCTCGCTCTTTTGAAGGATATTCTGCTAATAAATTGTCTGAAAGTTCAAAATCAAAATCAGAGGTTTTCATATATTTTTCTTTTAAAAGATGCAAATATACAATCTAAGATAACGCTTTGTCAAGTTATTTCAGCAAAAATTTTATCCCGAACCTTTAGCTTGGACTAATTTGCAGCGGATAGAGTGCTGAGACCGTTGCAAAAAGCACTTTAGCAAAAAAATGCAACGCCCGAGGAACTGCAAGTCAGCGTAAGCTAAAATTAAATACCGGAGCAACCTAATGGGTGTGGAGGATTTTAATTTTTTAAGAAGGAAGCCGTTTGAAGTTAGATGATTTCTTTTTCATGCTTTTTTATATGTTCTGCAACGGTCTCGTATTATTATGGGGATAAAAAGCATTATGTTCCCGATGAAGAAGGTCTGGTACTTGGAGTAGTAAGCACGAAAGCAAGTGTAAACGAGGGAGAGCAATTTGCAGGAGGTTTTAGCGTCTGCAGACCTGCCATCGGGGGTTCCCTTAAAAGCGGATAAGGGCTATGAATCAGAGAAAAATGCGAGTTTGTTAAACAAGAGAAAGTTGAAGAATCATCTACTGAAGAAAGCGAAAAGGGGAAAGCCATTAACCGATTATCAGAAGAAGTTCAATAAACGAATAGGGGAAACAAGCTTTAAAATAGAACGGACATTCGGAAGTATAAAGCGATGGTTTTCAGCCGGGGTGGCAAGATATAGCGGGATAGCAAAGATGCATACGCAAAACCTGATGGAGGCGATCGGGTATAATTTATATCGAAGTCCGGCGCTACTGGCGTCTAATCGTTAAAAATAGAGGAAAACAAGAGGAGAAAGGAGTATTGATCGTCAATAAATCCATGAAAAAACAGAGAAAAACCTATCAATAAGTCAGTAGGTGAAAGAAAAAACGAAAAAACAAAGATTATAGACCCCATTTAAACTTTTTGCAATGGTCTTATTTTCTAACATAACAGGAATATAAACTTAATAAATTATGATATAAAAAAATACTTTTTACCTTTTCAAAAAGGGCGCTATACTATATCAAATTAAATGAAAAAAAATTATCAATTCACGCAGCAAAATTTATCACTTGATGAAAATATTTTTTTTAACTGACGCAGCAAAACTTATCACTTGATGAAAATATTTTTTTTAACTGACGCAGCAAAATTTATCACTTGATGAAAATATTTTTTTTAACTGACGCAGCAAAATTTATCACTTGATGAAAATATTTTTTTTAACTGACGCAGCAAAACTTATCACTTGATGAAAATATTTCTTTAACTGACGCAGCAAAATTTATCATTAATGCGCATTTGAGTGCTGAATGGTTATCTTTATTCAAGATATGAGACCGTTGCAAAAAGCACGCTAACAAAAAAATGTAACGCCCGATAAAAATTAAACACCAGAGCAACCTTTTGGGTGTGGAGGATTTTAATTCTTTGAGAAGGGCGCCGTTTGAAGTGAGATGCTTTTTTTTCATACTTTTTTATGTGTTTTGCAACGGTCTCGTGCTTTTTGCAACTGAACTGAAGGTCAGCGCAAGCTAAAGGTCTCTCCATCAGATTGAACCCTGTTTAGTATAAATGCAAAAGATACAAGGCCGCTTGCGAAAAGAGATTTTCTCTCTTCTCCATTTAATAATACACTGCGTTTTAATATATTCCTGTGGTTGAGTAATATCGCATGCGATGGTGAGTAGTGTATTGAGAGCGCACTGCATTAAAATATCTGCTATCAGTTGGTCATTACGATACGGAGTTTCCATAAAAATCTGTGTCTGATTGAATCGATGAGCACGAGCTTCAAGTTCTTTTATTGATTTCTTCCTTTCTTGTTTCTCTATAGGAAGATAGCCGTTAAAGGCAAAATTCTGACCGTTCATCCCAGAAGACATAAGGGCTAATAGAATAGAAGATGGTCCTACCAACGGACGTACTAACACATTCTTTTGATGGGCTAGCAAAACAATTTCGGCACCGGGGTCTGCCACTGCGGGAGCGCCGGCATCTGAAATAAGCCCTATAGAATGCCCGTTTTTAACAGGTTCAAAGTATGAATCATAAAACTGACGGTCAATATGCTTATTAATCGTAAAGAATTTTAACTGCGCCTGCGATTTCTCCGGACAAACTGTTTTAATAAAACGGCGGGCGTTTTTTTCGTTTTCTACAATAAAATAATTGAGTTGTCGAACCTGTGAAAAAATTTGTTGAGATAATATCTGTGATACATTTTTTTCGCCAAGCATTGTTGGAATCAAAAAAAGTTCTCCGCTGTCACAGGTCATAAAAAATGATTTTCAATAAAATGTTCACATGCGCTATCTAACATTTTATAAACGTTTTCAAAATCACTTCTTTCGCCATAATAAGGGTCAGGAACTTCCCGCTTCTCGTTTGGGTATTGTTCACTCAAAAATAATCGTATTTTCTTTTTTTCATCTATCGTAGCGGCTTGCGCTATTAAATCCTTATAATTGGAACTATCCATAGCAAAGATAACATCAAAATGCTCAAAATCTTTTTTAGAAAATTGACGTGCTCGTTGTGTGGTCAAATCAACGCCGCGTTGCTTAGCCACTTCTATGGAACGCTTATCAGGTAATTTTCCTATATGATAAGTAGAAGTGCCCGCAGAATCTACTTCAGCATTTAACTGGTATTTTGTAATTTTTTTTCTCATAATCCCCTCTGCCAGAGGAGAACGGCAAATATTACCAAGACAAACCATTAATATTTTCATAAAAAAAATTTTAAAAAGAATAAATATATAAGACCTTTAACCTTCGCTTACGTGTAGTTGCTAAAGTACTTTTTGCAGCGGTCTCATTTTATGGCCCGAAAGATATTGCATTTTTCTATTTTTGCAAAAAAGAATTATGCGGATTGACATCATAACAGTACTTCCTGAATTGTTAGAAAGTCCTTTTAGTGCTTCTATAGTAAAACGAGCAATAGATAAGGGATTGGTGGAGGTCTATCTACACGATTTAAGAAAGTACGGATTGAATAAGTATAATCAGGTGGATGATTACCCTTATGGCGGCGGTGCGGGGATGGTGTTGATGTGCGAGCCGTTAGACAACGTCATTTCAGATTTAAAGGCATTGCGTACTTACGATGAAATTGTCTATATGACCCCTGACGGTGTGTTGTTGAATCAGGCAATTTCTAATCTTATGTCTTCAATGGAAAATTTGATGATGATTTGCGGACATTATAAGGGAATCGATCATCGCATTCGAGAGATGCACATTACTCGGGAGATTTCGATTGGAGACTATGTTTTATCCGGAGGAGAATTAGCCGCCTCAGTGCTTTCAGACAGTATTATTCGATTAATTCCCGGCGTTCTAAACAATGAAACTTCCGCTTTAACCGATTCTTTTCAAGACGGACTCCTTGCCCCTCCAGTCTATACGCGCCCTGCGCATTACAAAGGTTATCAAGTGCCTGAAGTATTATTATCGGGGGATTTTCCTAAAATTGAAGAGTGGCGAATGGAACGATCGATTGAAAGAACACGAAAAAAACGGCCGGATTTGCTGGAATAACAATTATAGCTCTTTAGCTTACGCTAACTTGCGTTTGATAGGGTACTTTTCGCAACGGGATCATTATTTTAAATAATTATTATTCATTAATTTTGATATCGATTTATTTTTTTATAATCTTTGTAATCTATAATAAGCTATTCTAATTTTAAAATATGAGAGAAAGAAATTCATCGAGAAGAAAAGAGGTTTTCTCTAAGGCATTGAGGGCTGGAAAAAGAACGTATTTTTTTGATGTAAAGGAAACAAGAGCAGGAGACCATTATTTAACGATTACTGAAAGTAAAAAGAAGTTGAATGAACATGGAAGTTTTGATTATGAAAAACATAAAATATTTTTGTATAAAGAAGATTTTAGTGCTTTTCAGGAATTTCTTAATGAAATGTCGGCTTTCATTTTAGATAAAAACATAGAGAAGACTAACTCGAAAGACCCACATTTTGAGCAGGAATAAAACAAATGGTTATCAATGTTTTCGTTTGATTTTTCCATTATAAATAAAAAAATAAAGGTGCTGAGACTTTTGCAGAACACGTAAAAAGTATGAAAAAGAAAGCATCTCGCTTCAAACTGCTTCTTTATCAAAACTTCGATAAACTCAACTGCCGGAAATTAAAGTCCTCACAACCAAAAGGTTGCTCCGGTGTTTAATTTTTATCGGGCTTTACATTTTTTTGTTAGAGTACTTTTTGCAACGGTCTCTTAAATGTAGTAACAAGTATTTTTAGACCTGGTGAATATTGATGCTGTTTAACTGTATTAAAAATTTTCTCCACAATAACTATACTTTTACCACAACCGGCAGGACCAATTATAACACTAGATGAATTTGAAAACTCTGCTGCTTTTTTCTGATTTTCATTTAGTTCAATATCTGAAATGAAACGTATTGAAGGGTTATATAAATCTATTTTTTTAATGGGCTCCTTGGAAGTAAAAGGAAGGTCACCCTGTTCTTTAGAAGCAATTAATCCATAATAACTTGGATCACTCCAACTTGTACTCCCTCGTAGTGATGTATTTGGATATGAAGTTGCTAACTCTTCTCTGAGATCATTAATGAAATTTAAGGGTTTATTATAAAGTAAAACTGTACTACTCGATTTGGAATTTATAGAGTAACCTTCTTTTTTAAGGTCAGATATCAAAGAATCAAGGTATGATCTTTTTTTGTAACTAGAACTAGTAAGTAATAATAAAGAAGTTGGTTTATGCTTCTTAACTAACTCAATAAAGTCAGACTTTATTTTTTCTATATTATCTGATACATCAAACAGATAACTAGAAGCAATAATTGTATTGGTGCTTTCTAAATTGTGCTCATTGTCATTGTTCCAAGTATTAATTTCATAATCAACACTCACATCTAAAGAGGTTAATAATTCATATTTCTTAATAAAATGTTTATGTAGATACTCTTTGTTAAAGTACAACATAAATGGACTGGTATCCATATTAACAATACTAATGGAAAGAGAAGCTTCCCCTAGTTCTTTTAAACCAACGGCTACAAGTAATATTGCCCATTGAACAGCACCAGTACCTGCTCCTAAATCAAACAATTGAATTTTCTTACCAGAAAAATTAACAAGATGGTCTATAAAAAAAGATAAAAATGTATTAATTCTTCTAGGGTGATACCACAAAGTATATGTTAAAGCTGTTGTTAATCTATCATAACATAAATCTTTACCTTTAGAAAGTCCATAGCTTTCTTCTTGAGTTCTTTCCAAATCATATGAAAAGTTCGGCTTTGCTTCGTTAGCTTTCCAAAAATCTCTACAAGCTTGAGCTGTAATTTCATCTAAAACAGATTGTTGTGATAATATCCAATTTTTTATCTTTTCTTTGTTAAGGTTGTTCATATAAAACGATTTATTAAAGTGGAGGAGCAAAGCCTTGTTTCCCTATACCAATATTAGGCATATGCTTTTTAAAAATTTCTAAAACTTCATTATAGCGTTTATCTGACCAATTGTATTTATCTAAAATACTTAATGCACTATTTCGTGTACCTGCAACGAACTTCCTTTTTATTTTATGAAATGGTTGAATAATAAAATTGTTAATTCCTATTTCTTTTAAATCAATTGCAAATCTTTCAGCATTATTTACTGGTAATAATGGAGTCATTATAATACATGATTGTATGCCAGCGGCATTAATTTGCTTAATAGCTTTTAATCTTGCCTTATTAGAAGGGCAATAAGGCTCAAAAACTTTTCGAACATCCTCGTCATCTGTAGTAACTGTCATATTGATTTGAACTCTGACTATTTTTTTAAATAAATCTATATCCCTTGTTACAAGAGGTGATCTTGTTTGTATAACCAGTCTTATTTTGTGAAAGTTCACAAACTCTTCAAGTAATTGTCTTGTAATTTCTATTTTGCGTTCAATAGGTTGATAGGGGTCCGTTACGCTAGACATATATACAATTTTATCAATGATTGGTTTTTTACGTTTCTTTCTGAGCATAGCTAAAGCATTCTCTTTAACGTCAACCCAATATCCCCAATTATCCATTTTGTCTTTATTTCTAGAAAAAAAGGCAGCATAACAATATGTACAACCAAAAGAACATCCTGAATATGGGTTTAGAGAATAATCATAAGACTCTATAAACCCTGTTGGTTTAGTCAAAATAGTGGCTGCATTCTTATATTTTATTGAAGAGTGCCCTAATTTGTTTTTTTTCTTCTCCAAAAAGATTGAGTTGTTTTGTCATTGTAAAAGACCTTTACGCAATTGCGGTTTAAAAATTTCTTTTTGATTTCCGCTATTTTTTATCAATGAAACATGGGCTTAAAAAAACTTGTTTTGGCTAACAATGACTTTCAGTTCTAACCGCGCAAGGATCCAAGCCATATTTTGCAAAACGCATTAGGCGGAAGAATTTATTTTTTCATCCCCTATTTACCTTGCTAAAATAGAAAAAAAATAATTATAAATAAAAATAATCCTTTTATTACTCCTTTAAACCCCCCGTCATATCTTTAGGGACTACCCACTGATCATATTCTTCCAAGGTTAAATAGCCTAATCGAATTGCTTCTTCCTTTAATGTAGTACCATTTTTATGCGCTGCATTAGCAATTTCTGCGGCTTTATAATATCCTATCTTCGGATTAAGCGCCGTTACTAACATTAAAGAGTTATTTACCAAATCGTTAATACGATGCTGATTCGGCTGTATCCCTACTACACAATGATCATTAAACGACAAACATACATCTCCGATTAATTGGGCAGACTGCAGTACATTTGCCGCCATTACCGGTTTAAATACATTCAACTCGAAATGCCCTTGTGTTCCCGCCATGGTAACGGTAACATCGTTTCCCATCACTTGTGCGCATACCATGGTAACCGCCTCGCATTGTGTCGGATTTACTTTCCCGGGCATGATAGAAGACCCCGGCTCATTCGCTGGGAGCATAAGTTCCCCAATTCCTGAGCGGGGTCCTGACGCCATAAGGCGAATATCGTTAGCGATTTTATTAAGTGAAACAGCAATCTGTTTTAATGCGCCGTGTGTTTCTACTAAGGCATCATGCGCGGCGAGGGCTTCAAATTTATTTTTGGCAGTTATAAAGGGCAATTCAGTTAATTTCGCTATGTGTTTTGCTGCCAGCACATCATATCCTGTTGGAGTATTCAGCCCTGTGCCAACGGCTGTTCCGCCCAAAGCCAGTTCAGATAAATGCGCTAAAGTATTTTTTAAGGCTTTTATGCCATGCGTTAATTGCGCAGCATAGCCTGAGAATTCTTGCCCTAAAGTTAAAGGGGTCGCATCCATTAGGTGCGTTCTTCCTATTTTTACTACCGCGTTGAATTCGCCTGATTTTTTCTGTAAGGTATGGTGTAATTTTTCAATATTTGGAAGCGTAATTTCTACAATCTTTTTATAGCAGGCAATGTGCATTGCCGTTGGAAAAGTATCGTTAGAAGACTGCGATTTATTTACATCATCGTTTGGCTGAATAGTTTTCTCTCCTTGCCCCATCTTTTTTCCTGCTATTTCATGCGCCCGGTTGGCGATTACCTCATTGACATTCATATTGCTTTGCGTACCCGATCCGGTTTGCCAAATCACCAAAGGAAACTGATTTTCCCATTTACCAGCTAATATTTCATCACAGACCTGCGCGATGAGTTCCTTTTTTTCCTTAGAAAGTACGCCAAGTTCGTAATTAGCAACCGCAGCGGCTTTCTTTAAATAAGCAAACCCCTCAATAATTTCTCTCGGCATCGAGGCTGAAGGACCTATTTTAAAGTTCCCCCTTGAACGCTCGGTTTGTGCCCCCCAATACTTATCGGCGGGTACTTTTACCTCGCCTATCGTGTCTTTTTCTATTCTATACTCCATAGCCTACCATATTTTTTAAAGAATAAAAATACAACCTTTTGATATACTAAGTAAACAAAATTTTTATGAAAACTTTTATTTCCTGTTTTCTTTTTTGGGCGTTCCCGCCTAAGGGCGGTCGGGCTATCCGCTTTATCTTTTTTCTGGGGCGAAAGGCTGCCCCAGAAAAAAGGATACCGCTTCTATCCCTAACGCTCACCCCGCAAAGCCCGAGACTGCTTCAAAAAGTATGAGACCGTTGCAAAAAGCTTGTATTGAGCACTTCGACTAGGCTAAGTAACCACTTGCCGAAATGCAACGCCCGAGGACTGAACTGAAAGTCAGCAGAGCTAAAGTCAGCGAAGCTAAAAATTAAACACCGGAGCAACCTTTTGGTTGTGAGAATTTTAATTTTCGGTAGCCGAGCCTGTCGAAGTAAGGAAGCAGTTTGAGGTTAGATGCTTTCTTTTTCATACTTTTTTATGTGTTCTGCAACAGTTTCGTTCTATAATTTTGAAAAAACAAGTTATGCTATAATCAAATACAGCCGGATTAGCAGAATCATACAAAATATTGAACTCCTTAGCTTGCACTGACTTATATTCTGCCAAGGTCTTAAAACTATCGCCACACTGCTATGCTATTGCATAGCGATAGGATAAAGGCAAAAAATACATAGCTTGCAAATGAGAATTTACTCCTTATCCAAAGAACAAGTGCTGCTATTGTGAGAATATGTTGAAAAAATAGTAGCGAAAGTATTGTCATCTCACGAATCACTCCAAAAGGGATACTGTCAATTTTAAAAAAATAGTAATCCAGCCTCAAAAATATAAAGTAGGCCAAGATAATCAGACTAATAACAAAAAATAATTTACCGGTAGTTTTCATAGCGCTATTTTGTATGGTGAATATTTGGGCAACCTGGTTCGCAGTCTGGTCCACAAAACCATGTAGGAGTACAATTTATGCATTGTTTATCATGCCAGTAACAAACCCAACTGCAATATTCGCAAATACCGGAATAATTGCCGCAGCAACCACAATCGTGCCCCGAATATACATTATACTCAAAGCAATCCGGGTCTAATTGATTAGACGAAAGGGAGTTTACTTCTTTCAAAACGAAATTCCTATCCCTTTTAGTAAGTGCCTTATTCCAAAAACGGTGAAATTCCTTTTTAAATATTTTATCAATAGTACTTGCAGAAACTACTTTACCTCTTTTGCCTCTTAGAAGTTCTAATGTTTGTTTAGGGATAAATCTCTTCCCTGCAAAACGTCGCTCTTGAGATAGCCGGTAAAGCATATCGTAAATCGTATCTGCCTTTACCATGATGTCTTCCGAGCAGAAAAAAGGCGATTCTCCAGCTATATAAGTATCAAGATTTCCGCAATGACAACTTGCCGATTTTGGCTCCTCGGCCCTTTGGGCTGATTTAACAATCCCCCAATGATATAATACAACTTGCGTTAACTCATTGTAATATTCTTCTCTCGAAAGTTTATTAAATAGTTTTTTAGGTATTTGTGACAAGATTAACTCTGATTTTTGAAGTGTAGAAAGTTTATATTTTGCCCTGAGTTGATTCGCCTATCTTTCAATTAAAGAATTCATATTTTCCTTATAGCTTTTATTGGTCAAGTCAATGTCTATAGATGACAATTCTTTCCATGGATCTCCTTTTTTTCTATAAATAAGTTTAGATTGTAAATGTCCGTCCTCTTCTAAAGATTGTATTCTTAATTTGTACTTACTATCATTATCATTTGAGATAAATTCAATAGATAATTGTTCCCCACCGTTATTTGGAAGTGCATTTTTAATCGTTTTCAAACTTCCATTTATTTCCTTTTGTATGGAGTCTAAAGGCTCTGTTGTATCACACCCACTGAATAACACCATTACAAAAAGCATTAGGAGGAGTGTGAATTGGTTCATTATTTTTTCATGTAAATTCGGCTTTTTTTCATAGCTAAAAGAATTAATTTTTATTACGGAAATTCAGTTTTTAAAGTCGCTGTTCTCCGCTTTGCCAACCTTTGATATCTGGCATAATTACTCTCCATTAACGTATTAATTTCTTTTTTGTCTATTTCGTTTCAATCGCTGAGGATGATTTAAATATTAAACTTTGGCATAAAAATGAATAACTATTCTTTTATCAAGGGATAAAATTATGAATTATAAATTAAATAAAAAAATAAATTATTATTTTTTTATTTTTTTAAACTAAAGCCCAAAATTTTTATACCTTTTTATATAAGCTGCAATGCTCTCAAATATTATTTAAAACTAATACAAGTAAAATTTGTTATTACTCTCGAATTTGATATCTTTGGCAAAATCTCATTTGAGACCATTGCAAAAAGTGCTCTAACAAAAAAATGCTTGTATTGAGTTTGCCGAAACGCAACGCCCGAGGAAAATTAACTGCAAGTCAGCGCAAGCTAAAGGTCTCAATTCCTTTCACTCCCTCAATCGGCTTGGAGCAAAGCCAAAATAACGTTTAAAAGCAGTAGAAAAATGTTTAGGATGTTTATAGCCAATCATTTCAGATATCTCATTAATGTTAAGATATTGTTCTTTTATCAACACTTTAGATCGCTCCATCTTTAATTGCCTTATATAATCAAACACAGTTGTCCCAAAAACATATTTGAAATTTCGTTTTAAATAAAATTCATTGGTTTGACAAGCCTGTGCTATCCTAGCAAGAGAAAACCCTGCATATTCCGTATATAAATTAAGACCGTTGCAAGGTAATGAAAGATAGTAGAAAGACCATTGCAGAATATAAAATATCCATATACAGAAGCATCTCGCTTCAAAGAGTGCCCTTCTCAAAAAATTAAAATCCTCCACACCCATAAGGTTGCTCCGGTGTTTAATTTTTATCGAGCGTTGCATTTTTTTGCTAAAGTGCTTTTTGCAATGGTCTTAAATTATAATCCATCTTTTTCATGTGTTTTTTAAAGACATAGAGAATATCTTTTGAATAAAATAATATTAAAACTGATAAAGAAGAAAAAATAAGCATTGTTAATTAAAGATACATTTTTATATTTGCAAAAAATATTTTCACATGAATTGTACAAGATGTAAATCGAGTAATAAAGTAAAAAAAGGCTTTGTAAGATCTCGTCAACGCTATAATTGCAAAGATTGCGGATATAACTACAGTGTATTAAAGAAGTCCACAGCAAAACCTAACTATTTAAAAAGACGAGCATTAGTTTTGTACTTAGAAGGGCTGGATCTTCGTTCAATAGGACGTATCTTGCAGGTAAGCCATGTTTCAGTATATCAATGGATAAAAACTTTTGGGCCAAAATTAACCTCTCTTAAAAGAGAAGATTTATCAAAAAAAGGAGATTCATTAAAAGTAGTAGAACTCCATGAGATGCATAGCTACATTAGAGATGAAAAAACGACTGTTGGATATAGATGGTTGTTGATAGATCTAAAAAAAGATTTATTCACTTCGTATTTGGCTTAGATCTAGTCAAATGGGTTAGCAATTATAAGGGGACATAAAAGATAAATTCATTAAGTAGAAGATGAAATATTATTGGAAGGTTTAAAAAAGATTTATTCCTAAAAAAGCACACGCAAATCAAATCATTGATAGTATATAAAAAGGTATAATAGTTTACTTAGACATTTCTTGGCAAGATTAAAAAGAAAAACTAAATGCTATTCTAAGAAGTCTCACTGTTTAAAAGAGGCAATTATAATGTTAATATTAAAAAGAAATTAACAATTAAGTATACTTTATTAACAATATTAAAAAATAAAAGAAGAAAAATCTATATATACCAAATTAAAATTTATGAAAGCAATAGTTATAAGAAATTTAAAATGTTCTATACTAATTTTTGTTCAGTTTTTCTCATTATTGGTTTTTAGTCAACGCACTCGAATCATTACAGGGAAAGTATTATCACAAAAAGGTATGGCAGTGTTGCGGGATGTGTCCGTTTATGCCGATTCTAAAACGATTGGTTCTAAAAAAATAGGTCAAATCGGTACTATCACAGATGAAAAGGGAGAATTTAAGCTCACCCTCCCTCAAGAAGTTAAAAAACTAAATTTCAGCTATCTCGGTTTTAAAACTAAAACGATAACGCTATCGAAACAAACATATTATACTATTTACTTAGAAGAGGAAGTTGAATCGTTGCAGGAAGTGGTAATAACGGGGTATCAAAAAATAGAAAAAAGAAAATTCACGGGGGCGGTTAATGAGTTAAAAACAAAAGACATTCAACAAGTTGGAGTATCCAATATCGGTGATTTAATACAAGGGCAGGCGGCCGGAGTTTCAGTGATTTCTCAAACGGGAGCGCCGGGAGAAATTGCTAAAATAAGAGTTAGAGGAACTAGTTCATTGAATGCAATCCGAGATCCCTTATGGGTAGTAGATGGAATGCCATTGGCAGTTAATGATGTCCCTAATTTAAGTTATTATACTTTTGATTACCAAGCGATTACGGATGAATTAAGAAACTATCCTATTGCTGATTTGAATATTGCCGACATAGAAAATATAACCATATTGAAAGACGCTGCCGCAACATCTATTTACGGTGCAAGGGCAGCTAATGGAGTAATCGTTATTACTACTAAAAAGGGGAAAAGAGGAAAAACAAAGGTAAACTTTTATACGAACACCTCATTTGTACAACGTCCTGATTTTAATAAGTTAAATCTTATGAACGCTTCTGATAAAGTAGATTTTGAACTATCTATGGCAAAAAGGGCTGATTTGAGTTACCTTCCTGAGCACGGAGAAATAGCTCGCATACTGAAAAACTCTGGTGAATTGGAACTTTACCGGGAAAAAGGCTTTACTGCATTAACACAAGATACTCAAAATAGTATTAATCAGTTAAGAAAACGTACAGTAAAATGGGACAAACTAATCTATCAGATCCCATATAATATTAACACTGGGGCGAGCATATCAGGAGGAAACGAAAATTCTGATTATTATTTCTCTCTGGGATATTATGATGAGAAAGGAACAACATTAGGTACTGGTTTTAAGCGAGTTAATCTAGCATTAAAAAATCATTACACGATTTTTGATAAAATAAAAATAGGAATAAATCTACAACTTGCTCAGAACAAGAGGGAAAATTATATTAATTATTATGACGCTATGGATAATTTGTCTACTAGTCCGTCTTACTATGCACGGCGCGTAAATCCTTATTTAAAGCCTAAAAACCCCGATGGAACCTATAAGTATGATCCGGATATATTAAAGATAGATAAACTCAAAAATCAGGATATACCTTTTAATATCCTTGAAGAACTAACCAATACTTCGTATGGCTTAAAAACGCTATCCTTAAACAGTATTTTTGACATAAACGCCCCTATTACAAAAGGCCTCAACCTCTTTGCACAGTTAGGAATACAGACAAATAGGAGCAATGGTGAAAAGTTTGCAGATGAAGAATCTTACTATAACAGACAAAGAGTAGGATGGACCATCACTAAAATTGGAAAAGAACGTAGGCCTTCCTTGCCGGAAAAAGGAGGAATTATTGAAAACTCTAATGAAAATTTCTCTCAATGGAATTTAAAAACTCAATTGCAATTTGATCGTATTATTTCAAACAAACACGAGATAGACGTCTTAATAGGCTCTGAACTTCGTAAAGCAAAATCTAAATCTATCTCCTCCAGAGGATTTGGATATGACCCTAAAACCTTGACAGCTAAGATTTTTTATATGGAGCCGGGACCTTATATGAAAACTTTTTATGAATTACACGATCTAATGTATTATTTACGAAACGAAAGAGAAAACGCTTTCGCTTCGCTTTATTCCACTGCTTCCTATACATATAACAGAAAGTATACAATTTTTGGGAGTATTCGTTATGAAGGTTCTGATTTGTTTGGTGCGGATCCTAAATATAAATATTTACCAATATATGCCGTTTCCGGTGCTTGGCAGGCTTCTAAAGAGCCTTTTTTGAATAGGATAAGACCACTCACCGATCTAAAATTACGTGTTTCCTATGGTTTTCAAGGCAATATAGACCGACACACCTCGCCTTTCTTAATCGGGAGATATGTATCAGGTGATACGGTTTTAGCTTCTGGACCTATAGAGGAGACTATTTATGTTAATAATCCGCCTAACAAAGAATTGCGATGGGAAAAAACAGAAAATATAAACGTTGGATTGGATTTAGGACTTTTAAAAGATAAAATTCAAATTACTTTCGATGCCTATAAAAGAAAAGGGACTGATTTAATTGGAATACAAGAAATACCTCTTGAAACTGGATTTACATCTATGAAGAAAAACGTATCTCAAATTACTAACAAAGGATTCGAGTTGGCTTTGACAACTGAAAACATAAGGACAAAAAATTTTTCATGGATAACCGCGTTCAATTTAGCTCAAAATAAAAGTAGAGTAAAACATCACATCCCTAATGAAACAAATTATTTTCCAAGTCCGGAGGGATATCCGGTCAATGCAATATTCGCTCTCAAAACTGCTGGGTTAGACAAACGCGGAATTCCATTATTTTATAAAGACGACCAAAAGGTAAGTCTTGTAGAATTTTTTGATTTACAAAAGGGGGTTGGTTGGTTTGGTGATATTACATTTAAATCAGGATTATCAAGCAACGAAATAAAAGAACTTTTTACTTACGTCGGGGATGCTGAACCTGAATACATTGGGGGAATGACTAATAGGATCTTTTATAAAAATTTCGATCTGACGGTATCTTGCCACTTTAATTTGGCACAAACCGTAAGGCGGCCTCCACCCTATCCTATTGCAAACGTAGATAGGGGAAGCAACTATTCCAAAGATATTTTACAAGCGCATCCTGGGGGAAATTTACCCGCTATTATTCCAGAGGATTCTCCAGAGCACGCTTGGTTCGATTCTGCCGACATGTTTAATTTGTATCATGCTTATAAGTACTTAGACCTATGGACACGAAAAATGAACTATTTGCGTATATCCTCCATCCGATTGGGGTTTACTTTACCTAAAAATATAACTAAAAAACTAGGTATGAATCAACTTAGATTAAATGTAGAAGCCCGGAATCCATTTGTTTTCAGTTCTGATTATAACGGATATTTTGACCCTGAAACCTATGGGAATTCTTATGCACAACCGATTGCTAAATCTATTAGTCTAGGATTAAATGTTACTTTTTAAAATATATGAAAAAATGAAAATAAAAAAACTTATTTTAACGCTACCCTTATTATTAATCTTTATAGACTGTGATAACTTTCTGGATATACAGCCCAAAGGAGAAGTTATCCCCGAAACTTTAGAAGACTTCAGGGCATTAATGACCAATGCTTACAGAGAAAATAGCTTTGCAACATCCAACCTTAATTTAAATATTATGTTTAGGACCGACCAAATAAAATACATTCCTGAGAAAGACGATTCTGGGGATATTAAATACCATTACCTATGGAATGATGATGTTTCTTATCCTTATCAGAGTTTTTATAAGATTATATTTTTAGTCAATCATATCTTGCACAAAGGCAACGAAGTGATAAAACCCTCATCTGAAAAAGAACAATTAATAGGAGAAGCGCTCGCTCTTAGGGCTTATACGTATTTTATTCTGGTCAACCTTTATGGAAAACCATATAATGTTGAAACTGCTGCTTCTGATATTGGAGTGCCCTTAGTTCTTGAGGCAGATATGACGCGGGATTTTAAGCCTCAATCGGTTCAAAAGGTGTATGATCAGATATTAATTGACATGGAAGCATCTCAAGACCATTTAAATAAATCTGTACCGGCTGATCATACACCTTTTGAAAAGACAGAAACAGGGTTAAATTATCGATTTTCTATTGTTGCTTTATATGCAATGAAAGCGCGAGTGAATTTGTATATGAAACGATATGAAACGGCGGTCGAAAATGCTGATAAGGCACTATCTATAAAAAATACTCTTGTAAATTTTAATAAGGAGGAAGACTTTACTTGGAGCGACATTCCAGACGCACAAGATTCTCAAGAGAATCTACTAGCCTTACAAGTACAAACCATTGTTAAGCTGCCCTCTAATCTTTATGTATCAGAACATCTTCTTAATCTTTATGATCAAAGCGATGTTAGAGGTTATATCTATTATTACAAAGAAAAAGAAGAAGATGAAAATATGAAAATTTTAAAATTATCGAGCTATATTGAGAGTTATTCTTATGTGCATGAAAGTTCCTTTTTTAGAGTGGGTGAGCTATATTTAAATAAAGCAGAAGCCTTATTGTATATGGGGTCAATATCAGAGTCTAAAACAGTGCTTTTAGAATTGATTAAGAATCGATATAACACAGCAAATATAAATGATAAGATAAATGTCATTAAAACAATGGATAAAGAGGCTTACATAGCCGAATTATTTGCCGAAAGGGAGAGAGAATTAGCCTTTGAAGGGCATCGATGGTTTGATTTGAGAAGAACAACACAAAAAGAAATTCATCATGTTTATGAAGGGAAAGATTATATCTTACATGAAAATGATTCTCGATATACCCTTCCTTTTCCTAAAGAAGCTATATTAATAAATCCATTCTTAAACCCATCCTAGGATAAGTTTGGAAAATTTACACTTTTCTTTTTAGGGATTTATATATTTGTAATAGGATTAAAAAAATTAGTTATTAAATGAATACATTACGCTATAGAATAGAAATTTAGAATTATCATCAAAAATAGTATTGATTATACTGAGACGTTTAGCTTACGCTGACTTACATTTACAAAAGGTACTTTCATACAAGTCAGCGTAAGCTAAATATCTCCTAAGTTGAAAGTTTAACCATAAGTTAATATTATTCTCAATAATATTTTAATAAATTTGAATATTAATCTTAATTTACTTTAAAATGAAAAAAATATTGCTTTGCTTTTTTTTAATAACGCTATTGTTTAAGGAAATTCATGCACAAAATAACCTAGACTACCAAATGCCTGATCCGGCTATCCTTGACTTAGCAGATGTAACTCTTCCTCCGTCTATTTTTACTGATGAAAAAGCAGAAAATGCTTTTATGGTTTATAAAGACCGATACAAAAGTATCTCTGAATTATCGAATAAAGAACTCAAACTTGCCGGACTTAGAATAAATCCTCAAACCAATATTGGAAGCAGGACTAAGTATTATTTTAAAATTACTTATTACAATTTAAAAACGGCAGTAGAATCAGAAATAAACAATTTGCCTAAAAACGGTAAGTTTTCAATGTTTACTTGGTCTCCAGATCAGTCAAAACTAGCCTTTACCAATACGACCAACAAAGGAGTCGAACTTTGGGTAATTGATGTAAAAAATAGACAAGCCAAAAAATTAACTTCTGATAATCTCAATGCTAATCTTGGCAGACCCTTCTCTTGGTATTCTGATAACAACGCTTTGTTAATTAAAGTATTACCAAAAGATAGAAAAGCATTGATAGAAAATCAGACGAGTATCCCTACAGGACCCATCATTTCTGAGAGCGTTGGTAAATTAGCACAAAATCGTACCTATCAAGACTTGCTAAAAAGTAAAAATGATGTATTCAATTTTGAACAATTGGTCTATTCTGAAATAAAAAAGATAACATTAAATGGAAACATAACAGATTGGGCACCAAAGGCTATGTATGGTGGTATGAGTTTTTCCCCGGATGGAAACTATGTTGTAATTGTTGAAATAAAAAAACCGTTTTCATATATCGTTCCCTATTCACGTTTTCCATTTACTGAAACCGTTTTTGACCGCTCAGGAAAGAAGATCAAACAAATTCTTGAGGCGCAATTGGAAGAAGACCGTCCTAAAGGATTTATGTCTGTCCGAAAAGGAATCCGTAACATTAAATGGCGTCCAGATAAGCCCGCAACTTTATACTGGATAGAAGCGCTAGACGGAGGTGATAGTCAAAAAAAGGCGGCGTTTAGAGACGAGGTTTATCAACTTGATGCGCCTTTTAATACAAATAAAAAATTCTTACTAAAGACCATTGATCGATTTGCTGGAATTGACTGGGGTACAGATAACTTAGCCGTTGCCTATGATTATTGGTGGACCAACCGCAATACAAGCAGATATTTATTTAATCCGTCTAAACCTCAACAAGAACCAAAACGTTTTTACAGCAAAAATTATCAGGATAAATATAATGAACCTGGTACGTTCTTAACCAAGAGAAATCAATGGGGTAGACAACAATTAGCAGTCAGTAAAAACAAATTATTTCTAATTGGCGATGGATATTCTAAGGAGGGCATCTTGCCTTTTATAGACGAATTCAGCATAAAACAATTGAAAAGCAAGCGGCTTTGGCGTGCTTCAAAAGGAGATAAACTAGAGCAAATCGTAGATGTTATTAATTTGAAAAAAGGTATTGTTTTAGAAAGAATCGAATCTAAAAATGACTACCCGAATTACTTCTTTCGAAATATTTATTCAAAACACGCTAAACCAGAGCAAAAGACGTTCTTTAAGAATCCATTTGAGGTACTAAAAAATATACATAAAGAAGTTATCAAATACAAGCGTGCAGATGGAGTTGAGTTATCAGCTACTTTATATTTACCACCCAATTATAATAGAAAAGAAAAACTACCTATGTTAATGTGGGCTTATCCAAGAGAATTCAAAGATAACTTAACTGCCGGGCAAATCACATCATCGCCTAATGAATTTACTTATCCATGGTATGGGTCGCCTATTTTTTGGGTGATGAGAGGGTATGCTGTATTGGATGATGCATCATTCCCTATTATAGGAGAAGGTGATAAAGAGCCTAATGATACGTTTATTCCTCAACTGGTTGAAGATGCAAAAGCAGCCATTGATGCCGTAGATAAGTTAGGTTACATCAACCGAAATCGAGTTGCGGTAGGCGGGCATTCTTATGGCGCATTCATGGTAGCCAACCTTTTGACGCACTCCGACCTTTTCACGGCAGGAATTGCACGGAGTGGTGCTTACAATCGAACCTTAACCCCATTTGGGTTTCAGTCTGAAGAACGAAATTACTGGGAAACTCCTGAGGTTTACAATACCATGTCACCTTTCCAGAATGCTAACAAAATGAAACACCCTCTTCTATTGATTCATGGCGGTGAGGATAACAATTCGGGGACCTATACTATGCAAAGTAAGCGATATTTTAATGCATTAAAAGGATTGGGGGCTATTTCCCGGTTGGTTATCCTTCCCAAAGAAGCTCATGGCTATAAGGCGAAAGAGTCTGTTATGCATATGCTTTGGGAACAAGACCAATGGTTAGAGAAATACGTGAAAAATAAAAAAATGAATTAATTTTTATCAATTAAGACTGTTGCAAGGGAATAAAAGATTAGATATAAAAGAAGTGGTACTAAGCGGTTATTTTATCTAAAAAGATAGTCTATTTATGTCATGAAAATATATCATCATCCTACCTTAATTGATAGTATTTGTGATTTACGCACAAGGAAGATAAAAAAGTCTTTTTTCACTCAGTTAAATAGGTTGTTAGACTGGGAAAAAATAAGTAAAATAATAGGGGGCATTATAATAAGGGAAAAAGCGCTACAGTTAGTCCGGGTTATGATGGTTTATTTAGAGGTTGCTGAACTTGTAGAAGTATTATTTTGTGTGTGATGAACAATACTTAATCTGACAGACATTTATTCATTACTGTTTTTTTAAGCTTTGTTCAAAGTTATTAAAATTTTCTAACGCCTATTGGGCGAAAATTCCTATTCCATGCCCTTTTTAATTGAGGTCGTTCAAGAGGGTTTTTATTGTTGATCTCCAAAGACTAAATTTTGGCTATTTTGACAGGGGGTTACTCAGTACTTTGACTAGGCTCAGTAACCACTTTTCGAAAATGGTCATGCAGCCAAACACTTCTTACTACGCTCGGGCGGATAAAAACGCCTTTCTTTTTTAATTCATTAATCACACGTAATGGTCTATAAGTTGGTTGGTCTATGACCAATTCAACAAGTTGTTTTGCTATCTCTTTAAATCTTAACTATTGCATTTTATCGGCATTTTAATGGCGTTCTTTCAACTCTTAAAATAAGCCTTTCACGACTAAAGTATATCTAATTTTCATTATTGTTATTGCTTTGTAAATGGGGTAAAAAATATCTGGTTATTTCCCTATATTTTTCTGCTATTAGCTTTTTTGTTATCCGGGTGTTGACATATAAAGTTCTCTTGTGTTTAAAGCACAAACACAAGAGAACTTAAATTTGTTTATTGCTAGTGATTTGGCGTAACAGAAATCATTTGCTTCTCATATTTGAAATCTATTTCAGGTGCTTTCCAATAATCATAAGTACACCATCCATCACTTCCAGATTGACGTCCCCATCCCCAATTCATATGAATATACTTTGTAGTTTTTACTTTACTTTTTTCCCATTGGGTTATTTCTTTGTACCCGTCTCCTACCCAAGCATGTCCCTGCGAGTAATTCCAGCTCAATATCCATCTCCATCTTCTAAACCACCGTTGAGCTCTTGTTTGAGCTTTTCTTTTGGAAAAACCTTTTAGATATACTGGGTTGGAATTATTAATAGACTTTTTAAAGCCTTCGTAGCTATAAATTGAATGAGTCTTGTAACCAGCGTTTTTAAAGTATTTAACCGCATTTTTAACATTTGAGCCTGATCCCGTTACTCCATAATTCATATTTACACCTACCCCAATATCATGTAGAAGCTTTGCAGTTTCGTCGCTTGCTGCATCACTGTCAAAGTTTGAATTTATTTTATTCCAATTATAATTTTTTATGGTATTTTTTTGATGATAGTTCATAATTTGTCCTATAGCTATTGCAACGCATCCTACGAGTGTAGATGTTCCATTATGTTTAGGGCAATATTTGTTATATGGTGCTCTTTGATTCCAGTAAGTAGATAATAAGGGTCCTTTTTCCTCCTTGGTTTCTTCCAAATGTTCAACAACAGCCCCATGATCTGTTCCTCCCGTTTCACGACCATGACCCAAGGATCCGTATTCGTTTTCATTTAGGCTATAATTTGCTGCCGTCCTGTCTTTTGGTTGTGAATTAATAAATTCTTCGATGTAATTTACTAGTCCGGGATTTACATTTTTCTTTTCGAACTTTTCGGTTGAATAAAACAGTACTGGAGGATTATCTACATTTTCTATATTGCTGATTAGTGCATAACCATTTTGTTTGAAAGCCACTAATTTTAGTAAGGGTTTGTCATTCTGATCATTTAAACTATATATGGTGTCAATTGTGTTTCTAGAATAGTCATTTAAGCTTCGATTAGACCTCCCTTTCACGCTATTGATTTTTTTTGAAAAATGCTCATTTAAGAAAGATATAGCCGATTGTACCTTTCCCACCTCTGGACTATTTGTAACGACACTTTCATTTTTTTTATTAATTTTAAGCCCTGAAGAAGTAATTTCTTCTTCTGTTTCACAACCTATAAAGAGAATAGATATGAATAAACTAAACCAAATACTTTTTAACATATTTTTCATAATAACAAGTTTTATGTTTTTAAATTGTTCTTTCGCTTCTTACTTAGGGATTGGTAATTCACCAAATCCATATTGTGCAAATATAAAAAATATTTTTTTTAACAAAAATAATGTTAAATTTTTAAAATTCAAACTTTATCAGGAAGGAAAAGAAGATCAAAATAAGAATTTATTTTATGTAGATCTTATACAAAGTATTAAAACACCTTCCGAAGATGGCACCATTACTGTAAGTTTGATAGAAGGGCAAAAAAATACTTTTTTTATTCAATTTTTACCTTATGGAAAGTCTGCCGAAGGAGAAAATAAAGAAATAGGAAAGCCTTTGCGTTTTATCTATGAGGTTTATAAGGAGGATAAACTATTTATTAAAAAAAACATAACTATTCAAGGAGAATACACAAAACCTAAAAGGACACCTTATAGAAATTGGTTATTAAAAACAACTAAATTTGATATACAAGATAGAAAATATGTAGAAAAAGTGGATCAAGAAAATAGGGTGTTTGTTCTTAAGTTATGACCCTTTATTTTTTATCTCTGCTTCAAAGAAAATAATTAATTACTGATTCAATTTGTATTAAATACCCTGCAATACTTAATGTTATCAGAGTATAAGCATACTATTATATTTGCGGCTTTTATTTATTTTTTCGAGTTATACATTTAATCTCTGTTTAATTTGTGATTGATACCAAGGACTTGCCCGAACCATTCTTTCAATCGTTTTGTGAAATATTGTTTTCTTGCTTTGTGAGCGATTAATTCTAAAGGCAAATTCATCAAAGTATCTTTCAATATGTTTTTTACTCACATGAGTGGGAATAGTCCTTAACCAAGATTTGACTTGTTGAATCACCATATGTAATACGGAAAAGTTACGCCCTCGATTACTTGGTTTTTGTGTAAGGTCATAGTGCTCTTTTAACGGTTGATACCCCCTCCATTTATCCGTAAAAACTTTTGCATTTGTACTGATATGTTCTTCAAATATGGTCGTTAAGGAGGTAGAGGAGTAATCCTCTATTGACTTTATGTAAACCCGTTTGAGTTTATGCTCAGGTGTTAATTCTACTGCGATTACCGCTTTTTTCTTTTTTGAATCATAGCTGCGCCCTTGCTTAGCCTCTTCTTTACCTCCTACTGTAAATTCATCCACAAGAACAATTTCTCTTAAAGTAAACTGCTTACTACTTGCCATAGACCTTCTGACTTTTTGCATAAAATACCAAGCTGTACCTTGTCTGAGGTCGTATCGTTTACCCATTTGAATACTTGAGATACCTTTAGTGCTCGTGCTCATTTCAAAAGCTATACAAAAAGCCTTGTGTAAGCCAAACTTTACCTTATGAAATAAGGTGTTCGCCGTAGCACTTTCAACATATTTACAGCGATAACATTCATAAGTATAGCCTGCTTTCATGCAACCTTTAGTGTATTTACATTTATTACAAACAAAACCATCTTGCCATTTGACTTTTGCTAAATATGCCTTACAGGATTCATCATTGGGGAGTTCTTTTATAAAGTTCAGTATACTTTGACCCTCGATCTTTTTCATAACACTTATATTATATAACAACTAAGGTACGCCTTTTAAATGTATAACTCGATTATTTTTATTTATCAAGTCTTTTTTATTTTGCCTCTATAAAACTCCTTTCTTTGATATTGTCAAGTATCCTTAAAATCCGCTACAGTTAGAATTAGAAAATAACTGTAAATTTATGATATGAAAAAAAGTAGATTAAGCGAATTACAAATCGTTCGTTTTTTGCACTTATTTTCTAAAATGATGTCTTTGGCGAATAGTTCACACTTATATCAATAATTAAAATGTATATAATATGTTTTTTGTATTTTTATCCAAAGAAATAAAAATTATATTATGAGAAAGAATATTGATGTTAATGAACAATTACTAGTCAAACTTAAGTTATTGGCAGTTTTTGAAAAAATGAGTGTTAAGTCGCTTATGGAAAAAGCGATTTCCTTTTTTGTAGAGTATAAAGAAAAGGAACGATTCAATGCTTTATCTGATGAAGAAAAAGAAGATATAGGATTACTGCTTTTAATGCAAGAATCGAATAAGAAAGATACGGTGAGTAAACAAGAAATAACGAATGTTTTAGATGAATAATGAAAGTAATTTATTTAAAAAGTTTTTTGAACGATATTAAAAAAGTTAAAGATAAAAAAATCAAGAGTAAAGTTAAGTTGATATTAGAACGACTTGAAAACGTGCAAACGTTGGAAGACTTACCGAATGTTAAAAAGCTAAAAGTTTATCCTACAGCATTTAGAATTAGAGTTGGAAATTACAGAATGGGAGTATATAAGGAATCTGAGTCTATAGAAATTGTTAGATTTTTAAAACGAAACGATATATATAAGGTATTTCCAAAATGACTTAGAGGATAATTATGAGAGAAATTTGGACCGCAGAAGCGAAAAATACTTTTTATGATAACATACAGTACTTAAAGAAACAATGGTCTGTAAATGAAGTAAATACTTTTGTCAAAAAATCTTTCAAAATCATAGATATAATTAAAACGAATCCAGAAATCGGTCAGTATGATGAAAGATGGGGATGTCGTAAATTTTTAGTTACTTCGCAAGTATACTTGTTTTACAAAGTAGGGAAAAAGAACCTTATCTTAATTACATTTTGGAATAATTACCAAAAGCCCATTGATTAAATAATTTTTTTCACTTTTTCTAAAACTTCACTTCTATCATATGTATGTCCTGTTTTATAGTCCTCACAACCCCTTTTAATACTTTGTTTTAATTCATGCAAGTAATCATTCTCTGGTTTTACTAAGCGAATAATTTTTAAAGTCTCGTCCGGGGTAAATGACATAGATTTTAACTTTCGATAAAAAGTAGGTGAAGGAATACCGGTTTTCTTTATAATAAAACTTTTTTTATACGGGGACTTTTCTATCAATTCCCCTAATTTATTTAATATATTTTTATATTCAATAACCTGCTTTATCATCTAATGGATATTTTAAGAACAAATATAATAATATATATTTTGAGACCATTGCAAAAAGTAATCTATCAGTTGCAAGTCGGTGTAAGCTATGTAAGCCCCCCTAAATTAGAAAGTAGCTAATTTAGGGGGGCTTACAAATATATATTCTTTAATATTAATAAAAATCTTGCACTTTTTACCTTGAATCCTTTAGCCTTAAGCCCTCAAAAGAAGGCTTAGCCAAAAGATAATTTTTTTGAAATCTTTAACCTCTTATTCTTTACGAAAGACATAAGTATTGCCTTCGGAGTTTTTAAATTCTAGTTGAAGTTTTTCACCTTTCTGGGAAGTTTTTACTTCAATCTATTGATAACTATCACTTTTGTTTACTTGTCCCAGTTTATTTCCATCGTCTTCACAAGCCAATTTACCTTCACAGTCGATTTTGAAAATAAAAGGCGGTTTAATTCCTATAAACCGCTTTTTTAATTAATAGCTTTGCTTAAATCGTTGTTTTCTTCGATTCTAAGCATTCTAACATCCTTAACACAGGTAGCAAACCAAGGATACTTTTTAGCTAATTTTTGGACTGTTATAACACAAGAAACAGCATCAATTACATCGGTTCCAAAATAAAAACTTCCTTGTTTCCAAGTAAATCCGTTTTGAAGCATAAAATCTTTTATGAGTTTATAACTATTGTGATAGGTAGTTCCCTCATAGTTTTCATCTAAACAATTTGTGTCTAAATCAAATAATATAGCGTACATAACTCTTTTTTTACAAAGGTATAAAACTTTTTTCAGGATGCTTTTATGGATTGTAGGAGCAGGAATATCTTTTATCGCCATTTTAATAACTTTCTTTCAGCTTTTAAAGTAATCTCTTCTCTCAACCTCTCAAAGTATATCTATTGCCCTTCTCACCACTAAGTAGTTGTTTTTATCTCGATATTGTAAAAACCGCTTACCATGACCATTATTATCCTGCAGAGCTTTTACTTTCTTAAAGGTAGTTCTAAGCGCATTCTCGCTATTGATCATAGTAATTTGATCTCTTTCAATGGTATAGGTTCCCTGTTCAATAAATGGGGCAGTTTTAACGCCTTTTTCTCGAATATCATACCGAAGACCATTAGGAATAAACCCTAAAATATCATCTTTTTTGTCTTCGGGGTATTGCGAGAGAATATCGGTAGATTTATTTCCGTCTCTGTTATAATCCTCAGGCGTATCTGCTGTAATGCTTTCATATTGCCAATTGTCATTAAGGAATGAGGGATCTAAGTTTTGTTCTATCCGTACTTCTGGGTCGGGTTCATTATTATCATCGCCTGAGCAGGCATTTCCTAAACTTAAAATGGCTATTATCGCTGCTATACGTGCCATTTTTTTCATCATTTTTTTCATTTGTATTGATTTTTAAATTATTATTTATTGATTATCATTTTTATCATCGGTAAAGACCCCGCTGTATACTTTTTGTTTATTACGGTTATTATCCTTTATAAATAAATCAAAGCTCATTCCATCGAATTTCTTTCGATGTGCTGACTGTCGTTGGTGCCAAAAGAACTCTTTAAACCCATCTTTTTCTGACATCTCTTTCCAATTTTTTGTAAAATCATCAGCAATCTTTCCACTTTTTTCATAAAATTTTATATTGATTTGTTTGATTTCTACGCCCGGTTCTATGATCTCATCAAATTGTATTAAATAATGATGGTGGAATTGATTCGGCTCAAAAGTACCTCTAGTTCGATGATCCTTATAATACCACGTCCTTACCGTTTCTTTTTTTACAGTCGGTTTTTGATAAATTTTAAACATTAGGTTTTGCGTTTTTTTCTGTTTGGTATAAAGATGCAAAATTACATAAAACAAAAAAATTAAAGTTAAATTAACCTAATATAAAGTGAATAAATTTTTTTAGAGTGCAGTAGTCTGTTTCATTTTAAATAGCTGTGTATAAACATATTCGGCTACATTTTGTATCGGATTGATCATGCCTTTATCCCATTCGTATTTTTTTAATACGCCCCTTTGATGAAAAACAAGTTTTTCCTTTAGTTTTTCTCTGATCTCTGATAAGTCATACTGAATAATAACGGCATAGGCTTGTTCAGGGGAGAGTTGACATTTTTCCCTCAGCCGGTCAAATATTCTTTTGTTCTCCCCGGCAAACTCCTCCCATGGGGTTACCGACAGTTTAAATGATAGGGCGGTTCCCTTTCGGAAAATATTGCTCAGCACTTTTTTATGGACCGAGATTTCGGAAAAAAGGGATTGTAAAGGTTCAATTTGTTCTCTGGATTGAATGCGTGTGTTTTCAAGGCTTAGCGTTAGATGGTCTTTCATAGGGTCATAATAATATAACAGTTGGTTGAGTTTTTGGCTTTCAAAAAGGGCTTTAATAGCGGGCTGTTGTTTGTTGAAATGTTCTTCCATTTTTTTAGAGATGTATTTTGAAAGTTCCTTGACCCGCTTTTTTTCAAAAACCTGAAAAATCACAAAGCCTACTCGCCTACCTACTCGCTCAATATCAAACGAAAAAATGTAATTCGTATTCCTGTTTAGTTGATCGATGCTTTTGGTTAATATATTTCTTTTGAAAAAATCCCAATCATCGTATGAAGATTTTTTATTGAGATTTAATTTTTCTTTTAAACTTTCTAAAGGGTATTTTCTTTTGGGATTGGTATATTCTTCTGCGCGTAAGATTTCATATAATTTTGAAGCGTGTACACTTTTTAAATACAAGTACTCTTTAAAATAACTTTTATAATAGCCGATGCCGTTCTCTTTTAATTTTAGAAGCAATTCCGCAATGTCCTGATTAAACTTGAAACTAAAAGTATTATACGCCTCATTAAATTCAATTTTGGAATACCAAGGATAATTTACATACCGCTCTTGCCCATACTCATTAAATCTCCTTAAAATAATAGCATTTTCTTTAATTTCCTCAAGGGTACTCATCAGCTGTCTTTTTGCATTTTTTTTGTCTTTTATACCATGCCTAAAAATATTCTTAAATAAAAAATCTAAGTTGTATTGATGCTCTTTTATGAACTTTCCGTTTTCTTTCTCTTCAAAAGAAATCTCGGAAATTAAAAACCAGAGTAGTTTTTGTTTATTAATTGAGACACTATAACGAGCTTTTGCAATATCATTACTAATAAAGACCGTTGCAAAAAGGTTAAATTCGGGTTTTAATCTTTCTTTTTTAGTTTTTTTATTTTACCTACTGACTTATTGATAGGTTTTTCACTGTTTTTTCATAGATTTATTCACTATCAATACTCCTTTATCCTCTTGTTTTCCTCTATTTTTAACGATTAGACACCAGTAGCCCTGGACTCCGATATAAATTATAACCTATCGCCTCCATCAGGTTTTGCGTATGCATCTTTGCTATCCCGCTATATCTTGCCACCCCGCCTGAAAACCATCGCTTTATGCTTCCGAATGTCCGTTCTATACTTCGATAAACTCAGTAACCTTTTTAAAGCTTGTTTCCCCTACTCGTTTATTGAACTTCTTCTCAAAATCCGTTAATGGCTTTCCCCTTTTCGCTTTCTTCAGTAGATGATGCTTTCGCTTTTTCCTCTTTAATAAACTCGCATTTCTCTCTGATTCATCGCCCTTATAACCCCTTTTAAGGGAATCCCCCTCCGGTAAGTCTGCAGCCTGCAAAACCTCCTGCAAATTGCTCCCCTCGTTTACACTTGCTTTCGTGCTTACTACCCCAAGTACCAACCCTTCTTCATCGGGAACATAATGCTTTTTATACCCATACTAATCCTTACCTCGCTTTTTTAACCAAGCCCCTTGTTTATCTACACTAGCCTTATTATCTTTTTTTACACACGCCTCTTTTTGCTCTCCGCTCTCCGCTGTAACCTTATCATTCACCTTGCCTTTCGGTTTTAAGGGCGTCTCTATTACACTAGCCTCTACTATCGCTCCTTTTTTGATGATGATTGGATGATGTTCTAATGGACCGTTGATCTCCTTAAATAGACGCTCGTAGGCATTCGCCCGCGTCATCAATGTTCTAAATCTACTCAAAGTACTAGAGTCAGGGGAGACTTGGTCGATATGCAATCCACAAAAATAACTGAACGAAAGACTGTCATTTATCCTATCTTCCACTTCATAATCGCTTAATCCATACCCGGTTTGTAATAAACACATCTTGAATAGTACTTCGACAAATGGTTACTGAGCCTAGTCGAAGTACTCAGCAACCTAAATAACCCATCATCACTCGGACTGCCTGTAGCACTTTTACCCTTATTATAATGACCGTCTATTATTTTCCTTATTTTTTCCCAGTCTAACAAACGGTTTAACTGAGTGAAAAAAGACTTTTTTATCTTTCTTGTGCGTAAATCACAAATACTATTGGCTAAAGTAGGATGATGATATATTTTCATGCCATAAATATACTATCTTTTTTAGATAAAATAACAGTTTAGTACCACTTCTTTTATTACCTTGCAACGGTCTTAATTTATATAGGGGTCCGGGGCTACTTGCGTCTAATCGTTAAAAATAGAGGAAAACAAGAGGATAAAGGAGTATTGATAGTCAATAAATCCATGAAAAAACATTGAAAAACCTATCAAGAAGTGACTAGGTAAAATCAAAAACCGAATTTAACCTTTTTGCAACGGTCTTATATTGTGTGGAGTATTGCTTTTATGCAGGATAGTTTCTTACAGGGTAAAAGTTTTAGGACACTTAATATCATAGACGATTTTAATCGAGAAGGTCTTTGGATTACTGTCGATGTATCCATTGCCAGCACAAGAGTAACTTGAGAACTCAATAAACTCATTGAATACAGGGATAAGCCAGAGCGGATACGAGTAGATAATGGACTTGAGTTTACTAGTATTCACTTCCAAGATTGATTGGTGTGAACAAAATGATATTAAAATATGTTATATCTAGCCGGGGAAACCGGTTCAAAATAGTTTTATAGAACGATTTAATCGAAGCTATAGAGAAGAAATACGCAATGCCTATCAATTCTCTTGCTTAGAGCAAGTAAAAATATTGACCGAACAATGGATAGAACATGACAACAATAAAAGACCTCATGAGGCACTAGGGGATCTGACACTTGTAGAATTTTTAGCCAAATATGGAAAAGCTAGCTTTTCCATATTTGAAAACATAAAAAATAATGAAATTTGTATAAATTAGAACGTAGCTAATTTAGGGGGCTTACAATAATATATTATCCTGTTTAGGATATGAATTTGAATATTTTAGTAAAGAACAATTTTATCGTATTGCTCCCAAGTTAAAAGAGTATGAATTTATTCTACAGTTAGTTTTAAAGGATGGAATAGTTAAGCCTATTATCAATATTAAGAAGGGCAATAATTACTATTTTCCTGATGGTCGATTTGATTTTATTCCTAAAAAAATGGGTGTTGAGTTTGATCGAAAAAAGTATAACCTGCCAAAGGACACTTCTGAGAGGGAATTAGAAGAGATATTAAAGGAACTTTTTTTAATTTACGGGGATATTAGGAAAGAATTAATTAAACCCCAATCTTGATAGCTTTGACTTGTGCTGACTTTAGATCTGTTGATTTGCATTTTTTTGCTAAAGTGCTTTTTGCAACGGTCTCAAGTAATAAAAACAGCTAAACACTAGTTGTTTTATTAACTAATCTGTATTTAATTCTAATAAGGGGTCTAAAAATTCACGCGTATTAGCAAGGCGAGGAACTTTATTTTGCCCTCCCAACTTTTTTTTCTGTTTCAGCCAATCAAAAAACAAATTCTTGCGCGCGATATGAACCACCGGTGTATTTAACGTCATATTATTTTGTCGCTTGGCTTCATAATCTGAATTTAACTCCTTAAGACGCTCATCTAAAATCATTTTAAAGCGATTGAAATTATCGGGTAGTTGTTCAAATTCAATGATCCATTCATGTCCACCTGACGCTTTTTCATTCATATAAACCGGAGCAGCCGTATAGTCTTTTATTCTGGCAGAAGTTACTTTACTAGCACTTTTTAAGGCTTCCTCAGCATTTTCAATAATCAATTCTTCTCCAAAAGCATTGATATAATGTTTTGTACGACCAGAAATATGAATGCGATAGGGCTGCATAGAAGTAAACCTAACCGTATCCCCGATAAGATAACGCCATAGCCCTCCATTAGTAGTAATGACCATAGCATAATTTTTTCCTATTTCTACCTCGCTTAAGGGAATCGCCTTTCGAATGCCTGATTTAAAGTCATCCATTGGAATAAACTCATAAAAAATACCATGGTCAAGCATAAGCAACATTCCCTCATGTTTCGGAGAATCTTGTAAGCCAAAAAATCCTTCTGAAGCATTATACACTTCGTAATAACGAATGTCTTTCCCGATAACTTTCCGATACGTCTCTATATAGGGGTAAAAACTAATTCCTCCATGAAAGAAAACTTCTATATTGGGAAATACTTCCGCGAGGGTAGATTTATGTGTCGTTTCTAAGATATGATTTAATAAGACCAACATCCATGAGGGAACCCCGCCCATACTGCGCACATCTTCTTTAATTACGTTTTCAGTAATTGCTTCTAATTTTGTTTCCCAATCGTACATTAAAGAGATTTTTTGGCTTGGAACACTTTTTATATCCGCCCAGAAAGGCGTATTTTGAATCATAATAGCCGATAAATCACCAAAACGTGAAGCACCTGATTCATGCAGACGCTCGCTTCCTCCAAGGCGCATTCCTTTGCCCCAAAAAATCTTTGTTTCAGGATGATTACGAAGGTACATGGTGAGTGCATCCTGCCCTGCTTTGATATGACAATTTTTTAAAGATTCATTACTAATAGGAATAAATTTACTCTTTGCATTGGTAGTCCCTGAAGATTTTGCAAACCATTTGATAGGGGTGGGCCAGATAATATTTTTATCCCCTATTCGTGTTCGTTCAATGAAAGGCTCAAATTCTTCATAGGTTACTATCGGCAGCCGATTACTGAATTCTCGGTAAGATTGAATAGAAGGAAAATTATATTTTTTTCCTATAAAAGTATTTCTTCCCATGGAAAGTAAATAATCGAAAATCGATTGTTGTGCCTCTAAAGGATTCTGGGTAAAGGTTTCAAGATTTTTAATACGAGTTTTTAAATATTTTGTTATGAGTGAACCGATGATCATATTATAAAATCAGTTTTTATAAAATAGATTTCTGCACACATTCACTAATCTTAAAAAAAATTGCAAGCGTACCGTATAATTCATAGGTGAATATCAATATTAACAAAAATACTATTTTTTTTGATATTCGCAATAGTAGGATTTCATATCGCGATATGACCTTTTTGGGGTTCAACTTATTTAACTCGCTGTTTGATTTGCTCTAAAAGCGTTTTATCGTGCGCTTTACTTGACTTTTTAAGTCCTCTTTTGAGTTGATAACTCAGACTTAAGCGAATCCAACGATTATCAAAGTTTTGATGCTGTCGAAAATAAGTGCTTTCGGTACTTAGTGTACTGTTAATTTCATAAGTATTTAAAATATCATTTGCCGTTAAGGAAATCTCTAATTTTTTCTTTAAAAAATGCTTTTGCAGGCTTGCATTTAACCAAAACAGCCCTTGCGTTTTATAAGGTCCCTGTATAAAGGGTGAAATATAATTGGTGCTAAAAGATAAATTTACTTTCCAAGGCAAGGTGATTTGATTAAGAATAGTTGATTGTGAAAACCAGGAATGATTTTTCACAGTTAGTAAGTCGTTTTCTGATAAGGAATTATTATCATAAAACAATATTCCGTTTATATTGACCTGCCACCATTTAAATAGGTTTAATGGAAAATTTGTACTAAAAGTAAACCGGCTTCCCGTTTTTAAATTAATGGGAGTTATGCAACTTTGAAAATCATCATTTAATAGGGGCACTTGAAAGATTTGATTTTTACGCAGGGTGTAGCTTGTGCTAAAAGTATATTTTTTTTTCAAGAGATATTGTAATTGCCATTTATGGGAAATAAATGGGTTTAAATTAGGATTTCCTTTAATGGTAGTGAATCGATCTACAAAATAATTATAAGGCAGCAGTTGCTTAAATGCGGGGCGTGTAATTCGTTTATTGTATGAAAACCTAAATTGATGGTTTTTATCATATTGAAAAGACAAGTTAAAGTAAGGAAATAAATTGGTAAACGTTTTTCTTGTTTTAACCGATGGTTCAGAGAAAGTTACTCCTTTCAAGGGATTAATTTCTAAGCGGCTTCCTATTGCCATGTTCCATTTTTTATTCCATTTTCGATAATATTGTGCATAGATGCCAACTACCCACTCTTCGTGATGAAATTCATCTGACTTATTTGTATCGAAAACCTCTTTCGTGAAAAAATGATTCGCATTCTCTAATCGTTGATATATGGCTTTTATCCCAGATTCTAATTTAGAAGTTGAATCTATTTTATAGGTATAATCTACTTTTGAAATCCATGACTTTACTCGGCTGGGCGATTCATTTTTCAAGTCAGGATAATTCATCCCCGGAGGGCTGGGTTCGGTAAGAGAATGCAAAAGCGATTGCCGACGAAGAAGATAATTAAAATAGTATAATTCACCTTTCAAGGAAGATTGAGCTTTCTTTAAGGCATAATAGGTTCCGAGGCTATATTGCTGCAATTTATTATGACTTTTATTTGTGGAGAGGTTAATCGAATCCGGTTCGGATATTTTCTCATCGGAAAAGAAATATAATTGTGTATCTTGCGGAACTTTTTCCTGATATAATAAAGCCTGTGAGAATATCCCAAATTTAGCATTTTTGAACGCATATTCATACTCACCATTAAAATTATGCGAATGACTCTTAACTCTCCCATAAGTATTCTGCGGGCTTTTTTGTTTATTTGAAAAGGTTCTCATCATTTCATCTTTTTCAAAACCTTTATCAAAAGAAGGGTTATATGAAAATAAATAGCGACTCTTTGGGGTATTATACTGCATCATAATAGCGTTTGACTCATCAAAAAACCGCCCTTGCGTTGCAGCGGTTTTCACACGGGCGTAAAAGCCTCGATCTTTATTTTTTTTCATTTTAATATTGATAATGCCAGCAGCGCCCGAAGCCTCATATTTGGCAGAAGGCGTATTATTGATTTCTATCGTTTCAACTTTATCGGCGGAAAGCGATTCTAAATAGGCGATTAATTCACTCCCAGTCAATGGTGTTTCGCGACCATTTATTTGGATCTGTACTCCTTCTGCATTGAGCTGTAAGGAATGAGAGGTAGGATTGTAGGTTACACCGGGCATTTTGACCAGCAATTCCAATAGCGATCCTGAGGAAAAAAGAGGATTATCGGCTACTTTTAATTCTATTGCTCCTTCTTCATTAAAACGGATCAAAGGTTTTTTTGCCGTGAGGGTTACTTTTCCTATATAATTATCCTTCTCAAAATAAATGGTATCTATACCGGGAATAGGAAGAGACAGCGTATCGCAGACGGATTTGTATTCGCCTGATTCAAATGCACATCGTTCATAGTTTCCTGAGGGGAAGCCGGTTAAGAAAAAGGTGCTTTTACCGCTTGTAGAATAAACCTTTGCAGTGTCTGTCAAGTTTTTTAAACTCAGCAAATAGGACTTGGAAGAGAGGGTATCGTTCATGATTCGTGCGCGGTATATATTCTTTTGTTGCGCCTTTATAAAACTTATGCACAGAAGCCCCCAGATCAAATAGGCTAAGCGTTTCATAAGACTACTCTTTTTAATTTGTTAAAGATTACTTTATTCAGCAGAATTCTATACTCCGAGTCGGTGATTAAAACAGCGTAACTCGCGATCATAATCCATGAAAAATTATCCACTCGCATTAAAATAAAAATCCCTAAGTGTAAGAGTACTCCTAGTACAATGATGAGGTGCTTTGATATTTTATTCCAAATAAGGAAGGGAAAAGAAAGTTGAAAGCCTATAGTAAACCAGGTTAGAAATTTAACTCTGAAAATAGCTTTTGTTATCCAATCGTTCAGCACCCCAATGTTAAAATCGTAAGAATTTAATATATAATACAAGGAAGTGCCGTTTCGCCAAACCTCGCCCCTCAGTTTATGCAGCCCAGAAAAAAAATAAATAATGCACATCTGAATTATGATAGCATAGGAAAAGTATGTACTTATAATATTTAAAATTGCTTGTATTTTATGTGTTCCTTTGGCTATGAAATGGTCATATTGAATTATAAAACTATGGGAATAGGTAAAAGTCATAAGCGGCAGGAGAACCAAAATAACATTATCTCCACCGTCTAAAAGATAAATATTTCTAATTTTAAATAAGAAGAGTAAAAAGTATAAAGTTAATGCAGAAAGCCGGGTTAAAATTCCTAAAAGAAAAAGCGTTGCGAATATAATTCCTACCATACAAAACATTACTACATTAGTATCATTGTCAAAATCAATTTTTAGCCAATAAAGTTTAAAATAATTAACGATATCCGTATACACATCATATGAGATAATGCCGTTTTTATTAAACAAGTATTTTCTATTGAAAAAATAAATTATAAAATCCTTTAAAATTAGAGTTCCTAAAGCGATTCTAAGCAGTGTAACTCCTATTTTTCTATTGTTTTGTGGCATTTTGTTTTAAATCATCTTCTTTAAGACATAAAAGAATATTATCTATTTTCTTATAATATCCTTTGGGTGTTTTGCTGCTTCCTATTTTGTGCAAGGGGTAGTGGATAAAATAAAAGGAACAAAAAATACTGTCATTATAAGGAGTTCTTTTTAAAAAATCCTTTTGATGAATCAAAACAAAACGGGCATAATTTTTTAATGATTTCAACCCTGAAGAATTCTTTTCTAATTCCTTTTTATTTTTATATCTTTCTGCTTCTTTAGAAACATTGTTATAGCAGTCTGAAAAGTATTTAATCAATCGTTGGTTAAGAGAAAAAAATACCTTTTTATTTTGATTGCTTACTTTGTCGTGCAGATTCAAAACTGCTGTTGAGTCTGTCTTTTTTCCTTTATATTTTGAATAAAATTGAACAGCAATAACCCTTTTTCCATCTGGCGGATTAGGGGCAAACATATTCCAATTTTGCTCAAAAAAGGGGAGAATATAGTTCTCGTTAAGTTTTTTAATGCTAGAGGACTGCATAAAATGCCATTCTTGCTCATACCCTTGCACTAAAATTATACTGCCGAAATAAACAGAGATAAATAAAATTAAAATTACCTTTAGCCCAATAAAGTTTATCCTATTATTTGATGTATTCATCTCAAGCTAAGTTAGTTATAATAAGAAAGAATCCCCCTCCTAGCCATTTCTATATGGAGGGGATATCCTTCTCTTAATTTTAATTTTCCTATTTATTTAGCAGGGTTACTTCACCTGTTGTTTGAGGCGCTGTAGTATAAGGTTCAGTAGTTCCAGTTGTTGTCGTAGTGGTTGTAGTGGTTGTAGTGGTCGTTACAACAACATTTCGGCTTTTACTACCCAAGTAATCAGTTTGAATACAAGGAAGTTTTGCCTCTGAACTACTTCCTATCATAGAACCATAACCCACAAAAGACATAAAACCCAATAGGGTAAACAGAAATAATGCTTTAATCTTTTTCATAATTAAAGAATTTAGATTATAAAAGTATGCGCTCCTTTATCTTTTCGGCAGACGCTTATTCCTTATGGTCTTATTAAAACTATCTAGAAATAATTCTACAAATATATAATTTTTTTCTATAAAAAAAATTTTTGCAAATGTATAATTTCTAATCTTTAAAATCAAGTTTTAAATTATATTTAATCGTTAAGTGCGTATGATTTGTTAAAAATAGCAGTTAAATCATTGTCTGTATAAGTCAAAGTACTATTTTTTATGGTTAATTTATTATAGTTTCTTAAATTTAAAACAGCCTTATAGGCGGCTAAGCCTGCAAGTTTAGCTTACTAAGAGCATTTCATACTTTTTGAGACCGTTGCAGAACACATAGAAAAGTATGAAAAAGAAAGCATCTAACTTCAAACTGCTTCCTTCTCAAAAAATTAAAATCCTCCACACCCATTAGGTTGCTACGGTGTTTAATTTTTATCGGGCGTTGCATTTTTTTGTTAGATTGCTTTTTGCAAAGGTCTCTTTTTATTATTTAACTTTATTTTTATGCTCAAGATTTAATAATTTTACATCTGAATATTTTTTTAAAAAATAGCCTCATTTGAAAAAGCTAATAGTATAGCATTTTTTGATAAAAATTGGGATTTATTCAAAATGAGACCCTTGCATAAAGAAAAATACACAGCATAAAAACTAAAAATGAACAGGAGAAAAAAACAAAAAGAAGGCTTTTTACTTTTTTTGAAGAAAAATTGAAACGATTTGAACCCCATCAATAAATAAATCTTTTTAGCTTATGCTGAAGTAAAGGGCTAACTTCTTTTTTGCAAACTTCTCAAAACATAAAAAATAAAAAAATGAATCGATATAGCCGGCATATTTTATTAAATGAAATAGGAAAAGCAGGACAAGAACGACTGTTAAAAGCAAAGGTTTTAGTAGTGGGTGCGGGCGGATTGGGTTGCCCTGCTTTGCAATATCTTGCCGCTGCGGGGGTAGGTACTTTAGGAATTATGGATGATGACATAGTAGAAGTATCTAATCTTCAGCGTCAAATTCTTTTCGGGGAATCGGTTTTGGGAAAAAATAAAGCCCTTGCTGCTAAAGAAAGACTAACAGACTTGAATGCTGAGATTAATATAATTGCGTATCCAGCGCGTTTAACCCCTCTCAATGCTTTAACCCTTTTTAATGATTATGATATTATTGTAGATGGGACAGATAATTTTTCCAGTCGTTATTTGACCAATGATGCATCGTTAATAAGCGGAAAACCTTTAGTTTATGGTTCTATTTACAAGTTTGAAGGACAAGTTTCTGTTTTTAATTATCAAGGGGGACCGAGCTATCGCTGTTTATTTCCATCACCTCCAAAAGCAGGTGAAGTGCCTAATTGTTCTGAGATAGGCGTTTTAGGTGTTTTACCCGGCATTATAGGGGCAATGCAAGCCCATGAAGTATTAAAATTAATACTCAATTTAGGAGATATATTATCTGGTAGGTTGTTAATATATAATACTTTATCTACAAAAGTAACCGCTTTAAATTTTCATAAATCTGAGGAGGAAATAGAAAAAGTACTGCGTACAAAGAATACTTTTCAGAATAATTACCCTGATTTTTATTGTGAGACAACAACAACTGAAATTTTAGCTGAGGAGGCTTTTTATAAAGAGAACGCTCAGTTTATAGACGTTAGAGAAAAATATGAACAACCGACAATCTATCTTGAAAATGTTACTCAAATTCCTCTAAGCGAATTGAAAAATCGTTTAAAAGAAATAGATAATACAAAACAAAACATCATTTTTTGCCAAATAGGCATAAGAAGTAAAAGAGCAGTTAGTTTACTACAGTCACAAGGGTTTAAAAATTGCTATAGTGTAAAAGGAGGAGCTATGGCTATTGTAGAATATAAAAACAGGAACGAGATTTTTGCTAAATAAGACTTTGGCTTCGCTGACCTGTAGCTACTAAAGTACTTTTTACGAAAGTCTCAATTTGAGACCGTTGCAGAACACATAAAAAAGTATGAGAAAGAAAGCATCTAAGTTTAAACTGCTTACTTCTCAAAAAATTAAAATCTTCACAACCATAAGATTGCTCCAGCGTTTAATTTTTATCGGGCGTTGCATTTCGGTAAACTCAATACAAGCATTTTTTTGCTAAAGTGCTTTTTGCAACGGTCTCAATTTATTTACCATATTCTTTTTTTATCCATAGAACGCAGGCATGAAAATCATCAAATAACAACTCTTTTTTGATTAATCCTGAGATAAGGTCGATCCTATCCATTAAATAACGTGGTTGTTCCTTTACACCGACTAACAAAATCTTGACTTCTTTTTTTACCAAATTCAATATCACATCTTCAAAAGCAAATAATCCTGACTGATCCATATAAGGTACATTGTCCATTCTAATTACCACTGTGGTTGCTGTTTCAGGTAATTGATTAGCCAGTTGCTGAAAATCTGAGGTAAAACCAAAAAACAGAGGTCCATTCAAATGCTTTACGAAAACATTCTCTTTAAATTTAGCAGGCAATTCGTTTTCATCTTCCCAAACTTTTTCTTCTAGAGGAGTTACCTTAGATTTTCGAGTGGTAATATCTCCCATTTTTTTCATAAAAATCAAAGAGGCGATTATTAACCCTATTCCTACGGCAAACACTAAATTCCAAAACACGGATAAAACAAGGACAATTATCATGATGATCACTTCGGCCTTTGGCATACCGGGCATTGCTTTTATTCCTTTATAATCCATTACGCCAACTCCCACAGTAAATAGAATACCGGCCAGCACTGCTGCAGGAATTTTTGAAGCTATAGGTCCTAATGCTAACAATATAACTAATAGTAAAATAGCAGCAATTATACCTGATAGTCGTGTTTTCCCTCCTGCTCTAATATTGACAACCGTACGAATAGTAGCCCCTGCTCCCGGAATACCCCCAAATAATCCGGAAAGGCTGTTACCTATCCCCTGGCCGATTAATTCTTTATTTGGCTTATGGCGAGTCTTCGTCATATTATCCGCTACAACAGAAGTCAACAAAGAGTCAATACAGCCTAAAAATGCAAGAGAAATCGCGGTAAAAATATAAGGTGTTAATTGTGCAGGATTAAAGTTCGTAAAAATCTCTGTGTGCAGTGCCGGGAATCCACTTGGAATTTCCTGGATAGGGCGATAATCTAATCCCATCGCAATAGCTCCTCCGGAAACCACAAATAAAGCAACCAATGTACTCGGAATGACCGTCGTAACCCTTTTGAAAGCATATATAATAAAGATGGTTATCAGCGCCAATATCAATTCAACATAATGAATATTTCTTAGCGCTTGAGGAAGTATTTTTAGTGTCCCCCAAGTGCTTTTACCCATATTTTTTGCTAAGTTTTTTGCTTCCGTTAAAATGTCCTCATCTGTTATATCTGAAAATTTGTTTACAGTCTCTTTATAATCATCGAGTACTAACACTCCTTCTTCTGCTTCTTTCTTTAATATTTTTTCTAATAAAACTTCCTCTGCCTGCGGCTTAAATTGCTTTACAAACTCTGCATCATCCTGTGGATAATATCCTACGAGAGGTAAAATTTGTGTAATGATAATCATTACTCCTATGGCCGTCATAAAACCTGAAACCACAGGGTAAGGGATATATTTAATGTACTTCCCAAAGCCTAAAGCGCCTAATAGAATCTGTACAATCCCGGCTAAGATAAAAACAGTTAAAATAGCGGGCAACGCCTTTTCTATATTTCCTTCGTTTTGACTTACAATTTGAGCGATTAGAACCAATGAAACAGCCGTCATAGGTGCAGTAGGTCCTGAGATTTGTGTATTGGTTCCGCCTAGTAATGAAGCAAAAAAACCGATGATAATAGCTCCGTACAGACCGGCGGCTGCACCTAATCCTGAACTGACGCCAAAAGCAAGTGCCAAGGGTAAAGCTACAATTCCCGCAGTAATACCACCTAGTAAATCGCCTCTAAAATGACTAAAAAAGTTTGTTTTTTTATGCATGGTAATTTATATTAAATGTTATAGGCGATTTTAACTATATCTTAATACCGCCCTATGAAAAAATTATTAAATTTTAATAATAAATTGAAATATTAGAAAAAATAATCTGTCTCACATTCCAGAAAATAGTTCGCTTTTCAGCAACTATTGAACTAAAAAATTTATTGCTCGCAAATGTAATAAACTTTATATTAAAAAATAATGAGACCGTTGCAGAATGTATGAAAAAGAAAGCATCTAACTTCAAACTGCTTCCTTCTCAAAAAAATTAAAATCCTCACAACCAAAAGGTTGCTACGGCATTTAATTTTCCTCAGGCGTTGCATTTCGGTAAACTCAATACAAGCATTTTTTTGTTAGAGTGCTTTTTGCAACGGTCTGATAATATATATAACCCTTACAATATAAAAAGTAAGGAGTGAAAAATTAAAAATAAGAGACCTTTAACTTATGCTGGCTTGCAGTTGCTAAGGGGCTCAAATAGTTTTTTATATATTTGACACAAGAAAAAATTGTCATGATGAATAAAAATATTCCTACCGCTCATATCGAAGTTGCCGATCCTTCAAAAATTTCTAAAACAGTTATTATGCCGGGAGATCCGCTTCGGGCAAAATTTATTGCGGATAAGTTTTTAAAGAACGTAATACAAATTAATCAAGTACGTAATATGTTAGGTTATACGGGTGAATTTAACAATACAAAAATTACGGTTATGGGTTCAGGAATGGGAATGCCAAGCATTGGAATTTATTCTCATGAACTTTATGCTTTCTATGGTGTTGAGAATATTATTCGTGTAGGCTCTGCTGGGGCTTATATCAAAGATTTAAACTTATACGATGTAATTATCTCAACGAGTGCGTATAGTGAATCGAATTTTACAGAAATTGTTTTAGGCGAGAAGATAAATACTTTGTATCCTTCTCAGGCGTTAAACGAGCAACTTTTTCATTCAGCGCAGAAAATGAATCTAGCTTATACAAAAGGGAAAGTTCATTCTTCAGATGTTTTTTATCGAAAAAACTTTGATGATTTTAAACGCATTCATCGCGAACAAAATTGTATTGCCGTTGAGATGGAATCCTTCGCTTTGTTTGCTAATGCAAAAGCACAAAATAAAAATGCTGCTTGTATCCTTACTATCTCAGATAATTTAGCAACACACGAAACTACCCATTCTACAGCCCGTGAGAATGCTTTCATACAAATGATAGAAATTGCCTTGAATGCTTAGGTTAAATTTTAAGCGTTTCTTAACAGGCTCAGTAACCATATTTCGACTGTGCTCAATAACCACTTGTCGAAATAAGGAAGCAGTTTGAAGTTAAATGCCTTCTTTTTCATACTTTTTTATTTATTCTGAAACGGTTTTAAAAAAAAATAAAGGAGGATATTTATCGTTATAATTCTAAAAGTTAATAAATATGGAATCAGAAGAAATTAGCACGGATAATCGCAAAACTTTAATTGAATTAAAACACAAAGAAGCTAAATATTTTTTATTGAAGGAACAGAGCTATAGAACCTTCGATTTACCTGATTATTTCAAGTTTCGACCATTGCTTAAAAAACTTGATAAACAATTTACCTCTTCTAACTCTAACAATAATCTTGATGAGGCGGTAAAAGTGCTAAAACAAATAGAAAGGGCTAACTATCAATTGTTGTCAAGTAAAGATGGCAAATATGCTTGGAGACCTTTTGAACTAATCCACCCGTTGCTCTATATTTCCTTAGTCTCAGAGATTACAAAAGAAGGTTATTGGGAAGAGATAAAAAGTAGATTTAAAGAATTTCAAAAAAATGACAAAATACAATGTTGTAGTCTTCCGGTAATTCCAAATTCAAAAGTTAAAAAAGAGAACGAAACTGATGAAACCCAAAAAAGCGCTCAAATTTCCACTTGGTGGGAAAAGATTGAACAAGAATCTATTTCATTGGCTTTAAAGTATCAATATATGATGCAAACTGATATCACGGATTGTTATGGCGCTATTTATACGCACTCTATCCCTTGGGCTATTCATACAAAGAAAACGGCTAAAAATGAAAAGTGGGATAATAGCCTTGGAAATATAATAGACCGTCATCTTCAAGCTATGAATTACGGGCAGACGAACGGCATTCCGCAGGGAAGCATTTTAATGGATTTTATCGCTGAAATATTACTTGGTTATATTGACTTAGAGCTATTCAAAAAGCTAGAAAATGAAGAAGGCGACTATAAAATTTTAAGATATAGAGATGATTATCGAATCTTTTCCAATGATTCGATTCAATTAGAAAAAATCACCAAAGAACTATCTGAAATATTATCTGGAGTGGGCTTGCGATTGAACCCGGGAAAAACAAAATTTTCGGATAATGTAATTAAAGACACTATTAAGCCTGATAAACGTTACTGGATTGCCAATGCTCGAAAAACGGAAAATAAACAAAAATGGCTTATTCAACTATATTTATTGTCCGAGAGTTTTCCAAATTCGGGAACTTTGGAAAAAGAAATGGGAAAATTTTTGAAGTTTATTGGAAAAGATAAACGTAAAGACCAAAATATTTCGGATAATGTAATTAAAGACACTATTAAGCCTGATAAACGTTACTGGATTGCCAATGCTCGAAAAACGGAAAATAAACAAAAATGGCTTATTCAACTATATTTATTGTCCGAGAGTTTTCCAAATTCGGGAACTTTGGAAAAAGAAATGGGAAAATTTTTGAAGTTTATTGGAAAAGATAAACGTAAAGACCAAAATATTAAAGCGCTTATAAGTTTGGTTGTAGAAATAGCATTTCGAAATCCACGTGTTATTGCTACATCAATTCTTATTCTAGCATTTCTGGTGAAACAAATTGAAGATAAACAAGAAAAAAAAGATATTATAAACGGCATTAAAGCTAAATTTGAACGAAGACCAAACACTTCATTTTTGAAAATTTGGCTCCAAAGACTTTCCATTAAAATATTCGATTCCATTGAATACGACGAGCCGCTTTGCAAAAAAGTTGCCTCAAAATATAAAAAAGCTTTCTCTGAAGATAATAGCAATCTTTGGAAGATGGAAGAGCTAGAAAAGAAGATGGAAGAGCTAGAAAAGAAGCTAGAAAAAGATAAAAAAACAAAAGAAATACTTGAAAACACAATTAAAATATTTGAAAATACACCTATTATATGCGATAAGTCGCTTAGAGAAATGGATGAATTACCAAGTAAGAAAGAAATTGAAAAGGCAACTATTGATAAATCACATAATTATTAATAAATTACGGCTATTAAATAGTAAATAAGAAAAAGGTACCTTAAAAACACAACAAAACCCCTATTACGTTTGAATCACTCCTACATTAAACGGTTTTTCTATGGGTGCGTGGTTGCTCATTTCTATGCCCATGCTCAGCCACTTTCGGGTTTCTAAGGGGCTAATCACGGCGTCCGTCCAAAGGCGTGCAGCAGCATAATAAGGAGAAGTTTGCGTTTTATAGCGGGTTTTTATTTTTTCTAATAACCGCTTTTCTTCTTCCGGAGATATTTCCTCCCCACGGGCTTTATATTTTCCTTTTTCGATTTGCAGCAATACTTTCGCGGCTTGTGCGCCGCCCATTACCGCTAATTCTGCCGAGGGCCAAGCCACCATCAAGCGAGGATCATAAGCCCGCCCGCAGAGGGCATAATTGCCCGCCCCGTAGGAATTTCCTATGATGACCGTAAACTTGGGGACGACCGAATTGCTCATGGCATTCACCAATTTGGCGCCATCTTTTATAATACCTCCATGTTCGGATTGACTCCCGACCATAAAGCCCGTAACGTCTTGAAGGAAAATCAGAGGAATTTTCTTTTGGTTGCAAATAGAGATAAAACGAGCGGCTTTGTCTGCTGAATCAGAATAGATGACGCCGCCAAACTTTACTTCCCCTGTTTTTGACTTGACTAACTTGCGCTGATTTGCTACAATCCCTACCGCCCAGCCGTCTATCCTCGCATAGCCGCAAATCATGGACTGCCCGTATTTTTCTTTGTACGGGTCAAATGCAGAGCAGTCAACTAACCGAAGAATAATCTCCATCATATCATACTGCGCTGCACGTGAATCGGGTAAAATGCCTAATATTTCTTTTTCTTTTAGCTTGGGAGGGGCGGGTTCTTTTCTATGGAATCCCGCCCGAGGGCTTTCCCCTATTTTATCTATCAAACGCTTGATTTGGTCAAGGCAGGCTTCATCGTTCTCACATTTATAATCCGTAACACCTGAGATTTCACAGTGGGTAGTTGCACCTCCCAGCGTTTCATTGTCAATATTTTCACCGATGGCTGCCTTGACCAAATAAGACCCCGCGAGAAAAATAGAACCGGTTTGATTGACAATCAGCGCCTCATCACTCATAATGGGTAAATAAGCTCCGCCCGCCACACAACTGCCCATCACGGCAGCGATTTGAATAATTCCCATGGAAGACATTCGGGCATTGTTTCTAAATATTCGTCCGAAGTGTTCTTTATCTGGGAAAATTTCATCTTGCAGGGGTAAATAAACCCCGGCGCTGTCCACGAGATAGATAATCGGTAAGCGGTTTTCCATGGCTATTTCCTGTGCTCGCAGGTTTTTCTTTGCGGTGATAGGGAACCATGCGCCGGCTTTTACTGTAGCATCGTTAGCGACTACAATACACTGCCTGCCGCAGACGTAACCTATTTTTATGACTACACCTCCTGACGGGCATCCGCCATGCGCTTCATACATTCCTTCGCCAGCAAAAGCACCTATTTCGATAGTGGGCGTATCTTTATCGAAAAGATAGTCGATGCGTTCGCGGGCGGTTAGCTTTCCTTTGCTTTTGTGTTTTTTGATTTTCTTCTCTCCTCCACCCTTATACACCTTTTCTAATTTATGCTGTAATGAGCTTATTGACAGCTTATTATGATCTTCGTTTTTATAAAAATCTCGATTCATATATTCTCTTTCGTAAGTGAAAGATACAAAAAAATATGGATTGGGATCTTTAAGTAACACTTAGAGACCTTTAGCTTTGCTGACTTGCAGTTCAGTTCAGTTAGCTTCAAACTGTTTCTTTACTTCGAAAAGTGGTTACTGAGCCTAGTCGAAGTGCTCAGCTACCGAAAATTAAAATACTCACAAACAAAAGGTTGCTCCAGTATTTAATTTTTATCAAGCATCGTATTTTATTAGCTTCGCTCAGCTGCTACAGTGCTTTTTTTGACAGTCCCTATAAGTGTTTGACGAAAATTTCCTTTTAATTTTGGCACTGATGATATAAGCTGTATTTTTGTAAAAAACACAATCCATGAACACAAAAAAAAGAATATGGTTAGGGCTTGTAATATCCTTGACTTTGTCCTCGTGTAACTCAAAGAAGAAGACGAGCATGAAACCGTTAAGTGAAAAAAATACAACGGCTAACCTCGTTCAAAACCCTCTTTTGACAGAAAGCGTTCTGCCTTACGAAGCGCCGGATTTTCGTGTTATTAAAAATAAAGATTTTGAGCCTGCCTTAGAAAAAGCAATGGCATTACAAACAGAAAGCGTTGAAGTCATTAAGAGCGAAAAAGAATCACCTGCTTTCAAGAATACTATTTTGGCGCTTGAAAAAAGCGGAGAAAAACTTGAAAGGGTTTCAAACGTATTTTTTGCCCTCGCTTCGGCAAATACGAATGACTCAATTCAAGAAGTAAAAGAACGAATGGCACCTAAGTTCGCAAAACATTCAGATGATATATATCTAAATGAAAAATTATTTGAAAGAGTAAAAAGTATCTATGAGAAACGGGATACTTTAGGACTGGATGCTGAAAGTGTAAAGTTAGTAGAAGAATATTATAAAAAATTTGTTCACACAGGAGCTAAACTAAGCAAAGAAAATAAGATAAAATTAAAGGAGATTAACACGCAATTGGCTTCCCTGCGTACCCGGTTCAATCAAACCCTGCTTAAAGCCGGTAAGGAATCCAAAATAAAAGTAACGGATAAAAAAATGTTGGCGGGCTTGCCAGAAGAACAACTTGAGTCAATGAAAGCCAAAGACGGGAAAGGCTGGGAAATCAGTCTAATCAACACGGTTCAACAGCCGATTCTTCAAAGCCTGAGTAACCGGGAGATGAGAAAAAAAATCTTTGAAACCTCTTGGAATAGAGCTAATGGAGGAAAAAATAATACCAATGAACTTATTTTAAACATAGCAAAGTTGCGGGCAGAAAAAGCTGCATTACTGGGAGATAAGAACTATGCGGAGTGGCGCCTGCAAAATACTATGGTACAAAATCCTGAAACTGTACAGCAATTTTTTAAACAAATGATTCCCGCCATAGTAAAAAAAGCATCAAAAGAGGCAAAAGTTCTTCAGGCCATGATGAAAAAAGAGGGGATAAATGATGAGTTAAAGCCTTGGGATTGGTCTTATTATGCAGAAAAAGTACGCAAAGAAAAGTATGCGTTAGAGGAAAATGAAATCAAACCTTATTTTCAACTAAAGAAAATTCTGGAGGACGGCGTATTCTATGCTGCCCGTAAACTATACGGAATCACTTTTAAAAAGAGGACCGATATTCCTGTTTATCATCCTGATATATGGGTGTATGAATTATTCAACGAAGATGGCTCGCCTATCGGATTATTTTATGGAGATTATTTTGCCCGGGATAATAAAAGAGGAGGTGCATGGATGAGTAATTTTGTTACACAATCTAAATTATTTAATAAGAAACCGGTGATTTACAACGTATGTAACTTTCAAAAGCCAATCGCCGGAAAGCCGGCGCTGCTATCCTTTGATGACGTTACCACGTTATTTCACGAATTTGGGCATGCACTGCATGGTTTTTTTGCCAACCAGCAGTATCCTATGCTTTCCGGCACCTCAGTTTCCCGGGATTTTGTAGAGTATCCCTCACAGGCAAATGAACACTGGGCACTTTATCCTGAGGTCTTAAAGAACTATGCTAAAAATTATAAGACTGGAAAGGACATCCCGCAGAGTTTGGTGGATAAAATAAAAAAGGCAGCTACTTTTAACCAAGGATTTGCAATGACAGAAGTAATAGCCGCTGCCGACTTAGATATGCACTGGCATACGCTTTCAGAAACGCAAGTGAGTGCAATTAACGACCCGAATGTATTTGAGAAAAAAGCACTTACTGAAGATCATTTGTGGAGTTCATACATTCCTCCCCGTTATCGTTCTTCCTTTTTTGCTCATATATTCGGCGGAGGCTATGCTGCCGGATATTATTCTTATCTATGGACGAATATGCTTGCAGAAGATACCGCCGAATGGTTTGATAAAAACGGGGGATTAAAAAGGGATTTGGGGCAACGCTATCGTGAAAAGGTTCTCTCGCAGGGCAACACAAAAGAATATAAAGCCATGTATAGAGCGCTTACAGGGAATCCCCCAAAAATAAATGCACTATTAAAAGCGAAAGGGCTTAATTAATTTACGATTTAAGTAGTCGGGATTTAAAAATGAAATTAAATGATTGGTAAATCACTTTGGAAAAACGATACTGAAATTAGGTTTTTTACAGAAGCATTAAGGAATTTTGCTTCACCAGAACAACTTTTTTATTATCTAAAATCAGGCTGTTATGCTTATGTGCCAAAAGATACGGATGGAGAAGGGCAAACTTTGCAATCAAGAAATTCATTAATTGGTCAATTTACAGAAAAATGGACAAAAGATTTATTTGCTCCAATTGCTCAGAACTTTGGATTATATGCAGTAAATAGTGTGATTTGTGAAGAAATTGGTCTTGCTAGAAGGTCTAACGCAGATTTAGCTTTTTGTACCACCCATTCCATTCATCAACGGCCTGAAGATATCAAGCTTATTTTTGAGGTTAAAATGGGGATTGTATCAAACTATAAATTTACTAACCCTGATCATGTGTCATTTATTGGAGACTACAAAACTCACAGAGGCACTCCAGCTTTATTGCGTTCCGATTCTATGTTAAAGGCTATAGGAAAATCAATAAATATTAGAGTTTCAAGTGCTGAATCAGCCAAAATACCCATAGTAATTTTAGGTAATAGTCCTATTATGAATAGTTATATTCACAAAGTTGACTTTTTAAAGACGGCAGGAGTAGTACAAGGTTTTTGGTCATTAAATCCCAATCCAACGACGAAAGATTATGTCATACAAACGCCTAATTTGGGATTTCAGACTATTGGAAATGTGGAATTACTGCAAAATTTGACAGGGGAATTATTACATCAAGAAATGAATTATTTTTCTTCTATGATTTCAAAACCGAAATTAGGTAAATTTATACGAATGGCAAATCAAGAGAATTCAGACGAAACTAAGGCTGAAAAATTTTTACAATTTATAAGAGGACGATAATGAAACAGTTTAATAGAGAAAGGACAAAAACAAGTTCGTTTGGGACTAGTGGAAGGGTAAACCATGATGCTTCAGAATTTTATGATTCTAAGCTATATAAAGAACTAAGTAATTGTAATGATATTTCAAAGACGGTTAATGAATTTCCTAATAAATTATTAAACACCATTATTCATGGTTCTTGTGAGCAAATGAGTCAGATCCCCGATAATTCTTTACATTTGATGATTACCTCTCCTCCTTATAATGTATCTAAAGATTATGACGAAGATCTATCATTGAACGAATATCTAAACTTATTAAAAAAGGCATTTTCTGAAACCTATCGTGTCTTAGTCAACGGGGGTCGTGCCTGCATAAATATTGCTAATCTCGGAAGAAAACCCTATATCCCTCTTTCTGACTATATTTCAAGAATGATGATAGAAATTGGATTTAATATGCGGGGAGAGATTATATGGAATAAAGCGGCAAGTGCCAGCCCTTCAACTGCATGGGGGAGTTGGCAAAGTGCAGCAAATCCGATATTGAGAGATGTTCATGAATATATTTTAGTCTTTTCAAAGGGTGATTATAAAAGAGAACGAAGAAAAGAGGAATTAGAAAATAAAAAAAATACGATTTCCAAAGAACAATTTATGGAATGGACGAAATCTATATGGATAATGAATACCGCAAGTGCTAGAAGAATAGGTCATCCTGCACCATTTCCAGAAGAATTACCCTACAGATTAATCCAATTATACTCATTTACCCATGATATTATCCTTGATCCATTCATGGGAAGTGGAACCACAGGTATGGCTGCACTAAAAGTAGATAGATTTTATATTGGATATGATACGAATGAAGAATATATTAAACTGGCAAAAAAACGATTAGAACCTTTTAAAGCGCATTTTAAATGGGTGTAGCCTCAGTATCCGGTAGAGAACCCCTTGGAAAAAATCTTAGCAATTGTAAGTCAGTGCAAGGTGAAAAGTTCTTAACTTAAAAGCGCAGTAATATGAATCGAAGAGAATTTTTAATAAAAAACGGATGGGTGCTGGCAGGATTAGGATTGTCATCAGCGGTAACCGTTGCTGACAGATATGACGATCAGGTATTCAGTTATAAAATTGCTTTTTTGTCCGATGTACATTTGCAGGATATCTATGGTACGTTATCTGATAATCTATACAAAGGCATATTGAACCCCAAAACAGGAAATCATACGCTGTTGCGGACGATGGCTTCTCAACTACGTTCTACTCGTATATTTAACGAAAATTACTTTGCCTTTATCGCTGCTATGGATGATATTGCAGCAAGAGGGGTTAAATTAGTCGTGTTGCTCGGAGATTTTTCTGATGATGGGCAAAGTCTTCACGTTCGAGGGCTGCGTCGCTTATTAAAAAAATATGAATCGGCGTATGACATGCAGTTTTTCATTACAATGGGCAATCATGATCCTGTATCGCCCTTTTTAAAAGAATCCGGTAAAAAAGATTTTTTAGGAGAAGGAGGAAAGCCGCAGTCCATCTATAGTAAGAAGGGCATTTACAGTCAGAATGCAGCACGCGATTTACCGGTAGTATTGACCCGGGATATAGCTAAAATGGGATATAAGGGGATCTTCGAAGAACTCCATTGCTTTGGGCTGCTCCCTCAAAAAGAATACAAGTACTGGTCAACGCCTTTTTCTCAATACACCGTAGGTTCTTACTCGTATGAAAAAGCTCGTAAGACGGCCTCGCTAAGCCACAGAACCTATGAAGTCATACCAGGATTTACTGTCCCTGATGTAAGTTATGTGGTTGAACCTATAGAGGGTTTATGGATGCTAGCAATTGACGCCAATGTGTATTTACCTAAAAATAAGGAGAACAACCCTACCGATCCTAACAATTATAGGCGTTCGACCATAGGCTATAATAATGTATTAAGTAATAAAAAGCACCTTATTGAATGGGTAAAAAAAGTAACTTCAGAAGCCAAAGCACATTATAAAACCCTGATTACATTTAGCCATTACCCGATGGTCGATTTTAATGATGATGCCACACCGATATTGAAAAAATTGTTGGGAGAAAAAAAATGGAAATTAGAGCGAATACCTGACCATACGGTAGCCGAAACTTTTGCCGAAGCAGGCATACAAATTCATGTGGCCGGGCATATTCATATTAATGATACAGGAGTACACACTGCTAAAAGTGGCAATAGGTTAGTCAATATTCAGGTTCCTTCACTGGCAGCGTACCTGCCGGGGTATAAACTATTGACCGTATATCCACATAATAAGGTTGAGGTAGAAACCATTATCGTAAATGATGTTCCCCGCTTTAATGAGTTGTTTACATTATATGAAGCTGAATACCATGAATTGGAAAAACAACAAGCAGCTGATATATGGAATAAAGAAGTTCTTCAATCAAAAAACTATCGTGAGTTAATGCTCTGGCATTTGAGAGAATTGGTACGTTTGCGTTATATCAACGACTGGCCCGATCCAATTAAAGGATTTTTATTAAATGCCAGTGGGAAGCAAATATGTGAAAATTCGAGCTTACTATCCATGAGAGTTCCTTTAGAATGGAGCGGAAACGATTTGCTTTTAGATTTTTATAAATTAAGAAATGCTGATGTACTGGCTAAACAAGATATTCCGCAAGAAAGGTTAAAACAATATAAGCAACTTATAAATGCTTACGCTTCACTACGTAAAGAAGATAAATTAAGCGTACAATTAAAAGCATTTTTTAATTGTTTAAATGCGTTTTTACATGGCGCGCCGGCTAATAACTTTGTAATCGATTTGAATACTGTTAAACTCCGGCAAGTTAACGGGGTCTAAAATTAAATCTAAAAGAAGACAAAATGAGACCGTTGCAAAACACATAAAAAAGCATGAAAAAGAAAGCATCTAACTTCAAACTACTTCCTTCTAAAAAAATTAAAATCCCTCCACACCCAAAAGGTTGCTTCGGTGATTAATTTTTAGCTTACGCCAACTTACAGTTCTCGGGCTGGCTAAAGTGCTTTTTGAAACTGCAAGTCAGCGCTAGCTAAAGGTCTTGAAGTGTTAATAGCCTTCATGGGATAAATTATTTTTGATCTTATGCTTTAAAAATTTGATTTGAAGGCCTTTGCGGGATGAGCGTTAGGGATAGCAGCGGTATCCTTTTTCTTGGGGCGAGAGGCTGCCCCGAGAAAAAGATTTAGCGGATAGCCCGACCGCCGTCAGGCGGGAACGCCCAAGAAAGAAGTTAGAAAGTAAATTAAGACCATTAGCTAGCGCTGACTTGCAGTTGCAGAATATAAAATATCCATATACAGAAGCATTTAGCTTTAAACTGCTTCCTTCTCAAAAAATTAAAATCTTCCACGCCCAATAGTTTGCTCTGGTGTTTAATTTTTATCGGGCGTTGCATCTTTTTGTTAGAATGCTTTTTGCAACGGTCTCTAAATGTAATTGATGTGAAACTAGAAAACTTTTTTAATTCTTTATATCACAAATTATCTATGATAGCTTCTAACTTTATATCCCTTGACCCTTTGATTAATATATGCTTACTTAATTGATTTTCGTTAAGAAATAATTTTAATTCATCGGTTGATAAAAAACGAATAGCGACGCCTTTAGTCTGATAAAAAGCTTCTCCCACCAAGATGAGGTGTTTAAAGTGACAGCTTAACGCTAAATCAACAATTTCTTGATGCGCTTTGGCTTCATATTCTCCCAACTCAAGCATATCCCCTAGAATCACTGTCTTTTTCTCCGGCTCTTTTGAAAAATGAGTAATTACTGCCCGCATACTCGTCGGATTAGCATTGTAAGCATCCAGTAGAATTTTCTTATCTTTTTTGGTAATTAGCTGTGAACGATTATTTTTAGGAATGTATGATTCAATCGCCTCACGAATACTAGTAATACTTATTTTAAAATATTCTCCTACGGCAATAGCACAGGCAATATTCGAGAAATTATAATCTCCAATCAGATAGGATTTTATTTCTGTTCCATGAAATAAAACAGTTATAAAAGGAGATTCACCAGCTGTAATTTGCACAAGAGTATCGGCTTTTTTTTTCCCAAAAATATAGCGTTGTATCTCTTCCGATTTTTCCATTTGTATGGTATCTTGTTCGTTAACAAATGCCATTTTATTCGTTTTCAAACAATAATCATATAGTTCCGTTTTTCCTTTTATTACTCCTTCTATACCGCCAAATCCTTCTAAATGAGCCTGCCCAAAATTCGTAATATAGGCATAATCGGGTTTTGTAATTTTACACAAATGCTCAATTTCTTTTTGATGATTTGCCCCCATTTCAATCACAGCAATTTCATCGGTTGGGAGAAGAGATAAAAGCGTTAAGGGAACACCAATATGGTTATTCAAATTTCCCTGAGTAGCCCGTGTTCTAAATTTTTTTGATAACACTTGAAGCAATAGTTCTTTAGTAGTCGTTTTGCCATTACTTCCCGTCAGAGCGATTATAGGAATGCTTAATTTCTTTCGATGATAAGATGCCAGCGTTTGTAATGTTTTTAAAGCATTTTCTACTAGAATGATTTGGGGTGAAGTTACGTACTTTTCTTCATCTACTATTGCTATGGAAGCACCATTTTCTAAAGCTTGTAAAGCAAAATGATTTCCATTAAAATAAGGTCCTTTCAATGCAAAAAAAATAGAATCTTTCTCAATTTTTCTTGTATCAGTAGAGATTTTATAGTTTTTTTTATAATGCTCGTATAGTTTTTCAATATTCATTAATTATATTCTTTTTAAGTTTTTTTCACAAAATAATGATATAAAGCTTTTGCAAAGGTCTCCATTTTTATTTTAATTTGCTTAATTTGGTCGTATGCTTATGAAAATTATTATTATTAATGGTCCTAACCTTAACCTTCTTGGAAAGCGAGAACCAAAGATTTATGGCATGCAAACTTTTGAAGATTTTTTTAAACAATTAAAAAATAAATTCTCAAGCACAAGGTTGGACTACTTTCAAAGCAATCATGAAGGAGATTTGATAGATAAAATACAAGAAGCAGATAATGATTATCATGGAATTGTTTTAAATGCAGCAGCTTATACTCATACTTCCATTGCGCTTTATGACTGTATTAAAGCTATTTCTATTCCGGTGGTTGAGGTACACATTTCTAATGTTAAAGCTCGGGAAGATTTTAGAAAACATTCTTATATCACTCCAGTAGCATTAAAACTCATTATGGGGCAAGGGCTAAGAGGATATGAAATGGCTGTCGAATATTTACTCCAAGCGAAAGATTAGGTGTATTTTTCAAAGAGCCTCATGGCTTCATTAACGGAATTTTCAAATGCAATCATGTTCAATCCGTGTTTTTCTTTTTGTGCTTCTATGAAGGTAATCACTTTTTCAGTAGGTATATTTCCTATTAATTCATTACCTGCCATAGGACAACCGCCAAAGCCTTTAATTGCGGAATCAAATCGGCGACATCCAGACTGGTAAGCAGCCATTAAGTTTTCCCAATAAAAATCGGGCTGAGTATGAAGGTGAGCGCCAAATTCAATATCAGGATACGCGGGAATCAAAGAAGAAAACACTTCTAAAATATTCTTTGTTTGGGCTACTCCCACCGTATCTGATAATGATATAACTTGTATTCCTGTGGCATTCATTTTTTCTGTCCAGTAGGTTAAAATATCCATATTCCAATCTTCTCCATAAGGGTTTCCAAAAGCCATAGAGAAATAAATCACCAGTGTTTTATTTTTTTGGCTCACCAATTCTTGTATTTGTTTCACTGTTTCAAAAGCCTTTTCAATGCTAGTATTAGCATTGCGATTCTGAAAAGTCTCGGAAATAGAGAACGGATAGCCGATGTAATCAATAGTGTCATATTGGCAAGCCTCGTCGGCTCCTCTATAATTTACTACAATTGCAAGATGTTTTGAACATGAGTTTCTAAAATCGATTAAATTCATTAGATGATGAGCATCTTGCATTTGTGGCATAATGCTACGAGAAACAAAGCTTGTAAAATCAAGCGTATCAAACCCTACCTGAAGCAGACTGTTAATGTATCGGGCTTTATCTTCAGTCGGAATGAAATTCTTCACTCCCTGCATGGCATCTCTCGGACATTCTATAATCTTTACCACAAAATACTTATTTAAAAATCATGCTAAATATACAATATTTTTTTGAGTATTTTGCTGTTTTTGTTTTAATTTAGCTATTCAACACTTTTCAGAAGTTCTTATTTTTTTGGTATCGTTATACTCTAAAAAGGTCTTTTAATATATATACTGTCACCATTGAATAACTTTTTTTCCTTTGCTTATAAGATAATCATTGGTTTTGCTAAAATGCTTACAACCGAAAAAACCGCGATGCGCTGACAATGGTGAGGGATGAGGGGCTTTAAGTATAAGATGCTTTTCAGGATTGATGAATCGTCCTTTTTTTTGTGCAAAACTTCCCCAAAGCAAGAAAACTACTTCTTTTTTTTGCGCAGAAATAGTTTTTATAATCGAATCTGTAAACGTTTCCCATCCTTGATTTTGATGGGAACCGGCTTGATGTAATCTTACGGTCAGTGTAGCATTGAGCAGTAAAACCCCTTGTTTTGCCCATCGGGTTAAATCACCGGTTTGGGGAATAGGAATTTTCAAGTCTTGCTCAACCTCTTTAAAAATATTTTCAAGAGAAGGCGGAAAGGCTATGCCGCTTCGTACAGAAAAAGCCAGCCCGTTAGCCTGATGATAATTGTGATAAGGGTCTTGCCCGAGAATAACCACTTTCAATTGATTAAAATCGCAGCTATCGAAAGCAGCAAAAATTTCCTTTCCGGGCGGGAAACAATTATTTTTGGCGTATTCTTTTTTTACAAATTCAATCAAACGGCTAAAATAAGGTTTCTTAAATTCGCTTTGTAATTTTTCTTTCCAGCTTTCGTTTATTTTTATGTTCATTTTATTAAAATTAATAAATAAAATATTAAGTATTGAGAGCTTTAGATTTTTGATTTGCAATTGTAAAGGGCATTCTATAAATGAAGAATTTGAGTAATATTGAATTTTTAATTAACTTATTGAAAAAATAAATTCGTTCGATTTTTCTTGTAAAATTCTTTTTATGGTACTTCAAAAGTATAATATTAAAATACCGTATAAAAATCTTAATATTATTTTTTTGATTCTATCAGCATTTTGTTTCCAAACCAACCCCAATAAATTCTGTGATATTTAATTTTTTCATTTTCCAATTCCATCAACTCTATAATATCAACTTGATCTCCTTCTGGTGTTATTCTTGGGTATTCCCAAACTAAAATATTATTTTTAACGAGGTAATTATTTTTTTCTCTGTGCCACTTTACCAGTTCACTTGGGCGTCTTCTAGTTCCTTCTATTAAGAATTCAAATATTTGCTCTCTTCCGGTTAATATGCCATTCGATTTGCCTAAAATAATCGGAACTAATGGACTTTCCAAAACGGCATTATAAGCGTATAAATCTATTAGGCTTTTGATTTGTTTTGTTTTAGCAAATTCGTGCCATTGTTCATATATTTTTTGTGCTATTTTTTTAATCTTCATCCCTTCTATTAATTAAAATGTTTACATTCGTTCAGGAACTTGAATCCCCAGTAATTTCATTCCGGTCTTGATAACTCTCCCGGTTAATTGAGAGAGTTGTAGTCTAAATTGTTTTTTTTCCTCCTCTTTTTCCTTTAAAATGGGCATATTTTGATAAAAATTATTGTAGTTTTTTACTAAATCATAAAGATAATTGGCTATCATGGCCGGCGATAACGTCTCTGCAGACTGCTGGATAATGGATGGAAAGTCAATAATTTGCTTAAAAATAATTTTTTCTCGATCATTAATAGTATATCCAGTAAAAGAATGATCTTGTATTCTTCCTTTTCGTTGAAGCGAACAAATTCTTGCATAGGTATACTGAATGAAAGGCCCTGTATTTCCATTAAAATCAATGGTCTCCTCAGGATTGAATTTTATCGTTCGCTTAGGATCTACTTTTAAAATAAAATATTTTAATGCGCATAGGCCTACCATTCGATGCGTTTTATGCTTTTCTTCAGGAGTTAATGCGTCTAATTTTCCCGTGCTTTCAGCAATATTAGCAGCGGTTTTAACCATCTCCTTTATTAATTTATCGGCATCAATCGTAGTACCTTCCCGACTTTTCATGCGTGAGCCATCCGATAAATGAACCATTCCATAAGAAAGATGATACAGACGGTCTGCCCATGCGTATCCTAATTTTCTTAAAATGGTAATGAGTACTTTAAAATGATGATTTTGTTCATCGCCCACCGTATAAATACATTGATCGAAATGATAAGTTTCGTAACGTTTTACAGCAGTTCCTAAGTCCTGAGTCATATAGACTGCGGTGCCATCTGCACGTAATAATAATTTGTTATCCAAATTCTCTGCTTGTAAATCGCACCAAATCGATCCATCTTCTTTTCGATATAGAATATCTTTTTCCAACCCCTTTTGCAGGATATTTTTTCCTAATATATAATTATTGGATTCATAATCTTGAAAATCAAAATCTACACCCAAATGTTTATAGGTAATTTCAAACCCGTCGTAAACCCAGCGGTTCATTTTCTCCCAAAGCGCCAAAGTTTCCGATTCTCCTGACTCCCATTTACGAAGCATTTCTTGTGCTTCTGATAAAACCGGTGCTTTTTTCTTTGCCTCTTCTTCTGTTTCTCCTTGTTTCAACAACTGTTTCACTTCTTCTTTATACAGTTGGTTAAAAAGCACGTAGTATTTTCCGACCAGTTGATCGCCTTTCATCCCTGAAGATTCGGGCGTCTCGCCATTCCCCAATTTTTGCCATGCTAACATCGACTTGCAAATATGAATCCCACGGTCATTAATCACTTGAGTTTTTAATACCTTTTTACCTGCTGCTTTCAAAATTTCAGCTACTGAGTACCCCAGCAAATTGTTGCGAATATGGCCTAAATGCAATGGCTTGTTTGTATTAGGAGAAGAGTACTCTATGATAATTGGCGGCGTATGGTCTGCCGCTTTTGTATATCCATAATTGGATTTATTTTTAATTTCATTAAATAATCTTATGAAATAATCATCTGAAAGAGATAAGTTTAAAAATCCTTTTACTATGTTGAATGACTTGATTTCAATCACATTATTTTGTAAATAATTGCCTATTTCATTGCCTATTTCTTCTGGGGTTCTGTGAACAGATTTAACATAGGGAAAAACAATTAAGGTGATATCGCCTTTAAATTCTGCTCGTGTATCCTGTAATTCAACTTTATTTGAGCGAAGCCCATATAATTTTTCTAAGGCAGATTTAATATGAGGCGTTATTATTTCTTGAATCATCATACGAGAAACTTGAAAAACAAAAATACATTTTTAAACGTGAGAAAACAAAAGTTTATGAAATGATGGTTATTTTCATTTTGTTATATAATTTTATAAGCGGCTCTGTTTTATTATAATTGGTTTTTATGTCATATAAATTGAGATCGTTGCAGAATGTATAAAAAAGGATTAAAAAGAAACTATTTAACTTCAAACTGTTTTCTTCTCAAAAAAATTAAAATTCTCCACACCCATTAGGGTGCTCTGGTATTTAATTTTAGCTTACGCTGACTTTAGCTTTGCTGACTTTCAGTTCAGTTCCTTGAGCATTGTATTTTTTTGTTAGCGTTCTTTTTGCAAAGGTCCCAAATTAACGATACTCCCATATAAGTGTAAAGGGATGTAAGCCCCCTAAATTAGCTACGTTCTAATTTATACAAATTTCATTACTTTTTATGTTTTCAAATATAGAAAAGCTAGCTTTTCCATATCTGGTTAAAAATTCTACAGGTGTCAGATCACCCACCTAGTGCCTCATGAGGTGTTTTATTATTGTCATGTTCTATCCATTGTTCGGTCAATATTTTTACTTGCTCTAAGCAAGAGAAGTTATCGGCATTGCGTATTTCTTCTCTATAGCTTCGGTTAAATCGTTCTATAAAACTATTTTGAACCGGTTTTCCCGGCTGGATATAACATATTTTAATATCATTGCGCTCACACCAATCTTGGAAGTGAATACGGGTAAACTCAAGTCCATTATCTACTCGTATCCGCGCTGGCTTACCCCTGTATTCAATGAGTTTATTGAGTTCTCGAGTTACTCTTGCGCTGGCAATGGATACATCAACAGTAATCCAAAGACCTTCTCGATTAAAATCGTCTATGATATTAAGTGTCCTAAAACTTTTACCCCGTAGGAAACGATCCTGCATAAAAGCAATACTCCACACAATATTAGTATCTATAGGCAGTGTCAAAGGTCTTTTAATACGTTCTAAAATGCGTCGTTTACGTCTTCTTCTAATGTTTAATCTCATCTGTTTGTATACACGCGGTAGACATGTTTATGGTTATATACATATCGAGACCGTTGCAAAAAGCACTCTAACAAAAAAGTACAACGGTCTCATATTCTTCAACAGCCCTAATTTGTATAATCATTCACTCTATAACTGATTTTAGAGTTCTCATTTAGAAAAGAAAGATAAGATAAAAAACGGCTGCGGGCTATTCTTCCCTCTTCAACTGCTTTTTTTACCGCACATCCCGGCTCGTTTTGGTGTAAACAATTATTAAATTTACATTGCGATTTTAAAGCCAGTATCTCAGGAAAATAATCGCCAATCTCTTCTTTTTCTATTTGCACTAATCCTAATCCTTTGATTCCGGGGGTATCAATAATATATCCTCCAAAGGACCAGGGAAACATTTCAGCAAAAGTGGTCGTATGCTGACCTTTATCGTGAAATGAAGAAATATTTCCTATTTTTAGATTTAATCCGGGCGATAACTTATTGATTAACGTTGATTTTCCTGTACCGGAATGCCCTGAAATCATTGAAATTTTTCCTTTCATCAAGGGTTTAATTTTTTCAATATTTATCTGCTGCAAAGCTGAGATTTCATAGCATGGATAACCGATAGAGCGATACAAATCTATCCATTTATTTTTTTGTATAACTTTTTCCTTCAAAAGAAGGTCAATTTTGTTAAATAATAAAATGACCGGAATGGAATATGCCTGAGCGGTAACCAAAAAACGGTCGATAAACCCTGTTGAAGTCTTTGGGGAAACAAGCGTTACCATCAAAAAAGCAAGGTCGATATTACTGGCAATAATGTGTGTTCTTTTTGATAAATTAACCGATTGCCGGATAATGTAGTTTTTTCGTGGAGCGATTTGGGTAATGAAAATATTTCCATTTTTTGCTGTTTCAAAATCTACCCGATCGCCTACAGCTATTGGGTTGGTATGTTGAATATGCTGCAATCGAAATTTTCCTTTTATTCGGGCGGTATAGACGGATCCTTTATCATCACGGATGGTGTGCCAACTCCCGGTTGATTTTATAACAATTCCTTTCAAAAAATAACGCGTTAAAATAATAGAGCCCTTTAGCTTACACTGACGCTATCAAAACTTTGATAAGGCTGCTAAGCTTAGTCAAAGTAAGGAAGTGAATTTAAATTAAATGCTTTAATATGTATCATATTCTATGTATTCTGCAACGGTCTCTATACTGTTTTTACTAAACGATAACAAAGTTAGCACTTATTTTTCTTCTCTAAATAATCTTACTCTTTATTTCTTGTATTTTTAATACTAAATACCTATATTACATTAATGCTATTTTATGAATGGATTTAAAATGTTAAAACTTGTTAATAATGGATGAAATAAAAAATAAATTTTGTTTCTTTGTATCAATTCTAAAATTAGAAAAAATGAAAAAAATATTGCTTTGCTTTTTTTTAATAACGCTATTGTTTAAGGAAATTCATGCACAAAATAACCTAGACTACCAAATGCCTGATCCGGCTATCCTTGACTTAGCAGATGTAACTCTTCCTCCGTCTATTTTTACTGATGAAAAAGCAGAAAATGCTTTTATGGTTTATAAAGACCGATACAAAAGTATCTCTGAATTATCGAATAAAGAACTCAAACTTGCCGGACTTAGAATAAATCCTCAAACCAATATTGGAAGCAGGACTAAGTATTATTTTAAAATTACTTATTACAATTTAAAAACGGCAGTAGAATCAGAAATAAACAATTTGCCTAAAAACGGTAAGTTTTCAATGTTTACTTGGTCTCCAGATCAGTCAAAACTAGCCTTTACCAATACGACCAACAAAGGAGTCGAACTTTGGGTAATTGATGTAAAAAATAGACAAGCCAAAAAATTAACTTCTGATAATCTCAATGCTAATCTTGGCAGACCCTTCTCTTGGTATTCTGATAACAACGCTTTGTTAATTAAAGTATTACCAAAAGATAGAAAAGCATTGATAGAAAATCAGACGAGTATCCCTACAGGACCCATCATTTCTGAGAGCGTTGGTAAATTAGCACAAAATCGTACCTATCAAGACTTGCTAAAAAGTAAAAATGATGTATTCAATTTTGAACAATTGGTCTATTCTGAAATAAAAAAGATAACATTAAATGGAAACATAACAGATTGGGCACCAAAGGCTATGTATGGTGGTATGAGTTTTTCCCCGGATGGAAACTATGTTGTAATTGTTGAAATAAAAAAACCGTTTTCATATATCGTTCCCTATTCACGTTTTCCATTTACTGAAACCGTTTTTGACCGCTCAGGAAAGAAGATCAAACAAATTCTTGAGGCGCAATTGGAAGAAGACCGTCCTAAAGGATTTATGTCTGTCCGAAAAGGAATCCGTAACATTAAATGGCGTCCAGATAAGCCCGCAACTTTATACTGGATAGAAGCGCTAGACGGAGGTGATAGTCAAAAAAAGGCGGCGTTTAGAGACGAGGTTTATCAACTTGATGCGCCTTTTAATACAAATAAAAAATTCTTACTAAAGACCATTGATCGATTTGCTGGAATTGACTGGGGTACAGATAACTTAGCCGTTGCCTATGATTATTGGTGGACCAACCGCAATACAAGCAGATATTTATTTAATCCGTCTAAACCTCAACAAGAACCAAAACGTTTTTACAGCAAAAATTATCAGGATAAATATAATGAACCTGGTACGTTCTTAACCAAGAGAAATCAATGGGGTAGACAACAATTAGCAGTCAGTAAAAACAAATTATTTCTAATTGGCGATGGATATTCTAAGGAGGGCATCTTGCCTTTTATAGACGAATTCAGCATAAAACAATTGAAAAGCAAGCGGCTTTGGCGTGCTTCAAAAGGAGATAAACTAGAGCAAATCGTAGATGTTATTAATTTGAAAAAAGGTATTGTTTTAGAAAGAATCGAATCTAAAAATGACTACCCGAATTACTTCTTTCGAAATATTTATTCAAAACACGCTAAACCAGAGCAAAAGACGTTCTTTAAGAATCCATTTGAGGTACTAAAAAATATACATAAAGAAGTTATCAAATACAAGCGTGCAGATGGAGTTGAGTTATCAGCTACTTTATATTTACCACCCAATTATAATAGAAAAGAAAAACTACCTATGTTAATGTGGGCTTATCCAAGAGAATTCAAAGATAACTTAACTGCCGGGCAAATCACATCATCGCCTAATGAATTTACTTATCCATGGTATGGGTCGCCTATTTTTTGGGTGATGAGAGGGTATGCTGTATTGGATGATGCATCATTCCCTATTATAGGAGAAGGTGATAAAGAGCCTAATGATACGTTTATTCCTCAACTGGTTGAAGATGCAAAAGCAGCCATTGATGCCGTAGATAAGTTAGGTTACATCGACCGAAATCGAGTTGCGGTAGGCGGGCATTCTTATGGCGCATTCATGGTAGCCAATCTTTTGACGCACTCCGACCTTTTCACGGCAGGAATTGCACGGAGTGGTGCTTACAATCGAACCTTAACCCCATTTGGGTTTCAGTCTGAAGAACGAAATTACTGGGAAACTCCTGAGGTTTACAATACCATGTCACCTTTCCAGAATGCTAACAAAATGAAACACCCTCTTCTATTGATTCATGGCGGTGAGGATAACAATTCGGGGACCTATACTATGCAAAGTAAGCGATATTTTAATGCATTAAAAGGATTGGGGGCTATTTCCCGGTTGGTTATCCTTCCCAAAGAAGCTCATGGCTATAAGGCGAAAGAGTCTGTTATGCATATGCTTTGGGAACAAGACCAATGGTTAGAGAAATACGTGAAAAATAAAAAAATGAATTAATCTTGATTTAAAATCAAGAGAAATTTTAACTGTCATGAGTAATGCAAGCGCCCAATTAAAAGTAGAGACCGTTGCAAAAAGCGCTTTAGCAAAAAAATGTAACGCCCGATAAAAATTAAATGCCGGAGCAACCTTTGGGTTGTGAGGATTTAACTCTTGGTAGCTGAGCCTGTCGAAGCTTTGAGATGGTTACTGAGCACAGCCGAAGTAAGGAAGTAGTTTGAAGCGAGATGCTTTCTTTTTCATACTTTTTTTATGTTCTGCAATGGTCTCAAGTACATATTCAAGCAGGATTAAATGTAGGAATTATTAAAGATGAAATACTGCCGATAAATCATTTGCTGTCGCAAACAACTTATTGGTTTAGTAGAAAGAAAGTTTAAATTACCGCCTAGATTTCTATAATTCCACCCGATTTCACCCAAAATATATTTTCTCTTTGCTTAACTTTTGTCCACTCGTCTAATTTTTCTATTATATATACTTTCTCTCCCGCGTTGAGTTTTTTTAAAAGATGACCTTGTTCTACCGGGCTTTCGCTTGCTTCTAAATCTTTTATCACAATGGCTTCCTTTGTTGCAAATCGAAAAGAAAAGTAACCCGCGGTAGAAATTATAATAGATAAACCAAGAAAAAATAAAACTGTCAATATTACTCTTCTAAACAGGAGAAGGGATGAAAATTTAAAGCTAATAAAGCAAAGCGAAAAAACTATTACTAAAATTGTTGTTAAAACAAGCCATTGGTAACGAGTTAGCATTTTAAAAGGATTTCGTCCATTATTGGTTTCTTGAGAGTTAAACGGCATTATTTTTTTTAGGGTCAGTTTTAAATTGGCCTCCGCATCACAATGCAACGGATTTATCTTCAAAGTTTTTTCATAATAAGCCCGTGCAGCACCCCATTGATTCAGGCGGTAATAACAGTTTCCCATGTTATAAAAAAGATTATCTGACCGGATTTTCCTTTTCTCTATTTGCCAGTAAACTTCTAATGCCTTTTCAAATTTTCCCTGCCGCTGCCATTGCACTCCTTTTGAGAATAAATCTTCGTTAGAATTTTCTTCTTTTGCAATAAGCGTAAGCGAAAGGAATAGTAATAACGAAATGGATAATTGCTTTTTCATGGGTTATTATACCTTAAAATTTTTAATAAAATCAGCCGTCTCTTGATAGATTTTTTTCATAGACTTCTTAGAATCGGATGGCGCATATTTCTGATAATTACATTCCTGCATTATTTTATATACTTTCTCTATATTTTCTCGTGAAACGTTTTTACTGTTTAATGTTATTCTTATTTTTAAGAGGTCAAAATCTGCCTTTTGTATCTTTAGTTTTTGTTTAAGGTTGTAGTAAACCGCCTTCTCAATCGCCATATAGAAAGGGATAATCTCTTCTGAATTATTATATTTTTGTGCTTGTGCCATATATTTTTTAATTAACCGCCTATAGTTCTTCTTCTTGGCACCTTTTCGCCTTCTCAGTATATTTAATAGTATAATAATCAATGGAGTTATTAAAGATACTGATAGAATGATCAATCCAAGAACTTTTTCGGATAATCCCAGTTTTTCTATAGTCAATTCTTCCTTATAAGGCTTTAAGAATATTTTGTTGGTTAATGCTTGCTCGGGGGCTTTTTTTTCTTTTATTTCTATATCGTTTTTTTCAGTTAATACCTTAGAAGGTTTTTCAGGTCCGCTTATAATGTGTAATGTTTTTGAATCGGTAGTTTTCGTTTCGTATCGTTGTGTTATCGGATTAAAATAAGAAAAATGGAGTTTAGGAATTTCATATTCACCTTTATATTGAGGAACGATAATATAATTTTTCGAGACTTTTCCTTTATTTCCTTCCTGAGTCAGCGTAATTTTTTTTGTCGTTCCGGGGTCATATAATTCTAATGCCTCAGAATCTATTTGATTGATTTCCGGGATTTTTACCATTTTAAAATCTCCTTTACCTGAGACCTCTACATCTAATTGAACAGATTCTCCGGCATTAGATGATTTTTTATCCAGAAAAGTAGTCAAATTAAAATCGCCTACAGCCCCACTGAAGTCTACTGGCTTTCCTTCACTGGGAAGGGGTTTTACATTAAAAACCAATGTATTGGAATTTAGTTTTGTTAAAATATAGCGTTCAATAAAGTCCCCAAAAAAATCATCTCTTTCTCCGGTTTTTATCAAGTAAGGAACTTGAATTTGAAATGCTTCTAAAGGAATTTTTCCCGCCTTTTGCGGAGATATAATGGCTTGAAAAATAATATCGGAATAATAATTTCTTCCTTTATAATTTTCTTTTTGAGAGTGAGAATTTTTAATTTTATAACGCTCCCATGAAAAATTTTTAAACTGAATCTGTTTAGAGAGCCCTATATTTTGCAGTACATTATGGTCTCGTGTAAGCAACCGTAAAGTAAGCAAAACCTGCTGCCCTACATAGGGGGAAAGATTATTTGCAGTTATCAGTAACTTTGTATCGGGCGAGGTGTCATTATCCAGTATTTCTCCTGATCTGGGAATATATTGCCCTTGTTTAGGATTATTATTATCTTTACTTTGGCTATTTCCATTAGCTTGTGAAGGCAAAGATGCAGGAGTTACGGTAATGGTAAGCGGCTGGGTTTCATAATTTTTCCCATCAATGGTAACACTTGCCTTTTCTATTTGAAATGTTCCTTCTTCTTTCGGGCGTAAAATATAGGTAATGGATTTAATCACCGTATGCATATCCATTTGATAACCCGTAGAAGTTCCTATTTGATCAAAATCACCAAGATCCGGATAATTTATTTTACTATTTGATGCGTTTGAATTATCCGTCTCAAGAGAAAACGTAATAGAAAAGGAACCGTTTAAGGGCACTTTACTTTTATTAATGCTCGCCTCAAGTGATACTTGTCCACTCATTTGAATAGTAAATAATACCCATGACATAAGGTATAGACGCTTAATATAATGATTCATCATCACCAGTCTTTTTCTGTTCTTTTACTTTTAACCTGCCTTTTATTTTCTCTTTTTATCATTCTTTTTTGAATGTCTTTTTCCTCATCTTCCAATGCGCGCAAAGCAGCATTAATTTGCTCTTTTGAGATAGCTGCTTTTTCTTTTTTTGTTTGCGGACTATTCTGCTGGTTTTTATTCTGTTGTTCTTCTGGCTTCTTGTTATTATCCTTCTGTTGTTTCTGTTTTTCCTTATTTTCTTTCTCTTGTTGTTTCCCTTGTTTACTGCTATTTGATGGTTTATTCTGCTTATCTTGCTTCTTATTATCCGTATTTTTATTTTTTTTCTTGTTATCCTGATGCTTCATTTTTTCTAATGCTACACTGTAATTATACTGAGCATCTTCATCATCCGGATTACGCCGCAAAGCTTCTTTGTAAGCAGATAGTGCCTGTGCATATTTTTTTGTATTCATATAGGCATTGCCTGTATTATATTTTATTTCAGCCTTAGTTTTATTATTTTTTACTAAAGAGTCTGCTTTTTTATAGTAAGCAAGCGCGTTATCAGACTGCTTTATTTTATAAAACCCATTTCCCAGGTTGTAAGCAGCAGTCGCCTGAGAATGCTGAAAAAGTGCTTTTTTATAATGGGTAATTGCGTTCTCAAATTCTTCTTCTTTATAGGCTTTATTCCCTTCAATAACTTCTGTCTTTGCCTTGTAATTCTTATTACAGGATATTAATTCTAAAAGTAATATAAGAACAAAACAGTGTTTTATTTTAAATGAATTAATTTTTGAATCCATGATGTTTTGCTATTAAATATAAGACAATCTAATATAATTAAAGCTAATGCTATCCACCCAAAATATTGATAATACAACTTATAATCCGTGTAATCCGTTATCCCCTTGTTGGTTCTTTTATAATCCAAAAATGCCAATTGAATATCTTGCACTGTTTTTTTATCTACCTCGGCATGAATATAGGTGCCATGGGCTTTTTGGGCAATTTGTTTTAATGCCTTTTCATTTAATTTTGTAATAACCGTTTGTCCTTTATACTTCTTAAATCCCATTTTAGTACTTCCCTTTTTTAGTGGAACCGGACTGCCATTTTTTGTTCCGATACCCACGGTTACCACATTTACATGACGCTTTTCTGCATTCGCAATGGCTTGATCAATATCCTTATCATGATCCTCTCCGTCCGAAAGAATAAGAATTGCTCGATCTCCTGAAGAATCTTCTTTAAATAATTCAGTAGAAAGATTAATGGCATTCCGGAGTGAAGTCCCCTGAGAACTCATCATAGAAGTATTAACTCCTTCTAAAAGAATATTCAAACTTGTATAATCATCCGTCAGCGACATCATCCGATAGGCAGAGCCGGCATAAACTACTAATCCGATTCGATCTCCGGCTAATTTACGGGTTAAGTCTTTAATAATCTCCTTTGATTTAATCAACCGGCTGGGCGCAACGTCTTCTGCATCCATACTTTTTGAAACATCTAATGCTATTACGAGGTCAAATCCTTTTTGCTTTGCCTTCAACAAAGCACCCGGTTGTTTAGGGCCCATAATGGCTAATACCAAACAACTCAGTGCTATCAGCATTAATATAGCTTTTAGCCAGTATTTAAAAAAAGACTGATTATTTACTAACTCCCGGAACAAATGCGTATCGGCAAAAGATTTCTGCGTACGATCTTTCCAACGGGCTACGATAAAGTAGCCGATTAGTAAGAGAATAATCCCCACAGCTAATCCTGCATATTTTAATTCGTCCCATATCCACATAATTATATAAAACTTCTATACAAAGTTAATCTTAAAGTTAGTTCTATTACGATTAAAATAAAAGCAAAGAGTAAAAAAATTCTAAAAAATTCTTGATATGTATAATATTTAACTGCTTTTATGTCAGATTTTTCTAATTGGTCAATTTCGCTATAAATATGCGCTAAATTCTCAGCACTCGTCGCTCTAAAGTAACGCCCTTTCGTTTTTAGTGCAATTTTTTTCAGTAAATTTTCATCCAATCCGTCAACTGGAGTTGATTGATTTTTCAACTGGTTGCTGCCAACCCCTATGGTATAGACCCTGATAGCGTTATCTGCAGCAATTTGTGCGGCAATCTCCGGGTCTAAGAATCCACTATTATTTACTCCGTCGGTTAGCAGAATAATAATTTTACTTTTGGCTTTACTGTTCTTTAGATGATTAACCGCTGTTCCTAAACCATTTCCAATAGCAGTCCCTGCTTCTAATTCTTTTGTATTCAAATTACGTATCATTCTTATTAAAATATCACGATCGGTAGTCAGCGGGACTTTAGTAAACGCTTCTCCTGCATAAGCAACCAAGCCAATTCTATCAAGTTTTCGTTCACGTGCAAAATGTATGGCAATCTTTTTTAGCGCTTGTAGTCTGCTGGGAATCAAATCTTTTTCATCCATACTGCCAGAAATATCTACTGCCATCATAATATCAACCCCTTTATTAAAATTTACCTGACGTACTTCATTCGCTATCCTCGGGCGAGCTAAAGCAATAATAAGAAAAAAAAGTGCCAATAAACGCAATAGAACTAAAACGGGTTTTAGTTTTTCGATCCAGTTTCGGTGGGTAAAAATTGCTTCTACTGAAGGCATGTTGAGTTTTGCCTCGTCCTCTTTTCTATAATAAAAGAACCAAAGAACTAATGCTGGAATTAAAAATAAAAACAATAACATCACTGGTGATGCGAAAGTTATATCTTCTATGTTTTTTAAGCCCTTCATTTTAATTTTTTTCCTCCCAATTTATTCAACCCTTGTCGATTTTTTTCAGCCGCTACCATTCTTTTTTCCATAAAAAGATACCATTCTACCGCTTCAGAATTATACTTTTTGTCTTTATACGTTTGCTCTGCTTCGGCTGGAAGCTCTTTTTTAAAACGCCTAATGGCACGAATAAAGCTATTTAGAAACTGTTCTCTAGCCTTTTTTTCTACGCGTTCGGTGTCCATTAAAATATAAATGCCTTTTTCTTTAGATAAACTAAGTAGAAATGTGCCGATTATGCTGCTTTTCAGAGCTAAGAATTGCTTAGATTCAGGTAAGAAAACATCTTTTTGTTCTTTATTTAAGCCTTTTTCAAGATAAATTTTGCCTAATAAATAAGGATGATAATCCCAAAGTTGAAGATAAAATTCACTCCAAACTTTTTTGGAAACAGAGTTTGTAAAGAGGTCATCCTCGGCAGTTTTCCACCAAATCGCAAAATCTCCCTTTGGCAACTTATCCTGAATCTCTCCAAGACATTCAAAATAGGGGGTATTTTCATCCATTTTTTCCTCTACTGAATGAATCAAGGCTACTGAATCCTCCATATAATTCAGATGTTTGGATTCACCGGGAGATGACTTGGCAAATTTGACCATATCAGATTCATAGAGTAAAGTTTTGAGTTTTTGATGCTCTTCTTTTTCCAATTTCGGATTCATTTTTTCTAATATTTCGTCTGAAGTGGATTCCAAGGCATCAATTTTTAATTTCTTCTCAAAATAAACCCTCAGTGCATTCGTAAGTTCTGAGTAGTAGGCTTTCGTACTTTTTTCCCATAGTTTTTGCTGTTTCAGCTTAGACAAAGCGTGCAAGGCTTCTTCTGCGGGTAATATTTTACGGTTTCTTTTTTTTGCGTATTTTTTATTTTTTATCCATGGATAAATTATAAAGGCAAGAACGATTAGTAACAGACCAGCCGCCGCACCTATAATCACCCAGCGATACTTATTAAAATAATCGTTAAAGGCCCACTCAACTGCCTTGATAGGTTTTATATCATGAAGAGGTTCTTTTAAATCATCCACCTTAATTCTTGAAACATGAATATTCTTTGTAGATGATTTCAATATTTGAGTTCCCCTTTTGAAGGGATAAGAAGGAATGACGTAATTTCCAGAATCAAAAGCAATTAGTTTTAACTGAAGTTGAATCTTTTCAGAAATAGTATCCCGCTGTATCCCTACGATTTCTAAATTTCGGTCAATAACATCATTTTTTTTTAACTTCGGAAAAGTCCAGCGGGATGATTTTGAAACTTCGTAAATCAATATAAAAGGTTTGCCGACTTCTTGTTTATCAGAGTTAACGACAGGATCAATCTGTGCCAAAAGCCTAAAAGACAATAATGTACCTATATAACATAAAAAAAGTCTCATCTATCCGCTCCGCTTTTAAAATAACTGATTAACTTTTTCACATAATCTTTTCCTGAATGTAGATGAATTGCGCCAGCACCACTTTGGGTAAAACTATTTAAAAAGTACGCTTGTTGTTTTTGGTAATATTTTGCATATTGCATCTTTAATTTTTTAGAGGAAGTATTTATAAGGCGAATTTGCCCAGTTTCCATATCCTTCATATAAACGACCCCAAGATTAGGCAACTGCTGCTCTTTTTCATCAAAAACACGAATGCCGGTTACTTCGTGCTTTCGTGCTACTATATCAAGCGTTTTTTTATAATGTGTATCCGTAAAATCAGAAAGAGCAAACAAAATGGCATGACGCTTCAAAACCTTACCAATGAATTCAAAAGCAGTTGTAAGGTTTGTTTGAGTATTTAAAGGGTTAAACTCAACTAACTCTCTAATCATTCTTAAAACATGCGAGCGTCCTTTTTTAGGCGGAATGAAAGATTCTATTCTATCGCTAAAAAGCATTAATCCTACTTTATCATTGTTTTGAATAGCAGAGAAAGCCAATGTAGCGGCTATTTCGGTAATGGTTTCCCGCTTAGATTTTTTTCTTGTGCCAAAAAAAACTGACCTGCTAACGTCAACCATTAGCATCAAAGTTAATTCTCGTTCTTCCTCAAAAACTTTTACGTAAGGCTCATGAAACTGAGCGGTCTTATTCCAGTCAATGGTGCGAACATCATCTCCGTATTGGTAAGGGCGAACTTCAGAAAACATCATCCCTCTGCCTTTAAAAGCTGAGTGATACTCCCCCGAGAAAATATGATTGCTTAATCTTCGGGTTTTGATTTCAAGTTTGCGTACTTTTTTTATAATTTCTTTGGTCTCCAAAACGTATTAAAGAAATAATTTATTTATCATTCAAAAGTTTAAGGGACTTCAACCGCGTTTATAACCTGGTCAATGATATCGTCTGGGGTTACATTTTCTGCTTCGCCCTCGTAGGTAACGCCTATTCTATGCCGCAAGACTTCATGAACCACTGCTCGGATATCTTCGGGTATAACAAACGCTCTTTTCATCAAAAAAGCGTAAACTTTAGCTGCCGTAGCCAGATTAATGCTCCCCCGGGGTGAAGACCCAAAAGAGATGACCGTCTTTAATTTTTCTAATTTGTATTTCTCCGGAAAACGTGTAGCGAAAATAATATCAAGGATATACTGCTCTATTTTTTCATCCATGTAGATCTTCTTTACAGTTTCTCTGGCTTGAATGATTTCTTCTAATGAGATTATCTGGGATATTTCTCCAGGACCTTTGGAGAGTTTCATCCGCATAATCTTTCGCTCATCTTCCCATTTCGGATAGGTGATTACACATTTTAACATAAAACGATCCATTTGTGCTTCTGGTAAAGGATACGTTCCTTCTTGTTCTAAAGGATTTTGAGTTGCCAGCACTAAGAAAGGATCTTGTAGTTGAAAACTTTTTTCGCCTATTGTAATTTGACGCTCTTGCATAGCTTCAAGCAGTGCTGACTGGACTTTTGCCGGTGCACGGTTAATCTCATCTGCTAAGATGAAATGAGCAAAAACCGGTCCTTTTTTTACCGAAAATTCATTTTCTTTGATATTATAAATTGTTGTCCCGATTACATCGGCAGGAAGTAAGTCTGGCGTAAACTGAATTCTTGAAAAACTTCCAGCTAATGCTTTAGAAAGGGTATTAATTGACAGCGTTTTAGCTAATCCGGGAGCGCCTTCTAACAAAATATGCCCGTCTCCGAGAAGACCTATCATAAGGCATTGTATCATATAATCCTGCCCAATTATTGTCTTGTTGATCTCTTGCATCAGTCGATCTATTGACTGACTTTCCTCTTTTATTTTTTTGCTTAGTGCAGAAATATCTATATCTTGAATAGCATTCATACTAAAATGAAATTGTACTAATAAACGCAAAGTTACAATTTTTTATATATAAAATTCGCTTGAGATCTTTGGCTTGCGCTGACTTGCATTTGATAGAGTGAGACCGTTGCAAAAAGCAATCTAACAAAAAAATGCTTGTATTGAGCCTGTCGAAATGTAACGCCCGATAAAAATTAAACCCCGGAGCAAACTAATGGGTGTGGAGGATTTTAATTTTTTGAGAAGGAAGCAGTTTGAAGTTAGATGCTTTCTTTTTCATGCTTTTTTATGTGTTCTGCAACGGTCTCAGAGTGCTTTGCGCAAAGATCTCTGAGAGTACGTCTATAGGCTTTTTTTGTTAGCGTGCTTTTTGCAGCGGTCTCAATTTTCTAAAACGAGAATTTTACAACTCCTTTTAAGAAGAAAGGTGTGCCAGGTGTAAAATGTATTTCTTCTACCGGTTGAACTTCATTTTTTAGCCTGGACTCTGTGGCAAACTGTGTTTCGTTCCATTCGGTTTCAAATAAATTTTGAATTTGAATACCAAAATCTAAACGATGCCACTGATAATTAATATTGAAATCGACAACGGTATAACCTTTGGCTGTAATAGAATTGTCCTCATTGGCAGGACGATTCTTGACATGCCTTAAATTGATGCCGCCGTAAAAACCAGATAAATACCGAACATTCAATCCACTAACGAGTGTAAAATCGGACGCAAGCGGAATGTAATTTTGTCCTTTTGGTTCATCAATAGATCGAGCGTGTGTATAAGTCGTATCTAAATTCCCAAACAGCCATTTGAATGGTTGATAGCGTAAACTTAACTCAACGCCCTGTCGACGCGTTTTCCACTTGTTTCAACAATACCGTCGTCACCAACATACACAAATTCTTGTTGCAAATACAAATACTAGTAAGCGGTGTTTAAAAACAATTTTTCAAATGGTTTCCAGGCAAAACCGGTATCAAATCCGTAAGGAGCCGGTAATATTTTTTTGTCGTTTTGAGCAATAACAACTCGTGTGTCGTTAGAGTGGAAGCCTTTGCCGGTTTTGATATAGAACTGTAAATTTTGCGAATAGTTGTAAAAAATATTCAATTTTGGACTCGCAATAGCTTTTGTTTCAACCTGCGTTTTGTAATAGGGTTGTAATTTATCATTATATTCAAAGCTAAAATAATCTACCCGAACAGCCGGATTTATTGTCCATTTGTCAAAGTCAAAAGTTGTGTTGACATAACCGCCAAAATTAGTTTCGTTGATATCGCCTAATTGCAACGTTTTCACAGTTTCTTTTCGGTTAACTGTGTGTGAGAGTTCATTGTTTCTGCTTTGGTCGTATCGCAAATTAATTCCGGCGTTTAAAGTAGCTTTTGCATTTTCTATAGAAAATGATTTTTTGTATTCGCTATGTAATCCATAAATGGATCTGTTTTCTTTTTGCTTAATTTGGTCGCCATTAATCGGGTCTTTTAAGAAAAATGTAAAATTTGAATACAATTCGAAATCATATTTACTTAAAAACAGTTGATTTTTGATAGAAGTATTTTCATCTATAAATTTGTCATATTTAACAATAAGGTTGGTTCGGCTGGTATTACTGCCTTATAAGGTTACAGAGGAGAGCGGAGAGCAAAAAGAGGCGTGCGTAAAAAAAGAGGATAAGGCTAGTGTAGATAAACAAGCCGCCTGGTTAAAAAAGCGAGCTAAGTATTATTATGGGTATAAAAAGCATTATGTTCCCGATGAAGAAGGTCTGGTACTTGGGGGATTAACCACGAAAGCAAGTGTAAACGAGGGGAGTAATTTGCAGGAGGTTTTGCAGGCAGCAGACTTACCGGAGGGTATTCCCTTAAAAGGGGATAAGGGATATGAACCAGAGAAAAATGCGAGTTTGTTAAAGAGGAAAAAGCGAAAGAATCATATACTGAAGAAAGCGAAAAGAGGAAAGCCATTAACGGATTTTTGAGAAGAAGTTCAATAAACGAATAGGGGAAACAAGATTTAAAGAGGTTACTGAGTTTATCGAAGTATAGAACGGACATTCGGAAGTATAAAGCGATGGTTTTCAGGCGGGGTGGCAAGATATAGGGGGATAGCAAAGATGCATACGCAAAACCTAATGGAGGCGATAGGGTATAATTTATATCGAAGTCCGGGGCTACTTGCGTCTAATCGTTAAAAATAGAGGAAAACAAGAGGATAAAGGAGTATTGATAGTCAATAAATCCATGAAAAAACATTGAAAAACCTATCAAGAAGTGACTAGGTAAAATCAAAAACCGAATTTAACCTTTTTGCAACGGTCTTATATTGTGTGGAGTATTGCTTTTATGCAGGATAGTTTCTTACAGGGTAAAAGTTTTAGGACACTTAATATCATAGACGATTTTAATCGAGAAGGTCTTTGGATTACTGTCGATGTATCCATTGCCAGCACAAGAGTAACTTGAGAACTCAATAAACTCATTGAATACAGGGATAAGCCAGAGCGGATACGAGTAGATAATGGACTTGAGTTTACTAGTATTCACTTCCAAGATTGATTGGTGTGAACAAAATGATATTAAAATATGTTATATCTAGCCGGGGAAACCGGTTCAAAATAGTTTTATAGAACGATTTAATCGAAGCTATAGAGAAGAAATACGCAATGCCTATCAATTCTCTTGCTTAGAGCAAGTAAAAATATTGACCGAACAATGGATAGAACATGACAACAATAAAAGACCTCATGAGGCACTAGGGGATCTGACACTTGTAGAATTTTTAGCCAAATATGGAAAAGCTAGCTTTTCCATATTTGAAAACATAAAAAATAATGAAATTTGTATAAATTAGAACGTAGCTAATTTAGGGGGCTTACAATAATATATTATCCTGTTTAGGATATGAATTTGAATATTTTAGTAAAGAACAATTTTATCGTATTGCTCCCAAGTTAAAAGAGTATGAATTTATTCTACAGTTAGTTTTAAAGGATGGAATAGTTAAGCCTATTATCAATATTAAGAAGGGCAATAATTACTATTTTCCTGATGGTCGATTTGATTTTATTCCTAAAAAAATGGGTGTTGAGTTTGATCGAAAAAAGTATAACCTGCCAAAGGACACTTCTGAGAGGGAATTAGAAGAGATATTAAAGGAACTTTTTTTAATTTACGGGGATATTAGGAAAGAATTAATTAAACCCCAATCTTGATAGCTTTGACTTGTGCTGACTTTAGATCTGTTGATTTGCATTTTTTTGCTAAAGTGCTTTTTGCAACGGTCTCAGAATGTCTATTTTTTTAAAAAACCTTTCTTTACATACGTTCGATTATTTTTTTTATCGGTAATGCTTAATTCAAAAGTGTGGTTTCCCGGAGGAATCTTCGCTTGCTCAAAATTGAACGTAAACCGGTCATTTTTTTTATCGTATGCTAACAGCACCCATTTTCCGTCTATTTTTGCGGTATATTGATTAATCCCTGAAAGATTATCTTTAATTTTAAATTCGATTTTCGACCGGGAATAAAAGATGCTTCCGTTTTGTAAGTTTGTTGAAACAATTTTGGGCGGTGTTTGGTCTACTTCTAAAGAAAAAGAACCAAATTTTGTTGATTTATCGGTAATCCAGCCGTTTTTATATTTGCCGCCTATACTTTTGCCATCTCTTAATAAAACGGTTTTATTTAAATCCTGTGCTGGAATACCTTTAGGTTTGATGGCTATTGTAAAAGGTTTTTGCAGCGGTATGGTACTGGCTCCTACCTGATAACTATTTCCTGCTTTTTTATACTTAAACAAAATGTTTTTATAGAAAGAATGGGCAGGAAAACGTAGCTTAATGCCTTCTGAATCGTATTTATGCGGGTTTTTGTAGTCAAATAATTCTGCGGTTTTATCATATGGTTTTGTAATCCCCCTATTATCTTTCCCTGACAGCATAAAAGTTCGTACACTTTGATTACCATTAAAATCTTTTACTACGAGCCGAACTCTATATTTTTTGCTCGGCTGTGCGGTAATGATTCCGTGATGAATAAACTTTTTATACATAGACAGCTTATTATCAGGGTCAAGAAAACATTTATTAAGCCATTTGTTGTATTGTTCTTTTTGCGCATAATCAATGTGAGAGTTAATATAATGCATTTGGGGAAATGATACTTTTTCTGCCGTGAAATTATATGTATGTTCACCATTGACATACATATCAATAGAATACACTCCGTTTTTATTCTTCTGTTTATTCGTTTGATCATAGGTTTCGACCTCAATGCCTACTTTTCCGGAAACTGCTATGGGCAAACTGCGGTTTGCAACTCCCTTTTTAAATAAAACCGTATAAATGCTCTTCGTTTTATCTCCCGCCATTCCATCAATTGGATAAATATAAACACCTTTTATAACGGGTGGGAGGGTATCATTAATTTTGTAGCCAAAGCATAAAGGATTAATCGGAATTTCTAAGCTGGTTTCTCTGATTTCAAAATGTAAGTGGGGTCCGCCCGAACTTCCTGAGTCACCAGAACGAGCAATAACTTCATCTTGCGTTACCTTAAACATTCCTTTTTTCAAGTATAAATCTACTGTAAAAGACTGTTGTGCATATTGTTGTTTTCGTACGTATTCTCCGATAGCCCCTTCCAATTTGCTTAGATGAGCATAAACGGAGGTATAACCATTGGGGTGTGTTATGTAAATTGCCCTCCCATATCCGGCAGGAGAAATTTTAACCCTTGATATATAGCCGTCGCCAATCGCATGTACTTTCATGCCGATATGCCCTTTCGTTTTCAGGTCTATCCCCGTGTGAAAATGGTTTGTGCGCAACTCTCCAAAAGTTCCGGAAAGGGCAGCAGGGATTTTTAGAGGAGTTGTGAAGTTTTTCGGATATTTTTTTTGTGCATTTAATTTAATTATCAAAAAGAACAGTAAAAAAGAGAAAAAGTAATTTTTCATATTCAAAAAGCGTAATAATTTATTAAAATGAGCCCTTTAGCTGGCGCTTACTTGCAGTTGCACGAAGTGCTGAGACCGTTGTAAAAAGCACTCTAACAAAAAAATGCTTGTATTGAGCCTGTCGAAATGTAACGCCCGATAAAAATTAAACACCGGAGCAACCTTTGGGTTGTGAGGATTTAACTCTTCGTAGCTGAGCCTGTCGAAGCCTTGAGAAGGAAGCAGTTTAAAGTTAGATGCTTTCTTTTTCATACTTTTTTATATATTCTGCAACTATCTCCGTGCTTTTTTAAACAATCTATTGATTACAAAAGTAAAATCATTTTTCTAATTGAAACGAAATTCGCACAAAAAGCTAAAAAAAGTTCCTGTTTCAGGAACTTTTTTTAACAATAAAAATAAATATGAAAACAAAAACTTTTGAAATGATTAGAAAATTTAATATTGAGGTATAATTAAATAATCCCGAGGTGCATTATAAATAACTTACTCTGCTTTTAGTATCTCTTTTAGTTCATTATTTTGGCCTGTAAAATAATCATTTATTTTACTTTGAATATCTGCTGGTAATTTTTGTAATTCAACTCTAATTTCCTCTTGTTTTTTTGCAAAAACCTTCCCTTTTTCTTTAATTTCAGCAAGCTTATTTTTATCCTTTGATTGATAAGATTCTTTTGCTTCCTTGAAATAAGCTTTGGCTTCTTTCAAGAAAGCATCTACTTTTTCATTACCGGTTACGGGCAAGCCCATTACAGCTTCTTTTATTTTATCCCCTGCTCCTTGTACTGCATTTTTTGTTTCTTCGGCTACTTCAGAAGCAGCATTTCCAACCGCTTTAACCGCATCAGAAACGGCTTCGCCAGTTGATTCAACATTGTTTTTGGTGTCTTCAGCAACGCTTTTTAAAGTTTTCTTGCAAGAAGTAAGACCCAGGGCAACTATTACGGATAAGGTTACTAATGTCTTTTTCATGATATGATATTTTTTAAGTTCGTTATTTTATACTTTTAATTCAAAGCGCAAATATAATTAAAAAAATATTAATAGACCTTTTGCTAAAATCCTTTTTGTAAGGGGGGGGGGGGGGGGGGGGGTCTATTTATAATCGGGTTATTTAAATTAAGATTGACAGGTAAGTCAAATTTTTGTTTTTGTTAAGATTTATTATTAACTTCGTAACACAAATAATACTCATCAAATTGAAAATATGAGCAAAAAAATACATACAAAAGCCGATACTAGGAATACTCGTATGACCAGAACCCCCATATTGAACGAAGGTACTTCCTTGAATAAAAGAGAAGAAATTCTTAAATATTTTCAACATACCTGGGAGTTAGAGGAAAGATTATACGAAAGTTTAAAAGAAGATAAAAGTTTTTATTTACGTGCAAATCCACTACGACATCCACTGATTTTCTACTTTGGGCATACCGTTGTATTTTACATTAATAAATTGATCTTGTCAGGATTAATTTCAAATCGTGTTCGTCCAAAGTTTGAATCAATGTTTGCAGTAGGGGTTGATGAAATGTCGTGGGATGATTTAAGAGAAAAACACTACGATTGGCCCGATGTAAAAGGCGTAAAGAAGTATAGAAATGATGTTAAGGAGTTAATAGAGAGATTGATCCGTGAATTGCCTTTCTCAATGCCTATTAATTGGGATTCAAAATTTTGGGTAATTTTAATGGGGATTGAACATCAACGTATTCATATTGAAACGTCTTCGGTCTTAATTAGAGAACTCCCTATTGATTGTGTCCAAAGTACAGAACTTTTTCAGATTTGTAAGGAAAATGGAAAGGCTCCAGAGAACATTCTACTAAAGGTAAAATCTGGAAAAGTGAGTTTAGGAAAGGAGTATGATAATGCTTTATACGGCTGGGATAATGAATATGGAAGTTCTCATTCTGAAGTCAAAGACTTTAATGCATCAAAGTACCTGGTTTCTAATCAAGAATATATGGCTTTTGTTAAAGATAAAGGTTATAAGCAAAAAAACTGGTGGACTGAAGAGGGGTGGAGCTGGTTACAATATAAGAAATGTGAATATCCTGCTTTCTGGCTAAAAAAAGAAGATCAATGGAAATTGAGATGCATGACAGAGATTATTGACATGCCATGGGATTGGCCTGTAGAAGTTAATTACCTGGAAGCTAAAGCATTTTGTAATTGGAAATCAGCAAAAACTGGCAAAAAACTAAGAATGCCCACCGAAGCAGAATATTATCGATTATACGATTGGGCAAAAATTCCTAATCAAGTTTACCAGGATCAAGCATCGGGGAATATAAACCTGGATCATTTTGCCTCATCATGCCCTGTTAATAAGTTCGAGGCAAACGGTTTTTACGATGTGATTGGAAATGTATGGCAATGGACAGAAACGCCTATTTCAGGGTTTGATGGATTTAAAGTTCATCCGTTTTACGATGATTTTTCTACCCCTACTTTTGATGGGAAACATAATCTGATTAAAGGAGGTTCGTGGATTTCAACCGGAAACCTCGCTATTCGAGAGGCTCGTTATGCTTTTCGTCGTCATTTTTTTCAGCATGCAGGGTTTCGTTACGTTGAGTCAGAAGAAAAAATTAAATTAAAAACGGATTATTACGAAACGGATGAACTAGTATCGCAATATTGTGAATTTCAATATGGAGAGGAGTACTTCGGGGTAGAAAATTACACAACCTCATGTATGAGGCATATAAAGAAGTACTTAGGCGGGATAAATAAAAATTCCGCGCTGGACTTAGGGTGTGCAACGGGACGTATGAGTTTTGAACTGGCGAAATATTTTAATCAGGTTACAGGGTTAGATTTTTCTGTGCGTTTTATTCGTATAGGTACGCAATTAAAAGAAGCTGGAAAATTAAAATATATAAGAACAGAGGAAGGAAAATTAACAAGTTCCCGAGAGTGTACTTTGTCGGATTTCGGATTAGCCCCTTATCGGGATAAGGTTCAGTTCTTTCAGGCAGACGTTTGTAATTTAAAAGACTTATATACTGGTTATGACTTAATTTTTGCTGGAAATCTGATAGATAGATTGTACAATCCAATCCAATTTTTGAAGGAAATATCAACTCGTGTTAATCAAGGCGGTCTTTTGATTATAAGTTCTCCTTACACTTGGCGTGAAGAATTTACAGAAAAAGAATATTGGGTAGGCGGATTCCGAAAAAATGGAGAGCAATACACGAGTTTTGAGGGATTAAAAGACATACTATGTGATAAGTTTGAATTGTTTGACAAACCGTTTGATATTCCGTTTGTAATTCGAGAAACCCGGCGTAAATATCAACATAGCATTTCACAATTAACCGTTTGGAGGAAGAAATGATATTAAGACCATTGCAAAATTTAATGTTTTTTTAGAATAGTATTTTCGGGATCTATTTTTTGGATATTATTATAAACTTGAAAACGTTGCAGAATACAAAAAAGGATGAGAAAGAAGCAGTTTGAAGCGAGATACTTTCTTGTGCATGAATTTTTTTATCTATTTTTTTATATTTTTTAATAGTTATATTGCAGGTAATATTTCATAAAATGATTTTAGCAAAAAATATTCATCGGTACTTTGATTCACTTCATGTATTAAAAGGAGTTAATTTATCCATTGGGGAAGGAGAAATTGTTTCCATTGTAGGGACTTCAGGAGCCGGTAAAACAACTCTTTTACAGATCTTGGGAACGCTGGATTATCCAACAAAAAATTATGGCGCGTCCATTTTTATAAATCAAACAGAGGTTACTGCTATGCCTGAAAAGAAACTGTCTAAATTCCGAAATGAAAATATTGGATTTATTTTTCAATTTCACCAACTGCTTCCTGAATTTAATGCCCTTGAAAATGTTTGCCTTCCCGGCATAATTGCTGGCAGAGGTAAAAAAAAGTTAGAACGCGAGGCATTAAAACTATTAGACTATCTCGGCATCTCCAATAGAAAATTACATAAACCTAATGCTTTGTCAGGCGGTGAGCAACAGCGAGTGGCAATTGCTCGTGCATTGATTAATAAACCAAAGATCATCTTAGCCGATGAACCCTCAGGAAATTTAGATTCTAAAAATGCCGATGATTTGCATCAGCTTTTTTTCGATCTACGCACTCAGTTTAATCAAACATTTATAATTGTTACACATAATGAAAAACTGGCCAGTTTAACCGATAGAAAATTAACGATGAAAGACGGATTAATTGTGTAAATTTTTATTACAAGCCATTATCCTGAAAGGAAGATAAAGCGATAAACACATTAAAAAACATTGTCAAATTATGGTATTGTTGTTATATTTAGCTATTACACTTTAGTTCTCATGCTTTTTCACATATTCTGCAACGGTCTCATTATTATTTTACTAAAATACCATTTTCTATAGGGTCTTCAGGAGATATAAATGACATTTTTCCATCTGATTTTTCTGTAAGTAAAAGCATGCCATGGCTTATAATTCCTTTGATTTTTCTTGGCTCTAAATTAGCTAAAACAACCACTTGTTTTCCAATGAGAGAATCGGGTAAAAAACTTTCTGCTATACCGGAAACGATGGTTCGAGTATCTATACCCGTATCTACTTTAAGCATTAACAGGCGGTCGGTTTCTTTTACTTTTGAGGCAGATAAAATCGTTCCGATACGCAAATCCATTTTTTGAAAATCTTTAAAAGAGCAAGATTCTTTTTTTGCAACTGCACTGGGGTTTGTTTGAACATTTTTTTGCTTGCGCTCTTCTAACTTTTGTTTTTGTTTGTCTATTGCCACATCTTCTATTTTACTAAATAATAATTCTGGTAGATTAATACGATGTCCTTTGGGCGCACGTATTTCTTTATTCCAGGGTTCTAAATTGTTTAGGGAAAGTATACTTTTTAATTTATGGTAAGTAAGCGGCAGGAAGGGCTGAGTTAACTGCGCGATATTAAAAACAATATCCATGGCGATCATCATAATCTCGTTTACTTTCTCGATATTTTCTTGATCTTTTATCAGTTTCCAGGGTTCTTGCTCTTGTAGGAATTTATTCCCCAAACGGGGTAAATTCATGTAAGCAGATAAGGCATTTCGAAATTCAAATTTGTCTATATGGTAAGAAATATTGGACTTGATTTTACGAATTTTCTCATAGATTTCTTTGTGTTTTATGCTTCTTTCGGGCGCATCCTGAATAATTCCATCATAATATTTATGGGTAAGCACGACTACCCGATGAACAAAATTTCCTAAGACACCTACCAATTCGGAGTTATTTTTGATTTGGAAATCTTTCCAGGTAAAATAATTATCTTTTGTTTCTGGCATATTGGCCGTCAGGGTATAACGGAGTACATCCTGTTTTTCAGGAAAATCTTTAAGGTACTCATGCAGCCATACCGCCCAGTTTTTAGAAGTTGAAATTTTATCATTTTCCAGATTCAAAAATTCGTTAGCCGGTACGTTAGTCGGCAGGATATAATCTTCACTATGCGATAATAACATTTGTGGAAAAACAAGACAATGAAAAACAATGTTGTCTTTTCCAATGAAATGAATAAGTGTTGAATTATTATTTTGCCAGTAATTTTTCCAGTTTTTTCCGTTTTTTTCTGCCCATTCCTTTGTGGCCGAAATATATCCAATAGGTGCATCAAACCAAACATAAAGCACTTTTCCATCTGCATTTTTTATGGGAACTTTAATTCCCCAGTCTAAATCACGCGTTACCGCCCTCGGTTTCAGCCCTTCATCTAACCATGATTTCACCTGTCCCAGCACATTGGTTTTCCATTGACCGTTCTGCACTTTTTGTTTTATCCATTGGTTTAAGAAAGCTTCATCAAAAGGTAAATACCAATGTCTCGTTTTCTTTAGCACGGGTTGATTTCCACTAAGGGTAGAACGAACGTTTAGTAAATCGTTAGGACTTTGGATTGTTGCACCACACTTTTCACATTGGTCACGATAAATATCTTCAAATCCACAATTAGGACAGGTACCTGTTAAATAACGGTCAGCAAGGAATTGTTTTTCTGATTCATCATAAAATTGCTCTGAAATTTTTTCTTTAAAAATGCTCCTATCATATAAATTCTTAAAAAAAATTGCTGCCGTTTCATGATGAATTTTAGAAGAGGTACGAGCATAATGATCAAATTCAATTCCAAATTCGACAAGGGAAGTTTTAATGATTCGATGATATTTATCTACTATTTTCTGAGGAGAAACTCCTTCTTTTTTTGCTTTTAACGTAATGGGAACACCATGCTCATCTGAACCGCAGATAAATACTACATCATGTCCCCTTAATCGTAGATAGCGGGCATAAATGTCTGCAGGAATATAAACGCCCGCTAAGTGTCCTATATGAATAGGACCGTTAGCATAAGGTAATGCAGCAGTTATAATAAATCGTTTGGGTATATTCATTTTTTATAAATGGAACTCGCAAAGATAAAAAAGATGATAGATATTTTTGTAGAATTATATCAAAGGTAATCACTTATTTTATAATGTTTTAAGAATGTTTTATCTGGCATACGCAGAAAAGACAAAATCACGTTACTCCTAAAATTATTAGGGCAACTAAACGGTAACCTAATTTAAGGAAGTTATGATACTGTTGCAAAAAGCACTCTAACAAAAAAATGCTTGTATTGAGCCTGTCGAAATGTAACGCCCGATAAAAATTAAATACCGGAGCAACCTTTTGGGTGTGGAGGATTTTAATTTTTTGAGAAGGAAGCCGTTTGAAGTTAGATGCTTTCTTTTTCATACTTTTTTATATGTTCTGCAACGGTCTCGTTATTTATTAGTTGATTCAAAATCTACTTATTGCATAGCTTTCATTACGTTATCTATTTTTGTGTAAGTTCCTTTTATAACATTATTTCTATCTAATAAAATATAAGTTGGGAAAGCATTAATGTCATATTTTTCTAAAAATAAACTCCCTCTGTCGTAAATGTTAATCCACTTTTTCCCCTTAGTTAATTCATTATATTTTTTCTTATACGTATCTGCCCCAAAAGCGATTAGCTCTCCTTTCTTTTTTCTTAGAATAGGATATTCTTCTATAATATGGGGATAATCTTTCAGGCAATGAGGGCAGGTGGGCGACCAAAAAAGCACAATTTTATATTTTGCTTTAATGCCATGAATAGTTTGCCCGCCAGGTAGTTTCGAATCAGGAAGAACCGCGCCTACTTTAACGGCATCTATTGATTTTATTTTATCTGTCAAAATTGGAGATATTTCACAAGAATCCTTTTCTAAGTCTTTTATATATTCCTGCGCCAAATTTTTAAAATCATAGTTTTTTAATAAATCCAATAGATAAGTGAGCACTAATTGTCCTCGTTCGGTATCTTTTCCCACTTGATTCAGCAGTTCATCCAGGTCTTTTTTCATATCCTGAGCAAGGCGATCTCTATCTCTATTTTTATAGATGTAATTACCGAGTATAAAATAATTTAAAGTGTAATCTTGAAGCAAATTAGTGGACTCCATATATTGACTAGCGCCTGTAATTTTTTGAATAATATCTTTTCGCTCTGCTCTGGCAGATAATTCATCTCTTATTTTTTCATAACGCGCAATGTCTTTTTTGCCCTTAATATAAAAATTTAGTACTGGATATTTCTTTAAATCACCACGGTTAAAATAAATATTAGATAATCGTTCTTTCTCGGCAATAGTTGCTTTGTAATAGGGTTCGTTAGTGGAGTATATACTTATAATGTAATCTAATATCCGGTTGATATTTTCTTTATTTTCTATCTTTGTGTAAGATTGAAAAATTTCATTAATGGATTTTTTTTGAAAAACCGGACTTTTCATGGTTAAGATGGTAGCCTTAAAATCAATATCTTCTCCATTCGTAAGTAAAAATAAACTATCCTCTGTTTCATCTATATTTAACAATAAAACTCCTTTGAAATTATCGTGCATGATATAAGTGAAACTCCCGTTGGCATCTGTTCGTACTACTGCAATTTTCTCATAAGTTATCCCTTTTGCTTTACGAATCTCTACTGTTTTATTCGTATAATCTGAAATGGTACCCTTAATACGATAAGCTGCAAAAGCCGTATAATAAAAGGATATAAAAAGTGAGAAAAGAATCTTTTTCATCATTACATGGGTTACAAAAATATTAAGTAAGCATGATTAAAAAAACCTCGATTTTTTCGAGGTTTTTTTAATCATTTATAACTTTTCAATTTAATCTTTTTAATTAGCTACTTTTTTTACGAGTCATATATTTTTTAGTATAAATTACGGCAACTCCTATTAAAAAGATGACTAATAAAACGCTGTATTGATCAATAGGTAAAACTATGTCCTCTTCAGAAGTAGGCGTTGGTGGTCTTTTAGCTTGTAGTAGTGTCTGCAAAAAAAGCAAGCTTAACGCAGCTATATTTTTCATTTTAAAAAATCTATTCATCATCATTTTATAATTTTTTTAGTTATTATTTTTCCTTTGCTACTAATTACCTTTACAAGGTAAACCCCTTCATGAGGAATACGGTTTAAAGAATAATTACTTGAAGTATTGACATTCTTATCAGAAAAAATAAGCTGCCCTAAAATATTGTAAACATATATTCTTGCCTTTCCGGTTTGTCCTTTGAAAACGATTACATTTTCTCCATCAGAATTTCTGGCAATGTCTATCCTGGATTTCAAGTTTTCTTCTACTTGTTTTTTATCTACATCTACAGGAACTTTATCATAATAAGCAACAAAGCGGTTTGAATCATTATTTGAAGCACTGAAAGAATAGCTGAATTCAGCACCTACACGCATAATTTTATTTTCTTGCTTATCTTCAATAAAAAAATGAGTATAGGGCAAAGCGTTTTTTTCGGCAATACTAACACTGCCCCCTAATGTATAGTTTTGCCCGGCAATAGTCTTAAGGCCTATTTGCAGCGGCTTTCCTCTATATGTAGACATATTAAAGCCGTTAATAGATAGCTTTGTACCCTTAAGATTATCCTTTTCATTCAGTAAATACAGTGAAATATCTTCTGATTTTCCATCTCCTGCGACAGCATCTAACTGTTTATCAACCACATCAACCGCCCAAGGATTAGCACCAAGTGCAACCCTTCCCTTTATAACATCATTTTCTTTTAAAGATAAAGTAAGTTGTTCAATGGCTTTTATAGGCGCTTGTCTTGCAGAACGACTCTGCTGAGTGCCAGCTTCCTTTTTTGCTGGGTCATAAATAAACAAATTTTTGTAGTTGAATGTTTTGCATCTATCATCAAAAACAATAGTTCGGGTTTTAGGATCAGTCGAAGGAAAAGATGAATCAGATAATTTCAAATTAAAAGTGCCAAAAGGTCTCACTAATGCGGAAGAACTTGATGACAAACTACTATTAGTTGTAATGCAGTTGGCAGAAGAAAATGAACTACCTGTGCAAGTTATTTTGTTATAATCTACGTTATAATTCTCATATAACTGATCTGCCGCCTTAGATTCTGTCCCCGGATTTAATAGCCCCATGATGGCAATTCCATCAACCATAGTAGGAGTTAATCCAGAAGCATTTAAAACCTCAAATAAATCAATATTTTGCGTATAAGGATTTCCCAATTCATAAAGATTATGCCCCCATTTTTTATCTGTATTAGGGACAATGAAGTCTGAAATTTGATCAACATACCTTTCAGGCAAATTTGCAAAAGGGGCCTTTATATAGTAGATAGACTTTTTCCCTTCATCAGTCGTAAAATCTATTTTATTTAAGCTTGGCTTAAGTTCAACAGAAATATTTCCAAAAAAGGGGGCACCTGAAATTTTGAAATTTTTCTTATTGATATCAGAAAATTTATTACGTGATTTATCCTTATATAAGTTCAAGGTATATGATAAATAAGGTTCAAGTAATTCTTTTTCAGCATTTTTTATTTCGTGACCATCATTATCTAAATACCAAGCATAATTAAAAGAGCGATAATCATTGAAAGCACTAAGAGTATATACCTTAGTTAAATCTTTTGCTTCTATATGCCCCTGGACTTTCTGTTTAATAGATGAATTTTCTAAAGCATTGATAAGATCCGTACCTTTCGTAAACGGAAAAGAAATAGCCGGAAAAATTTCGGTATCACCTTGAATTTCTAACGCATTCGTCATCATCGTTATTTTATTGGTACTACCGGTAGTGCCTTGAGAAATTTGCAATTGCCCATAAGCAGTATCTTCTCCTCCTGCTTTATAATTGAAAATTATATTAGACCCGTCTCCGCCATTTTCTAACTTATTGTCTAACTTAACATTTCCTTGTGATTCAAGCTTTCCTTTTGCAGTTGCTTTTAAACCACCCTTAGAATATAACAATGTACCAGGGCTAACATAAACAAGACCGTTATCTCCAATATGCATTGGATTAGTTGTACTAGATTGCGCATGATTTTTAATGCCTAAACTTAAGGCAAATGCAAATAATAAAATATTCTTCATAATTCTAATTTTTTTAATTAAAATACAAGTGCAAAGGTAAATAATTATTTTGTTTAAAAAAAGGAAAATTCATTTTTTTTAATATTTTTTTTTGATTTAGCTTTAATCAGGTTAAGCGTTTTCATCTTTTTTTCAATGTCTTCTATAGAAATATTCAATGTTCCTTTATATTCGTCAACATGAAACATATAATCTTTAAAAATTGCCTCACATAAAGAGCGGAGCCCGCGAGCACCCAATTTTAATTCAAGCGTATAATCAACTATCGCTTCTAATGCTTCTTGTTCAATGGTTAATTGCACTTTATCTAACGCAAAAAGTTCCGTATATTGCTTTATCAAAGCGTTTTTAGGCTCTGTTAATATACGTAGCAAAACCTCTTTATCTAATGGATCTAAGTAAGTAACCACGGGGAGGCGGCCTATAAGTTCAGGAATCAACCCAAAGGCACGTAAATCCTGTGCATTGACATATTTTAACAGATGTGTTTTATCAATGCTTTCTTTGCGAGAAGTGCCATAACCGATAATGGAAGTGTTAAGTCGTGAACTAATTTTATTTTGAATGCCGACAAAAGCCCCTCCTGTAATGAATAAAATATTAGTAGTATCCAATTGAATATATTTCTGATCAGGATGTTTTCTGCCTCCTTGCGGGGGCACATTTACAACAGAGCCTTCCAAAATCTTTAACAATGCCTGCTGCACCCCTTCTCCGCTCACATCGCGGGTAATGGAAGGGTTATCTCCTTTACGAGCCACTTTATCTATTTCGTCTATAAAAATTATTCCCATTTCTGCCCGCTCAACTTCATAATCAGCATCTTGTAATAAGCGAGACAAAATACTTTCTACATCTTCTCCTACGTAACCCGCTTGTGTTAATACTGTGGCATCTACTATAGTAAACGGAACGTTTAACAGGCGGGCAATGGTTTTTGCCAAAAGTGTTTTGCCGGTTCCCGTTTCGCCTATGATGGTCACATTTGATTTTTGAATCTCTGTTGCAGACTGGCTGTCTTTTTTTCTGTTTAAAATTCGCTTATAATGATTATAAACCGCTACAGATAAAGTTTTCTTTGCTTCGTCCTGCCCGATAACATATTCATCTAAAAATGATTTTATTTCCCGAGGAAGTCCTATCCTTAATCCCTTCTCTAAAACCTCTTGCTTTTTATCTTTAAGTTCATGGTCCACAATTTTTAATGCCTGCTTTACACATTGGTCGCAAATATAGCCTTCCAAGCCTGCAATTAATAAATTAACTTCACTTTCATTTTTTCCACAAAAAGAACATTTTTTTTGTTCGGACATTTACTATAAAATTTTCTGCAAAGGTATAAAAAAGTAGTGGATGAGACCGTTGCAAAAAGCACTCTAACAAAAAAATGCTTGTATTGAGCCTGTCGAAATGTAACGCCCGATAAAAATTAAACCCCGGATCAACCTTTTGGGTGTGGAGGATTTTAATTTTTTGAGAAAGAAGCCGTTTGAAGTTAGATGCTTTCTTTTTCATACTTTTTTATGTATTCTGCAACGGTCTCATTCACTATAATTAGCGATGCTCTATCAATTATGATGTAAGTCGTTTATTTTTAAAAAAATCTATGATTAACCGGCTGCATTCTTTTGAAAGTATTCCTGAACAAACCTCTGTTTTAGGATGTAGTGAGAGTTGGTGTGTGGTATATCCTCTTTTTTCATCTCTTGCCCCGTAAACTACACGACCTATTTGTGTCCAATATATTGCTCCTGCACACATAACACAGGGTTCTAAAGTAATATATAGCGTGCATCCTTTCAAATATTTTCCTCCGAGATAGGTACTTGCAGCAGTGATACACTGCATTTCAGCATGCGCGGTTACATCTGTTAATCGTTCTGTCATATTGTGCCCTTTGGCAATAATTTTATTTCCGATAGTAATAACGCCACCTACGGGAACTTCATTTTCTTCAAAGGCTATTCTCGCTTCTTTTAAAGCCATTTTCATAAAATAATCATCGGTAAAAATATCCATTTCTTTATCGGGTTCAATAGAATTCGTGCATAAGGAAGTTCATATAGCAAAATTACAACTTTTATAACTATCCTTATCATTGAACTCCTGCTGATCAAGACCTTTAATTGAATATCCCAAGCGAGCAGCAAATAAATATGAGACCGTTGCAGAATACATAAAAAAGTATGAAAAAGAAAGCATCTAACTTCAAACGGCTTCCTTCTCAAGGCTTCGACAGGCTCAGCTACCAAGAGTTAAATCCTCACAACCCAAAGGTTGATCCGGGGTTTAATTTTTATCGGGCGTTACATTTCGACAGGCTCAATACAAGCATTTTTTTGTTAGCGTGCTTTTTGCAACGGTCTCATATTTAAAAAAAGTATGCCGCTGATTTTTAAATATATTTGCGGTTAGTATCTTTATGAGAACTTTAAAAAGGTCTCTTTACGTTTAATTATTAGATATATGAAAAAAAATTTAGTAGCAGAATTGCAATGGAGAGGAATGATTCATAATCTTATACCCGGAACAGAGAAACAATTAAACAACAAAATAACTTCAGCTTATATTGGTTTTGATCCTACGGCTGATTCATTGCATATAGGAAGTCTGGTCCCCATTATTTTACTGATTCATCTTAAAAAAGCGGGGCATAAACCGTATGCCTTGCTGGGCGGGGCTACTGGAATGATTGGCGATCCTTCGGGGAAATCGGCAGAACGGAACCTATTAGATGAAGAAACTTTACATAAAAATGTTATAGGGATTAAATCTGTGCTTTCCAAATTTCTTGACTTTGACTCTACGGAAGAAAATGCGCCGGTTTTACTTAATAATTATGAATGGATGAAAAATTTTTCATTTATCGATTTTGTCAGAGAGATAGGAAAGCATCTTACAGTGAATTATATGATGGCAAAAGATTCTATCAAAAAAAGGTTAACCCCCTCAACGGATACAGGGATGAGTTTTACAGAATTTACCTATCAATTGATACAAGGATACGATTTTTATTATTTGTACCGAACACACAACTGTCTATTACAAATGGGGGGGTCTGATCAATGGGGCAATATTACAACAGGCGCCGAACTGATACGCCGAATCGTAGGGAAAAACGCAAAGGCTTATGCTTTAACCTGCCCTTTAATTACTAAGGCAGATGGTACTAAATTTGGGAAAACAGAAAGTGGAAATATTTGGTTGACTAAAGATAGAACTTCTGTGTATAAATTTTATCAATTTTGGCTTAATATTTCGGATGAGGATATTAAAAAATTTATTAAAATTTACACCTTTCTAACTAAAGAAGAAATCGTTTCACTAACTAAGATACATGATGAAAGTCCACATTTACGTATTTTACAAAAACGACTAGCGGAAGAGGTAACCCGATTAGTTCATGGGCAATATGCCTTAGAGCAGGTAAAAAAATCTACGAATATCTTGTTTGGAAAATCAACCAACGCAACATTGAAAAGTTTAGATAATGACTCTTTTTTATCTATTTTTGAAGGGGTGCCTCAAGCGGAAGTCTCTTTATCAGAAATAGAAAACGGAATAGAAATTATGGATGCATTATCGGTTAAAACACATTTTTTAAAATCGAAAGGGGAAGCCCGTCGGGAGCTAAAGCAAAATGCTATTTCCGTTAACAAACAAAAGGTGAATGAATCATTTATTTTGAACTCCGAATCCTTAATTAATCATACATTTATTTTATTACAAAAGGGGAAGAAAAATTATTTTATAATAAGAGCGATTAAATAATAAAAGAGACCGTATAAAAATTTTACTCTCCGCTAAAAGTATCCATCAAGGATTGGCTAATGCCCACAGAAGAAAAACCGCCATCGTGAAAAAGATTTTGCAGGGTTACTTTTTTTGTAAAGTCAGAAAACATCATAACAATATATTCTGCGCAATCTTCTGCTGAAGCGTTGCCAAGAGGCGACATTTTATCAGCAATAGATAAAAAACTTCCAAACCCTTTTATCCCCTTTCCGGCAGTTGTTGAAGTAGGTGATTGTGAAATGGTATTTACCCTAACGCCTCGTTCTACGCCCCAATGATAGCCAAAACTTCGTGCAACTGATTCTAAATATGCTTTATTATCTGCCATATCATTATAATCAGGAAAAACCCGCTGTGCTGCGATATAGCTCAATGCTAAAATTGAGCCGTTACGGTTAATTGCATCTAAGTCCCACGCGGCCTTCATTACCTTATGAAAAGAAACTGCAGATATATCCCAGCCTTTCTCTAGCCAATTGTAGTCTAAATTGGTATAGTGTTTCCCTTTACGAACGTTGACAGACATCCCTACTGAATGCAACACAAAATCTAACTTCCCTCCCACTTTTTCTTGTGCTTCTTCAAATAATTTTTTTAAATCATCTAAAGAGGTAGCATCTGCCGGTATAACCGGTGAATTTATTTTTTGGGCTAATTGATCAATTACGCCCATCCGTATAGCTATTGGGGCATTAGTTAAAACAATTTCAGCTCCTTCATCTGCTGCTTTTTCTGCTGCTTTCCAGGCAATAGAATTTTTATCTAACGCTCCAAAAATAATTCCTTTTTTCCCTTTTAATATACCGTATCTCATAAAACTGTTAATTCTTATATTTAATTAAATCTATGTTAGTTATGAGACCGTTGAAAAATATATAAAAAAGGATGAAAAAGAAAGCATTTAGTTTCAAACTTCTTCCTTAGTTCGACAAGTGGTTACTGAGCCTGTCGAAGTACTCAATACAAGCATTTTTTTGCTAAAGTGCTTTTTGCAACGGTCTCGTTATTTAAACTACGAAAATAAAGCTTTATTTAAGACCGTTGCAGAACACATAAAAAAGCATGAAAAAGAAAGCATCTAACTTCAAACGGCTTCCTTCTCAAAAAATTAAAATCATCACAAACAAAAGGTTGCTCCGGCGTTTAATTTTTATCGGGCGTTGCATTTTTTTTTAGCGTGCTTTTTGCATCGGTCTTTGTTTTTACTTCCTATAAAAAATGGTGAATACGCGATTGTTAAAGGAGAGGAGTATATTGGTATTCCTGAAATTAGTGATAGTGTAAAAATATATCCTTATAAATTAAACTTTCATCTGGATACTTCTTCGGTTGGAGACTCTAAAATGCAACACCTTGATTTTGCGTATGCGGTTAGTATTATCAGAACTTTTATAGAAGATGATACGTTAGTATTAACGATTAGAGGAAGAAAATATACCCCTGAATTTTCTTTCAAAGTAGGAAATCAAAAAATAGAACAAAAGGGTGTGCAGACAGAAGTAGATGCAGGATATGAGGGAAAGAGCCAAGTTGTATTGATAGAGGCTAAGAATAGTAAAACCGATAACGTCATTATTAGACAACGATATTACCCGTTTAGGCAATGGTCTCATCATACTCAAAAGAAAGTAAAAACATTATTTTTTGAAAAAAGAGGGGACAATTATCTCTTGTGGCAATTTGATTTTACAGATATTAACGATTATAATAGTATCGTATTGAAAAAAAGTTGTAAATATGAAATTATTGAAAAGTAATTACTTTTGCCGAGGTTAAATTATCAAGTCATTTTTAGAGGGGTAATTTATAGAACCCGTTATTTAACAAAGATCAAAATTATATTTTTCTTATCCATGAAAATTATTAGTTACAATGTTAATGGAATTAGAGCGGCTCTTAGGAAAGGTTTTGCTGAATGGTTAGTTGCGGCTAATCCTGATATACTTTGCCTGCAAGAGACTAAAGCAGAAAAAAGCCAGATAGACATAGTTCTATTTGAGCAATTAGGTTATCATCATTATTGGTATTCGGCGCAAAAAAAAGGATATAGCGGAGTAGCCATCTTAAGCAAAAAAATACCCAAAAATATTGTATATGGAACAGGAATTGAAACGATGGATGCCGAAGGGCGTAATCTTAGAATAGACTTTGATGAATTTTCAGTAATGAGCATGTATATCCCTTCAGGAACAAATGAGGCTCGTCTATCGTTTAAACTGAATTATATGGATGAAATCCTTGAGTATCTAAATAATCTGCGAAAACAAATTCCGAATCTAATGGTTTGCGGTGATTACAATATATGTCATAAAGCCATTGATATTCATGATCCAGTCAGAAATGCCAATGTTTCTGGTTTTTTACCTGTTGAGCGAGCATGGCTTAGCCGCTTTATTGACAGCGGTTTTGTAGATAGTTTTCGATATTTCAATTCCTCGCCTCATCAATATAGCTGGTGGAGCTATCGTGCCAATGCCCGAAATAATAATAAGGGTTGGCGTATTGATTATAATATGGTCACGGAGTCGTTAAAAGATCGTATGATTCGCGCAGCTATTCTGACAGAAGCAAAACACTCTGACCATTGCCCAGTGTTAGTTGAGTTGTCTAAAATAACATAAGTTCTGTATAAAAAGTGAGTGGTCTCTAAGGGAAAATACAAAATAGATTTAGCGAATACCCCAAGTAAATAAATTATTCATTCTTAGCAGATTGGCTGATCATTTTTATTATATGTGATTTTTTTGTAACTATTGAACACTTATAACTAAATATGGTACCTGCATTTTTATCTAATCATTTTAAAAGTTTTTTTGTTCGTTTAAAATTTAATTTCTATCTTTGGAAAAGTTTTTAATCATTGTAAAAAATATTTTAATTATGAAAAAGTTTATGATTTGTATTTTGTTAGGTTTAATTTTTTACTCTTGTAATGAAGATTCGGAGATTTCTAGTAATCAAGAGTATATTAAGTTTAAAAATGAAGTTTTAAGTTTTGATAGATCCGTAGTCAATTCAAATCGTTCAAATAAATGGTATGGCCTTGAGAAAGGTAAAGTTTATGAAATACCTAATATAAAAACTTCAAGTGAAAGATTTAATAACTTAATCAGTAGCCTGGTCTATAAAGTAGATTTAAATTCAATGAAAGTTGAAGTTAGAAAAGTAGGAGAAGCAGGAGTTATTAAAGGGGATTTAATTTTAAATGATAAGGGTTTTTATAATGTAGTTATAAATAATAAAGTCCCTAATGTAAAAGATACAAAAGCGATTAATCAAAGGTCAAACAGGTCAATATCATCATGGCTTTGTGCCGGAGTGTGTGCAGTTACTGCCGTAGAAATTGCAGCAGGAGACGGTCCGCTTCCTATCGCTGATGTTGCTGCTATGGCTTATGCTTGTGGTCAAGATTGTTAATTAACTAATACTTAAAGTTAGATTATGAGTTCAGGTGTTCTTGCGGTTGTATTACTAGTAATACTTTTGGTTATGAAAAAATTAATTGTAAAAAAGTACCCATCAATTAAAAAATATCAATATTCAATTGCTTTTCAGTCATTGCAATTAACTTTTTTATTTATTATGTTCATAATAAATATAATTACTTTTAAAGGAATTACTAATGATTATTTTAAAATTTTAATTTTGATAACCGTAATTCTTTTAGGAACGCTGAATTTAATTAAGCGGATTAGAAAAAGAGGTATTTTTTAAATAAAGTTATATCTACTTTTAATATGTCTTGCACCGTCTATTAATGCTATAGCTATATGGGATATGTTATAGATTGTGCTGGTCGGGGTTAAAATTTTTCAAATAATAATCAAGTTAATAAAAGATGTTTTTTGATGAAGAATGGAAAGAATGGTTTATTCTTTTTTTAATTCCAACCTATTCTTTTAGAAGAAAGAATAAATTCATCACATCTTTTGCAGTTCAAACATTTGTATGGAGATTGATATTAATTATTTTTATTTATCAAGTGGCAACCTTTAATAATACATCTAGTAGCTATCGGCAAATATTTTTAATACTTCTCTTTATAACAGTTTCTTTTCCTACATACATAAAAAAATATCTCAGGAATCGAAAATAATGAATCGTTTTGAGCCTAGGTTATGCTTTTTGAATATAATTGACAATTGACCTTTTAAAGTTTAAATCCTTTAAATTATTAAAGAAAGTGAAAGAAAAGTTCACGAGTTTTTTCAGGGCGCGCGTTAGGGATAGGAGCGGCATCCTTTTTCTTGTGGCAGCATTTCGCCACAAGAAAAAGATTTAGCAGATAGCCCGACCGCCGTTAGGCGGGAACGTCCAAAAAATAAATAAAATAATTATCTACTATATTGAACTCACCTTAAAATAGGTCTTTAAACGATGGCCGCTTCGATTCTGTTGGTGTTTCTTTTTCTTCTTCTTCTGTAATCCAATAGGGAATTTCTTCTGTATTTTCAGGTTCATTTTCCGAGCTATACCTTGTTTCGGGTAGAAACAGCACTCTGCGAAAGCAGCAGGCTAATATTATCCCGACGAGCGCCCCAGATAAATGCCCTTCCCATGAAATATGCTGGTCAATACAAAATTGAAAAGGAAAAATCCCCCAAATCATCCCGCCGTAAACAAAAACTATCAAAAGAGAAATGGCTTTTAATTTGATATTTTTCCGAAAAACACCACTAAAAAATAAATATCCTGCCAACATATAAATCATGGCGCTTGCACCAATGTGATAACCAGGCCCGCCAATCAGCCAGGTAAATAATCCAGTAAGTAAATTTCCAAAAAGTATAATAAAAAGCGCTCTTTTATGGTAAAAATAAACCAATATTGCCAGTAATAGAAAAAGAGGAAAAGAATTGTGAGTGGTATGGGCAAGGCTTCCATGGAGAAAGGGCATAAAAAAAATTCCTCTCAAACCGATAATTTCTCGTGGTAAAATGCCCCAATAAGACAGACTGGTGTGAGTAGCAAGCTCATAAATTTTCACACTCCATATCATGATTAAAAACCATAAGGGAATGGCTATGGCATATTTAAGTCGTTTCAGTTCCTTTTCTTTCATACTGTTTTAATAGAAGAAGGGTTTAATTTAAGCGTTTAGAAATTGAATTAACGATTCTTTTATTCTCCTTGCCTCTTTTGAAATAGCGTTTTGGTCTATAATGGGAAGTGGTTTTATATAAGCAATTTCCGGTATTTTTGACATTTTTAGAATGATTTCCCGAGTAGTTTTATTTTCTTCTCCATTAAAAATAATCCCGATTTTCTTCAATCCATATTGCTTTAAAACACTGAGTGTTGTTAAAGTATGATTAATGCTCCCCAGATAATTTTGTGAAACGACTATGACTTTGTCCTCTGGACGAATTAAATCTAAAATAAGTTCATGCTGATTAATTGGGACCATAATGCCCCCGGCACCTTCAATTATTAGATAATTTTCTGTTATGGGTCGTTTTATTTTTGTTTTATCAATGGTAATGTTTTCTAGATCAGCTGCGGCATGAGGCGACATTGCATGTTGTAAGGCGTAGCTCTCAGGGTGAAAACTCGTTCGATGATTGGATATTAATTCTTTTACTTTCAAAGTATCCGACTGATCCAAGTCGCCGGCTTGTATGGGTTTCCAATAATCTGCCTCTAACGCTTCTGTTATGATTGAAGCGATGACGGTTTTTCCTACTTCTGTGCCAATTCCTGTAATAAAAATATGCTGCATAATTCAATAGTTGAGACCTTTAGCTTCGCTGACTTTCAGTTGCACAATATATAAAAAACATAAAAGCTAAAGCATTTAATTTCAAATTGCTTCCTTACTTCGACAGGCTCAGCTACCGAAAATTAAAATCCTCACAACCAAAAAGTTGCTCTGGTGTTTAATTTTTTTTGGGCGTTGCATTTCGGCAAACTCAATACGAGCATTTTTTTGTTAAAGTGCTTTTTGCAAAGGGCTCTAGTTATGATTGTTCTAAGCAAAGTTAGGAATTATCTTTCAGAGAACTTTAAAAAATAATATAGAGACTATTTCAAAAAGCTTCTGTCTTGTTCTCATCTTTTGATGACCCTTAGCTTCGCTGACTTGCAGTTAATTTTTCTCGTGCGTTGCATTTCGATAGGTGGTTACTGAGCCTAGTCTAAGTGCTCAATACAAGCATTTTTTTGCTAAAGTGCTTTGTGCAACTGCAAGTCAGCGAAGCTAAAGGTCTCCTTTTGATAAGATTTATGTATTTTTGAAAAAATACACCGCTAGTATGGTACAATCTATGACGGGATACGGAAAAGCTTCCGCGCAGTTTTTCAATAAAAGATTTACTATAGAAATTCGCTCGCTTAACAGCAAACAACAGGAGCTGAATATAAAAATGCCTCCTTCCTATAAAGCCAAAGAAATGATAACTCGTAAGCAACTGGGAAAACGGCTGCGACGAGGTAAAATTGAGCTGGTTTTATCTCAGGAAGTAATGAATGGGGGAAAAAAGCAGATGATTAATAAAGAAATTGTCCGGTCTTATATGAATGAATTAAAGCAAATGATATCTACAGAAAATGAGTTGGAATTACTAGCTATTGCCATGCGGATGCCTGAAGCAATAGCCGTTGAAGAAAATGAGGTAGATGATGAGGAGTGGGCAGCTATCCAAAAAGCGATAGACCGGGCAATAAAAAATATTATTGATTTTAGAATAGCAGAAGGAAAATCATTGGAGGAAGACTTTAGGCGGCACATCCATACAATTGATCGCTTATTAGAATCCATTGATCCACTTGAAAAAGAGCGAGTAGAGAACTTAAAAACTCGCCTAAAAGAACGATGCAACGATGCAATAAAAAGCTATAAAATAGATGAAAACCGCTGGGAGCAGGAATTATTTTTTTATTTGGAAAAACTAGACATTAGCGAAGAAAAGGTACGGTTAAAAAATCATTTAGATTACTTTTTAGAAGAATTAAGTTATGAGGAATCATGCGGAAAAAAACTGGGGTTTATTACACAGGAAATAGGAAGAGAAATCAATACATTGGGCTCAAAAGCCAATCATGCAGCGCTGCAAAGAATAGTAGTTCAAATGAAGGACGAATTAGAGAAAATAAAAGAACAAATCCTAAATACCCTTTAAATATGACAGAAGGTAAACTTATTATTTTTTCAGCACCTTCAGGATCGGGCAAGACTACATTGGTACACCATATTTTGAAGAAACGAACAGATATTGACTTTTCAATTTCCTGTACCACTCGAAAAAAGAGAGAAAAAGAACAGGAAGGAAAAGATTATTATTTCATGGATAAAAAAACGTTTAAAGAAAAAATTAAAACCGGAGAATTTGTTGAGTATGAAGAAGTATATGATGGAATTTATTACGGGACGTTAAAATCTGAACTTTTCCGAATCTGGAAGATGGGGAAAAGCGTAGTTTTTGATATGGACGTGGTAGGCGGGTTGAATCTTAAGAAACAATTTGGCGATAAAGCCTTAGCAATATTTGTTCGGCCTCCCTCTATTTCAACCTTAAAAAATCGGTTGATAACCCGCTCAACAGAATCTCTTGAAAAAATAAGTATGCGCATAGCGAAGGCAAAACATGAAATGGGGTTTGCTAAAAAATTTGATATAATTTTGGTAAATAATGAGCTAGAAAAGGCAAAGACAAAAACAGAGAAAATTGTAGCTGATTTTACAGGAAATTAATTTTATCAGATGGTTACTGACCGCAATCGAAATAAGGAAGCAATTTGAAATTAAATGCTTTAGCGCTCATACTTTTTTTATGTATCCTGCAACGGTCTCAAACTGTTCTTCGTTTCGGCAAAAGCAATTTTTTTTTTGACCAAAGTCATTACTTTTTCAAATTGATCTTGGCATGTGAGCGTAGAATTATCAATAATTATGGCATCTTTTGCTGGTTTTAACGGAGCAATACTTCGCGTAGAATCTATGGTATCTCTTTCCAATACATTGGCGAATATCTGTTGGTAAGTTACTTTAATCCCCTGAGCGTTTAATTCTTTGTAGCGCCTTTTCGCCCTCACCCCAGGTGAAGCCGTCATAAAAACCTTTAAATCTGCATGAGGAAAAACCACCGTGCCTATATCTCTACCGTCCATTACAATTCCTTTTTCTCTTCCCCAGTCTTGCTGGATGCTCAGCATTCTTTTTCTTACTTCACCGATTCTTGCTACATAACTTACGAGAGACGAAACCTTCATGGTTCTTATTTGGGGCTCAATCCTATTTCCATTAAGTAACAGGGTATATTGCTCTTTTGTACGTTCTTCCCAACTCAAATGAATTAAAGGTAATTGTAATAAAAGTTTTTGTTTATTTAATTGTTCATTTTCAAAACACTGATGTTGAATAGCAAAAAGCGTAACCGCTCGATACATGGCTCCTGTATCAATATATTTATAATGAATTCTTTTAGCAATTTGTTTTGCTAAAGTACTTTTACCCGTAGAAGAATACCCGTCTATGGCAATAATTATTTTATCTGAACACACATTCATTTTTCAAGTTGTTTTTACTTTATAAGACCTTTAGCTATAGCTGACTTGCAGTTGCTAAAGTGCTCTAGAAAAAAATGTAACCCCCGAAAAAAATCAACGGCAAGTTAGCGCAAGCTAAGGGTCTCTATTTATTTTGCAAAGATTTTAAAGTTATTATACTTTTGCTATCGCTAACTTAAGAATAAAATATCATCATGAAAAAATTATTAACCGGCTTAATTATCTTTTCTTTATTTAATGAATGTTCAGTGAACCCGATCACAAAAAGAAAACAATTAAGTATCGTTTCTAACCATGTGATTTTTCCACAATCCTTTGCTGCCTATAAAGAAACCTTGGAAAAGAGCAAAATATCTACTAACAAATTGTATAACGAACGAGTTTTAAGAGTAGGAAAACGCATTCAGGCAGCAGTAGAAAAATTTTTCAATGAATCGGGAAGTCCTAATACATTAGCTAATTACCGCTGGGAGTATAAGGTAATTGACAGTAAAAAACTCAATGCTTGGTGTATGCCGGGAGGTAAGGTTGCTTTTTATACAGGGATACTGCCAATTTGTGCCAATGATGCAGGCGTGGCGGTAGTGATGGGGCATGAAATTGCACATGCCATTGCCAATCACGGAGCGGAACGCATCGGTCAAGAGAAACTCCTGGGTTTAGGAGGAGTAGCATTAAGTTTAGGCTCAAAACCCACAAGTACTTCTTCTACTCAAAAAATCATTATGCAGGCTTATGGCATTGGCTCAACGATAGGCCTTTTAAAATACAACCGAAAACAAGAGTCAGAAGCCGATGAAATGGGGATTTTATTTATGGCATTGGCAGGATACGATCCTGAGGCAGCTCCATATTTTTGGGAAAGAATGAAAGCAATCTCTTCTAAAAATGGCAGTGCCCCACCTGAGTTTCTATCTACCCATCCTAGTTCTCAAACTAGAATAACAAGGCTAAACACCTTGATGCCCATTGCTAAGCAAGTATATAAAAGTCAATCCATTGATCCCTATTTTGAAGCCAAACGACTTAAATTAATTCAATAATTTAAGACCATTGCAAAAAGCACTTTAGCAACTGAACTGCAAGTCAGCGCTAGCTAATAAAATGTAACGCCCGATAAAAATTAAGCACCAGAGAAACCTTATGGGTGTGGAGAATTTTAATTTTTTGAGAAGTACGCCGTTTGAAGCGAGATGCTTCTGTATATGGATATTTTATGTATTCTGTAATGGTCTTTTAATTTTTTTAAAGATTATAACCTATGAAACTCACCACAGTTGCCTGGAATATTTTTAGTGAATCCATTGTGGATTATCATAAAAAAGACCGTGTGGATTATCCATTGCACAACCCTTACCCTATTACAAAGAAACTTGAACATTTACTTTATCGAAAAAGCTGGATCGATAATATTCAATGGCATTTAGAAGATATGATTCGAAATCCTGAGATTGACCCTGTTGAAGCATTAAAAATCAAGCGCTGGATTGATCGATCAAATCAAGAACGAACAGATACTGTAGAATTTATTGATGCCTGGTTTCTTAATCAATATAAAGCGATTAAACCTTTGCCCAAAGCGACGATTAATACCGAAAGCCCTGCTTGGGGAATTGATCGTTTTTCTATTTTAGCATTAAAAATTTATCATATGAAAGAAGAAGTATGTCGAAAAGATGCCACTCCCTCGCATATTATTTCTTGCAAAGAGAAATTGAGAATATTGAATGAGCAGCAACGAGATTTAAGTTTAGCTATTGAACAATTGATAGAAGATATTGAAAGCGGAAAAAAATATATGAAAGTATATAAACAAATGAAAATGTACAATGACGAAGAACTAAATCCCATATTAAGAAACCAAAAAAATAGATATGATTCACGACGTTAGTGCTAAAAAATGATAAACGTGATCTGTTCGCCTCTTAATTACGGAAAACTGTGATGCCGTTAGCTAACGCTGACTTGCAGTTGCAAAAAGCACTCTCGCCAATACAATGCAACGTCCGAAAAAAATTAACTGCAAGTCAACGCAAGCTAAATATCTAACTTTTTGAAGGTTTTTTTTGCGGGAGGAGCGTTAGGGATAGCAGCGGTATCCTTTTTCTTGGGGCATCCTTTCGCCCCAAGAAAAAGATGTAGCGGATAGCCCGACCTTTTTTCGGGTGGGATCCACCCGAAAGAAGGGAACGCCCAAAAAAAGAAGGTAAATGGAGAGACCTTTACAAAAAGTACTTTAGCTGGTAAAATGCAATGCCCGATAAAAATTAAATACCGGAACAACCTTCTGGGTGTGGAGGACTTTCATTTTATTCAAACGTTTCAGGGATGGGCAAATACTCTTTGTAAAGGTTTCATGGTTATGGAATTATTATCATTGAACATTATTAGCTTAGAATTCATAGAAAACGGTTTTTTGTATGTTTTAGTTTCTTAAATTTGTATATTTGGGTTTCTACCCAACTGTAATTTTTATAATTCAAAATTTAGCCTAAAAATGAAAAAAGTATTTTCTTCTCTAACGGCTATCTTGTTATTTTTTTGTTTATCACTTGCCCGTGCACAAAGTTCCCCCGATTATAACGGAGGACTTAAAATCAAGTTTGATGAAAACGGCAAAAAATATCTTCGTTTTATTTCTTGGGGTCAAGTGCAGGCAGCGTATGATGCTAATGCTAATGACGACCAAAGCGCAATAAATTTTAACTTGCGCCGCGCTCGGATTTTATTGTATTCACAAATTAACAAAAAGTTTTTAATTCTAACGCATTTTGGGCTGAATAACTTAAACGACAATTCTTTAAGCCCTACAGGTAAGGGTGAAGGTTCTCAATTGTTTATGCACGATGCTTGGATACAATATAACGTAAATAAACATTTATCAATAGGTGGCGGGCTACATACCTTCAACGGGATCTCTCGCTTAAATAATCAAAGTACCTTAAATATGCTAACGATGGATAACCATCGTCAATCATGGGCTACGCTCGGTTTAAGCGACCAATTTGTTCGCCATGTAGGTATTTTTGCCAAAGGCAACTTAGGTAAATTACAGTATCGATTAGCTATTAACGACGCAATTACCAATGGCTTAGATGATAGACAGCCCATGATTAACGAAGCGGTGTACGCAGGAAGACGCCTATTAGGTTCAAAAGATGCGGGAAAAATTTATGCCGGATATTTTGATTATCATTTTTTTGACCAAGAATCGAATTTTTTACCGTTCAAAGTAGGCACATATCTGGGTGAAAAAAAGGTATTTAACCTTGGCGCCGGTTTTTTCTATCATCCGAAAGGTTCAGTTCGTTTAAATGACTTGAATAATCCCATAGGCGATGATGTAGCCCTCTTTGCAATAGATGCTTTTTACGATGCACCGCTTGCTGCTAACGGAAGTGCTTTAACGCTTTATGCTACTTTTCAAAGTAATGATTATGGTAAAAATTATTTATACAGCGCCTATGGAACGGGAAATATGATTTATGGTCATGCAGGATATCTATTCGCAGGTAACAAAGATAAAACACGTTATCAACCCTATATATCGTACGGTATAAACCATTACGATGCCATAAGTGATAATTACAATGTATTAGGCATAGGCATTAATGCTTATTTGAGTGGAAATAACTCCAAACTGACCTTAGAATACAAAAATCAAGATTACGGCAACGCTAATCCCATTGGCCAAAATAAGAATCTGATAACGCTTCAAGCGATGATTTATTTATAAAAATATATTAACCAATAAAAACGTATTAAATCATGCAGTCGAACAGAGAAAAAAGCAAGGCTTATTGGATATCAAATCTTTTTATGCGGTATTTACCAAATAGTTATATACTTTGTCTTATTTTAACTTTATTGGTTTTTATTTTAGCTGGTTCCACTAGAAATTTAAGTTTTGAAGAACTTTTTCTTTCTTGGGGAAATGGTTTTTGGTCTCTATTAACCTTTGCAATGCAGATGGCATTAATTTTAATCACTGGATTCACTTTAGCGCGCGCTCCCCAGATTGAAAGAATCTTAAAAAAACTGTCAAGTTTCCCTAAGACGAGTACTAGCGCTGCCCTTTTAGTAACATTTGTATCACTTATAAGCTGTTTTTTCAATTGGGGTTTTGGGCTTATTGTGGCTGGTCTTTTTGCTCTTCAAATGGCAAGGACTAGAAAAGACACCTCCTTTTCACTTCTTATTGCCGGCGCGTATGCAGGTTTTTTAGTTTGGCATGGAGGACTCTCAGGAAGTATTCCATTAAGTCTTACCCAACTAACCCCTGAGATGAAAAAGATTTTTGAAATTGATTCAATTCCCCTTTCAGAAACACTTTTTTCTCCTCTTAATATTGCGCTTTTAATCGGAGTATCTTTAACTGTTTTACTATGCGTTGCCTTCTTAAATCCAAAAAATTATCAAGAGGCAAACAATCCCCTTAGTATTAAAGAAGAAAAATTTGTAGCAGCTAAAATTAATTCTTTCGCAAACTTTTGTGAAAACTCGCATCTTTTTACGCTTATCATTTCCTTGATTTCGTTTCTCTATGTTTTTCTTGTATTAAAAAATGAAGGTAAATTGACTTTAAATCTCGTAATTTTTATTTTCCTTTTTCTAGGAATTTTCTTGCATAAAACCCCTGCGCGCTTTCTCTTTTATTTTCAAAACTCCATTAAACAATGCAGCGGAATTATTCTGCAATTCCCCTTTTATGCTGGAATTATGGGGCTTATGAAAGACAGTGGACTAGCTCTTATAATGAGTAATTTTTTTATAGATATGGCTACGGTCAAAACATTACCGCTTTTTACTTACTGGAGTGCAGGGTTAATAAACTTTTTTGTTCCTTCAGGTGGAGGGCAGTGGGCTATACAAGGTCCTATTATGATGAAAGCAGCGCATAATCTGGGGGTAGATCCGATGAAAGTAGCCATTTCTCTATCTTGGGGAGACGCTTGGACGAATATGATTCAACCTTTTTGGGCCTTACCCCTATTAAGTTTAGCCCGATTAGAACTTAAGCATATCATGGGATATCTTTTAGTCATTTTTGTTATGTCAGGATTGGTTTCTAGTGCCCTCTTTCTTCTTTTCTAGCATTGATTTTAAATTTTATCATTGCTAATGAAAAGCATAGAGAGACCTTTAGTTAGAGTTGACTTGCAGTTGCAAAAAGCACTTTAGTTGGGAAAAGGCAATGCCCGATAAAAATTAACTGTAAGTCAGTGTGAACTAAAGGTATCAGTAGGTAGTTTGTTATGGAGAGTTGAATAACTTGTTATGGAGAGTTGAATGACTTGTCATGGAGAGTTGAATAACTTGTTATGGAGAGTTGAATGACTTGTCATGGAGAGTTGAATGACTTGTTATGGAGAGTTGAATGACTTGTTATGGAGAGTTGAATGACTTGTTATGGAGAGTTGAATGACTTGTCATGGAGAGTTGAATGACTTGTCATGGAGAGTTGAATAACTTGTTATGGAGAGTTGAATGACTTGCCATGGAGAGTTGAATGACTTGCTATGGAAAATAAGTAACTTATTACGGAACGCTGCACAAAACTTACAAAGGTTTTTAAATAAAACCTTAGAAAAGTGATACCCTGAGCTGTTTTTCACTAAGATATGCAATACTTTAATAATGGATAGATTATTTTAATTATAAACATATTAAGACCATTCGCTTGCGCTGACTTGCAGTTGCAGAATATAAAATATCCATATATACAGAAGCATCTCGCTTTAAACTACTTCCTTACTTCGACAGGTGATTACTGAGCACAGTCGAAGTACTGAGTAACCATCTCAAAACTTCGACAGGCTCAGCTACCGAAAATTAAAATCCTCTACCCCCATAAGGTTGCTCCGGTGTTTAATTTTTTTTGAGCGTTGCATTTCGGCAAACTCAATACAAGCATTTTTTTGCTAAAGTGCTTTTTGCAATGGTCTTATATCCTTTAGTTATTTTTGTGATGTTACCCATTGACAGTATCGCCCCAGACCACAGTACCTTAAGTCAGTTTAGAACGGCAATGACAAAGGCAGGAGTTTAACAGTTGCTTTTAAAAGAAATCAATCAGCAATTAGCCGCTCATCAAATCCTTAAAAAACAGGAGCTATTGTAGCGGCTAGTGTGGTAGAGCCCCCTTTAAAACCCAAAGGAAAGCCCCATCATAAAGTAAGAGAAGATAGGAAAGATGAAAAAGAAGTTACCGTAGCGAAAGACTACGCAAAGAGTAAGACCATTGCAAAAAGCACTTTAGCAACGGCAAGTGAGTGCAAGCTAAAGGTATCGGATCTTTAAATAAACGAGAATGAAATTTGCATGATTGGAACATTTTTTATAATATAAGCACCAAACCTATAGACTAAAAGTCCATAATGGTTTAGTTCATAAACGTCATAAAGAAAATCTTACCTTAAATAAGATTTGCATCGGTCTTAATTTAAATCCGGTTTCAATATATTTAAAGTCATCTATAATTACATTTTTATAGTTTTTGATATTAAAAATATTATTCCATTGCAATTCAAAGTCTATCTTTTTCTTTTTCAAAGTGTAACGGTACACCATATCCGTAAAAAAATAATTTGTCTTCTCTGAGAATAAATCATTTTGAAAATACACTGATTTTATGCCTATATATTGACGGTCTGATGGATAAATATTAAGATTCCATTTATGGCTTTGAGTGGTAATATTTTGGTTTTTCTTACTTTGAATTTTAGATTTGGATAAGGACCATTGCACTTGATAATCTAATCCTAGCCAATCAGTTAAATTCGTATCTGCTTTTATATTTATGCTCAGATTTCGGTTTTTAATGTCCGTAATTTCTTCTGATTTTGAGTTGATAATTTGCTCAGAGGATTGAATCGAAAGAGAAGAGTTTAGAGCAATATTTGTTTTCAAATCGCTAAAATATTTACTAATATTACCAGATAATGAGTGTCCCTTTTTATCATTATCCTTTTCTATAGCCTGCCGCTTAGTTGTTCCGTCAGGCTGAATATCTTGATCGTAAAGCAGATTATTTCTTAAAACGGAGTAAGAATAGTTTAAGTGAGCAAAAAGAGAATGGATAGGATTTCTATAAGAAAATCCGCTGTTGAAATTTCTATTAAATGTTTTAGAAGGAGGCATATTCGATCTTTCAGATTCTCTATAATTTCGTAGCATATAGCCATAACGAATGTTATCTGCGTTAAATCCATTGCCTAGTTCATAGGAAGCATTTACGTTCAAGAAAGCGTTTAAGTCATAACGTGCATATATCTTCGGCGCAAATGTAAAGCGATTAACATGATGTTTTGCATGTAATGCTGGATCTTTTAAGTTCAATGTATTATAAATAAGCGGGGTATTTAATCGGATTTGCCAGTTGTCTTTTTTATAGTCTATACTGTTTTTAAAGTACGTTTTAGTGCGCAACCGATTTAAGTTATTTGAGAAATCACCCGGTAAGGTACTGGCAGGTCTGGTTAGAATATCCGTTTCTAATTTTTGTTTCTCTAATAAAAAGCCCATTTTCGGATAAATCGTAAAATGCCCCAGCGCTTTTATAAAGTGGATTGAATTATCTGTATAAACTGTCTTTGATTCTGCCTTCTGATTGACTTCAAGATACTCTTTTTTGTCATCTAATAACGCATCAAGGTTACCGGGCTTTAAGGATAATTCTTCTGGCATTTTGCTAAAAAAGATATGAGATTCTACGGTTACCAATTGCTTACTAATCGGGAAAAAAGTTATCAAGTTATTAGAAAGTTTAAAATGCTGGTTGCTCAACTCTTGCCTCAAAGGCTCTTCGTCGCTCGTGATATTTCCTCTTTGGCTATCCCAAGACGTTTGAAAGTGTAACTGGTTTTTAAAATAATTTTGTTTGGTGTTGTTTTCAAGGGTCAAGTTGGTTTTCAATGAATTAAAATATAGTTGGTTATACTTTTTTTCTAAAAGAGAAATCGTATCGTTTGAGGTGAAGAATCTCGTACTCGTATAGCCTTCTTTTTGTTGATAGTCGTTCAGATAGGATACATGCATGCGCAATTTATAGTCTTTTTTTAGCGTGATTAGGTGATTAGAAGTCAATAGATGAATGTTATTATCTAACCATTTTTCTTTTGGAAAACTCGGCGGGCTTAAGTCTTGAATACTGAGCATTTGTTGCGTAGAATCATCATTACTTCCCGGTTGTTCCGTTAACATTTTGAGTTGAGAAGATGCATCATATCCTGTATTATTGGTTTGATAAGAAGTGATTATTTGCCGTTTTGGATTAAACAGCATGGGTGTAGCATTTACCTGCCACAGCAACGGCGAAACACCCCCACCCGTTTCAGCTTTTCCTGCAAAGGTAACTTTATTTTTGAGTTTAATATTTACTGCGGCTTGGTCAGAAAAAACTAAACTATCCAAAATCTTAACCGGTTGATAATTTTCCAACACCTGAACTTTGGCTACTTTATCATGGGCTAGGTTTTTAGTCGCAAGGCTGTACCTGCCGTCCAATGCGTCTAACCCTTCGATCATAAATTTATTAATGGCTTTTCCCTGATAAAGAATTTGCCCATCGGTTGAGACTTCCATTCCGGGCATTTTAGCAATTACTTCCTCAATACTACGGTCTTTCTTATCAGCAAAAGATTTTACATTATAGCTGACGGTGTCTTTTTTTCTTACAATCGGCGGGGTGATGACTACTTCCTTGATTTTTGTAACCGACGGCTCAAGCGAGAAATTAATCGTTTGACCTTTGTTTTCTATTATTTTCTGTTCCTGTTGATAGCCCAAAGCCCTTACCTTAATCTGTAGTTTTTTTAAAGAACTTTTACAGGGTATTTGATAATGTCCTTTTGAATCGGTAAGAGCATAAGCCAAAATACGATTATCTTTTGGCTCGGTTATCGTTACACTTACCCCTTTTACAAATTTATTTGATTCATCAGTTACCGTACCTGAGATAATAATTTGAGCAAGGAAAATCTTTGCCGGAAGAATACAAAGGGCAAAAGCAACTATGTACTTGAACTTTCTCAATAGCAACGGGTTTACTCCAACTCTATAGGGTTATTGTTTTTTTTAGATTTCTTTCTTGATTTCTTATATTTTTCTGGAATGACTATATGAATTCCCTCTCCTTGAAGCTGATTATTCAAACTTTTCTTTCTAAAATTCTTCTTAGCTTTTTTGTATTTCTTTTTGGTGGTTACGATAAGTAATTCTTTATGCTCAGGAGGTAGCACGATTTTATCTATTTCTTTTAATCCTTTCAATCTAAATTGAAAAAAGTTTTTTTCATCGGCAGCCTGAATGATTAAACCGGGTAATCCAAAGAATTTAAAAGGTCCATCGAATATTGGAATTTCGGGGGCAAACCATACCTCGTAATTTCGGCCGGATACTCTTGTCGTAGCTTTTTGGCATTTGTAACCGCTTATAGTCATCGTATCTTCTTTAATCTGCCAATCTGCACTTGCCGGCTCTTCATACTGATATTCATACCTTCCCAATCTCTTTTTAATGATAAACTTTTGAGGGTTAAAATCTTTTTGAATCTTCACTGAAATTTTTGGACGATAACCTCCCATCATTTTTCCTACATCAATACTCGTAATACTTTCAACGGGTTTATTTTCAAGGCTTTTAAGGCGGTTTTGCATGGCTAAGTCGCTCTTATATTTTATCCAACTTTGGAACAAAGATATCGTATCATTTTTAAACAACACCATATCTTCGCTTTTTTTACTGTGAATATCTGTGCTATCGGTTTGATAACTGAAATCATAAATAATTTCATAATTCTTATTTTCCTGCGCAAATAGCGAAAGGAAAAAAAATACTGTTAAAATAAAAAAGTTATTTTTCATTAAATGATGATTTTAACGTTTTACAATTAAAAAGGAAAAGAGAGATAAAACTATTCTAACTCTATAGGATTATTATTTTTATCTTTTTTCTCCATGGCTCTTTCCTCTTGCTTGTCCATTTCAATTGTTATACCGTAAGGATTAAGCAAGTTACTAATTGACATATTTTGATAATTCTTTTTGGCTTTTAGATATTTCTTTTTGGTGGTAACAACAAGGTGATTCTTCGGGGTTACGAGTGTTTTTACAGGAATATGAATGCTTTCGATTTCTTTTATCGCTTTTAGTTTAAACTGAAAAAAACCTTTGGTATCTTCGGCTTGAACCACTAGACCAGGCAATCCGAAGAATTTAAAAGGCCCATCGGGAATCGGAACTTCAGGGGCAAACCATACGTCATAATTTCTTCCGGATACTCTTGTAATTGCTTTTTGACATTTGTAGCCGCTTATGGTCAGCGTATCTTTTTTAATTTGCCAATCTACCTTAGCCGGTTCTTCATATTGATAGAATTGTACCAACTGTTTTTGAAGGATAAATTTCTGATTTTTAAAGTCTTTTATAATTATTGTTTCAATTTTTGGGATATATCCTCCTGTAAGAATCTTACTGTTTAAAATGCGTTTACCATTAACTTTGCTTAAGGCTTTTTTACGATTTTTTCTCATCGTAGAATCCCGTTTATACCTAATAAAACTTTCGTATAATGAGATGCTATCGCTGGTAAATAAAACCATATCTTCGCTTTTTTTGCTGTGAATATTTGTGCTATCGGGTTGATAACTAAACCCATAGATTATTTCATAATTTTTATTTTTCTGCGCAAAGATCGAAAGGCAAAAAAATACTGTTAAAATAAAAACGTTATTTTTCATAATTATAGCTTCTAAAATTATTAATTAAAAAAAGAGAGGGGAAGAGGTAAATCTTCCTCTCTCGGATCTTATATAAAATAGAAAGGTTCAGGCCCTTCCTGATTACAAATACTCCCATCTGAAACCCAAATATGAGCAATTAACTGTTTAGTAGTACCTGTAAAATTGCAAATGTCTTCCTGCACACCACACGAGTAAGTAACATGCGTGCAATGATTTGCTGGTTCAAAAGCACCCTCCGCTATTTTGTTAGAAACGGAAGACAGTGTTAACATTCCGAGCAGCATACAAACTGCTAAAATTATTTTTTTCATTTTTTGTTATATTTAAAATGATACCTACTCCGGTTTTTAGCGTGTTTTTTTGGCTGATTCCCACGATTGGATTTATAGAAGTGCGCTGCCTTAGCAGCGCGGGATAAGGTACAGCCGGTTTAAAAATAATTTTAGTTTCATTTTTAATTATTTTGCGTTGTTGTTTTCTTATGTTCAGCTATAACGTTGTGTCAAATTTATGTAATAATAACGAGGTATATTGTTAATGCTCTGTTAAACTTTGAGTGGATAGATATTAAAATTTTACTCATTTAACATTAATTAATAATAACTTTATAAAAAGCATTTTAACTCATACAATGTCCGAGAACTATAAATCAGCATAAGCTAAAAATTAAAATCCTCCACACCCAAAAGCTTGCTCTGGTGTTTAGCTTCGCTGACTTGCAGTTCATTTTTATCGGGCGTTGCATTTTACCCGCTAAAGTGCTTTTTGAAACTGCAAGTCAGCGCAAGCTAAAGACCTAAAATATAATAAAAATACGCACCATTAATTTAATTATTTTTTGCTGCTATATTCCTTATTATACTTCTTGAATTCTTTATAATGTTTCTTGCATTCCTTATGATGTTTCTTGTGTTTTCTTACGATTGTTTTGTGCTCTTTACTTGTGTTGGTTTATTATTTTGCTTGCGCGGAGTAAAATACTTCAATAATTTATTGTATATTTCAAGACCGTTGCAAAACACATAAAAAAGCATGAAAAAGAAAGCATCTCACTTCAAACGGCGTACTTCTCAAAAAATTAAAATCCTCACAACTATTAGCTTACTCCGGTATTTAGCTTACGATGACTTGCAGTTAATTTTTATCGAGCATTTCATTTTATTAGCTTGTGCTGACTTTCCGTTGCTAAATTACTTTTTGCAAAGGTTTTTCACCTTTATTATTTATAGGTCTTATTGCCGCATTTACGACAAGAATAACCTTTTTGTCACTTTAATTCACTAAATATTCCTTGCAATCCAAGTTTTTTTTGAACCGTTCAACAGGTTTTGACCTTCAAAAATATCCATAATGTTTTATGGACCTCAAAGATAAGTAATTATCTACTGACCTTTAAATATCTTTTTTAAGATGATAACAAAAAATATAAGAAATATCAAGAAACTGATAAAACTGCATATGATTCTCCATATTTCATGGTGCCCTAATTGACCTGTAACAACTTTGATAAAAGTATAAGCAGAATAAAGTGTAGTAAGCATTGCATAAATGCCCCAAAATAGGCAACGTTTAAAACTATCTTTTTTAAATAGTGTGAAATATAATCCTATAATATATTTTTTTAATCTCATGTCATGACAAATTTTTTAATTGCATGCAGCACCTGCACCTGCAAGTCCTCCAGCAATAGCCCCGATAGCCGCTCCAGGGACTGAACCGACAATCGGAATAGTTACTGTACCTACTCCAGTGCCTTCAAGTGCGCCCAAACCAGCACCTCCAAGTATTCCCGCAACGCATCTACCCCAACTAGACCACCAACTACTTTCTTCATTGATAAAATAACTATTTGTCTCAAGTAACAGAGCAGATGAACTATCAAGAGTATCCATCCAATCAATAAAAGCATTCATAAAAGCAATCCGATTAATCAAAACTTGCTTTTTAGGGATTGATATATTACTGTTTAGTACCGCTGAATTTAAATACGCAAGGTGAGTTTTATAAGCATTTTTTGATTCAAATTGGGGAGCAATTTGAATTTGTAAAACAAAGTTGATAAACTCTGAAGAATAACCAGTATTCTTATCAGAGTTTTCGGATGGCTGTGTGGAATGATTTTTCAGTGTTATTCCAAGTCGTGTTATTTCATCCAAATAGATATCATCAATTTGTTTATCAGAAATATTTTCGTTCGATGATAGTACAATTTTTACCGTATCATCAAAACCAGTTATCAATTTTGCAATCATCTCATTATCGGGTTTTAGCTTATTTTCAAATGTTTCATCTTCATTACAACCTAAAGTCCCAAGCATTATACAAACTGCTAAAATTATTTTTTTCATTTTTTGTTATATTTTAAAATTATATCTACTCCGGTTTTAACGTGTTTTTTTGGCTGATTCCCACGATTGGATTTATAGAAGTGCACTGCTAAGGCAGCGCCGGGTAAGATACAGCAGTTTTAAAAATAATTTTAGTTTCACTTTCTTATGGTTTTTCGGCAATAGTTGTTACGATATGCTATTTTTCACCTGAAGATTTATTAATATCAATCTCATACAATGTACAGTCAGTACAACTTCCAGCATCACAATAAATTACTCCGAATACACGAATCCTTTTTAAGTTACAACCGCTTCCTGCTTGACAGTTGCACCTATAAGAAGTCGCCATACGATAGCCCTCCTCCTCTTGCATATTATCCATAAAGGGTCCATAGGGGCTGGGTTCGGCACCATCGAAATAAAAAGGAAATTTATAACCAAGAACATCAAAAAATCCAAGATCCTTGAGAGCATAAGCGTCATCTAAGTTTATCGGTAATAAGACCATATACTTTGAAAATAAAGCAAAAGGGTGATAAACAAATCCTTCGGGTAGCTTTTCGTCTATCGCAATATTTTTTATTAACTCATTATCCTTTGGAGAATTGAAGATACTTATAATCTTCGTTATCTCACGTTGAACCGCCGGATCTTCAAAAATAAATCCCTTTGGCGACTTATAAAGTGAAAGGGTTCCCTTCTTTAGAAATCCTAAAGACGGTTGCGCTACGTTCACTATTACGGCATCTTCCATTACCGCATTCTTCAGTTGTGTTTTTCCGTTTTTTTCGCTTTCGCTAAGGGTCATTACGCAAGTTGTACAAGAACCATCACTTGCACAACCTGACAGGTTCTTACGGATAAAAGGACTACATCCGCTTCCTCCCTCACATTTACAATTTACCGAACCCTGAGATAAACTTGCTGTTTGGTAATGCCTCGCCATATTTGTGGAGAGAGCATCATCCCCTGCTTTAAGTTTTGCAATAAGCCTAAAGCCTTCAGGTAATTTAAAATGCAACTTACCCTCGGCAAGGGTTAAGACCGTTCCTTTCGGAAACCTAAACATCCCTTCAAAATCGTTTTCCTCTGTTAAATTAATGCCAATGAATCCTTCTTTCTCTTGCGAAAGGGCGTTTTTAGAAGTTACGCTTGGCGCTGCATCAGGTTCCTCCGAACAACTTTTAATCATACCCATACCAGCCAAAATGCCTATGGTCAATAGGAAAATAATCACAGCATACTTTTTAGTTTTATATTTTTTTGCTTTCATTTTATTAGAAATTTAAAATTATACCCACTCCGGTTTTTAGCGTGTTTTTTTGGCTGATTCCCACGATTGGATTTATAGAAGTGCGCTGCGTTAGCAGCGCCGGATAAGGTACAGCCGGTTTAAAAATAATTTTAGTTTCATTTTTAATTATTTTGTGGTAATCAATTTTTATTATGCTAATCTAATCCGCTAGTTAATTGCCTCACCATTTATACCATTCTTCCCGGTCCTGAAACACGGCTTTTAAAAAGGTGCTCGGTAAATAGGTAACTGCAGTTTTAAATTTTTCGTGTTCTAGCTCCTCTCTGCATATAGTTGCACAACCTCCTTCATCAAGACATTCTTCAGCAGTTTTTGCTGCTTTCATTCTACTAGTGGCTTGTCTCTCCCAATCGCCTTTGCTTCCTCCACTACAATGAATAATGTATAAATAACGAGAATTCTTAACTGCATTGCGCAGGGTCTCTACATCATAAGTCTTTATAAGATAGTCAGCAGTTTTCTCAGTAACTTTATCCCAAAATAGTGTTAAAAGATTATCTTTATCATCTTCAATGATTTTTACTTCTTCTAATGACACTTTTTGCCTGTATTTATCCCAAACGATATTAAATTCAATAAAATCATATCCTGTTGTCCTCATCTTCTCAATTTGTCGGAAAAGCATTTCAATTGCCTGAGTCAATTCCTCTTTAGAGGGATTCTTGCTTAAGGATATCGCTGGGTTAAGTATACTATTCTTATCTTTATGTAATTCACTTGACTCTTGCTGTCTTCTATTAGAAGGAATGGTTTGCGAACGACTTTCTAAATAAGCATCTCTATTGGGCTCTTCTGAACAACTTTTAATCATACTCATACTAGCCAAAATACATATAGTCAATAGGGAAATAATCACATCATACTTTTTAGTTTTATATTTTTTTGTTTTCATTTGTTTAAAATGATACCTACTTCGGTTTTAACTTGTTTTTTCGACTGATTCCCACGGTTGGATAATATATGAGAAGTACGCTGCTTTAGCAGCGCCGGATAAGGTACAGCCGTTTTAAAAATAATTTTAGTTTCATTTTCTTATGGTTTTTAGGCGATATTTTTTAATTATTATCACCGTTTTGTAATTCTGACGTAAATTTATGTAATAGTAACGCGGTATATTGTTAATACTCTGTTAAACTTTGAGTTTGTAAAAGTTAAACTTTTACGTTCTTAACACCAGTTGATAAAAATTATTTTTATTTCTGAGATCTTTAGCTAAAGTTCTTTTCTTATTTTGTTGATAAATGCTTCTTGAAATTGCAAGCTAGAGTTTTCAAGTTCAAGTTTTAAATGTTCTGAATAGTCTTTATGGGAAGAGCGTTAGGGATAGCAGCGGTATCCTTTTTCTTGGGGCAGGATTTCGCCCCAAGAAAAAGATTTAGCGGATAGCCCGACCTTTTTTGGGCGATTTAAACTCGCCCAAAAAAGGGAACGCCCAAAAAAGAAGTAAAAGGATAATGGCTTATTATCGCTCTTATATAGACAGAGACCTTTTGCAGAATAAGACCATTGCAAAATATATAAAATATCCATACATACAAAAGCATTTAGCTTCAAACTGCTTCCTTCTCAAAAAATTAAAATTCTCCACACCCAAGAGGTTGATCCGGGGCTTAATTTTCCTCGTGCGTCGCATTTTTTTGCTAAAGTGCTTTTTTATATATTCTGCAAGGGTCTCATCATATGAAAAATAAAATAATGAATGAGCGTAAGTCTAAAATATTTTATTTTGCTCTTTTTATAAAAGGCTAAAAAATATACCTGCTAAGTGGAAATTTATTAGGCAAAACATTTTACCATCCACCGCTTGCACCACCACCTCCAAAGCCGCCGCCTCCAAAGCCACCACCGAAACCTCCTCCGCCGAAACCTCCGCCGCTACTTCCCCAGGTACTTCTTCCTGAACCGGCAAGTATAATCGGAAGAAAAGGAGTCGATTGTCTGTATCCGCCTTTGCCGCTATCTCCCCCTCCGAATCGGGAAAAAATAATGATAAGAACAACGACAATAATAAAAATAACCGGGAGTGGTATAGATCCTTTCCCTTGTTCTTTTTTCGGATCAGCATTATATTTTCCGGCTAATATTTTGAAGATGGCATCGGTTCCCTTGTCTATCCCAGCGAAGTAATCTCCCTTTTTAAAATAAGGGGTAAATTCATTTTCGATAACGTATCTCGAAAGCGCATCCGTTAAATCAGATTCTATCCCATAGCCATTTTGTATGGTCATTTTTCGGTCGTCTCTGGCGATAAGAATTAGTATTCCATTATCTTTTCCTTTTTGCCCGATCCCCCATTTTTCTCCCCATTCTGCTCCCACTAAATTAATATCATCTCCTTTGATGGTCGGCGTAGTAATTACAACGATTTGTGTAGAAGTACTATCTGAGTAATTAATCAGCTTTTGTTCAAGATATTTTTTATTGGATTCTTTTAAGATATGTGCATAGTCATAAAGACTCGTCTGGAGTTTAGGTTTAGACGGAATAGTGAACTGCGCCGGTAATTTTCCCAGAGTGCATAAAAATAATACGATAAAGAGGAATTTACTCTTTGCTGATTTCGTCAGAAAGTTCATTGATGTCGTTTTTTTGATGGGGAAAGTATTTTTTTAATGATCTCCCTGCCAGCTCAATGCCTTGAATGAGTCCAGATGCGTACTGTTTCCCTTTAAATTTATGAATGACTTTATCTTTAATCTCTTCCCAAAAATCAACGGGGACTTTTTCGTCAATTCCCTTATCTCCAATAATCGAAAATTGTTTTTTATCTACTAAAATATGAAATAAAACGCCATTTTGATGTGCCGTTTCGTTCATCTTCAATTTATAAAACATTTCTTTGGCATGGTCCATAGGGTCTTTATCGGCGGTTTGTTGAATATGTACACGAATTTCACCGGAAGTCTGTAATTCTGCCTGCTGAATGGCTTCTACAATCTGTTTCTCTTCTGCTGAGGTTAGGAATTTTTCTTTTGTCTTCATAAGAGAAAAAGGATTAAAATTGGACTTTTGGGGCTTTTTCTGCTCCTCTATCTGCTTTAAAATAACCCATCTCTTTAAAACTTGTAAAGTTGGCTATAATATTTTGCGGCGCCTTTTTTATATAGGTGTTATAGCTTTGTACATTTTTATTAAATTTATTCCGTTCTACATTAATTCGATTTTCTGTACCTTCTAACTGGCTTTGAAGGGCTAAAAAGTTTTGATTCGCTTTTAAATCAGGATAGGCTTCAAAGGTTGCCAGTAATCTGGAAAGTGAAGAGGTAACCCCCGCTTGTGCATTTTGGAATGCGGCAAGGTTTTCTGGTGTAAGATTCGTGGCATCAATCGTGATTTTTGTTGCATTGGCTCTCGCTTGAATCACAGCGCTTAAGGTTTCTTTTTCATGGGTAGCATATCCTTTTACCGTATTGACCAGATTAGGGATTAAATCGGTTCGCCTTTGGTAAGCAGATTCTACATTTGCCCATTGAGAAGTAGCCGGCTCTTTTAAACCCACCATCTTATTGTAGGTACTCACCCCCCAGCTGCCTATAAGTAAAACAATGCCCAAAATAGCTACAAGTGCAATACATCCAATTTTTTTCATTGTCGTTTTAAATTTAGGAACAAATATACATTTTTTTCATTCAATTTTATTATATAGAATAAAGCAAAACGAGTCTTAAATACATTTTACGAAAAAAATGTATTACTTAAAAAAGGGTATTATATTTGAAAAAGGGTTATCGTCTATTGCAAATAATAAATGAGTAAAAAAGAGTTAGTTATCACAGATTTATTTAAGCATTGCTAAGAGCGAAAGCGCTTTATTTTTGATAATTATTTGGTAAAAGATTATTGTAGAAAGCATGGATTTGGTAATCCTTTTGATGTTACAAAACTTGATAATACTTCTAAATTCCCTTCTATTTTAATTGAGAATGATTATTTTCTATTGCACTTAGGACAAGGAAAGCATCAATTTGTAAAAGGAATTAAAAACGGATTTCATCATTTTGAGATAATAACAGACATAATTGATTGGCAATACAGAAGTAGCATATTAAACGAATTTGATACGAGTGAAAGCAATATACTGTCGGTTGGGTTTAACCAAAGAATAATTCATGATTTTTTGTATGAAGATATTGTGGCGAACCCTAAAATTTACAACGCTCGAAGAACAAAATCCAAACTTGATTATTATGTGAAAGACGAACTCATTCAAATGGAAATAGATTTAACCATGGAATTTAATGGCAGAGTAACATTATTTGAAGGCAAGAATGATTTTCCTAAAGATTTTGCAGTATATCAACTATTTCATCCTTTTTTGTACTATTAAAAAACTAAAGACAGAAAAGCAATTAAACATTACCGAAATTACTTGTTGCTATCTGCTCCGTAAGAGAGAAGGAAAGAGCTCAATAGTCAGGATTTACCTTTATACTTTTGATAATATCAAAGATATGACTTCAATCAAACTCCTGCAAGCAAAACAATATAATTTAATTCAAAGATGACGGATACTTCGATTACTTCGGCAGGCTCAGTAACCAGCTCAGCAAATAAGTTAAAAAATTATAGAAATAAAGTTTTCAACGAGGATGTATTGGAAATTTTAAAACAAATTCCAGATAATTCTTTGGATATGATTTACGGCGACCCGGATTATAATGTAGGGATCAATTATTCTGGTAAAAAATATACACAAAAATGGGCAGATTATATACAATGGTATATAAAATTGAATAGGGAATGTATGCGTATTTTAAAGCCAACGGGGAACTTATTTATGCTCAATTATCCGAAACAAAATGCTCACCTGCGGGTGAAATATCTTGATGAGAATTGCGATGAGGTTTGGGAATATGTTTGGGTTTATAATACAAATGTAGGGCACAGCAAAAGGCGATTTACAACGGCTCATAGAAGTATATTACATGCAGTGAAATCTAAAAACAATCATTTTTATAAAGATCAAGTAGCGATGCCTTATCAAAATTTGGAAGACAAAAGAATTAAAGCAAGAATGGCAGCAGGGCACAAGGGACGTATGCCGTACAGCTGGTTTTATTTTGATTTAGTAAAAAACGTGAGTAAGGATAAAACTTTTCATTCGTGCCAAATTCCTTTGCCCTTAGTTGAAATGCTTATCAAATCATGTACAAGAGAGCAAGATGATTGCTTTATACTTTTTGGTGGGAGTGGAAGTGAATTAATAGCCTGCCGCAATTTGAAAAGAAATTTTATTAGCTGTGAAATTCACCCCAAGTACTATCAAATGATTATAGATCGGCTGAGTAAAAATGGAAAAATAAAAAATAAATATCGCTTGCCTTTTATAAAAGGAGACCGTTGCAAAACACATAAAAAAGCATGAAAAAGAAAGCATCTAACTTCAAACTGCTTCCTTCTCAAAAGATAAAAAGCGAGATGGACGTCTCCATGTTAAACCCTTAGAATTATTCGCCAAAAAAGAAGTTGAGTATTTTGAAGAGAAACGAGACCTTTCGGACAATGAGGCCTTAATAGAATATAGAACTAAAAACCAGCGTTAGCTAAGAGCAAATAAACTAAAATTTATATATCCAAAATAGTTTCCTGCTCAGAAAATTAAAATCCTCTACACCTCGTAAATTGCAATAGTATTTAGCTTCGCTGACTTGCAGTTAATTTTATTCAGGTGTTATATTAGGATAGGAAAAAATATTTTTTTTGTAAAAATATCTTGAAAATAAATTACTTTTGAATTCGAGAATTTTTTAAATCCCAAAATGATGAGGACTTTTTTCGTTATCATACAAATCATGATAAACGGATGGGTTTTTTCACAAACCTTTCAACCGGTCGTACCTCCTGAAAATATTGGCGGGCTTGTGTTATTCAATCCGCAGACTAATAGTAATTCTCCTTTTATTTCACTAGGTGAGCATCTAATTTTAAAATTTGATGAGCTAAACGCATCTTACAAACGTTATCATTACATAATCCATCGCTATACACATAATTGGCAGCCTACTGAGGCGTTTAGATCAGATTATATTACAGGATTTCAGCAAGATTATATTCGGTCATATCAATCTTCATTCAATACCTTACAGCCTTACACACATTATACGCTTACTTTTCCTAATGATCAAATGAGTATAAAACTTTCGGGAAATTACGTAATTAAGATTTTTAAAGATAATCCCGATCACCCGATTATCACGAAGCGATTTGCAGTTTATAACCCTATGGTACAATTGGAAACCAAAATTTCACAAGGCGTTACCGATGCAGACCGGAAACAAACCGTTTCTTTTTCTGCTTTTTTTAATAGCGATGCTTTTGATTTTACTCGGAACATACAAGACCTCTGGGCAACGGTAGTAAAAAATTATAACTGGAATGAAGCACTATACAATCTAACGCCTGATTTTACAGATAATACAAAAATAATCTTTAATCATTTAAAAAACACTTTTTGGGCAGGAAACGAATATCGCTGGTTTGATACTAAGAAGATAGATGCCAAGGCTCTAAATACCGATCATATTGAGCGAGACAGTATTTTCAATCATTATTTAAGAATGGATAAGCCGAGAGAGGATTTTTACCTAAACGAACCGGATTATAACGGAAATTATTATATTAGAACCGTAGAGTTTACCGCAGAAAATAATATTGATTCTCAGGCGGATTATATTAAGGTACATTTTACATTTGAATCCTATAGTCCGAAAGAAGATGTGGATATTTATGTAACTGGCGCCTTTAACGACTGGCAGCTAACGCCTCAAAATAGAATGAGTTTTGACCCTAAAAATCGAAATTATCATGTAAGTTTATTGCTAAAACAAGGTACCTATAATTACCAATATACTTTTACCCAAAAAGGAACCAAGCAAATTATTGCCGGCGAGCCTGAAGGAAATTATTGGGAGACCACTAATTTATATGCCGTCTTATTATATTATCGCCCATGGGGGCAGCGCTACGACTTGCTGCTTGGCGAAAGTGAAAAGTTGTCAAGAGAATAATGTAGTAATTGGATACTTTTATTAGCTTCGCTGACTTGCAGTTAATTTTTCAGCGTGTTACATTTTATTAGCATGCCCTGATTTGCAGGGGCTAAATTTCTTCCTCAACTACTTTCTTGCCTTTGATAAAGATCAAAAAGAGTAGCTACCTCGTTATATTCTTTATTCAATGCTTCAACAGTTGATTATCTTTATTATCATTTTCTTGAAACTCTTGTAATCTTTGAGAGGAGAACAAATTTTGATTTTAGAAATCATTTCACTATTAATTAATATATCCAATTTATCCGATTAAATTTGTAGTTTCTTACATAATTCATCCCACTCAATATAGTTTTCTTCTATGCATCTGACTGATGCCATTCATTTAGTCCTGATTTATTTATCAACAAATGTTATATCGAACGGATTAATAGGCTTTGCTTACTCTTTTCCCCGCTGTTTCATTCATTTTTCGCACCATGTTATCCTAACTTTATCATCGATACTTACTCTGTCTTTTGATAACTTACAATTTTTACTTAAATCCAAACTTGTCAATTGATTTTTATAGCAATGCAACTCTGTTAAAGCGGGATTATGCGTTAGATCTAAACTTGTCAATTGATTTTTATAGCAATGCAACTCTGTTAAAGCGGGATTATGCGTTAGATCCAAACTTGTCAGTGTATTTTCACCGCAATTCAAATAGGTTAAAGCGGTAAAATATTCAATGCCTTTTACTGATTTTATTTTTTCTAAACTGGATAAATTAATATATCTCGTATTTTTTACTGCACTCGAATTTGCATCCATTTTATTTCCTCCATCTGGAAAAGCATCAGGTATCATTGCCATTAAATATGATCTGAAAACAATATCAGGAATTTCTACCAGCTTTTTTTCTTCAGTTGAAGATTGTTTTCTCCCTAATTTTTTTGAAATTTCCGATATAGTTTTCTTCATGGCTTCTATCTCTTGTCTAATCTTCTGCAGCTCTTGTTGTGATGAATCCTCTTGTTGTGATGAACCCTTGCCTGTTTGTTCTTCTAAGCGTTTCTTTAGTTGGTCTAACTGCGTAGAAATTTCTTCAATCTTATCCGTCTTACCAGCCTGATCATCTTTCTGTAAATCAGCGATTTGCTTAGAGCGCTTAGTGAGTTCTTCCTTTAGCTTTTGAATTTCGTCTCGCTATTGTTCTTGTTCTATGCCCTGATTATTTTCATCATCTTTGCTGCAAGACTATAAACAAAATGTCATTAAAGCCGTTAAGGCAGAGATGTAAAATAGAACTTTGAACTTTGTGCATAATTTTTTCATTGTAATAAAATATTTAGGTATTAATTAAACTAATATAGTTAATTCGTTGTTTAGCTTCAACATTAATCATTTTAATTAGTTCTCTATACTGTGTTCTGCTTTGCTATAACATTTATTTTTTTAAAAAAGCTAAAGAAACTCATTTTGCAAATGTCCTACTATTAAGTTCAATGTTATGTTAAGCCTAAGTTATTTTTTTCTTAATTAAAATGTTAACATTTGTTAAATAAATATTAATTTTTTTACTGTTTTGCTTATTAAAAACTTAGCGAAAGTTACAGATCCCAAAATAATTTTCTTGGCAGCTAAGTTTATCAAAGCTTTGAGATGGTTGCTGAGTATTTCAACAGTTCAAAAATGATCAGATTAAAGTATTTGGCGCCAAAATATTTACAGCCCATAAGCCGCGTTAGCATTTAATTGCAAAGGTCTTCTTTGATAAATTTTATTTATCCTTGCGTAATTGAAATATATTTACTTATCTTTGCCGTTCGTTAAAAAGAGAAAAATGTCGAGAATTTGTCAATTAACGGGTAAAAAGGTTATGGTTGGGAATAATGTTTCCCATGCAAAAAACAGAACGAAGAGAAATTTTAATATAAATGTTTTTAAAAAGCGTTTTTATTTGTCCTCAGAAAATAAATGGATTACTTTAAAAGTATCTGCCGCTGGAGTTAAATTAGTTAATAAGATCGGAATTGAAGAAGCGTTAAAAAGGGCAAAAGTAAAAGGATTGATATAAAAGGAAACAAAACAGATGGCAAAAAAAGGAAATAGAGTGCAGGTTATATTAGAATGTACCGAACATAAAAGTAGTGGATTGCCAGGTACCTCTCGTTATATTACCACTAAGAATAAGAAAAATACTCCGGATCGAATAGAACTGAAAAAATATAATCCGATTATGAAAAAGTACACGCTTCATAAGGAAATTAAATAATTCATTTATCATGGCAAAGAAAGCAGTAGCATCCTTACAAAAGGGAACAAAGAAAATGACCAAAGCGATTAAAATGGTTAAATCTTCTAAAACCGGGGCATATACCTTTGAAGAAAAAATCATAACCGCAGATAAAGTAAAAGATTATTTTTAAAGAAATTAAATTTGGTTGAATTGCGTTAAGTTTTTTATTTAAATGAATAAAGGCTCCTGTTAAGGGGTCTTTATTTTTTTATGAAATTGAGTTTTTTAAAATCATGGGCTTTGTGGGGAGAGCGTTAGGGATAGAAGCGGTATCCTTTTTCTTGGGGCAAAAAAATGCCCTAAGAAAAAGATTTAGCGGATAGCCCGCCCGCCGCCAGGCGGGAACGCCCAAAAAATAAATAGCGGCCTCTAACTTATGCTGACTGCAGTTCAGCGGCTAAATACTTTCTTTAACTATCTCCTTTAGCTCTCGCAGACTAAAGGTTTTAAGGCATTGCTGAATAATCTTTTTGTACCTTTGTTATTTAAATTGTTGATATGAAAAATAGAATTATTACAGGAATTGTTTTAATAAGTATTCTATATGCCTGTGGCAATAAAGATAAAAAAAAATCTTCTGTAAAGCGGGATTATGTAACCATAGAGGGGAATATCAAAACAGGAGGAGATGAGCAAGATAAGATTTATTTACTCGTAGATCCGCTATCTTTAGAAAATAATGTAATAAAGAAAATGTTTTTAGATAGAAACGGGCATTTTAAAGACTCTATCCGTCATATCAATTCAGGTTATTATGTATTGATGAACACAAATGATAAAATAATTAATTTGTACTTAAAAGATGGCGATTACATTAAAATAAAAACCAATGCTCTTTCTAGTAAATCATTCATGGATTCACTGAAAGTAAGTGGCGGGAAGATTAATTCTTTTTTATTGGATTATGAGAAATTCAAGCAAGATAATTTTAATGATAATATCAAGACTTTGTTTTCATTAGATGAAAAAACTTTTAAAATAAAAATGGATAGCCTAAGGCAACGCTCATTATCTTATGTAAGGCAATATAAGGGATTATCGAATAGTGAACGAAAGATGGCTGAAGATAATATTATATACGGTTGGGGAGTTATTTTAAACAACTATCCTACAGCACATACTCAAATTAAGCAAGATAGAAATTATAAGCCCTCAAAATCATACTACGATTACACGAAAGAAATAGATATAAATAACGTTCCACTTTTTAAATCAAATGTTAAATATCAAGACTACGTTTTACAAGAGCTTAACCGACGAATTGCAAACACGTACCAGCCGGTGAAAGGAAAATCTCATATTGATTATTTCATTAAAAAATTAAACCAAGATAGTGTTAAAACCTATATAAAAGATTTTATATTATTAGAGTTAGCTAATCAGGAAATTTTCCATCCATCTCCTTCTTATCAGCAATACGCACAAAGCGTTATACAAAATTTTCAAGCACAGGTACAAGCGTTTAAAAGAAAAAACCCTAAGGGAAAAGTTCCGGATTCTGCTGCTCCGACGAAGGAGCAAATCCAAAAAGGATATAAAGAATATACCGAACAGTATAATAAATTATACGAAAAAGAGTACAGCAAAATATGGGCGAATATAGAAACGCCTGAACTCAAAGAAATTTTAAAGAATAACAATACAGCAATTAAAGGCTTAAAAAAAGGGGATAAAGCACCCGAAATACAAGTATCAAAAGACGATCGTCCTGAAAATCTAATCGCTTTAAATAAAGGAAAAAATCTACTAATTTATTTTTGGTCTACCAACTCAGATGATACTACCCGTTTTTTTGATGATTATAATAATTTAGTAGCGGAATTTGCAGAAAGCCCAAATATAGCCTTTGCTACAGTTAATATTGATTATAAAAATAAAAAAGAAAAATGGCTGCTGACGATCAAAGAAAAGAAATTAAAAGGACAAAATTACATGGCTTTCAATGATTGGGATACACCATTTTTTAAATCTTATGGATTTAGTATTCGTGCTTTTCCACGATTTGTGCTAATTAATCGTGAAGGAAATATCTTAATGTTTGACGCCCCCAATCCGGAAGATAAAGCACTAAAAAAAGCCCTATCAAACCTGGCTAAGACTAAATAAAATAAGATGTCAACTTCTTATTAAGTAACCCTCTCTAATATAAGATAATCTTTCAGGCAGTTTTAAAATGGAATTCATTTTCGTTCTCATATAACCCCATAGCCATTTATAGCTTATTTTTACATTATAAGTCTTTAATAAGTAATTGCTACACTTCTACATAGCCTGAAAAGGGATTGTCTTTACTATGAAGTCGCTGTTCTAAATCTTTATGAATTTCCGGAATAATAAACTTAGAGGGATTGTTTAGCTCTCATGTTTTTTATATATCCCCAAAGGCGTTGTTAAATTTGTTAAAATATTGACAAATGATCCCCCCTTTACATACAAATAAAAGCCTTTTATAAAAAAGGCTTTTATTTCACATCACAAAAAAATTAAGTCAAACTAACCTAAAACCAAATTTTTTAATGCCTTCTTACTCGCCTAATACGTTACCACGTATTTTTAATACTTTTCGTTCATTATCCACCGCATTAGAATAAACGGTGATTGATTTTTGGAAAGCCCCTATTCGATGAGTATCGTATTTTACTACGATTTTTCCTTCTTTACCCGGCAAAACAGGTACTTTTGAATATTCTGGCGTAGTACATCCGCAAGAAGTTTCTACTTTTGAAATAATCAACGGTTTGTCCCCGGTATTGGTAAACATGAAAACTCTTTTTCCATCAGATCCCTTTTTTATATCTTTATAATCAATAGAAACCTCATTAGTATCACTGTTTACATTTTTTTTGTCAAAACTAAACTGTTGTGCACTTAAACTAATAGATGCCGCCACAGCAATTGATGCGGTAAATAATCTTCTTTTCATTTTTTGTTATTTTTAATGTATTATAAACTAAATTTTAAATTCAATGAAAAACTTATTAAAAATTAATCAAGAGCCAAATTTACATATAATCTGGCACAAATTTACAAACAAAATATAAATTTGCATTCAAAATTAATTATTAATCTACCTGTCAAAAAATATGCCAAATTGAAACTACTTACACAATATAATCCACAGAAAACAGAAGATAAATGGTATGATTACTGGACCAAAAATAATTTTTTTCACTCGGTACCCAATCAAAGAAAGCCTTATGCACTCGTGATTCCGCCCCCTAATGTAACAGGAGTTTTGCACATGGGACACATGTTAAATAACACCTTACAAGATGTCTTAGTTCGACGCGCAAGAATGAAAGGATTGAATGCTTGTTGGGTGCCGGGTACTGATCATGCTTCAATAGCTACAGAGGCAAAAGTTGTAGAAAAACTAAAAAAAGAGGGAATTAATAAAAAAGATTTAACACGAGAAGATTTTTTAAAACATGCCTGGGACTGGACTCGTGAACATGGTGGAATTATATTAGAGCAATTAAAAAAACTCGGTGCTTCCTGCGATTGGGATCGAACAAAATTTACGTTAGATACATCTTTGTCAGATTCAGTAATTAAAGCATTTGTTAAACTGTATAACAAGGGATTGATTTACAGAGGGCACAGAATGATTAACTGGGATCCAGAAGCTAAAACGACACTTTCAGATGAAGAGGTAATTTATGTAGAAAAAGACGGTGCGTTGTACTACCTGCGCTATCCGATTGAAGGAAGTGAAGAAAAAATAATAATTGCCACCACCCGCCCTGAGACCATTTTGGGCGATACAGCAATTTGTATCCATCCAAAAGATAAGCGGTATAAAAAATGTATAGGTAAAAAAGCAGTTGTTCCCATCGTCAATCGCTCGATTCCCATTATAGCAGATGATTATGTGGATATGGAATTCGGTACGGGATGCCTTAAAATTACACCGGCACACGATATTAACGATAAAAAATTAGGAGAAAAATACGGCTTAAAAATCATTGATATTTTTAATGAAGATGCTACGGTAAATGCGCACGGATTACATTATGAAGGGAAAGATCGTTTTGTAGTGAGAAAAGAAATAGTCAAAGAACTAAAAGCACTGAATGCTTTAGAAAAAGTAGAATCTTACAAACATAAGATAGGGATTTCTGAACGAACAAAAGCCGTTATAGAGCCTCGTATTTCTACTCAATGGTTTTTAAAAATGAATTACCTTGCTCAAAAAGCTTTAGAAGTTGTTGAGCAAGGGAAAATTAATTTTTATCCTAAGCACTATTTTAATACATATCGCTATTGGTTAGAGAATATTCGGGATTGGAACATTTCGCGCCAGTTGTGGTGGGGGCACCGCATTCCGGCTTTTTTTTATGGCGACGGAATAAATGATTTTGTAGTAGCTGAAGAAGCCGCACAGGCACTAGAGTTAGCAAGGGAAAAAACAGAAAATGCAAATTTAAAAGCAGCAGATTTGAATCAAGAAAACGATGTTTTAGACACATGGTTTTCTTCATGGCTGTGGCCTATTTCAGTTTTTGACGGCATTAATCATCCAGATAATAAAGAGATTAATTATTATTATCCTACAACGGACTTAGTAACTGGGCCCGACATTATTTTCTTTTGGGTATCGCGAATGATTATGGCAGGAAATGAGTTTAGAAATGACGTTCCGTTTAAAAATGTTTACTTTACCGGGATTGTTCGAGATAAACAAAGAAGAAAAATGTCAAAATCGTTGGGCAACTCGCCCGATCCGATGACACTTATAAAAAAATACGGAGCGGACGGGGTTCGTGTGGGGGTTTTACTAAGCTCCTCAGCAGGAAACGATTTGATGTTTGATGAAGATTTATGCCTGCAGGGGCGTAATTTTGCAAATAAAATATGGAATGCTTTTCGATTGGTAAAAAGCTGGGAAGTAGTTGAAAAAAATACACAGCCGGCGTATGCTGTTCAAGCAATAAAGTGGTTTGAAAATCGTCTAAATCAAGTAATTATTGAGGTGGAAAATGATTTTGAAAAATTTAGAATTTCCGATTCGCTGATGAAACTCTATAAATTGATCTGGGATGATTTTTGCCCTGTTTATTTAGAAATAGTAAAACCGTTATACGGAGAAAGTATTGATAGAAAAACATTTGCGGAAACAATTCTCTTTTTTGAAAAGCTAATGCAATTATTACATCCTTTTATGCCTTTTTTAACCGAAGAAATTTGGCAGCAGATAGCACCCAGAAAGGCGAAGCAGTCCATTATGGTAAGTCGGTTGCATAAGTCGGTTCCCCCAGTTGAAAAAAACATTTTAGCGCGTTTTAAAGAACCCTTTCAAATCATCAGTCAGGTCAGAACCATAAGAAAAGACAGGCAAATTCATAGTAAAGAAACCTTACTATTGTTTAAACCCGAAAAAGCCGACAAACTTTTTGATGACGTGATTACCAAGTTAGCAAATGTTAAAATTTCTAATTTAAAAGAAAAACCTGTTGGAGCGTTTAGTTTTAGAGTAGGTCAATTTGAATATTTTATCCCATTACCAGAAATTAATAAAAAGGTAGAGAAAGAAAAATTGATGCAGGAATTGCATTATTTACAAGATTTTTTAAGAATAGTTGACAAAAAACTAACCAATGAAAAATTTATGAAAAATGCCCCTGAAAAAATCGTGAAGAACGAGCAGAAAAAACAGGCAGATACGTTGGCTAAAATTAAAATGATTAAAAATAGTCTGGAAAATATCTAAACTTAACTTATAAAGGCATTCTATAATTGATTCTTTTGGGCGCTCCCGCCTGACGGCGGTCGGGATACCGCTGCTATCCCTAACGCTCTCCCCGCAAAGCCCTTAATCAACACAAAAAGAAGCAAGCGTTTCCTGGAAAAATATAGAACCAGGGCTTGCTTGTTGCGTTCCGCTTAAAAGAAAGAAAGCAGGGGCGGATTGAAATGTGAAAGTCTGCCTGAGCTTAGAGACCTTTGCAAAAAGCTTGTATTGAACTTGTCGAAACGCACTCTAACAACTGCAAGTCAATGAAGTTAAATACCGAATCAACCGTTTGGTTGTGAAGATTTTAATTTTCAGTAGCTGAGTACTTCGACTAGGCTCAGTAACCATCTGTCGAAGCTTTGAGATAATTACTGCGCAAAGTCGAAGTAAGGAAGGAGTTTTAAGCGAGATGCTTTCTTTTTTTATACTTTTTTATATGTTTTGCAAAGTTTTTTTATCCAATTTTGTACCTTTGCGAAAAAAATCACTCATGAAACGAAAAAACACTTTAATAAGCCTGTCCCTCCTGTCTCTTTTTTTTATAATACCATCTTGTCGTCCGAAGAAAAATCAGTCCTCAGCGGCTCAAGATACCGTTATCAATGCGACGAATACAAAAGTATTACAAAAAGGCATGAAAGCACCTGATTTTTCAGGAGTTACGCAACATAAAACCATTATCTCATCCAAAGATTATCAGGGGAAAAAATATGTTTTATTCTTTTACCCTAAAGCCAATACTATTGGATGTACTGCCGAAGCCTGCAACCTACGAGATAATTACCCGGCGTTAAAAGATAAGGGATATGAAATCATAGGAGTAAGTGCCGACAGCCCGGAAGAACAAAAAAAATGGACGGATGAATATCAACTGCCGTTTCCGTTAATCGCGGATGAAAATAAAGAAATTATTAAGGCATTTGGTGTTGGGGGCGCTTATGGAATTCATCGTACGACGTTTGTTATTAATGAAAAGGGAATCATAGAGAAGATGATCACATCTGTGAAAGTCAAAGAACATACTGCACAGATTTTGAAGTAGATTGAGGCTTTTAGCGTGCGCTGAGTTGCAGTTTTTAAAATACTTTTTGTAAAGATCTCAAAAATTAATTCTTGATTACTCATTCCCGGTTTGACTTTTCGTAAATCTTACTAAAGCTAATAAAAGCCTTGCAGCAAAAATGAGTTCATCAAATGAGAAACAGTTAAACTAATTTATTTCTTTTGAATAAGGCGGAACTGAGAAAAATATACCTTCAAAAAAGAAGAAATCTAAGGCAAGAAGAAGTCCGAATGAGTAGTTTGAATCTTTTAACCCAAATGAAAGAGACCGCTATTTTTCAAAAAAAAATCTTCCATATATTTCTTCCGATTGAACACAAAAAAGAAATTTTTACCTGGTTTATCATCAATTTTGTATGGTCAAAAGGAAAAACCATAGTGGTAAGTAAAAGTAATTTTGAAGATAAAACCATGAAGCATTTTATATTAGAAAAAGAAACCCCGTTGCGGGAAAATAGATATGGAATTCCTGAACCTGTTTCTGTTCAAAGTATAAATCCGAATCAAATAGAGGTTGTTTTTGTTCCGATGCTAATTTCTGACGAACAAAATAACCGGGTAGGCTATGGAAAAGGGGTTTATGACCGATTCCTGATGAAATGTTCTGAAGATGTTTTAAGCATAGGATTAAATTTTTTCTCCCCCGTCAAGCGAATAACGGGCATAAATTCGTTAGATGTTCCTTTAAAAAGAGTTTTTACAAGTTCTTTAAAATAGAAGGAAAAATAAATCACGGAAGTTAAATTAATCTGCAAAAACTCAAAATAAGAAAAGTTAAAAAAATAGAATATGCTAAAAAAAATAGATATATATATTATAAAAAAATTATTTGGCACCTTCTTTTTTACCATGTTTTTTTTGATGTTAATTGTCGTGTTAATCGATTTAAATCAAAGGCAAGGGCGCTTAGATTCAAACGGGGGAACTTCTTTACAATATTTAAAAGGGTATGCAATATACTTTCTGATCTATCTTGCGAATACTTTTGTTCAAATTGTCGTTTTTATTTCAGTTATTTTTTTTACTTCAAGAATTACGAACAATACTGAAATTGTAGCTATGCAATCCGGAGGGGTTAATTTTCATAGAATTGCACGCCCTTACTTTATTAGCGGACTGATTATTGGGCTAGTTGCCTTAGGAATTAACCATTACTTATTGCCCTATGCAAATGTTAAGAAAAATGAATTTTGGCAAAAATATTTAATCTCTAACAGGAGAAAAGAAGAGGGCGCACAAGATAAAAGAATCGCTGCATTTATATCACCTAACGAACAGCTAAATATTATGGAGTATAATAAAAAAAGGCAAAAAGGATATGGTTTCAGTTACTTTAAATTTGATGATTCACTTAGCCGAAAGTATTCACTAATTGCTAACCAGGTAATTTGGGATGTGGATAGTGGTGCTTATTTATTGAAAAATGCGTATGAAAAATTTGGCAATATCCACCAAACGAATAAAAATAAATTAAACGTACAAACCGAAAATTCTTCGATTAAAAATATCCCCCCCAAACCGATAAAAAATCAGCCGAAAAAAACACGCAATAAAACATTGATTGTCACAAAAAAAATAAATTCTAAACCATTAAAAAACAATGCTTTAATTTCAAATTTTGATGATAGTATTTCATTCCACAGAGAATTTAAAATAAAGCTAAACGCCAACCCTGAATTTCTTTTACCCGGGCAAGGTACAATCGAAAACATGAGTACGCCTAAATTATTAGCGTTCATTGAGCGAAAAAAAATAGAAGGGTCTAAAAATATTGATTCTTATTACACCACGCTTTATCAGCGCACCGGCTTACCTTTTTCCACCTTTATTTTGACTATTTTAGGACTTTCCATTTCTTCTAAAAAACGCAGAGGAGGCATCGGCATAAATCTTGCTGTGGGTATTTTAATGGCATTCTCTTACGTTTTCATGAATATCGTTATGGGAATTCTTTCATCAAATGGCACGATAACCCCGCTGATGGGAACGATATACCCTAACCTGCTTTTTGGTCTGATAACCGTATTTTTATATTTCAGACGTGCTTTATTTTAGCCGTTTTTCATTTTAAAATAATGGATAGCGCCTTTGCAAAGGCCGCCGTATTTAAGCACTCCTGTCTTATTTTTTCTTCCAACTATTAAAGTCCTTGGGTGACGGTAATAACCATTTTTCATGCTTGAAAATGTGCCATTTTGTTTTTGCTAAATCTACTGTATCGTTAATGAACGGATAATACTTTCCTCCATTAAGGCTAAGTTTTCCTTTGGCAAATATTTTAATTCCTTCTATTCCCCTCTCACGATATTTTTTCTTTACATATTGAACCCATTGCCAAATCATATCGGGTTTAGTTTGCATTACCTGGGCTTGTCTTGGTGTTAAATAATCTTCTATATTTAGCCGTTGCCTTTTTCCATCAGGCATTTCCAAAGTAAATGAGGTGTAACCTGATTTCGTTCGCAGCATCATTCGCCACGACAAACGGTGGCCTTCTTCTGTCCAGAAAACATCGTCTTTAATCAAATAATGACGCAGTGGCAAAAGGGTCTGGATAACGAATAAAAAGGTTATAATTATCATGATAAATGGTTGGTAAGCATTCTTATAATTCTGATTTAAGAATGGCTTCTTTTTCTTGAAAAACACGCGGCGAATAGTATCTGGAGAATAAAAAAACAAAGCAAAACTCAAGGCAAAATAAGGGAAAATACCGATTTGTAGAACAATAGAATTAGCCAAATGGAAAATAAGAGTTAATATTAGTGCCGGCGTTCTTGTTTTTTTCCATAAAAGCATAGGAACGATAAATAAATCAAAAAAGATACCTCCCCATACGACTAATTGCTGTAAGGTTTGACTTCGTAAAAAATCAGCAAAATGCTGCCAGCCAAAATGATTTTCAAACCATTGGGCTTGTGCATTGTACCGAAGGTGTATAAAATCTCCATAAATCCATCCGGGATATAATTTGGCTATCGCTGCATAGGTATAAACTAACGTAATTTCAGCCACAAAAATCCATAGACATACCTGCGTACAACTTAGTTGCTCCTTTATTCGCCTTTGTTTAACATCCAGCGAAAAATAGCGGTTCGCTGGAAGAAAGCACATCAGAAAAGCTATGATAAGAGCAAAATAATAGTGATTATTATAATGCGTTTTTTGCATGAAATAAGCCATTCCCCAAAAAAGAGTCAGTAACATAGCAGATGCCCTGTAGCGATACCCTAAGGCTATACCCCATGCCCAAAGCCCCATTAAAAAAAAGTATAGATACATGGTTTTTCCTAGTAAAAACTGAGTCCATTCAAATCCTATGAAAGTAAATGTAAATGAAGGGACTACGAAAGTTTCTCTCACCCATCCCGTACCGATAGCACCCCAGCACTCGGCGACCATCAACAATCCGAATAGTACACGAAAAACGATCAACGGGCTGTTATCCACCCTCTTGAAAAAAAACTTATGTATCATCCTAATTTCTATTGTATCTTTGCGGGGTAAATATAAAATTATTTTGAACCAGAAAAAAGCGGTAAAAATTATTCTCTTTGACGGGATCTGTAATCTGTGCAATGGCTTCGTTCAGTTTGTGATTAAACGAGATACTGAAAAATTATTTAAGTTTGCCTCGTTTCAATCTGATTTTGGGCAAAATTTTCTAAAGAGACACGGATTAAATTCTACTAAATATTCCTCTTTTATTTTGCTCGAAGAAGAAAATTATTATACCCAAAGCACTGCAGCCTTGAGAATCATCAAAGCGCTGCCTTCTATGCGTTTTACAGGAAAATTACTGCAGTATTGCCCGGTGGCAGCTCGTGATTTTTTTTATCGGTTGATTGCAAAGAACCGCTACCTGCTTTTCGGAAAAAAAGAAAAATGCCTTTTACCCACGCCTGAACTGAAAGAGCGCTTTTTAAATTGAAAATAAACTAAGAGATCTTTGCATAATACAAAAATATAGTAAATATTAAAGCATCTCGCTTTAAACTACTTCCTTACTTCGACAAGTGGTTACTGAGCACAGTCAAAATATGGTTACTGAGTTTGTCTAAGTACTCAGCTACTGAAAATTAAACCCCTCACAACCATTACGGTTACTCTGGCATTTAATTTTCCTTTAGCGTCGTATTTTTTTGCTAAAGTGCTTTTTGAAAAGGTCTCATGTTCCTATTGAACTTCATCTCTTGGTCTTGTTTTAGCTATCGATGACTTTAGCTGGCGCTGACTTGCAGTTAATTTTTATGGGGTGTTGTATTTAGACAGGCTCAATACAAGCATTTTTTTGTTAGATTGCTTTTCGCAACGGTCTTAATAGATAAAAGTTTCGCCCTATTTTTCTTCGTATCTTTGCTTCAAATTTTTAAAGCATGAAAGTAGCGGTTGTAGGTGCAAGCGGTGTTGTAGGACAAGAGTTCTTACAGATTTTAGAACAAAGAAATTTTCCTTTGAATAAGTTAGTTTTATTCGGGTCAAAAAGAAGTGCCGGAAAAACCTATATTTTTAAGGGAAAAAAAATCATTGTCAAAGAACTAGCACACAATGATGATTTTAAGGATATCGACTTAGCATTGGTCTCTGCCGGGGGGAGCATTTCTAAGGAATATGCTTCGACCATTACCCGCTATGGCACTGTAATGATTGATAATTCAAGCGCTTTTCGCATGGATAGTGACGTTCCTTTAATCGTTCCTGAGATAAACAGTGAAACCGCACTGAGCACTCCGCGTAATATTATTGCCAACCCGAATTGTACCACTATTCAGCTGGTCATGGCACTTAATCCTATCGAATCACTTTCACATATTAGAAAAGTACATGTTGCGACGTATCAATCCGCTTCGGGTGCCGGTGCACAAGGTATGATGGAATTAGAAAAGCAAATAAAACAATTTGCCGCAGGAGAAGAGTTGACCGTCGAGAAGTTTGCTTATCAACTTTCATTAAATCTCATTCCTCAAATTGATGCCTTTACTGAAAACGGATACACAAAAGAAGAAATGAAGATGTATCATGAAACCAAGAAAATTATGAACTCTGATATTGAGGTAAGCGCAACTTGTGTTCGTGTACCTGTAATGCGTGCACATTCGGAAGCTATATGGCTTGAAACGGAAAATAGTTTAACTATAGATGAAGTGCGTGAGGCTTTTGAAAAGGCGGATGGGGTTACTTTAGAGGATGACTTAGAAAATCTGACATACCCCATGCCCCTGTTTTCTTCAGGAAAAGATGAAATTCATGTGGGACGTTTAAGAAAAGATTTAACGAATAAAAACGGACTTGCCTTTTGGTGCGTGGGAGATCAAATAAAAAAAGGAGCAGCACTTAATGCGGTTCAAATTGCAGAATATTGGATAAGAAATAAAATGAGAGCTTTGCAGGATAGATAAAAAGGCATAAAAACTAAAGTATTTAGCTTTGCTGACTTGCAGTTAATTTTTAGCCTGCGCTAACTTGCTCTTTCTAAAGTACTTTGTGCAAAAGTTTCTCTTTTGTATTGATTACGGGATTTGCGGGGGCGAGCGTTAGGGATAGCAGTGGTATCCTTTTTTGGGGCAGTCTTCTGCCTCAAAAAAGATTTAGCGGATAGCCCGACCGCCGTTAGGCGGGAACGCCCAAAGAATAAGTTGGAAGATAAATTGTTTATAGTCTCAGGTCTATCGCTTACACTGATTTGTAGTGGAAGCGCAATTTTTGCAGTTGCAAATCAGCACAAGCGAGAGGGATCAATCATTTAATTTCAACACCGCCAAAAAAGCGTTTTGTGGCACTTCTACCCGACCAATCTGTCGCATTTTTTTCTTTCCTTTCTTTTGTTTTTCTAGTAATTTCCTCTTTCTTGAAATATCCCCTCCGTAACATTTTGCCGTTACATCTTTGCGCAGGGCTTTAATGGTTTCCCGTGAAATAATTTTAGCTCCAATCGCCGACTGAATAGGGATGTCAAATTGCTGTCTTGGGATTAATCCTCTTAATTTTTCACACATTTTTTTGCCAATTTTATAGGCGTGGTCAAAATGAACCAAAGCAGAAAGTGCATCTACGGATTCTCCATTAATGAGAATATCTAACCGAACCAGTTTTGAGGCTCTCATTTCTATGGGCGAATAATCAAAGGAGGCATAGCCCTTTGAAATCGTTTTTAGACGGTCATAAAAATCAAAAACCACTTCGGCAAGCGGCATGTGAAAAATTAGTTCTACACGCTCTTGTGTGAGATACGTCTGATTAATGATTTGTCCGCGCTTTTCTATACAAAGCGACATGACTGCGCCAACATAGTCTGCTTTCGTTATAATAGACGCTTTAATATAGGGTTCTTCCACCCGGTCTAATCCGTTTGGGTCAGGCAAGTCAGAGGGATTATTAACAAGAATGGGATGGTCAGGCTGCTTTTTTGAGTAGGCGTTGTAGGATACGTTGGGCACAGTAGTAATCACGGTCATATTAAACTCCCGTTCTAACCGTTCTTGAATAATTTCTAAGTGCAGCATTCCGAGAAACCCGCATCGAAAACCGAATCCGAGTGCTGTTGAACTTTCTTTTTCAAAAGTTAAAGAAGCATCGTTCAACTGTAATTTTTCTAATGACCCGGTCAGTTCCTCATAATCTTCTGTGTCCACCGGATAAATTCCGGCAAAAACCATAGGTTTTACTTCCTCAAATCCTTCAATAGCCTGCTCGCAGGGTTGGTGAACCGTCGTAATGGTATCGCCCACTTTTACATCAACAGCGGTTTTAATTCCTGAAATGATATAGCCAACATCCCCTGTACTAATCCTATTTTTAGGCTCTTTTTGTAATTTTAGTGCGCCTATTTCTTCGGCAATATATTCTTTCCCTGTAGCCATAAACTTTACTTTCTGCCCCTTTCTAATCGTTCCGTTTATAATCTTAAAGTAAGCCTCTACCCCGCGAAATGAATTGTAAACCGAGTCAAAAATGAGGGCTTGCAAGGGGGCTTCTGTTTTCCCCTGTGGCGGAGGAATACGCTTTATAATCGCCTTGAGTATCTGATCTACTCCCCGCCCTGTTTTTCCGCTGGCATGAATCACTTCAGATGTCTCACAGCCTAAAAGATTGATTATATCATCGGTTACTTCTTCCGGATTGGCACTCGGCAGGTCTATTTTATTAAGAACTGGTATGATTTCCAAATCGTTTTCTAAAGCGAGATAAAGGTTTGAAATGGTTTGCGCCTGAATGCTCTGTGAAGCATCTACGATCAGAAGTGCCCCCTCACAAGCGGCAATTGCGCGCGAAACTTCATAAGAAAAATCTACATGCCCCGGCGTATCAATTAAATTCAAGGTATAAAACTCGTCATCCAACGTATAGTTCATTTTAATAGCGTGCGATTTAATAGTAATTCCCCGTTCACGCTCCAAATCCATATCGTCCAATAGCTGGTCTTGCATTTCTCGCTCCGTTACCGACTGGGTGTAGCCCAGTAACCGATCGGCCAGCGTACTTTTTCCATGGTCGATATGCGCAATGATGCAAAAATTTCGTATGTTTTTCATGCGTATGCTGTAACGAATTGCAAAAATACGCTTTTATGTTGGTAAGACCATTGCAAAAAGCACTTTAGCTGGTAAAATGCAACGCCAAAAAAAAATTAAGTACCGGAGCAACCTTGTGGTTGTGAGGATTTTAATTTTTTGAGAAGGAAGCAGTTTGAAGCTAAATGCTTTCTTTTTCATCCTTTTTTATGTGTTCTGCAACGGTCTCTTGGTAATAATAAGGAATTTAAAAAACGAGCCCTCTTAGAATGATATTCATGATGAATCATTCGGTCATCATTTCATTCAATACGTTTATTAATTTTTCAGCTACTGTAGTTTGAGCGTAATGTTTTTTTCTAAATTGCGTAACTGATTGAACTCCCATAATCACATTGGTTAAGAATACTTCGTCTGCTTTCATTAATTCAAAAGAGTTCACTTCTTTTTCAATCATATCAAACGCAGGATTCTTTTCAACAATTTCTATAATTTTTTTACGGATAATCCCTTTTACACATCCTTCTGTCGTTGCGGGGGTAGAAATACAATTTTTATTGACCATAAAAATATTCGCATTTATTGCCTCGGAAAGATGATTATCCATATTGATTAATAGTACATTATCCAATTCGTTCTCTCGTGCATAAATTGCTGCAATAACATGTTCTAACTTATTATTGGATTTTAAATTTGAGAGCAGGCTTTTATTTTTTTTAAAGTCTTTAAATAAATCGACCTTATAGGGTTTCGGGTTTAATTTATAAGTTGTCTCAGCTAATTCAAGCGCCTCAATAATAAAATCAACTTTATGGGTTTGCGGAGCGTAAAGTCCGCCATCTTTCCGAAAGATGGTCAGGCGCACCCGTGCATGGCTTATGCCCTTTTGGGCACACAATTCTTCCGCTTGGCTTTGAAAAAAAGGCATGGTAAAAATCATAGGGATTTCCATACGCATTATACGCATGCCGGCCATTAATCTAAAATAATGATCTTCCCAAAATTTAATTTTGTAATTCACCACTCGCATGGTTTCAAAAAGACTATCGCCAAATTTTAGCCCTCTGTTTTGAATGCTGATTAGAAAATTACTTTCTTTTAATACGCCATTATAAATAAACATCTAAATCGTAGCGGTTTTATTTTTATACACGTGTCATATTATTCATCACTAATAGACGGCTTTAAGTGTTAAAAACAGAGCATAATCTTTATGCGCCGATGACATGCTTTAGCTCATCAATTTTATTTTTCCAAAACATTTTTGATTCCTCTAATTCATCCGCTTCTGAAAAATCAGTAATAACTAACGAAACATCTTTTGTTAAGTCGTCCACTAAAATTTCGATATGGAAATAATAATCGGTATTTTCGTCTCCCTCCCATTGAAAGCGTACGTACTCATCCTGTTTTGATTTTAACAAACGAGCTTTTTCAGGCGAATTATACCAAATAAATTCAAAAACATCACCTCTGGAATTTATATCATCTGCAAACCATTCTGAAAGTCCATCAGGGGTTGAAATATAATTAAATAACATTTTAGGGGAGGCATGAATCATAAATTCTACATTATACTTTTCTTTTTTCATGAAAAATTTTTATCTCTAGAACCCTTTTTAAAAAGCACTCTAACAACTGCACGTCAGCGGAGCTAACAAAATGCAACGCTCAATAAAAATTAAATGCCAAAGCAACCTAATGGTTGAAAGGATTTTAATTTTTTGATAAGGAAGCAGTTTGATGTTAGCTGCAAGTAAGCGAAGCTAAATGCTTTAGCGTTTATATTTTTCATTTATTCTGCAAAGGTATCCTATATTAAACAGTTGCAATATAGTAGTTATAATTATTTTCAACAAATTAAAAAATTCATAGATTATTTTCTTAACTTTGTCCTCCAATGATTGAAAAAAAACCTACGGTTCAATCCATTAAAAGAAAAACGAATACTTTTTTACTTGAAAAAGGCAGAGTTCCACCGCAAGCTATTGATTTAGAAGAAGCTGTGCTGGGAGCGCTTATGATTGACAAGAAAGGATTAAACGAAGCCATTGATATTCTGGAGCCTGATTTTTTTTATAAGCCGGAACATCAGGAAATTTATAAAACGATAAAAACCCTTTTTAACGAATCCCAGCCGATAGATATTCTAACGGTTTCTTATGCGCTGCGTAGCAGCGGAAAATTAGACGATATAGGAGGGGACTATTATCTGGTTCAACTCTCTCAGAAAGTTTCATCGGCCGCGCATATAGAATATCATTCACGCATTATTCAGCAAAAATACATCCAGCGACGGCTCATTGAAATTTCCTCGCAGATCATCGACGAGTCCTACGATGAAACGACCGATGTTTTCGATTTGTTAGACGATGCAGAAAATAAATTATTTGAAATAACGAACGGGAATCTTAAAAAAGCCTCTGAAAGAGCGGATAGTTTAGTAGCACAAGCGATTGAAAAAATAAAAAAAGTTTCTGAACAAGAGGGTTTAAGCGGTATCCCCAGCGGATTTACCGGAATTGACCAATTAACAGCGGGTTGGCAGCGTTCTGATCTGATTATTTTGGCAGCTCGTCCCGGAATGGGGAAAACCGCTTTTGTACTGTCTATGGCAAAAAATATAGCGATACAATATAAAAAAGGTGTAGCGGTTTTCTCTTTAGAGATGTCATCGGTTCAGTTAGTTACCCGTTTAATTTCGGGGGAAACGGGTATTGATTCAGAAAAACTTAGAAAGGCAACCTTAGCAGATTACGAGTGGAAACAACTCTATGCTAAAGTAAAAAAATTAGAAGACGCCCCTATCTTTATTGATGATACACCCGCCCTGTCTATTTTCGACCTTCGAGCCAAATGTCGTCGGTTAGTTTCACAGCATCAAGTAGAGTGTATTGTTATAGATTACTTACAGTTGATGACCGTTGGGAATAATCATAACGGAAACCGTGAGCAGGAAATTTCTATGATTTCACGTTCCTTAAAATCTATCGCTAAAGAACTAAATATTCCGGTCATTGCCTTGTCGCAGTTGTCCCGGGCAGTAGAGACGAGAGGGGGCAGCAAACGGCCATTACTGTCTGATTTGCGAGAATCGGGTGCTATCGAACAGGATGCAGATATTGTTTGTTTTATTTATCGCCCAGAATATTATGGCATAACCGAATGGGATGATGAATATTCAACACCTTGCACAGGCCAAGCGGAATTTATTGTTGCTAAGCACCGAAACGGGGGGTTAGATCATATTCGCCTTCGTTTTATCGGAGCGCAAGCCAAGTTTGATAATCTAGATGAAAACTTTTTAGTTAATAACGGCGTCCAATCCATTGAATCAAGTATGAATAAAGGCCCTATACTAACCCCTTCGCCTAAAGATGCTTTCGGCATCACCAAGGAAAGTACTGATTTAGAAGAAGGGCCTGAAGAAGATCTTCCCTTTTAATATGAGCGAAACTTTTAGCTTATGCTGATTTGCCGTTGCAGCATTACATAAAAAAGCATAAAAGCTAAAGCATCTTTCCCCAAACGGCGTATTTCTCAAAAAAATTAAAATCCTCCACACCTAAAAACTTGCGCTGATGTTTAATTTTTAGCTTGCGCTGATTTTACAGTCTTGGGCGTTGCGTTTATTAGCTAAATTGCTTTTACAAGGGCAAATCAGCGTAAGTTAAAGTTCTCTGAGTATGTAATTCGGTAAGCGTTTCTTTTTGTTTGTACCAACGAAAAATAAATCCCGGTACCTTTTCAAAATATCGAAAGGATAAATACAGCGTAAAGCATAAATCGGTTACGCCAGAATATATTATCTTATGTTAAATACTACAGTAATTTATACACTTCAATAAAGGAATAACCCCACTTGTTTGTCGCTTGAAAATCTTTTAAAAATAGGAGCCCTCCTGTATCAAAACCAGAGAACATAATACGAACTCTATCATTCCTTTTTAGAGGTAACGTAACATCTCTATATAAGTTTTGAAGACGATTACGAACACCATGAACGTCAAGAAAAGTAAAAAATAAATAATTCATTTTATTAACACCAATGGAAAAAGCTAGGGAGAAGTTGTTATTACTAATATTACCTGTATTATCAACGACTTGGTATGTAATTCCTAAGGCTGCGCGTATAAGATATAACCCATTAGATGGCACAATAAATTCATGATTATTAATATCATACAAATTTTTATCCGGGCTTACAATATTATCAAAAGGAACTACTTTACTATCTGTAGAGTAGCAATTTAATTCTTTGCATGTTAATGAATTTTTTAGAGCTACCTGAAGGATCAAATTATATTCTGTGTGATTGTATAATTCCTTAATACCATTTGATCTTTTTAAATTTCCCACGCTATCAACTACAATTAATTGATGCTTACCCCCTTGATTTTGGTTTTGAGGGAGATCTCTAATTTTCACTTTTCCATTTACATCTAATGCAGTGTTAGTGTCAGGTTTATCCGTACCGATCCCTACTTGTGCGTTCATATTGAACACAACTAATAATACTGTTACGCTTGTGAGAAAGTTTTTCTGTTTCATCTTTGATATTTTTAATAGTTATTACACAAAATTCAAAATAACGATTAGTAATACCAAATAATTTAAACACTTTAACACATAGTTAAATTTTTATAGGCGAATTATAAAATATAATATTGTAATAATAAAACATTTATAATATTTATTACAATAACTAAGCGCAATAAAATTAATATTAACAAGTATTAATAAAACAAGTATAAAAATTTATAAAATATTAGGTTTATAAAGTAAAATTAATGAGGTTTACTATGAAGATATTGACTGTGATTGAATAGGTAGCGCGAACATTCCTATGAGTTATGCTCGCAAGTTTCAAGACCGTTGCAAAAAGGTTAAATTCGTTTTTTTATTTTACCTACTCACTTATTGATAGGTTTTTCACTGTTTTTTAACGATTAGACGCAAGTAGCCCGGACTTCGATATAAATTATACCCTATCGCCTCCATTAGGTTTTGCGTATGCATCTTTGCTATCCCCGTATATCTTGCCACCCCGCCTGAAAACCATCGCTTTATACTTCCGAATGTGCATTCTATACTTCGATAAACTCAGTAACCTTTTTAAAGCTTGTTTCCCCTATTCGTTTATTGAACTTCTTCTCAAAATCCGTTAATGGCTTTCCCCTTTTTGCCTTCTTCAGTATATGATTCTTCAACTTTCTCTTGTTTAACAAACTCGCATTTCTCTCTGATTCATAGCCCTTATCCCCTTTTAAGGGAATCCCCGATGGCAGGTCTGCAGCCTGCAAAACCTCCTGTAAATTGCTCCCCTCGTTTACACTTGCTTTCGTGCTTAATCCCCCAAGTACCAGACCTTCTTCATCGGGAACATAATGCTTTTTATCCCCATAATAATACGAGACCGTTGCAGAACATATAAAAAACATGAAAAACAAAGCATTTAGCTTCAAACGGCGCCCTTCTCAAAAAATTAAAATCCTCCACACCCATTAGGTTGCTCCGGTGTTTAATTTTTTGAGAAAGAAGCTGTTTAAAATGAACGGTAAGTCAGCGCAAGCTAAAGGTCTCTTTTTATGCTTTCATCATTTGATTAAAACAAGAAAAAACGAAAAAGGAGGCTTTGAGGGTTTACTCAAAGCAAGAAAAAACGAAAAAGGAGGCTTTAAGGGTTTACTCAAAGCAAGAAAAAACGAAAAAGGAGGCTTTAAGAGTTTACTCAAAGCAAGAAAAAACGAAAAAGGAGGCTTTAAGGGTTTACTCAAAGCAAGAAAAAACGAAAAAGGAGGCTTTAAGAGTTTACTCAAAACAAGAAAAAACGAAAAAGAAGGCTTTGAGGGTTTACTCAAAGCAAGAAAAAACGAAAAAGAAGGCTTTGAGGGTTTACTCAAAGCAAGAAAAAACAAAAAAGGAGGCTTTGAGAGTTTACTCAAAGCAAGAAAAAACGAAAAAGGAGGCTTTAAGAGTTTACTCAAAGAAAGAAAAAACAAAAAAGAAGACTTAATCATTTGATTAATTAAATGAATAAAGACCCTTGCAAAAAGCACTTTAGACCATACAATGCAACGCCCGATAAAAATTAAACACCGGAGCAACCTCTTGGGTGTGGAGGAGTTTAATTTGTTCAGAAGGACGCCGTTTGAAGTTAGATGCTTTCTTTTTCATACTTTTTTATGTGTTCTGCAACGGTCTCAAACTTAGATTGTAAATGTCCTTGCTCTTGTAAAGATTGTATCCGTAGCGTGTACTTACCATCATTTGATGTAAATTCAATCTGATCGCGCAATTTTTACTACTTCTATTAAAAAGAAAGAATTTGAAATTATTTGATAAATTAGACTTTTCCCTTTTTTAGTATCTTTGTCCAAAATTATAAAAAAATTAAAAAACATAATTTTAGCATGAAAGAAAAAAAAGTAGTTTTTATAACCGGCGCATCTACAGGAATTGGTCATGCTTCAACTTCTCTTTTGCTTGACAAAGGGTTTACCGTTTATGCTACAGCGAGAAGAGTTGAATTGATGAATGACCTTGAACAGAAAGGTGCAAAAGTTCTACACTGCGATGTTACAAGCGACAAGGAAGTAAATGATACGGTCAATACAATCATAAAGAATGAAGGCAAAATTGATATACTGTTTGCCAATGCAGGATTCTGTCTATTAGGTCCGGTTGAACTTCAAAATATTGAAGATGTCCGTTATCAATTTGACGTTAATGTCTTGGGCAATGCTAGAGTTCTTACTGCTGTGTTACCACATATGAGGAAACAAAAGTCTGGTAGAGTTATTATTACTTCGTCAAGTGCAGGTCATGTTTCGCTTCCATGTATGCCTTGGTATGCTGCTACTAAGCATGCTCAACAGGGTCTTGGGGATGGCTTAAGAATGGAAGTAAAAGAATTTGGAATCAAGGTATCGTTAATTGAACCCGGTTATGTAAATACGGATATTGATAATGGTAGTTTTCCTTATCTAGACAAATGCGAAAAACACCCCAATGCCGAGCCTTATAAAACTCAAATGAAAAATTTCCGAGAAAAATGGGGAAAAGGTATTGATAAAGGAGCCTCTCCAAATACCATTGCAAAAGCAGTCTTACATGCTGCACAAAGTTCTAATCCAAGAAGAAGGTATTGTCCAAACATGGATGCGAAGTTCGCCAAATTCGCTAAAAGATGGATGGGTTATGGCCTTCTTGATGCAATATTACCAAGTCAAACTATTAAATAAACTAATGAGCAAAATAATTTTAATTACAGGAGTTTCTTCAGGAATGGGAAGAACATTAGCAGAACAATTGCTAGCTAAAGGATACACCGTCTATGGCGGAGATATTAACTACGATGGCATGGCAGACCTCGAAGAAAAAGGAATGCAGAAATTGCTAATGGATGTTACCAATTCAGAACAGGTAAAAAATGGGGTATCTCAACTCATCGCGGATACCGGAAAAATTGATGCTCTTTTCAATAATGCAGGTTACGCTACTTACGACTTGATAGAAACCATTGATATCGATCGTGCTAAAAAGCTATTTGAAGTAAATGTTTGGGGTGCAGCAAATCTCATTCAGTCGGTTCTGCCACACATGCGTAAACAACGCTCGGGTAGAATCATTGTTACCAGTTCTATTGTGGGCCAGTTTGCCAGCATATTGGGCGGGTGGTATGCCGCTTCCAAGCACGCTGTTGAAGCCATCTCAGATGCCTTACGACAAGAGGTGCACCAATTTGGAATCAAGGTATCCATTATTGAACCCGGTTCTTTTCATACTGGATTTTCAGATGTGGTTTTCAAGCAATTTGAGCAAATCAATGCAGGAGAAGACTACAAAGAATTGGTAGAAAAATTTGTTGCCCAATATAAAGCCAATCATGCTAAAGCACCTACTCCTGAACCCGTATCGGTCGCCATGATAGATGCTTTGGAAAGTGAAAGCCCAAAAATTCGATATGTGGTGGGTAAAGATGCTAAGGAACTGGTAAACGCCAAAGCCAGTATGAATGATGAAGCATTTGATCAATTAGTTTTCAAGACATTTAATCTAAATTAATAATCAATTTAAATTTTCTATTCATGAAAAATTTCAAAAATAAAGTAATCGTCATCACTGGAGGTGCAACAGGAATTGGGTTTGCCCTCGCTAAGCAATTCGGCAATGAAGGTGCTAAAATAGTGATTTGTGGAATTCGAGAAGATAAAGTAACTGGCGCTGTCTTAAAACTTAAAGATATGGGCTACGAAGCATCAGGAAAAATTTGTGACGTCTCTAAAATAGAGCAAGTTGAAGCATTGGCTGATTTCGCATGGGATACTTATGGTCATTGTGATGTGATTGTAAATAATGCGGGTGTCAGTCAGAATTTTGTACCCGTCATTGATACCCCGATGGAAGAATTCCACAGAGTAATGAGTATCAATTTATTTGGAGTCATTCACGGTATTAAAGTATTTGGTAAACGATTTATTGAACAAGGTACTCCTGCCGCTATTTACAGCCTAGGTTCGGAAAACTCTCTATACAAGTTTGTTCCAAATTCCAGTGCCTACGGGGCGAGCAAACATGCTTTGCACGCGATATGTGACATGCTAAGGGAGGAGGTCCCCGATTTTATTGATGTGGCTTTAATCTGTCCCGGGTATGTAACGTCTGAAATGACCGAATCTGTAGCTCCCGGTATGGATACAGATGAATATGTAGCACTGGTAATAAAGCAACTGAAGCGGGGTGAATTCTATGTAGTTTCCCACGCTTACAACATTGTAAGGATTCAGGAAAGGCACGATGAAATCAGAAACGCCTTTGCCAAAATAGCCCCCCGCTATGTGGGGGATGATAAGTATGATGTGAGAACAATGCTAGAAAATATGACAGGATAGGGCCACTATTTGGACCTCATGGGATAACTTATAATGAAATAAAATAAACTAACTAAAGTTAAATTATTATGAAATCATCTAAAGTATTTTACGCTACCATGATCCTGTTAGTAGTACTCGCTTTTATGCAGGCTTTTTTTAATTCAATTATGGATAGTGAATTCATTAATTTTATGCAAACGGTAATTCTCTCCATTTTTGTTATTTACCATGGCTATTACAGGTATGGATGGGCAAGGTTATTCATCTTGGTAATTATGCATACTCTGATTTGTTGGGTGCCAAACTGGGAACAGTACCCTTATAACAACTCATGAACTACCATAAAATTCTAAAAATTGAAGGTTTCATAATGACATGCGCAGGCATTGCACATTTGGTCTATATGTTTGGATTCGCTACAACTCCCTTATCTGAACTAGTGGCTATTGGAGGAATCCTTTTTGGTATTTTATATTTTTTCTTTGGAATTAATATGCTTTGTGGAAAAACTAATTTATTGTTAATTATCTTGATTATCAATATAATTGGTTTGAGTTGTGTCTTAATTGCTCGTGAAAGTTCACCGCTTTGGGAAATTGATCCCTATTTGATTATGGTAGACCTAATAAGTATTCCTGCGCTGGTATATTTGAATATAAAAAAGAAAAAATAAAATCGAACTTTATTCAAAGGACAAAAATTTTTAATAACATGGAAATAATACAAGAATTTCAAGCGTATATAGCATCTCAAAAAGCAGTTGGTACACAATTCATTCTAATTGGAATAGGACTTCTAGTCATTGCTATTTTATTTCATTTTTCAGGCTCAAGTCAATTATCAAGTGGCTTAAAAATAGGAGCGGCAATTTGTGGATTGCTCATAATTAGCGGCGGGGCTGGCTATCGAACTACAGAAACCAAACTGCTCAGAAGCCAAACAGCGCTTTATCAAAAAAATCAAAGTGAATTTAAAAAAGTGGAGACAGAGAGAATGCAAAAGGTTGTCAAAGATTATCCTATTTATCAAATTATATTTGGTAGCTTTATCATCCTTTCATTATTGATTGTTTGGGTTGTAAAAAAGCCATTTTGGCATGGAGTAGCATTTTCGGTTATGATACTTTTTATAGCAGTTATAATTGTAGAAGGCTATTCCCATAAATCAATAAAATCATATTTTGAATATTTGACGATGTAAAAAAGCAGAGAGACCGTTGCAAAAAGCATTCTAACAAAAAAATGCAACGCCCGATAAAAATTAAATACCGGAGCAACCTAATGAGTGTGGAGGATTTTAATTTTTTGAGAAGGGCGCCGTTTGAAGCGAACGGCAAAAGTCAGCGCAAACTAAAGGTCTCAAAATTGAAAAATTTAGTGCGCTGTCTGAACCTGATATTTACGGTGTCATCATCGGTTTAGAGAATGTGATACAAAATAAACTGGCAGAAGGAAAAATTGTGCGTTTTGAGCCTCTGGGCTCATTGTATCCCTCGCTATCAAGCCATCTTTCGGGCACAGAAAAAGAAGTGAGTGCACAAAGTATTAAAAAACTAAAGGTCAATTACCGCGCCGGCAAGCGCATCCTCGAAGCGATGGAAAATGCACCCAAAGAAAAGGTAAAATAAATTTTAAAGCCCCTTATAGAAATTCTCCATGGAGAGTTGAGCAACTTATCAAGGAGAGTTGGGTAACTTATCAAGGAGAGTTGAGCAACTTATCAAGGAGAGTTGAGCAACTTATCAAGGAGAGTTGGGTAACTTGTCAAGGAGAGTTGAGCAACTTGTCAAGGAGAGTTGAGCAAAACTTATAAAGGTTTGAAGTAAATCATGCTGGGGCTCAAGTAAACCACAAAAGAGAGATCCTATTTTTTGCAAAGGTCTCGTTACTTTAAAAAATCTTTGTAAAGGTCTCTTATTAAATATTTTTTCTATCTTAGCCTGTGAAAAATAATGCTGAGGTCTTTTCAAGGTTCTCACTGTGTTTATTTTGATAGGTTTATGAAAAGATATTTTCTATTATTATGGTTTGGGGCAAGTGCTTTTTTAGGGCAGATACAGGCACAAAAATCCTATAAATTGGCCACGGTTGCTTTTTATAACGTTGAGAATCTATTTGACACTATCGAATCTACAGAGATTATTGACGGCACCAAAAACTATTGGGAGAAGGGCTATCATATAAGTGTAGATAAAAATAGCGCTGCAGCATTAGAGGCTAAGCCTTATAAAGAAGAATTAACTTATGCTAAGCTGAAAGGGAAGAAGGTGCGGCGCGATTTAATTTTGAGCAAGGAATTTACTCCACAAGGAAAAAAAAATTGGACGATTGCTAAATATCAGGAAAAATTACAACATATTGCTCGAGTTCTTTCAGAAATAGGCCGCAAGAAAACAGGAGATGCCCCGGTAATTATTGGGTTATCTGAGTTAGAAAATGAGCATGTTTTACAGGAACTTATCAGTCAGCCGGCTTTAAAAAAATATGACTATGAAATGGTACACTTTAATTCTTTTGATGCAAGGGGAATAGATGTTGGCTTGATTTATCAGAAGAAAAAAATTGTGGTTACTTATGCCCGTCCTTATCCGGTAGTTATTTACCAAAGGAATAGTAAGCGAATTTATACCCGTGATATTTTACGGGTTTCTGGTTATTTAGATGGAGAGAAAATCCATTTTATCGTCAATCATTGGCCCTCAAAACGAGGAGGCGAAAAAATTACTGAAAAAAATCGTGTGAAGGCGGCAAAAGCTTGTCGTTCGGTTATAGAAGAGATTGAAAAAGACGAGCCAGGGGCTAAAATTATTACTATGGGGGATTTTAATGAAGGCCCTTTTGAAGAAGCGATAAAATTACATCTTAAAACAGTAGGAAATAAAAGACTATCTAAAAAAAGAGGGGTTTTATATAATACGATGGAGGGCATTGCAAAAAAAGGTGGTGGTACGGAAGCCTATCGCGACCATTGGGACACTCTTGACCAACTTATGATGACACCAGCACTTCTTGATAGAGATTACACGACCTATAAGTTATTTCAATACGGAATTTTTAAACCGAATTATTTAACACAATCTTCTGGAAAATATAAAGGCTATCCATTCCGTACCTACTCGTTTAGTAAGTATGCTGGCGGATATTCTGACCATTTTCCAGTTTACTTATATTTAATAAAAAATCGTTGATTATTTTTTGCCCATACAAGTTCCATAGAAGAAACTATTGATACATTCAAAGTATTAATAATGAAGGTATTCGTGCTAAAAATAATTATTATTAGTCATCAATTCTTTATGATTGAACTCATTAAAATATTAATAATCAATACATTTCTTATTTGAGGTCATGTCATGTAAGGGACTTAAAATGATCAAAATAATGAAAAAATTTGAATACGACCTTGTTATTGTAGGAGCCGGGCTTTACGGTGCTGTTTTCGCGCACGAGGCGAATAAGCGCGGAAAAAAAGTATTGGTAATTGATAAACGCAATCATATTGGTGGGAATATCTACTGTGAAAACATGGAAGGAATAAATGTGCACAAATATGGTGCTCATATTTTTCATACCAGCAACAAAACAGTGTGGAATTATGTGCGTCAGTTTGTCGAGTTTAACAGATTTATCAATTCTCCGGTAGCAAACTATAAAGGAAAACTGTATAATTTACCCTTTAACATGAATACGTTTTATCAACTTTGGGGAGTGAAAACTCCGGCAGAAGCAAAGCAAAAAATTGAAGAACAAAGAAAAGAGTACACTAAAATTACGCCCAAAAATCTTGAGGAACAAGCACTATCCCTTGGAGGAAAAGATATTTATGAAACCCTTATTAAAGGTTACACCGAAAAACAATGGGGAAGGCCTGCTACTGAAATTCCAGCATTTATTATTAAACGACTTCCTTTTAGGTTTACATTCGATAATAATTATTTCAATGATGACTATCAAGGAATCCCCATAGGAGGGTATAATAAACTCATCGAAGGACTATTGGAGGGGATTGAAGTTCATACAAAAATTGATTATTTTGATCAGCGAGAGGCATTCGATCAAAAAGGAGAAATAATTTTATATACCGGTAAAATTGATCAATTTTTTAATTACCAATTTGGAAAATTAGAGTATCGTAGCCTATATTTTGAAACTAAACTTATAGATGATACAAACTATCAAGGAAATGCGGTTATAAATTATACGGATAAAAATATTCCTTATACAAGGATTATAGAGCATAAGTTCTTTGAATTTGGAACTCAGGAAAAGACAGTAATCACTAAGGAGTATCCCCATGAATTTAGTAAGGATAATGAACCATATTACCCAATAAATGATAAATTGAATACAGAAATGTTATCTAAGTATCATGAGCTATCCTCTCAAGTTTCACATAAATATATATTTGGAGGTCGATTAGCCGACTATAAGTATTATGATATGGATGATACAATTGATGCTGCATTAAAAGATGTGAGCGAATTTTTTAAGTAAAAAAGTATATGAATAAATATTATATAGCAAGGAATTATCGGTCAAAGTTTGATGCTGCTGGAAAGGCAAAAATGGACTGTGAAACAATCTTGAAAAGAAATGGCTGGATAAATATTGGATTTAAGCAAACTTGGATTTCTAATGCCATTTTAGGAACGACGATAAGTGCATTAGGGATTACATGGGCTTTGATTCGATTGAAAAGAAAAAGTACACTCTGCATACAATATCCTTTAAGCAAGTTTTATAGGTATGTACTTTGCATAGCAAGATGGAAGAAATGTAAAATTATTACAATAATTCATGATTCTTATGCCCTAAAGGATAGAAAATTATCTACGATTGAAGAAATTTCTATATTATCTAAATCTGATGTTTTAATTGTGCATAACCAGCCAATGAAAAAATGGTTTATTGAGAATAATTGTAACGCAAAACTTATTGCATTAGGTATTTTTGATTACCTACACAACCCTAGCGCAAAACAAATACGAACCCCCATTGATTATAAACGATATAGAATTGTATTTGCCGGAGGAATAGGAGGTAAAAAAAGTTTTATCTACAAATTTGATAACTTAAGCGGAACAAACTTTAAACTTGATGTTTACGGAGCAGATTTTAATAAAATTTATGTGAAGGATAAAAACAATACAATGATTACCTATAAGGGGAAATATCCATCAAACGAAGTAATAGACCATATTGATGGAGATTTTGGCTTAGTATGGTATGGCGACTTATTAGATACCTGCGGGGGCTTAACTGCAGGAAAAGCAACAGCTAAATATTTAAAATATAATAATCCTCATAAATTATCCCTTTATTTACAATGCGATATGCCCATAATTATTTGGGATAAAGCAGCTGCAGCAGAATTCATTTTAGAAAATAAAATAGGGATAGCCGTTAGTTCTTTATATGATATGGATATAAAATTAGCTGAGTTGTCAAAAGAAGAATATAAGCAATTTAAAGCAAATGTAAGTAAAATCAAAGATAACCTATCCAAAGGGTACTATCTAACATCAGTCATTAACAAAATTAATTAACCAAGCCTTTCTCAAAAAACATTTTTGCAGCTGCAGGTCAGTTTGAGCTAAAGGGTTCTAAGTTTTCTCATTTCTTTTTTGGCGTTCCCTTTTTCTTGGGACGAGAGGTTGCCCCAAGAAAAAGTATACCGCTGCTATCCCTAACGCACCACCCCGCAAACCCCCTTTAATAAAGAGACCAAGACCTTTAGCCAACGCTGACTTGCAGTTCGCTTCAAACAGCGTACTTCTCAAAAAATTAAACTCCTCCACACCCATTAGGTTGCTCCGGTGCTTAATTTTTATCGAGCGTTGCATTTTTTTGTTAGCGTGCTTTTTGCAATGGGCTCAAAGAAAGATTAGAAACCGAATTTAACCTTTTTGCAACGGTCTTTATATGGTCTATGCCTGTTAATTTAGGATACACCTTTCACTTTTTTATTCTTTTTATAGCGAGAGACCGTTGCAGAACACATAAAAAAGTATGAAAAAGAAAGCATTTAGCTTCAAACGGCTTCCTTCTCAAAAAATTAAAATCCTCCACACCCAAGAGGTTACTCCGGCGTTTAATTTTTATCGCGCGTTGCATTTTACCAGCTAAAGTGCTTTTTGCAACGGTCTCTTAAAGTGATAAAAGGTTTCTTTGAAGGCCCGTATTGTAAACTAGGTGCTTCTAAAAAGTATGGAAATAATATAGAATGAAAAAATGAGTTGAGCCAATAGATTAAGTTTCTTTATTCAAATTATTTACAAGTTCATCATACTCATAGCTCGTTATTTCAAAAGGATTATCATCAAGGTCTTTAAAGTAAATAGACCAAGATAGATCATGATCAACAACTGTAAAAGGAATGGAATTGTTTTCTAGATGAATTTTCCATGCTATAAAGTTTTTACTATCTGCGCCAAAAGCTATGGTTGTTTTTTGAGAAGATTTTGACTCAAATAACGCTAAGCGAATACAATCATTTCCTATAAATAAAGGGCCTTCATCTACATTCCATGATTCAAAATTGATTATTCTTGTAAAACCAAGGTTTTCTGCATACCATTTTTCAGCAACATTTTTTTCAGCAACATAAATGTGTATATGGTCAATCCCTATCAATTTAGGATACATTTTTCACTTTTTTTATTCTTGTTATAGTACTATTGCTATTTATTTCAACGGTTAAACGCTGGGTGGGTTCCGCGTAAATCTTCAACAGAAGAAATTTCTTTTAGTGCATCTGTAACCGTCTCTATAAGTCTATTGCCCTGCGTTTGTTTTAGTTGATTTTTTAATGTTGTTTTATTTTTTTCATTTTCGACTGCCTTATTCACCGACAGCGTTTTTATTATAAAAACACCATTTTTTCCTTTAACTGGCGCGGAAGTGGTACCTACCTTCTGGCTAAAAGCAGTGCCTATGGCAACATCAGCGCTGCCTATTCCTGAGATAACAGGGCGTGAAAAACTAACATTGTTAGCCGTTTTTATTTTCTGTTTGGTTGTTTTAGCTATCGTATCTAAATCCTTATTTACACCAATGGCGGCTATAATTTTCTTAGCAATCGCCTTGTTTTTTAAAATAGGTTCAACCTGCCCGCGTGCTTGCCTTGCACCTATCAATCCTTTAGGATTCTTTGCTGTCAAATAGGCGATTATATAATTGCCGTTTGTCAGGTCAAATGCTTCGGCAGTTTTAAGTTTCGTATCATCGTTAAATGCCCATTTCGTTATTTGTTCTGCAGCCTCGTTATTTCCTGAGGAAGATAACGCGGTAAAATCAATAGGATTAGCTTTGAATTGAGCTAAATTAACTTGGTTAACTAAGTTGACTTTAAATTGATCCGCTTTTTTCTTAACCTGAGCCGAGTCTTTACCATTAAAGGATTCAGCTATTTTTCTTGAAAGATTAAATATACTATCTGTCGTCTCCTTAGAAGGCACTATTTTTCTGACAATATTAGCAAATTGATAGCCTGTCTCAGGTGCTTTCTTTTCATCTATTTTAATGATTTGAAATCCTTCCGGGGCATCAATAAGCCCTATATTACCCTGCTTATGGCTTAAAACAAAGTCTTTAAACGGAACAGATTGTCTTAAAATATCATTGTAGCGAAACCAGCCAAGGTTTCCTTTTCGCAAACTGGATTGCTCAAAATCTGAATTTTTTAAGGCGATTTCTCCAAAGTTTTTTGGATTTGCCTTTACAATAGTCAAAAGACTATCGGCCTTGGCTTTGGCCTGTTCTTTTGTTAATGATACTTTAGGAATTTTAGCTGCTGCCCCCTTATAAGAAATTAAAATATGGCTAATGTTAATGGAATCTGAAACACGCTTTCTAGCAACTAACTTTGATAACGCCATAATACCATTTGTTTCGTAGGGACCATAAACTTCATTAATCGAAGACTTTTTAGCAAAGGTTAAAACATTTTTGTCGAAATGATCCTTATCAAAGACCAATCCTTCTGAATACTCTCCTTCAGAGTATTGTTGGACAAAATCTTTGTTATTTTTAGTATTTTTAAATCCTTCTACAGAATCTATCCTATGAGTAACCGGGTTTTTCTCGGTAAAATCATGAAGATATTTTTCCAGTTCGCTCCTTATTTTTAATCGATCTCTTGCAGAAGGGGCTACATTTAAAATAACATATTTTAAATTGCGGGTTTCCGGGCGGTCAAATTTTTTCTTATGTTTTTTCACATAAGCGTTGATCTGCTTATCTGATATCCTAATATCTTTAATGCCCGGATAAGTAGAATAAGGAATATAAATATATTGAATATTAGCACTTGCATACTCATTTTCGTATGCGCTATTGAGTTCTTTGTCCGTTATCAGAAGGCCTTTTTGAATCATTCCGATATAGTTATTTTCTAAAACAGCTTTATTAGCACGGGTTCTTACCCACTGGAAGAAGGACAAGGCACGCGAATTTTGTTGCTGTTTTGCAAGCGCCTCCTGTCTTTGAAAAAGATTAATATTGAACGCACCGTTTTGTTCAAATTGTTTTGCCTGCGAACCCAATATTTTTTGCACTTCATCCCAAAATTGTTTATTATCAGGGGAAGATTTAATGCCTAATTCATCTGCCTGCTGATTAAATAGTTTTTGCTGTACAAGTTCATTCCATGCCGCATTTTGAATGGTACGATTGTTGAGACGACCGCCTGAGGTTAAATTATAAAGGGTAGTCGTTTCGTTAAATTGATCTAACGTTATTTTATCTCCGTTTACTTTTGCAACGGCGTCAGCATTTCTAAGCCCAAGTTTTTTTAATGCGCTTGGGTTTATAACAAAGGCGAGTAACGCCATACCTATCGCAACTAAAAGTAACCATGAGTTTTTACGAATACTTCCTAAAATTGACATGATTTAGTTTTTTAAAATTCTGTTGTTTAGCTGGCGAATTTACAACTTCAATATGAAATATAAAAAGGCTTAACCATTTTCACCCTCTTGATAAATCAATATTACTTCATCTAAGCGAGCTTGAGATACTTTTTTGATAATAAAAATAAAATTTTCTGTTGAAATTTGTGCGCCTTTTTCAGGGATAGATTCAGCTATATGCACAATAAGCCCCCCTAATGTTTCATAGGCTTCATGCTCGGGAAGATTTAATTTATATTGATGATTTAAATAATCTACTTCTAAGCGAGCTGAAAACAGGTATTTATTTTCACTTATTTTTTCTTCGGTAAGCGTTATTTTGTCGTGCTCATCCTCAATTTCTCCAAAAAGTTCTTCTATAATATCCTCTATAGTAAGGAGTCCTGAAGTTCCGCCATATTCATCCAAAACGATTGCTATACTCTTACGTTTTTTTGTTAGCCGGTTCATAACTTCTCTGGCAGTAGTTGTTTCATGTACAAACTCAACCGGAAGCAGGATATTTTTTATATGCTCAGGTCGTTTAAACAATTCAAAAGAATGAACATAACCTATTATATTGTCTATAGATTCATGATAAATAATAATTTTTGAGCGCCCGGTTTCTACGAATTTTTCAATCACTTTTTTTATGGTCGTCTTTAGCGGCATAGCGACTATTTCTTTGCGTGGAATCATGCATTCTCGTGCCTTAATTTCTTTAAATTCCAACGCATTCTGAAAGATTTGAATCTCTGAGTCTAATTTTTCTTCTTCCACGCCTTCTATCTGCTCATGTATATAAAATTCCAAATCTTTTTTATCAAATGCTTTTTCATATCCCTCACGCTTTTCTCCAAGAAGCTGAAGGATACAATTAGAAATCCACATAATAAAAGTGGTTAGAAAAGAAACGGAGTGATAGATAAGAAAAACAGGAACAGCAAAAAACAGTAAAAGTTTATTTGCATAAATATTAAAAATTGACTTAGGAAAAAATTCTGCAAAAATCAAAATGATCAGGGTAGAAATAATCGTCGTAATCAATAAAATCCAGAATTCATTTAATAAAGAGTGACTGAATAAAGTGGTTTTAATAAACTCAGTCATAAAAATGGTATAAACTACCAATGCCACATTATTCCCAATTAACATGGTAGTAATGAACTTTTTTGGATTTTTTGATAACCCGTAAATTAATCTTGCCGATAAGTTTCCCTGCTTTTTTTCAAGCGCTATGTGCATTCGGTTAGAACTGACAAAGGCTATTTCCATTCCTGAAAAAAATCCGGATAAAAGAATGCAGATTATAATAACCCCTAAACTAATTTGTAAAGACATTTTATTTTAACTGGGCATTTTTTGTAATGGTTTCTGTGTTGCGCAAGTTAACATTTTTAAATTGATCATCCGCTTCTAATCCTTTTTTTGCAATTAATGAATCTCGATTGGGGCGAATAATATATGTTTTTACATGGTTATATACTTTATTTTGCCGTCTATTCCAAAAAATATGATTTGTTTTAATCGTATCTCCATTTTCTGAGATGATTACGACATTTCCTTTTCCTTCATAAAGTACTTTTTTGTTATCTATTTTTGCCCAATCTGATCGAATATAGACCGACCTTCCGCTTTTTATATTATATTTTTTCACCTCCCCTCCCTTAGGAAGCAGGGTATATGATTTTTTTTTGTCAAAATCAAAAAACTGTATAACTGGCGCCTTTATTTGCATAACTGCTCTTCCCGAGTCTGTTCTGATGATTTGGGAATTAAACATCTCTTGCGTAGGAATCGTATTTAAATTTGCTTTCAGGTTGACTTGAGTATCGCTTTTTTTTTCAAAGCAACTGAAAAAAAAAACACTGATACTTAAAAAAAATAATATACATGACCGTTTTAAAAAGCACTCTATCAACTTCAAGTCAGTATACGCTAAAATTAAATACCGGAGCCGGGTTGTGAGGATTTTAATTTTCGGTAGCTGAGTACTTCGACTAAACTCAGTAGCCATATTTCGACTGTGCTCAATAACCACTTGTCGAAGTAAGGAAGCAGTTTGAGGCGAGATGCTTTCTTTTTCATAATTTTTTATGTGTTCTGCAACAGCCCCATTATCGAGCAACGGTTTTTCCATAACAGGTTTTAATGGTCTGACCTGGTTTTACTCCAGCATTAAACATCTCGGTTTTCGTGGGGGCTGCCGCTTCAAAATCAGCAGCAATTTTATTCGCCTTTGATCGTACTCTCGGATCGATTCGAGCTGCTTTTCGAGCTACATCAGCAGAAAACCAGTAAGTAGATTTTTTTTCAAATAAGCTTTTTCCACAGTTGTTGGCGCCCTTGGCATACGCTGAAGCCACGATAATATAAGGTTCGCCCCATCCGCCTCTAAGCGAAGCCGCTTTTTGGGCTAACGAGCGTGCTTTTCCTAAATTCCCGGACTCTAAATAACTATAAGCCGCATAATACGCTGCCTGAGCACGAACTTTTTTAGTCCGACTTGAATCATTTGCTACCCCCGAGAGAATAGGTGCGGCTTTTGAGTATCGTCTTTTTTGTATTAAAATAAGTCCATTATTATAATTATCTGTTACCACGGCTTTAGCTGTTCCGGGTTTAGAAGTCATGTTAGTTTTACATTTTTCAGGATTCGCTGCACAATATAATTTAGCATATTGCGCTTGTATTTTTTCATTAAATACGGTATCCTGAATACATTTTTTATATAAAAGTGTTCCTCTGACTTCGTTTAGCCATTTAATATCATTTTTTTTCGCGTCATATTCCGATTTGTAAAGCGGGATAACTCGATCGCATGTGTAAAGCCGGGCAATGTTCCCCTCTACATATTCATAAGATTTTATATATGCCTTTCTTTGTTCAGTTTTTTGGCTTAATGAAATCTTCTTTGTTTTAGAAATAGACCCGATAGAGTCCAGGGTTTCTAATTTTGTGATTTCGATATTAGAGCGCTCAATGTTTTTGTCTAAAGCATTTTTAATGGTATTATATACGGATAGCATCTTATTGAAGCTGATTTTATTTTCACTCAGCATAAGTTGGGCTAAGTAAAAATAATCAGACATAGAAGAAGAAGGCAAATCTGAAGGATTCCTGCTAAATGCTTCGCCATAGCTTTTTAGCCAGTCTTCCTGCGCGCCTATTTTATAATATTTTAGATAGGAAGTCTTTAAGGCTTTGTAATAATTAGCCTCGTTAGGATATTTTTCTATATTTTTATCAAATGCTTTTATTAGATATTCTTCCATCTTTTTCCGTTCAGGCGTTCCTTCGGGAGTCGCATCTAAAGCTGCAGTAATGATATACTGGGCATCTATTAAAATATTTTTTCCAAATCGTGTATCTACACAACTGTCAAAAGCTTCTTTCCATTTTTTAAATAATGGGGCATATTTTCCTGCTTTATAATGTGCAGAATTTGCGTAAGAAAAGTAAGAAGGGCAATTTTGAGCATTAATAAATAAGCCCGTTATCAAAAGTCCTAATAGAATGATTATTCTTTTTATTTTCATTTTTTATGTTCTTGTTTTAGTAATAAATTTTTCTTCTGAACCATCTACCGCTTAAGTTGAAGCTAATCTTAAGATTGGCGTAGTTTTCTCTTATCAACCCATTATTTGTCGTTCCTTTCTGCCCAATACAGGCAGCTATATTGAGCATGGATACATCATATTTTCCAATCGGTAAACTCATCCCAAATGTTATGCCAAAGTTATTAATATTTTGATAATTTTTATTATTATTTATCACAGAAAGCCCGGTTTTTTCATAAAAAACCCCTGCACGATAGGTTACCGTTTCAAAATAACTTTTATAAGAAGTGCTTTTTGGAATCCAATAGCCTCCCAAGGCAAAACGATATCCATCGTTATATCGTGCATCTTCTGAGATTCGTAAAGTTTCTACAGAGGTTTCCTCAAAATCGTATTGAGTTCCAATCATCCAACGGCCGGGTTTTTCATAGCCTACCCCCAAAGAAATTTTAGTTGGTAATTTAACAGTACTGTGATTTTTAATAGATAAAACTGTATCTAATGTAGCAGGATTGGGAGCACCGTTTAAGTATTCTACATAAGATAACAAATTGTAATCATAATCGTTTTTTAGGTGAGTCCCTATGGTATAAGAGGCGCCGAGATTCCACTGCTTGTTCCGCTTAACTTCATATTTATATAATCCCCCGAGTATTCCGGTAAAGCCTTTGATATTATTTCGATTTATCTCTTCTGTAATCCAATCACTTCCTTTTATACGAATGATTTGCCGGTCATTTAAGTTTCCAAAAATATACTGCCCGGTCACTCCTATGCTTAGCTCTTTTTTTTTCAAAAAAGCATAGGAAAATGAAAAATTAGCAGCATTTAATCCCCCGTCTCCTTGAAAACCAGAGGTTGAAATTCTCTTTTCCCTCCCATCGCCAATTGAAGTTTCATCCTTGCGAGTCCAATTATAGCCTAACCCGGAATAAGGTTGAAAACCAAAAGCGACCGCCATTCTTTTTCCGACGAGGAATCCTAGTGAAAGATTAGCTATATAAGATGAGCTGTTTTTGTCTGTATCCATTTCGCTTTTTAACTGATTTAAGTCAATGTTAAGCCCCCATTCAAAACTGGTATATAGTAACGTAGTATTAGCAGACGGATTGCTGAAGTTAACAACCCGTCCCAGCGGATCAGAATAGGTAACGCCTATTCCCCCCATTGCGCTAATACGCGAATCGTTATCAAATTTAGATTCACCATAACCAAATCTTGAGTAAGGAGAGGTAGTCAGATTTTGAGCATAAAATAAAACAGGGAATAAAAGGAATACAAATTGTATTTTTTTCATTTTTGAAAAATTCACAGGGCACAAATATGATTAATTTGACTTAAAATACAAAAATAAAATTTTACAAAAAGTGTTTTAGCAACTAAACTCCAAGTTAGCATGATCTAAAATTCTGAGATCTTTGCAGAATATATAGAAAGCATAAAAACGAAAATATTTAGCCTTAGACTTTTTTCTTATCAAAAGATTGCTCTGGAATTTAGCTTTGATGATTTGCAGTTAATTTTTCTTCATGAATTGCATTCTATCGTTAAGATTATTTTTGCAACGGTCTCATTCCGCTATAGATAATCTCTATTTAATAAAAATAAATAATCAATTTTGATTATAGTCTTATTGTTTTTTAAGATAGATTATTTTAGTCATAATACATAATAGTACTTATTTTTGCCTTGTAATAATTTTTATAAAATTCTCTAAAAGAAAAGAAGTCATGGAAAACAAAAAGAAGAAATTTACAACGGAAGCAGGTACTCCTGCTTATCATTATCAAGATTCGCAAACCGCAGGGGGCCCAAGAGGTCCTGTATTATTACAGGATTACCTTTTGATAGAGAAACTAGCCCACTTTAACCGGGAACGAATTCCTGAGCGTATTGTGCATGCAAAAGGAACAGGAGCCTACGGAAAATTTACCGTAACACATGATGTCACAAAATATACACGGGCAAAAATTTTCTCAGAAATAGGAAAAGAGGTGAAAGTATTTTTACGATTTTCAACCGTAGGTGGAGAGAAAGGTTCTGCTGACGCAGAAAGAGATCCTCGTGGTTTTGCTATCAAATTTTACACCGAAGACGGTGTTTGGGATGTAGTAGGAAACAATACACCTGTATTTTTTATTAAAGATGCTAAAAAGTTTCCTGATTTCATTCACACGCAAAAGCGTCATCCGAAAACAAACTGTAAGTCTGCTACTATGATGTGGGATTTTTGGTCATTAAACCCGGAGTCTTTACATCAAGTCATGATATTAATGTCTGACAGAGGGACACCTAAAACTTATCGCCATATGAATGGCTATGGTTCGCACACTTTTTCAATGGTAAACAAAGAGAATGAAAGAACCTATGTAAAATTCCATTTTAAAACAGCACAGGGGGTTCAAAATTTTACAGATGCCGAGTCAGTGAAGATGAAAGGAGAAGATCCTGATAATGCTCAAAGAGACCTGGTTGAAGCCATCGAAAAAGGAGATTTCCCAAAATGGAATTTAAAGATTCAGCTAATGACGCAAGAGCAAGCTAAAAACTTTCCTTGGAACCCTTTTGATGTAAGTAAAATATGGCCGCATTCAGATTATCCGTTAATTGATGTAGGAGTAGTGGAATTAAACGAAATCCCGGCAAATTATTTTGCTGATGTAGAACAATCTGCTTTTGCTCCGAGCAATGTAGTGGATGGAATTGGTTTTTCTCCGGACAAGATGTTGCAAGGTCGTATTTTTGCCTATCCGGATGCACATCGTTATAGAATAGGTATAAATTATAATTCACTACCGGTAAACCGTTGCCCTTTTAGTGTGAATAATTATAACCGAGACGGTGCTATGGTTTTCAATGGAAACGGAGGAGATGCCCCTAATTACTTTCCAAACAGTTTTGATAACATGGAATTTGATGAATCAAGAAAAGGAGAGAATTATCACTTAGATTCTACTGAAGTAGGGTATTATGATCGTAACGAAGGAGATGATGATCATTTCACACAGCCCGGTAATTTATTTGATCAGGTAATGACCCCTACTGAACAAAAAAATACAGTAAACAACATCGTTGCATCTATGAGGGGTATTAACGGGCCCAAGCGAGATGAGATCATTAATCGTCAGTTATGCCATTTCTTCAGGGCAAGTATGCAGCTTGGAATAGGAGTAGCTCAAGGACTTGGAGTAGAAGTAGAAAAGGCTATGATGAAACAATGAAAGTAAAAAATTAACAATACTTTTGTTATAGCTAATAAAATTTTTAACTCTTAATAAACCTTTATAAAAAGCATATTGATTATAGAATGCTTTTTATAGAGGTTTTTTATATTTTTGGAAGTATTTTGTCTGAATTGCCCTGCAATTGCTAAAGTGTTTTTTGCAGCATTCTTGCTTTTTGAAAAACTCTCAGGGGTTATTTTCTTTGTTAAATAAAAGTTTATGCTAAGTCGAAACTATATTAAACTCATCCAATTTTTAAAACGAAAGAAAGGACGCAACGAAAGTCGCCTTTTTGTAGTTGAAGGATTGAAATCTGTGGAAGAGGCAGTAAAGAGTACTTTTGAAATTAAGCAGCTTTTTTGCCTGAAGACTTATGAAAATCGCTTTGAGGGAAGTTTTGAAAAAATAACGGTATCCTGTGAAGAATTGAAAAAAATAAGCAATTTAAAAGAGCCTAATGGCGTTTTGGCAGTCTGCACAATGAGAAATGAGAAGCCCAAAATTAACTATGAGAAATTACTATTAATGGTAGATGGAATTAATGACCCCGGAAACTTAGGTACCATTATCCGGCTGGCAGACTGGTTTGGAATAGAACAGATTATCAGTTCGAGAGATACTGTAGATTTTTACACCCCTAAAGTAATCCAGTCAACTATGGGTTCTTTCACAAGGGTAAAGGTTACTTATACCGATTTGGAATATTTTCTAGAAAAATTTCCCTTTACTGTTTTTGGTACATTTCTCGATGGAGAAAATATCTATACGCAGTGTTTTCCTTCGAAAGGAATCATTATTTTAGGGAATGAGTCTCATGGAATATCAAAGAAAGTTGAAAAACGGGTTACTCATAGAATTGCGATCCCGCAATGGGGGAATAACACTGTGGAAAGTCTAAATGTCGCTGCGGCAACTGCTATTACTTTAAGTGAATTCAGACGAGGTAATTACATGAGACCTTTAGTCGGCAATGACTTTTAGATCTGGTCACTTTAGACCGCTTCCTTATTCTAATTGCGCCCGGTAACCATATCAAAACTTCGACAAGTGTTTACTTAGTTTAGTCGAAGTACTCAGCTGCCGAAAATTAAAATCTCAAGACCGTTGCAAGGTAATGAAAGATAGTAGATATAAAAAAAGTGATACTTCGACTACGCTCAGCAAGCATACTAAGCGGTTATTTTATCTAAAAAGATAGTCTATTTATGTCATGAAAATATATCATCATCCTACTTTAGCCGATAGTATTTGTGATTTACATACAAGAAAGATAAAAAAGTTTTTTTTCACTGAGTTAACCCGTTTGTTAGACTGGGAAAAAATAAGTAAAATAATAGATGACCCTTATAATAAGGGGAAAAGTGCTAAAGGCAGTCCGAGTTATGATGGGTTATTTAGGGTGCTGAGCTTGTCGAAGTATTATTCAAGATGTGTTTATTACAAACCGGGTATGGATTAAGCGATTATGAAGAGGAAGATAGGATAAATGACAGTCTTTCGTTCAGTTATTTTTGTGGTTTACCCCTAGCGCAATCCTCGCCTGATATAGTACTTTGAGTAGATTTAGAACATTGATGACGCGGGCGAATGCCTACGAGCGTCTATTTAAGGAGATCAACGGTCAATTAGAACGCCATCCAATCATCATCAAAAAAGGAGCGATAGTAGATGCCAGTGTAATAGAGACGCCCTTAAAACCGAAAGGCAAGGTGAATGATAAGGTTACAGAGGAGAGCGGAGAGCAAAAAGAGGCGTGCGTAAAAAAAGATTATAAGGTTAGTGTAGATTAAGCAAGCCGCCGGGTTAAAAAAGCGAGCTAAGTATTGAGACCGTTGCAAAAAGCACTTTAGCAAAAAAATGCAACGCCCGATAAAAATTAAACACCGGAGCAACCTAATGGGTGTGTAGGATTTTAATTTTTTAAGATGGTTACTGAGCCTGTCGAAGTAAGGAAGCAGTTTGAAGCTAAATGCTTTCCTTTTCATGTTTTTTATATGTTCTGCAACGGTCTCGTATTATTATGGGGATAAAAAGCATTATGTTCCCGATGAAGAAGGTCTGGTACTTGGAGTAGTAAGCACGAAAGCAAGTGTAAACGAGGGGAGCAATTTACAGGAGGTTTTAGCGTCTGCAGACCTGCCATCGGGGATTCCCTTAAAAGGGGATAAGGGCTATGAATCAGAGAGAAATAGGAGTTTGTTAAACAAGAGAAAGTTGAAGAATCATATACTGAAGAAGGCAAAAAGGGGAAAGCCATTAACGGATTTTGAGAAGAAGTTCAATAAACGAATAGGGGAAACAAGATTTAAAATAGAACGCACATTCGGAAGCATAAAGCGTTGGTTTTCAGGTGGAGTGGCAAGATATAGCGGGATAGCAAAGATGCATACGCAAAACCTGATGGAGGCGATAGGGTATAATTTATATCGAAGTCCGGGGCTACTGGCGTCTAATCGTTAAAAATAGAGGAAAACAAGAGGATAAAGGAGTATTGATAGTCAATAAATCCATGAAAAAACAGTGAAAAACCTATCAATAAGTCAGTAGTTAAAAGAAAAAAACTAAAAAACAAAGATTATAGACCCCATTCAAACTTTTTGCAATGGTCTTATCTCCTTAGCCAAAAGGCTACTCCGCAGCTTAATTTTTAGCGTAAGCTAAAGATATCATTTTTATTATATAGAAAGAAACTAAAAAAACTTTTATCGTTTTTTGTTTTATGTTTGCATCAAATTTTTACTATGGACAAGAAGAAACAAATATTAGAGAAAACAAAAGTGTTAATCTTTAAAATGGGCGTAAAATCTACAACAATGGATGACATTTCGCAGGAGGTGGGCATTTCTAAAAAAACATTGTATGGTTACTTTCCGAACAAAGAAGTGTTAGTTAGAGAGACGTTACGATTTTATCTTACAGAGGTTGAGCAAGTTGTTTCCGAAATAAATAAAAGAAATCTTAACGCTATTGAAAAATGGTTTACTATTTTAGAAGATAGTATTTTAACTTATCAATTTGATGAAATAAAAAATACATCAATTCAGATAAAAAAATATTATCCTGAGATTTTTGATGAAATACAATCCGAACAATGGAATATTACCCAAGAAAATTTTAGAAAAATCATTTTGGAAGGTATTTTGGACGGATTGTTTAGAGAGGATTTTGATGTAAGTCTATTTTTAAAGTTTTACTATGCAGGGGCAAGTAATCTGTGCGAAAGTTCACTTTTTGAAAACACTAGTTTGTCACATAAAAGCTTAATAATAAAGTATCTAAAGTTTTGTATGCGTTCAATTGCTACAGCAAAAGGACTCGAAAAAATAGAAGAAATTGTACAATCATGAAAAGTAAAATAACGGCAACAATAGCATTATTTGGCTGTTTTTCGACAATAATCTTCTCTCAAGTGGGAAATAATAAGCTAGCCACTCATCAATTTACCTTTAACGAAGCGATTGATTTCGGATCTCAAAATAGTTATGATATAAAATCAGTAGATTATGATATAAAAAAAGCGGAAAAAAGAATATGGGAGTCTATTTCAGAAGGATTACCGCAAGTAGAGGGTTCTGTGAATTATCAGGATAATATAAAACAAGCGGTTATGCAATTACCTTCAGAGATTTTTGGTGGAGATCCAGGCACATTTACCGAAGCTACGTTTGGCACAAAACAAAGTTTATCAACAGGCATAAAGCTAGAACAACTCATTTTTAGCGGGAATTATTGGGTAGCTATTCAGTCATCAAAAGTATATAAAGAGATTACGCAACTCAATAAAAAGAAAACCTTGATTGAGGTAAAAGTGGCTATTGCTCATGCCTACATAAATGTAATTGTAGCAGAGCAGAATGCGGCTATTATAGATAAAAATATTCGAATAGCTCAGAAGAATTTGCAAGAATCTTCACAAATGTATAACGCTGGATTTCTTGAATTGCAGGCGATTGAGCAATTGCAGCTCAGTGTGGCTGAGCTAAAAAATGCCTACAAACAAGCATTAGGATTCATTGAAATAGCAAAAAATAATCTGAAATTTGTTATGGGTATTTCTTTTAGAGATAAAATTGTTTTGAAGAGCGCGATGAAGGAACTACTAACGCAAAATTTAATTCCTTCTTTGACTCAGAAAACATTTGATGTAGATAATAATATTGATTATCAAATTTCTCAGAATAATATACGATCTAATGAACTGTTAGTAAAATTAAACAAATCAAATGCCTTACCCATTTTGAAGGCTAATTTGGATTATACGTACTTAAAAAACTCAGAGCGTTTCCCACTTTGGGAATATGATTTTAATTGGAATCCGAGCTTAGTACTAGGGATAAATCTTAATATTCCTATTTTTAGTTCTTTCAAAAGACGTTCGCAGCGACAGCAGGCTGAAATTGATTTAGAAAAAGCGCAAATTGCCAAGCAAAAAACGGAAGAAGAAGCAAAATTAAAAGCTAAGACTCAAAAAACGTTGTATAATAATGCGATTGAAAATTATTATACGGCAAAAGATAATTTAGATCTAGCAGAAAAAATCTATAAAAAAGAAACTACTAAATACTTTGAGGGAGTTTCAACGAGCAATGATTTAAGGCAATCTGAAAGCCAATTTTATTCAAGTCAAAGCAATTATATAAGTGCCATTTCAAGTTTGTTAGATGCTAAAGTAGAGCTAGATAAAGCCTTAAATAAATATAATTAAATTCGTATGAAAAGAATAATTAAATTAATGATAATCAGTTTATCAGTGTCATTTGTTTGGATGTCTTGTAGTGAAGAAAAGAAAATTCAAAGACAATCAACAGCTAAAATTATTGCAACGCAAGACTTGACCCAAATCAAAAAGAAAAAAACACAGATAAAAAATCAATACGATAAGTTGAAGGATGAATTAAGCTTGCTCAACAACGAAATTGAGAAATTAGATACGGTTGAAAAACTGCCTATCGTAACGGTTTTAAATGTAAAAGACACCTTATTTAAGCATTTCTTAGAATTGCAAGGAAGCATCGAGACAAAGGAAAATATAATTATCTATCCAGAATTTTCGGGAATTTTATCCACGCTATATGTTAAGGAAGGGCAACCAGTTAAAAAAGGACAATTACTTGCCAAGATTGATGATGGAGGGCTACAGAAACAACTAGAACAATTAAAAGTTCAATATCAATTGTCAAAAACTACCTACGAACGTCAAAAACGCCTTTGGGATCAAAAAATTGGTTCTGAAATACAGTACTTGCAGGCAAAATCGATTATGAAAGCACAGGAAAAAGGTATTGCCGCTATGAAAGATCAATTAGAAAAAACGTATGTAAAAGCCCCCTTTTCTGGAATTATTGATGAAGTAATTACGGAACAAGGATCAGTCATAGCACCTGGTAATAATTTATTTAAGTTAGTTAATCTTGACCGAATGTATGTCAAAAGCAATGTACCGGAAATTTATTTACCAAACATAAAAGTAGGCACGTTTGTCGAAGTTTATATCCCTGTTTTAGGTGAGAAAATGGATGCTTATGTTAGCCGTATGAGCCATACGATTGATAAAGATAATCGTACTTTTTCAATTGAAATAGAAGTTCCGAACAAAGACGGACAACTCAAACCTAATTTGACAGTGCAGTTGAGAATAAATGACTATACTAGCAAAAAAGCAATTTTAGTACCCGAAAGCATTATTTCAGAAAATGCAGCGGGGGAGCAATATGTTTATCTAGCAACACAAACCAACGAGAAACACTATGCTAAGGCCTTAAAACGAATGATCAATACCGGTCGCTCACAAGAGGGCAAAGTAGAAATCACCTCAGGATTGAAAGAAGGGGATAGAATTATTGATGAAGGAGCAAGAAATGTAAAACCCGGGCTCAAAATAGAAATCAAAAAGCTTTAAAATATAAAGAGGAACATAGAGGATAAGCGTTAGCATTACTTTTTTATCATTTTTAATATATATAAAATTATATGAGCAATCAAAATCAACACGGCGAGAAACACTTTGGACCTTCCTCGTGGGCGATTCATAATCGGACTACTATTTATGTGATCATGGCACTATTTCTCATAATCGGAGGATCGGCTTATTATAAAATGGCGAGAGAGAATTTTCCAGAAATTATTGAAACTAAAATCTATATTAGTTCTTTCTATCCTGGTAATACAGCAGAAGATGTTGAAAAATTGATTACCAATCCTTTAGAAGAAGATTTTAGAGATGTATCACACGTATCCAAGATAACTTCAACTTCGGCAGAAGATTATTCACTTATTATTGTAGAGTTTGACGAAGACATTTCTGTTGAATCGGCTAAACAAAAGATTAAAGATAAAGTAGATGGTGTAGTTGCTGACCCAGACTGGCCGTTGTCAAATGGGGCAAAAGTAGATCCAGATGTTTTTGATTTAAATTTTTCGGAAGAGTTGCCTATTATGAACATTAATCTTTATGGGGATTACGATAAAGTTACATTCAAGAAATACGCAGAAGAGTTTCAAGACGCTATCGAAACCATTCCTGAAATTAAAGAAGCTGGTATTCGGGGAATAGAAGAGCTAGAGGTGGAAATTGCTGTAGATATTTATAAAATGATGGCTTCTGAAGTATCTTTTAACGACCTAATCAATGCTGTTAATAATGAGAATATAACTATCTCAGGGGGTAATCTAATTTCCAATCAACAGCGCAGAACTATACGTGTGATTGGTGAAATTACGCGTCCAAAGGATCTAGAAAACTTTGTCATAAAAAGCGAAAAAGGAAAAGCCATTTACTTGAAAGATATTGCAAGTGTTTCTTTTAAAGAAAAAGATAAAACCTCTTATGCACGTGAAAAAGGATCGCCAGTAGTTATGATCGATGTCAAGAAGCGTTCCGGAAAAAACATGATTGAAGCAGTAGAAAAAGTATATAAGAAGATAGAAGAGGCTAAGGCTTCTTATCTTCCTTCTGATTTGAAAATAAGTGTGGCAAACGATCAAAGCGATCTAGTAATTAACGAAGTAAATGATTTAGTAAATAATATTATTTTCGGAATTATCTTAGTGGTCAGCGTTTTAATGTTTTTTCTTGGATTTCGCAATGCACTCTTTGTTGGCTTTGCTATTCCGATGTCTATGTTTATGTCCTTTATGATTTTAAATATGCTTGGATTTACGCTCAATACCGTGGTGCTCTTTGCCATGATTATGGGACTCGGGATGCTTGTGGACAATGGGATTGTAGTAGTTGAGAACGTTTATAAACTGATGGATAAAAAAGGCATGAAACCGATGGATGCTGCTTTACAAGGAATTAGTGAAATTGCTCTGCCTATTATTATCTCTACTGCAACGACTGTAGCCGCTTTTATCCCGCTGGGAATGTGGCCTGGCATTATGGGGCAATTCATGATTTACTTTCCTCAAACGCTCTCCATTGTTTTAGGCTCCTCCCTATTCGTCGCTATTTTTTTCAATTCTATGCTTACGGCAGAATTTATGAAAACCAAAGAAGGTAAACTCGGCATGAAGGCTTTATTATTCTATACAATGATTTTATTAGTTATTGGCTTTTCAACAGTTTTATTATCTTCTAAGGGAAGCGGGGCCTTTGGAATGGGGACACTACTAATTATATCCTCTGTATTTTTATGGCTGTATAAATTTTTACTCCATCCGTTTATAAAGATATTTCAACGCCGGTTCCTCCCTTGGTTAGAGAGAACCTATAAAATATTTTTAAGATTTGCCTTGCGCGGTTGGCACAGCTACTTATTTTTTGTAGGAACTGTTTTAACCTTGTTATTCACCATCATATGGGTAGGTAGCCTGCTTGAAGCAGAGAAAATTAAAGTGGAATTCTTTCCAGACAATATCCCGAATCAGGTGATTACTTATATAGAATATCCTCAGGGTACGGATATTGAAAAAACCAATGCTATAACCAAGGACGTTGAAAAAAAAATATTTAAGATATTAGACCCATATACTGACAAAGACGGCAATAACTATATTTTAGAATCGGTTGTTTCTCAAGTAGGAGAAGGAGCAGGAAATCCTCAAATTGATTCAGGATCATCAGGAGAAATGCCCCATAGAGCCAAAATAACGGTAATGTTCCGTGAATTCAAGTATCGGCGAGGTGTTAATACACGAGACATTCAAAAGCAAATTCAAAAAGTTGTGCAGGGTTATCCCGGCGTTATTGTTACCGTAGAGAAAGATATTATAGAACCTCCAGCAGGCTACCCCGTCAATATCGAACTAAAAGGAGAAGATTATGATAAATTGGAATGGGCAGCCAACCAAATGAAAGATTTTATCGAACAAACTGGAGTAGAAGGGATCGAAAATTTACGATTAGATGTTACCAAAACTAAGCCTGGGATCGAGGTAACCGTCGATCGAAAAAAAGCTGGTGAATTAAAATTGTCTGCCTCACAGATCGGATTGCAATTACGCCGCGCTTTATACGGTGAAAAAACAGGAACGTATAAAAAACAGGGAGATGACTATGACATATATATCCGTTTTGATAAGAATAATCGGTATAATTTAAACTCGCTCTTCAACCAGAATATTACTTTTAGAGACATCTCAACCGGACAAATAAAAAATGTACCGCTTTCTGTGGTTACCCAACAAAAAAATGTATCTTCATTCACCGCAATAAAACATCGGGACGGCAGGCGGTTAATTACGGTTTATTCTGCCATATTACCCGGGTATAATGCCAATGAAATTGTAAATCAGTTAAAGAAGGATTTAAAAGATTTTCAATTACCTAATGGGACCAGCTATTCTTTTACCGGCGAGCAAGAAGAACAAGAAAAAAACACAAGTTTTTTGCTTTCAGCATTATTTGCAGGGTTAGGGTTAATTATGCTTTTATTAGTCTATCAATTTAATTCCGTTTCAAAACCACTTATTATTATGATTGCCATTTTCTTAAGTTTTATCGGTGTTTTTCTTGGATTAATTTTCTCTGGGCGTCCGTTCGTGATTATGATGACTATGTCTGGAATTATCTCATTGGCAGGAATTGTGGTAAATAATGGAGTCGTTCTCTTAGATTATACTGAATTATTGATTTCAAGAAAAAAACGTGAACTCAACTTTTCTAAAAAGCAAATGTTACCCAAAGAACAAATTTTTGATGCTATTGTTGAAGCAGGGGTTTCTCGGTTACGACCCGTACTCCTTACAGCTATAACAACTGTATTAGGGCTTATGCCTTTAGCCATCGGATTAAATATTGACTTCTTTGGACTTATGACCGATTTAGACCCTCATATTTACCTGGGAGGAGATAACTTTATTTTCTGGAGCCCGCTGGCTTGGACTGTTATTAACGGATTGACCTTTGCCACGTTCTTAACTTTGATTATTGTGCCCGTAATGTATTACCTGGTAAGCCAATTAAAAATATGGGTTCAGGATATAAGATATAGAAGACAAGTGATTAAACCGGGTTAGGAATAGTGCGGTTAAAAATTATAAGTTGTATTTTAGTGATATAATGCGTTGAGACCGTTGCAGAACACATAAAAAAGTATGAAAATCTAAGAAAAGAGCATTGTGCATACATTGAGAATTCAACATTAAAATCATAGCCAGGACTACAAAGGCAACGCTTCTATTTCTTAGCGACTTTCAGCTAACGATGACTTGTGATTGCTAAAGTGTTTTTTGTAAAGATTTCCAAGATGTTAAGGAGCATATTACAGTTTCGTCCCCATCTGCTTCATCATCTGCATGCCGGCTTTACTTTGCATAAGTTTCATCATTTTTCCCATTCCCGCAAATTGTTTCATTAATCGGTTTACTTCCTGAATAGAAGTTCCAGATCCTTTAGCAATGCGCTTTCGACGGCTGGCATTAATTATTTTAGGATTTTCACGTTCTTTGGGCGTCATGGAATAAATAATTGATTCCACTTCTTTGAAAGCATTGTCATCCATATTAGGCAACCCTTTAACGGCTTTTCCCATACCGGGGACCATCCCCATAAGGTCTTTCATGCTTCCCATTTTTTTAATCTGTTGAATTTGCTTTAAAAAGTCGTTAAAATCGAATGTATTTTTAGCAAATTTCTTATGTAATCTTTTGGCTTCTTTTTCATCAAATTGTTCTCGTGCCCTTTCCACTAAAGAAACCACATCGCCCATCCCTAAAATGCGGTCAGCCATTCGTTCAGGATAAAAAATATCCAATGCTTCCATCTTTTCACCCGTAGAGATAAACTTAACGGGTTTTTGAACTACCGAGCGAATGGTTAAAGCCGATCCTCCCCGTGTATCTCCATCTAACTTGGTTAAGACCACACCGTCAAAATTTAAAGTGTCATGAAAAGCCTTTGCTGTATGAACTGCATCCTGCCCTGTCATCGAATCTACTACAAAAAGTGTTTCAGAAGGATGAACCGTTTGGTGGATTAATGAGATCTCCTTCATCATTTCTTCATCTACTGCCAATCGCCCTGCGGTATCAATAATTACTACATTTTTTCCTTCTTTTTTAGCGAGGTCGATGGCATTTTGAGCAATAATCACCGGATTTTTATTTTCTGGTTCTTTATAAACTGGTACGCCTATCTGCTCTGAAAGAACACTGAGCTGATCGATGGCTGCGGGGCGGTAAACATCGCAAGCGGTTAATAATACGGTTTTATTTTTTTTATTTTTTAAGTGTTGCGCCAATTTAGCCGAAAAGGTAGTTTTGCCTGAACCTTGAAGTCCTGAAATGAGGATAACGCTTGGTTTTCCGGACAGATTAATCCCAGTCTGCTCACTTCCCATAAGTCTCACCAACTCCTCATGGACAATTTTAGTCATTAATTGCCCTGGATTAATTGTGGTCAATACGTGCTTTCCGAGCGCTTCTTTCTTTACTTTATCCGTAAACTCTTTTGCCACTTTGTAGCTTACATCTGCGTCTAATAATGCTCTGCGGATTTCTTTGAGGGTTGAAGCAACGTTGATCTCTGTAATTTGCCCGTGCCCTTTTAAAGTATGGAAAGCCTTATCTAATTTGTCTTGTAAACTTTGAAACATATTGTGAACCTTTTTAGAGTGTTGCAAATTTAATTATTAATTTATACTCTGGTAAATAAAAAAATCGCCTCGTTTTGTTATCAGAGACTGTTGCAAAAAGTACTTTAGCAAAAAAATGCAAAGCCCGATAAAAATTAAATACCAGAATAACCTTTTGGTTGTGAGGATTTTAATTTTTTGAGAAGGAAGCAGTTTGAAGTTAGATGCTTTCTTTTTCATACTTTTTTATATATTCTGCAACGGTCTTAGAAAATGAAAAAAGAACTCCTTATTAGAAGTTCTGTTTTATAATCCACTACATTCATTCCCTTTCGTATAGTATTTTACTACGCTTGTGTTTGTAACGTTTCTATCGCCTGAAGTTCCTACTTGAATTCCTCCAATAGAATTTCCTGCTGGTATGGTTTGGATTAAAACAGCTGTTTGAAATTTTTCTCCTCTTGTAAATTGAGACCTTTACTAAAGTGCCTTTTGCAACTGCAAGTCAGCGTAAGCTAAAGGTCTCAATTTTATATCATATTTAGTGCTTTTTCATAATCAGGCTCACTGGTAATTTCAGGAACTTGTTCTGTATATCGAATAATCCCGGTTTCATCAATAAAGATAATTGCACGAGAATGCAACCCGTTTAAAGGGCCTGTAGTAATTTGGACTTGATACGTTTTTGAAAAATCACGATTCCTAAATTCTGACAATAATTCTACATTGTCAATTCCTTCTGCCGCGCAAAATCGTGCCTGAGCAAAAGGTAAATCACGTGAAATGCATAGTACAACTGTATTGTAGAGTTTTGATATTTCCTGGTTGAAATGTCTTACAGAAGCGTTACAAACCGCCGTATCAATACTTGGAAAAATGTTTAATATAATTTTTTTCCCCTTATAGTTGGATAAAGATACATCGGATAAATCCTTTTTTGTAAGCGTAAATTCAGGTGCTTCATTGCCTGCCGAAGGAAGGCTGCCTAAAGTTGAAATTTTATCTCCTTTTAGTGTAATTGTAGCCATATTATAATGCGTTAAATAATAAAAGCAAAATTATTTATTTAATTTGGAATAAAAAAATGAGACCGTTGCAAAAAGTACTTTAGCAAAAAAATGCAAAGCCCGATAAAAATTAAATACCAGAATAACCTTTTGGTTGTGAGGATTTTAATTTTTTGAGAAGGAAGCAGTTTGAGGCTAAATACTTTCTTTTTCATACTTTTTTATGTGTTCTGCAACGGTCTCAAAATGCACAAGTAAACCTTTACTAAAAGGATGGCAATATTATTCAAAACTTATCCTTCACGAGCTAATCGAATCTTTAACCCGTCCAATTCGTCCTTCAAATAGACCTGACATCCTAATCGGCTGTTATCTTCTACATGAAATGCCTGGTCTAACATATCTTCTTCTTCATCGCTTTTAGCAGGAAGTTCGTGATTTGATTCTACATAAATCTGACAGGAAGCACACATAGCCATTCCGCCACAAGTGCCTTCTACGGGTAACTCATAGGCTTTACAAAGCTCCATTAAATTCATATTCATATCCGTAGGTGCTTCTAAATTATGGATTGTTCCTTCTCTATCAATGACTTTTATATGAATCATAATTACAAAATATAAAAAGGCTCAGCAAAAATATCAGTTTTTTGATTAAAAAAGAAATAGAGCCTTTTGTGAAAAGTACTTTGGACATTACCTCGCAAGGCATGAAGAAAATTAAATATCGAGACCTTTAGCTTGCACTGACTTGCAGTTCTCGGCATTGAGACCGTTGCAAAAAGCACTCTAATAAAAAAATGCAACGCCCGATAAAAATTAAACTTCGGAGCAACCTTTTGGTTATGAGGGGTTTAATTTTTTGAGAAGGAAGCAGTTTGAAGCTAAATGCTTTCTTTTTCATACTTTTTTATGTGTTCTGCAACGGTTTCGCATTGTATTTTATCGCTAAAATGCTTTTTTTAAAGTCTCAATAATATTCAAAAATCAAGATGAAAAAAGTACTTTTTGCAACGGTCTCAAATTACTTTTCAGCGTTTTAAAATCCCTCAAAAACCCCCAGCCCAAATAGCGCATAATCATACTTTGCAGGGTCTTTGGCATCCATTTTTCTTAAAGACACGTCTATTTCTTCTAACGCCTTCCAGTCATTGGCTTTTCGGGTAATAATGCCTAACTTTCTTGCAACGCGACCACTATGCACATCTAACGGTATGGTTAATTTAGCGGGTGAAATAGTTTTCCAAAGTCCAAAATCAACACCGCAACTATCCTGCCTGACCATCCATCGTAAATACATTATCAATCGTTTGCAAGAAGATCCTTTTAGCGCATTTGAAACATGTTTATATGTTCGCTCTGGCGGACAGTGCTTAAAAAAAATTTTACGAAACCGCCCTAAAGTATTTTTCATATTGGTTTCGCCTGGTTTAGGCTGAAAAAGGGGTTCTAATCCTCTATAGTTTTGATAAATATTTTGCAAAGATCGAATAAAATATTCTAAATCTTCGCCTTTGAAGGTTCGATGAACAAATCCTTTTACTTTTTTCAGATCTCCCTGCGTATGATGGAGTATAAAATCATAAGGAGAATGATCCATTAATGCCAGCATACGATCCGCATTTTTGATGATCATTTTTCGATTGCCCCATGCGATAGTTGCGGTTAAGAAACCGCTAATTTCTATGTCTTCCTTTTTTGAGTACGCATGAGGAACCTGGACGGGGTCTGATTCAATGAAACATTTACGATTATATTGTGTCGTCTTTTCGTTTAAAAAATCCGTCAACTCATTAAAATTCATGTGTTAATCGCCTTAATTTACGGCTATGGTGAGGTCAATTTTTTTAACTAATCTCTGTAATACTTTCCCGGGCCCGATTTCTGTAAAGGATTTTGCGTCTCCTTTGATCATATTTTCTATAGATTGTGTCCATTTAACCGGTGCCGTTAACTGGGCTATCAAATTGTTTTTCAACTCACTGGTCGAAGTTACCGCAGCAGCCGGAACATTTTGATAAACCGGGCATATAGGCGGATTAAATGAGGTACAATCTATAGCGGCTGCCAGTTCTTCTTGTGCAGATTGCATCAATGGAGAATGAAAAGCTCCGCCAACGGGCAACACTACGGCTCGTTTTGCACCTTTCTCTTTCAATTTTTCACAGGCTTGAAAGACGCCTTTTTCATCTCCTGAGATGACTAATTGCCCGGGGCAATTATAATTTGCCGTAACTACATTTTCAATTTCTTTGCAAACATCCTCAACTACTTTATTCTCAAGCCCCAGAATAGCTGCCATGTTACCTTTATTTTTTTCAGTAGCGGTTTGCATGGCCGCGGCTCTCTTTGCTACCAATTGTAATCCGTCCTCAAAGGAAAAAACATGACTTGCTGCCAAGGCGGAAAATTCGCCGAGAGAATGCCCGGCAACCATATTGGGTTTTATTGATTGTATTTTTGCCTGAATAACCGAGTGAACATAAATTGCGGGCTGAGTAACCTTGGTTTTCATCAATTCTTCGGTAGTCCCCTCAAACATGATTCGCATCAGGTCAAATCCCAGAATATCATTAGCTTTAACAAACCATTCTCTCGCTACATCCGACGTTTGATATAATTCCTTGCCCATGCCCGGAAATTGAGCGCCCTGCCCCGGGAAAATATATGCTTTCATATTAATTTATTTCGACGGTTAGATATACAAATTTAACCGTAGCCCCCATCTTTACTAATTAAAAATAAGAATTAAATATAGTTAAACGTCAAGTCTAAATCCAACGGGCACCTGGTAATCAACTTTTACAGGCTGTCCTGATTGATTTCTTCCCGGCTTGATTCTGTTTTTTGCTTTTTTACTTCTAAACATTCTGCTTACTCCTTCAAGGGCAGCTTGATCTAAATCTTTACTTTTACTTCCTCTTATGAGCCTGACATTTGAGATGATTCCCTGTATATCAATGGTAAATTTGACATAAGTTGTTCCCATTCTTTGTTCTTCAATAGCTTCTTCAGGATATTCTAAACGTCGTTGTAATTCGCGTTGAATCATTTTATTATTACACGCATCCAATTCTTTTCCTTTTTTGCCCTCACAACCCGGCACAACGGGCTTATAATAAACGCTACGATAAGTAAATACATCTCTTACCTTTTTTATATCTGCTTTTTGAGGCTTAGCCGGAGGCCCCGGAGTATTTTGCATGGGAGGCGGTGGAGGTGGAGGCGGTTCGTCAATATCAGGAACGTCTATTTTTTTTACTTCCTCATCATTTTCCACTTTTTCAACCTTCACGAGAACTTTAGGCACTTCAACTTTTACCTTTACTTTTGGTTTGGGTGGAGGGGGAGGCGGTTTTTGTTTAGGCACCTCAATTTCAAAAGTTTCTTTAGGGTTTTGATAAACGATTTCCTGCGGAACGTATTCTTCTTCGGTGGTCGTTTGCCTCCAATTAATCAATGCGTATGCTGTCCATGACATTAGCAAAAATCCTATGAAAATCATTAAATTTCCATATTTATCAAGATTAGCTTTTGGACTTTTTTTTAATTCCATAGCATTATTTTAGTTATATTTATACTCATTCATCTTTCTTCAAAAGTATTAAATATTTTTGAATTACAAATTTTTTTTTCTTTCCTCTTCAAAAGAAATTGGACAAATATACCTAATAAAACCCCTATAATATTTGCAAGAACGTCAAAAATATCTGCATCTCTGTTTACCGGAAGATATTGCTGAAGTAATTCTATAACAATGCCATATAAAATAATTAATAAGGCAATCCATGCGATTTGGTGCCTGTTATAGGCATAACTCCACAACAACAAAGTTGAGAGGGAAAAATACATTATAATATGAACTATTTTGTCTGTCCCACTGGGGGCTTTTATTTCTAGTTTATCCAGTGGGATTAAAGATAAAATAGTAATCAGAGTCCATACAACAAACGTCAAAACTTTGGTATTTTTTCTATCCAATAAATGTTTTATATTCATCAGCTGATATTAATTCTTCTTGGTTTGATCCGTTTGATATTTTCACTTTAATCATCCAGCCTTTGCCATAAGCGTCCTCGTTTACAACTTCGGGGTTTGATTCTAAAATTTCATTACATTCAATGATTTTTCCTTGAATCGGCATAAACAAATCGGAAACTGTTTTTACTGCTTCTACTGTGCCAAAAACTTCTCCTGCCAAAACCTCTTCGCCTTCTTTTTCGATTTCAACATATACAATATCGCCTAACTCACTTTGTGCAAAATCAGTGATACCAATGGTAGCAATATCCTCCTCTATTTTTACCCATTCATGATCTTTGGTGTACTTTAATTCTCTTGGTATATTCATTTCTCACTTATAATTTACAAGCGTAAAAATACTATTTTTTTATAAAAATTAGGAAAATTATTGAGTTCTTATAGTTTATACTGACTTGAAGTTGCAAGTCAGCGAATCTAACGGTCTTATTAAATTTGATAAGTTTTATTATGTCAGGTGATAAATTTTATTGCGTCAGGTGATAAATTTTATTGCGTCAGGTGATAAGTTTTATTGCGTCAGGTGATAAGTTTTATTGCATCAGGTGATAAGTTTTATTGCGTCAGGTGATAAGTTTTATTGCGTCAGGTGATAAGTTTTATTGCGTCAGGTGATAAGTTTTTTCAATTAGTGAAAAAGCATGAGGTGGCTTTGTCATGGGTAAAAAGTATTTTGTATGCTATCTTCTGAAATGCCCGAAGAAAATGAACAAAATTAAAAGTCATCTAAGGGGCTTATTATTAGAGAATGGAAAGGAATTTTAGGCCTTGAGACCGTTGCAGAACACATAAAAAAGAGACCGTTGCGAAAAGCACTTTAGCAAAGGTCTTGCCTTTTGCGGGGTGAGCGTTAGGGATAGAAGCGGTATCCTTTTTCTTGGGGCAGCATTTGCCCCAAGAAAAAGATATAGCGGATAGCCCGACCTTTTTGGGCAAGTTAGTCTTGCCCAAAAGGGAACGCCCAAAAAAAAGTAAGAAAAGACTATTTGAGACTGTTGCAGAATATATAAAAAAGTATGAAAAAGAAAGCATTTAGCTTGCGCTGACTTTCAGTTCGCTTCAAACTGTTTGCTTCATCTGTGCTCAGCAACCATCTCAAAGCTTCGACAGGCTCAGCTACCGAGAGTTAAATCCTCACACCCAAAAGGTTGCTCCGGTGTTTAGCTTGCGCTGACTTTCAGTTAATTTGAGACCGTTGCAGAACACATAAAAAAGTATGAAAAAGAAAGCATCTAACTTCAAACTGCTTCCTTCTCAAAAAATTAAAATCCTCACAACCAAAAGCTTGCTCCGGTATTTAATTTTCCTCGGGCGTTGCATTTTTTTGTTAGAATGCTTTTTGCAAAGGTCTCTGGTCTTAAGAGAATGAAAGCGCTGCCGTCTTTTGTATATATCTTGTAAAGATATCCATTTATCAAATGCTATATTGTATCTTTGTTTATCGTTCACATAAGAAGAAGATCGGTTAATCTTTGTAATAAATTCGTTTTACTCGAGAGGATATTGAGGTGAGTACTTCATAAGGAATGGTTTGCTGCCAAGCGGCAACTTCCTCTAAAGAGGGGCTCTTTCCTATTAAAATCACTTCATCGCCTTCTTCACAAGATATATTAGAAACGTCAATCATCGTCATGTCCATACATATATTTCCTATGATCGGCGCTTTTTGATGGTGAATTTTTACATAACCTATACCCTTTCCCTGCAAACGTCTTAATCCATCAGCATAGCCTATCGGAATAGTTGCGATTCGAGTTGTTTTGGGTGCCTTGAATCGCCTTCCATAGCCTACGGTATCTCTTTCCCTTAAGTATTTTATTTGTGTAATGGTACTTTTTAATGTGGCAATGCTTTTTAAATGTCTGCGTACTTTATGGTCAAAGTTGTAACCGTATATTCCAATTCCAAGTCGAACCATATCAAATTGATATTTGCTGAAATGAGAAATTCCAGAGGAATTTAAAATATGTTTTATTGGAAGATAGTCAAGTACGGATACAACGGCATTGTAGTTTCTATTAAAACGTCTGACCTGATGTAAAATATACGCTTTTTCTTCAGGTATATCAGCTGTGGCAAGATGTGAAAATATAGATTGAACCTGGAGCCATGGTTCATTTTCTTTTAAAAGTTTTTTAAGTGTTGCTAACTCTGACGTCTCAAATCCTAAACGGTGCATGCCGGTTTCTAATTTCAAGTGAATCGGATATTTTTTCAGCCCAATGCTCTTTAGTAGTCCTACTAAGGAATGTAAAACCCTAAAGTTAAAGATCTCAGGTTCTAATCGATGTTCAATGATGGCCGAATGGCTGTGATGAATGGCATTCATAACCATTATAGGCATAGATATTCCTAAATTGCGCAGCGCAATCCCTTCATCAGGATAAGCCACGCCAAGATAATCTACCTGATGAAACTTAAGTAAATTGGCTATCTCATATACGCCGCTTCCGTAAGAAGATGCCTTTACCATGACCATTATCTTAGTCTGCGGATTTAACTTGCGTTTAAAGTAGTTTAAATTGTGGATTAAATTTTCAAGATTGATTTCAAGAACCGTTTCATGATTCTTTTTTACCATTTTTTTAACGGCTTTCTCAAGTTCAAATCGCCGAGCGCCTTTGAAAAGAATTGCCTCATTTGAGAACAAAGAAAAATCCATGCGGGTGATAAAATCGACTGTATCATCGAAATAATAAGTCTTTTGAGCAAGTGTCTCCTCCTTTTGAAAATTTCCGATTAAAACTAAATGTTTAAGATTTAATTTTTTAATTATCGTATAGAGTTCAGGATTAAATGAATTAAACTCGGTTAAAACTAATGACTTGTTGGCATATTCTTGATAGGCTAATACCTCCAGAGCAATTTTTACCGAATCCCAATCTGAATTATAAATATCTGATATCAGTAGATTTTGGTTTATCCCTTCTAAAAATTCCAATCGCATTCTAACAGCGTATAAAGATTGTATTTTTTCGTTGATCTTTTCTTGTGAAAAGCCTAAGTGCAAAAGGGTTAAAATTACAGTCAATGTATTATCTACCGAAGCCCGGTCTGTAAAAGGCACCTTGAAATGAAGGCAACGCTGCTTAAAAACAGCTTTTATTTGGGTATAATTTTCCTTCTTGTCCGCTTCAATGATTTGTAGCGTATCCTTAGCAGTTTTTCCATACGATAAACATTTTTTTGAAGGGAAACGTTTTATGATCTCCTTATAAACCCACGGTTTTGAGGATGAAAAAATAATCGTTTCACAGCGTTTAAATACGTTTAATTTCTCGTGAAGAAGTAATTCTTTCGAGTTGAAATTCTCTATATGTGCCGTTCCTATATGCGTTAGAATACCCAATTCAGGATGGATAATCCGTTCTAAACTTTTCATTTCATTTGCTTGGGAAATACCTGCTTCAAAAATGCCTAAGGTGTGTTTATTATTTATTGCCCATAGAGAAAGGGGCACACCGATTTGCGAATTATAACTTTTCGGACTTTTAACTATTGAAAAATTATCGGCTAAACAGATTGAAAGCCATTCTTTTACAATAGTTTTTCCATTGCTCCCTGTGATGGCTATCACCTTCAAATCAAACGACTTTCTATGTTTACCTGCTAGTTTTTGTAGGGCTTCTAGGGTATCCTTTACTTTTAGATAAGCCGCTCCTTCTAAAGATAAAAAATCATTTTTTATTTCAGAAACTACAAAATTCCTAACGCCTTTCTTATAAGCATCGAAAATATAATCATGCCCGTTTTTCTGGCTCCCCGAGAGCGCAAAGAATAAACTTTCTTCAGAGTTTTCTATTGCTCTTGCATCTATGGAAAGATGCTTTATTTCTCCTTGTGGCAAACCATGAATTTCTGCTTCTATTAACTCAGCGATATATTTAACTGTATATACCATAACTATGGGTTTTATTCTTGCATTTTTTCCCAGTAGGCAGATCGGCTTAGGGGTTCATATTCTTGTTTTTCTCCTAGCATAATCACCTCTTCTCCTTCTGCAACCCGATGGGAGTAATGTGCTAAGTTTCCCGTTCGCAGGCAAATCGCATGGACTTTTGTTACATATTCAGCTGTTGCCATTAAAAAAGGCATAGGACCAAAGGGTCTCCCTCTAAAATCCATATCTAACCCGGCTATAATGACCCGTTTTCCATTATTAGCCAGTTCATTGCACACCCTTACGATTTCTTCGTCAAAAAATTGCCCTTCATCAATGCCAATAACCTCCGCTTCTGCAGAAAACAATAGAATAGCAGAAGAAGAATCTACCGGGGTACTTTTTATTTCGTTTGCATTATGTGAAACTACTTTTTCTTTATCGTAGCGAACATCCATCGCGGGTTTAAATATTTCTGTTTTTTGCCCGGCCATTTGCGCGCGCCTAAGCCTTCGGATAAGTTCTTCAGTCTTCCCTGAAAACATAGAACCACAAATAATCTCTATCCAACCGCTTTGTTTTGTATGATTTATCGTATTTTCAAGAAACATTTTGTATTTTCGTTACGTGTAATAAAAAAAATAAGTTGATAATTTTTCTAAAATTATCCTAGTTAAGAGAACTGAACCATAAGTCAGTGCCAGCTAAAGTCAGCGAAGCTAAAAAGATAATTTACAAAAACAAAACTACAATTTTTGATGGATATGAACGATAAAAATATACACCGCATGAAGGCTGATTTGTTGCAGGAGATAAAAAATATATGCCGTGAAGTTCAGAGCATACAAACTTTTTCAGGATTGATTAGCCTTGAGTCACGTATATATGAAATGTCTCGTCAATTGACTATTCTAAAGTATTTAGATGGAAAAATGAAGATAGCAAATCTTTATTTAACTCAAGAAGCTGCATCGAGAGAACCGCATGTTAAAGAAGTTGTGCAGAGTAGAAAAGAAAATCAAAAAAGCAGTGAGAACTATAGAGCAATACAACTAAATCTTAATGATAAAGTAGCTTTTGAAAATCAGCTGTTCAATAAAGATTCGAAAGCTTTTTATGAATTTTTAGAAAAAATAAATCATAGTAAATCTTTTGAGGAGGCTCGTAAAATATGGCAGGCATACCATAAATCTTTTCATTGGGAAAAAAAAGAGGACTTTGCAAAAAGATTGGAAAAGTTAGTGGAGCAGCGTTTTGAATAGTCGGCGGGCAATAATTGGATGATGCCTTTGCCCTGAACTGCAGTTGGTTAAAAAGGCCGTTGCAGAACACATAAAAAAGTATGAAAAAGAAAGCATCTCGTTTCAAACTGCTTCCTTACTTCGGCTGTGCTCAGCAACCATCTCAAAAAATTAAAATCCTCACAATCATTAGATTGATCCGGGGTTTAATTTTTATCGGGCGTTGCATTTTTTTGTTAAAGCGCTTTTTGCAACGGTCTCTTAAAGTATTTTTTGTAGAGAGGCTAGCAAATTAGTAATATAATTTTTTTGCTATATTTAAAAATTAAATTTTAAGAAATCAGTCAAATGAAAAAAATAGTTATAGCAGCGGCTGGAAGAACTCCGGTAGGGAGTTTTATGGGGAGTCTTTCTTCTACTCCTGCTCACCGTTTAGGAAGTATTGTCATTAGAGGGCTTTTGAATAAAATCAATTTAGACCCTTCACTTGTTGATGAAGTTTTTATGGGGAATGTCTTACAAGCCGGCTTAGGACAAGCACCTGCAAGACAAGCTGCACTTGGCGCCGGGGTTCCTAAAAAGGTGCCTTGTACTACTGTGAATAAAGTATGCGCTTCAGGGATGAAATCCATTACGCTGGGTGCTCAAGCCATTGCATTAGGCGATGCAGAAATTGTAATAGCCGGAGGGATGGAAAGCATGTCTCTCACTCCCCATTATCTCCCTGCAAGTCGCAATGGGAAAAAATTCGGAAATATCACTATGATAGATGGATTAGCTTTCGATGGGTTGACCGATCCTTATACTCGTGAATTAATGGGTACTTTTGCTGATGAAACTGCGAAAAAATATAACTTTTCACGAGAGGAACAAGATCAATTCGCTATTGAGTCTTACCGGCGGGCAGCAGAAGCCTGGGAAAAAGGAAGATTTAAAAATGAGATTATTCCGGTGGAAATTCTTAGCCGAAAAGGAGAACCTGTTATCTTTGATGAGGATGAAGAGTACCAAAAAGTACATTTTGAAAAAATCCCTGCCCTGCGCCCGGCATTTTCAAAAGAAGGTACCGTTACGGCGGCTAATGCTTCAACCTTAAACGATGGTGGTGGTGCTGTGATTTTGATGAGCGAAGAAAAAGCCAAAGAACTAAGATTAACCCCTCTTGCTTCCGTACTCGCTTATGCCGATGCCGCACATGAACCCGAGTGGTTTACTACAGCACCTGCAAAGGCTGTGCCCCGGGCACTTTCAAAGGCAGGAATTTCAGTAGATGAGGTAGATTATTTTGAACTCAATGAAGCCTTTTCAGTGGTAGGATTGGTTAATATAAAATTACTTTCATTAGATAAAAATAAGGTAAATATAAATGGGGGTGCGGTTTCTCTCGGTCATCCTCTTGGCTGCAGCGGTGCACGAATTGTAGTTACACTGCTCAATGTATTAAAACAAAATCATGGAAAGACAGGCGTCGCAGCTATTTGTAATGGCGGCGGGGGTGCTTCTGCTCTTGTTATTGAGAATTGGTTATGAAAAATTATATTAACCTTTAATTTGAGATCGTTTTAGAACACATAAAAAAAGCATGAAAAAGAAAGCATTTAGCTTCGCTGACTTGCAGTTGTTAAAGTGCTTTTCCAAAAGGCATCAATATATGTGTTTTTACGTTAAGCAGGTTGATTATTTTTTTATGCGTTGTTTAATGCCTCTGCTCCGCCAACTATTTCCAGGATTTCATTAGTAATAGACGCTTGGCGCGCTTTATTGTAAGTCAGCAGCAATTCGTTTTTAAGTTCCATAGCATTATCTGTTGCCTTGTGCATAGCGGTCATACGCGAGCCATGCTCGGCGGCAACTGAGTCGATAATGGCTTTATATAGTTGAGTTTTTATTGATTTAGGGATTAAATTTTCTACAATTTTTACTTTATTCGGCTCAAATATATAATCAGAACTTTTCGCTTCTGCTTTCGGTAGAACTACGGGCAACATCTGCTCTACTGTTAGAATGGTGGTCGCTGCGTTTTTAAATGAATTGTAAACTACTTCTACCTTATCATAACCCCCTTGAGAGAATAAAGACATAATTTCTTCTGCAATATTCGCCACCTTTTTAAAGCTTAACTCATCGTAGAGTGAACTGTAGTTTTTTTCAATTTTATGTTGTTTTGACAAAATATTATATGCTTTTCTTCCAATGGTAAGGAACGAAACCTCTACCTTAGCATATTTTTCCTCTATCCGATGACTAATCTCTTTAATTAAAGATGAATTAAATGCTCCGCAAAGCCCTCGATTAGAAGAAATAACAACGAATAAAACTTTTTTTACGATTCGTTTTTCAATAAAAATGCTACCTATATCGCTGGTATCAAGTCCTGCACAAACATTTTGGAGTATTTGCTTCATTGAAGCCGCATAAGGGCGCATTTGGAGTGTTGCCTCTTGTGCTTTCTTTAATTTTGAAGCAGAAACCATTTTCATAGCACTGGTTATCTGAATAGTTGATCCAACCGAAGTAATTCTATTTTTTATTTCTTTTAATCCTGCCATAATGAAATCTTTTTTATCTATTTTGCAAAGGTCTCAAAATTATTTAAATGCCCTATAATCTGCCCTATGTAAGCATTATAGAGACTATTGCAAAGAGCACTTTAACTGCAAGTCAGTGCCGGCTAAAGGTCTCATAATAATTATAATGCGCACAAAGTTAATATTTTTTAATTCGAAGTAAAGCCTTTTCATTTTTTAATCGGAGAGGCCTTTAGCTGGATTGACTTGCAGTTAAGCTGTCAAAGTACTTTTTGTAAAAGGCTCTTTTGTTTATTGCTCTTGTTCTTTATCATAAAAGATTTTAAAATCTTTCTCTCTAAAAATCTTCTTTCGGGCATCAATGTTTAAGGTATCTTTTATCCTTTTTGAATGAGTTAAGCGAGGAAAATTTTCATTTAAGTTATAATAGAAGTCCTGAATAAAATAACCTGAAACCGTATCGGTAAATTGATAGTATCTTCCTCCTATTTGTAAAGGAGGAGTATGTTTAAAGATGGAATCTTTTTTATGCACACTTCCATAGAAACGCTTATGTATATAATACGTAGCACGCGTGGGATTAATAACCCCCTGATGAATAAAATTATAATTAAAATAATGCTTGCCGTTTAAAAGATGACGACCGGAGTTTAATTGTATAATTTTTGACGAATTAGCTTTTATATCATACACTTTATCATCTATATTTACCGTTATGCTTTTATCGGTGGGGTTGTCAATAATAAAATTTAGTTTCTTTTTATTCAAAAACTGGGCGATAAAGTAGGATATTAAAACAAGTAAAATCGCTATCACAAAGCCTCCTATTATTGGATTTTTTCTCATAGACTAATTTTTATCAAATATAGAGAAACTTTTACTAAAATTAGGTTTCAAATCGCTGACTATATATTTTGAGACCGTTGCAGAACGTATGAAAAAGAAAGCATCTAACTTCAAACTGCTTCCTTCTCAAAAAATTAAAATCCTCACAACCAAAAGGTTGCTCCGGTTTTTAGCTTTGCTGACTTGCAGTTAATTTTTATCGGGCGTTGCATTTTTTTGTTAGCGTGCTTTTTGCAACGGTCTCATATTCTGCAACGGTCTCGAGACTAATATTACCAGTAATTGTGATGTATTCAAATAAGAAAAAAGATAATAAAAATTAGGATCAATTTTCTTATTTTTGAATCCCCAGTACCTTTAATCCGTTCATTGTCGCTATTTTTACCAGTTCATCTACATTATAAAAATGGCAGGCTTCGAGCATTACACGCATTTCTATCCAAAGATCTCCATCAGAAAAAGGCTTATAAATATCACAGATATTATCTGTACCGAATGCAACAGTAATTCCAGCAGGTACCATTTCATCTACCGGCGTCATCGAATTGTGAGATACGGTCATTTTTTCTGTGCGGTCGTGATCGATCCATGCAGTAGGGCAGGAGATGATATGCATATTAGCGTCTTTGATTAACTGGTATACTTTCTCTCGATAAGCACGTTTGTGTGCAGCAACCGAAATAGAATGTACGGCGGTTACTTTTCCCTGCATACCGTGCGCTATGGTTTTATTTGCTAAAAGTTCGGTTTCTTTCTCCTCAGCGGTATTGAACTGGTCAACGTGTACATGCACTAGTTTTCCATGGTCTTTTGCTGTTTGCATCAAAATATCTAAATGTTTCTCCTCATTCGGATGATCTTTGAGTGGTAATCCGCCGATAATATCTACAAAATCTACTGACTTATCAAACCAATAACGCGCTTTTGGATCTACTACTCCTTTTAATACCTGATTAGCAAAACGAATTTCAATTTCTTTTCCATATTCGTCTTTCAATTTTTGTGCGGCTTTTATGGCGCGATCCTCAATAATTTCATCCACGTCAATAAAAGAACCGATAGCTTGAGCGCCTTGTTCAATAAACAGTTCGGTAGCTTTTGCCATTCTTCTAAAAATATCATCTACCGATGAATTTCGTTTCATATCATCTACCAATGACCATTTATCTTTCAAGTATGAATGAGTATATTTGAAAGTTTCATCGGTAAGGCTATAAGCACGGTCTAAGTGTGCATGTGTGTTTACCCAGCCTCCATTTTTAATAATTTTTTCTACAACTAATTTTTTTGGGTTCATATTTTTTTCTATAGATTCATATTTTTTTCTCTAATAATGCCCTCATGATAAGCCGCTAACTATAATAGACTAAACAATTTTTCCAGGATAAGTGAAAAATATTTTCATTTATCTAATTTTTAGTAGCTTTATTTTTCTTTGGATTATTTTTAAATTGATAAAAAAATCCAACTCCCAGTGATTCCCTTACTTGCATCTTCTTTATTTGATCTTCATCGTACAGTGTACTGAATGTGAGTTTAGTACTCATAAAATTATTGATTTTCATAAGGATGAACAACTGATAAGCGATATCTAAGTTAAAGGGCCTGCTATTGTATTCAGAATAAATCCCAAAGTTTTGATCGAGATCTACATTTTCAAATAATTTAAACCGATGACGCCCTCTAATAGATAGTCCTAATGATGTTTCCGAGGCACTATTTTCGTCTAATTTAAAGCGTGTACGTAAATTTTTATTATAAACAAATGTGGTTTTAGTCGAACCCGGCGAAAGGTTTAGCTCAAATTTATCCTTAAAAACATAGTTTAAACCTAATCCTACAGTTAGATAACCCGGTGAGAAGGTTTCTGAAATCAATTTTCTTTCTGCGTCATTAAATTCATATCCTTTTGCAAATTGCGTTTCCAGATTAAGTAGTCCTCCAAAATACCAGTTTTTCTTTATATTATACCGATAAATTGTGTTGATCTTTAACTCATCCTCTGTTTTTCTTGTATTAAAATTATCATTCTCTTCACCTTTTAGACCATAAGCTGCCAAAATTCGACTATCCCATCGATGATTTTTCCGGATATAATGAAAATTATAATCAATGTGAGCCGCTCCTGAATAGGAATTAACCCCGCCTGGAACCCAATTATCAACTAATAACTGATTGAAAAGTAAACTATTTTTTAACGAATAATTCCAATGACGCAAGATGTCTTCTTTTATTTCCGGAAAGGATAAACTAATGAACGAGTTTCTGCCATGAGAATTTAGCTCACCATTTAATATCTCTTGCCCATTTAGTATAAGGAATGAAAATAAAAATAATATATATGCCTTAAGAAAATTCATTATCTGCAAAATTAAAAAAATATGCAAATTTTTAGACCTTTAGCTAGCGAAGGCTTGCACTGACTGGCATTTGATAGAGTGCTTTATGCAACTGAAAGTCAGCGAAGCTAAAGGTCTCGACCTAATATTCTGAGACCGTTGCAGAACACATAAAAAAGTATGAAAAAGAAAGTGTTTAGCTTCAAACTGCTTCCTTCTCAAAAAATTAAAATCCTCACAACCAAAAGGTTGCTTCGGCGTTTAACTTTTATCTGGCGTTGCATTTTTTTGCTAAAGTACTTTTTGCAACGGTCTCATTCTGCATAAACTTGGTGAAAGGTTATAAAAACCATAGCTTTGCCTATTTTATGTACTAAAGAGGCCTTACAGCGGGTGCTTACCTGCAGTTGCTAAAATACTTTTTGCAAAGGGCTCTTAAAATATTTAAATAAGAATTTTATGACTAAAAAAGTTATACTAATGATTTTAGATGGTTGGGGATTGGCAAAAGACAAAAGCGTATCAGCGATTGACCTGGCTCAAACTCCTTTTATTGACTCTCTTTATAAAAAATATTCTCATGCACAATTAGAGGCCTCCGAACTGGCAGTAGGCTTACCTAAAGGACAAATGGGTAATTCTGAGGTAGGGCACATGAATTTGGGTGCAGGGCGTATTGTTTATCAAAATTTAGTTAAAATCGGAATGGCGATTGAAAATGGTCAGTTTAAAGAAAATAAAGTGTTTAAAGAAGCGCTGGCATTAGCTAAAAAAGAAAAGAAAAGAATCCATCTTATCGGGTTACTATCGGATGGAGGCGTTCATTCACATATTGATCATTTAGAAGGAATGTTAAAAATAATAGCTGACGAGGGCTTAAAGGAAGTTTTTGTTCACGCGTTTACTGATGGAAGAGATGTAGATCCAAAATCAGGAGAACCCTTTATAAAAGATTTGCTGCAAACTCTTCAGAGAACCACCGGAGAATTAGCCTCGGTTACCGGGCGCTACTATGCCATGGATCGAGATCGAAGATGGAAACGTATAAAACTGGCTTATGATGCTATGGTAAATGGAATAGGAGTACAGACAAAAGACCCGCTTTCGGCCATTCAAAAATCCTATAAAGAGAGGGTTACAGATGAATTTTTAAAGCCAATTGTAGTGATTAAAAACAATCAGCCGATTGCTAAAATAAAGGACGGCGAGATAGTTATTAATTTTAATTTCCGAACAGATCGGGGACGGCAGATTTCTATGGCATTAACGCAAGAGAATTTCCTGTCTCCTCAAACTCATTCTCAAGACGCATCATTTCCTAAAGAAATGAAAAAGTTGAATATCCACTACATTACAATGACTGAATATGATCAGGACTTTAAAAACGTACAGGTTATATTTCCCTCTAGCCCACTAAAAAATACTTTAGGCGAAGTACTAGAAAAGCATCATAAAAAGCAAATCCGCATTGCAGAAACAGAAAAATACCCGCATGTAACCTTTTTCTTTTCAGGCGGACAAGAAAAAGAATTTAGTGGTGAAAAGCGTATTTTATGTCCCTCACCACAAGATGTTGCAACCTATGATTTGAAACCTGAAATGGCAGCTTTTGACATACGTAACGCAATTATACCTGAATTGGAAAAGCAACAAGCCGATTTCGTATGCCTTAACTTTGCTAACCCAGATATGGTAGGACATACTGGAGTGATGAAGGCTGCTATAAAGGCTTGTGAAACAGTCGATCAATGTGCAAAAGACGTAATAGAGAGTGCATTAAAAAATAATTATACCATAATTGTTATAGCTGATCATGGTAATGCGGATTGCCTCATTAACCCCGATGGTACACCTAACACGGCACATACAACACAACCCGTTCCTTTTATTTTGGTTGATAACCCCTTGAAAACACCCTTGAAAAATGGAAAATTAGGAGATATCGCGCCAACGATACTAAAACTCATGGGAATTCCAAAACCTGAAGAGATGACAGGGATGAGTTTAGTTTAACATTTTATTAAAATTTTTTTTAAAAATTTATATAACATAGATATAAAAACATTTAAATATATAAAAATATTTTTATGAAATTAGCTAAAATTATAGCCATAGATTTTGATGGAACTATTGTAGAAGATGATTACCCCAATATAGGTGCTCCTCGTTTATTTGCTTTCGAGACACTAAAAAAACTTCAGATTGAAGGTTATCGTTTGATATTATGGACTTACCGCAGCGGGAAAACTTTAGAGGAAGCAGTTGAATTTTGTAGAAAAAACGGGGTCGAATTTTATGCCGTTAATCATAGCTTTGAAGGAGAAAAATTTGATTGTAACAACCAAAGCCGAAAAATTAACGTAGATTATTTTGTAGATGATAGAAATGTAGGCGGATTCCCCGGTTGGGGTGAAGTATATAGTATTATTACGGAAAAAAGAACACTAGATTTTGAGAAAGCTAAAAGCATGAAAAGAAGGAGAAAAAAACGTTTTTTTATTTTTTTTGCATTGTAGAGACCGTTGTAAAAATTACTCTAACCGCTACAATTCAGCGAAGACTAAAGCGCTCAAACTACAAAAGTCTCATCCTTAAATATCCATCCTCGTCTTTTTATTTATATTTGCGCCAAAAATTCAATCTATCCATATTTTGGGATTTATAGAAGAAATAAGACGTAGAAGAACTTTTGGTATTATATCGCACCCTGACGCAGGGAAGACTACTTTAACTGAAAAATTACTCCTTTTTGGGGGTGCTGTTCAGGAAGCGGGCGCCGTTAAAAGTAACAAAATAAAAAAGGGAGCCACCTCCGATTTTATGGAAATCGAACGCCAAAGAGGAATTTCTGTGGCTACCTCTGTACTGGCTTTTGAATATAAAAATAAGAAAATCAATATATTAGATACACCGGGGCATAAAGATTTTGCAGAAGATACTTTCAGGACATTAACTGCTGTGGATAGTGTGATGGTAGTGATAGACGTTGCAAAAGGAGTAGAAGCTCAGACAGAGAAGCTGGTAAATGTCTGTAGAATGCGGAATATTCCAATGATTATCTTTATCAATAAGCTGGATCGAGAGGGAAAAGATGCTTTTGATTTAATGGATGAAGTTGAAGAAAAACTACAATTAAGCGTAGCTCCTATGTCTTTTCCTATAGGGATGGGAAAAGAATTTAAAGGTATTTACAATATTTGGGAAAAAAATCTTACACTTTTTACGGAAGACCGCAAGCAAAAAATTGCAGATTCAATTAAAATTTCAAATTTGAATAACTCAAAAGTATATGGGTTAATCGGGCAGAAGGCAGCAGATACCTTACGCGAAGAAACGGAATTAGCGATAGCAGGTTATAATAAGTTTAACAAAGAAGATTATCTGAAAGGAACTTTACAGCCTATATTTTTTGGATCAGCACTTAACAATTTTGGCGTTCGGGAGTTGCTGGATACTTTTATTGAAATTGCACCGCCTCCTCGTGGAAAAGAAGCAGATATTCGTTATGTATCGCCTGATGAGAGCAAATTTACCGGCTTTGTTTTTAAGATTCACGCGAATATGGACCCCAAACACCGAGATCGTCTCGCTTTTATCAAAATTGTTTCGGGTGTATTTAAAAGAAATACAAATTATTTACACCTCCGCCACAATAAAAACCTGAAATTCAGCTCGCCTAATGCTTTTTTTGCAAATAAGAAACAAGTTGTTGAATCGTCTTATCCAGGAGACATTATTGGTGTGCACGATACCGGTAATTTTAAAATAGGAGATACGCTGACAGAAGGGGAAAAGTTAAATTTCAAAGGAGTTCCGAGTTTTTCACCCGAACATTTTCGATACATTAACAATACCGATCCGATGAAAGCAAAACAGCTAAGCAAAGGTACGCATCAATTAATGGATGAGGGGGTTGCTCAACTTTTCATTTTAGAAACAAATCATCGAAAAATCATTGGCACTGTTGGATCCCTTCAATATGAGGTTATTCAATATCGTTTAGAACATGAATACGGTGCAAAATGCTCTTATGAAAACGTCGCTATTCATAAAGCCTGTTGGATAGAAGTTGAGGATGAGAATACAGCAGAATTTAAAGAATTTAAGCGAGTTAAACAACGTTATTTAGCTCAAGATAAGGAGGGGCAATTGGTCTTCTTGGCAGATTCTCCATTTACGATTACTATGACACAGGAAAAATATCCTAATGTAAAATTACGGTTTACTTCAGAAAAAATCTTAAAATAAAAACTTTAAAAAGTATTTTAGCAGCTTCAAGTTAGCGAAGATAAAAGTATCGAGACCGTTGCAAAAAGCACGCTAACAAAAAAATGCAACGCCCGAGAAACTGCAAGTCAGCGTAAGCTAAAATTAAATGCCGGAGCAGCCTAATGGTTGTGAGGATTTTAATTTTTTGAGAAGGAAGCAGTTTGAAGTTAGGTGCTCTCTTTTTCATACTTTTTTATATATTCTGCAATGGTCCCGTATCTTTTCAATATTCCATTAACCCTTTTTCTTTACAAATACAGCGAATAGCACCGTCAGCCAGTCCAATCTTAGGTACGTAGATTTCGCTTGCATTTGCCCACTGCATTGCCTTCATATAAATTCGTGTAGCAGGAACGATAACATCTGCACGGTCAGGGTTTAACTCAAGACTCTCTATACATTGGTCATAGGTAAGACTCCTTAAAAGGCAATACTGTCTTTTTATATATTGATAAGTTAGTGATGTGCCCTCTCTTACTTGTGCCATTTTGTAGATTTTATTAATGTTTCCGCCCGACCCGATTGCGGTTACCTGAGCTAAGTTTTGCGTATTTTTCTTTATCCATGATCGTACCTCTTTTTTGAAATACTCATCATCCACCTGTCCTTTTATAACCCGAACCGTACCAATAGGAAAAGACTGCCTTGCGATTACTTTTCCCTTTGAAAAAACGGTAAATTCGGTTGAACCACCACCTACATCAATGTATAGATAGGATTGGTCTCCTTTTATATAGCCTTGAATAGGGTTTAGAAATATGATTTCAGCTTCTTTTTCACCATCAATAATTTCAATTTTTATATTGGTTTTTTGTAATATGCTCTTCATCAACTCATTACGATTTGATGCGCTTCTGACGGCTGAGGTAGCAAATGCCTTGTAGTCTTCTACTTCATGAATTTGCATTAAAAGTGTAAAGGCTTGCATAGCATCTACCAAATTATTAGCTTTTTGAATACTGATTCTACCGTTGGTAAATGCATCTTCTCCGAGGCGAATGGGCAGCCTAACTAGGGAATTTTTTTTTATTTCAATTCTGCCATCTGCTCTGTCTAATATATTAGAAATTAATAGCCTGACGGCATTAGAACCAATATCAATGGCTGCAAATTTTCTACATTTCATTTTTCTTTTTATTCTGCAGTTTTCAAGTTTTTTTTATTAAGCATTTCTGCAATTTCAAATTGAACCCTATTTTTTATACCCCCGTTTCTTTGAATAAGATTTCTTTGTTCTTCGTCCAAAATACGAGCTTTCGTATTATCTTTAAAAAAGGCGTCAAGGGTTTGTATAATTTCACTTTTGATTTGATGATCGTAAATCGGGCAGGTTACCTCTACACGATAATCAAGATTTCTCGGCATTAAATCAGCAGAAGATATATAAACTTTTTCTTCTCCTCCGGCATGAAAACGATAAACGCGAGAGTGTTCTAAAAATTTATCAATCACACTTATCGCTTTTATATTTTCACTTAATCCTTTTTTACCGGCAATAATGGAACAAATGCCTCGTACAATTAAAAGGATTTTAACCCCTGCTTTTGATGCCTCATATAATTTATCAATAATGGTCTTATCACATAAACTATTCATCTTAAATTGGATTTCAGCGCGGGCTCCTGTTTGGGCATTTTTTATTTCCCCATCGATGAGTCCTATTAGCTTTTTACGTGTTTGTTTAGGCGATACGATTAAATGCTTAAAATTGTAAAAATTATAGTTCTTATCGAAAAAATCAAATACTTTTCCGGCTTCTTTAGTAAGCTCTTTTTGAGCAGTAAGAAGTGTGTAATCAGTGTAAACACCAGCCGTGCCTTCATGAAAATTTCCAGTGGAAATAATGGCAAAACGTTTTGCACTTTTACTTGAATTCCGCTCTATATAGCAGATTTTTGCATGTACTTTTAATCCCTTTATACCATAATGTACTGAGGCGCCCACTTCCTGAAGACGGTTACTCCATTTCATATTATGCGTTTCATCAAAACGGGCTTGTAATTCTAACAATACGACTACTTTTTTTCCATTTCGTGATGCATTAACTAAAGCGTTCATAATTTCAGAATTATCAGCCACGCGATAAATCGTAATTTTTATAGTATGCACTTTAGGATCGATGGCAGCAAAGCGAAGAAAACGAATCAATGTAATATATTCATCGTATGGCGAGAATATTAAATGGTCTTTTTGCGTAATGGTTTCAAAGTAACTTTGACCTTTTTTTAGTATTAATTTTCTTTGGGGAAGTATGATTTTTTCATAAACTAAGCGCTTATCAAGCGTAGGAAATTCCATTAAATCGCGCCGGTTATGATAACGTCTGCCTACTGAGAAGCTATCATAGTTATCCAGGTTCATTTGTTTATAAAAATATTCTAATGCATCGGTTGGTAGTTCCTGGTCGTACACCATCCTGACTGGGTCGCCTTTTTTTCTTCTTTTAACCGATCGTTCCATTTTTTCTAAAAAACTCTTGCGAAGGTCATTATCAAGAGATAACCTGGAATCTCGAGTAATTTTAATAGAGTGTGCTTCAATTTTTTCTACGTTTCTATACGTAGAGAAAATATCATAGAGATAAATACGTATAATATCTTCAAGGTAAATTAGATACTTTTTATTTTGAACGCCCGGCAGTTCTATAAAACGGTTAAATTTATGTGTCGGAACTTCTATTAAGGCATATTTTGGGGTTTTTCCGCTACGATGAATTTTTACGGCAAGATAAACGAAATCATCTTTTAAAGACGGAAAAAATATAGACTCGCTTAAAGAAAGAACATCAAACGAATAGGCGAGTTTATGGTAATAAAACTCATCGAGAAAAGTGCAATGGATAGGTAAAAGGGTTTTTTCATTAACAATAAATATCCCTTCTTTTTCTAAGCTTTTTAAAATATCGGTATAAATTAACTCGAATTTTTGACTCTGTTTAATTACTTTCGTATTAATTTCATTTAATAACTCTTTTACACTTTGATTTTCAACGATATTCTTATACGCATTACCTCTTCCAAATGACACTGATCGGCGCACAGTAGCATAGCGTACTCTATAAAATTCATCTAAATTATTAGAATAAATTCCTAAAAAACGCATGCGTTCTATAAGAGGAACATGTTTATTTTCTGCCTCTTGCAATACTCGTTCATTAAAGGATAACCAACTTATCTCTCTATTTATATACTTCATTGATAGGATATTAAAATTATTTAATTCGGTCAAGGTAAAATGATAAAACAAAGAAATAAAATCATGAGATTTGGACTGAGTTTTAAACGTAAAAAAACAAAAGTATTAAATACAATGCAAAAAAGTACTTATTCATCAAATTTTAATTGCAAATAGATTGACGATAAGAATAATAACTTATATTTTTGTATTATTTAATTTATTCCAAACATGATATGAAAAAAATACAAATAGCATTTTTTGATAGTAAAGATTATGATAGAGATACATTTAACCAACGTGTTGCAGTTTTAGGTATGCAAGATCAGTTAGATATTACGTATTTTGAATTCCGACTCAATGCTCAAACCGCGAATGTGATTTCAGAAAACATAGATGTAGTTTGTTCTTTTGTAAATGATCAGATTGGCATTGAGGTAATTAGGCGGTTAAAAAAAGTTAAAGTTCGGCTGCTGGCACTGCGTTGTGCAGGCTTTAATCACGTAGATATGGCCGGACTGGACGGTGATATTCCTGTAGTCCGCGTGCCTGCTTACTCTCCTAATGCAGTTGCTGAATACGCATTGAGCCTCATGTGCACTTTGAACCGAAAGATACATAAGGCGTATCAGCGAGTCCGTGAAGGAAACTTTTCTATTCAAGGCCTTGTCGGGTTTAATTTCCACGAAAAAACGGCAGGCATTATAGGGACGGGAAAGATTGGCCGCACTATGATACACATCCTGCAAGGATTGGGGATGCACATACTTGCCTATGACCCCTTGCCCGATTCTAAATTGAATATAGAATATACGCAGTTAGAAAAACTCTATCAAAAGAGCGATATTATTTCTTTACATTGCCCATTGAATGCAGAAACCAAGCATATGATTCATTATAATGTCTTAGCGATGATGAAGCCTACTGTATTAATTATCAATACCAGTCGAGGAGGTTTGATTAATACAGAAGATATTATTTATGCCTTGAAAAAAGATCGCATTGGTGGAGCAGGGCTTGATGTATATGAAGAGGAGGAAGAAGTTTTTTTTGAGGATCACTCTTCTGAAAATATACACGATGAGCAACTTCTTCGACTCATGAGTTTTAATAATGTGATTTTGACTTCGCATCAAGCCTTTTTGACACAAGAAGCGCTAACCAATATTGCGGATACCACCTTGCAGAATATTATTGAATACATTATTCGCGGTCGCCTGCAAAATGCTGTAACTTTTTCATGAGTTTGAGTTAAATAGTGAAAAAAATATTTTTGTTACCCAATTACTGATTTCTCTCTTATTTGTATTCAAATGGACGAATATTTTTTTCATTATGAGCCTCTCGCTTGCACTGGCTTGTCGTTCCTTTTGAGACCGTTGCAAAAAGCACTCTAACAAAAAAATGTAACGCTCGAGGAAAATTAAATACCGGAGCAACCTAATAGTTGTGAGGATTTTAATTTTTTGATAAGGAAGCCGTTTGAAGTTAGATGCTTTCTTTTTCATACTTTTTTATATATTCTGCAACGGTCTCCTTTTTTATTAGCCTGCCTCGCTTTATCTCTTCTTTTTAAAATCTTCATGGAAAAAGACTAACTCCCTAGATCGAAAATGCACAATTTCTCCATGGAAGGATTAACAACTCTCTTATATGAAATAACCAACCCTTATATAGAAATGGATTAAAATCTTTATCATAAAAAAAGAGCGTGCTAATAAAAACACGCTCTTTTTTGTATTTCAGTCCTTATTAATTTTATAAAATGATTTGTTTTACGGGGTTTGTTTTTTTAAGTGTACCCCTCCCTAAATTAGCTATGCTCTGATTTATACAAATTTCATTATTTTTTATGTTTTCAAATATGGAAAAGCTATTTTAGTTTAACAATACCAAATTGAAAACAAAGCCTGATCTATCGAATGCTTCCCCTCTTTTAGCATTCCCAGATGAATTATGTGCGATTTTTGATGGATTAATCTTTTTTGCTACAGCGTAGATTCAAATACCGAATCAGCATTTTAATAACCTCTTCTCCCGATAAGCGAATCATTGCAATCGCTCCTGAGCCATTGGGCGTGGCAAGTGCCACAATAGTATCTTTAAAAGAGTTCATAGTGCAAAAGTAATAATTTAAAAGAGACCCTTAGCTTGCGCTCGCTTGCGTTTACTCCAAACAATGCCCTTGCAGAAAAATGCAGCGGTTTCATCTTTATGTTTCGGACTTAATTATTCCATAAGGCGTCCAAGTAGATTTGGATGCTTTAGTATGCTCGCGAATGGCATAATTTTTTTTCCAACTTTCTTTGTTAGCATATCCTCGCGGATGGTCTAAGTGAATGCAAATAGCCGAATATCTAACTTAATGCCTGCATTTTCTAAGCGTTCGCCCAATTCTCGGTCTTGTCCACCATATTTCATACGCTCATCAAATCCGTTTACTTTCAGAATATCCTCTTTCCAGCCTGATGCGTTATGCCCGTTCCAGGTAGGTTGCGTGGGAGTTAATCGGTTTAATAAATGAACCCTAACCCCTTTGGCTGAAAGTTTAAAATTCTTAACCCTAAAAGGTAATCCATTTTTTTTGAGCCAAGATAAATTAAAGCAAGAATCATTTAAAATGGTTTCTTTGGAAATCATTAAAGAGGTCTCCGTAGGAAGCATAGAATAACCGCCAGATAAAAATCGACCTTTTTTTCTTAATTTTATATGGGTTTCTACAAAATCTTTTCTCGGGATACAGTCCCCATCAGTGGTGAGGATATAATCGGTTTTAGCTGCGATAATGGCTTTGTTTAGAATTTGAGACTTTTGGAAACCATTATCCTCATGCCAAATATGCTGAACGGGAAAAGCTAATTGTGGCTTAATATTTTCAATTAAATCAAAAGTTTCTTGGGTAGAACCGTCATCGGCAATGATTAACTCAAAATTTTTATACGTCTGTGCAAAGTATCCCCATAAAACTTTTTCAAGCCACTCGGGCTTATTATAAGTGCTGATAATTACACTAATTTTATGCTCCATCGTTACAAAAATAGGTTAAAAATAAGACTAACCATATTTACGAGACCGTTGCAAGTAGGTTTCCTGGGAGTTAATTGATTTAATAAATTAACTATAACCCCCTTTGGCTTCACTGACTTTCAGGGGCTAAAAAATACTTTTTTCAAAGAGCTCATTATTTTAATTCTGAACGTAAATAACTCATCACTTTTTTTGTAGCTCCTGTATGGATTTGAATAAAATTTTGTGCACTTTTGCCATAAGCCTCCAGCGATTTTATTTCTTTGTAAAATGAGTCAATACAACCCTTGAAACTGTTAAAATCAGACGCTACTTTTGCTCCTTCTGCTTTAACAAGTTCCTGAGCTTCTCTATTTTTATGAAAATAAGGACCATAAAACACTGGAAGCCCAAAGGCAGCCGGCTCAAGAATATTATGAATTCCCGTAGATTCATAAGCACCTCCAACATATGCAAGATCTCCATAAGGATAAATCGATGTTAAAAATCCAACTGAATCAATAATCAACACCTCATAATCACTTATCTTTTTACCTTTTCTATCACTATATAACAACGTATTTTTATGAATATTCCTCTGAAGATTTTTTATTCTTTTATGATTAATTTCGTGAGGTACAATAATATATTTCAATGAAAAACGGGTGTGATTAATATATCTTGTTAAATATTCTTCTCCTTTTGCCCAGGTGCTGCCTGCTACAAGGGTAAATGTATTTTTCTTGAATTCCTCAATAAAAGGAAAAGGACGAACATCTTTTTTTAACTGGTTCACTCGATCAAATCGCGTATCACCGGATACCGTAACCTGATGAATATGAAACTTTTTTAATATCTGTAAGGAATCAACCTCTTGTACAAAAAAATGTTGAATACGCTTTAAGTAGTTTAGCATCCATTTTCCATAGGGTTTGAAAAAAAACTGATCGGTTCTAAAAACAGCAGAGACAAGGATTACTGGAATTTTCTTTCGTTGTGCTTGACGAATTAAATGATACCAAAATTCATATTTGATTAAAATAATCATTTTGGGCTGTACAATTTTCAGCCATTTTTTCATATTCGAGGGCGTATCCAACGGTAAATAAAAAACATAATCGGCACAAGGAGTATTTTTGCGAAGTTCGTACCCGGAAGGTGAAAAGAAAGTAACGAGCACTTTGTATTGAGGGAAATCTTCTCTGCATTTTTCAATGATGGGTTTCCCTTGTTCAAACTCACCTAATGACGCCGCATGAAACCAAATAATATTATATGAGGGCACCATCTCTTTATCTAATTTTTTCCATCCATCCTTTCGCCCTTTTACAAACTTTCTTGCTTTTGGATTAAATAAAGCCGCAACAAGGATAAAAATGCTATAAAGGTAAATAAAAAACGTGTATAAAAGTGATATTATCAAAGGATTAAAATTTTAGTACGTTAGGAATTTTACATACAGGGATGGGTTTTATTTTGTGTTGAGCTGCAAGGTTAAGTCTTTGGTAAAGTTTAAATACTTCCTTTTGACGGCCTTGAAAATCATCTTTCTCATAATTTTTATGAACGCTCATACCCCATTCTAATTCTTTATAAGAAGCGCCTATTTGTTCTTCATCTGACCGATCATCATCCCAAAGGCCGTCTGTCGGTCTTGCTTTTTGAATTTCTTCAATGATGCCTAAGGTTTCTGCTATAGAAAATACCTCGCTTTTCATTAGATCGGCAATGGGAGAAATATCTACTCCTCCATCGCCGTATTTCGTATAAAATCCTACGCCAAAGTCTTCTACCTTATTCCCTGTGCCAACTACAAGCGAATGCTTTAATGCGGCGTAATAATAGAGAGTAGTCATTCGAAGACGCGCACGCGTATTGGCTAAAGCCAGAGAGTGAAAAGGGGTTGGTTTATCTTGATCTATTGATGCGAAAGTATCGAAAACGGCAGTTAAATCTATTGACATGGCGGTTACATTAGAAAATTTACGGGTGAGCCACTTTATATGATTTTTTGAACGAGTAACCTGATCTGCTTTTTGATGAATCGGCATTTCCAGACATAAAAGCGGTTTTCCCGTTTGGGCAGTCAATGTAGAGGCGACCGCGGAATCAATCCCCCCTGATACGCCAATAACAAATCCCTTAAGTGTTGACTTAAATAAATAATCATCTAACCATTGCGTAATATATTCTGCTACTTTTTCAGGTTTCATATTAAGATTAAAAATAGTAACCCCCCAAAAATATGAAATTAAACAGTAAAAATCACTATTATGCTTTTTTATCTATTCTGAATATATCTTGAAGAGTTATCTAAATATTTAGCGATTTCCTATATAAAAATTGAGACCATTGCGAAAAGCACTCTAACAAAAAAATGCAACAGTCCCAAATTATTAATGACCATTTAAGGTATAATTAATCGTGGCGGTATGACTTAAAATTAAAGAAACAGAACAATATTTCTCAAGAGAAAGCTCAATAGCTTTATGGACTTTTTTAACGTCTATTGGTCCTTTGATACGAAAATTCAATGTAATATTTTCAAATTTACTTGCTTGTTCGCTGGGAACGCGTTTATAATCAACGGATACATTAAAATCCTCTATAAATTGTCGTTGTTTTCTAAGTATTGTCAATACATCAATGGAACTGCAACTTGCTGTACCGATTAACAAGAGTTCCATCGGGCTTGGTCCTTTACCCTCTCCTCCTATTTCCTTTGTTGCATCTATATTGATTACCGCACCGTTTTCACCATGCCCTTCAAAGTGAAAGGCGTTATTTTTTAGTCGGATTTCAACGCTCATAATTTTTTATATTTTAAACTGTTTTGATTTACCTGGAAACATATCAAATATTTTTAATCCGAGGCCGTTGTATTTTATTAGCTGGCGCTGACTTGCAGCTGCTAGAGTGCATTTCGACAAGTTCAATACAAGCTTTTTGCAACGTTCTCAATCCTTATACATTTTCGTGTAATACTCATCTGCAAATCGACTCGAGTCAAAGAACGGAACTACATCATTCATAGATTGCGCCACTATTTTCTGCCAATTTTCTCCTCTATTTTCATAATATGCCGGAATTACCTCTTGTTCTATTATATTAAACAAATTTCTCATATCTTCTTGATCTTGCCTCCTTATAGATAAGGTATGATCGAGAATAGGCAAAACAAAACCGTTTACGCCGTTTTTTACAAACTCACGAATCCAGCCATCATTAGTTGAGACGTTAATAGCCCCATTCATGGCAGCCGTTATGCCAGAAGTACCTGAAGCCTCTCGAGTTACTCGCGGGTTATTTAACCACACATCTGATCCTTCTTTCAATTTACGCGATAATCTCAATTCATATCCTACCAACACTGCCATATTGTCAAATTGCTTTGCTAAGTGAACCAATTTGTTAAATACTCCTATAGCATTGTAATCCATCGGATAGGGCTTTCCTGCCCAAATAATCTGTACCGGATGCTCTACCCTCCAAAGTAATTGATGAAAACGCTTCATATCCCGAGTCAGCAAATCGGCTCTTTTATATTCAGCAAAACGACGTGCCCAGACGATAGTTAAGATATCCGGATCGAAGATTTTACCGGTTTGATCGGCTACCTCTTCAAACAATTCCTCTTTCAATTTGCGTTTTCTCACGCTATATAATTGACTATTCCCCGTTTTTACCGCTTCTTTAATAACCGCATCTGTCCACCATCCGGCATGTTGTGCATTGGTAATATGACCAATAAAGGGCACGTCTTTATATTTACCCCACATTTCTCGGGCTACTTCTCCGTGTAATTTTGATACTCCATTTGCTTTTTTTGATAAACGCAAGGCTGCTAAGGTATGGTTAAAAGTTTCATCCTGCGTTCCTGTAATTTTTTTCACCTCTTCTAATGAAGCACCTCCAAAAAATCCCATTTCTTCCAATAGTTTGATGTCGTGTTTTTCATTCCCCGCCTCTACAGGGGTATGAGTAGTAAAAACAAACTTTTTTTTAAGTTCATCTAAATTTTTCAATTTGTTATATTCATAAAACATAGCGGACATCCCGTGCGCTTCATTCAAATGATAAATCTCCGGATGATAATTTAATTCATCAAGTAATTTAGCTCCTCCAAGCCCTAAAATCATCATCTGTGCTATTTTAGCTCTTGGGTCAGAGTCGTAAAGTTTATAGGTAGTTGTTTTTGCCAGGTAATCATTTTCCTCTACATCGGTAGAGAGGAAAAACATGGGGGCAGTTCCAAAGGTTTCAGGATTTAAATAGTAAACTTTTATCCAAACACCATAGCCATCAATCTTGATGGTAAATTTAATATAAGTATCTACCAGAAAATTATAATTTTTCTCTTGAAATAAAACATCCATAGTTTGGTCAGGCTTACGTATCTGGTCATAATATCCATACTTCCACAAAACGCCTATGCCGATTAAGTTTTGTTTTAAATCGTATGCACTTCTCATGTGAGAACCGGCAAGGAAACCAAGACCACCAGAATATGTTTTCAAGGATTGATTAATGGCGTAATCCATACAAAAATAGACTACACTTTTGCTGTATCTGTTATCAAAATTATATGGATGTCTATAGGCTTCTGGTAAAGAACTCATAATGGTTTAGTTTTAATTAAATTATGTTTGCATGAAAATTTCAAAAGTATATTATTTTTTACAATACTATGCTCGAAAATTTTTTTCAATTAAGTTAAGCTAATAATTTTTTTACAATTTGAGCGATAATTTTACCCTCTGCTTTTCCCGCTAATTTTTTCGAGGCAATCCCCATTACTTTGCCCATGTCTTTGATTGATCCAGCCCCTGTTGCAGTTATTATTTCTTCCACGGCGTTTTTTATTTCCTCTTCTGACAAAGGCTCGGGTAAGAATTTTTCTATAATCTTTGATTGTGCGATTTCTTCATCTGCCATTTCTCGAGCACCTTGTGCCATAAATTGTTCTGCAGCTTCTTTTCGCTGTTTCACTTCTTTTTGTAATATTTTTAATTCAACTTCTGATGTAAGTGATGCCTCTGATCCAACTTCTGTTTTAGCTTTAAGAATGGCACTTTTTACAGCCCTTAAAGCGGCTAAGGCTACTTTATCTTTTGCTTTCATGGCAACTTTTAAATCCTCCATGATTTTTTTTTCTAATGTCATTGATTTTACTTCTTTTTAATTTGAAAACGAAGGTAAGTAAATTTTTTTATAAAATAAAAGTATTCGAGACCGTTGCAGAACGCATAAAAACAATATGAAAAAGAAAGCATCTAACTTCAAACTGCTTCCTTCTCAAAAAATTAAAATCCTCACAACCCAAAGGCTGCTCCGGCGTTTAATTTTTATCGGGTGTTGCATTGCGGCAAGTTCAATACAAGCATTTTTTTGTTAGCGTGCTTTTTGCAACGGTCTCGACTTTTTAAAAAAGTATTTTAACAACTGCAAGTCAGCCCTAGCTAAAGGGATCAAACAATGTTCTGCATATTTTAATTTTGCCTAATAAAAATATAATTATTACATTTGCACCCTTTGTTTGATATTAAATTTAATTATAAATGACAAATCAATATGAAACTGTTTTCATTTTAACTCCCGTTCTATCTGATAAGCAGGTAGAGGAAGCAGTAAAAAAAATCGAAGATTTTCTAAAGGAGAATCAAGGAGAGATTGTCCACAGAGAAAATTGGGGGCTTAAAAAACTTGCCTATTCAATTCAAAACAAAAAAAACGGATTTTATACCCTTATTGAGTTTAAGTCAGAAGCCGATTTTATTGATAAATTAGAAGTGTTTTATACGCGGGATGAACGTATTATACGTTATTTAACGGTAAAAATGGACAAGCATCATATAGCATTTGCAAATAGCCGCAGAAAAAAAGAACCTGTAACTCCTGCTTAAAGAATTAAAATTATGAGTTTAGAAAATTTATCGAAAGGAAATGAAAGCAAAGTGAGATATTTAACACCGCTTTCTATTAAAAATAGAAATGAAAAAAGATATTGTCGTTTTAAAAAATTTGGAATTAAGTACGTTGATTACAAAGACAAAGATTTTTTACTAAAGTTTGTAAATGAACAGGGAAAAATATTGCCAAGGCATATCACCGGAAATTCATTAAAATATCAACGCAAAGTGTCTAAAGCAATTAAAAGAGCAAGACATCTGGCATTGTTGCCTTATATTGGTGATTTGTTAAAATAAAATCTAGCAAAAAATCAAACTAAAGAAAATGGACATTATATTAAATAAGGATGTAGAAAATTTAGGCTTTAAGGATGATATTGTAAGCGTAAAAAATGGATACGGGCGCAATTATCTAATCCCTAAAGGATATGCCATCCTGGCAACTCCTTCTGCAAAGAAGAATTTGGCTGAAATATTTAAACAACGAGCCAAGAAAGAAGAAAAACTAATTGCAGATGCAAAAGAAAAAGAAAAAGCATTAAAAGGAATTGAATTAAAAATTACAACAAAAGTCGGCGATGCAAATAAGCTATTTGGCTCGATAAATGCTGCCAGAGTAGCAGAGGAGCTTTATAAGAAAGGGCAGGCAATAGATAAGAAACTAATTAAACTACCCGGAAATAATATCAAGAAAGCGGGTAAGCATACAGCTAAGATAAGATTACATCGTGAGTTATTAATTGACTTTGATTTTGAAGTGATTTCTGACAAATTATAACTTTTCATTTACATAACTTAATTTTTTATAGTGGACAAGGCATCAAATCAATTAAGATTTGGTGTTTTGCTTTTAATATAAAATCATTCTCAGATTAATTTGAGACCGTTGCAAAAAGCACTTTAGAAAAAAATACAACGTTCTCAATTTTTGGCTTGATTTTTGACATAGGATTAAAGTAGATCTTTTATAAGTTTTAAGCAAAGACCTTTGCTAAAGTCAGCATAATTTAAAGGTCTCAAGTAATGAATAGTTTTTAAATAATTTAATTGAGACCGTTGCAAAAAGCACTTTAGCAAAAAAATGCAACGCCCGATAAAAATTAAACATCGGAGCAAGCTTTTGGGTGTGGAGAATTTTAATTTTTTGAGAAGGAAGCAGTTTGAAGCGAACTGAAAGTCAGCGCAAGCTAAATGCTTTGTTTTTCATACTTTTTTATGTGTTCTGCAACGGTCTTTTAATTATAAATATTTATTTAATTGGGGCTGACTGGCTTTGACAGCAAGACCAATTAATTTGTAAGCATGCCGAGTGACGTAAGGTACCACTCGTAAATACCTCGTTACAATTTTTAACTGGCGAAACAAACTACGCTCTTGCCGCCTGATTACCTGAATTACAGTAAGGTATGGCACATTTCTAACAAGGTTAGAAGGTAAGATGTTTCTCAAAAGCCCTTTCCAACGGCGTTTGGTATAGAAGCATGGTAAGGTTGGAATAGATAAGCGGATGCTTTGACCGTTTATTGAACAATGAGAAGCTAAGTTATCATTCGGGTGTTTATTCTCAGATGGTAATCGAAAATCAAAAATAAACTAAGCATGTAGAAAGCACTTTTATTGCTTGTTTGGACGAGGGTTCGACTCCCTCCAGCTCCACTTTTTATAAATCAATGAGATATACGATTTTTCTGAGACCGTTGTAGAATATATAAGAAAGTGAGACTGTGAGATCTTTGTAAAAAACACGCTGTCAACTGAAAATCAGTGCTATCTAAAGTCAGCACCCGCTAAAATTCTCAAGCAAATAGCGGCCGGTTCTTCACGAAAAGATTTACCTCATCTTTAACTGCTGTAATTATTTTTTCACTTTTTATATCACCTAAAACCCGATGAATAAATTCGGCTACTTTTTTCATGTCTTCTTCCTTCAGTCCCCTTGTAGTCAAAGCTGCTGTACCTAACCGTATGCCAGAGGTAGTAAAAGGTGACTTATCATCAAATGGCACCATATTTTTATTACACGTAATTTCTGCTCTTCCTAAAGCATTTTCAGCCTCTTTCCCTGTAATATTTTTATTTCTTAAATCTATCAAAAAACAATGATTATCCGATCCGCCCGATACGATTTCAAAACCGTATTGTTTCATCTCATTGGCTAGCCCCTGCGTATTCTTTACAATTTGCAGCGCATATTGTCGGTATTCTTCTGAAAGCGCTTCGGATAGCGCAACAGCTTTAGCGGCAATTACATGCTCGAGAGGTCCCCCTTGCATCCCCGGAAAAACCGCCATATCTAATAATTTAGACATCATTTTAATTTCTCCTCTGGGCGTTTTTTTTCCAAAAGGATTTTCAAAATCTTTTTCCATCATAATAAGCCCCCCTCTCGGTCCTCGAAGTGTTTTATGCGTAGTGGTCGTTACGATATGACAATGTGGAAGGGGATTATTTAAAATACCCCTCGCTACAAGACCTGCCGGATGAGAAATATCTGCCATTAGTATAGCTCCTATTTCATCCGCTACCGATCTAAACTTTGCATAATCAATATCACGAGAATAAGCGGATGCCCCGCAGATGATTAATTGAGGCTTTTTATCCCGTGCTATCTGTTCCATTTTTTCATAATCAATCAGCCCGTTTTCTTTCTTAACACCATAAGAACAACCCTGATAGTTTATGCCCGAGAAATTAACTGGCGAGCCATGAGTTAGATGTCCGCCATGAGATAAATCAAATCCCATAATCAAATCGCCAGCATTTAGACAAGCCAGATAGACCGATGCGTTAGCCTGCGAACCCGAATGTGGTTGTACGTTAACATATTCTGCGCCAAATAATTTTTTAGCCCGATTAATGGCTAATCGTTCTATTTTATCAATCACCTCGCACCCACCGTAATATCGTTTTGACGGATACCCTTCAGCGTATTTATTCGTAAGTACTGACCCCTGTGCTTCCATCACTTGCGGAGATACAAAATTTTCCGAAGCAATCAACTCTAATCCACTTAATTGCCTGTTTTTTTCTTCCTGAATAAAATCAAAAATAATCGAATCTCGTTTCATATTTTTTATATCTCTTGTTTTTGAGGTAAATATAGGTAATAATTATGAGACCTCTGCAAAAAACGCTTTAACAACTGCAAGTCAGCAAAGATAATAAAATGCAAAACTCAATAAAAATTAAATCCCGAATCAACTTAATGATTGTGAGGAGTTTAATTTTTGGTAGCTGAGTACTTCGACTAGGCTCAGTAACTATATTTCGACTATTCTCAATAACCGCTTGTTGAAGTAAGAAAGTAGTTTGAAGTTAAATGCTTTCTTTTTCATACTTTTTTGTGTATTATGAAACGGTCTCATTATTTATAACCTAGTTAAAATATTCTCATATCAATCGAATCGCTTCTTTGGCAAAATAGGTTGCAATTAAATCTGCACCTGCACGCTTAAAAGCGATTAAACTTTCAAATATGGCTTCGTCATGATTGATCCATCCTTTTTCAACAGCAGCTTTTATCATGGCATATTCACCACTCACCTGATAAATCGAAACAGGTATAGTTGAAATATCTTTAACCTTGCTTAAAATATCTAAGTATGGCATACCGGGTTTTATCATTACAATATCCGCGCCTTCGTCTATATCTAACAAGGTTTCACGAATCGCTTCTTTTGCATTTGTACAGTTCATTTGATAAGTCTTTTTATTGCCAAATCCTGGTTTTGAATCAAGCGCGTCACGAAAAGGTCCGTAATAAGCGGAAGCATATTTAGCGCCGTAACTCATAATTCCAGTATCGGTAAACCCTGAATTTTCCAGTGTTTTTCGAATAGAAGAAATTCTGCCGTCCATCATATCAGAAGGTGCTACAAAGTTAGCCCCTGCCTGCGCATGAGTGTGTGCCATTTGGGCTAAAACTTCAACGGTGGGGTCGTTTATAATTTTTCCATTTTCTACAATCCCGTCATGACCAAAAGAAGAATATGGGTCTAAAGCAACATCCGTCATAACAATCATTTCGGGGCAAATGGTTTTTATTTCACTGATAGCGCGAGGCATTAGTCCTTTAGGGTTTAACGCTTCGGTTCCTTTATTATCTTTTAACTCTTCGGCTACTTTTACAAAAAGTAAAACCGCCCTTATCCCCATTGCATAAAGTTCTAACACTTCTTTTTTCGTTTGATCTAACGAGCGTCTATAGTACCCTTTCATGGAAGGGATTCCCTCTACAACATCACTTCCTTCTGTAATAAAAAGCGGGGCAATAAAATCCGTTGGCAATAATTGATTCTCCTTTACTAAGCTGCGAATCGCAGCATTTTTTCTTAGCCGACGTGGCCTTTTACTTAAAAACACGAAATTTAATTTTAAATGATACTAAAAATAATACACAAAATTAATATTATTTTGTATTTTCGTAAAAAGTCGAATAAATATGAAACGCTTTTTATATATTTTATTGATGGTAGCAGGAATTACCTCGTTAGCTATGAATAATTCGTTTGCAGTTCAAAATATTGCAGCTATTCGTCGTAAAGATAATATTAAAATTTATCCTAATCCAACGAGAAACTCATTTTTTGTTAGCGTTTTGAATACCTCAAAAATAAAACAAGTTACAGTCTTCAATATTATAGGTCATAAGGTATTAGATTATAAAGTTAGAACGCCATTTCTTAAAAAGGTACAAATAAACATCTCTCGTCTGCCTTCAGGAAAATATTTCGTACGTATTTTGTTAGATAATAAAGTTCAGGAAATGAGACATTTAATTAAAATATAATTTGCTTTAAGTGTTATTATTCTTTAAAATTTGAATAAAAATAATACCCGCAGCAAAATAGCTTCTGTTTGCTTTAAGCACTTATAAATAGTTCTTTGAGACCGTTGCAGAACACATAAAAAAGTATGAAGAAGAAAGCATCTAACTCCAAGCGGCGCTCTTCTCAACGCTTCGACAGGTGGTTGCTGAACTTAGTTGAAGTACTCAGCTACCGAGAGTTAAATCCTCCACACCAAACAGGTTGCTCCGGCATTTAATTTTTATCGGGCGTTGCATTTCGACAGGGGGTTACTGAGCTTGCCGAAGTGCTCAATACAAGCATTTTTTTGTTAGCGTGCTTTTTGCAACGGTCTCTTTCTATACTTATTTATGGCTCCTATAAAAAGTTTTTTCATGCTTAGCAAGAAGAGAGACCTTTGCTAACTATAGAAATGAACTGCAAGTTAGCATAAGCCAAAGGTTTCGACTCTTAATTTAATACAAATTCCACAAGAGATCATACGCTATTTTTCCATATCGTTTCTTTCTTGGGCGTTCCCGCCTGACGGCGGTCGGGCTATCCGCTACATCTTTTTCTTGGGGCGAAACCATGCCCCAAGAAAAAGGATACCGCTGCTATCCCTAACGCTCACCCCGCAAAAAGCCTTCACAACGCATTTTTGCAAAATAGTACCCTTGCAGAATACAAAACATCCATACATACAGAAGCGCTCCTTTCTCAAAAAATTAAAATCCTCCACACCCAAGAGGTTGCTCCGGTGTTTAGTTTCACTGACTTGCAATTAATTTTTATTGAATTGCATTGTATGGGCTGAAAGCACTTTTTGCAGGGGAAAGGTCAGCGTAGGCTAAAACTCTCTCAGCTAGTAAGGCGAAAAGCACTCACCCTATGCAGTGAAAAGCATTCAGCTAGTAAGGCGAAGCGCACTCACCCTATGCAGTGAAATGTATTCAGCTAGTAAGGCGAAGCGCACTCACCCTATGCAGTGAAAAGCATTCAGCTAGTAAGGTGAAGAGCATTCAGCTAATAAGGTGAAGAGCATTCAGCTAGTAAGGCGAAAAGCATTCAGCTAGTAAGGCGAAAAGCATTCAGCTAGTAAGGTGAAAAGCATTCAGCTAGTAAGGTGAAAAGCATTCAGCTAGTAAGGTGAAAAGCATTCAGCTAGTAAGGCGAAAAGCATTCAGCTAGTAAGGCGAAAAGCATTCAGCTAGTAAGGCGAAAAGCATTCAGCTAGTAAGGCGAAAAGCATTCAGCTAGTAAGGCGAAAAGCATTCAGCTAGTAAGGTGAAAAGCATTTAGCTAGTAAGGTGAAGCGCACTCACCCTATGCAGTGAAAAGCATTTAGCTAGTAAGGTGAAAAGCATTCAGCTAGTAAGGCGAAAAGCATTCAGCTAGTAAGGTGAAAAGCATTCAGCTAGTAAGGTGAAAAGCATTCAGCTAGTAAGGCGAAAAGCATTCAGCTAGTAAGGTGAAGAGCATTTAGCTAGTAAGGTGAAGAGCATTCAGCTAGTAAGGTGAAGAGCATTCAGCTAGTAAGGTGAAGAGCCGATTAGGATAAAGGAGACCTTTGGCTAATACAATGTTTTGTGCTGCTTTACCTGTCGTGATGAACACAACATCCCTTATGAGTTAAGACCGTTGCAAGGTAATGAAGGATTAGATATAAAAAAAGGGGATACTAAGCGGTTATTTTATCTAAAAAGATAGTATATTTATGGCATGAAAATATATCATCATCCTACTTTAGCCGATAGTATCTGTGATTTACGCACAAGGAAGATAAAAAAGTCTTTTTTCACTGAGTTAAACCGTTTGTTAGACTGGGAAAAAATAAGTAAAATAATAAGCTGTCATTATAATAATGGGATAAGGGCTATGAATCAGAGAGAAATGCGAGTTTGTTAAAGAGGAAAAAGCTAAAGAATCATCTACTGAAGAAAGCGAAAAGGGGAAAGCCATTAACGGATTTTGAGAAGAAGTTCAATAAACGAATAGGGGAAACAAGCTTTAAAAAGGTTACTGAGTTTATCGAAGTATAGAATGCACATTCGGAAGTATAAAGCCATGGTTTTCAGGCGGGGTGGCAAGATATAGGGGGATAGCAAAGATGCATGCGCAAAACCTAATGGAGGCGATAGGGTATAATTTATATCGAAGTCCCGGGATACTGGCGTCTAATCGTTAAAAATAAATACATTACCGGTTTTCAACCGTATAGATATTTTTTTAGATTTGAGTGTCCCTTTTGCTATCTGCAGTGCACCATTAAATTCAACCAGATTTTCAGGAAAGGCTTTATAATTTGTTTCATGCTCAGAATTATAGGCTTCTAATGCGGACTCATTGTATTTTAGAGTTCCTGTAACTTCGCTTTCAGCCCCTTTAGATAAAGCCACATAAACATTTGTAGTTCCCTCTTTGCGGAATTCAACTAAGGAAGAATTTTTTTTGCCTTCCTCATTGATCAGATAAGCAAAGGAGGCATCACTGACTTGATACATCTCTTCATTTATAGAACTGGGCCCTTCAATACTTTTATCTTCACAAGCGGTAAAAAAACAGTAACCCTGCTAAAGAAAACTTGATAAACGAGTTGTTTTTAAATACTATATTTCTCATGATTTTAAATATTTTAATGATTAAACTTTATTCTTCTTTAAGAGGGGGGATTCCTTCGTCCATTTCAATGACTTATTCGCTTTTGCATCGTTACCATTAGCGGTATGATCTTTTACCTCATTTCCCGCCCCTTCATCAAACTTCCAATAAGCGGCTAATCCTTCAGTATCCGGATCCACAGCATAAGGATGACTGGCAATTTCTTCAGGGGTTCTTACCACATTCCAAATACGGCATTCTGAAATTTCCCCCGCAAACCAGCGAAGATCGTTATACGATCGACCAATGAAAAAGCCATCTTTTCCTCCAATTCCTAAATTAACCGATCCGACATTCTTAATTCCTTTTGATTGTTCCTTTCCATTGACATAAATAATCATAGTCCCATCATTTGAATCATAGGTTACGGCAATATGTATCCATTGATTTGTAGGCAGGCCTTTATTTTCATCAGCATCAGGGAAATTGCCCCCACTAGTGGCAATATGAATTTGATTAGCTGGGTATCCCCCTCTATCACCAATACGAATTAAGAATTTGCCTTCAACACCCATCACCGTGTTAATCCCAGCATCTTGACCATTAAAATTACGGGCTCGGATTAAGGCTTCCATGGTTAGTTTAGACAAATTGTTGACAACTTCTGGTTTAGCCCAATTTACCGAGAGATAATTCTCTTCTATATCCGCTACTACATTAGCAGGCTTATTATAGTTTTTTTTAATGGCTAAACATATCCATTCTTTGTTTTTATATAGGCTTACACAATTCTCCTTCGTATTATAAACTAATAACCCATCTACAGGATTTTGAACATTATTAACTTCATCAATCCTTGGCAATAGCAACCCTTTGCTTTTAGATTGTAATTCTAAAATGGCAGAAGGCTCGGGGTTATCCGTACCGATCCCTACTTGTGCGTTCATATTGAACACAACTAATAATACTGTTACGCTTGTGAGAAAGTTTTTCTGTTTCATCTTTGATATTTTTAATAGTTATTACGCAAAATTCAAAATAACGATTAGTAATACCAAATAATTTAAACACTTTAACACATAGTTAAATTTTTATAGGCAGATTATAATAATATAATATCGTAATAATAAAACATTTATAATGTTTATTACAATAACTAAGCGCAATAAAAATTAACATTAACAAGTATTAATAAGATAAATATTAAAATTTATAAAATATTAGGCGTATAAAATAATTAACAATACCAAATAATTTAAACACTTTAACACATAGTTAAATTTTTATAGGCGAATTATAAAATATAATATTGTAATAATAAAACATTTATAATATTTATTACAATAACTAAGCGCAATAAAATTAATATTAACAAGTATTAATAAAACAAGTATAAAAATTTATAAAATATTAGGTTTATAAAGTAAAATTAATGAGGTTTACTATGAAGATATTGACTGTGATTGAATAGGTAGCGCGAACATTCCTATGAGTTATGCTCGCAAGTTTCAAGACCGTTGCAAAAAGGTTAAATTCGTTTTTTTATTTTACCTACTCACTTATTGATAGGTTTTTCACTGTTTTTTAACGATTAGACGCAAGTAGCCCGGACTTCGATATAAATTATACCCTATCGCCTCCATTAGGTTTTGCGTATGCATCTTTGCTATCCCCGTATATCTTGCCACCCCGCCTGAAAACCATCGCTTTATACTTCCGAATGTGCATTCTATACTTCGATAAACTCAGTAACCTTTTTAAAGCTTGTTTCCCCTATTCGTTTATTGAACTTCTTCTCAAAATCCGTTAATGGCTTTCCCCTTTTCGCTTTCTTCAGTAGATGATTCTTCAACTTTCTCTTGTTTAACAAACTCGCATTTCTCTCTGATTCATAGCCCTTATCCCCTTTTAAGGGAATCCCCGATGGCAGGTCTGCAGCCTGCAAAACCTCCTGTAAATTGCTCCCCTCGTTTACACTTGCTTTCGTGCTTAATCCCCCAAGTACCAGACCTTCTTCATCGGTAACATAATGCTTTTTATCCCCATAATAATACGGGACCGTTGCAGAACATATAAAAAACATGAAAAACAAAGCATTTAGCTTCAAACTGCTTCCTTACTTCGACAGGCTCAGCTACCTAGAGTTAAATCCTCACAACCAAAAGGTTGCTCCGGCGTTTCGCTTGCGCTGACTTGCAGTTAATTTTTATCGGGCGTTGCATTTTTTTGTTAGAGTGCTTTTTACAACGGTCTCAATTCTTCAAATATTTTTTGTTTCAAATGATCTAAAATTCAATTAATAGATTAAATTTGTAGAAAAAAACTTACCATTATGAACAAAGTAAGAAATATATTTTTGTGTATACTCGCTTTAATTTTGTTTATACGTTGCCATAAACCGGTAGAAGGAAACGGAAACGTGATAGAAAAAGAGTACGATATTAACGATTTTAATGAGTTAAACGTGGTTGGTGATTTTCAAGTAACCTTAATTCAAGCGGAAACACCTTCGTTAAAACTAAAAATGGACGAAAATCTTATTGAAAATACTCGTTGGGATTTTTCAGGAAAAACTTTAACGCTTGATGAAAAAGAACAAGTAGTAAAGAAAACGGCTTACGAAATATTACTAACCGTGCCGAGCCTAAAAGAAATATCCTTAACTCATCATGCTGTTTTACTTTCCAATAACGTATTTAATACTAATCATCTGACTTTAAATGCGAAAGAAGGAAGTAAAATAAATATGTCTCTAAAGGTAAAAGATTTGAAGTTAAACGCGAACAAAGAAAGTGAGATCAAATTATATGGAGAAACACATACTTTCGTTGTAAAAGCTGCAAATAAAACAGAGATCGACGCTATTGACTTTGAAGCTAAAGAAGTAGAGATGGATGCCTCAGGAACAGCTGAATTAAAAGTTTTTGCTACAAAATCTTTAAGTGGAACCGTGGTTGAAAATGCAACAGTTTCGTATAGAGAAGGAAATTTCACCCGTGATTTTAGAGCTAAAGATCAAGGTGAAGTTATTGCGGTAAAAAACAAATCAGGTATATAAAACGGGACCGTTGCAAAAAGCTTGTATTGAACTTGTCGAAATGCACGCTATCAACTGTAAGTCAGCGTAAGTTAAAGATATCGTATTATGTAACCAGTCCCATATTAAAATAACTCTTTAGAAAAAATGCCCTATGGATGATGATATAATTTTAAGTAACGCCAAAGTATGGCTTGGCAAAGAGTTTGATGAGCATACAAAAAAAGAAGTCCAACGGCTAATAGAAGACGACCCTCAAAGGTTAAAAGAAGCATTTTATACCAGTATGACTTTTGGTACAGGGGGAATGCGCGGTATCATGGGCGTTGGGACGAATCGATTAAATCGTTATACACTGGGGATGGCTACACAAGGTTTGGCGGGCTATCTAAAAAAAGTAATCCTTAATAAACCTTTAAAAGTCGCCATCACTTACGACGTAAGAAACAATAGTTCAAAATTCGCTAAAATGGTAGCCGATGTCTTATCTGCGAATGGTATAAAAGTAATTTTAACAAATGGTTTTCGACCTACCCCTATGCTGTCTTTTGCGGTTAGATACTACGGTTGCGATGCTGGGATTGTATTGACGGCCTCGCACAATCCACCTGAATATAACGGATATAAAGTATATTGGAATGATGGGGCACAAGTCGTTCCGCCGCACGACAACGGAATTATAGCTGAATTCCATCGAACACAGGTAAAAGATGTGCTATTTGAGGGGGATGAGTCACTAATTAAATATACTGATGAAGAATTAGATAACGCGTTTATTGAAGCATCTATTTCGCATATTTCACAGGACAAAACAGGGCGAGATAAAATCAAAATAGTTTTTACCTCTATTCATGGCACTTCTATCATAACTACGCCAAAAGCTCTTGAAAAGGCCGGATTTACACAGGTATATGTAGTTAAAGAGCAAGCCGCTCCCGATCCTTATTTTTCAACCGTTAAATCACCCAATCCCGAAGAACCTGAAGCGCTAAAAATCGCCATTGATTTGGCAAATGAAGTAGAAGCTGATATAGTCATTGGAACAGATCCTGACGCTGATCGAATAGGAATCGCTGTGCGTGATTTTAAAGGGGAAATGACATTATTGAATGGTAATCAAACGAATGTAGTTTTAACACATTATTTATTGCAAAAGTGGCAAAGAGAAGGGCGCTTAACCGGAAAAGAATTTATTGGCTCTACCATTGTTACTTCTGACGTTTTCTTTGATTTAGCCGAATCCTATGGCATAATCTGCAAAGCCGGTTTGACCGGCTTTAAATGGATTGGAAAGATGATCCTTGAGGCTGAAGGAAAAGAGAAATTTATTGGCGGCGGAGAGGAAAGTTTTGGTTATATGGTAGGAGATTTTGTTCGCGATAAAGATTCGGTTACTTCAACCTTACTCGCTTGTGAAATTGCAGCAGTAGCTAAAACTAATCATAGTTCTTTTTACACGGAATTAGCTAAAGCATACACAAGGGTGGGTTGTTACCAGGAACGCTTAATTTCTATCGTAAGAAAAGGAATAACAGGCGCTGAAGAAATAAAGAAAATGATGCTTGAATTAAGAGAGAACCCCCTGACAGAAATACTAGGAGAAAAAGTAATTAAAATTAACGATTACCTTTCAGGGATTAGTAAGAATATCTTAACCAAAGAAAACGAAAATATTAACACCCCTGCCTCTGATGTATTAATCTATTATACAGATAAAGGTACAAAAATAGCGGCACGTCCTTCAGGTACAGAACCAAAAATTAAATTTTATTTTAGCGTTAAGAGTCAATTGCAGAACCCCGAAGATTTTCCAAAAGTCCAAGATGCGTTGAACGAAAAAATAGATAAAATAATTGATTCACTAAACCTAAATTAACCATAAAAAAAGTTATAAAATGAGACCGTTGCAAAAAGTAGTTTAACAACTGAACTACAAATCAGCGTAAGCTAAATGCTTTCTTTTTCATACTTTTTTATGTGTTCTGCAACGGTCTCAATGAGTATTTTTCTTAACTTTGCATTAAACTTGAGAAGCATATATGAATAAGTACATAAAACTAATCTTAGCTGTTTTGATTTTATCGCTTGGGATTTATTTTTTTATACCCGACGAAATCGGTTGGGGAATATTTTGCCTTTTATTATCCGCTATTGTTATTTTTCTGTTTTTTAAGAATGAGTTTTTACTCATCACATTTTATCATTTACAAAAACAAAATATAAAAGCAGCAGAAAAATGGCTGCAATATATAAAAAACCCAAAAGTACAATTAATAACAAGCCAAGAAGCCTATTTTTATTATATGAAAGGACTTTTATTAGCACAAAAGCAGGAAAAAGGTACTTTAAAAGAATCAGAAAGTTTGTTAAAGAAAGCGCTGGATATAGGGCTAAAACAAAAGCATGATATCGCTGCAGCTAAATTGAATCTATCCATGGCAGCTATGGCAAAAGGGAAAAAAAGACAAGCAGAAACTTTACTAACAGAAGCAAAAAAATACGACAAAGCCGGTTTGCTCACCGATCAGATTAAATTAATGCGTGAACAAATGAAACGCGTGAACATAGGGCGAAATTTACACAATCCGATGATTCGAAACCGAAAGAGAATTCAATAATACTAATGTTTACGCAAAAAAACTCTTGATGATCCTTCAAAACATTATGACTTTTTGGTTAAAACGTTGAGGCCTTTACAAAAAACACTCTATCAACTGCAAGTCAGTGGAGCTATAGGTATCGTAATATGAGTTTTTATACTTAATTTTATTGCAATAAAAAAATTTTTGTACTTTTATTTTTACAAGAAGAACCTTAGTTTGAGTTGGCTTAACATTTAGCTAAAGTCTTAAAAAATGATTTTTGAATAAATTCTAATTAACGATGGACGATAAATTGTATATTTTTGACACTACTTTACGAGATGGTGAACAAGTGCCGGGCTGCCAACTCAACGCAAAAGAAAAAATTGAAATAGCTAAACGTCTTGACTCTCTTGGTGTTGATATTATTGAGGCTGGGTTTCCTATTTCCAGTCCGGGGGACTTTAATTCTGTTGTAGAAATTTCAAAAGCAGTTGACCGGCCTACAATTTGCGCTTTAACCCGGGCGGTAGAAAAGGATATTGATGCTGCAGCAGAAGCATTGAAATACGCTAAAAAAAAACGAATCCATACTGGGATAGGGGTTTCTGAATTTCATGTTAAATATAAACTTAATTCCGATTATGAAACGATTATTGAAAGATCAGTTTCAGCAGTAAAATACGCCAAAAAATATGTGGAAGATGTAGAATTTTATGCAGAAGACGCCGGCCGGGCAGATAACACCTATCTGGCACGCGTAGTGGAAGCAGTTATTGCAGCTGGAGCTACTGTGATTAACATTCCTGATACCACAGGATACTGTTTGCCTCATCAATATGGTAAAAAAATAAAATTTTTAATAGATAATGTAAAGAATATAGATGGTGCGATTTTAGCCACACATTGTCATAATGATTTAGGTATGGCAACCGCTAATTCACTTTCTGGCGTGATGAGCGGCGCCAGACAAGTGGAAGCAACCATTAACGGCATTGGCGAACGCGCAGGAAATACCTCTTTAGAAGAAGTCGTCATGGCAATTAAATGCCACGAAGACCTTGTAGTAGAAACTACCATTAATACACGCCTAATTTATGAAACCAGCCAGTTAGTTTCCTCCTTAATGAATATGCCAATACAGCCCAATAAAGCTATTGTCGGGCGTAATGCGTTTGCTCATTCTTCGGGGATTCACCAGGATGGAGTTTTAAAACATCGGGAAAACTACGAAATTATTGACCCGTTAGAAGTCGGGATAAAACAATCGGCTATTATCCTTACAGCCCGGAGTGGACGGGCAGCATTAAAATATCATTTGGAAAAACTGGGGTATGAATTGTCTAAAGAAGAGTTAAACTCAAAATATCAGCATTTTTTAAGAATGGCAGACGAAAGAAAACATATTGAAACGGCAGATTTATTTGAATTGATGGAGGATAAAAAGCATAATAAAAAGAAAACAAATTATTAAATTAGTACAATTAGTTTGTTATTTAACCTCAACATTAATAATTTTAATGATTTCTCCATCCTATGCTTTGCCTTGCTATAACATTTGGTCTTCGTTTTAAAGCGAGTTAAATAATCTCTTATTCTACTGTTGTATCCTTCAACGGTAAAGTTCTCTGATTTTGCCTGCATAAGCTTATGCTCTAAGATAAATTCACGGTAGCTTTTCCAATCATCACTACAAAATGAGACCGTTGCAAAAAGCACTCTAACAAAAAAACAACGCCCGAGGAACTGCAAGTCAGCGTAAGCTAAAATTAAATACCGGAGCACCCTTTGGGTTGTGAGGATTTTAATTTTTTGAGAAGGAAGCAGTTTGAAACTAAATGATTTCTTTTTCATACTTTTTTATGTGTTCTGCAACGGTCTCGAATATGCTTATTCTTCAACTTATTTCAAAGTTTTAGTCCCGTTTGCGGTGCTCTGCTCCCACACACAAAATCGATACATCTTCTACCCAATCTATCAACAGCAATCCATATCCAACCGTATTTTTTTTTGATTCTATATACGTGTGTATCTCATCTAATTCAACGGTTTCAATAGGCGTTGGTCTAACCGGTAAATTCGCTTTTTCTCCCCATTGTTTAATCCAATAATAAACCGTTACATGACTTATTTTTAAGATCCTTCCTATCGAACGAAAACCTAAGCCTTCCAAATACATCTCCAAGGCTAAGCGCCTAACGCTTTTAGATTTTACATCCGACTTACGTTTAACCGTATAACGATAACCACAACACTTACACTTATAGCGTTGCCGCCCTTTAACTATTCCGTCTTTCGTTTTTACACTACTTTTACATCTTGGGCAATCCATTTTTTTGATGCAAATATATAAAAACTATTTTAATTTAACAATTCCAATCTTAGCTCTTTTAAAAAGTTATTTATTTCTTTGGTCAACTCCCCAATATAATTTTTCTTTGAGCGCTTGCAGGTATGATAATTTATTGAATTTAACAATTTTGGTGGTAAAATCAGCTTTCTTTATAGTCAATTCTACCAGGTTGGGCAAGCAGTCTATACGTGAGTCTAAGGTAAGTAGATATTCCTTTTCCCGACTAGACACTTTTAGTCGAACAATTTCCTTGTCTGAAATGATAAAGGGGCGCACAAATAAATTATGAGGTGCAATAGGTGTTATGACTATATTATGCGTTTTCGGATCTATGATGGGCCCTCCGCAACTCAAGGAATAGCCGGTAGAACCTGTGGGCGTGGCAATAATAACACCATCTGCCCAGTAAGAGTTGAGTTTTGCTTCATTTATAAACACCTCAACAACAATCATAGAAGTAGTTTCTTTTCGGGTAACTGCTAATTCATTTAAAATAAAGTTGTTTTCTGGTGTTTCTTTATTAAGATAATTTATTTGTAATAACGATCGTTCATCTACTTCATAATCTCTTGAAAACAAACGACTTATACATTTTTCTGTAAAATCATATGTATTAAAATAAGCTAAAAATCCTAACTGCCCCATATTAATTCCTACCAATGGAATACTGTAATTGCGGATAAAGGTTTGTGCGCGAAGCATAGTGCCATCCCCCCCAAAAGCAAAAAATAAGTGAGTATCCGGGGGTAAATTACTATGATGATTAAAAATTGGAAAATTTTCCTGGCAGAATCCGGGTATTTTTCGGCAATTTTTTAACGTTTTTTCTTCAAAATAAACCTCCGAATGAAAAACTTTAGATATTTTTAAAATACGGTTAAAATAAATTATCGTTTCCGGGTTAATTTTATGACCGAATAATGCTATTTTCATAATTAAAGGTCTCAGTAGATAATCAAAATATTGTGGTGTTAGCTTGAAAATTTACCATCTGCTGCGCCCCTTAGAACGCCCTTTATTTCGTTTTCCTGATCCGTTTAGCCCTCTTTTAAATCGATTTTTTTCATTCGTTCGTCTGTGGTTCCTTGTTCGATTCTTTTGTTGCGCCTCCTCTACAGATACTGATTCCCCATAAAATCGAGCACCCTTCATCGAATTTAGAATCTCATTTTTGTGTAATGTATCCGCCTCGAAAAACGAAAAATTATCCAACAATTCAATACTGCCAATTTCAACATTCTTAACTTTAATATTCTGATTGATTAAAGTTAAAAGCTCCTTGGGGGTTAATTTATCTTTCTTTCCAACATTAATAAAAAATCGGGTAAAATCATCATTCCTCCCTTTCGCTTTCCCTTCTTTTTCTGAAACATTAATGTCTCGGGATCCCTTATAAAAATTTAAAAAACGATTAAACTCTAATGAAACCAGACGCTGGAGTAATTCCTCACGAGACATATCGCCTAATTGCTTATAGATGGCGGGCAAATAAGAGTCAATCTCTGTATGATTAATTTTGATTTTTTCTATTTTATCAATCGTATTAAATAACTGCTTTTCGCAAATTTCTTTGCCGGTCGGAACGTTTTTTTTTGTCATTTTTCCGACTTTTCGTTCAATGTTTCGTATCCGGCTTACCTCTCGATGAGTTATAATGGTTTCGCAAATACCTAGTTTACCCGCTCGCCCGGTTCGTCCGCTGCGGTGAACATAAACTTCATCTTCATCCGGCAGATTGTAATTGATAACGTGCGTTAGTTCATTTACATCAATTCCGCGAGCTGCAACATCTGTGGCTACCAGAATCTGCAACGTTTTATTTCGGAATTTCTTCATTACATAATCGCGTTGCGCCTGCGACAAGTCTCCGTGAATGGCATCTGCCAGATAACCTTCCTGCATTAGTTGATCTGCAACTTCCTTTGTTTCCCGTTTAGTTCTACAAAAAATAATTCCGTAAATATTAGACGCAAAATCCACTAATCGTTTTAATGCCGTATAGCGGTCTCTTGCATTGACTACATAATAATTATTTGTTACATTTACATTCCCTATATTCTTCTCAGGTGATACTTTAATTTCCGCAGGATTCATCATATATTTCCTAGCTAATTCTCGTGCTTCTTTGGGCATAGTGGCTGAGAATAATAAGGTTTGTTTATTTGTTGGTGTTTCGGAGAGAATAGCATCTAATTCTTCCTTAAATCCCATAGAAAGCATTTCATCTGCTTCATCTAAAACTAACCATCGAATTTCGGATAAATTTAATTGCTTTCGCCTTAAAAGATCTAAAGTTCGCCCCGGTGTTCCGACAATAACCTGTGCACCGTTCTTTATCCCGAGAATTTGCTTATTGATATCAGCTCCACCATAAACCGCTTGTATGCTAATTCCGTTAATATATTTAGAATAACTTTCTATATTATCAGTAATTTGTAAAGCTAGTTCTCTAGTAGGCGAAAGGATAATTACTTGTGGCTTAGTTATCTTGCTATCCATTTCATTGAGAATCGGAAGGCTGAATGCGGCTGTTTTTCCCGTACCCGTCTGTGCCATTGCAATTAAATCCTGCTCTGAGAGAGATAATTGTTCAAAGGTTTTTTTTTGAACTGGTGAAGGCGCTTGAAAACCTAAATCATTTAATGCCTTTAAGATTTCTTTATTAAATCCGTATGATTCAAATAAATTCATGATTTATCTCGTTAGTATAGCACACCACTTATTTTCCATGAACAATCAAAAACAGCACCGCGCATTGATTAAGCATGCAAAGGTACGTTTTTCATTTTATTTACTTATACATTATCAATAAATCCATACAACCCTTTGGTTCTATCTTTACCTAAATTGACCTTAATCAATACTCTTATAGGAGTTACTCAACTCTCTATGGCAAGTTGCCCAACTCTCTTTAGCAAGTTACTCAACTCTCTTTAGCAAGTTGCCCAACTCTCTTTAGCAAGTTACTCAACTCTCTATGGCAAGTTGCCCAACTCTCTTTAGCAAGTTACTCAACTCTCTTTGGCAAGTTGCCCAACTCTCTTTAGCAAGTTGCCCAACTCTCTATGACATTTGATCTTAATCAAAATCCTTATAGGAATATAAGTCAAATATTAAAAACTGCTAAAATGACCTTATAGTTTAAGGCTAACGCTTAAAATAGCGGACTAATTGCTCCCATTGTATTCTGTTTTTATCCTGCCTGATATTTTCTTTTTTTAAAGATACCCTTTGAGTTCCTACAATAAGGATGGGCTTTTTGCTGTTTTTGGTTTGGATAACTTCTGTATGATGTAACATGGCCATGGCTTTGAACCATAAATCATCTGCCTTAGGACTAAGTTTTAAAAATAATCCGCGGTTAAGCACTCTTTCATCCAAACACTTTGGCGGATATAAAACCCCAAAAGCTCCTATTGCCAGAATAGTGCACGCTTTATCCGTTTCATCATTTCTATATATCCATTCCTTATATGGCAACACATTTTTTTCGGCATCATACCTAATAGCCCTTGACTGATTAGCAATAATACAGCTAGGATGCTGCAAATGGGTTTCATATAAAACCGTGGTACAGTTTTTATGATAAATATAATCATCATCCACAGTAACAATAATTTTATCAGGAAACTGTTCTAAAGACGGCACTAGTTTTTTATGGGGCTATCTAAAGAAGTATATCTAATTTCAAAAATATCCCCTTCCAAGATTTTTAAGCTATTGGGAATTTAATTTTTTAAAGATTCGTGAAGCCAAAGAATTATTTTTTCAGGCTGCCCTTTTTGAGAGAATAAAGATCGAATAGTAATATGAACCTTGCCTAACCTTTGTGGAATGGTAGTTAGAGAAACAATGATGGGTAAATTATAAGGACTCTTTTCTTTGATTTTTTTTGCAGGAATGCCAGCAAACTTTGCCATATAATATAAAGAAGATGGAATTTCTTTTATTTTCATGTATTTTTTTCCTACTTATATATTGTCAAAACAAATTTATACAAAATTTAAACTAATCACAGATAAAAGCACCTTTTGTATAACAATTTTTTAATCATCAAAACTCCCTATATAATCTAAAATCTCTTAACGTTCTTCCTTTTTAAGTTTGTAATGAATGAAATTAGTTTTGAATAATTGGTTTTAGGATATTGGGGCTTTTATCCACAAATAAATCTATACGTTGTTGTACCTCACTATTTTTTAGATTGTTATACCGCTCCCAGATCTTTTGTTTTTTGGTTTGTTCTTCTAACTCATTAAAGTCTGTATCATCAAATACGCTAACCATTTCTTGTTGTACTAAATCTATAATATTAATGCCCTTTTTGAGCATATGCTCTTGTAACCCTCCCTAAAATCCGCTACAGTTAGAATTAGAAAATAACTGTAAATTTATGATATGAAAATAAGTAGATTAAGCGAATTACAAATCGTTAAGATTTTGAAGCGACATGAATCGGGCGTTTCAGTCAGGGAACTCTGTAAAGAGTATGGAGTAAGTGCCGCCACTTTTTACAATTGGAAGAGTAAATATGGCGGTATGGAGGCTTCTCAGCTCAAAAGGCTCAAAGAAATGGAGGTAGAACTTTCCCGCTACAAGCAAATGTATGCGGAGTTAGCTCATCAAAATTATGCTTTAAAAGATTGGATTGAAAAAAAGTTGTAAGGCCATCTGACAAACGGAATAATGTAAGTTACCTGATGAATGAGCATAAGCTAAGTGTACGGGTCTCCTGTAAGCTTTTAGGCTTAAGCACTTCGGTATATTACTACCGCCCAAAAAAGACAGATGACAGCGAACTTATTGAATCAGTTGGCCGAATTACATCCTACTTACAGATTTAGGAAGTTTTTTAAAATGATACGAAAACAAGGATAGGTATATAACCATAAACGGGTCTATCGTGTATACAAACAAATGAGATTAAACATTAGAAGAAGACGTAAACGACGCATTTTAGAGCGTGTTAAAAAACCTTTGACACTGCCTATAGATACTAATATTGTGTGGAGTATTGCTTTTATGCAGGATCGTTTCCTACAGGGTAAAAGTTTTAGGACACTTAACATCATAGATGATTTTAATTGAGAAGGTCTTTGGATTACTGTTGATGTATCCATTGCCAGCGCAAGAGTAACTTGAGAACTCGATAAACTCATTGAATACAGGGGTAAGCCAGCGCGGATACGAGTAGATAATGGACTTGAGTTTACTAGTATTCACTTCCAAGATTGGTGTGAGCGAAATGATATTAAAATACGTTATATCCAGCCAGAGGAACCCGTTCAAAATAGTTTTATAGAACGATTTAACCGAAGCTATCGAGAAGAAATACGCAATGCTTATCACTTCTCTTGCTTAGAGCAAGTAAAAATATTGACCGAACAATGGATAGAACATGACAATAATAAAACACCTCATGAGGCACTAGGGGATCTGACACCTGTAGAATTTTTAACCAGATATGGAAAAGATAGCTTTTCTATATTTGAAAACATAAAAAGTAATGAAATTTGTATAAATTAGAACGTGGCTAATTTAGGGGGGCTTACAGCTATAACAATATTGATAGTTTTACCATTAGCGGTTTACTCACAGACAACAACAGAAAAATACAACTCTTATCTTGAAAGATATGAATACAAAGTTTTTTACCAATAAAAATGATAACAACTTAATAAATAAATTCAAAGGTGTATTTGAGAACCAATCAATACATAGTGATGTACTTATAGGGTATTTTAGAGCATCTGGATACTTCCAAATTAGGCCTTTAATCAATGATGTTCCAGAAATCAGAATTTTAGTAGGAATTAACATTGATAAGCTAATATCAGAAGCAAAGGAAAAAGGTCAACAATATTTAGAAAATACGAATCATACAAAAGAAGAGTATCTATATTTTGTTTCAAAAGATATATCAGAATCTAATTATAATGAAGATATAGAAAATGGCATAATTCAATTTATAGAAGATATAATTACCAAAAAAATAGTAATAAAGGCACACGGCCAAAAAAATCTTCACGCCAAAGTTTACATTTTTAGACCACAACCTTTTAATGAGCACACTAAATGGAAGTGTTATAACAGGCTCTTCAAATTTAACAGGAAATGGTTTAGACTTTTTTTCTAACCCTTTGATTTCCATTAAAAAATCCGTTAATGTCCGTAAAGATATATTACTTTTTATTAAAAAAACAGATTTTATTGGTAATTAACCTAATTATGATTTTTTCTCCGCTCTTAAGCGTTTTAATTCCTTGGCGACCAAGTGATGGCTAACCGTTTTATCTTTAAAGAAATGAATAAAATAAGTCTTTTCTTTGTCGGTTGCTTCAAGCTGGTTAAGGATGTTGAGCAGGTGCATCTTCATGTGTCCTTTCTGGATGCCAGAAGTAACTAATGAACCCACTGCACCAAAGTTTTGTGCCAGCCCCGCAACGGCTACCATTTCCATAAGTTCTTTAGCATTCGGTTGCTCCAGAATGGCCAAAGACAATTTTACTAATGGGTGCAGAGAAGTTAGCCCTCCTACCGTACCGAGTGCAAGGGGTAGGTCAATCCAAAAGCGAAAAATACTGTCTTTAATTTCACAGTGCGTTAAACTGCTATAAGTACCCTTTCGTGCAGCATAAGTATGGGCGCAGGCTTCAACAGCTCTGAAGTCATTCCCCGTAGCAATAACCAATGCATCTACTCCATTCATAATCCCCTTGTTATGCGTAGTTGCCCGATAGGGTTCAATTTCAGCAATATGAATCGCCTGGGCAAATTTAACTGCAAATTCTTTCGAGGCTGCACGATTATCGGCTAATTGTTCAACCGGGCATGAAACTTCTGCTCGTACCATACTCTCAGGGGTATAATTTGATACGATACACATAATAATCTGCAAGCTGTTTTTTTCCTCCGATGAAAATTCTACTGAAAGATTAAGCATTCGTTCTAAAGTTTTAGCCTGCTGTTCAAGGCAGGAGTTGATAAAATTAGCCCCCATGGCATCAACTGAATCAAAGGTTACTTTTAATTGAAAGTAATGTGGAATATCAGCCGTTTTGTCCACTAATTCTATCGCAGTAATTCCTCCCCCGCGCTGGCGCATCTTGTGTGTAATGCTTTCCGTATCTTTAAAAAACATTTTTTCTAGTTTTTGCCTGAAAAAAAGAGAAAAGGTATTTTTATCTCCTTCAAAAGTAAAATGAACATGCCCTACCTTTGTCTTCCCTAAGACAGTGGTTTTAAATCCGCCTCGATGAAGCCAAAATTTAGCCGCTTTTGATGCAGCAGCCACCACCGAACTTTCTTCAATAACCATTGGAAGGGCTAATATTCGATCATTAACTTTGAAATTAGGCGCAATTCCAAAAGGCATGTAAAAGTTAGTGAGGGTATTTTCTGAAAATTCATCATGTAGTTTCTGTAATTTTTCTTTTTTATTCCAGTATTGCGTAAGAATATCTTTTGCCTGAGCGTTATTACTTAAATAGTGTTCAATGAGCCAATCAATTTTTTGTTTCTTAGAAAAGCGGGAGAAACCACTAATAATTTTAGACATAAATACTTGTTTTATGCAAAGATACAAAATGAGACTTTTGCAACGGTCTCATATAATAGTACTAAAAACAAAAAAACTATAACAGACTGCATACAGATTGTTTTATAAAAAATACTATAAGACAAATTTGTGAGAATACCATCAAATAAAGCAGGGTAATCATTAAAACTAACCCATTGAGTACGTAAAAGGACAGATTGAGTACGTACGCATTTATATGACAATAAGTGTTTTACATCTAAACCAGACAGATTGAGTACGGGAAAACAAGCATTAAAACTAACCCATTGAAGACGTAAAAGGACAGATTGAGGACGTACGTATTTCTATGATAATAAATGTTTTACATCTAAGCCAGACGGATTGAGTACGGGACAACAAGCATTAAAACTAACCCATTGAAGACGTAAAAGGACAGATTGAGGACGTACGTATTTCTATGATAATAAGTGTTTTACCTCTAAACCAGACGGATTGAGTACGGGACAACAAGCATTAAAACTAACCCATTGAGACGTAAAAGGACAGATTGAGTATATGCGTATTTATATGATAATAAGTGTTTTACATCTAAACCAGACGGATTGAGTACGGGAAAACAAACATTAAAACTAAATAATTGAAGGCGTAAAAGGACAGATTGAGTATATGCGTATTTATATGATAATAAGTGTTTTACCTCTAAACCAGACAGATTGAGTACGGGAAAACAAGCATTAAAACTAACCCATTGATACCGTTGCAGAATATATAAAAGCGTATGAAAAAGAAAGCATCTAACTTCAAACTACTTCCTTCTCAAAAAATTAAAATCCTCCACACCCATTAGGTTATTCCGGTATTTAATTTTAGCTTACGCTGACTTGCAGTTCTTCGGGCGTTGCATTTTTTTGTTAGCGTGCTTTTTGCAACGGTCTCAAATTTTGAAAAAAGGGTAATAAGAATTATGATGAGAAGGGTTTGATATATAATCGCTGAGAGAGAGAACACCCCTATGAGCTAGGCTCGGAAGTTTCGAGGAAAAGCAGCGCTTTTCTCTCGCTTGTCCTTAAGGGGACCATTAGGAGGCTTAAAAATATTCTTTTGAGGGAAAATCGAGAGAGAAAAAAGTTGTCCCCTTGAGGGGACTTTAGGTTTGTTAGTCCTGTTTATGAGGTAAATTATTTTTGATCTGATGCGTTAAAAATGTTTTTTGAAGGGCTTTGCGGGGTGAGCGTTAGGGATAGAAGCGGTATCCTTTTTCTTGGGGCGAGAGGCTGCCCCAAGAAAAAGATATAGCGGATAGCCCGACCGCCGCCAGGCGGGAACGCCCAAGAAAGAAATGAAATAATGGTTTAAGAATTTCAACTTTGCTGAATCACCGTTCTTGAGCGTTGCATTTTATTGGCGAGAATGCTTTTTGCAAGAGTCTCGAAAGCATTTAGAAAGCTGCAAGTCAACAGATCTAAGGTCAGCGCAAGTCAAAGGTGTCGGAATTTTTATGCCAAAACTTCTTTTACTTTATGCCCTATATCGGCAGGCGATTCCACTACATGAATATTACAGGATTTCATGATCTCCATTTTAGCCTGAGCGGTTTCGTTTGCTTCGCCTACAATAGCTCCTGCATGACCCATAGTTCGCCCTTTGGGCGCAGTTTTTCCCGCAATAAAGCCGATAACAGGTTTCGGATTTTTTTGTGCTTTAACCCATCTTGCTGCCTCCACCTCTAATTGCCCGCCAATTTCTCCTATCATTACAATGGCTTCGATTTCCGGGTCTTTCATCAGCAATTCCATGGCTTCTTTTATGGTCGTTCCGATAATCGGGTCGCCTCCGATTCCAATAGCGGTCGAAATTCCAAAACCTGCTTTAACTATTTGGTCAGCCGCTTCATAGGTTAGTGTTCCTGATTTTGAAACGACTCCTATCGTTCCCTTTTTAAAAACAAATCCTGGCATGATCCCTACTTTTGCTTCTCCGGCTGAAATAACTCCGGGACAATTCGGTCCAATAAGCGTTACCTCTTTATCGCTAATATATTTTTTTACTTTTACCATATCCTGCACCGGGATTCCCTCTGTGATACAAATAATGACTTTTATACCCGCCTCAACCGATTCCATTATGGCATCAACAGCAAAAGGTGGTGGAACAAAAATTAAAGAAGTATCTGCTTCTAACTTTACTACCGCGTCTTTAACTGTGTTAAATACTGGACGCTCCAGATGAGTTTGACCGCCTTTTCCGGGCGTTACTCCTCCTACTACGTTTGTTCCGTATTCGATCATTTGCTGTGCATGAAAAGTTCCTTCTCTTCCTGTAAATCCCTGGATAATTATTTTTGACTTCTTGTTCACTAAGACACTCATGGTTTTATTTTTTTATTTGGATGAGCAATATATGCTGTTTTTTAATAACGGCAAAATGACAGGCGAATATTTATATTTTCTTTTTTATGGTAAAGGTCGCACCTTCATTTGGCACTGAAGATACGCTAATCGTTGCATTATAATCGGTCAATATTTTTTTTACCATCGCTAATCCTAAGCCCATTCCGCTATTTTTGGTTGTAAATTTTGGCTCAAATATTTTCTCTTGTAAATTTGGCGGGATGCCCGATCCATTATCTTTAATCGTTATAATCACCTCTCCCGGCTGTTCGGTTACCTGTACTTCTATTTCAGGCGCTCTATCCGAAGGAGTAGCCTGAAACGCGTTCTTTACTAAATTGTTCATCACACGGTCTAACTGTGATTTATCCATCTTCAGCGGGATGTAATTTTTATTATAACTGAATTGGATGTATTGATCATCGAATATTTCGAGACTATTTTTAATCACTGGTATCACATTAAATTCTTCATCTTTTCTGGTTGGCATTTTAGCAAAGTCCATAAAAGCATTGGTAATATTAGAAAGTGTATCAATCTGTTGAAGCAAAGAATTACAAAGATTATTCATTTTATCGGTTGCTTTTGGGTCTTTTACATCAAATCGTCTTTGAAAAGACTGTATAGAGAGCTTCATTGGAGTTAAAGGGTTTTTTATTTCATGGGCTACTTGGCGCGCCATTCTCTTCCAAGCCTCTTCTCGTTCTATTTTTGCTAAAGTTTGTGTTGATTCTTTTAATCTCATCACCATGTTATTGTATGAGTTTACAATGTCCCATAACTCATCTTTTCTTTTATAATCAATGGTTTCAAGGGTTGAATTAATATCAGTTGCTTTAATTCTTTCAGCAATAGAAGTTATTCTATCGGAAATATTTTTTGAAAAAAAGTAAAGCAGCACCGAGGATAGAGTAAAAACAATAAAAAAGATAAAAACAATATGTTTTATTATATTATTTCGTTCTGTTTTTAGAAAATGATTATCAATAATATCGGAAATCTCAACTATACCTACCGTTTCATTTTTGCCATTTCTAATATAGCAGAATGATGAACGAGCAATCGGGTTATATTTGATGATAAGGCTTTGGCCAAGAGGCTTCTTTGCTAATTGAATTAAAATAGATTCGTTTATTGTAATTTTTTTTCTGTTTTTTTGCTCTGAGATGCCATTGATATCAAAAATTAAGTTTCCATCTAAATCATAAAGGCGGGTTTTTGTCTCTTCGGCTTCTTTCAATTCATACATCTTAGGTGTAAGCACCTTAGCAAAATTATACTCATCAATATTATATTGATACAAGCTAATCGCATAGTCTATAGCGGTTCGTACACGCTCTTCTTTCCTGAAGAATCTTAACTTATTATAATATAAGACTGTTTTTTTTGATTGAAGGACGGCTGTGATGACAAAAGTAATAGAAGTTAATGATAGAATCAATAGCAGCGTCAAAAAAATTTGTCGAAAAAGAGAGAAACGTTTTTGGGGTTTTATACTCATTTTTTCATTTGTTAATGAGCTTTGCAACATATTTCCCAAGAATGTCAAACTCTAAGTTTACAAAAGACCCCATTTTAAGATATTTTAAACTAGTATGAGTTAATGTATAAGGAATAATAGCAACTGAAAAGCTGTTTTTTTCAGAATTTACTACGGTAAGACTAATCCCATTAACCGCGATTGAACCCTTTTCAACAGTGCTGTGCCCATTATATTCATATTCAAAAGTAAAAATAGTGCTCCCTTCTAATGATTGCCTACTTATACATTTTGCTGTTTGATCGATGTGCCCTTGCAAAATATGTCCATCTAATCGATCACTCAACCTCAAGCATCTTTCAAGATTAAGTTTACTTCCTACTTCTAAGAACTCTAAGGTAGTTTTATTTAAAGTCTCTTGAATAGCTGTTACGGTATATTCATCTTCATTAATGTCAATAACAGTTAAGCACACTCCGTCGTGTGCAATGCTTTGATCTATCTTTAATTCAGAGGTAAAAGGCGAACGAATAGAAATATCTAAATTTTCATTCTTCTGCTCCAGTTTTATCACCTCTCCAAGTGCTTCTATAATTCCGGTGTACATAAATTAAGTTATTTTTTTATCTTTGTGGGTTGCCACGATAGCTAAGATTGCAAATATAATGAAGAATGCTAAAAATAAAATACGTGTAGGAATAAGCGTTGGTGATACGAATGGAATAGGTCCTGAAATTATTTTGAAAACTTTGCAAAAAATAGAACTTCTGTCTTTTTTTACTCCTGTTATCTTTGGCTCAACCAAACTTTTTTCATATTATAAAAACGCGTTAAAAATCACAGCAAGCATTAATGGGATTTTTCATCCGAAAAACGCATTAGAGGATAAAATAAATGTTGTTAATATCTGGCAGGATAACTTAAAAATTTCTATCGGGACTTCTACAAAAACCGCCGGAAAATATGCCTTCGAATCACTACAAAATGCAACACAAGCTTTAAAAGAAGGAACTGTTGACGTATTGGTAACGGCTCCAATAAATAAATCGAATATACAATCTGAAATCTTTTCTTTTTCCGGTCATACGGAGTATTTAGGTTATGAATTAGGAGGGAGTGCGCTAATGTTTATGGTACATGATGAGATAAAGGTAGGGTTAGTTACTCATCATATCCCCATAAGTAATGTTTCAAAAGAAATTACAAAGAAAAAAATCGAACAAAAAACACGCTTAATTCATCAATCATTAGTCCAAGATTTTCAAATTTCAAAACCTAAAATAGCCCTCCTCGGGCTAAACCCTCATAACGGAGATAACGGACTTATAGGGACAGAAGAATCTGAAAAAATCATCCCGGCAATTCAGCAACTCAGACAAGAAGGAATTTTAGCTTTCGGCCCTTTTGCTTCAGATGGTTTTTTTGGCGCAAGAGAATATTTGAATTATGATGCTGTATTAGCCATGTATCATGATCAAGGACTTATTCCGTTTAAGCAAATTGCTTTTGGTAAAGGAGTTAATTTTACAGCGGGTCTAAATAAGATCCGAACTTCACCTGATCATGGGGTTGCCTATGACATTTCAGGGAAAAATATAGCAAAAGAAGATTCTTTTGAAGAAGCTATTTTTAAAGGAATAAAAATATTTAAAACCCGTCAAGAATTCATAGCGTTAAGCCATAATGCTTTGAAGCCGCAAAGCATGCAAATGGATTATAATCAACCCCTTCATGGATGAAATGAAGACGTTGTTGCAGAATACGATACCTTTAGCTTACACTGACTTGTGGTTGATAGAGTTATTTTTGCAACGGCATCTTATTTATTATTCGCTTAAATTTATTATTTTTAATAAAATTATATTATATTTAATAAAATTATATTATATTTGTACAATGTGAGACCGTTGCAAAAAGCACGCTAACAAAAAAATGCAACGCTTGAGGAAAATTAAATACCGGAGCAACCTAATGGGTGTGGAGGATTTTAATTTTTTGAGAAGGAAGCAGTTTGAAGTTAGATGCTTTCTTTTTCATATTTTTTTATATATGATGCAACGGTCTCAATCTATTTATAACATCAAAAAAAGAAATTATGAGAAAATTAAGTTTACTTTTTGGAGTATTGATAGGAATCTTCATGGCTTCTTGCTCCAATGATGATTATGATAAGCCAAAATTTACCACGGAAAATATGAAACTGGAAATATCAGGATTAAAAAATATAGGAGACACCGGAGTGTATGAAGGATGGCTAATTACTCCCGAAGGGCCTGTAAGTACCGGAAGGTTTAGCGTAGATGATGATGGAAAACTGTCTCAAGAGATTTTTTTAGTGGGGACTAATACAGTAAATAATGCTACAAAATTTGTTCTAACCATAGAACCTGGAGAAGATGAGAATAGAGAACCATCAGCAACTAAAATATTAAGCGGTGATTTCTCTAACAAAACTGCTGATCTTTCTACCGAAGCGAATATATCAGAAAATGATTTTTCTGATATAACAGGAAAGTTTATATTATCAACTCCCTCTACAAGTAATGATACAAGCGATGAGAGTAAGGGAGTATGGTTCGTTGATAATTCAAACGCCAGTTTGAAATTACCCGAGTTAAAAGACGGGTGGATATATGAAGGCTGGGTAATTATTCAAGACGAAGCCGTCTCAACAGGAAAATTCCCAAAAGTGAATGACGCAGATTACAGAAATAAATATCAAGGGCCGGATAAGCTACCTCCATTCCCAGGCGAGGATTTCGTTAAGGGAGTATTAAAACAAATAAAAAAGGAAAGCAGGAAAAAATTAGAAGAAGGAAAGGAATTAACCCGACAAGATTCTATCATCATAGACTTTTCAAAAGATGAATTCGCCTTCTCAAAAGTAATGGTAACTTTAGAGCCGACAGCTGGAAAGGATGACTACGAAAACCCGTCTCTTTATTATAAAATATTTGAAAGTAATCCGTTGAACTCCAGTACTAAAACGGGTACAGTTCTAGAAATGGAAAATGTTTTAGAGGACTTTCCGGCCGGAAAAGCATCTATAGAATCCGAATAAAACAGGTTGACGATAAGTAAAATTTGCATCATTTTTTTGACGATATTATAGTGATACCTTTAGTTAGAGTTGACTTTAGTTTACGCTGACTAAATGCATAATCAACCTTTTGGTTTTGAAGATTTTAATTTTCGGCAGCTTAGTACCTCGACTGTGCGCAATAATCACTTATCGAAATATGGCTTTTTTCATATCTGATTTATTCTTATTACCTTGCGAAGTTAATTAAAATGATAATTTTTTTGATATTAAACCAGAACCTTTATCTTTTAAATTAAATTTCATGAAAGCAAATTTTATTTTCACACTTGCCGCGCTAAAAAGAAGCGGAGTTAAAAAATATATTACCGCTATCCTTATGTTGGTTTCTTTTTCTCTCTCTGGCCAGCAAAATCGATCCATTTACGGCATAGTTTTCTCAAAAAAGAATAAAAAACCGCTTACCGGCGCAAATATTCAAATAGTAAAATCTAATGCTCAAAAGAAAAATATCTTAGAGGCCGAACAGACCTTAACCAATGAACAAGGACTTTTTAATTTGACCCTCCCCTTAGAAGTCTCAAAAATCATCGTTAGTTTGTCGGGGTATAAAAGCCTTTCCCTTCCCCTTAAGAAAAATAAGAATTACTACACCGTGTATTTAGATGAAACGGGGATTTTAAAGTCAAGTATCATTTCTCTAAATAAAGTCGTTATTGGCAAAAAACTCAACACACTCAATATCATAAGCGATATTGACATCAAAACCAATCCTGTAAATTCGTCGCAGGATATTTTAAGAAAAGTACCCGGATTATTTATCGGACAACATGCTGGTGGTGGAAAAGCTGAACAAATTTTCCTGAGAGGCTTTGATGCCGACCACGGTACAGACGTTGCTATTAGTGTTGATGATATGCCAGTTAACCTGTTTTCTCACGCACATGGGCAGGGTTATTCTGATTTACATTTTGTTATTCCCGAAACCAGTGATAAAATTGACTTTGGAAAAGGTGCATATTACGCCAATAAAGGCGATTTTGATAATGCCGGATATGTTAATTTCAAAACCAAAACCACATTAGACAACAGTCAGATAAAAATGGAAATCGGACAATTTGACACTTACAGGCTTTCAGGATTATTTAATGTTTTAAAAGAAAATAAACACAACGCCTACGTGGCAACCGAATTTATCAATACTAATGCTCAAGATTATCTAACGAATAAGATAAATAATATAGAGAAAAAATTGGAGGCAAAAATTGGGGTTTCAATTTTTTATGAAAAAAATCACAAAATTTGGCATTATAAGGGTAATGATAGATTCCCATTAACAAGTACTTTTAAAACACTTGCTTGTGCTGCTGTTCTTTCACGAGTTGATTCTGGTCAAGAAAGATTGGAACGTATCGTTGACATAAAAAAAGAAGATATGGTTGGATACGCTCCGGTAACGGAAAACTTTATTAATAAAAATATGACGATTAGCGAGCTATGTTCTGCAGCTATGACATGGAGTGATAATTCAGCTGGGAACTTAATTTTACATTCCATTGGCGGTCCTAGAGCGTTAACTGCTTATCTGCGTAAAATCGGTGATAAAGAGACACAACTTTCTCGCTTAGAACCGGATTTGAATGAAGCTATTCCCGGAGATACGAGAGATACTACAACGCCTAATGCTATAACATATGATTTACATAATCTCTTGTTTGGGAATGTGCTGTCAGAAAAGTCTAAAAAACAATTAACCCAATGGCTAATGGGCAATAAAGTTGCCGATTCATTAATAAGATCTATTGTACCTGAAACTTGGCATGTCGGTGATAGAACAGGTGCTGGCGGCTATGGCTCTAGGGCAATTACAGCAATTATATGGCCCCCTGAGAAGAAACCTGTAATAATAGTAAGTATTTATATAACTGAAACAAATGCATCGTTTGAAGCGCGTAACCGGGCTATTGTTGAAATAAGTAAAGAAATCTTAGAACTAAATGATTTTAAGAATTAATTTTATCCTTTATTTTTGCCATGGTGATGATGAGGGTGGTACTCTATCTTATTACCCAACTTTTCAATAGCCTTATCAATATAAGGATGAAGATAGTTACAAAATACCAAAAGAATAAATAAAATACCCATAATCTTTCTAAAATACTTTTGTATAAAATGAAAGCGCACTTTCAATATTCCTAAATAAGCTAAACTCATTAAAGAGGACATTGCAATAATCGAAATAAAAAAATATAAAATAGCTATGAATAAGAGTGTGTATTTGGTGAGTTGTTCTCCTGCTGAAATAAATGCAAAAACTATATCTAAACAAGGGCTAAATAAAAGACCCGTAAGAATTAATAAGTAAGTTCTTTTAAATTCTTTTTTAGATATAACTGCTTCGGTTTTTCCAGTGATGACACAAGTATGCTTAGGATTTTTAGAAAAAATATAATAGACCCCCAGCACTATAAGTATTATAGAACCTATAGCAGAAAAATACTCTATTTTGTTATGAAAAAAAATACTTGCTACGCCTACTATTAATGCAAATACTAAAGTAGATAAGTTATGAACCACCGATGTGATAATGAAAAAAAGTATACTTTTTCTTAATGGCATAGAGTAGCTACGCACTAGTACAGGGGTTTCTGTCCAATGATTAGGCAAGAGCGAATGTAGAATTCCTGTTATTACGATAAAGAAAAGAATGGACATAATATTTTTTATTTATTAATTAAGATACTTGAATTTAATAATCTGGTAATTTAATAAATTAAAATATAAGATAGTTTAATTATTTATCAAACGCCAGATGATTACCATAAATAAATTGTTTAATCTTAGCTATACCGCTTGACTTATCCGTGTGTGCGTCTATTTTAATATTTTTCCCATTAGGTGTATAAACATAGATGAATCCCTCTTTGTATGAAGATAATTTTATTTTTTTGCCTTGTGGAGTTACTGCATTCCAAGATTTATCTTGCTCATTGAAAACTAAATCCATCTTTTCCCCTTTGTTTTATCCTTTTAGGACTTCGATATTGAAGTGGTTCTTAGCCCTATAATAATATTGGTAAGAAAGGGGCTAGAAGATAATTGATTGCGCATCTGAAGCGCAATAACTGCCCCTACAAAAAGAGCCACAAAACTAACAATACCAAAAGAACTAATACCGAGATCATTGATTTCTCGCATAATGAACTTACCATAAATACGTATTTTTTCAGGTTTTTTAAAAACTCTGCCTAGCAATAGAAAATAAGCCCCTATATGAGATACTAATTTATAGCTTATAGAATTATTCTTTATAAAATCAACTACTTTTTTTTAAAAAAACATAAATTATCTTGCTTAGGCGAATTTATGAATAAAATCAAAAACCATTTTAAGACCATTGCAGAATATAAAATATCCATATATACAGAAGCATTCAGCTTTAAACTGCTTCCTTCTCAAAAAATTAAAATCCTCCACACCCATTAGGTTGCTCCGGTATTTAATTTTAGCTTACGCTGACTTGCAGTTCCTCGGGCGTTGCATTTTTTTGCTAAAGTGCTTTTTGCAACGGTCTCATATTATAAATTCAAGTATTGTTTCATTTGTTCTACATATTTAGCAAAAGCCTCTTTTCCCTTTACCGTCAAGGTGCAATACGTTTTGGGATAGTTTCTTTCAAAGGTTTTTTCTATACGAATATAACCGGCACTGCTTAGTTTTTTTAGTTGATGACTAAGGTTCCCTTGCGTAGTATGGGTTCTTTGTTTTAAATAATTAAAATCTGCTTTTTCAAGGGAAATTAAAATCGAAACCACTGACAACCGAAGGGATTGGTGCAACACCGGGTCTAGTTTTTCATATTTCATTTTATCATTTTTTTATCAAATACGCAGGAGTCAAGTAACCAATGGTATAAGCAACAGCAGTTAATAAAAGAGGGTTGATAGAAGTATGTGAAACTAAGCCACAGGCAATGTACAAAATGATTCCGCCAAAGATGAGCCATTTTTCTTTCAATACCAATCCAGAGATGAAGGTACCACATCCGGTTAGCAAGTAAATAAGCGCTATGGAAAAAGGAAAAATGCCGAAGACTAAGAGAAAGATCGTACAGCCTAAAGTTAACCACATGTTAGTTAGAAAACTTTCGTGATAAGTTTTGTAGCGATTTTTCATTCTTTTTTTCCAACCCAAAAACAGCGTATATATAAAACATGCACTTATCATGAAAGGCCATAGCAGGTAGCCATACGCAAAGTCCTTAAAATAATGAGTTAAAATGTAATGTAATAGAGCAGTTAGTACTACTACCCAGCCCCAAAGTAAATAATATTGACGACTTTCACTAAAATTTTCTTTGGTTTGCGCGATGCTTTGTTCGATGATTTTCAGACTCTCTTGGGGAGTCAATCCTTTTTCTTTATCCATTGTTATAAAATTAAATTACTTTGCAAATATAATATAGTTTGTAAAACAAACAAAAAAATAGAAAATATTTAGCTTTACTCACCTGCAGTTGATAGGGTGCTTTTTGCAACAGTTTCATAATATTTTTTACTTTTGCCACTGGTAACCATTTTGACTCAGCAGATCAAAAATATAAGAATTGTAACTGTAGTTCAGCGAAGCTAAAGTGCTTTTTGCAACGGTCTCAGGTCTTAAATTTTTAAAAAATTATTATGAATTATAAAGAAAAATTAAAGGAAATCCGGGTTTTTATTTTTGACTGTGACGGAGTGTTTACAGATGGTACATTATTAATGTATCCCGATGGTTATCTGTTACGTCGTTTTAATGCTAAAGACGGTTATGCAGTACAAATTGCACTAAAGAAAGGCTGGCGAATTGCCATTATTACAGGAGGAAAAGATAAAGCGATAAAAACTCGTTTTTCTAACTTAGGCATAACCGATGTATTTCTTAACGCTCAAGATAAACTTATTGCTTTTAATCAATATGTAGAAAAATATAACCTTAGTCATGAAGAAATATTATATATGGGCGATGACTTGCCTGATATTCCATTGCTTGAAAAAGCAGGTTTACCCTGTTGTCCAAATGATGCAGTTATGGAAGTAAAAAACTGTTCAAAATATATTTCAAATATCAAAGGAGGCGAAGGTTGTGTTCGTGATATTATTGAACAAACTTTGAAAATTCAAAACCAATGGATAGTAAGTAAAAAAGATTTGATTGCTCAAGAAATTGATAATCAATTATAAAGCTTTAATTATACCTTTACTATTAATTTCTTCTACTAACTCCTTAGGCGACTTATTATCGCATTTTAATGTATGCTTAGCTTTTTCATAAAAAAGTTGACGCTCAAAAAGATGTTTAGCTATAAATTCAAATAATTTTTCATCTTTAATAGATTTAATCATAGGACGATTGGCCTTTTCTTTATTTAACCTGCTCGTAAGATTTTTAATGGAATTATAAAGATAAATGCTTATGCTTTTTTTATTAATCAAACGCATATTATCGTAGTAACAAGGGGTTCCACCACCAAGTGAAAGCACTATATTGTTAGGCATATTTAAAACCTTACATAAAATTTTATGCTCTATTTTTCTAAAATAAATTTCACTTTTTTTTTCAAAAATCACTGTAATTTTCTGCTGTAATTCTTGTTCGATTAAAGTATCTAAATCAAAAAAAGAAAAAGACCAATATTGAGCCAGTTCCTTTCCTATCTTTGTTTTTCCACTCCCCATATAACCAAGTAAAGTGATTATCATAGTTTTACTTTCAGGTATTTTCAATTAATTCATAGGTCTTGTTCTATTTGTTTTGAGAGTTTTTGCACCTGATCCTGGCGATATTTTTTCAATTTTTCTTTATATTCCGGATGTTTAACAGATAATATTTGCACGGCTAAAAAAGCAGCATTACGAGCATTATTAATTCCTACAGTTGCCACCGGAATATCTTTAGGCATCTGAACAATACTATATAATGCATCTAAACCTTCAATGGCCCCTTTTAATGGTACCCCTATTACCGGAATAGTTGTTTTTGAAGCAATAACACCAGGTAAATGAGCTGCCAGTCCTGCCCCTGCAATAATGACTTCTACACCTGTTTTTTCCCACTCCTTTAATTTTTCTGATAGAACATTAGATAATCGATGAGCTGAAATAGCAAAAGCCTTATAAGGAACTTCAAATTCCTCTAGACCTCTTGCTGCTTTTGACATTACTTCTTTATCTGATGTGCTTCCAAATACAATTACTACTTTCATACATCTTATTTTTTTATAATATACTAATTTTATTAACTTATTTTATCTATTCTTCTTTGATGCCTTTCACCATCAAAAGTTGTATAAATAAAGGTTTTTACCATTTCTAAAGCTGTATCTAAATTTACAAAACGGGCAGGAATCGAAATCATGTTAGCATCATTATGCAAACGTGCTAATCTGGATAATTCATTATTCCATACTAATGCACATCTAATTTTTTTATGCTTATTAGCCGTCATAGCAGCACCATTACCACTCCCGCATAAGACTATACCAAGATCAGCATCTTGCTTCTCAACCGATTCAGCAACTGGATGAATAAAATCAGGATAATCCACACTTTCTGTTGAAAAAGATCCAACATCTTCTACATTAATATTTTGAGAAGTTAATAATTTTATTATTTCTTTTTTATATGCTACACCCGCATGATCTGATCCTAAACAAACCTTCATTTTCAATATAATATTTCAATTTTACTCAAAATAAGCTAACTAATTTAAAGCTAATGTTAATCATAAGTTATTAAATTGTTAATAATTTAGTTGAAAATTTCTAATTAAAAATAATAAAAAAACTTGATTTTAACGATTAAAAAATATATAAGAAAAAATAATTTATTAATCAATTCATTTTTATTATTTATACTCCTCAAACTAATCACAATTTATTTCACAAAATTACATCTTTTTAAATAATAAAGTTATTCTTAAAAAAATAATTAACCATATTTTTATAATTGTTAATATTTATATAAAGTATTTCAAATCAAATAAATAAAATTAATATGATGTATAAAAAATAGTTGAAAACCTTTTATAAAATATAAACTCTAAAAGTTTTTAACTTATTAACAGTAGCTCATATATTCATCATTATTTTTAATTTTATATTATAAATTAGAATTATAATGTAATGATTACTCTGTTTAAAAATCAGCAAAAAAACTATCGAAAAACAAATTATAAAATATAAATTTGTAGCCTGATATTTAAAGAAATAAAATTTCTATGAGAATCATTGATGATTTTAATTTTAAAAATAAAAAAGCACTTATTCGTGTCGATTTTAATGTTCCGTTAGATGAAAATAAAAACATTACTGATGATACACGAATAAAGGCCGCAAAGCCTACAATAATTAAAGTATTAGAAGATGGCGGCAGTTGTATTTTAATGTCTCATTTAGGTCGGCCAAAAGGAGTAATTTCAGATGATTTATCACTAAAACACATTGTAAAACATCTAACTGAAATATTGAATATCCAAGTAAAGTTTGTTGCTGATTGTGTCGGAGAAACTGTTGAAAAAGAAGTAACAGATTTAAAATCAGGGGAAATTCTTTTATTAGAAAATTTACGTTTTCATAAAGAAGAAAAAGAAGGCGATATTGATTTTGCTAAGCGCCTATCAGGCTTAGGTGATATTTATGTTAATGATGCTTTCGGTACAGCGCATCGTGAACACGCTTCTACAGCTGTTGTAGCAAGATTTTTCTCAGATAATAAATGTTTTGGATATTTATTAGCCAAGGAAGTAGAAGCAATTAATAAAGTACTAAAAGACGGTAAAAAACCTGTTACGGCTATTCTTGGAGGTTCAAAAGTTTCATCTAAAATTACAATTATTAAAAATATACTTTCTTCTATTGATAATTTAATCATTGGCGGGGGAATGACTTACACTTTTGTAAAGGCTCTTGGAGGAAATATAGGTGATTCTATCTGTGAAGAAGATAAATTACAGTTGGCTTTAGATATTTTAGAAGAAGCAAAGCAAAATAATGTCAGCATTTTTATAGGAAGAGATTCTGTTGTTGCCAATACTTTTTCTGAGGATGCAGAAACTAAAGTTCTACAAACGAATAAAATTACTAAAGGTTGGCAGGGGTTAGATATTGGTAATAAATCTATTGAGGAATTTTCTGAAGTAATAAAAAATTCTAAAACTATCCTATGGAACGGTCCTCTTGGTGTTTTTGAAATGGAAAGATTTTCTGTGGGTACTAAGGCTATAGGAGATGCTGTTGCTAAAGCAACTCAGAACGGTGCTTTTTCACTTGTAGGTGGAGGAGATTCAGTAGCTGCAGTGAAACGATTTGGTTATGCAGATAAAGTTTCTTATGTTTCAACAGGTGGCGGTGCTATGTTAGAATCCTTAGAAGGCAAAAAATTGCCCGGGGTGGCTGCTATTTTGGAATAATGAATGAGACCGCTACAAGAAGCACTTAAAATTATTTTCGGGAAAAATTTGCTTTAAAATTTTTATTATTCATATTTAAAGAACCTTTTGTTGATTTTGCTATGTCTTCAAATAAGATAAAAGGAAAGGGTTTAGTTTTTGAAGTGTTTCCTTCATTTGGTTTTACTGTAATGATAACTTTTTTATCGATAACGTCTACTGGATTTTCTACATTAATATCCGTTATTTTTACAAAATCGTTTCCGGGTAGAACCGGAGTAGAATTTTTGTTTTCTCCTGCATAATTATTGCTGTTATCCGGCTCATTTGCTTTCGTAAATGCCCCCATATTTATGGGAATGTTTTTCGTACCGTCGTCTGCATCTGGTACATAAATCCATGCTTGATATGAAAGATTAGAAAGTGTTCTTTCTGAATCGTTTTGTACGTACGGAAGGACAAGCCCGGCAGTTTCTTTAGATTGATTTTTATCAGTTGAAAACCAAATACCGTTGTTTCCTTTATCTGATTTTTCACTTGTTATTGCAGTTGGAGCATCTACTATATATTCTGCTTTTAAATCCTTTGCATAAATTGTTCTCTTGTCCGAAGTGCTTAGTATTGCTTTATTATCCGAAAAATTGCCAGCAAGTATAATTAAATCACTTGGAGAAGATTTACTTTCAGCACCGGTAAATTCAATCGTTATTGCAATGCCTGATGCTTTTTCTAAATCATTATTATTAATTTGCTTAAAACCCGTGGGCGTATTTACTCCGTTAACGTCTATGTTAAAAGTTCCTATAGAAACATAACTTCCACCTACTAATAACCATGCTTGGTAAGTGTAATTTTCCTGCATAGCAGGGAGTCCGGTAGTTGAAAAAGTTATTTCTCCTGTGGCATCCAAGATATTGTTTTCTTCGCAGGAGTTAAACAAACTGAAAAAAAATAGTACAATAACCCAAAGGATATTTTTATTTATCATCTTTTGCTTTTTTAACAGATAATAAATCAACAGTAAAAACTAAAATACAATCTTTAGGAACTCCCCCTAAAGATAAATAGTTTTCTAATCCTTTTGAATTAGCCGAGGGTACAATCATAATTCCTTGTATTTTTAATGGTGAATTGATGGTTGCCTCTCTTGATTTAAATTTTTTAATTCCTTCTATAAATTCTTCGATTATATTACGTTCATAGAAATTATTATCTTCATAGATTTTTCTTATACGATTGCGCTCACTTAAACTGTAACTATCATATCTTCCATCAGAATAACTTCTACTTTCACTTATGTATTTATCAAAGCTATAGTAGTAAAAGTCAGGATTTTTTACAGCTTCTGTTCCTGAATAAATATTACCAATTCTTCCCAATTGGGAAAGAGAAATTTTATTTTTATCATCAGAATTTTCATTTGCTCTGAAGTAAGTAATACCAAAGTTTATTAGAATAGTATCTTTTAAAGGTGTATTATCTTTTTTGGGTGGATCAGGAGAAATACCTGTTCCTTCTTTGTCTTTAAAAGCAATATAATATGCTCCATTGGTATTAGGAATAAGTTCCATATTTTTTAAAAGTATTTTTGCTTTATCAGAAGCACAATCTTCTTCACAACGTGTAATTTGATTTTGTTCACTAAAATAATAGTTTTTCCTTAGAAAATCAATTCCTTTTTTATCTACTATTTTTTGCTCTTCAGGACTTAAATACTTAATTTTATTATCATCATCATTTTCACATGATAAAAACAATAGAAATAAAATAGTTAAATAAAACAACTTTTTAAACATAAAAGATTTATTTTTGTATTTTAAGCACTGCAAGTTACAATATCTTTTAAAAATAAAGTGAGATTTTAAAAAAATTAGTGGTGAGAGTTGATAAATTTTTATGGTGTACCCGCTATTTTAAAACACGATCATTAGCAACAAGTATGGTCGGTAAAAACAGGGTACAGGTAAATGGACGGGTTGTGAAAGCATCAAAAGAGATAATGTCTGGGGATAAATTACGTATTACAAAAGATCAAATACACTATGAGTGTGAAATTTTGCAGCTTCCTAGAAGCCGTGTAGGTGCAAAACTTATCCCTCTTTATTTAAAGGATTTGACCTCTGAAGAACAATTAAATAAGAAACAGTTAAATTTACTTTCTCAAAATCATTATCGAAAAAAAGGCGAAGGCCGCCCGACTAAAAAAGATAGAAGAGATTTAGATGATTATTTAAGCGAAGATTTTTTATTTGAAGATTTTGAATAAATTACAATCATTTCTAATTATATTAAGATGGCGGTTCCAGAATCAAAAGATGAATTAATCAAAGCAATCAATAGTAACTTTGCGTTATTGAGTAAAAAACTTGAAACTATTCCACCAGCGATCGCCTTTGAGCCACTCATGGAAGGGCATGCCAAGGGGAGTACGATGAGCGTGGCACAGCTAGTTTCTTATTTGATTGGCTGGGGAGAGTTGGTATTGCACTGGCACGATCAAGAGGCAAAAGGAGAAACTATCGTGTTTCCGGAAGCGGGCTATAAATGGAATGAGTTGGGACGCTTAGCGCAGAAATTTTACCGCGACTATGAAGGAATCAAGAATTATGGGGCCTTGTTAGTACGATTAAAGGAGAACAAACAGCAGCTCTTGACGCTGGTTGAGCATTTTAGTAGCGACGAACTTTACGATACGCCTTGGTATGGTAAATGGACGCGAGGACGAATGATTCAATTTAATACCTCCTCACCCTATAAAAATGCTTCAGGGCGATTAACTAAATTAAAAGGTAAGTTTTTATAAAAAATGATTACATATTAAGACCATTGAAAAAAGCACTTTAGCGCAAGTCAGCACTAGCTAAAGGTCTCAGCGTATAAAATTTCTCAAATATTTAGAAAGATGGATAAAAATTTTTGGCATCATAAATGGGCAGAGAATCAGATTGGTTTTCATGAAAGTGAAGCGAATCCATTGTTGGTAAACAATTTTAAATTTTTATGTTTACCTAAAGGCAGTCTTATTTTTATTCCCTTGTGCGGAAAGACCAACGATATTGCCTGGTTATTATCCAATGGTTACCGTGTAGTAGGCGTAGAGATAGTCAAAATGGCGGTTGAGCAACTATTTGATTCTTTAGGTATGAATTCGGAGATTCAGCAAGAGGGTAAATTTATACGCTATATCGCTTTAAATATTGAAATCTTTGTAGGCGATATCTTTGATTTGTCTGATATGAGACCGTTGCAAAAAGCACTTTAGCAAAAAAATGCGACGCACGAGGAAAATTAAATACCGGAACAACCTAATGGGTGTGGAGGATTTTAATTTTTTGAGAAGAAAGCAGTTTGAAGCTAAATGCTTTCTTTTTCATACTTTTTTATGTGTTCTGCAACGGTCTCGATATGTTATTAGGTCAGGTTGATGCTAATTATGACCGGGCAGCACTAATTGCCGTTCCGAAAGATTTACGTCAGTGTTACACCAGGCACCTTATTGATATTACTGCCAGTGCACCACAGTTGCTAATTAGTTATTTCTTTGATCAGCAACTGATAAATGAGCATCCTCCCTTTTCTATTTATTAATGAGGAAATTTATCAACATTATCAGAATCATTATGAATTGAAGCATATCGAAAGCAAAGAAATATTAAGAGGGCGACTTAAAAATAAAGGGCGTTATGATGTTTGGATACTGAAATAGGTTTAATGGGATGGTTGAATAATACATGCTAATACTTTTTGAAAAAAAAGGTATGTTCCACGTGGAACATATTTTATTAAGTTTTATTGCATTTGATTTGTATTTTTGCATGATAATGAGACCGTTGCAAAAAGCACTTTAGCAAAAAAATGCAACGCCCGATAAAAATTAAATACCAGAGCAACCTAATGGGTGTGGAGGATTTTAATTTTTTGAGAAGGAAGCAGTTTGAAGTTAGATGCTTTCTTTTTCATGCTTTTTTACGTGTTTTGCAACGGTCTCGATAATATATAAAAAATGTTTTTATTAAAGTATGATGTAATTGTTGTTGGAGGAGGGCATGCAGGATGCGAAGCGGCAGCTGCAGCCGCTAACTTAGGAGTAAAAACATTGTTGATTACGATGAATCTTCAAAATATTGCACAAATGTCGTGTAATCCTGCAATGGGGGGTATAGCTAAGGGTCAGATTATACGAGAAATTGACGCACTTGGAGGTTATAGCGGCATTATTACAGATGAAACTATGATACAATTTAAGATGCTTAATAAATCCAAAGGCCCCGCTATGTGGAGCCCTCGAGCACAATCTGACCGTATGCGCTTTGCAGAAAGATGGCGCTTAACTTTAGAATCTCTACCCAATGTAGATTTTTATCAAGAAATGGTAAAAGAACTTTTGATAAATAAGAACAAAGTTGAAGGAGTTAAAACAATGCTTGGAGTTGAACTAAAATCAAAGACAGTTATTTTAACCAACGGCACATTTTTAAATGGATTGATTCATATAGGAAAAAAACAATTCAGCGGAGGACGATTAAGCGAAAGCCCTTCTATAGGCTTAACAGAACAATTGATAACACTAGGATTTGAATCAGGAAGAATGAAAACAGGTACTCCACCCAGAGTAGATGGAAGATCACTAGATTATAGTAAAATGATTCTTCAACCTGGAGACAAAAAACCCGGAAAATTTTCTTATTTAAATACTAATCCTATCAAAAAACAATTAGATTGCTATTTGACTTATACTTCTCAAGAAGTACATGATATTCTTCGCTTAGGTTTCGACCATTCACCTATGTTTAATGGAATGATTAAAAGTATCGGCCCCCGTTATTGTCCTTCCATTGAAGATAAAATTCATCGTTTTGCAGACAAAGAAAAGCATCAAATTTTTGTTGAACCTGAGGGATGGCATACTTGTGAAATATATGTAAACGGCTTCTCAACTTCTTTGCCCGAAAATATTCAAGCCAAAGCACTTCGTAAAATAGCAGGTTTTGAAAAAGCTAAAATATTTCGCCCTGGTTATGCGATTGAATACGATTATTTTCAGCCTACCCAATTAAAGCAAACCTTAGAAACTAAAAAAATTGAAAACTTATATTTTGCCGGGCAGATTAACGGAACAACCGGCTATGAAGAAGCTGCATCCCAAGGATTAATTGCAGGGATTAATGTTGCATTGCGCATAAAACAAAAAGACCCTTTTATTTTAAATCGAGATGAGGCTTATATTGGAGTGCTTATTGATGATTTAATTACAAAGGGAACAAAAGAACCATATAGAATGTTTACCTCTCGGGCAGAGTATCGCTTATTGTTACGGCAGGATAATGCTGATGAACGATTAACGCCTAAAGGACATGCCTTAGGATTAGCTTCGGATGAACGGCTCAAAAAATTAAAGACAAAAGAAAGAAAAACAAATAGTTTTATTCATTTTTTACAAAACACTTCAGTCAGGCCAGAAGAAATAAACCCCATTTTAAAAAAATGTAATTCAAATTCTGTAAAAACAAGTTTGAAAATGAAGTCTGTTATGCTTCGCCCGGAGATAAATTTACACCATTTAAAAGAAATTCAACATCTTTATTCTTTTGTAGAAGAAAATGATATGGATGATGAAGTGTTAGAACAAACAGAAATTAGGATTAAATATGACGGATATATTTCAAGACAAAAAGAGAGTGCGAAAAAACTTAATCAATTAGAAAAATTAAAACTTGCAGAAAATTTAGATTATTGGAAGTTTTCTTCTCTTTCTTATGAGGCAAAAGAAAAATTGTCTAAAATTAAACCTGCAACGCTGGCACAAGCTGCTCGAATTTCGGGCGTTTCACCTGCTGATATATCCGTTCTATTAATTTATATGGGGCGATAAATCGTTTAATCTCTTTAACCTATAGAAAATGAAATGTTCCACGTGGAACGTTTTATAAAAATAATTTTTCCTTAATTTGCATTTTACAAAAATGAACGAACGAACAAAAGTAAAAGATCATTTCTTAACTCAAGAAGTCTTCAATTTAAAAAAAAATACTTTTGGATTTTTAGAAACTTTACCCAAACCTAATCCTGAACAGAGTAAAAGATATTACCAAACTGAAAATTATATTTCTCATACGGATGCTAAAAAATCTTTCTTTGATTTTATTTATCAAAATATAAAAAAACAAAATAATAGAAGCAAAAAATCGCTAATTAAAAAATATAAGAAAACAGGTAGTTTGTTAGATTATGGTTGTGGGACAGGTGATTTTTTAAAAGAACTAAAAGATGATTTTAACATTATTGGGATAGAACCAAATATTAAAGCAGCAGAAATAGCACAACAAAAATCAGGATTAGATATCATTACAAATACAGATTTATCTTCCCTTAAGAGTGATTTTTTTGATGTGATTACGCTATGGCACGTTTTTGAACATATTTATGATTTAAAAAAAACTTCGATTGAATTAAAGCGCATTTTAAACCGGAAGGGAATTTTGATTATTGCGGTGCCTAATTATAAAAGTTATGACGCGAATCATTATAAAGAATACTGGGCAGCCTATGATGTGCCAAGACATTTATGGCATTTTTCAAAATCTTCTATGAGAAAATGGTGGAAAGAATTTGATATGGAAATAAAGGCGGTTATTCCCATGAAATGGGATGCCTTTTATGTTTCTATCCTTTCTGAAAAATATCAAGATAAAAATATTTTTAGCTTTGTAAAAGGAATTTATTATGGCTTTATTTCTAATCAAAAAGCTAAAAAATCAGGCGAATACTCTTCTTTGATTTATGTATTAAGCAAAAAAGAATACTTTTGCTAAAATAAAGGGAATTGTTGAATAAATCATCGTAGTAATAAAATACGACACTCGAAAAGTTGAACTGAAAGTTAGCGACAGCTAAAAGTCTTATACTTTAATCCACTCGCGTTTATATACATTGAAAGTATCCTGAAAAAATATTATAATATGCAAGAAGATCGTATGATTTTTGGGCTTCGCCCCGTGATAGAGGCAATAAATAGTGGTAAAACGATAGATAGTTTGTTTATTCAGAAAGGGTTGAAAGGAGAAATATATACGATGCTAAAAGAACTGATTAAAAAGTATAATATGTATGTAAAGCAAGTTCCCGCAGCGTGCTTAAATCGTTTTACGAAAAAAAATCATCAGGGAGTGATAGCCTTCATATCACCCATTGCTTTTCATCGTATTGAAGATTTGCTTCCCCAGTTGTACGAAGCAGGTAAAATCCCTTTATTATTGTTATTAGATCGTATAACCGATACGCGTAATTTTGGCGCTATTATTCGCACGGCAGAATGTACAGGGGTCCACGCGATTATTATCCCTAAAAAAAAAGCAGCCCCTATTAACGCAGATGTGATTAAAACTTCTACTGGTGCCATATTTAATATTCCTGTCTGTAAAGAATCTGACTTAAAATCAACAATATGTTATTTACAGGATTTTGGTGTTCAAGTCGTTGCTGCCTCTGAGAAAACAAATGTTTCGTTATATACATTAGACTTTAGAGTTCCGACGGCAATTCTTCTCGGAAGTGAGGAAAACGGTGTTTCATTGTCCTACGTTAAAGAAGCACAAAAAATAGCAAAAATACCTTTACTAGGTAAAATAGAATCTTTAAACGTATCTGTAGCGTGTGGAATGTTTTTGTATGAATGTGTCCGACAAAGGATGAATATTATATAATGAGCACTTTACAAAAGTAGACCGTTATAAAAAGCACTCTAACAAATGCGAGTCAGCGGAGCTAAACATCTCAGCTCTAAAAAATAAAGTTATCTTTGTATTTATGGCTTCAAAAATCGGGGTGATAGGTAACGGAAGTTGGGCAACCGCTATCGTCAAAATTTTAACAGAAACACAAGATGATATTTATTGGTGGTTTCATACAGAAACATCTGCTAATTACCTTTTAGAAAACGAGCACAACCCGAATTATTTAAGTTCAGTTGAATTGGAACCGGAATTATTAACGGTAACCACAGATGTTAATGAACTTATTGATAATTGTAAATATATCATTATAGCTATACCGTCTATTTATGTTGTTGATGCTTTTAAAGAACTGCGGGGGTCATTAAAAAACAAAATATTTTTTTCAGCCATAAAAGGAATGATTCCGGAGGAAAATATGATTGTCGGAGATTTTTTAAACAAGAAATTAAACATTCCTTATCATAATATAGGCGTTATTTCCGGCCCCTGTCATGCAGAAGAGGTTGCGATGGAAAGGCTTTCTTATTTAACCATAGCGTGCAAACAAGAAAAGCACGCTCAATTCGTAGCAGAAGCATTGATTACTGATTTCATAAAAATTAAGATCTCGGACGATATTATCGGCATTGAGTATGGCGCTATTTTGAAAAATATTTATGCGGTTGCAGCTGGAATTGCTCACGGAGTGGGATACGGAGATAATTTTCAGGCAATTCTAATGTCAAATGCTATTCGTGAAATGGAGCATACGATTTACAAAATCTATCCTATTCATCGTGATATAAAAAACTCTGCATATCTTGGCGATTTGTTAGTTACGGGTTATTCTTCATTTAGCCGAAACCGTACATTGGGAAATATGTTAGGAAAAGGGTATAACGCGCGCTCAGCAATCCTCGAAATGAATATGGTCGCAGAGGGATATTATGCTTCAAAAAGTATTTATCAAATTGTGAAGGAAAAAAATATTGATGCGCCCATCTTAGAGACGGTTTATCGAATTATTTATAAAGGAGAACCTCCAAAAAAAGCATTTCAAAATCTTTGTGAGCTATTGAATTAAAGTGTGATCGGTGTCACCCCATTTAGACAACATGAGACTTTTTCAAAAAGCACTTTAACAAAAAAATACGACCCTCGAGAACTGCAAATCAGCGTAAGTTGAAAATTAAATGCCGGAGCAACCTTTTGGTTATGAGGGTTTAATTTTCGGTAGCTGAGCCTGTCGAAGCTTTGAGAGGTTTGCTGAGTACTTCGACAGGCTCAGTAACCACTTGTCGAAGTAGGGAAGCATTTTGAAGCTAAATGCTTTAATATTTAAGATATTTTTGTATTATACAAACGTCTCAACATATTTTTTAAACTGGCTTGCCATTTCGGAATTTTTATTCCAAAAGTTTTTTTAATCTTCGTTTTGTCAAGAACAGAGTAAAGAGGTCGTTGGGCTAATGAAGGATAATCTGCCGCAGACATTTCATCAACCGTTACGTTCATTTTTTTTATATTAAAGATCGTTCGGGCAAATTCGCTCCAAGTGGTCTCCCCTTCGTTAGTATAATGAAAAATTCCAAAAAAATTTAAATCTTTATCGATAATTTTAAATAACATTTGTGCTAAATCTTTTGCATAAGTAGGCGTGTTCCATTGATCGTTTACCACGCTTACTAGAGGGGCCTCTCGCCCGAGGTGCAGCATCGCTTTAACAAAATTATTTCCATATTCAGAATACAATCCAGCAGTTCGTATAATATAAGTGTTGGGATTATATCTTATTGCGCTTTTTTCACCCTTAGCTTTGCTTTGACCATAAATATTTACAGGTTGTACGTTATCCGTTTCTTTATAAGGGGTTCTTGAAATACCCGAAAAAACATAATCGGTCGATAGGTGAATTAAATTGACTTTATTCATGTTGCAAGCCTTAGCCAAATTCTCTACGGCTTCTGCATTGACAAGAAAGGCTTTTTTAGGTTCTTGTTCTGCTTTATCCACCGCAGTATACGCCGCGGTATTGATACAATAATCCCACCCGTTGGAAAGAATAGCTGCTACTTTTTTAAAATCTGTTAAGTCTACTTCTTCATGAGAAACAAAAACTATATGATGTTTTGTTTCCAATCGCTGCAAAGTTTTTCCTAATTGGCTGTCAGCACCTAAAATCAAAATAGTTTTTTTCATTAATTAAGGTATTTTTTCGCTTTAATGGAAGCAAAATAATCGAAGTGGTTTACAAAAATACTATCTATTTTTTATTGATGTATTATTTTTTTCGTTTATTCTTAACAACAAAGAGGATAAAAAATATAGGCAGTTGCAGAGCCATTTATAAATTAATGCTTATAAAAACACCGTCGGGTCGATTTTCAAATTTTAAAAAAAGTGTTTTTGTATCCTTATTCCATTTAGATTTTATTAGAGAATATGTTACATTGTTCACATCTTTTATATGAATTGATTTTGGTTTTCTGGGGAGTGAAATTTGCATTGCATTTATTGTTTTTGCTGGGCTTCTTGCTATGAAATTATAATGATTCTTATCAAAAGTTTCATTATAGACTCTTGCCGCTGAGGCCAATACTTTTGGCCTTTTTGTAGAATGATTTTCTTTTATGTCATAAAGAAAAGCCTGCTGACCAGGATAAACCGTTTTTTTATCTAGTATAGGAAGTTCAGAATTATACAAATCAATTACCGGTCCTTGAATAACTAACGAATCTTTTTTTGGGCTTTCTTCCATTACCGAGGCGATATGATAAACTCCCCTTTTAAGATAAAAGTGATTTTTAAATTGAAGTTTACTACCTTTAATCCGTTCTTCATAAGCCTTTCTAATTAAATTCAAATAGCTCGAATCTCCATCTTTTTGAAGTACGAACTTCTTAGGGTTTTCTCTTAAAACATATACTGCCCCTTTCTCCAATTGAAACTTTGTCTCAACTTTTTCTGGATGAATATTAATAGATGAAATAAATGTGCTGAAGGAGTATCAAAATTATTGCTATTGCTGTTCCACCATTCTCGTACCTTCTGATAGGGGTCGTTATCCGCTCCACAATAAATGAGAACACCGCCTTTTTTCACCCAATCAACTATATATTGATGACTTTCTTCTAATAAAGGCTTCATATTCGCATAACTCATGATGAGAACTTTAACGTTTTGAAGCGCTTCTTCATACTTCAAATTTTCAATATGAACAATTTGCAGTGGAATTCCTCTTTTTATAAGCGGCAAAGTTTGTCCATAAAAATTGGAAATTAATGGAACACTATATTCTTTATCAGCAGCAAATGATTGGAACATCATTGAATTTGCCATAAGTATCCCAATGCCCTGTGAGCCGTTCACTTTATTTGTCGAAACAGGCATATCATTTAAACTGTTAATCATAATTTGCATTTGCGTAGCATAGTCTTTAGGAATGAAAGTTTCATTTCCGTTTTCCGAAGTTTTATAACGCTTCGTATAAATTCGTTCCGGCCAAGGCATTACTTCAAAACGATTAATCGTAGGATATAATAATTTAGCAGTAAACGTAGCTTCATAATTTCTTTTATACTCCTCCCAATCCCTTATACCGTCTTCAATCGGGTCGGTTAATAGGTAAACTTCTCTGTGGGTAGGTTTTATCATTGAAATCATAGTATTATACTCCAAAAAAGCCGTTTCAAAAACCCTTTCTTTTCGTTTCCCGTTAAAATAATTCGGTACTCGAGCCGTATTTGTCCACACCTGTGCAATGTAACCGTCAATGCTTTTTAGAGAAGCTAAACTGGCTTCAGGGCTGACAATCTGCCATGCCGTATAATTAATCAGCGAATGCGTAGGAATAAAAACCTTTACCTTTATTCCTTTAAGCTCTCCATAACTTTTAGCATATTCTGAAATTTCTTTTATCGCATGGTAAAATAGATGATACTTTAGTTTATTTGACAAATAGGTGTTTTCCGGTGATTTATCCTGTGGCTCCCATTCAAAACCGTAAAAGGTTTTCCATTCTTTTTTAAACATTTCACTGTAGCCTGCACGTGCCCAAAATTCAGGCTCTTCTAAATAAATTGTGGAAATTCCTGCGTCTATTGCTTTTTTTACTACTTCACTTTTTAAATAACTTTTGAACGATTCTACTGGAACTACATACGGGCTTAATTTATTGTGCATAATCGCTGTGCCCTCTTGCTCAACTTGAGCTACATCAAAATGATTTTTACCGTCCCATTTTCCTGAGTAATAATCCATATAATCTCCCCATGCAATGCCGGTCATAAACTGTGTTTGATACCCTCGTTTTCTCCATGATTCTACTCTATCATTAAAAGAAAGACCCTCTTTTTCACGTATTCCGTAAACAACTGCAGCATCTGCTCTAACATCTATTTCGGGCAGCCACTTCGAAGACGTTTGAAAAATGGTTTTAGGTAAAGAGGTTATTTTTTCTTGTTCTTTTATTGATGGTTTTTTGCAAGATCCCCATAAAATAAGTCCTGCAATGAGTAGATATTTCTTCATTGCTTATAAATTAGGGCACAAGTTACTATTTAATATTAAAAAAGTCATATTTTTAAATATAAAAAACAGAGGCCTTTAACTCACGCTGACTTTAGCTTGCGCTGACTTTCAGTTCGGTTCAGTTGCAAAAAACGCTTTAACAATAAAATGCAACACCTGAAAAGAGACATATTAAAGCAATCCGTGGAATGTGTGGAAGCTTTTCATTTTTTGAGAAGGAAGTAGCTAAAAGTCTTTTATATAAATTCTCTAGGATCAGTTATTACTCCCGTAATAGCAGCAGCAGCAACTGTATAAGGGCTTGCTAGAAGTGTACGAGATCCAGGGCCTTGTCTTCCTTCAAAATTTCGATTTGAAGCACTTACGGCATATTTGCCAGCGGGGACCTTATCTTCATTCATGGCAAGGCAAGCAGAGCATCCTGGCTGACGAAGAGAAAATCCGGCTTCTGTCAAGATATTCAATAGTCCTTCTTCTTGAATTTGTTCTTCCACTTTATGCGACCCAGGGACAAGCCATGCGGTAATATTTTCTGCTTTTTTCTTTCCTTTTATTATAGCGGCAAATGCCCTAAAATCTTCAATCCGTCCATTAGTGCAGCTGCCTATAAATATATAATCTACTTTTTTTCCTAGCATAGATTGCCCTTCTTCATATCCCATGTAAGCTAATGATTTTTTATACGTGGTTTCACTTTCTCTGGCTTCGGATACTGCAGGTATTTTTTGACGGATACCTATTCCCATTCCAGGATTAGTACCATAGGTAATCATAGGCTCAATAGCCAGTGCATCAAAAATATATTCCTTATCAAAGGTAGCATCTGAGTCTGTTTTCAGAGTTTTCCAGTACGTAATTAGTTCTTCCCACTTCTCACCTTTTGGCGCTTTTTCTCTTCCATTTATATAGTTAAAAGTAGTTAGGTCAGGGGCTATCATACCTCCTCTTGCACCACTTTCAATACTTAGATTACAGACGGTCATCCGCCCTTCCATGGTCATATTTTCAAAAACTTCACCAGCATATTCTATGAAATGCCCAGTACCTCCCGCTGTTGTAATTTGAGAAATAATATACAGCGCTACATCTTTTGGCGTTACGCCTCGTCCTAGTTTTCCATCTATGGTAATGCGCATTTTCTTAGGCTTGGGCTGCATAATACATTGTGAAGATAACACCATTTCTACCTCAGAGGTGCCGATACCAAAGGCGACCGCACCAAAAGCCCCATGGGTAGAGGTATGCGAATCTCCGCAAACAATGGTCATTCCGGGTAATGTAATGCCATTTTCAGGACCAATAACATGTACAATTCCGTTTTTTTTGTGTCCCAGCCCCCAGTGAGAAATGCCGTATTTACGTGTGTTTTCCTCTAAAGTCTTTAACTGATTAGCCGATAAGGGGTCGCTTACGGAGAGATGTTGATTTAATGTCGGCGTATTATGATCGGCTGTGGCAAATGTACGTTTAGGATACATTACTTTTAATGCTCTTTTTTCTAATCCAAGAAAAGCTACAGGAGAAGTTACTTCGTGGATTAAATGGCGGTCAATAAAAAGTATATCAGGACCCTTTTCTACCTTTCGTACCACGTGAGCATCCCATACCTTGTCAAATAATGTTCTTTTACTCATTTTAGATTTATTTTAATAGTTTAAAATAACTCATTGAGTTACAAAGTTAATATTTTTAAATTTGTTAAAAAATACAAGGCTGAGGCAAAGGGTTAGTTAAGGCTTAAATTTTGTACTTCGGCAAGCTCGGCTACCGAAAATTAAAATCCTAACAACCAAAGGGTCGCTCCAGCATTTAATTTTTATCGAGCGTCGCATTTTATCGCTAAAGTGCTTTTTGCAACGGTCTCGACTTGATCATTTAGCATTGGCAAAAGTAATTACTTTTCAATAATTTCATATTTACAACTTTTTTTCAATACGATACTATTATAATCGTTAATATCTGTAAAATCAAATTGCCACAAGAGATAATTGTCCCCTCTTTTTTCAAAAAATAATGTTTTTACTTTCTTTTGAGTATGATGAGACCATTGCCTAAACGGGTAATATCGTTGTCTAATAATGACGTTATCGGTTTTACTATTCTTAGCCTCTATCAATACAACTTGGCTCTTTCCCTCATATCCTGCATCTACTTCTGTCTGCACACCCTTTTGTTCTATTTTTTGATTTCCTACTTTGAAAGAAAATTCAGGGGTATATTTTCTTCCTCTAATCGTTAATACTAACGTATCATCTTCTATAAAAGTTCTGATAATACTAACCGCATACGCAAAATCAAGGTGTTGCATTTCAGAGTCTCCAACCGAAGAAGTATCCAGATGAAAGTTTAATTTATAAGGATATATTTTTACACTATCACTAATTTCAGGAATATCAATATACCCCTCTCCTTTAACAATCGCATATTCACCATTTTTTATAGGAAGTAAAAACAAATGATTATCAATAAATAGCTGTGGTCTATCTTCTCGTTTATCTTGTTTACAAAGAATACGGACTTCTCTTTCGTTCGTTTTTTTAAAGTGGGAAGTTGCACTCTTTATTTGGTCTGCATTAATGATGTATGGCTTATGATCAAAATTATGCTGATGAATTTTAAACTTATCAAAAATAGCTTTCCAAGAATTATGATTCATAATATGTTTGTTAAAAAAGTGTTTGCATGCTAATTATTTTTTTAAACCTTTTTAAGGTTAATGCTATATAATCTTTATTTATATCTACTCCGATATATTTTCTACCTACTAGTTTACAAGCAACCCCAGTGGTTCCACTGCCATTAAACGGGTCTAAGACAATAGCATCTTCTTTCGTTGAAGAAAGTATAATACGCTTGAGGAGCGCCAGGGGTTTTTGTGTTGGATGTTTTCCAAATTCCTTTTCCTCTTTCTTTGGAGTAGGAATAGACCAAACTGACCTCATTTGCTTATGGGGCTTTTTAATTTTATCTTCAGCAAAAGCCCCCTCTTTCATTTGTTTATAATTAAACGTGTGTTTTACCTTCTTCTTTTTCTTCGCCCAAATAAGCGTTTCATGGCTATGAGCAAAAGTAGTGCAGGCTAAGTTAGGAGCTGCATTAGGCTTAAACCAAGATATATCGTTCAAGATATGGAATCCAAGTTTTTGTAATACGTAGCCGCATTGATAAATACTGTGCAAAGTGCCACTAATCCAAATCGTCCCCTCAGGTTTTAGTATTCTTTTACATTCAGTAATCCAGGTTTCATGGAACAGAGTATCATTTACAAATCCATTACTTTTATCCCACGTTCCTTTATTTACGCTTACCCTTTTGCCTGCATGGCAACTTACTCCATCGTTAGAGAGCATATAAGGAGGGTCTGCAAAAATCATATCTACATAATTTTCAGGAAAACTTGACATAATTTCTAAACAATCCCCCTTATAAAGGCATAACCCTTGCTCATTAAATATAGGCTCTTTGGTGCTCAAAACGTCATGTTCTATGTCATTAATTGTTATGTCTTGCATTTTTTTATAGTTTTTTATCCCTCTGTTGCCGGCATTTTGACTAAAAAAGGATTGTCATTCCAAATAGAGCGTATCATTTTTTTGTTATAATTGTAAGAGACCTTTAGCTTACGCTGACTTGCAATTCAGTTCCTCGAGAGTCGTATTTTTTTGCTAAAGTGCTTTGTGAAAAGGTATCATAATTACAAAAGTAAATAATTTTTGTTAATAATAATTTGAGACCGTTGCAGAATACACAAATAAAGAGACCGTTAGTTCCGCTGACTTTCAGTTGCAAAAAGCACTTTAGCAAAGGGCTCCTAAATTTACAAAGACAAGGTTCTTTTTTTAGCCGAGTTGGGATTAGTTTGCATGGGCGTTGAATTACCTTTGGCGACTGAACTGTAATTCAGCAAAGTTAAAAGTATCTTTTTTTAAACTATGAGACCGTTGCAAAAAGCACGCTAACAAAAAAATGCTTGTATTGAGTTTGCCGAAATGCAACGCCCGATAAAAATTAAACACCGGAGCAACCTTTTGGTTGTGAGGATTTTAATTTTTTGAGAAGGAAGCAGTTTGAAGTTAGAGTGCTTTCTTTTTCATTCTTTTTTATTTGTTATGCAACGGTCTCACTATATTTGTAATAAAAAAATTGAAATGTGCAAAAAATCCTATTTATATCTATTGGCTTTTTTGGTATTTTTTAATGCCGGAACATACGCTCAGGTTATCAATGAAAAAGCAACATACAAAATGAATAAGAAAGAGAATACAACGGCGCCTCAGGCAAAGGAGGTTAAACATCCCATAACCTTACATGGCGATACTCGTATAGATCCTTATTATTGGATGAACCAACGTGAAAATCCTGAGGTGATTCATTATCTAAAACAGGAAAACGCGTATTGTGATCGTGTTTTAAAGCATACGGAGGATTTTCAAGAGCAGTTGTTTGAGGAAATGAAAGGAAGAATTAAAAAGGATGATGAAAGCGTACCGTACAAACTTAATGGATATTGGTATAAAACTCGTTATGAAAAAGATAAAGAATATCCGGTGTTTATTCGATATAAAGATTCTATGAGCAACCAACCGGAAATGATGTTTGACGCCAACAAAATGGCAAAAGGACATGCATATTTCCGTCTAAGTGGAATTAAAATAAGTGATGATAATCAATTAGCAGCCTTTTCAACGGATACTTTGGGGAGAAGAATTTATACGTTACAATTTAAGAATTTACAAACGGGCGAAATACTCCCCGATAAAATCGAGAACACCACAGGCTCAGCCACATGGGCTTCGGATAATAAAACCGTTTTCTATACCCGAAAGGATAAAGCCTTACGCCCTTTTCAGGTTTATAAGCATGTTTTAGGTACGAATCCAAAAAGTGATGTACTGGTTTTTCATGAAAAGGACGAAACCTTTGATGTAAATGTTTATAAAACGAAGTCTCGTAAGTATATTATGCTTTCTTCATACAATACGGTTTCAGATGAATATCGTTTTATTAAAGCTGATGAACCCGAAGCTGAATTTCAAATTATTCAACCGCGTGAGCGGGGTTTAGAGTATAGCGTTTCACATTACAAAAACGATTTTTATATCGTTACCAACAAAGATAAGGCGTCCAATTTTAAACTAATGAAAACGCCCGTTACTGCTACTTCAAAAGAAAATTGGATAGATATTATTCCCCATAGAGCGGATACCTTCCTAGAAGATATTGAAATTTTTGATGATTATTTGGTAGTGGAAGAACGAACGAATGGTTTGTTGAGGATGAATATCAAACGATGGGATCAATCAGAAGATTATTATATATCTTTCCTCGAAGAAACATACACTGCCTCTATTGGGTTTAATCCTGATTTTAGCGCTAAAAAATTGCGTTATCACTACAGTTCAATGACCACACCCGCTTCGGTGATTGATTATGACTTGGTAACACGAACTAAGGAGGTAAAAAAAGAACAACAAGTTTTAGACCCTTCGTTTAATAAAAAAAATTATGTTTCAGAGCGAATTTGGGCAACTGCAAAAGATGGAAAAAAAATACCTATCTCTCTTGTGAGGAGAAAAGATACGAAGCCAAGCAAAAATACGCCGCTTTTGCTTTATGGTTACGGTTCTTATGGATACACTATTGACCCTTACTTCAGTTCGGTGCGTTTGAGTCTTCTTGACCGTGGATTTATTTATGCGATTGCACACATTCGAGGCTCTGAGTATTTAGGAAGGGGGTGGTATGAAGATGGAAAAATGCTCCATAAAATGAATACTTTTACCGATTTTATTGCCTGTGCAGAGCACTTGGTAAAGCAGCAATATACTTCCTCGTCACACCTTTACGCCATGGGCGGATCCGCAGGCGGGCTACTTATAGGAGCGGTGCTCAACTTAACCCATCACCTATTTAATGGCGCCGTCGCATCAGTTCCTTTTGTAGATGTAGTAACGACAATGATGGACGAATCTATTCCACTTACAACGGGTGAGTTTGATGAATGGGGAAATCCGAAAAACAAAACCTATTACGATTATATGCTACAATATTCACCTTATGATAATGTAAAAGAAAAAGATTATCCTAGTTTGCTGGTAACTACCGGGCTGCATGATTCGCAGGTACAATATTGGGAGCCGGCCAAATGGGTGGCAAAATTGAGAAAATTAAAAACAGATACAAATAAACTCTTATTAAAGACGAATATGGAGGCAGGGCATAGTGGCGCATCAGGGCGATTTAAAAGTTTGAAAGAAACAGCACTTGAATATTCTTTTTTACTCGATTTAGAAAATATTAAATCATAAAATAACGAGACTTTTCGTAGTAAGGATCTCTTATTACGATTATTTATGAGACCGTTGCAAAACGCATAAAAAAGCATGAAAAAGAAAGCAGTTTGAAGTTAGAGTGCTTTTTGCAACGGTCTCATTTATATGAGTTCTTTTCTTATAATATTCTGATTACGCTCAGGTCCTACTGAAATAATAGAAACCTCTAAATTAATATGCCGTTCAATAAATCGTATATACTCCTTTGCTTTTTCAGGTAGATCATAGTAGCTGGTTATGTTCATCAAATTTTCTTTCCAGCCAGGAAGGGTTTCATAAATAGGAGTCAAATCACGAAAACTTTCTCCACAAGCTGGAAAAAAGGGAATCATTTTACCTGCTTTATTTTTATACGCCGTGCATACTTTTATTTTATCTAAACCGCTGAGTACATCTAATTTCGTAATAATTAAATTATTAATTCCATTAATTGTACATGCGTATTTTAACGCCGGAAGATCTAACCAGCCACAGCGACGCGGGCGCCCTGTAGTGGCACCAAATTCATGCCCTGTCTTTGCGATATGTCTTCCGTTTTCATTGAACAATTCTGTAGGAAAAGGGCCCTTTCCTACTCTCGTACAATAGGCCTTTGCAACACCAATCAGCTTTTTAAGTGCCGTTGGGGGTACACCGGTTCCTACAGCAACCCCTCCGGTAGATGGGGAAGAGGAGGTAACAAAAGGATAGGTTCCGTAAGTTACATCAAGGAGTAAGGCCTGAGCACCTTCAAATAATATTTTTTTACCAGACTGAATTGCATGATTCAACTCAAAAACCCCATCTATGATACGCTCTTGAAGTTTTTTTGCATAAACCGTATAATCTTCTAAAATCTTTTTTAAATCAAGCGGCTTTTTATGATATAGTTGGGTAATTATCTTATTTTTTTCCATAATGTTTTTTTCTAATTTGGCTTTAAATATCTCAGGAAATAACAAATCCACTGCCTGGATGCCGCAGCGAGCGACTTTATCTTCATAGCACGGGCCTATTCCTCGTTTAGTCGTTCCGATTTTTTCTTTGCCCCGTGCTTCTTCCCGATAATTATCTATCAAGATGTGATAAGGCATTATTAGATGACTTCGTGAACTTAAAAAAACCTGTGAGGTATCTACTCCCTTGTCTTCCAAAGTTGAAAATTCTTTTAATAAAACGCTTGGATCGACTACAACGCCATCCCCTATAATACATTTTTTACCCGGATATGTAATTCCTGAAGGAACTAAGTGTAAGACAAATGAATTTTCTTCGATATAGATGGAATGCCCTGCATTATTTCCTCCCTGATAACGCACAATATAATCAGAATTTGCCGCCAGCACATCGGTTATTTTTCCTTTTCCTTCATCTCCCCACTGGAGTCCTACAATGACGTCTGCCATAATTAAAGTTGTATTAATCGAAAAAATCTTTTAATTCGAGACCGTTGCAGAATAGATAAAAAGCATGAAAGCGAAAGTATCTAACTTCAAACTGCTTACTTCAACAAGTGGTTATTGAGCACAGTCGAAATATGGCTACTGAGCCTGTCGAAGTACTAAGCAACCATCTCAAAGCTTCGACAGGCTCAACTACCTAAAATTAAAATCCTTACAATCATTAGGTCGCTCTGGCGTTTAATTTTTTTCGGGCTTTGCATTTTTTTGTCAGTATACTTTTTGCAAAGGTTTCAATCTATGCAAAAATACGGTTTAAAAATTAAATTAAGCTGATTCTTTAACAATCCCTTGTTTTGATAAGTCAGCGAGACCTTTAACATTAGCTAGAGGGATCTTCAATTTAAAGTCTTACAGAGAGTTTAGCTAGAGGCCTCATATGTTTAACCCTACCACTTTTTGTAAGGTAATTAAAAAACAATTAGTTTTGTTAAATTGAAAAATAGGAATAAATGCAAAAAACAATCAAGCATAAAAAGTTAAATCAGCTGGCTTCTACCGCCATATGTGGTAATGATATTTCTTCTTCTGTACTTTATGTATCGGCTCTTGCTATAGGGTTTGCCGGGCAATATGCTTGGGTTACTTTATTAATCGTCAGCGGGGTTTTATTTTTGTTTAGAAGAATCTACGGCGAGGTCGTCGGTGCTATTCCCTTAAACGGAGGTGCTTATAATGCGCTTCTAAACACCACAAGCAAGTCTATGGCCTCTTTTGCTGCAACGCTAACCATTTTGTCTTATATGGCAACCGCAGTCATTAGTGGTAATGAAGCCATTCATTATTTGCACAGTCTTTTTGATGAGGTACCAATTATTCTCTCAACTATTCTTTTACTTCTGTTCTTTACACTTTTAGTTATTGGAGGGATAAAAGAATCGGCAAGAGTAGCAATATTTATTTTTATTTTTCATCTTTCTTCACTGTTTGTTCTCGGTGGTTTTATCGGTTATTATTTATTGCAATACGGCTTTCTGCAATTCTTTGAAAACTGGCACTCCCCTCTAAGTAACAATGGAGGGATTTGGGTGGCTATATTATTAGGTTTTTCCGCGTCTATGCTTGGGGTATCCGGGTTTGAGAGTTCTGCTAATTTTGTAGAAGAACAAAAAAAAGGCATTTTTCCTAAAACGCTCCGAAACATGTGGTTTATTGTGTCTATTGCTAATCCGTTGATGGCATTTTTTGCCTTGTCACTATTTTCATTGCCGGAATTGCATGCGCCTGAATTTCAAAATACTCTTTTAGTGGAAATGGGAAATAAAGTAGGAGGGGGCTGGATAAAAAGCCTGATTGCCATCGATGCGTTTTTAGTTCTGAGCGGGGCGGTATTAACCAGTTTTGTAGGAGTGAATGGATTGCTTGAGCGAATGACTTTAGACCGTATAATGCCCCAATTTTTTCTTCGGAAAAATAAAAATGGAAGTTCTTATCGCATTACAATCACTTTTTTTCTATTATGTGTTTCTGTACTACTTTTTACCGAAGGCAACGTACATTTGTTAGCCGGGGTTTATACCATCTCATTTCTATCCGTTATGGGGCTTTTTGGTATAGGGAATATATTACTAAAAATAAAACGATCTTCCCTGCCTCGTCCTACCAAAGCCCCCTGGTCATCTTTATTTATAGCTATTCTGGCGATTGGTATTGCACTGATGGGAAATATAATTATTGAGCCGAAAAATGGTGAACCCAGTAACCTTAGTGTCTTTTTATATTATTTTATTCCTTTTATCACCTTTATTTCGATTATGCTCAATCGAACCACTTTATTAAAGGGCTTTCTTGGTATAATACGTGCGGCTTTCACTTCTATTCAAAAACTGGTACACAGCATTAATTCATACATCATTAGTATTATACACAGTATTAATAATCAGGAGTTCGTATTTTTTACACAAGATACCAATATTGCCGTGTTAAACAAAGCGATGCTTTACATCAGAAGAAATGAACATACAAAAAAAGTAAAAATAGTGTTGATTAATCAAAATGGAGAGAACTCTAATGATAAATTTAACCAGGAGATTAATTTTCTGGATCTGGAATATCCGGAAATTAACGTAACTTCGGTCATTCTACAAGAGCCGCTTTCACCCAAATTAATACAAAAACTATCCAAAGAATGGTCTATTCCTGTCAATTTTATGTTTATTGCCTCTCCCGGGAATAAATTTCCTTATCGTATAGAAGAATTAGGCGGGGTAAGGCTCATTTTATAAATTAAGGCACTTTTGATAAAGTGCTTTTTTCAACAATCCCTGAATTATGTTAATAGATGTAAAATCTTTTGCCTTCTTTCAAAAAAAACCTAATTTGCATGTTTAATATAATCTTATTTTAGAATTTATATATCTTTTAAAAGTTTATGGAACAGCAATCTGCGGTAATTTTCACCACAAGAGAGTCACGAATATTAGCAAAAAATATTGCCAAAAATATTAATCTACCCCTTGGAAAAATTAACTTTCAAATTTTCAGCGATGGAGAATATCAACCTGCATTTCAGGATTCTGTTAGAGGAAAGCGGGTATTCATTATAGGCTCTACGGTTCCTCCGGCAGATAACCTAATGGAAATTTTATTGCTTTGTGATGCAGCAAAACGAGCCTCGGCAGATAAGGTAACCGCTGTGATTCCTTACTTTGGATGGGCTCGTCAGGATAGAAAAGATAAGCCCCGCGTACCTATCGGTGCTAAGTTGGTTGCTAACTTGTTAATGTCGGCTGGCGCCACACGTCTTATGACCATGGATTTACATGCTGATCAAATTCAGGGGTTCTTTGAAATTCCTGTAGATCATTTGTATGCCTCTACCATCTTTTTAAATTATATTAAACAACTGAATTTATCTAACTTAACATTCGTCTCGCCGGATATGGGCGGGGCAAAGCGTGCAAGAAACTATGCAAAATACTTAGATGCAGAAGTCGTCATTTGCTATAAAGAGCGCTCAAAAGCCAATAAAGTAGAATATATGGATTTAATAGGGGAAGTTGAAGGCAGGAATGTAATTTTAATAGACGATATAATTGATACTGCCGGAACCATTGCACAAGCATCTAATCTTCTTAAAAAACTAGGAGCGGTGAGTGTTCGCGCTTTTATTACTCACGCTATACTATCTGGAAATGCTTATGATAAAGTTGAACGTTCTGCCATAGAGGAACTCGTTATAACGGATACTATACCATTAAAAAATAGCCATTCCAAAATAAAAGTATTATCTTGCGCCCCCTTATTTGCTGAGGTAATGAACTTAGTACATAATAAGCAATCCATTAGCGGTAAGTTTTTAATATAAATTTTTAATAAAATGAAATCTATTTCAATTCAAGGACAGAAAAGAGAAAACGTAGGAAAAGCGGCAACACGCGCCCTGCGAAATGCTGAACAGGTACCTTGTGTGGTGTATGGTAACCAAAAGCCTATACATTTTTCAACTTCTGAAAAAGCACTTAAGCCTCTAATATACACGCCTGATGCTCATACGGTGATAATTGAGTTGGACAGCAAAAAAATCAATGCCATATTACAAGATATTCAGTTTCATCCCGTAAGCGATCGAGTTCTGCATGTTGATTTTCTCCAAATACAAGAAAACAAAGAACTTATAATGGAAATTCCGGTGCATCTGAACAAAGGAAAATCTAAGGGGTTAATGGCTGGAGGCTCATTACAATTTAACATCAGAAAATTAAAAGTAAAGGCGTTACCTGCTGATCTTCCTGATGCGATTGAAGTTGATTTAACGGATGTAGGCATTGGCGATAAAAAGTATGTTGCGGACTTAAAAACGGATAAATATACTTTTCTACATCCTGATAATGCAGTGGTAGCGGCGGTTAATACCTCACGTACGGCAATAAAAACAAATGAAGAAACATCTTCAGAAAATGATAGCATCGTAAAAAATGAGACAGTTGGTTAAAACTGATTTGTATTTGTTGAGACCGTTGCAAAAAGCACTTTAGCAAAAAAATGCAACGCCGGATAAAAATTAAACCCCGGAGCAACCTTTGGGTTGTGAGGATTTTAATTTTTTGAGAAGGAAGCAGTTTGAAGTTAGATGCTTTCTTTTTCATACTTTTTTATATATTCTGCAACGGGCTCTAAATATCCAAGGGATTAATACCCTTGATTTTGCTTAATCTGTTTATTAACATCAATTACTGTTTGCGGGATAGGGAAAACACGACGAAAAGGCTCTGACTTAGGTTTTGCTGTATAAGCTTCATCAAACGTACCAAAGCGTATCATTTGGGGTCTTCTATACATTTCTAAGTGCATTTCAAAACCAATTTCGTTATATAATGTAGTTTTATCTAAAAAAGAAATGGATTCACCCGGTTCGTCAGTAAATCCACCACCAGTTTTTGTTTTTTGGTAAGTTCTTTGCGTCCTAAGTACATTTATATCGTTTAAAGCTGACCCGTTTTCTCCTTTTCTAAAATAAGCCTCCGCCTGCATACAATAGACCCCACCAAGGCGGTACAATGGAATATCCATTGCGCTGCCTTTACTATTTCCCTTTATAGGGTAAGGATCAAATTCGTATTTGAATATACGAACCCCTCTATTAATTTGTTCTTGTGATAGAACAGCTTCAGATGGATTTGAAAAGTTCAATTCCGGAGTAAAATCCATAGGGGTACTCTTACTTTTTTCCATCATCAATTTGCTTACTTTTATTCTTTTTCCATCTGCTGTCATTTCAAATTTAACGTCTTTTAACAAGGGACCATATTGTTGATCTACCTGAAAGCCTCTATTAAAGTGGAACCATGGCTCGTCGCTGCCCGGTACATTTTCAACAGGGACGCTTTCTGTGCTGCCGTCGTTCATAAACCATGTTCCATCTTCATACTGATAATATCTATGAAATCTAGGATCATCATGATTGTCTTTCCATGTGTTATAGAATTCCGGTGTAGTGCATGAAGCATTGGTACCTCTGTTAGATGGAGATGGTTTTTGATTTCTTGTCATTGGCATATAAGCAAAGTCATTGGACGATCTTACTACATCTTCATTTTGCTGAACTACTGCAAAAATCAATTCTGAACTACTTTTACCTTTATTAATTTTAAAATTATCAAAATAATTCTTCTCTAAAGAAAAATGTGAATCGTTTATTATTTTAGAAGTATATTCAATAACTTTATCCATATCCGTACCCGTGCCATTAACTGCCGCTTCCGTAAAATTAAAATTAGAAGAAGCGTTATAACGATCTTTATATACTGCTCTGTTCAAATACATATCCGCTAACAATGCGTAGGCAGCTTGCTTGGTAAAGCGGCCATTATATGTTGATTGTGCTCCAATATCCGCTAAATTAGGTATCAACGCCTCTACTTGCGTAATTAATGTATCTATAGCAGTATCTGCCTTTAAGATTTCCAATTTGGCATTTCCCTCAAGCGGATCCCTATAGGGAGCCTGATCATATAAATCTAAAGTATGAAATGTGTAGAAAGCCAGCAACCCGTTAGCTTCTGCCAAAACTAAATCATGATCAGGGTCTTTTTTATTCGCATTAATAACCTGAATTGCTGCCAGCGATTTGGTTATACCAACGGTTAAATCTTGCCATGTGTCTTTTACAACCGCATGATCGGGTCTCCATGTAAATTCATGTAATGCCCGCCATTTTCCACCATCTCCCCAGTCACTCCCCCGGGTAGGCAGCATGTCTTCATCGGTAGAATATTCTTGTAGTGCGTAAACACCACTCTTACCTGAAAAGGTGGGATATCCTAACTGTTTGTACGCTGCTGCTAAGGAATTAACAAGACCTGCATCGCTTGCGTCTAATTTCTCATCTAATACTTTTTCTTCTAAGTCTGTACAACCAAAAAACATGGCTCCGACAAGTATTGCAATGGTTGTGTTTAATTTTATATTAAATTTTTTCATGATCTGTAATTTTAAAATTTTAAGGTTAAACCTAACATATATGTTTTTGATGAAGGATAGGTAGTGTAATCAATTCCCATAGACTGATTGCCATTACTGGGTCTTGGACTGTTAATCAATGGATCAAAGCCGGAATAGCTGGTAATGGTAAATAGGTTTTGAGCACTTACATACAAATTTAATCCTTTAATCCAATTCAAATGACTAACATCTACAGAGTAACCAAGGCGGACATTGTTTAAACGTAAAAAGTCTGATTTTTCGAGATATAAAGAAGATAATTGAGGATTGTTTTTTGGATCTGCGTCTCCATAATAATACTTAGATAACACATTACGATCGGATACTAAATTATTAACATTCAGCTGTAAATTCGTGTTATTAAAGAGATAGCCTCCGGTTTGCCCGATGAAGGAAAGTGATAAATCAAATCGTTGGTATGATAAATGGGTATTTAAACCAAAGGTAAGGTTAGGTAATGCCCCTTCAAAAATTTGTCGATCTTGGTCATCAATCTTCCCATCGCCATCGGTGTCCTCAAAAATATCCTTCCCGTCTTCATCGTATCCTTTATGCTTTAGCATATAGAAAGACCCTGCTTCATAGCCGCTTTTATAAATGTTGGCAAGAACGCCACTCATACCGGGTCCTGAAATATTTCCTGAAGGGATCCCATTAGAGACGGGTAAATTTTTAATGACATTATTTAAGGTAGCGCCATTTATATCCGCATCCCAAGAGAAGTTTGTGGTTTTTATCAACTGAGAACCTAATGTAACCTCTATGCCTTTATTTATAATTTTCCCGTCTATATTTTTCCATACTGTAGCCGCAGAAGATAATACTTCCGAAGGAATGTTTAAAATCGCATCTGTCGTGGTTTTATTATAATAATCTAAAGACCCGTAGAGTTTGTTATCCCATAAACTAAAGTCTGCTCCAAAATTATATTGCGTAACGACTTCCCATTTCAGATCTGGATTATCCGTTCGGGAGACTACTATTCCGGGTACTAAAGCATAATCATCTCGCATATAGTAACCTTCACCTGGAGACTGTGAGTAGACGTGTTGTGTAATTTTATTAGGTACTTCCTGATTCCCTGTCTGCCCATAACTTGCTCTTAATTTTAATTGATTTACCATAGTTGCATCGTTTAAAAAGTCTTCACGATCCATCCGCCAGCCTAAAGCAAATGAGGGGAAATAGCCATATTTATTATTTTTTCCGAATCGGGTAGAACCATCCGCTCTTAGTGAAGCCGTAAGCAAATATTTATTATCATAATTATAGTTTAATCTTCCGAAGTAAGATTGTAATTCATTCTCTTGGGCATAACCGCCTACGTTTTTTTGGTCTCCAGAGTATCCTGGGTTATACCTAGGGGCTACCCCGTCACCTTTTTTATCAATATTTACAACGGAAAAATATTTTCCAGAAAAATCAAATTTTTGATAGGAGAACCCTGCTAAGAGTTCAACCTTGTTTTTGTTAACTTTAAAATTATAGGTTAAGTAATGTTCTAACAGGCTGTTTTGCGAACTTAAGTTATTTTGAACATATTTTCCCTCTGGGGTTATATCCGTATCATTTGGATATATCGTTGAATTTCTTTCCGAGGTAGAGCGGTCAATTCCATAATTAAATTTATAATCTAATCCTTTAAAAATTCTCAAAGTTGCTTCTATATTCCCTAAAACTCGAAAGGTTTTTGTTTTATCTTCATATATATCTAAGAAATACATCGGGTTATAACTTTGATTCAAGTTAAAGTTGGAGTAATCACCCTTTTTATCAAAAACAGAGAAGGTAGGATTTGCCATTAAAGCGTGTAGTATCAGCTGGCCGTCTGATCCTGCACTCGCTCCATTAGGAATGCCGGTTTCATCTATCTCACTCGCAGTTAAGTTCATTTTCACCTTAAGACGTTTGTTATCTAAGAAAGATTCTTCTGCATTTAAGCGAGCAGTGGTTCTTTTAAAATCACTGGTTTCTATAATGCCATCCTGATTCATATGAGATAAAGAAGCATAGTAGCCTCCTGATTGAGTTTGCTTAGAAAAAGATAAATTATGATTTGAAGTGATTGCCGTCCTAAAAATCTCGTCCTGCCAATCCGTATTCCCTCCATGATCATACGCGGGGTATGCTGCTTGACGGTATTGATTTGCCGAAAGTAAATCTAATTTCTTTATCACATTAGAAATACTTACGTAAGAATCATAAGTAAGTGTAGCCTTTCCTTTTTCTCCTTGTTTTGTGGTAATGATTACCACTCCGTTTGAACCTCTTGCGCCATAAATAGCTGCAGCAGAAGCGTCTTTTAAAACCGTAATAGAAGCGATATCACTCGTATTTAAAAAGTTTAACGGATTTTTTGCAGTACTTAAACCTAACCCAAGATTAGGACCTTCAGAACTAACATTCTTGTTACTCAAAGGAACGCCATCTACAACAAACAAGGGGGTACTTCCGCTTCTAATTGATCCTATACCTCGAATAGATACATCTATTGCTGCCCCCGGCTCACCACTTGAGGTTACTACTCGCACGCCCGCAATCTTGCCTTGAAGAAGATTATCCGGCGACACATTTACTCCCTGTCTAAAATTTTCCGGAGAAAGTTGAGTAACTGCCCCCGTCAAATCTTTTTTGGTTTGGCTCCCATAACCAACCACTACTACTTCGCTAAGTTTTTCAACATAGGGTTCTAAACGAACCGTTAAATACGTCTCCGTACCTATTGTAACTTCTTTGCTTTTATATCCAAAAATGGATACGATAAGTACATCGCCTTGCCTGGCATCAATGGTAAACTTACCATCAGAATTAGTAGTAGTTTCCTTTTGGGTACCTTTTATCAATACATCAACTCCTGCTATCGGTTCCTTGTTTTCATCTACTACCACCCCAGTAATATAGGTTTGTAATGTTACCTCTCGCGTTAATAAATTAAGGCGATTCTCATCAGCTCTTGCATGATGGGTATACAAAAAGACTGTGAGTAAAACGATTGCATTTTTCACCTTAACATAATTAATTTTACAATACATAGATTTAAGTTATAAATAGTTTTTTTAGTGGTTTAATGAAATAATAATCCGTCATTAAAATTGCGTATTAATTTCCAGTGCAATTTTAGTAAGATTTTACCCATCTTTTATTAAGTCAATATTAAATTTGTGTTTCCTTTGTGTTAAATAATGTGTGTTAAATATTGAGACCGTTGCAAAAAGCACTTTAGCAAAAAAATGCAACGCCGGATAAAAATTAAACCCCGGAGCAACCTTTGGGTTGTGAGGATTTTAATTTTTTGAGAAGGAAGCAGTTTGAAGTTAGATGCTTTCTTTTTCATACTTTTTTATATATTCTGCAACGGTCTCATAATATTATAAACTCAATAATTGATGTAGTACACAGTTAAAAATGATATTTTAGCTGTCTTATTTCAAAAAACTTCTGCACATGAAATTAAAATTTAGTTCTGTTATTATTTTAGGCGCACTATTTTTAGGAATACACGCGTATGCTCAAAATAACAATAAGCCTATCAATCAGTTACAAGTAATAGGCTCTCACAATAGTTATAAAAATGCCATTCCCTCTAAGTTGTTTGATTATCTGGTCAAAAAAGATACTACAGGAGGAATATATCATTTACAATACGAGCATATTCCTATGATGGCGCAGTTAGACATGGGGTTGCGAAACCTTGAAATGGATGCATACGCAGATGTAAAAGGAGGTTTATATGCCCATCCTAAAGGACTGGAACTCGTAAAAGATCAGCCGCCATACGATCCTGACGGAAAAATGAATCAGCCCGGCTTTAAAATGTTGCACGTTTTAGATATTGATTTTAGAGGCCAATACTATCTTCTATCAGAGGGGTTAACTGATCTTAAGAAATGGTCAGAAGCCCATCCGAAGCATGAACCGATATTTATTACCTTAGAGCCCAAAGACGGTAATGCCAATGAGTTTGGTACTCAGCCAGAGTCTTATACCCCAGAAATATTTGACAAATTGGATACCGCACTTCTTGATTATTTAGGTAGAGAACGGATCATTACCCCCGATGATATAAAAGGGCATTATAATACATTAGAAGAAGCCGTATTACACCAAAATTGGCCTACCTTAGGACAAGCACGAGGAAAGTTTTTATTTATTTTAGACACTAAAGGTAAAAAGAAGAAAATGTATGCTAAAAATCATCCTTCGTTAAAAGGTAGAACGCTTTTTATTAATGCTGAAGAAGGAACACCAGAGGCTGCGGTTATGATTATAAATAACCCTAAAGACGACCGAATTCCTAAATTAGTCAAGAAAGGATATCTTATTCGTACAAGAGCTGATGCTAATACTAAAGAGGCAAGAACCAATGATTACAGCCGCTTTGAAGCAGCTAAAAAATCAGGGGCTCAAATTATCACGACCGACTATTATTTACCCAGCCAACTATTTAACTCAGACTATCATATCTATTTTTATGACGGACGTTTTATAAGGGATAATCCGATTAACGGGGATAGAACTTCACGGAATAAATAAAAAAATGATACCGTTACAGAATATATAAAAAAGTATGAAAAAGAAAACATCTAACTTCAAACTGCTTCCTTCTCAAAAAATTAAAATCCTCCACACCCAAAAGGTTGCTCCGGCATTTAATTTTAGCTTACGCTGACTTGCAGTTCCTCGGGCGTTGCATTTTTTTGTTAGCGTGCTTTTTGCAACGGTCTCAAATTTAATTTTAATGATTATATTTGCGGTTCAATGGGACTATTGAATTTATATACACGTTTTTACTTCTACTTTTATCCTTAAGGTAAGAGGTAAGTTTGTATATAATTAGCCGATATAAGTAAAAACTGAACCTCTTGATAGAATCAAGGGGTTTTTTTATGGAATTTAATAATCCTAATTTGATAACAAACAAGAATTTAGTACAAATAAACAATAAGAGAACAGAATGATAAAAGGAGCAAATCGTTTAGAAGACATAAAGGAATACTACTTTTCAGTCAAATTAAAAGAAGTGAAGCAACGAAATGAAGCAGGGGAAGGTATTATCAATCTGGGGATTGGCAATCCCGATCTTTTGCCGCCTGATGGCGTGGTAAGCACACTTCAGAAAAGCGCTGAAGAGTTGATGGCAAATTGCTATCAATCTTACATCGGGACAGATGCGTTACGCAAAGAAATGTCAAATTGGTATGCAAAGTGTTTTAAAGTAGACTTAAAATCAGAAACCGAAATTCTTCCTCTTCTCGGTTCAAAAGAAGGCATTATGCATATTAGCATGGCGTTTTTAAATAGTGGAGATAAGGTGTTAATTCCGAATCCGGGCTATCCCGCTTATAAAGCGGTTAGTCATCTAATGGGGGCACAGGGGATTTATTACGATTTAACCGAAAAAAATCATTGGCTGCCCTCTATTGATCAGCTGCGAGAGCTGCCGTTAAATGAAATTAAAATCATGTGGATCAATTATCCTAATATGCCAACGGGCAGACGTGGAAGTCGAAGTGTTATAGAGAAATTAATTGAATTAGCCATTGAAAATCAATTTATGATTGTTAATGACAATCCGTATAGCTTTATTTTAAATGAGGATTCCATGAGTATTTTACAATTCAAAGGAGCGAAGCAATGTGGGTTGGAATTAAATTCGCTTAGTAAGTTATACAACATGGCTGGCTGGCGTGTAGGAATGGTTTCGGGAAGGCAGGAATATGTTGCTGCGATATTAAAGGTAAAAAGCAATATGGACTCGGGCATGTACTTCCCGATTCAAATGGCAGCTATTCAAGCCCTTCGGCATGAAGAAAACGGGTTTAAATCGTTAAATGAAATCTATAGAAAAAGAAGGAATATCGTATGGAAAATATGTGATAAGTTAAAATTAACGTATCATAAAAAGGCGGTAGGATTGTTCGTTTGGGCAAAGATTCAAAATGGACAAGACAGTATTTCGTGGTGCGAAGAAAAATTGAATAAAAGTAAAGTTTTCATTACCCCGGGTAAGATATTTGGCAGTAATGGAGAAGGCTACGTACGTATTTCACTTTGTTCGCCGGTACCGCTTTTAGAAGAGGCGTTTCATCGATTAAAAAATGATGCAAGATGAAAATAGCGATTATAGGCTTGGGATTAATGGGTGGCTCAATGGCGTTAGCCTTACGGCGCAATAGCTTTGGCAAAGTATTTTGGGGGATGGATAATTCTTCAGAAAATGCACAAAAAGCACTTGATTTGCATATAGTAGATGAAATCATTTCCATAGAGGAAGTAAATGAAGCCGACCTCGTTATTTTAGCAACGCCAGTTGATGTGATTAAAAAACTTTTAACCACGGTCTTAGATAAAATCAGCCATAGTACGTATGTAACGGATTTAGGCTCTACTAAAAAGATATGCTGCGAGGGAATAAGAAATCATCCTAAAAGAAGCCAATACATTGCTGCACACCCGATGGCAGGAACTGAAAATTCAGGTCCTCAGGCTGCTTTTGCCGAATTATTTTTAAATAAAGTAGCCGTAATTTGTGAAGAAGAATTGAGTGATAAAGAAGGGGTAAGGTTGATTGAAAAAATGTATGCCTCACTTTGGATGCGGGTCATTAAAATGAGTGCCAAGGAGCATGACCAGCACTTAGCATACGTTTCTCATTTGTCGCATTTAACTTCCTTTGCTTTGGGGAGTACCGTGTTGAAGATTGAACGAGATGAAAGGCGTATTTTTGATATGGCAAGCACAGGCTTTGCTTCAACCGTACGCTTGGCAAAAAGTTCCCCCGAAATGTGGGCGCCCATTTTCGAGCATAACCGGGAGAATCTATTATACGCGTTAAATGCTTATACGGATAATTTAAAAGAGATTCAAAAAATGTTAGAGAAAAAGGAATTTAAAAACATAAAAGCGTACATGAAAAAAACCAATGAGATTCGTAGAACATTAGGAAAAATGGATTAAAAATTCACAAGATAAGACCGTTGCAGAACACATAAAAAAGCATGAAAAAGAAAGCATCTAACTTCAAACGGCTTCCTTATCAAAAAATTAAAATCCTCCACACCCAAAAGGTTGCTCCGGCGTTTAATTTTTATCGGGCGTTGCATTTTTTTGTTAGCGTGCTTTTTGCAGCGGTCTTAAGATGTTATACATTATAACTTAAATACTAAAAAAATGAAAATACTAAAAAGAGAGCAAGAATGGGCAAAAGCCTTTGGGCAACCTATTGTAATTGCAGGCCCTTGTTCAGCAGAGAGTGAGGAGCAAATGCTGGAAACCGCTCGTCGGATGGATAAGAAGTATGTAAATGTTTTTCGTGCCGGGATATGGAAACCTAGAACCAAACCCGGATCATTTGAAGGTGTCGGGGCTATCGGATTAAAATGGCTGAACAAAGTAAAAGAAGAGACCGGGTTGAAAACAGCAACAGAAATTGCCAATGCACAACATGCCAAACTTGCTTTGGCACATGATATTGATTATTTGTGGATTGGCGCGCGCTCAACAGTCAGTCCTTTTATTGTTCAGGAAATTGCAGAAGCGGTACAAGGAACGGATAAACCTATAATCGTTAAAAATCCTGTTAATCCCGATTTGGAACTGTGGATCGGCGCCTTAGAACGCCTAGCTTCTAAGGGGATTAAGAATCTGGGAACAATACACCGCGGATTTTCAACGTATAAAAAAACAAAATATCGTAATAAGCCCAAATGGCAAATCGCATTAGAGTTTAAAAAAAGGCTTCCCAATATTCCTATGCTGATTGACCCCTCTCATATTGCCGGAGATCAAGCGTTAATTTATGAAATATCCCAGCAGGCATTTGATTTAGAATATGATGGAATAATGGTTGAGAGTCATCCTAATCCGGGTAAGGCATGGACTGATGCCAAGCAGCAAGTAACGCCCGAACGTTTATTAGAGATTATTAAATCCATTGAGTTGAGAAGAAAAAACAGCGATAACCTAACTTATCAGACTGCCTTAAAAACGCTGCGTTATGAGATTGATGAATTAGACCAGGGATTGTTGGAAGGGTTGGTACACCGGATGAAAATTTCAGAACAAATTGGTCTTCTGAAAAAACAAAATAATGTGGCAATATATCAACCGAATCGGTGGGATAATTTACTACGAAAAGCTAAAACTGACGGTGAAAAATCAGGACTTTCTGTTGAGATGATTGAACAGATTTATAAGGCAATTCATCAGGCTTCCATTGATATTCAAAGTAATATTATGTTGGAGAAAAAGAGGGAAGAAATAAAGAGACCGTTGCAGAACACATAAAAAAGTATGAAAAAAAAAGCATCTAACTTCAAACTGCTTTCTTCTCAAAAAATTAAAATCCTCCACACCCAAAAGGTTGCTCCGGTGTTTAATTTTTATCGGGCGTTGCATTTTTTTGTTAGCGTGCTTTTTGCAACGGTCTCATAAAGTGAAACTTTTAGCTTGTACTGAATCTATCTAACGCTGAATTTCAGGTGCTAAAAAACCTTTGCAGAGGTTTCAATACCATTGCAAAATAGGAGACCGTTGCAGAACACATAAAAAAGTATGAAAAAGAAAGCGTTTAGCCTGCGCGGACTTACCTTTGCAAAAAGCACTTTAGCAAAAAATAGACAATAAATCAGGAAACTTGGAAATTACAAAATTAAAAGTCTGTGCATCCCCAAATCCGTATTGAGCAAAAACAAAAGGAATTTTATTCCCTCTTGCTGCCTTGCTGTCTCCATCCGTATCGCCGATATAAGCAGTTTGTTTGATATGATTTCTATTGATTAATAGCTCGATGTTTTTCATTTTGTTCATTTGAGTTCTTCCAGCAGACTCATAATCTAAAAATATATTTTTAAGCTGGCAATGTTCTAAAAAAAATTCTATATATCCATCCTGACAATTGCTGACGATGAATAAATCATAACATTTCTTTAGTTCAAGCAAAGTACTTTTTACCCCCGTATATAGTTTGCCCCCTTCGGTTTTTAATTTTTGTTCTTCTTCTGAGATTAATAACGAATGGAATTTAGCCGCTTCCTTCTCACTGATATTTAATAAATTAGAAATCATCTCAGTTTGCTCCATCCCGACATATTGGGTAAATTTCTCAAAAGGAATCTCCTCATATCCGTTTTCTGTAAATACAGTATTCCATGCCTTTAATACCGTAGCTCGAGCGTCCCATAAGGTTCCGTCCAAATCAAATATTAAACTTGTTATTTTATTTTTTATCTTCATTTTAAAACAATTTTGTTGCTCATATACCATACTAAAAAAAGACAGCAAGCGATAGACTTTTTATAGCGTATTTTCTATTTTATCTATCCATCTTGTCATTTGTTCTGTTAATGGAAAATCTCCTCGCTTTCCATAGGTTTTAATTCTTAAATATTCCCCCCAAAGAATTGATATTCCTTCTTCACTTTTCCACCAGTTATCTTGTTGGATTAAAATCTTGTTTTGGCTGTAAATATCGTACGGAAAACTATATATCCTATTTTTAAACACTTTTCTTAGGGTTTGCACGCTCCTTCTTGATGCGTAGGAATGTGATACACAGATAATTGAATCTACATTCAAAAAGTTAAAAACATGAATTGAATTATTTACATTTTCCAGATTATTTTTTGATTCGCTTTCCAAATAAAAATTTACGTTCTTAAATCTTTTGACAGCTATATTTTCATAGACTATCCTACTCTCGGGCAATTCCTCATATTTAGATTCATCATAATCGGCAATTCCTCCAGTAATTAAAACTTTATCAGCATAATTATTTAACAATAGGTCTTCTATATGCTTAGCAGCTTTTTTATGAAACACATTCGTTCCAAACATAAAAATCAAATTCGAGGGTTTAACTACATCTAATTTAAAGCAGAGTTGGGTTAAATAATTAATCGTTTTATGACTTATTGCCGGAATTATCGGTTTTTTATCTATTTCTCTTTTCATTTTGATCTTAAAAGAATATTTTCATCTCTCGTTTTTCAAAGAATCAAGAATAATATAAGCTAATACTTTGGATAGAAGTATAATCCTTGAATTACTCTCCACATGCCATAGTTTAAAATTAGAACTAAAGAAGCCAGAGATCAAAGGCCCCATCACATAAAAACCATTTGTTTTGGTCGATTGAAAATGATCATCCAATTCAAAGCCTCTATCTGATGGATTAATTGAAATTAATTGTCTTTTCAAACAATTATTAATTAAGGTATTGGAAGTTTCAGACAATTTTTCAAAACCGGTACAATTGATTATTTTACATAAGGAGAATTTCTTCTCATTTATCTTACCATCTGTTGCCTGATATTTAAACGAAAAAAGTTTTTTATCTACTTCTTTAAATTCTAGCATCTCACCTTTTATCAAATGTACTTTATCTTTTAGTTAACAAATGGCTCTGTGATGATCTTTGCCACAGCGTCTAATTAATTTTACAAAATTAATTCCATCCTGAACTACAAATTTGTGCTGCTCTTGCATAGTTAAGGAATTAAAAATATTGATAACTTCTTTTGAAATAGAATTAAAAAAGAGAGGTCTGGAATCTTTTGGAATTTCTTTTAATTCTTTTTTTAATGCTTTAATTATGTCGACCGATCGAATTTTCCTTCCGGTCTTAAGCGTCTGAAAATAAAAATATTCTTTTGAATTATTACTATCAAAATCTTTAAGAAATTGTGGAATTATACCACTTTTAGATACGATAAATATTTTGCATATATTTCTTTTTATATTGTTCTTCAGGTAAAGCGAATATAGAAAATCTACCATTGTCGCATTACTGCCAACGATCATTATATTTTGTTCTTTTTTCTTTTTTAATAAGGATAGGCTATTTAGAGTTTCAGTTAATGAAGGGTTGTATATATTATCTATAAAAATGGATTGATGGTTGGTAAACTTACAGTCAATGCGATTATTGATAGATTTAAAATTTGAACTACCTATGGTTAAAACTATTTTTTTGCTAAAGCAGCAATTATCAGAGCGAATCATTTTAAAATGATCTTTTTTTATAATATCTATTACCTCAGTTTGACGATATACAAATTCCAATAGATTGGTTACTTTTGCTAGATCTTTTTTAAATCTACTTTTTAGATAATCTCCATAAATGAATCTGGGAAGCATTATTTCCCCAAAATTATTATTTTTAATTTGAAGTTTGTTAAAGTCATACCACTTTTTAAATCCTTCAAAAGAATTTTCTCTGTATTTCTCAAGCCATGCTTTTTTGTTTGCCTTTAACCAAGCACTAAACAGCATGAAGTCTTCATCAAAGATAAATTTATTAAGGGGAGTAATGATAAGTGAATCGTATCCAAAATACGTCTCACTATAAACAAAACCTCCATAGCTTACTTTTCTTTTTTCAAGCATCAAAATGCTTAGTTTTTTTAATTTTTTATCCTTAAGGTTTTTCATTATATTCAATAAGGTACTTGTAGAAGAAAGACCCCCGCCAATAAAAGCAATATCATATAGTTTAATATTATCTTTCATTTTTATGCTTTTTTAGTCTAAAATTTTATTGAAAATATTTATGGTACTGCTGAAAAACCTACAATTTTTAGATTTTTGATTAACTATGCAAAAGTTTTCTATGTTTTTATTATATTATTTATTTTTATAAAAACATACCACTTGCTGTTATTTAATTTGTTTATGTGAGACCTTTAGCCCACGTGACTTGTAGTTGGATTCAAGCAGCGCCCTTCTAAAAAATTAAAATCCTTCATACTCAAAAACTTGCTCTGGTACTTAATTTTTTTACTTTATGCTACAATTCTCAGGCGTTGTATTGTCTTCCAAAGTGCTTTTTGCAACGGTCTCAGTACAAGCTAAAGGTCTCAAGATAATTTGGTTATTCCCAATTTAGGAAAACGTTATCAGACATTTGATTCTTTTTCTTCAAATATAAGCATTTTTCAACAGCCCATTTATCAATATAAGACCATTGCAAAAAGTACTTTAGCAAAAAAATGCGACGCACGAGGAAAATTAAACGCCGGAACAACCTTTCGGTTGTGAGGATTTTAATTTTTTTCAGAAGGGCGCCGTTTGAAGTTAGATGCTTTCTTTTTCATGCGTTTTTATGTGTTCTGCAACGGTCTTCCCCGGTGTAAGGATTTACCCCTTTATCACAGGAGATGAAAAATAATAATATTAATGTCGTTAAAAAGTTATGGTTTTACGGGTGTTAATTGTACTTCAACCCTGCAAGCAGAAGTTTTCCTCTTACAGGTTTGAGATACAATCTGCTGATTTTATATTTGTTATCGAGTGCCTCCTGCCCACCAAACGTTTTCAGTATAAACATACGTTCCATCACCGTAGGCTTTCTTCACATTTATATTATTCGTTACATCTTTTGAGCCATAAGTGAACCGAAGCGGGAATTTGCGATTACTAGCTAACTGGATAGCATTATTTCCCATTGCTTTCCAACGACGAATATCATTATAAGCCTCTATGGCTTCTTCTTCATAACATGCGATATATTTTTGAACCATAATTTCATTTAATGCAGCAGCTGCATCGGTTAGTTTTCCCGCTACATGATCATCATAATAAGCCGTTGCATCTGCCTCAGAAATTCCTACATTTTCTTTTGCACAGTTTGCAATAATTGCTTGTTTCAGTGCATCTTTGGCATTTTGTAAATCTCCTTTGCGGGCATACGCTTCTGCTTTTAAAAATTCAAGCTCATGATAACGCATTAAAAAAGTGGGTACTTTTGCATTACTAAGACCTGAAATACCGTATTTATCTTGTTCGTTATCAGGATTACCATTCGGGGCAAATTCAATACCCTTTCCTTCATCAGGTTCTTTAAAATATACTGCGTCTCTGGGATCATTTCTAGCAGCTAATTTATCATGCAAACTTTGACTCGCGCCGAAATAATCTCTATCTGTATAGAAGGCATAAAAAGGACTCACTGAGGAGGAACCATTGTAGCGGAAAAGGCACTGCTCAGAAGCATCCGTAAAAGACTGATTGGCAAGAGTAATCACCTCATCATATTTAGGATTTTTTAGAGAAAGCCGCATGGTATAACGTGCTTTTAAGCCATAGGCAAATTTTGTCCATTTGTCTATATCCCCCTTATAAATGAGGTCTTGTTTCTCCAAAGCATCAGGAAAGGAAGATTCTTTGGCAAGATTAGCCATTCCCCCATCTAAAAAAGCAAATATTTGCTTGTAAATACTTTCCTGCGAATCTAATTTGGGCGTAAGAATCACCTTAGGCTGGAGGGCTTCTGTATAAGGAACATCTCCAAATAAATCGGTAAGAACGGCTAAGCTGTATGCGCTTAAAACTTGCGCAATGCCTAAGGTATGAAAATTACCTTCCTCAATGCCCCCCTTAGAACATTTGTCAATAATCTTTTTCAAATTATATAAATTACGGTATATACGATTCCAAACATTGTTATAAGTAGCGCTGTTGGTGGGTTTGTCCTTGCGCATTTCAGCATCATACATTTGCCCGTAAACCCCTACATTATGTTCAATATAGCACGAAGCATAAAAAGCTAAATCACTTCCTGTTACGGTAAATGCTGAATTTACCATCATATCTGTAATCGTAAGTTTAGTGGCTGTGTCGGTCGGATTATCAACATTCTTGCCAATGTCATCCATCAAATCTTCAGAGCAAGAACTTAATGTTAAAAAATTGAGTACAAAAACTGCGATATAGATTATTTTTTTCATCTTTTTATTTTTTTAATTTAATTGTTAGAATTTTAAGTTTAAAGTAATCCCATAGCTCGTGGTCTGCGGCAGGGTAAACCAATCAAACCCGCCTGCCATATTCGTATTCCCTAGAGAGGATTCAGGATCAATATTATCTAATTCTGCCCAAAGCAAAAGGTTACGTACAAAAACCCCCATAGAAATATTTACATTAGGTAGGAGTTTTTTAGGAAGATCATACTTTAAAGATAACTCTCTAATTTTAATAAAAGAATTATCATAAACGCTTGCTTCATCAATACTATATAGTACATTTGTATACAATGTTTGATAAGCTCCGGAGCCATTGTCTCCACCTCGGACAATATCATTTTTACTCCCATCTTTTTTGTAGCCGTCATAAATAAAAGCAGATGACCTGTCTTCCGTCTTTTTAGACATACCATAATAATCAAGTAATTGATTAGACCCGGAACATATTTGTCCCCCCTGCTTCCACTCTAAAACAGCTCCGAGTGTCCATTCTCTATACCGGAAAGTATTCGATAGTCCCACAATAAAGTCTGGGGAAACTTGGCCAATCACCCCGGGTTCGCCTGCCATAGGCATCCCGTAAGTATCAGAATCAGGGTTTTCATCTACTAAAATCCGTCCCTGCTTATCTCTTTTATAGGTGGAACCATAAATCACAGGATACGTATCTCCGATACCCGCTCTTACTTGAGGAATGTCAAATCCTCCCAAGTAGATACTTTCTCCCGGAGCTAACTCATCCACTACATTTTTAATTTTTGAAAAGTTTACATTCATGTCCCAGGTAACACGATCTGAGCGAATAGGAGTTATATAGAGTATAACTTCATGACCGTCGGTATGTACTTTTCCTCCGTTCGTTACCAACTCTTGCGCACCTGTAGAGCCTGCAAGCGGAACGGGAAAGATTTGGTCTTTTACATTTTGTCGTGAATAAGTATAATCAATTCCTATGCGATCGCGCAGAAACTTTAAGTTCACCCCAAATTCATACGACTTTGTATTTTGAGGCTTTAAGTTAGGATCATAGAGGGTACTTGAGGCAATATATGAACTTACTCCATCAAGCGGGTAAAGAATAGGTGCCCCAGTCCAAAATCCTCCTTCATAATCGGGTTTAACGAAGAAATTATCGTAATACGTTCCTGCCTGCCCTACTTCAGCATAGGAAGCTCTGAATTTAACAAAGGACAACCAGCTAAGATTTTTTAATCCATTAATTTCTGATGCAACAAACCCGAGAGAAGCGGAAGGGTAAAAGAAAGAACGGTTTCCGCGGGGCATGGAAGAGACAATGTCATTGCGCCCTGTGGCATTCAAGAAAAGCATTTCTTTCCAAGACAAAGAAAAACTACCGAAGAACCCCACGGATCTATCTTGCTCTTGTCTTTCATCATTCGTTACGGTTTTGGCATTATTAATGTGGTTCCACCCTCCAAAGTTAAAATCTTGTCCTTTTTGCTGATATGCTTTACTATTATTGTGGTTTATTTCATTCCCCAGGATTGCATTAAAACGAAGATCATGATTAATTTTCCAGTCGTAGTTAGCTGTAAGCAAAGAGTTCCATGTCAAATTCGTAACCCCATAATTCTTAATTCTGCCTTCTTTTCCTTTGCTTCCAAATCCAAAAATATCCTGGTAGTTCGTAGTATAGGAATCCAATCCTAATTGATATTTCACGTTTAAATCCATATCATCTGCAAGATGAGTTGTGTATCTTACAAAACCATTTCCAAAAAAACGATCAGTATGCTCATTAAAGGTATTGTTGTGTTCTACCCAATAAGGATTGTCAAAACTCAAACCGCGATAATAAATTTGCTTATACGGATCTTTAGGATCATGATAAGGAATTCCTTTTAAATTGTAGCTGCTGGGTGCAGTTAAAACCCCTGCCAAAGAGTTATCATTACCTCCAGAGAGTTTATCAATCATTGTGCTGACAAAATTTGCAGAGAAACCTGCGGTAAACCGATTATTGAGTTTATGTTCTCCCGCAGCCTTGGCATTCCAGCGCTTCATGCCCGTATTATGTGCTATACCGGTTTGATTGGTGCGTCCCAAACCAATAGAAAAGTGACCGTTTTCTGTTGCTTGAGCTACATTGATTCCGGTGGTAGAAGTTAATCCGATATTAAAATAATCATTCCAGTTATTATACACCCCAGGGGTTACCCAAGGGTCTAACCCTGCCTCTTCCAATTGTGGAACTTTGTACATACCTTCGTGCCCTTTCCCATTCCCTCCATAAGTGGGATCATTGGGAAGATCGGTGATTCTTGGCCCCCAAGAGGTAGAAGTTCGAGGGCTGTATTTACCGCCGATGCCTTGCGCCCAAGTGGTTTGATAGTCCGGCGTTCTAGAAACCATATCAAAACTGGTGGTCTGATTAAATGTAACCACTGGCTTTCCCTTAGCCAATCCTTTACCGTTTCGCGTGGTGATGATCACTGCACCATTGGAGGCACGCATACCATACAAAGCCGCGGCAGCCTGCCCTTTTAAAACGGTGAGGCTTACAATGTCATTAGGGTCAATATCTATCCCCCGATTGGCAATATCTGGTCCTATAATACCGCTTCCCCTTTGGCTAATATCCCCTCCTGTTTGAATATCGGGCGTACTTGTAATAGGCATCCCATCCACCACATACAGAGGGGTATTGTTTCCATTGAAAGAGCGTGCTCCTCGAATGACAATTTGAGAAGAAGCCCCTGGCATACCGCTGGAAGGTTTTATGTCTATACCCGTAACTTTGCCTTGAAGAGCTCCCGCTAAATCAGGATTTCCTGTCTTCTTTAATTCATCAGGATTAATATCTTGTACGGCATATCCCAATGCTTTCTTCTCGCGTTTAATTCCGAGTGCCGTTACCACCACTTCGCCGATTTGGGTAGCTTCCGAGTTCCTCAAAACTACATTTAGCATAGTTCCACTAACTTTCTTTGTTATTTCATTTTTCCCTATAAAACTAAACGTAAGGATTTCTCCTTGTTTTGCCGTAATGGTGTATTTCCCATTCGCATCGGTTTCGGCACTTTGCCCGCTTTCACTTTCTATATATGCGCCCGGTAACGGCTCACCCGTATCATCGCGGACTATGCCCTTTACGATTTCCTGCGCCTGAAGCGCCGTAAACATCAATAGAAGTAAGCCGCTTATTATTAAGGACTTACTCTTGCAATCCCTATTAATAAGACGGGATAGCATCTTCTTGTAATCATACTTACTTTTCATACATCAATTAATTTTATAATGATTATACATTTTTTACTTCTTCTTTTTTTAATTGCGTTATCCTTGTTAAACCTATTTTATCTATTTTGCAACTGAACTGAAAGTCAGCGAAGCTAAAGGCATCCTATAAACTTCGTATGTTTTTGCAGTATTAAGAATAAAAAAAAGAAAGTTTAACGCAAATTAATAATTTGTTATTTTAAAAAACAAATAACTACAAGTTGACTTGTCGCATAAATCTTATTTTTAACAAATTTTAAGAAGGATAAAATCATTATTTTAAAAAATAGCAAAAAGAGGCTAAACGTTTTATTCATAAAGCCTTTTATTTAATCACTTTAACAAATTTTGTTAATAAAAAAAGTATAGATTTCATCAAAAGTTAAATAAATGTTAAAGTCTAAAAACGTATTTAAAAAAAGTGTTTTTTCTCGTTTTTATTTTAGATAGCCCTCTCTTTATAAGTTCTGATCGTAGCTTTTAAAATAACACCTCTATGAACTACGCGCTTAATCTTCTATGGAGACCGTTGCAAAAAGCATTTTCGCAACTGAATTGAAAGTCAGCAAAGCTAATAAAATACAACGCTTGACAAAAATTAGATACCGAAGCAACTTAATGGTTGTGAGGATCTTAATTTTTTAAGAAGAAAGAATTTAGCTAGCGCTGACTTGCAGTTCAATTCAACTAATTCATTACTTTGATGAACTCAGTTGCCGATTACCGAACTTGTCAATATAAAATTATCTGCCGAGAATTAAAATCTTCACACACCAAAGTCTCCTTAAAATAATCCGTGGATTTTGGTTCCTATTTTCTCAATGATAAAACCTAAATCATCTTTATTAGATACAAAATCTAAATCATCTACATCAATGATTAAGAGTTTCCCCTTACGGTAGTTTTCAATCCAATGCGTGTAATGATCATTCAGGCGAGATAGATAGTCAATACTAATAGATGTTTCATACTTTCGCCCTCTCTTGTAAATTTGCTCAACCAAATTGGCTATTGAACTTCGAAGATAAATCAATAAATCGGGCGCTTTAATAAAATTTTCCATCAAAAGGAATAAAGATTGATAGGTATTAAAATCTCGCTCGCTCATTAAGCCCATTTTATGTAAATTAGGGGCAAAAATATACGCATCTTCGTAAATAGTGCGGTCTTGGATAACTTTTTTCCTCTTTTCTCTTATTGCTTTAATTTGTGAAAAGCGGGTCGTTAAAAAATAAATTTGCAGATTGAATGACCAACGACTCATATTCTCGTAGAAATCATTTAAATAAGGATTAATTTCCAGATTTTCATAATGTGGTTGCCAACGGTAGTGTTTAGCCAGCAAACCCGTTAAGGATGTTTTTCCTGCACCGATATTTCCTGCAACGGCTACGTGCATTTTTACTGTGATTAAAATTCTTCTCTTGCAAAAATACACTTTTCTCTCTAAACTAATTTTTTTAATTCTACAAGGATTAATCATATTAAGAGACCTTTAGCTTTGCTGACTTTCAGTTCAGTTGCAGAATAAATAAAAAGGCATAAAAGCTAAATGCTTTCTTTTTCATATTTTTTTACGTGTTCTGCAACGGTCTCAGGTCTTATATTTTTAACTCCTTCGCTATAAATCTATTTACTTTATTAATAATGATATCAACATCGTAAGCTTCATATAGTGTTTGACTGTTTTTGCGCCATTGCTTTTGGCTTTTCTTGCTAAATAAATCGGGTTTAAGTTCTTTTAAATCTATATAGTCAAAAGAAGGATTATTAGAAAAAGTATGCCAGTCTTCTACTTTTATATAAGGGGAAAACAGTGTGAAAGTAGGCTTATTCAGCGCTTTTGAAATATGACCCCCTCCCCCTTCATTTGAAATATGCAAATGGCAATGATACATAATAGCAGCAAATTCTCTGATGGTATTTCCTATGATGGAAAGGTGAATTTTTTGATGGTGAAAAGGATGAATATAATTCATCAACTTCTCAATTTCCTTTTTTTGTGAAGGGATATAGTTAAAAAGAATGTCAACGTCTCGACATTTGAATATTTCATTAATTAATTTTCCCATGGACTTTAGCGGATAAGTTTTTTCAGGCTTACTCCCTAGGACTCCAAGCATTATAATCGGTTTATTAAACCGTATTCCTTGCAGTTTTAGAGCTTCTTTTTGTGCTAAAATCTCTTTTTCTTTTAGAAATATCGGATGAGTATAATTTTTACTAAAATTTTTTCCTACAATCGGATCAATAAGGCTCAGTCGATGGTCCAATGCCAATCCTGCTGCTGTTTTTTGAACAAGACCTCGCTTTACAGGATGTGTATAGCAATGCAAATAATTTTTTTTAGGGTAAGAAATGCGCATTTTTATCCCTGAAAATTTACTTATTATTTTACTTTGAAGTTTTTCGTATGCATCGATTAAAATATCGTACTTATCTTTGCAAATTTGCTGTGTGATTTTCACTAATCCGAAGAAGGTTTTACTTTTCTTTTCATCTATTTCGATGATATAATCTATATTGGGATTATACTTAATAATGGAGGCATAAGGCGCATAGCACAAAAAATGAATGATGCATGAAGGAGAGAATCGCTTTAAGTTATTAGCAATTGTTGAACTCATTAATACATCCCCCATATACTTATTCTGTATAATTAAAATCTTCATAGGGTATTAGACTTTGTTAAAAATATAATTTCTCTAAATTAGCGTAAATTTAATAATGAAAGAAAATCGATTGATTCATGATTCATATAAGTTCTTAGAAAAAGAGCTACAAGAAAAAATTTATTCTTTTTCAACTACTGGAACTATCGTAATGAATGGTGAGCGAAACATAATCAAAAAATTCAATCTCTCGAATGAAGTTCAAATAAGTATTAAATCGTTCAAAAAACCCCATTTTCTCAATCGATTTGCCTATCAATACATTAGACCCTCTAAGGCTAAACGTTCTTATCATTACGCAATGAGATTAAAAAAATCTAATATTTTAACCCCCTCACCCATAGCATACTTTGAATTTTCTAACTTTTTAGGAATTATTAACAGCTATTATATTGCAAGTTATATTAATTACGATTTTACTTATAGAGCGCTGTTAGATAAAAAATTTCCTGACAGAGAAAACATTTTGAGACAATTTACTCGATTCACTCACAAATTACATCAAAAAAATATTGAGTTTTTAGACCATTCCCCTGGTAATACATTGATTATAAAGAAAGATAATAATCAATATGACTTTTATTTGATTGATTTAAACCGTATGCAGTTTAGAAAACTCAATTTTGAAGAGCGTGTCGGAAATTTTAGAAAACTATCTGCCAAGGAGGATATGTTATATATTATGAGTGATGAATATGCTAAGATTACCAAAAGCCCTTTTGATAAAACGTATGAATTAATGAAAAACGCAAATAATGACTTCCAGCGAAAATATAAGCGAAGGATGCAGTTTAAAGCAAAGTATTTGCGTAGAAAGAATAACCCTACATAGCGAAAATGTATTAAGAAAAGCAGGGTAGAATTTTTAAATATTAAGGCTCGTTTAATTCCCTCGAAACACGCATGGCATCTTTTGTTATAGCAATATACCCCGAACGAACAAATTGTAATACCCCAAAATCTTGTAGTTCTTGTAACAGTTCTTCTGTTTCTTTAACGTGGCCTGTTTTTTCTATAATAACAAAATCTTTATTCACAGAAACGATGCTCGCATGACTTTGCCGAACAATAGATTCAATCGATTTTTTTTGCTGATCTGCTTTTTCTAATGATATTTTATATAAAGCAATTTCTTGAAAAATTGTATCGTTATGCTCGTGATAAAACGTCCGAATCACGTCAATTTGTTTTTCTAACTGCGGGAGTAATTTTTTTAGCTGCTCTTCGGTTTCAAAAACTGAAATAGTAAACTTATGAACATTTTTTATTTCTGATTTTGAGGCAGTTAAACTATCTATATTTATCTGTCTTCGTGTAAAAATATTGGTGATTCGATTGACTAATCCCAAATGATTTTCTGTATATATCGTTAAGAAAAAATTCTTTTTCATGTTTATTATTTTTTTGGTTCTTATTTTAACCGCATTTCATCTACTGCTGAGCCGGTAGGCATCATAGGGAAAACATTATCTTCTTTTTCTACCATAATCTCTAACAAGTAAGCCCCTTCGGTGTTCAAAAAAACTTTAATAGCATCTTCTAAATCGATTCTTTTATTGACTGAATTAGCCTTAATTCCATAAGATTCTCCTAATTTTACTAAATTAGGACTTTTGATAGAAGTGAAAGAATAACGGTTATCAAAAAATAATTCCTGCCATTGACGTACCATTCCGAGAAATTGATTGTTGAGCACTAATATTTTTAAATTAAGCTGCTCTTGCGCTATTGTTCCCAGCTCTTGAATATTCATCTGAAAACCTCCGTCTCCTGAAACCGAAATTACTTGTCGGTCGGGCGCACCTAATTTTGCTCCAATTCCTGCAGGTAAGCTAAAGCCCATACTTCCTAATCCGCCAGACTGTATATTACTTCTATGAGAATTAAACTTAAAATAACGTGAAGCAACCATTTGATGCTGTCCCACGTCAAGAGTCAAAACAGCATCCTCGGCTTTATATCGATTAATTAAATCAATCACCTCACTCATTAATATTCCTTCGGTTGAGGGATTTAAGTCATGTTGAATCACCTGATTGTACTCCTTTTGTTGTAAAGACTTAAATTGTGCATACCACCGGGTATAATCTTTTTTCTTTACCTTATTCATAAGCATAGGAAGAGATTGTTTACAATTTCCCAAAACAGCAACATCTGGCGTTATAATTTTATTGATTTCTGCTGGGTCTAATTCCAGATGAATTATTTTTGCCTGTCGGGCATATTTTTCTACATTTCCAGTTACTCGATCATCAAAACGCATTCCTATAGCAATTAAGACATCACATTGATTTGTCAAAAGATTGGTGGCATAATTACCATGCATTCCCAGCATCCCCATATTCTGCGGATGCTTCGTAGGAATATTTTGTGCGCCCAGCAGGGTCCAAGCGACCGGAATCCCTGATTTTTCAACAAAAGAAAGAAACTCTTTTTCTGCATGAGCTAACGTAACGCCTTGCCCAGCGAGTATATAGGGTTTTTCCGCTTCGTTAATTAATTGAGCGGCGTCATCTATTTTTCTATCGTCAATCTCCGGAGTACTTTTATAACTGCGAACACGGGTGCATTTTTTATAATCAAAATCTGTTTCTGAAAATTGAGCATCTTTTGTAATATCAATTAATACCGGACCTGGTCGCCCGCTTTTAGCTATATAGAACGCTTTAGCTATTGTAGGGGCAATATCTTCAGGTTTTGTTACTAGTATGTTCCACTTGGTAACCGGGGTAGAGATGCCGATAATATCTGTTTCCTGAAAAGCATCTGTACCCAATAATTTTTTAGCCACCTGCCCAGTAATGCACACGACAGGTGTGCTATCAATCATGGCATCGGCTAATCCGGTAATTAAGTTTGTAGCTCCGGGGCCTGAGGTCGCAAAACAAACCCCAGTTTTCCCAGATACACGCGCATATCCCTGAGCGGCGTAAATAGCTCCCTGCTCATGACGTGCCAGCACATGATGTATCTGATCCAGATATTGATACAATTTATCATAAACGGGCATAATAGCTCCACCGGGATAACCAAAAATAGTATTAACGTTCTCTTCTATAAGCGATTTTATAACGACTTCTGATCCTGCTATTTTCATAGTTTATTCATTTTTATAAGTAAACTTGTTCTATTTTAAAATTGATCGGTAACACAACCTTGAGAAGCCGACGCTACCGTTTTAGCATATTTATATAAGTAACCTTGAGAAACTTTTAGAGGGGGGGCTGTCCACCGGGCTTTTCTTTTTTCTAATTCTTCATTAGAAAGAGCAACTTCAATCGTATTGTTAACCGAATCAATCGTAATTTTATCTCCTTCCTTAAGTAAGCCTATCATTCCTCCATTCTGCGCTTCAGGAGTAATATGCCCTACTACAAAGCCATGAGACCCTCCTGAAAAACGGCCATCAGTAATCAGTGCTACCTCCTTCTCTAATCCTTTTCCTACTATAGCTGCAGTAGGTTTTAGCATTTCCGGCATTCCCGGTCCGCCTTTCGGTCCTACATATCGTATAACAATGACATTTCCGTTTTTTATTTTATTTGAAAGAATGGCCTGATTAGCTTCCTCTTCGCTATCATATACTTTGGCAGTCCCTTCAAAACGAGACCCTTCTTTACCTGTAATTTTAGCTACGGCGCCTTCTTCTGCTAAGTTTCCGAATAATATTTGCAAGTGTCCGTCTTTTTTCAAAGGGTTTTCCAAAGGTCTTATTACCTCTTGTTCAAAATTGATTTCAGCTATCCCAGCTAAATTTTCTGAAAGTGTTTTCCCGGTAACCGTAATACATTTCGGATGCAGGTATCCTTTATTTAAAAGATATTTCATCACAGCCGGTGTACCGCCTATGTTAAAAATATCTTCCATCAAAAATTTTCCGCTCGGCTTTAAATCAGCCAATAAGGGGACTCGGTGGTTAATTTTTTGAAAATCTTGTATTTTTAGATCAATGTTGCCCGTTCGAGCAATAGCTAATAGATGAAGTACCAAATTGGTTGAACCGCCCAGGGCAATGGCAACCGTAATCGCATTTTCAAGCGATTTTTTGGTTACGATATCCTTAGGTACGATATTATTCTTTAAAAGATTTTCAATCGCAATTGCTGCGAGACGGCATTCGTTATTTTTTTCTATGCTGACTGCGGGTGAGGAGGAGGAGTAAGGCAGGGTCATTCCCATAGCTTCTAAAGCAACTGCCATAGTATTCGCCGTGTACATACCTCCACAAGCGCCTTGCCCGGGGCAGGCATTTTTAACAATTTCCCGAAAATCTTTGTCTGAAATATTACCGGCATTACGTGCGCCCAATGCTTCAAAAGAGGAGACAATATTTAACTTTTTTCCTTTGTAAAAGCCTGATTTTATAGTCCCCCCGTAAATAATCAGTGCAGGCCTGTTGAGCCTAAGTAAAGCTATCAAACATCCGGGCATATTTTTATCGCACCCCGGAATAGCTACTAAGGCATCATAATGCTGTGCTGCGGTTAGTGCCTCAATGCTATCTGCGATAATTTCGCGCGAAGGCAGGGAATAGCGCATTCCCGGCGTACCCATAGACATTCCATCGCTCACTCCGATAGTAGTAAATTGAAGCCCGATTAAATCTTTTTCCTGTATAGCCTTCTTGACCTCGTTGCCTAATTCATTTAAGTGCATGTTACAGGGGTTGCCCTCATACCCGTTGCTAACAATACCTACCTGAGGTTTTTTTAAATCTTCTTCTGTTAATCCAATGGCATGAAGCATGGATTGAGCCGCGGGCAGCGTATCGTTCTGTGTAATCTTGCTGCTATGTCGATTTAACTTTAGCATTAAAATATTATTTAATTCTTTGCAAAATACATAGAAAAGCATAAAAACTTTGAACTTTAGCTCACGCTGGCTTGAAGTTCATTTTCTTTCAGCGTTGTATTTTATTATCAAAATGGTTTTTGCAAAGCGTTGTTTTTACAAAAAATTATATAATAATAGAGCCCTTTAGCTCCCGCTGATTTGCAGTTGATAGAGTGCTTTGTGCAAAGGGCTCATTATTAACAAATTTAATAAATAAAATGAGACCTATTGCAGAACACATAAAAAAGTATGAAAAAGAAAGCATTTAGCTTCAAACTGCTTCCTTCTCAAAAAATTAAAATCCTCACAACCCAAAGGTTGCTCGGGGGTTTAATTTTTATCGGGCGTTGCATTTTTTTGCTAAAGTGCTTTTTGAAACGGTCTCAAAATTATTAAAATAATCGCTAATGTAAAAAATGTTTTTAGATATTGAAGAAGTTTCAAGGATAAAAATTTTATTGAGACCGTTGCAGAATATATAAAAAAATATGAAAAAGAAAGCATCTAACTTCAAACGGCTTCCTTACTTCGGCTGTGCTCAGCAACCATATCAAAAAATTAAAATCCTCACAACCATTAGGTTGCTCCGGGATTTAATTTTAGCTTACGCTGACTTGCAGTTCCTCGTGCGTTGCATTTTTTTGTTAGAGTGCTTTTTGCAACGGTCTCTTATTGCCCTATATAAAAATGGCGGCGATCATAAAAAATTAGCATAGGATTGGCCTCGTTATAATATAAAATTGTAATTTTGCAAAATGTCAATTATTAGAATCATTGTTCCTGTTTTATCACTGCTTGTATTACTAGGTTGTAATAAGGCGTTTGAACAAGCAATGAAAGGTACAAATAAGGAAGAAATAATTAAATTGGCTAAAATGTATCATAGTCAGGGGAAATACCGGCAAACCAGTGAACTTTTACGACATGTTACGCCGATGGTACTTGGAACAAAATTATCACAAAAAGTACTATATATGGCCGCGCAAAACTCATTTGATGATAAAAATTATTTATTATCTGCTACACGATTTAAAAATTTCGCACAGAATAATCCTTCAGATTCGCTTGCGGAAAGGGCGTGGTTTATGGCTGCGAAATCTTATTATCTTAATTCCCCGCCTTATAATTTAGACCAGTCAGATACCGATGAAGCTATCAAATTGATTCAGGATTATATTAATCGATATCCTAATGTTGAACATGTAGCAGAAGCGAATAATTATATTGTTGAATTACGAAATAAATTAGATAGAAAGGGCTATGAAAATGCCCTGTCTTACTATAAAACGGGCAGGTATAAATCGGCTATAGTTGCTTTACAATCCTTTATTGAAAATTATTCTTACTCTAAGTATCGAGAGGAAGCCTATATTAATTTATTACGTGCCCGGCATGAAGTCGCAATCAATAGTATTCCTGAAAAAAAACGTTCTCGCCTGATTGAAGCCAATACAGTTTACAAGCGATTGAACCAATTGTATCCTCAATCAAAGTACTTAAAAGAAGCAGGAAAACTAAATAGCAATATTTTAAAAGAATTAAAAACGTATAATTAAAATTATGAATTATAAAAAATATAAAGTTCCTAAAAACACGGTAGCCACAGACAGGCTGAAAGTGGAAAAAACAACAGATAATCTTTATGAGTCGGTCGTAATCATAGCTAAGCGGGCTCAGCAGATTGGTAACGAGATAAAAATGGAACTTTCACAGAAATTAAATGAGTTTGCTTTTCATAATGAGGGATTGGAAGAAGTATTTGAAAATGGAGAACAAATCGAAGTCTCTAAATTTTATGAAAAATTACCTAAGCCTACACAAATAGCTTTGCAGGAATGGCTGGACGATGAAATTTATTATCGAAAGTCAAATGATGAATAATCGATTATCATTAAAAAACAAAAAAATATTACTGGGAATAACCGGAGGAATAGCAGCTTATAAAGTTGCTTTTTTGGTTAGACTTTTAATAAAGGAAGAATGTGAGGTTCAGGTTATTATGACTGAATCTGCTCAACAATTTATCACACCTCTGACCTTGTCTACTTTATCAAAAAAAGAAGTAAAAACAGATTGGATATTGGGTAATCAATGGAATAATCATGTAGAATTAGGTAAGTGGGCTGACTTATTTATTATCGTTCCTTTAACCTTGCACTCGCTTGGAAAAATGGCAAATGGATTATGTGATAATTTATTATTGGCGACTTATTTCTCCGCTAAATGCCCCGTGTTATTTGCTCCGGCAATGGATTTGGACATGTATAAACATCCTGTAACAGCAAGCAATATTGAAAAATTAATTTCTTACGGTAATCTTTTTGTCGAACCGCAGGAAGGCGACCTTGCAAGCGGACTCGTCGGCAAAGGGCGAATGGCTGAACCAGAAGATATTATGGCTAAGGTTTATCATTTTTTTAATCATACGCTGCCGTTAAAAGGGAAAAAAGTACTCATCTCTGCAGGACCTACGTATGAAAAAATAGACCCTGTACGGTTCCTTGGTAATCTTTCTACAGGAAAAATGGGATATGCCCTGGCAGAACAAGCGTGTAATTTAGGCGCACAGGTAACTTTAGTTTCAGGTCCTTCTTATCAGAAAATAATTGAGAATAAACAGTTAAAAAAAATAGAAGTAACTTCGGCACAGGAAATGTTTGAAGTGATTGAATCTTTTTATAAAACACAAGACATTATTATTATGACGGCTGCAGTGGCAGACTATCGTCCGAAGGAAAAGGCAGCATATAAGATAAAAAAACAATCGAAAGAAATGTCCATTGAGTTGGAGCGCGCTCCGGATATATTGAAAGTATTAGGTGAAAAAAAACAGCATCAATTATTGGTAGGGTTTGCTTTAGAAACGGATAACGAAGAGCAAAATGCGCTTGAAAAATTAAAGCGTAAAAATTTGGATTATATTGTATTAAATAGTTTAAGGGAAAAAGGTGCTGGGCCTGAAAGTAATACGAATAAAGTTATAATATTCAATCGGGCAGGGGAGAAAAAAGTGGTTGCATTAAAATCAAAAAAAGAAGTAGCACTCGATATATTAAATACGATTACTAAAAAATGAAAAGAATACTTTATCTGATAGGATTTTTTTGGATAGGAAATATATTACTTCTTTCTCAAGAATTGAATGCGCGGGTAAAGGTGGATTATACACAAGTTCAGTCTTCTAATAATCAAGTTTTTAAAACTTTAGAAAAAGAGCTAATAAAGTATATTAATACCACCCGCTGGACTTCAAGAAATTATAAAATTCAAGAACGAATCGACTGCAATTTTATCATCGTTGTTAATAGCAAAAAAAGTAATAATCAATACGACGCTACGCTTCAAGTGCAGTCGCGTCGCCCTGTGTATAATTCAGATTATTATTCTCCGATTCTCTCGCTTCAGGATAAAGATTTTAACTTTAAATATACTCAGTTTCAGCCCCTGACGTTTAATGAGCAAAGATTTACTGGTAATTTGGTTGATGTAATTACTTACTATGTCTATATTGTTTTGGGTTACGATGCTGATACTTTTAAAAAGGAAGGGGGGACGACTTATTTTGAAAAGGCAAACAAGATTGTAAATAATGCACAACATCAAGGGTATAAAGGATGGAATAGCACAGAGCTGAGTAAAAATCGCTATCGACTGATTGATAATTTACTAAGCGAAAAATATAAACCGCTTCGCAGTATACTATATAGTTATCACCGTTTAGGATTAGATCAAATGTCAAGCGATAAGAGAAAAGCGAAAACTTTAATCGCCAACAATTTAGAATCTTTGAAATCATATCATGGTCAAACAGCTTTTGCCTATGTATTAGATATTTTTTTGAGCACAAAACAAGATGAGATACCAAAGGTACTAAGCGGAGGCGAATCGATTAACAAAAATATGAATGGAATAAAGAATTTGCTTATTCACTTAATGCCCTCTTTATCCGATAGATGGAATAAAATCAAATAACGAGACCTTTAGCTTCGCTAACTTGCAGTTCAGTTGATAGAGTGCTTTATACAACTGAAAGTCAGTGAAGCTAAAGGTCTCATAACCTTAGTTTTTATACGAAATGCTGAGAGAATTGTTAGTTAAGAATTACGCTTTAATTGACTCGTTACAATTAAATTGGAAAGAGGGTTTCTCTACGATCACCGGTGAAACAGGTGCCGGAAAATCCATTTTGCTTGGTGCTTTGGGAATGATACAGGGAAAAAGAGCTGATCTTGGGACCATTTTAAATAAAGATAAAAAGTGCATTGTTGAAGCAGTTTTTGAATGGGAAAACGATAGCCTGCATTCTTTTTTTAAGAAGGAAAATTTGGATTTTGACCATGAAATTATTTTAAGGAGAGAGATTTCTATTACTCGAAAATCAAGGGCTTTTGTAAATGACACGCCGGTAACGCTTGCCGTTTTACAGCAATTGAGTGTCTATCTAATCGATATTCATTCACAGCATGATACCGGAGAAATCATCCAAAAATCCTTTCAATTAAATTTGCTCGACGCTTTGGCTGACCAAACTCCATTACGTAACGATTACAAACGAAATTTTCAGTTTTACACTCAAATAAAGCACGAAATTTTTATGCTTGAAAAACAATGGCAAGAACAGCAAAATAATCAAACCTACCATAATTACTTATTAGAGGAATTAGAAACCGCACAACTTAAAGAGGATGAGCAGAAAACCTTAGAAGAAGAATTAAAATGGCTGTCGAACACAGAAGAAATTAAAACCAATCTTTCAAAAGTTATTCAGATGAATATCGATGAGCAAATAGGATTACAAAGTATATTATATGAATTGAATAACCGTCTGAATCGGATTATTAATGCTCATCCTGCCATTGAAAAACTATCAAAGCGGGCTAAAAGTCTGGAAATTGAGATCGATGATTTACTCTCTGAAGTGGAAACCCTTTATGAAACGGTAGAAGATAATCCTGCACGAATGGAAGAAATAAACACCCGACTGCAGCTGATTTATTCGTTACAAAAAAAGCATCAGGTTAATTCTATTGAGGCTTTACTACACTTAAAAAATGAATTAAAAACTACAACGGATGATTATGCCGGCATAGAACAAAAAATTAAGGATAAAAAACAAGAAGAGAAAAACTTGTATGAAAAACTTAGCCACGAGGCAGAACAATTGCACAAGAATCGAATAAAGCAGTCCTCCATTCTCTGTGAAATAATTAAACAAACCTTATATCGGCTTGAGATGAAAGAAGCAGAATTAATCGTTAATGTTATTACTAAGGAGGCGCTTAGCCCAACAGGAAAAGACGATGTAGAAATGCTTTTTAGTACGCATAATAAAAATAAATTTCATGCCATAAAAAAGGCTGCCTCAGGAGGAGAGCGCTCGCGTTTGATGCTGGCAATAAAAAAAATACTAGCAGAAAAACAACAACTTCCAACCCTTATTTTAGATGAGATCGATACGGGGATTTCAGGAAAAGCAGCTGAAAAAATGGGGATATTGATGCAGGAAATGGCAAAGAATATGCAAATTATATCCGTAACGCACCTCCCGCAAATCGCTGCAAAGGGAAATCAGCATCTCAGCGTCTTTAAAATTAAAGATAATTCAGAAACTTACACACGGGTTAAGGAATTGTCTTATACAGACCGGGTGAAAGAAATTGCGCAGATGATTAGTGGGGATAAAATTTCTGAAGCTGCAGAAAAACAGGCAAAAGAACTTTTAAAATGAATCCTCTAAGGTTTCCATGGTGTGATTAATTTAGCAATATTTATTGTTTACGCAATGATGTATAACTTTTAATGTATTAGAAAATATTAAAAATATATAGAAAATGAAAAAATATAAACTGCTGATATACTTTTTGAGACCGTTGCAGAACATATAAAAAAATATGAAAAAGAAAGCATTTGGCTTCAAACTGCTTCCTTCTCAAAAAATTAAACACCGGAGCAATCTAATGATTGTGAGGATTTTAATTTTTATCGAGCGTTGCATTTTTTTGCTAAAGTGCTTTTTGCAACGGTCTCATACTATCTTTTTAAATAAAATAGCAGCTTAGTATCACCTTTTTTTATATCTAATCCTTCATTACCTTGCAACGGTCTTAAAAGGCAAAAGAAATTTTGAATTGGACAGTAGATACCCTCTTAGAAGAATCCTTGAGAACCGCATGGGAGTGGGAAAAAAAGCAGGCTTAAAATTTTAAATACAGCCCTTTACAAAAAGGGAACTTTGCAAAAAGCATTTTATTAACTATCGCTGACTTGCAGTTGCGAAAGTGCTTTTTGAAACGGTCCCTTATTAATTATTTTCCTGTGCATCAATTACTGATAAAGTAATTAAATTTACAATCTCTTCTACTGATGCCTGCTTAAGGATAACGTGCGCTGGTTTTTTTGTCCCCAGTAATACAGGTCTGATAGTCTCTACCTCTGTAATACCGCGTAATAAGGGGTAAGACAAAGCCGCTGAATTCATATCTGGAAAGATTAAAACGTTTGCACTGTTTTTTAGTTTAGAAAATGGATATTCCTTCGTTATTCGCTCAGGATTTAATGCTAAATCGGCTTGCATTTCGCCATCTATTTCCAAATCCGGATAATGCTTATGTAAGTATTTCACTGCTTTGGACATTTCTCTTGCCTCTTCTTTACCTAAGAAGTTAGCATAAGAAAGCATAGCCACTTTAGGTTTTATTCCGAAGAGTTTAGCCAGATGAGTAATTTGTAATATCATATTAACTAACTCTTTAGATGTAGGATTTTTGATAACTGCCATGTCGCTGAGAAACAAGGGTCCTTTTTTGCTTAGTATAATCATAACCGAAGATCCCTTTTCTACGTCATCACGTTTCCCAATTACTTCTAAAACAGGGTTTAACGAACTGTTAAGCTCTCGAGTATAGCTTGTAATTACTGCATCTGCATATCCTTTTTCTACCATCATAGAGCCGAAATAATCTCGATGAGTCATCATTCGGGTTGCGTCGTATAAATTTAGCCCTTTTCGCTTTCGCTTTTCCCATAAATTCTTTGCATATTCAGATACTACTTTATCTGAATTTTCGTGTTTAGGATCGATGATTTCTACGCTTAAATCAATGTCGTTTTCTTCTATTATTTTGTTAATTCTCTTATAATCTCCTAACAAAACAGGTTCTGTTATTCCTTCTTCCTTTACAATTTGTGCGGCTTTAATGACGGCTAGTTCATCCCCATTACTCAAAACAACTTTTTTAGGATCGAATTTTGCCCGATTTTGTAAAATTCTAATGGCCTTGCTTACTGAACTCATTCGCTCTAATAAATGCTCTTCATAAGCCTGCCAATCTGGGATGCATTGGTCAGCCACACCACTTTTTATAGCTGCCTTAGCTACTGCTGGTGAAACCTTAGAAATTATTCGATTATCAAGCGGCTTAGGAATAATGTATTCTCTTCCAAAACTCATCGTTTTTTTTCCATAGGCAAGCAATACTTGTTCCGGCACGCTTTCTTTCGCTAAATCAGCAATTGCACGAACTGCGGCCAGTTTCATTTGTTCATTAATTGCTTTTGCCCGTACATCCAATGCCCCCTAAAGATAAAAGGAAATCCCAGCACATTGTTTACCTGATTGGGATAATCAGATCTACCGGTAGCCATTATTACATCTTCGCGGGTTTTTATTGCCAGATTATAGTCTATTTCAGGTGTAGGGTTTGCCATGGCAAAAACAATAGGATTTTCCTTCATTTTCAACAATATTTCAGGCATTAAAATATTTCCCACAGACAGCCCAACGAAGACATCGGCATCACACCTAGCATCATTTAAAGTAATTTTATTGGTGGTTACAGCAAATTCTAATTTCTGTTTATTTAATCCCTGTCGGGAAGTTGAAATAACCCCCTTGGAATCACACATTAAAATATTCTGTTTTTTTGCCCCCAATGCTAAATATAAACGAGCACAGGAGATAGCTGCTGCCCCGGCGCCATTAATCACTATTTTTACTTCTGTAATGCTTTTTTCAGCTATTTCTAAAGCATTTAAAAGGGCCGCCGCCGAGATATATGCGGTTTGGTTGGTACCACCTGTATTTTTCCGGGCCTGCCCTCTTCATGATATTTTAAGGCTTCATATTTTTTTATATTTTTTTGATTCGATTGTTGTTTCATGTATTTTTTATTAAAAGCTAAATAGCCAGGCAACAAATATACCGCGACCTTTGCAAAATATATAAAAAAATAATGAAAAAGAAAGTATTTAGTCTCAAACTGCTCAATAGCTACTTGCCGAAGTCCTCAGCTACCGAGAATTAAAATCTTCACAATCATTAGGCTGTTACGGCGTTTAATTTTTTTTCGAGTGTTTCATTGTATCGCTAAAATGCTTTTTGCAAATGTATCGTTATATTTACTTAAATTGTGCTTTTTTTATATGAATGAAACAACAAAACGTTTTTTTAGTGATGTATCTTTAAATGTTTTTTCTTTAGAACTTGAGTTATGGGCTTATGAGATACACAGGCATAATTTTTATGAACTTATATTTATACGAAAGGGCAAAGGAAAACATATAATTAACGATATTGAAATTCCTTACAATAAAGGTGATATTTTCCTTTTAACGCATAATGATGAGCATTTTTTTAATATTGAAGAAAAAACTGTTTTTACTTTTTTGAAATTTACCGAGCAACTTTTGTCTGAAAAAACAGAAAATAATTCAAGCAATTCATGGCTTAATGCAATAGAGTATGTTTTAATTAATGTTAATTTAATACCCGATCGAATTCTATCAGGTGAAGAAGAAAAAAAGAAAGCCTTTCAATTACTTGATTTATTACATGCTGAATATAAAATAAGAGATCCGTTTAGCCGTCTGTTATTACTAGAGCTATTTGGTTCAATGATGATTCTTATCAGTCGTCATTTGAGTAAAAGATCGAATATCAATTATTTAAAGCGACCATACACAGATAAGGTTAGTCAAATCCTGAGTTATATTAGGCAGCATATTTTAGATCGAGAGAAAGTAAGCGTTCAGGCGATTGCCAGCCGGTTTTACATGTCTCCTAACTATGTAAGTTTCTTTATAAAGAAACACACGGGAATATCATTACAAAAAATGATTTTAAAGACGAGGCTTAAAGCAGCGGATAATATGCTTACAAATAGTGATCTTACTATTTCAGAAATTGCATTTCGTTTAGACTTTACCGATTCGAGTCATTTTATCAAAATTTTTAAAAAATACCGTGGTGGATATACGCCAAAAAACTTTAGGGAAATATATGCCTCAGGGAAAAGCATATTGCTTAAAGATTATAATTGTAAATAATTCAAGCCCTTTATTTTTTCATATCAATCTCTGCTTATTTTTCTATTTTATTATGCGTTCTGCAACGGTCTCAAAGCCTTTTTGCAAAAGTCTGAACTGACAAGTAAGCGTAAGCTAACGTTGGTGCTGGCTAAAGTACTTTTTGCGAGGGCCTCTTATGTAAAAAGATCTCTACTTATTAAAATTTCGTAATTTGATTCGAGTTAATATCTTTTTTGTATATAACGGAAAGTCAGCATTTTGAATCCAATCGAAATAACCTTTATCTTTTTCTAAAACACTGCTTACTTTTTGACCTTTATATTTTCCAAAGCCGAAAATCTCATCTTTTCCTTCTAAGATAATAAATCCTGCTAAATCTGCTGTTTTACGATGGTTCGAAAATTCGCTTATAAAATTCACATTATTCTCTATTGCATCATACTTTTCAATTTGCGCTTCTAAAATCTCATAGGTGGCGTTTGTATCAGCGGCGGCACTATGTGCGTTTTCTAACACTTTATTGCAGTAAAATTTGTATGCAGCAGATAAGTTTCGAGGTTCAGATTTGTGAAAAATAACTTGTACGTCTATCAACTTGTGTGTGTCCAGATCAAAATTGATGCCTGCTCGTAACATTTCTTCGGCAAGCAATGGCACATCAAAACGATTGGAATTAAACCCGGCCAAATCTGAATCTTTAATCATTTCGTATACTTTTGGGGCTAATTTTTCAAAAGCAGGGTCATTTTTAACGTCTTTATCATAAATTCCGTGAATGATTGATGTTGAAGAGGGGATAGGAATGGTAGGATTAACTCTCCAGGTATGGCTTGATTTATTCCCGTTGGGAAAAACTTTTAAAATAGAGATTTCTATAATTCTATCTTTTGCAATGTTTACGCCCGTTGTTTCTAAGTCAAAGAAACAAAGCGGTCGGGATAGTTTTAATTTCATGGTTTACTTATTACACATTTTTTATGAAAATCTGTGGCTAAAGATAATAGAAAGTGCAATATAAGAAATGATAATAAAAGGTAAGCCTGCAATTTTTAATGTAATAATTAATATTGCAGCAATTACTAACAATATATATTGGCAGACATTATCTAAAAAGGAAAACTTTTTCATTTTGAAAGAAAACATAGGAAGATTACTAACCAATAAACCACAGGAAATAAGGATTGTGAAAATTAAAGCCCAAAAATTGTTAATCAAAGGGGATAAAAAACTTTTTGAGTCAAATACCTCAACCCATACTAATGATAGGATGAAAAGCGTATTAGCCGGAGCAGCTAGCCCTTTAAAATAATGGTTTTGTGTTTTATCAATCGTAAACTTTGCAAGCCGAATCGCTGAAAAAAGGGGAATGAGCAATCCTATAAGTTCATAAGAAAATGAAACAGGATTTGTAATATCTAATTTTGAGAAGGGGAAAATAAAAGAGGCATTATCATCAAGGGAATGATGAATTAAAAACATCATCATGAATCCGGGTAAAAGCCCAAAAGAAACCATGTCTGCAAGAGAGTCTAAGGGTCTTCCTATTTTTGATTCTACATTCCATAGGCGAGCGGTCATTCCATCGGCAAAATCGAAAAGCAGGGATAACAAAGTTAGACAGCTAACGAATAGCCATATTTTCTTCTCTGTTAAGTCATAAGGATAATTGATTATTGACGCGATATAGAAGCACCCTAAGCAGCCGCAAAAAAGATTCCCAAGCGTTAATAAATTCGGGATATAGTTTTTCATTGTATAAGCGTTATTCCTTTTAACAAATAAGATTGAACGACTTTTTACTTGATAAGTAGTAAATAAGTAATCTCAATCTAAGAAATAGCTATAAATTATACCCTCAATCAGCGAAGGCTGGCAAAAAGAAGTTCACGGTTCATCCGCGCAATATTTTCCAACGAAATATTTTTAGGGCATTCTATCTCACACGCTCTGGTGTTGGTACAGTTACCAAAGCCTTCTTTATCCATTTGTTCTATCATATTAAGTACACGGAGTTTCGCTTCGGGGCGCCCCTGCGGTAATAGTGCAAATTGAGAAATCTTAGCTGATACAAATAACATAGCCGCTCCATTCTTACAAGTAGCTACACAAGCTCCACATCCGATACAAGTAGCCGCATCAAAGGATTTCTCAGCATTTTCCTTGACTATCGGTATTGCGTTGGCATCTTGTGTGTTTCCGGAGGTATTCACTGAAATATATCCCCCTGCTTGCTGAATGCGATCAAATGCGCTCCGGTCTACGATTAAATCTTTAATTACAGGGAACGCTGCTGAGCGCCAAGGTTCGATATAAATGGTATCTCCGTCTTTGAATTTTCGCATGTGAAGTTGGCAGGTAGTAATGCCTCTATCGGGACCATGCGCCTCTCCATTAATGTAAAGCGAGCAGGTTCCGCAAATTCCTTCTCTACAATCATGGTCAAAGGCTACCGGCTCTTCCCCTTGACTGATAAGTTGCTCATTCAAAACATCCATCATCTCCAAAAAAGACATATGCTCTGAAATATCCGCTACTTTATAGTCCACCATTTTTCCTTTATCTTGTGAACTTTTTTGCCTCCAAATTTTTAATGTTAAATTCATTTTGTCTATTTAAAATACATTAATTTAAATCAGATGTTTCATTGACTATACTTATATCATTTTTTGTTTCAAAGGTCAAGTTAAATCCATTCGTAATTTTAAGGGCAATATTATAAACAAAGGCAAAAACAATTCCAAATATAAAACCTAATATACCATAAATAATCGGGATGAATAAAGTAAAATAACCCAGTGAAAAAGAATTATTTTCCGGGAAGTAAGGCACTAATCTTGCAATAGCTGAAAATAATAAGGAAAATGGTATAATCATTATTAACGACATAATCGCGTGGATAATTGAAGAAATAATGGCACATTGCAATATATCTATCTTCTTTAATGTTAAATCTACCTTTTTCATGTGTTTTTATTATTTATTAAGCTAAATTACACATTTTATTTATAACTCCTGGTTTTTAATTCAATATTTTTAAAAACTAATTCCTCTTTATGCAAGATCGCTTTTGAGGGTTCTCCTGTATATTCCCAAGCTGCTACATAAGCAAAGTTTTTATCATCTCGTTTGGCCTCGCCATCTTCGGTTACATGTTCTTCACGGAAGTGCCCGCCACAGGATTCCTCACGCGCTAAGGCATCTTTGGCAAATAGTTCTCCTAATTCCAAAAAATCGGCTACACGCCCTGCTTTTTCCAGTTCGGTATTTATTTGTCTATCGCCGCCGGGCACTTTTACATCCTTCCAAAAATCTTCTCGTAAAGCAGCAATTTTTTCTATTGCTTTTTCTAATCCTTCACGATTGCGAGCCATCCCGCACTTATCCCACATAATTCTTCCAAGTTTTTTATGGTAATAATCTACAGAATGCTTTCCTTTATTATTTATGAAAAAAGCGATGCGTTCTTTTACCGCTGCTTCTGCCTCATCAAATTCTTTCGTATCGGTCGGTATTCTTCCAGTAAGAATATCATGGGACAGATAATCACCAATGGTATAAGGTAACACAAAATAACCATCTGCTAATCCTTGCATCAATGCAGAAGCCCCTAGTCGATTAGCACCATGGTCTGAAAAGTTTGCTTCTCCAACAGCATAACAACCCTCGATAGTACTCATCAAATTATAATCTACCCATATCCCGCCCATCGTATAATGCGTAGCGGGATAAATCATCATCGGTGTTTTATAAGGATTTTCGTCTATAATTTTCTCATACATTTGGAAAAGATTTCCATATTTAGCACGAACAATTCCTTCTCCCAACTCAATTATTTTCTCCTTAGAAGAATTTTCAATCCCATGAATAAGTGCCTGCTCGTTTCCATAGCGCTCAATAGCCGATTTAAAATCTAAATAAACCGCTTCTCCGGTTGAATTTACGCCATACCCGGCATCACAACGCTCCTTTGCAGCGCGTGAGGCCACATCTCTCGGCACCAGATTTCCAAAGGACGGATAGCGTCTTTCTAAGTAATAATCACGATCTTCTTCAACTATCTCGGTAGGTTTTAATTTTCCTTCCCTTATCTTTATGGCATCCTCTTTTTTCCTCGGCACCCAAATACGCCCGTCGTTTCTAAGAGATTCAGACATCAGAGTTAATTTTGATTGATAATCGCCGGATCGTGGAATACAGGTTGGATGGATTTGCGTGTAGCAGGGATTAGCAAAATAAGCGCCTTTTTTATGTATTTTCCATGCAGCGGTTGCATTTGCCCCCATAGCATAGGTAGAAAGAAAATATACATTTCCATAGCCGCCGGATGCAATCACCACGGCATGCGCTGAGTGCCTTTCTATTTCTCCTGTAACTAAATTTCTGGCGATGATTCCTCTGGCTTTGCCGTTTATCTTCACTAAGTCTAACATCTCGTGGCGACTGTACATTTTTATCTTTCCACGGGCAATTTGCCGATTCATAGCAGCATAGGCGCCTAGTAATAACTGTTGCCCGGTTTGTCCTTTCGCATAAAACGTACGAGATACCAAAACCCCGCCAAAAGAGCGGTTATCTAGCAATCCGCCATAATCCCTGGCAAAAGGGACGCCTTGCGCCACACATTGATCAATAATGTTACTCGATACTTCCGCTAAGCGATAAACATTAGCCTCTCTTGAGCGGTAATCTCCTCCCTTGACCGTATCATAAAACAGCCGATAATCAGAATCTCCATCTCCCTGGTAGTTTTTTGAAGCATTAACTCCGCCCTGTGCAGCAATAGAATGTGCCCGACGAGGAGAATCCTGATAGCAAAAGGCTTTTACATTGTATCCTAATTCTGCTAAAGTAGCTGCAGCCGACCCACCTGATAAACCCGTCCCGACTACGATAATATCTATTAGGCGTTTATTTGCCGGGTTCACTAAATTGATGTTTTCTTTATGTTTTGACCATTTTTTTGCCAGATCTCCATCGGGTATTTTAGCGTCTAATTTACTCATAATTAAAATTTTATTGGGTTACAAAAAAGGTTTAAAATATAAATAAAGGGCAATTAATGAAAATCCTATAGAGATAAATATAAAATAAGTTCCCCCTATTTTCTTAACCCGGGAGGTATATTTAGTATGTGTTAGTCCGGTAGATTGAAAAGCAGAAGAAAAACCATGGCTGAGATGCACCCCAAGTATTATAAAGGATATTACATAAACAGCAACGTAAATGCTATTTTCAAACTTGGCTTTTACAAGACCATAATGCCCCAATTGAGGAAATAATTCCTCGACTTGTCCTGACTTTATGGGATAGAAAAAATCTAAGAGATGGAGGATCAAAAAGAGCAATATTAAAATGCCGGTATAAATCATGGTGCGTGAAGCAAAGGAGGTGTGCGCCTTCCAATTATTTTTAGCATACGCAACCACTCCCCTGGCCTTCTTATTTTTCAAAGTGAGAAAAATTCCAAGAAAAATATGATAAATAAACCCCGCGGCCAGTACAAATTGCATAGCCTGTATCACTGGATTTGTCCCCATAAAATGCGACGCCTGGTTGAATAGAATGTCATCTTTTGGCAATAAGTTTCCTGAAACGTCTTTAGCTCCCGCAAGCAATGTAAGATTTACAGCAAGATGGACAAGCAAGAATATCATGAGAAAAAAACCCGTTAATGCCATTATAAACTTTCGCCCCACAGACGAGGTTAAAAATTTCATAATTATCCTTATTTACTTAATTTTACTAATTGTTTGCAAATATAAGGCACGTAGTGTTTAGAATGAAACTATATTAGAATGCGCTATAAAAGATTGAAATAATAAGACCGTTGCAGAACACATAAAAAATATGAAAAAGAAAGCATTTAGCTTGCGCTGACTTGCAGTTCCCAAGGTCCTTTTTTCAACATCTCAATATTTTTTAAGAAATAACAACGTCTATAAAACCCTGACAAAAAGACCTTCTTCCGTTTTTTCTACCTTAGCAAGATGATTTTTAGTCAATTCTTTGATTGCTTTATCCCATTTTTTATTAGATAATCCGCTTTTGGCTTTTAGTTCACCCAAATCTATCTTTTCAGCTTTTTTCAAAAGGGTTAGAATGGCTTTTGCCTCCTCACTAACTGCCAATGGAGCGCGCTCGGGTTTCATTTGAGGGAAGAATAAAACTTCTTGTATAGAGGCGTTATTCGTCAGGAACATAATTAATCGGTCCATCCCAATCCCCAGCCCGGAGGCAGGAGGCATTCCATAAGCTAGTGCACGTAAAAAATCATGGTCGATAAACATCGCTTCCTCATCTCCCTTTTTACTTAGTTCAAACTGTTTTTCAAAGCGCGCCTGCTGATCTAAAGGGTCATTCAGTTCTGAATAAGCATTGGCTATCTCTTTGCCGCAAACGATTAATTCAAAACGCTCTGTTAGCCCTGGGGTATCGCGGTGCGCCTTGGTAAGCGGAGACATTTCCTTCGGATAGTCCATAATAAAGGTGGGCTGAATATAGTGCTCTTCACATTTTTCCCCAAATATTTCATCTATTATTTTTCCTTTCCCCATTGTTTTATCTACCTCGATTCCAATCGATTTTGCCGCTTCGTATAACTCTTCTTCTGTTTTTTCGAGGACATTGATACCGGTAAATTTTAAAATCGAATCGCATATCGCTACTCTTTTATATGGGGCTTTAAAATCAATTTCATGGCTTCCGAAAACTGCTTTTGTTGTTCCATTGACGGCAAGAGCTACATGCTCTAACAGCCGCTCGGTAAAGTCCATCATCCAAAAATAATCTTTGTACGCAACATAGATTTCCATCGCGGTAAACTCAGGGTTATGTGAACGGTCCATCCCTTCGTTACGAAAATTTTTTGAAAACTCATAAACGCCGTCAAACCCTCCTACAATCAAACGCTTTAAGTATAATTCATTAGCAATTCTCATATATAGCGGAATATTCAAACTGTTGTGATGCGTAAGGAAAGGGCGGGCTGCAGCACCTCCCGGAATAGGCTGCAAAACAGGAGTTTCAACCTCCATATATCCGGCATGATTAAAAAAATCACGCATGGCGCTAAACATTTTGGTGCGTTTAATAAAAATTTCTTTAAGTTCCGGATTTACGGTTAAGTCAGCATAGCGCTGTCGGTACCGCATTTCAGGGTCAGTAAAGGCATCGTAAATATTTCCTTCTGCATCCACTTTAGGCAAGGGTAAAGGCTTAATGGATTTCGTCAGCAAAGTAAAATCTTTTACTAAAACGGTTTTTTCTCCCACCTTTGTTTTGAATAATTCACCTTCAATACCGATAATATCGCCGATATCTAAAAGTTTTTTATACAAGTCATTATATTTCGCTTTATCTTCACCCAGGCAAATTTCATCGCGATTGAAATAAAGCTGTATCCGCCCCCGGCTGTCTTGAAGTTCTGCGAAAGACGCTGAACCCTGAATCCTGCGACTCATTAATCGACCAGCAATAATCACTTTTTTTCCGGCAGTAAATTCTTTTTTTATCTCCGAACTCAAATGATCAACCGGATACATAGCTGCCGGAAAAGGATTAATTCCCAGCGCTTTGATTTTATCTAACTTTTTTTTTCGTACTATTTCTTGTTCAGACAATGACATAATTCGTTTTTTACACCACGGCAAAAATAATTATTTCTCTTTTTTAAGCTAACTCTAATTATTGAGTAACCGAGTTTCAATAGCATTAAAAGAATTAAATCCTCACAACCAAAAGGTTGTTCTGGGGTTTAATTTTTATTGGGCATTGCATTTCGGCAAACTCAATACAAGCATTTTTTTGCCAAAGTGCTTTTTGCAACGGTCTCAATTTAATTTTTTATTATCTTTGTGCCCTACATGAGCAAGATTATTTTTCTTTATTGTTGTTGTTGCTAAAAGTAACTTTCTTTTTATAAGATAGTTATTCTTTAATCGCTTTCCCTATTTTTTATTCATTTTTTTTATTTTTTTAAAAATTTAACTTCCATGAAGCAACACATAAGCAAAACCATTCAAGAATTTTATCCCAGACATACGTTACCGGTTGATAAAAAAGCGCTCGAGGAGATTATTCATCGCCTTTTTAATATTTTATTTCCTGTTTGCCTTAACGCTGAGGGAAAAAACTGCGACCGTACTTTATCTGAAATTTATGAAACACTCTTAAACAACCTTGAGAATATAAAAAGTGTAAAAAACCCAGTGGATAAAGTAAGCTTTTTCTTCGAACAATTACCGAGAATACATGAAAAACTTTATAAGGACGCAGAAGCCTTTTATAAAAATGATCCGGCAGCTTATTCTGTCGAAGAGGTTATTTTAACTTATCCGGGATTTTATGCCCTGGCTGTTCATCGAATGGCGCATATATTACACAAAATGAAGATTCCAATTATTCCAAGACTCTGGGCTGAGTATGCACATACAAAAGGCGGAATTGATATTCATCCGGGTGCGACTATAGGAGAGCGATTCTTTTTAGACCATGCTACAGGAGTAGTTATAGGAGAGACCTGCATCATTGGTAATGACGTAAAAGTATATCAAAACGTTACGCTTGGCGCCTTGCATGTAGCCAAGAGTATGCAAAACAAAAAACGACACCCGACAATACAGGACAATGTTATTATTTATTCCGGAGCGACGATTCTGGGAGGAGAAACCATAATTGGGCACGATACAACGATTGGCGGGAGCGTTTGGATTACGCAAAGTATTGAGCCGTTTTCATTGGTTTATCATACACATCAAATGCGGCAAAAAACGGCAAAAGATTTTATAGAACCCATTAATTTCATTATCTAATCATTAATTTTATCATCTAAAAATATTAAAATCATGAAAGCAAACAACATTACAGAACTTATCGGGAATACCCCGCATGTAAAACTCAGTAGACTTTTTCCTAATCATCAAGTTTGGATGAAGTTAGAACGCCAAAATCCGGGTGCGAGCATTAAGGACAGGATCGCACTTGCCATGATTGAAGCGGCTGAACAGAAAGGCACTTTAAAAAAAGGAGGTACGATTGTTGAGCCGACTTCTGGTAATACCGGTATCGGGCTCTCAATGATAGGGGCGGTAAAAGGTTACCGAGTGATCTTGACTATGCCTGAATCTGCGTCAGTAGAACGGCGTAAAATCATGAAAGCCTATGGTGCAGAATTTATATTAACCCCTAAAGAAAAAGGGATGAAAGGCGCTATTGAGCGAGCCGGCGAATTGGTAAATGAAATAGATCATGCGGTTATTTTACAGCAGTTTGAGAATGAATCGAATCCGGAAATTCATCGTAAGGCTACCGCTCAGGAAATTTTAAACGATTTTGATCAAATTGATTATCTTATTACCGGTGTGGGTACGGGCGGTCATATTACCGGTGTATCCGAGGTATTGAAACAACAATTTAAAAACCTGAAAACGTATGCCGTTGAGCCGGAAACTTCTGCCGTTATATCAGGAGGTGAACCCGGACCTAGCGTTATTCAGGGAATTGGAGCGGGCTTTATCCCAGAAAATTTACATACGGAAACTTTAGACGGCGCCATTAAAGTAGGGAAAGAGGCGTCTTTTATTATGGCGAGAAAAATTGCTAAGACCGAAGGAATTTTTGTGGGTATTTCAACCGGGGCTTCGCTGGCTGCTGTTGAGAAAAAACTCAACGAAATTAAACCGGATGAAGTGGTGCTTACCTTTAATTATGATACCGGCGAGCGCTATTTGTCAATTGAGGGATTGTATTGAGACCGTTGCAAAAAGCACGTTAACAAAAAAATTCAACACCCGAGGAACTGCAAGTCAGCGTAAGCTAAAATTAAATCCCGGAGCGACCTAATGGTTGTGAAGATTTTAATTTTCGGTAGCTGAGCCTGTCGAAGTAAGGAAGCAGTTTGAAGTTAGATGCGTTCTTTTTCATACTTTTTATGTGTTCTGCAACGGGATTGTATTGAGGTTTTTTCTTGGCTTAAATGCCGTCTAATTTTAAGAGTGAGAACTTTAGTTTACGTTGACCTGCAGCGGATAGCGTGCATTTCGACAAACTCAATACAAGCTTTTTTTGTTAGCGTGCTTTCTGCAAGGGGATCCTTTTTTATATTGATTACGGGCTTTGCGGGGCGAGCGTTAGGGATAGCAGCGGTATCCTTTTTCTTGGGGCAGCGTGTCGCCCCAAGAAAAAGATAAAGCGGACAGCCCGACCGCCGCAAGGCGGGAACGCCCAAAAAAGAATCAATGATAGCAGCCTTTTGACTTCTCTGACTTGCAGTTGTGAGAGTGCTTTTTGTAAAGATCTCGAATTAATTTTTTTAATTATTTTTGAAGAATGAACTGGGAGACGACCTTAGGTCATTATCAAAACTATCTTAAATTAGAGCGTAATCTATCTGAAAATACGGTTGAAAGCTATGGGAGAGATTTAAAAAAAATAGCAATTTTTTATGCTGATTGCCTGCCTGAAGACTTAACGCAAGAGCAAATACAGTGTTATATTTATGAAATAGCCAAAACGGGAATTGGACCTCAAACGCAGGCAAGAATGATCTCCAGCCTGAAGAGTTTTTATAACTATTTGTTATTAGAAAACTTAATCGAAGTGAATCCTACCCGGTTGTTAGAATCGCCTAAATTGGGGCGAAAAATCCCTGATACCCTTTCAACTCCTGAAATTGACGCCCTGATAAGTGCTATTGATTTGAGCAGTAAAGAAGGTGAACGCAACAGAGCCATCATCGAAACGCTTTATAGCTGCGGTTTGCGCGTCTCCGAACTGATTAATTTAAAATATTCTGACTTATTTTTTGAAGAGGGATTTATCCGAATACTGGGAAAAGGAAATAAGCAGCGGCTTGTTCCGATTAATGCTTATACTATTAAAATAATTAATCTTTATGTAAATCATGTTCGTATCCATCAATCCGCACAGCGGAGCGAAAATGATATTCTATTCTTGAATCGGCGTGGGCACCGGCTTACGAGGGTAATGATCTTTACGATTATTCGAAAGTTAGCAGAGGAAACAGGGCTTAATAAAAAAATAAGTCCGCATACCTTCCGACATTCTTTTGCCACGCATTTACTGCAGAATGGCGCTAACCTGCGTGCTATTCAGCAAATGCTGGGGCACGAAAGTATTACTACCACAGAAATTTATACGCATATTAGTCAGGAACACTTGCGAGAAACCATTATACAACATCATCCAAGGGGTCAAGAATAAAAGCATGAGACCGTTGCAGAACAAATAATAAAGTATGAAAAAGAAAGTATTTAGCTTTAAACTGCTTCTGTAAGCCCCCCCCCTCCTAAATTAACGTGAGTTCGATTTAATAAAAGGTGTTTTATTGTTATATAAAAAGCAGGAAATAAGTATATTTAAGCATTTAAATTCAAATATTTAACTTATTTTCTGCTTATGATTTCTACAGATAAAATTAAGACCATTGCAAAACTTAATGTTTTTTAGGATAGTGTTTTCGGGAGTTATTTTTAGGATATTATGATAAACTTTTTTTTATTTCTATCTCTTTTTTGAATCATTAAAGGACTCTTTTTTGCTTTATCTTGATTTGATGACTTGCAATTCTCTTAATTTTTACAACTAGACGCAAGTATCCTTGAACTCCGATATAAATTATAACTTATCGCCTCCATCAGGTTTTGCGTATGCATCTTTGCTATCCCGCTATATCTTGCCACCCCGCCTGAAAACCATCGCTTTATGCTTCCGAATGTGCGCTCTATACTTCGATAAACTCAGTAACCTCCCTCTTTAAATCTTGTTTCCTCTATTCGTTTATTGAACCTCTTCTCAAAATCCGTTAATGGCTTTCCCCCCTTTTCGCTTTCTTCAGTAGATGATGCTTTCGCTTTTTCCTCTTTAATAAACTCGCATTTCTCTCTGATTCATCGCCCTTATACCCCCTTTTAAGGAAATCCCCTCCGGTAAGTCTGCAGCCTGCAAAACCTCCTGCAAATTGCTCCCCTCGTTTACACTTGCTTTCGTGGTTAATCCCCCAAGTACCAGACCTTCTTCATCGGGAACATAATGCTTTTTATACCCATACTAATCCTTACCTCGCTTTTTTAACCAAGCCCCTTGTTTATCTACACTAGCCTTATCCTCTTTTTTTACACACGCCTCTTTTTGCTCTCCGCTCTCCGCTGTATCCTTATCATTCACCTTGCCTTTCGGTTTTAAGGGCGTCTCTATTACACTAGCCTCTACTATCGCTCCTTTTTTGATGATGATTTGATGACGCGCTAATTGACCGTTGATTTCCTTAAATAGACGCTCGTAGGCATTCGCCCGCGTCATCAATGTTCTAAATCTACTCAAAGTACTATGGTCAGGGGAGACTTGGTCGATATGCAATCCACAAAAATAACTGAACGAAAGACTGTCATTTATCCTATCTTCCACTTCATAATCGCTTAATCCATACCCGGTTTGTAATAAACACATCTTGAATAATAATAAGCCATCATCACTCGGACTGTCCGTCGCACTTTTACCCTTATTATAATGACAGTCTATTATTTTACTTATTTTTTCCCAGTCTAACAAACGGTTTAACTGAGTGAAAAAAGACTTTTTTATCTTTCTTGTGCGTAAATCACAAATACTATCGGCTAAAGTAGGATGATGCTATATTTTCATGGCATAAAATATACTATCTTTTTAGATAAAATAACCGCTTAGTATGCTTGCTGAGCGTAGTCGAAGTATCACTTTTTTTATATCTATTATCTTTCATTACCTTGCAACGGTCTTGAAATGTTCTTCCCCATAGCTTAGAGTAGTTTCACCTTATAGGGTGAAGAGGTTCTTCCCCATAGCTTAGAGTAGTTTCACCTTATAGGGTGAAGAGGTTCTTCCCCATAGCTTAGAGTAGTTTCACCTTATGGGGTGAAGAGGTTCTTCCCTGTTGTGGCTGCATCGTAATGGATTTTCTGTTTCAAGGAGAGATCTGTTATAAATATATTAATGATATGCAGGCGAAAACGGAAGACGCTCATAATATTCGAGACCGTTGCAGGACACATAAAAAGTATGAAAAAGAAAGCATCTAACTTCAAACTACTTCCTTCTCAAAAAACTAAAATCTTCCCACACCCAAGAAGGTTGATTCGGTGTTTAGCTTACATTGACTCACAGTTAATTTTTATCGGGCGTTGCATTGTATCGCGAGAGTGCTTTTTGCAACTGCAATTCATCGCAAGCTAAATGCACCCTTAAATAATACCAAAAATTTTATAAACCTTGTTTAGATATCTTCTCATTTAGAAATTGGATATAGAAATGTCTAGATAGAAAATTGCTTTAGATATAAATCATAGTAATATCCTTTATTTTTAATTAGCACTTTATGATCTCCTTCCTCTATAATTTTTCCATGGTCTAAAACGATTATATAATCGGCATGCCTGGCGGATGAAATACGATGGGTAATGATTAAGTTAGTGGCGCCTTGCGTGGAATGAGTCAGATTTTGTAAAATAGTTTCTTCTGTTTCTGCATCTACGGCTGAAAGGCTATCATCAAATATGTATATCTTAGGGTTTTTAATCAACGCCCGGGCGATAGAAATTCTTTGTTTTTGACCTCCTGACAGGGTTACTCCTCTTTCACCTAATAGCGTGTCATAAGCTTTTTGGAAATGAATGATATTCTCGTGCACTGCTGCATTTTTAGCAGCAGTTATCATTTCTTTTTCATTCGCTTCAGCGGAGTCTAACCCAAAAACAATGTTATTTCGTATGGTGTCAGAGAATAAAAAAGCCTCCTGTGGTACATAGCCGATCTGGGATCTAAGGCTGTAAAGGTTTAGCGTTTTAATGTTTTGCCCGTCAATTAAAATACTTCCTTCGCTTGCGTCATACATTCGATTAATAAGCTCAGCTATTGTAGTTTTTCCAGCACCTGTTTTCCCAAGAATAGCAAGCGTTTTTCCAGCACCTATTTTAAAGGACACCTTGTTAAGTGCGTGAATGCACGTGTTATCATAAGTGAAAGAAACATTTTTAAATTCAATAGTTCCTTTAATATTTGACGGATTAGGATTGTAATTTTTTATTTCCGCATGAGTGTATAAAAATTCATTAATTCTTTTTTGTGCTGCTTCTGCACGCTGGATAACTGAAGTAACCCAACCGGTAGAAGTAAAAGGCCAAACTAACAGGTTTATGTACATTAAAAACTGGGCGATTGTTCCAATATCTTTAATTTCTCCAGAAGCATATTTTACTCCGCCAATGTATAAAATAAGCAGGTAACTCAGCCCGATAATTACGACAACCACAGGAAAGAAAAAAGCGTTAATGCGAACCATAGCAAGATTTTTTTTTCTATACTCTGTAGTTTTTTCGCTGTGCCTTTTAACGGTTTGTTTTTCCATTTGATAGGTTTTTATAATCTGAATACCCGAAAAGATATCCTGTACAAAAGAAGATAACACGGCTAGCTGTTGCTGAACTTTTTTGCTTCTAAGATTCATCGTATGGCTAATCAAAAAGATAGATAAGGACAGAATAGATAAAGGAATGAGTATAAACAAAGCGATATGAGCGTTGATAGAAATAATTTGATAGGTAACCAGTAGAACGATAGAAAACAAGTTTAGGACGTACATAATCCCAGGACCGAGGTACATTCGTGTTTGGGAAATATCTTCGCTGATTCGTGAAATTAAATCGCCGGTTTTATTCTTTTTATAGAAAGATTGGGAAAGCGTTTCGTAGTGTTTAAAAATTTCATTTCTCAAGTCAAATTCAATTTTTCTTGAGGCTACGACAATAGTCTGACGCATAAAAAATTGAAAGATACTGGATGAGATGGGTGCAAAAATGATTATACCCCCGTAAAACATAATATTGCGAAAAGTATCCTGGGAATTATCGCTGGTTTTGGTAAGCGCTTTTTCAAGTTCATTAATTGCTTTTCCAATATAAACAATGGGAATAATCGATAAAATATTTTTAATTAAAATAAATAAAAATCCTAAAAGATAAGCCCGCTTGTATTTGGAAATATAAGGGTTCAGATAAGGAAGTGATTTAAAAAAAAACCGATTAAGACTAAGTATCTTATCAAAAAGGGACATAAATAATTGAACGAATTGCAAGCAAAACTAAAAAAACTTTTTTTAATCGAATAATTCAATAAATTTGTACTTTATTCAAAAAAGAGGTCTTATACAATGTTAGGGAGAAGGCATTTACGTTCAAAAGTAATGCAGGCAATATATGCTTTTGAAAGTGCAAACGATAGTGTATCAGTAGTAGAGAAAAATATGTTTGCCGGGATCGACAAGATTTTTGATCTCTACATTTACTCCATTAACTTCCTTATAGAAATCAGAAACCTGGCTGAAACTAAATTAGAAATTCGCGGGAAAAGGCATCTCGCCACAAAAGAAGATTTAAATCCCAATAGAAGATTTGTGGATAATCCTGTTTTTGAATATTTAAATAATAATCCTAAACTAAATAAATATACCGCTGTAAATAAGCAACTCACCTGGCATGAAACAGATGAGTATGTAAAACAGATGTATAAAATGATTATAAATTCAGATACTTATAATCAATATATGGTGAAAGATAACGCCTCATTCGACGAGCACAAAGAATTTGTTTTACATATTTTTAAATATATTATCGCCCCGAATGAAAAAATAGCAGAATGGTATGAAGACCTGGAACTCACATGGTATGATGATTATCAGGTATCCAATACAATGGTTTATAAAACTATTGAGAATATGCGTGAAGAGAATCAGGAAAACATCAAAATATATAAAGTATATAAAGATGAAGAGGATAAGGAATTTACCCAAAAATTATTCCGGACAGCAATTAAAGAGCGAAAAAAAATTAATGAGATAATTGATGCGAAAGCCAAAAATTGGGATATAGCTCGTATCGCAAGAGTTGATTTGGTTATATTAAAATTAGCTTTAACAGAGTTGCGTAGTTTTCCGACTATTCCGCTTAAAGTAACTTTGAATGAGTATATTGAATTAGCTAAAGAATATTCAACCCATAAAAGTCGTATTTTTGTTAACGGCATTTTATACGGATTCCTGAAAGAACTAGCCAAAGAGCGTAAATTTGTAAAGCTAAAATAAAGATAATCATCATGGAACTTTTTTCCAAAAAGTGTTTTGGATAGCGAAATGCTCAAAGACCCTTAGAGACCGTTGCAAAAAGCACGCGAACAAAAAAATGCTTTCTTTTTCATACTTTTTTATATATTCTGCAACGGTCTCTTTTAACTAAATTCTTTTACATGTATGATTTTCATCCATTCTTCAAAAGTACCATTATGATAATTTATTATCTTTGCAAAATATTTCTCATAAAAAATAACATAACTAAGAGCCAATGTTTTATATGATTTTACAAACCGGCGGAGGCGGGGTTTCCTCTACCTTTATTTTATTTGCCTTGATGATTGTAGTCATGTATTTTTTTATGATTCGTCCGCAGATAAGAAAACAGAAAAAAGAAAAGAAATTTCAAGAGGCGCTAAAAAAAGGAGATCGTGTGGTAACCACCAGTGGTATTCATGGTCGGGTGCTTGAGCTAACTCCGGAGATCGTTACGCTGGAAACTTCAGCCGGAAAAATACGATTTGAAAGGAATGCCATCTCTAATGAATTAACCGACAGACGATATGGATTAAATACTCGAAAGAAGTAAATTTCCAGAATAGATAAATAGTAATCTTTGCAAAAAGCACTCTATCAAATGTAAGTCGGGTTAAGCTAAAATTAAACACCAGAGTAACCTAATGGTTGCTAGGATTTTAATTATCGGCAACTGAGTACTTCGATAGGCTCAGTAACCACTAGTCAAAGTAAAAAAACAGTTTGAAACTAAGTGTTTGTTATTTATGTTTTTTATGTATTCAGACCGTTGCAAAAAGCACGCTAACAAAAAAATGCAACGCTTGAGGAAAATTAAATACCGGAGCAACCTAATAGTTGTGAGGATTTTAATTTTTTGATAAGGAAGCCGTTTAAAGTTAGATGCTTTCTTTTTCATACTTTTTTATGTGTTCTGCAACGGTCTCGTATTCTTCAATAGCCCTATAATTTAAAGCCATTGATAAAGCCTTGGATATCCTGCTTGAAAAGGCAAAAACCTCAGAAGATTATGCACTTTTGGCAGCCTGTACTTCTTTTTCGATACAGTTTGCTAATTTTACCCAAATGGGGCGTATTTCAGCAAAGATAAAAGAATATGCCGGGAAATCGCTGGAACTCAACCCTAAAAATTTACGGGCGTATTATGTCTTAACATCAAATAACTTCTATACCCTTAAAATGTTTGGAGGCGGCAACCAAGTAGAAGAATACAGTGCTAAAGCACTTGTTTGTCCTTCTCACCTAAGCAAGGGTTTTTATGCTCCCAGTTGGGTCAAAGCGGAGCTATATAGAGTTTTAATTCAATACTATAAAGCAGAAAAGAAATCAGAAAAAGTAAAAAATTATGAGCAGTTATTTAAAAAAGAGGGTATAAAAAAATAAATTTTTTATGCTGATTTACTAACATATTGAGACCGTTGCAAAAAGCACTCTAACAAAAAAATGCAACGCCCGATAAAAATTAAACACCGGAACAACCTTTGGGTTGTGAGGATTTTAATTTTTTGAGAAGGAAGCAGTTTGAAGCTAAATGCTTTCTTTTTCATACTTTTTTATACATTCTGCAACGGCCTCAGAGTTTAGTACATCAAAATTACGAATAGTCGGCTTTATATTTATAGTGGTATTTTGGTTATAAGAAATACTGAGTTTTTGATTTGGATTGGCTCTTTTAGTTGTAATGATAATCACGTCGTTCACGGCTTTGGTTCCGTAAAATGAAGTAGCTGTGACGCCTTTTAAGATGGTTATACTTTCAATACATCTGGATTGACCAGTGATAATAAAAAAGAGGCTGTTTTTTCAAAACAGCCTCTTTTTTATTAATAGGAGTATTTCCGCTTAATTATTTGGCAATACTAATTTTCTATCTGCTCTCAATAGCACTCTTCTATTAGCCCTATGCTGTGCATTAGAACACTTTACTCCATTTACACACTGGTTAATAATAACTGTTTCACCCTTACCTACTGCTGTAATTTTTGAGGGTTTTGCACCTCTGGATATTAAATATTTCCTAATCGCATCTGCCCTTCTTTGAGATAATTTTAAATTATAACTATCCGAACCCCGAGAGTCGGTATATCCTTCGAGTGTAAAGTTTGCATCAGGATTTGCAACTACAGTTCTTGCTGCTTTATCTAATAAATTATTATACTCTGGGTACCACCGAGATTCATTGTAGTAAAATTCTACGTCAGATAAATTAATAAGGTCAGTTTCTTTTATTATAACTTTAGTTTCGCCGGTTTTTAGCCCATCACTTTCTTTTATGATAGGGCAACCTATACCTAGTGTTCCGTTTTCTACTCCGGGGACTGTAACACACTTATCTTCAAGGTCAATAAATCCGTCTAAATCAACATCTAATGCTTTACCACTACCATCAACACGTGCGCCTCTTGGCGTGTCTAACTGACTGTCCCATTGATCACATACCCCGTCTTTATCTTTGTCCACACACTCAAAACTTTCAGATTGGTTTAAATTATGTTTCGCATATAGATCTTCCAATGGATCATACCACTTCAGGTGTTCATTATGGTATCCAATTTTATAAATTAGTCCAATAGAGTTGGTCCAGATATTATCGTCTCCATCATTATCTCCGACGTTTCTATTACTTGTCGTAATTCCTAACGCACTTGATCCGTCATATTGCTCATCTCCGGTCATAACATACATAGACTTAAATTCTATGTCAAACTTTTTGCTTAACTTGTATTGTAGTCCTAAGCCTATTTGAGAAAATAGAGAATTTTGATCTAAATCTACATCCGCTAAAGTTTGGCCATCCTTAATTCTTCTGGAAGTTATATCTCCATCTGCTTCTGTTTTGTATCCTAATAATCCTACCCCGCCGTAAGCATGCAGCGCCCATGCGTAACGAGATTTGTTATCAACTCTTCTAAATAGAGAAGACAAATTGATATCTCCTATTAATGAAATGGCTTGATAACTTGTTTTAGTAGCAAAATCGGTATCTTCTAAAGTTTGAGAAGTTTTACCCATTTGACCTAACAACTGGACCCCAACGATATTATTAATATGCTTAGTTATACCTAGCTGAATGTCATAACCTATATTATTACTTTCTCCACCAAATGTACTCAATGAAGTTAATTCGCTCCTAACGAGCAAAGGAACTCCCCCATGCAGTGAAATAGACCATGAATTAAATTTTCTTTGGTCGCTTGTAAACTTAACCTTTTTTTCATATCCTTTCGTATTAGTATAATCTTGGGTTGCTTTTTTTTGCGCATGAACGAATGGCAAAAACGAAAATAAAATAAAGCATAATCCTACTCTTCTCATAATTATTTTTTTTATCATTTTAACTTCTATTATTTTTTTATTAACTTAGATCTAGAGATATCTTGCAAATAAAATTTTAGCAAAGGTAAGATTGTTATTCATAATTAACAAATATTTTTTCATCTTATTCATTGGGTTCAATCATTAAGTAGAAACTATGTACTTTTAGTGAACAACTTTTTAACTAGTGCTGACTTTAGCTTTGCCAACTTTCAGTTCAGTTGCTAAAGTGCCTTTTGCAAAGGTCTTATTATTTTATTATAAATAGCGTTTCTACGAGTCCAATATCTCATATCTCACCAATAAATTATTGAAGGCTTTGCAAAACATATAAAAAGCCATGAAGATTAAGGTATCTAGCTTCAAACTGCTTCCTTACTTTGACTACGCTCAGCAACCATATCAAAACTTCAGCAATTGGCTACTGAGTACTTCGACAAGTTCAGTAACCACCTGTCGAAGTGCTCAGCTACCGAATATTAAAATACTCACAACCCAAAGGTTGCTACGGGGTTTAATTTTAACTTACACTGACTTGCGGCTCTCGGGCGTTGCATTTTATTTCTAATATAAAAATATTTCGCTATTATCTGAACATTGTTCTAACAACTCACTTACATTCTTATTATATATAGGATGTTTTATGACAGGATTAACTTCTTTTAAAGGATACAAAACAAACTTTCTAATATGCATAAACTTATGAGGGATACACAATATTTTTTGCCTATATATAATGTAGTTATAATAAATTATATCAATATCAATATGTCTCGATTCATATCCATTTAGCGATGAATGTCTATAACCACTTATTTTCCATTCAATTTCCTTTAGCCTATTCAATAGCTGCAAAGGGCAAAGACGAGTGGCTATTTGAATAATATTATTTAAAAAAGAATGATCCGTTTTAAACCCCCATGCTTCTGAGACGTAATAACGAGAGGTTTTTTTTATTAATCCCACTTCCTTCTCTATTATTTTCATTGCCTGCTCAATATTTTCTCTTTTATTTCCCAAATTACTTCCCAAAGAAAGATAAACAATATTTTTTATTATAAAACTACTCATTAAAGTTACAAAATTAACTATTTTTACAAAAAAATCAGATGAGGTCATTTTTTAAAACAGTATTAGCAGTAATTGTAGGAATATCTATTATGATGATTTTCCCTTTAGTTTTCTTTATAATAATTTCTAGTGCAATCGCAGCATTTAATTTTGGAAATAATAAAAGCACACATGAAAAAATAGAAAAAAATACGATTTTATCTATTGATCTAAGTTTACCAATAACAGAAAACTATAATCAACAGTCACTATATTTAACTCATTTATCTAAGCTTAAGAAGCCTCACTATACTATTTTTAACGATTTACTAAAAGTGATAAGTCATGCAAGACATGATAGTAATATTAAGGGCATTTCATTAAAATTGAAAAACACAAATGCTGACTATGCTCAGGCAAAATCTATTCGAGATGCCCTTAAGAGTTTTAAAACCTCCGGTAAATTTATTTACGCTTTCGGCGATGTTCTCTCACAAAAGGATTACTATATAGGGTCTGTAGCTGATTCTATTTTTATTTCTCCTTTATCTTATATTGAATTAGCAGGGATTAATGCGCAGGTTACTTTTTATAAAAGACTTCTGGATAAGGCAGGCATAGAATTTGATATCATTAAACACGGAAAATATAAATCGGCAGTTGAGCCTTATTCTCTTGATAAAATGAGTTCTGCCAATAAAGAGCAAACGCAAATGTTAATTGATGATATTTGGGCAACCCTATCGGAAGAAATCTCACAATCTCGCAACCTGTCTAAAGAACAGTTTAATCTTCTTACTGATAGTTTAAAAGGGTTTGTCGATCAGGATGCCGTTTATTCAGGACTAATTGACGGAATAAAATACAGTAATGATTATCAAAAACTATTGGATATGAAAGGTCGGGAGACTATTTCAATTTCCGACTATCTTTACACTACAAAAGCACCGTTCCAGCATAATAAAATAGCAATTATTTATGCTACAGGGGAAATTAAGCCCGGAAATGGAACACAAGGAATTCAAGACCAAAACATTATTGAAGAAATAAAAAAAGCCAAGGAAAATCCTTCAGTAAGAGCAGCTGTTTTACGCATAAATTCTCCGGGAGGAGATGCCGCCGCTTCTGAAAGAATTTTACATGAATTAGATCTTTTACGACAAGAAAAACCTTTGATTGTCTCTTTCGGAGGCATTGCAGCCTCAGGGGGCTATTATATTTCAACCGTTGCTGATACCATTGTTTCCTCTCCTAATACCATTACAGGATCTATAGGGGTTTTCGGTGCCATTCCGAACATTAAAAAACTAGCGGGAAGAATAGGAATTACTACCGAAGTTATCAGCACACATACCAACCCAAAAACCATACCCCTGATTAACGGGATTACACCAGCTTATAGAAAAGTAATCCGTAAAAATATTGAAGAAATTTACGACCGTTTTTTAAACCATGTAGCCAAAAATCGAAAAATGTCAAAAGATGCAGTAGATTCTATTGGACAAGGTCGCGTTTGGTCAGGTATCAGTGCAAAGAAAATAGGCTTGGTTGATGTTCTCGGGGATTTAAATACCGCTATTTTTATTGCAGCAAAAAAAGCAAAAATTAAACAATATGACATACTTGCTCTTCCACGCAAAAAAACAGAATGGGAATTACTATTAGGAACCATTTTTGGAAATAATAAAACGAATTTTAAAAGTTTAGTAAAAGAAACTTTGGGAGATGAAATTTACCAAACGTATAAAACTATTAATGATTTAAAAGATAAAAGCATGATACAGGCTAAATTACCGTATGCACTCAAATTAAAATAATTTTTTCAAGAATATTTTATTGAATTTTAATTTATACAAACAAATTATAAAAAAAGACAACTATGGGGTTATTTGATTTTATGACTCACGATATCGCGATAGATTTAGGAACAGCAAATACACTTATCATATATAATAATAAAATTGTGGTGGACAGCCCCTCTATTGTAACTATTGATCGACAAACAGGAAAGTTAATTGCCATTGGCGAGAAGGCAAAACAAATGCAGGGAAAGACTCATGAAAATATTAAAACCGTTCGACCATTAAAAGATGGCGTTATTGCTGATTTTCAAGCCTCTGAAGGAATGATACGAGAACTAATCTACAGTATCCCGTCTTTAAAAAAACGTTTTTTCCCCCCTTCTCTTCGGATGGTTATTTGCATTCCCTCAGGTATTACAGAAGTTGAAAAAAGAGCAGTAAGAGACTCTGCAAATCATGTAAATGCGAAAGACGTAAAACTAGTTTATGAACCTATGGCTGCAGCACTCGGTGTTGGAATAGACGTTCAGCAGCCCAAAGGAAATATGATTATTGACATTGGTGGAGGAACCACTGAAATAGCAGTGATTGCACTTAGTGGAATTGTTTGTGATAAATCGGTAAAAATAGCCGGAGATGTATTCACTTCAGACATTTCTTATTATATGCGTACACAGCATAATCTTTATGTAGGAGAAAAAACAGCGGAAAGAATAAAAATTAACTTAGGCGCGGCGATAGAAGATTTAATGCATCCTCCAGAAGATATGGCAGTACAAGGGCGAGATTTATTAAGTGGCAAGCCCAAAGAACTGGCAATAAGTTATAAAGAAATAGCCCGTGCCTTGGATAAATCTATTCTAAGAATTGAAGACGCTGTAATGGAAACGCTATCCATTACCCCTCCAGAGTTAGCTGCAGATATATATAACACAGGAATTTATATGGCCGGTGGAGGCGCATTACTTAGGGGCTTAGATGAACGGATTTCTAAAAAAACAGAACTGCCGGTTTATGTAGCAGAAGATCCCTTAAGAGCGATTGTAAGAGGTACAGGCGTAGCATTAAAAAATATTAATAAGTTTAATTTCTTAATGTCGTAGAGATCTTTATATAAGTGATGGACTTATTTTATTTTATAAAGAAAAAAAAATACTTTTTTGTTTTTCTGTTTTTAGAAATAATAGCAAGTGCATTGATTATAAAAAGTTATTATTTTCATAATACAGTACTGTTGAATGGGTTTAATGGTATTGCTGGAGAGTTTTATATAATTGAAAACAAATTTTCAAAATATCTTACACTTGGCATGGAAAACCAACGATTATTAACAGAAAATGCAAACTTAAAAACAAAGTTATCTTTAATAAAGCGTATTTATCTTGCCAATGAGCGTAATATAAAAGTCATTGATTCTTCTCAATATCAGCGTTACCGATACATCCCGGCACGCATCATTTGGAATTCTATCAATAAAAATAATAATTACCTGCACTTAAACAAGGGAAAACGAGACCATATTCACCCTGACATGGCAGTGATTACGGATAAAGGAATAATAGGAATTATTGACTATACCACTCAAAAATTCTCAAGAGCAATTTCTATTTTAAATAAAAATATTCGTGTAGATGGAAATATTAAACATAAGGGAATCTTTGGTACGATTACATGGAACGGTCAAAATCCAGGATATGTACAGCTAACGGATCTGCCTAAACATCTTGTTGTTAAGATAAACGATACGGTGGTAACTTCAAAGCAGTCCCAGATATTTCCTTCCGGGATCCCAATTGGAACCATTGAGAATTTTAAACTGAAAGAAGGTCAGCATGAGTATATTGCCGAGGTTAAACTTTTTGAAAACTTCTCAAAAATTAAGCACGCGTATATTATTACCGATTTAGATAAAGCAGAAACGGATAGTCTTTATGTCCATTATTAAAAAACATATTCAATTCATCTTAATGGGACTTGCCACTATAATAGTCCAGGTATTTATTTTTAGCAATATAAATTTATTCTCATGGCTTAACCCGCTGGTTTATTCATTTTTCGTATTCGTGTTCCCTAATAAAAACAGAATGAACCTTATTTTCTACGCTTTTTTATTAGGATTATTACTAGATGAGATTTTCAATACCGGAGGGATCAACGCTTTAGGAATAACATTGATTGCCTTTATTAGAGAACCTTTATGGAAACAATTGGGTATAGTTAAAGAGGGTAAAAATGCGTTCCCAATACGTAAGCGTCGCCATCTAAGGTTTTTCCTGAGTATTTTTCTTTTAATTTTGATTCATCATTTTATTATTTTTTCTGTAGAAAATTTTAATCTTAATGCCTTTTACCCGTCCTTGCTTAAATCAATAATTAGCAGTATAATTACTTTTATAATTATTCTGTTATTTTATAGTATTTTTAAAATAAAAATATAGATGGATAAAAATAGCAAAATAAGAGTGGATATTTTTCTGGTAATTATTCTGGTAATTATAGGGGTTTTTATATTAAGATTAGCCCAGTTACAACTATGGAATGATAAGTATATTACGTCTTCTTATAATCTATCCATCAAAAAAAAAATGACACTGCCTGAACGAGGGTTTATTTACGACCGAAATGGAAAACTATTAGTTGCGAATAAACCCTTATATGATATTAAACTGACTTACAGCAGAGGCTTAGGCAAAAAATTTGATACTTTAGGTCTTTGTAAACTGCTTCATATAAGCAAGGCAAAACTCAATAAAGTTCTAAAAAAAGCCCGATTTAAATATAATACTCCATTTGTGATAAGAGAAAATGTAGTACAGAATGAAATTGCCCGTATTCAGGAAAAAATATATCGCTTCCCTAACATCACGATCACAAACCAAACTTCAAGAGAATATCTTATTCACTCAGGTTATCATATCTTAGGCTATTTAAGAAAAATATCCTCTCACCAGCTGGAAGAAGACAGCATTGGATATTATAATGAAAATGATCGTGTGGGGAAAGCCGGAGTAGAGGCCTCCTACGAAAAAATATTGAGAGGAAGAAAAGGAATATCATACTTCAGAACCGATATAAGAGGAAATATTATCGGAAGTTATAATAGAAGAAAAAGAGATATTAAACCTGTTGCCGGTAAGGATATACAGTTGACTATTGACTTTGATTTACAACAATATGCTGAGAAGGTAATGCAAAATAAACGAGGGGCAATAGTGGCTATTGATCCGAATACCGGTGAAATACTTACCATGGTATCTTCCCCGTACATTGATCCGAATAATATGAACGGTCAAAATTTTAATCATTATTATCCGATTTATAACAACGATAGTATTTACAACCGATTGAATAACAAGGCAGCAGCAGGTCTTTACCCGCCCGGATCTACTTTTAAACCCCTAATAGCACTTATTGGATTACAAGAAGGTATCATACAGGAGTCCGTTCCGAAGTATATATGTAGGCATGGATTTTCACTCGGGCACGGACGTAAAATAAGTTGTCATTGTGGCTATTATAACCGCCCAATGACACTTGATATAGCCCTTGCCCGTTCTTGTAATACTTTTTTTGCCGCCACTTATCGAGATATTATAAAAAAATATCACAATGATTCTATTGGTATAAATAAATGGCGGGAATACTTACGGAGTTTCGGATTAGATTCCTGGTTTGGTAATGATGTTCACGAAGGAAGTCGGGGGAAAATACCTTCTGCCAATACTTATAACCGTTATTATGGCTCTTATGCTAAAAGAAAATGGAATGTGATGGCTTCTGTTTCAAACGGAATAGGGCAAGGAGAAGTAGAATTAACTCCGTTGCAAATGGCTAATTTTACTGCGGCAATTGCTAATGAAGGATTTTATTACACCCCGCATATTGTAAAAGCTATTGGCAATAAAGTGATGACTGACTCTATTTATCGTAAAAAAAATACCACATTAATAAATCCCAAATACTTCAAATCAGTCATTAAAGGAATGAAACGTGTTTTTCTTGATGGTACCGCGGCTAGTATTCGTTATCCTCCTATTCCAATGGCAGGGAAAACAGGTACGTCACAAAACTCTCAAGGAGAAGACCATTCTGTTTTTATCCTATTTGCTCCGGTTGAGCACCCAAAAATTGCCATTGCCACGATTGTAGAAAATGCACATTGGGGGTCTTCTTGGGCAGCTCCTATATCTTCTTTAATCGCAGAAAAATATTTAACGGGAACGGTTAAGCGAATAAAATTAGAAAAGCGCATGACAGAAAAAAGTTTTTTTCATCTCTATAAAAAGCAGGCGGTTGATTATTATAAAAAAGTTCAAGAAAATAAAAGAAAAAGCCGCATGGATGCACTGATAAAAAACATCCAAAATGCTTTTAAAGCCGTTGAAGAAATAAAAATTAGAGGATAAAATATTAAATAATAAACATTTGCAGTCTAAAAATAGAAATATCCTATCCAATATAGATTGGTTAACCATTCTACTTTTTTTTACCCTTGTAGTGTTTGGTTTGCGCTCAATTAATGCCGTAAATCACATGAAAGCAATGAAACAATTAATATTAGTTCTTGCAGGATTACCGTTAATATTCATTGCGCTCTCTCTTTCTCAGTCGTTCTATGAACGCTTTGCTGGAATTTTATACCTCATTACCTTATTATTACTTGTCGGCTTATTTATATTTGGGAACACCATTAACGGCGCTACTTCGTGGTATTCAATGGGTTCGTTTAGTCTTCAACCTACTGAGTTCGCTAAAATTGGAACGGCATTAATGATCGCCAACTTACTCAATACACCTAAATTAGAAATAAAAAGCCCTATCAATTTAATACGTGTCTTAAGTTATTGGGCATTGCCATTGATTCTCATCAAAATGCAGCCTGATGATGGCTCTGTGCTAGTATTCTCCGGATTTTTAGTTGGGCTATTTGTTCATCGTGTATGGATGGTAAAACCAATTTTGATTGTCGGTCTGGCTTTTATTATCCTGTTTATTATTGGCGTTTCCTTTTCTGACCTGGTAGTTTTTTTCAAAGCGAATGAGTTACTCTTTTCAGTACTTATCTTTTTTCTTTTTCTTTTTATTTTCACCCTTCTGAGATTTATCTTTTATATTAAAAAATTTTCTATCTACCTTTTTTCTTGTTTAGGCGTCTTTATTTGTTTTGGGATTATTTTTACTTCACATATTATTTTTAATCGTTTAAAACCTCATCAAAAAGACCGTATAGAAATTCTCTTTCTTGATGATACGAATAAAAAAATTCGTAATGAAAAAAATGGATACAATCTTTACACTTCAAAATCTGCCATTGCCGCAGGAGAATTTTATGGAAAAGGCTATATGAAAAGTGATATGGCAAGAGGGAATATAGTGCCTGAGCAGGAAACAGATTATATATTTACCATCATAGGAGAGGAAAGGGGATTTGTAGGAAGCACCCTTTTTATTATAGTTTATGGTATTTTTTTGATGCGCTTATTTTGGCTTGCGCACCGGCAAAAAAATATCTTTTCAAGTTATTTTGGATATACAATTGCCAGCATATTTTTAATTCATTTCACCCTTAACATTGCTATGGTTATGGGCTTATTCCCTACCATTGGAATCCCTCTTCCTTTTATAAGCTATGGCGGATCTTCTCTTTGGGGATTTTCATTGATGGTCTTTATTATGATTCGATTAGACGCGGAAAGAAAACAAATTCTCAGGTAGAGTAAGACGAAAAATAATACGAGACCTTTGCAAAAAGTACTTTAGCGATAAAATGCTTGTATTGAGTTTACCGAAATGCAACGCCCGTTGAAGTTAGATGCTTTCTTTTTCATGCTTTTTTATGTGTTCTGCAACGGTCTCAAACAGTAAAGAATTGTCTATTAATGATAGAACCCCGTTGCATATAATTTTGAGAGACCTTTGCAAAAAGCACTCTAACAAAGGCAAGTCTGCGTAAGCTAAAAGAGTTTAATAAATTAGTCAGGTTCCAGTAAAATTAATGCAAAAACGGCATAATTAAGTATATCGAAATAATTAGCTTCTAATCCTTCAGAAATAATCGTTTTTCCCTGATTATCTTCAATTTTTTTGACCCGGACAATTTTTTGTAAAATCATATCCGTTATGCTGCTCACCCGCATATCGCGCCACGCTTCTCCATAATCGTGATTTTTCTTCTGCATCAGTGCCTTAGCTTGCGTTACATATTTTTTGTAACCCTCTACCGCCTGCTGCACCTCTAAATCCGGTTGTGAAGTTTCTGGCAGCGATAATTGCATCAGTGCTATTACCGCATAATTTATAATGCCTGCAAATTCCTCATGAATCGAATCTTCTATTTTATTATGTCCTTTTTCCTGAATCGTTCTAATGCGGTTAACTTTGATAAATAATTGGTCAGTTAACGAAGATAAACGAAGTATTCGCCAGGCAGCGCCGTAATCTTTCATTTTTTTTTCAAAAATAGATTGGCAGTGTGCAATAATTTTATCAAATTGCCGGTCTGTTTTAGACATATTTTTAATAGATCAAAACGCCAAACTTAATTGAAATTCATCTAAAAATCAAAAAAATGAATATAAACTGTAAAGGAAAATTAATTAATTTAGAACAACCCAAAGTCATGGGGATTCTCAATGTAACGCCCGATTCTTTCTTTGACGGAGGAAGTTATAACACGCCAAAAGCGATTTTAAACCAAACAGAAAAACTGATAAACGAGGGCGCCGTATTTATCGATATCGGAGGATATTCTTCCAGACCCGGAGCAGAAAACATCCCCGTTGATGAAGAGCTAAAACGGGTTATTCCGGCTATTGAGGAGATAATCAATGAATTTCCCGATCTGCTTATCTCTGTGGATACTTTTCGCGCTAAAGTTGCACGAAAAGCGGTCGAAGCAGGGGCGTGCATCATCAATGATATTTCAGGAGGTAATCTTGATGCTGATATGTTCCAAACGGTTGCAGACTTACAAACGCCTTACATTTTAATGCACATGGCAGGAACACCACAAGATATGCAAAACAACCCGCATTATGCTGATGTAATTCTTGAAATGAATCAATACTTTAGTAAAAAAATCCATCAACTGCGGGCGCTTGGTGTAAACGATATTATATTAGACCCAGGATTTGGCTTTGGTAAAACCCTTGCGCATAATTATCAGTTATTACATCATTATGAACTTATTGGAGACCCTTCTCTACCTACGCTTATCGGTATTTCAAGAAAAAGTATGATTTATAAACCCCTTCATATCACAGCAAAAGAAGCCTTAAACGGAACTTCTGTCTTACATACCCTCGCATTGCAAAAAGGGGCTAAGATTTTACGTGCGCATGATGTAAAAGAAGCGGTGGAATGTATCCGTTTAGTCGAAATCTCAGGAGTTTTAAATTCCCATAAATTAACAGACCTTTAGCTTTCGTATCTATTCTTCAAGAATTTCATGTCAAATATCAAGCCCCACAAATTAAAGATTAATATAAAGATAACTCAACAGGGTAATGAGAATGACCGCGATTAGGTTTAAGTAAAAGCCGGTTTTGATCATATCTTTTATAGCAAGTTTATTTGATCCGAATACAATTGCATTGGGCGGAGTGGCTACCGGCATCATAAAAGCACAACTCGCAGCAATAGTAGCTGGAATTACTATAAATAAAGGATTTACCCCCATTGCATGGGCAATAGGGGCAAGTATAGGTAAAAACGCTGCCGTCGTTGCCGTATTACTAGTGAGTTCTGTCAGAAAAATAATGATCAATAAAACGCAAGCAATAACAAATAATAATGGAAGTTTGCTTAACTCGGTAAGTTTTGAGGCTATAAAACCTGCAAGCCCTGAGTTTTGAATTTGCTCAGCAAGGGATAAGCCCCCGCCAAATAAAATTAATACGCCCCAAGGTATTTTTTTTAGATCTTTTGCTATGAGGATCCGAGACCTGCTTTTTTTATCCGATGGAAAAATGAACAACAAAACGGACGAAATCATGACGATGCCAGTATCGGACAGCGGTAATCCCGTTATCTTGGTCAACTGATCCCGAGTGATCCAAGCGGTTGCGGTGATTAAAAAAATGATAAGCACGATCTTTTCAGTACGCCGTAATATTCCTAATTTACATTTTTTCTGATGTAAATACTGCCGTAACTCTGGTAAGGGTCGATAACTAACTTTATTTAATTTCACAAGCACAAAAAAGCATGCGGTTAACATGATTATCGTGAAGGGCAAACCAATCATCATCCAATCTAAAAAACTCATGGCTATCCCTTGGTCATCTAAGAATGCCGCGAGAAAAACATTAGGCGGCGTTCCAATTAAGGTCGCAATACCTCCAATCGAAGCTGAATAAGCAATGCCAAGCAATAAAGCCTTAGTAAAGTGGTCTTTCTTCCCTTTCTCTTTGTAATTATCAACCACCGAAATAATAGACAGCGCGATAGGAAGCATCATAGCCGAAGTCGCGGTGTTAGAAATCCACATAGAAAGGAAAGCGGTAATGATCATAAAACCGGCGAGTTGTAAAACTGGCCGCGTACCTATTAAAGAAAGTCCATTAATGGCAATACGCTTATGTAACTTCGTGCTTTCCATGGCAAGAGACAGAATAAACCCGCCCAAAAAAATATAAATTACAGGATTGGAAAAACCTGCGGTAGCCTCCTCTAAACCAGCAATACCGCATAAAGGAACTAAGATAATAGGAAGTAATGAGGTAATAGGGATAGGAATGGCTTCTGTAATCCAGTAGGTTGCCATAAATAAGGTAAGCCCTGTAGTATGCCAAGCCTTAACGCTCATATCAGAAAAAGGGGGAGCCATGAATAAGGTTACAAGCATCAGAAAAGGACCTAGGCAGATATTAAAATAGGATACTAAAATGTTTTTGCTCACGGGGTCAGTATTATTTAAGGGATTCTTCTTGAAGGCGCTTCATTACTCATGCTCGAATTTAATTTGTGCCAACTCGCTTTTTAATTCTGTACTGGGTCTAAATAACATTTTTGTCTTTTTGATTTTTTTTGTCGTAAAATCCTCTTTCTTTATTACGCCTTCACTGGAGAGCGAAAGGCGAAAAGTCCCCAAATTACCCAGTTTAACACTGTTGCCTTTGATAAGATATTGCGGCAGTCGTTCCATTAAATTTTCAATGACGTTACTAATGTCTCCAGCCGTTAGAGAAGAACGGCCTGCAATATCTTTTGATAAGGTATGAAGGGTTATCGTACCGGTATGTAATGCAGAGGCATACCACTTTTTTGGATCTTTAGGCTTTACGGGATTACTTTTTTGTACTAATTTATATCTCATCGCTTTATAACGTTATCATTAATAATTGGTTCAAAGATAGAAATTTTTATAAATTTATGCAACTATTTTTCTTAAATAAAAAAATTGCTATGTCAAAGGATAAATTTTATTACGTCAGGTGATAAATTTTATTACATCAGGTGGTAAATTTTATTACATCAGGTGGTAAATTTTGTTACATCAGGTGATAAATTTTGTTACATCAGGTGGTAAATTTTATTACATCAGGTGATAAATTTTTTTAAAACGAATGAAGAAGTATTGGGTTGCTTTGTATTGGGTAAAAAGTATGTTTACCTTATCTCCTGAAATGCACAAAAAAAAGAATAGAACTAAAAGTCAGCGAAGGTCTCAATCCTTAAAGGAAGGGAAAGAAGGTTCAGGGGTCTTCGGGAGGAGCGTTAGGGATAGAATCGGTATCCTTTTTCTTGGGGCAGGCTTTTGCTCCAAGAAAAAGATGTAGCGGATAGCCCGACCGCCGCCAGGCGGGAACGCCCAAAAAAGAATCCGGGGTAAAAAGATTTTATGTACGCCTTCGTGATAAAAATCAAGACCGTTGCAGAACACATAAAAAAGTATGAAAAAGAAAGCATCTCGCTTCAAACTGCTTCCTTACTTCGGCTGTGCTCAGCAACCAGCTTAAAAAATTAAAATCCTCACAATCACTAGATTGCTCCGGTGTTTAGCTTGCGCTGACTTGCAGTTAATTTTTATCGGGCGTTGCATTTCGGCAAACTCAATACAAGCATTTTTTTGTTAGCGTGCTTTTTGCAACGGTCTCAAATCGGCAGCAGCAGGGGCTATCAAAAATATGAAAGCCCGAATTAAATCAATATCTTTGCGGCAGATAAATGGAAAGATGAAAAATAACAGGGTCGCGATTGTGGGGCGTCCGAATGTGGGTAAATCTACCTTTTTTAATCGATTAATTCAGCGGCGGCAGGCCATCGTAGATTCAGTGAGCGGGGTAACGCGCGACCGCCAATACGGGAAAAGCGATTGGAATGGGGTGGAATTTTCTGTGATTGATACCGGAGGGTACCTTATAGGCTCGGAGGATATTTTTGAAAGGGAAATCCGAAAACAGGTTCGATTAGCGATTGAAGAGGCAACGGCTATTATTTTTATGGTAGATGTAAACGATAGCGTAACGCAGTTAGACGAAGAAATTACTGATTTGCTAAGGAAAACGGAAAAACCGACTTTTTTGATGGTAAACAAAGTAGATAATGGAAGAAAAGAAATAGATGCCATAGAATTCTACTCGCTCGGGTTTCCAAAATATTATTGTGTGTCAGGAATTTCCGGTTCTGGAACAGGAGAACTTTTAGATGATTTAGTGGCTTCATTTCCTGAGCAAGACTATATAGATCCATCGGAAGGGCTGCCTCGCCTGACGGTTATCGGGCGGCCGAATGCTGGCAAATCGACCTTTATCAACGCACTGCTTGGAGAAGATAGAAATATAGTAACTGAAATGGCTGGAACTACGCGAGATTCCTTAGAGACTCGTTATAATCGTTTTGGTCTTGATTTTATACTTGTCGATACAGCAGGAATGCGAAAAAAAGCCAAAGTGAATGAAGATTTAGAATTTTATTCGGTTATGCGCGCCGTTCGTGCCATTGAACACGCGGATGTTTGTCTGATGCTTGTGGATGCTACGCGAGGATTTGAGGGACAGGATTTGAATATTTTTTCTATCGTAGAAAAAAACCGAAAAGGGGTTCTTATTCTGGTTAATAAATGGGACCTCGTAAAAAAAGACGGAAACAGCGTGAAAAAATTTGAGGATCAAATCCGAGAAAAAATGGCGCCCTTTAACGATGTTCCGATTCTTTTTATTTCCGCCTTAACTAAGCAGCGAATCTATAAAGCTGTGCAAACTGCATTAACTGTTTATGAGAATAGGATGCGCAAGGTTAAAACCAGCGAATTAAATGAAGTCATGCTTCCGATTATTGAAAATTATCCGCCGCCGTCAATTAAAGGGAAATATATTAAAATTAAATACTGCACGCAATTACCCACACACGCACCCCAGTTTGCTTTTTTCGCTAACTTACCACAATACATCAAAGCGCCTTATAAGCGCTATGTAGAAAACCAAATACGAAAACACTGGAATTTTAACGGCGTACCTATACAAGTGTGGTTTAGAAAGAAATAAAATACTTAAGACCGTTGCAAGGGAATGAAAGATAGATTAGATATGAAGAAAGTGAGCCCGTTGCAGAACACATAAAAAAGTATGAAAAAGAAAGCATCTCGCTTCAAACGGCTTCCTTACTTCGGCTGTGCTCAGCAACCATCTCAAAAAATTAAAATCCTCCACACCCAAAAGGGTGCTCCGGTGTTTGATTTTTATTGCGCGTTGCATTTCGGCAAACTCAATACAAGCATTTTTTTGTTAGCGTGCTTTTTGCAACGGTCTCGGGTTATGGTTACTATTCGCTATATTTTGCTTATTTAACCCCTCTTCATTAACTTAGCGCCCTTAAAACATTTTTATTTTTTTAATTCCGTCAATCTTCAAAAAATGAAAAGATATATCATCAACATAATTCGGATTTTGGTAGGCATTTTATTCACGCTTTCCGGGTTTGTAAAATTAGTCGATCCTACGGGTACATCATACAAGTTGCAGGAATATTTCTCTGAAGATGCACTCAGCCTTGTCTTTTTGCAACCATATACGCTTTACATTTCCATTGTTTTTGTGATCGCTGAAACCATGCTGGGAATCTTTTTGTTACTCGGAGCAGCTAAGAAATTTACGCTTTGGTCGTTGTTAGGTCTCATGGTTTTATTTTCATTTCTTACATTTTATTCTGCTTATTATAATAAAGTACAGGATTGCGGATGTTTTGGAGATGCGCTAAAATTAAATTCTTGGGAAAGTTTTTATAAGAATTTAGTACTGCTCTTAGCGCTTATTATATTACTTATAGGGGCTCGATATATAACCCCTTTGTTTTCTCTCCGCGTGAATTTTATTCTATTGCCAATTTTAACAATAACCAGTGCATCGATTGCCTATTGTGGCGTGCATTATCTCCCTATAATTGATTTTAGACCGTATGCTGTAGGAGAAAATTTGAAGCAAAATATGAAAGATCAAAAAAAGCCAACGGTTAAAATTGATTATACCTTAAAAAATAAAGAAACCGGAGAGAAAAAAATAATTGATTCAAAGGAATATATTAAAGACAACTGGTGGCAAAAGGAAGCATGGGAAATTCAGACAAAGCTAACACAAGAAAAAAGGATAGACGAAGGGATTCCTGCTAAAATTCACGATTTCGTGATTAAAGATGACTCATTTACTCAACAGATATTAAATAGAGATAAGGTATTTTTAATTATAAATTATGAACTTTATACAAACGAAAAAAATGAAAAATTAAACCCTTTCATTAAAAATTTAGAAAAACAAAAGTACAATTATTACCTCTTATCCTCAGTTGACATGAAAGGGTTTAACAAGGTTTATTATTTAGATGGCATTGCATTAAAAACGATTATCCGATCAAGCCCCGGTATTATTTTAATAGAAAAGGGGATAGTAAAAAAGAAATGGAGCTGGCATAGCTTGCCTACCCTGAAAGAACTAAGTACTCTGAAGTAAGCAAAGTATTATGCAGCAGCGTATAAGGATAAAAAACAGAAAAGCGTCTTTTAATTATGAAATTTTAGACCGCTATACTGCGGGCATTCAATTAAAAGGAACCGAAATAAAATCAATAAGAGCTGGGAAAGTTTCTATTTCCGAGAGTTTTTGTGAACTAAAAGAAGGAGAAATGTGGTGTGTAAATATGCACATAGACGAGTATCGTTACGGCTCTTACTATAATCATAAACCCAAAAGAGAACGAAAATTATTATTAAATAAGAAAGAAATTAAAAAATTGGAACGAAAATTGATTAATAAGGGGATAACGATTATTCCGCTCGAGGTTTTCATTAATGACAAAGGGTTAGCAAAAATGAATATCGCATTAGCAAAAGGGAAAAAACACTATGATAAACGTGAAAGCATAAAAAGAAAAGACATAAAAAGAGATTTTGAAAGAATTTTGAAAATAAAATAAAAAATGTTATATATTTGCCGAGAAATTACAGTTAATAATATGCTTAAATTTGAAAATTATGAGAAAGTTTAAATTAACATTACTTGCCGTATCTTTCGCCTTATGTGCTAATACGGTATTTGCCCAAAACTCTGATAACAAATGGTTGATCGGAGTAGGAACCCATGCTGTGGACTTTTCTTCGGTAAGAGGAACATTCGATGGTTTTTTCAAGACCGATAATTATTCGTTCGTTCCCCCATTATCCAAGTTGAATGTCGGATATTCGCTTAATAAGTCCATTGCATTAGACCTGGCAGTGTCTATTGGTCAAATCGACTATAAAAGAGATTTATACCATGAGTCAATAACAGATAATTTAATTGACGATGAATTTTTCTTAAATGCAGGATTAGGGGTTAAATATAAATTTGCCAACGGCTATTTATTAAAAGAAAGTTTTTTCCTTGACCCTTATATTAGAGTGGGGGCAAATTACGTACAATATGATTTTTCGGATGCTTTTCAAGCAGGAGCCGGTAAACAAAGTGAAGCAGCAAAAGAAGGATCCGGCTTAGAAGATGAGAATTTTTTAGGCGTTTCAGGAGGAGTAGGATTTAATCTATGGTTCACAAGAAATTTTGGAATCAACATTGAATCAAACTATAACTGGCTACCTGATATTTCAAGAGATTACGGGAATTTTTTCCAACATTCTGCCGGTGTCGTGTTCCGATTTGGAGCAAAAGACAGCGATAATGACGGGATTTACGATAAACATGATGAGTGCCCTAATGTTGCAGGCTTAAAAGAATTTAACGGCTGTCCTGACACAGATAGTGACGGTATTCCTGATACAAAAGATGCCTGCCCTGAATTAGCTGGACCAAAAGAAAATAACGGCTGTCCTGACACAGATGGAGATGGTGTTTATGATAATGTTGATAAATGTGTTGATGTAGCCGGACCAAAAGAAAACAACGGCTGCCCATGGAAAGATACAGATAATGACGGCGTGTTAGATAAAGATGATAATTGCGTAAATGAAGCCGGACCAAAAGAAAACAACGGCTGCCCATGGAAAGATACAGATAATGATGGCGTGTTAGATAAAGATGATAATTGCGTAAATGAAGCCGGACCAAAAGAAAACAACGGTTGTCCTATCCCTCCTCCTCCAGTAGTTACCCAAGAGGTTCAGGAACAGCTAAACAGCTATGCTAAAACCATATTGTTTGACACGGGGAAATCATCCCTCAAAGCGGCTTCTACACCTGTATTAGTAGATATTATCACTATCTTGCAAAAGTATTCAAATGCTAAATTTGCGATAGAAGGATATACCGATAGTGTAGGTAGAGCTTCTTCAAATCAGAAACTATCTGAATCAAGAGCAAATGCAGTAAGAGATTTCTTAATCGAAAATGGAATTGATGCAGACAGACTAACTGCTGAGGGGCACGGAGAAGAAAAACCGATTGCAACCAATAAAACAAAAGCAGGTAGAGCACAAAACCGAAGAGTTGAAATTAACCTAAGATAATAAAGAATCTTAATAGTAAAACATAATTATAAATAAAGTAAAAGTCGATCAATTTGATCGACTTTTACTTTTTCTGAAAATCTATCAAAATTTAGCAATATCAATTTAAATAAAATTGAAAAATTGAAAAATAAAGTGTAATTTTGTAAGCATTTATTATGCGTTTGTTATTAAACTCATGGCATCATCCGAAGAGCTATATAAAACATTAAAACAAAGTATTATATCTTTATTAAAAGAAAATAATACCCTAAGAAATAAGAATGCTTTTTTGGAAAGAAGATTAAAGTTCCTGGAGCGGGAATTAACAGAAATGCGTAATGAGAATGAAAAGATGAAGGATAAAAACGACGTTTTGAAAATAGCCAATGCAATTAGTGGAAGTAGTACGCATGGACGATTAATGAAAAATAAAATCAATCATTTAACTAAAGAAATAGACAAATGTATCCACCTAATTCATTATACTAATGAATAATGTCAGAGGGGAAAATTAAAGTAAAAATAAGCGTGGCCGGTCGAATGTATCCACTGACCATTGACAGGAGTGAAGAAGAAGCAGTTCGAAGAGCAGGCAAAAAGTTAAATGAAATGATAAAACAATTTGAAAAAAATTATGAAATAGAGGACAAACAAGATGTTTTGTCAATGTGTGCTTTAATGTTATCCTCAAAGTTGGAATCAAAAGATTATGAACATAAACAAGACAAAAAAAGAGAAAAAGAAAAATTTAATTATTTAATTGATTTAATTAAAGAAAAATAGTTTGACGTTCATCCTCCTCAATGGAGTGATTTAAATATATCCTGCATTATTGTTCTAACTTATTAAGTAAATTCAACACTAATTGCTTAAACGAGTGAGTAGTTCTTTAGAAAGTGTGCCGTAATCTTTTAGATTCAGCGGATACTTGAAGAAGTCTTTAGCTCAAATCCTACTTTTTTAGGAGTTTACTATACTTAGGGCATAATGCAGGTTTTTTTTATGAATAAACAATATTTTAATGTAATAAAAGAATAATGGAATATATGAATATTATTGCCGGTATAATTATAGGACTAATAATTGGGACTGGTATCGCGTATAATTTTTTAAAGAAAGGAATTATAAGGGCAAATAAAGAGTTGATTTTAAAATCAGAGAGAGAATCAAAGGAGATTATCAAATTAGCAAATAAGGACGCAGAGTCTATAAAGAAGGAAAAGATATTACAAGCAAAAGAGAAATTTATTGAACTTAAATCAAAACACGAAAGCTTAGTAACACGAGGACAAAAAAAAATCAATGATGCAGAAAAGCGGATCAAAGAAAAAGAATATAAGTTAAATAAAGAATTAAAAATTAACCATAAAACTAGAGTTCATTTAGAGCATCAAACAAAAGAATGTCAAAATCGTTTAGAAGTTTTAAAACATAAAGAGGAAGAAGTAAAGGAGGCATATCAACAGCATGTTAGTTCTTTGGAACGTATTTCAGGCTATTCTGCGGAAAAAGCGAAAGAAGAGCTGGTAAAAGCCCTAAAAGAACAAGCCAGAGCAAAAGCCCAGGTTTTTATACGAGAAACCATGGAAGAAGCGCAGGCAAACGCCAGAAAAGAAGCGCAAAAAATCGTGCTGAATACGATTCAACGAATCGGTGTTGAGCATGCTGTTGAGAATTCTGTTTCAGTTTTTAATATTGAGTCAGATGATATTAAAGGACGCATCATTGGTCGTGAAGGGCGAAATATCCGGGCAATCGAATCTGCCACAGGAGTTGAAATTATTGTAGATGATACACCCGAAGCAATTTTGTTGTCTTGTTTTGATCCGGTCAGACGTGAAATTGCACGGCTATCATTGCATCGCCTGGTTTCTGATGGAAGAATTCACCCTGCACGAGTTGAAGAGGTCGTCTCTAAAACAAAAAAACAAATAGAAGAAGAAATTATAGCGGTAGGAAAACGAACGGTTATTGATTTGGGAATACACGGGATGCATAATGAATTAATTAAACAGATAGGACGAATGAAATACCGCGCCTCTTATGGACAAAATTTACTGCAGCATTCTCGAGAAGTCGCTAACCTATGCGCTATTATGTCTTCCGAATTGGGCTTGAATCCTAAATTAGCTAAGAGAGCCGGATTACTACATGATATTGGAAAAGTTCCTGAAACCGAATCTGAAACGCCACATGCTTTATTGGGAATGCAGTGGGCAGAAAGATACGGTGAAAATAAAGAAGTTTGCAATGCCATCGGAGCGCATCATGATGAAATCGAAATGACCGCTATCATTTCTCCTATCGTACAAGTTTGCGATGCTATTTCCGGTGCCCGGCCAGGTGCTCGACGCCAGGTAGCGGAGTCTTATGTTCAACGGTTAAAAAACTTAGAAAATATTGCATTAAGTTACAATGGCATAATTAATGCCTATGCCATCCAGGCAGGAAGGGAATTAAGGATAATGGTAGAAAGCGAGAAAGTAGATGATAGCCAGGCTAAAGAATTATCTTTTGATATTTCACAAAGAATTCAAAATGAAATGACCTATCCAGGGCAGGTACGAGTAACCGTTATTCGTGAAACCCGGTCAGTTAATATTGCCAGATAATTTTATAATACCTTTGCAAAAAGTATTTTATTCGTTTCACTGGTCTGCGGTTACTAAAGTAATTTTTGCAAAGGTTCAAATAGAATATTGAGACCGTTGCAAAAAGCATTCTAACAAAAAAAATGCAACGCCCGATAAAAATTAAACGCCGGAGCAACCTAATATTTGTGAGGATTTTAATTTTTTGAGATGGTTGCTGAGCACAGCCGAAGTAAGGAAGCAGTTTAAAGTTAGATGCTTTCTTTTTCATACTTTTTTATATATTCTGAAATTGTCTCATATTTTAGCACGCAAAAATAAAAGATGACCTATCAGCAAACTTTAGACTGGATGTTTTTACAGTTGCCCATGTACCAAAAAAAGGGCAGGCAGGCACTTAAAAATGACCTGAGAAATATTGTAAAACTTTCAAAGCAATTAGGAAATCCACAAGAATATTATCCAACAATTCATGTGGGTGGAACCAACGGAAAGGGTTCTACCTCTCATTTGCTAACCTCTGTCTTACAAGAATCCGGATATAAAACAGGCTTATACACTTCGCCTCATTTACTAGATTTTCGTGAGAGAATTAAGGTAAACGGCGAGAAGATTTCCAAACGTTTTGTAACAAGCTTTATAACTGAGCATAAGAATTTTTTAGCTGAAAATCAGTTATCTTTTTTTGAGATGACTGTGGGAATGGCGTTTATGTATTTTAAGATACAAAATGTCGATATAGCTGTAATAGAAGTAGGACTTGGCGGGCGGCTAGATTCAACGAATATTATACACCCTGTTTTAAGTGTAATTACCAATATTAGCTTCGATCACATGAATATTTTAGGAACCACTTTGCCATTAATTGCCATTGAAAAAGCGGGGATTATTAAAAAACATACACCGGTTATTATCGGAGAACGGCATGAAAAGACTGAGAGAGTTTTTATTGAAAAGGCGAAAAGAGAAGAAGCCGAAATTATTTTTGCTGAAGACGTATTTTCCTCGCATACTTTTGTTTCAGATTTGAACGGAAGATATCAACAGAAAAATATTTGCACTGCGTTGAGTGCAATAAAAAAACTGTCTGACGACTTTTTAATTACACCGCAGGCGATTGAAAAAGGCTTGAAAAATGTGGTTAAAAACACGGGGCTTGCAGGGCGATGGCAAATATTATCGAAACGCCCTCTTATTATTTGTGATACAGCACATAATGAAGCTGGAATCCGGGCAGTTGTTGAACAGTTAAACAGCATTCATAAGAATCAATTACACTTAATTTTAGGGTTTGTTAATGATAAAGAAGTAGAAAAAATACTGCCGCTATTTCCTAAAGAGGCGCTTTATTATTTTGCAGAGCCCAGTACTCCTCGAAAAATGAGCATACCTATTTTAAAAAAACAAGCGGGCAGCCTTCGGGCGAAATATTTTAAAGCCATTACTCAGGCATTTGTTTCTGCAAAGCGTAATTCAGGTGAGCAGGATGTTTTATTTGTCGGAGGAAGCACGTTCGTCGTAGCAGAGATTTTAAAGAAAAATATTTGCAAAAAATAAAAAAGTAATTACCTTTGCCTGCTGATTCAGGGAAATTAGCTCAGTTGGTTCAGAGCACCTCGTTTACACCGAGGGGGTCGGGGGTTCGAATCCCTCATTTCCCACAACTTACATTAATGATATAAAGCCTTTGCAAAAAGCACTTTAGCCGCTGCAAGTCAGCGCAAGTTGAATGTCTCTACAAACCGAATGTCTCTATTTTTCAAAATCTTTCTTTTTTACTTCTGTTGAAATAATATCAATTACACTGCCTCCCGATTTTACTTTTACGCCGGATAATTTTTTACCCAATCCTGTACCCGTATCCAAGTACCAAATATTTTTAATCGTATTGTGAAAAGGAGATTCTACAAATACATGTCCCACAAATTGCGCTTTTCCTATATTTTTAAGATTCTCACGAGTGTAAATGATTTTTAAGTCATCTTTCCTTACCGGATAGCTATTATTTTTATCAATACCTGCATGACTTACAAAAAAGGCATCATTCTCCCAAAAATGAGGAAGACCGGTGAGCCATTTTATAAATTTTTCTTTTTTTACCTCTTTGATTTCTAATGTCTTTATTAATTTTTTAGGAATGGTTCCTTCATGCAGTGCTTTTTGCAAAATATGCTCATTGTTCCCTTTTAATTGAATAAAATTTTCAGGATACTTTTTTGATAGCTCCATTGAGAATAAAAGCGTTTCAAAAGTATGACTGCCTTTATTTGCAATATCACCTACTTGTATCAGGATTTCTTTTTGTGGATTCCAATATTTTTTCAAAAAATACTTATACGTATGCAAACACGCATGTACATCCCCGATAATAAAATACTTCATATATCAAATAAATTAAAGTTATAGCAATAGTCCTGAGTATGGTAAGAGACCGTTGCAAAAAGCACTTTAGCAAAAAAATACGACGCCCGATAAAAATGAAACACCGGAGCAACCTTTGGGTTGTGAGGATTTTAATTTTTTGATATGGTTACTGAACTTGTCGAATTAAGGAAGCAGTTTGAAGCTAAATGCTTTCTTTTTCATACTTTTTATATGTTCTGCAACGGTCTCGGTAATTATTTATTCCTGTATTTATCCGGTACGATTAGCATTGGAGTACCAGTCTTTTTTAAAACGTCATGGGCTACACTTCCTATAAGGGCTTCGTAAAAAGCGCCATGCCCATGAGACCCAATGATGATCATCTGTGCATGAACCTCTCTTGTCTTCTCTAATATTTTATTAGATGCAACGCCTTCTACAACCTCTACTTCATAAGAAATTCCTTTTTCTTTAATAAAAGCAGTGATTTCATTTAATCGCGCTTTTTTTAATTTTATAATATTCTCTTCTACTTCATGGACATACTGAACATTTAAATCCCCAATAGCGCCAGAAACATCGGTTGAAACTATATGAATAAAGTGTAGCCGTGCAGGATAGCTAGTAACAAATTCTACAGCAAATTCTATAATTCTCTTTGAAAAATCTCCTAAATCAATTGCAACAATTATATTTTTCATTTATTTTAATTTAAACTCAGGGATAAATTTACAAAAATAATCTTAAATAAAAAATAAACTTCGTATAATTTGAGACCATTGCAAAAAGTACTTTAGCAAAAAAATGCTTGTATTGAGTTTGCCGAAATGCAACGCCTGATAAAAATTAAACACCGGAGCAACCTTTTGGGTGTGGAGGATTTTAATTTTTTGAGAAGGAAGCAGTTTGAAGCTAAATGCTTTCTTTTTCATACTTTTTTATGTGTTCTGCAACGGTCTCAAACTTCTAATCGTGAAAATTTTAATCCCTGGCAGCAGAGTTTATCTCAACAAGTTCGATAACCGGTTACTGAGTTCATCGAAGCAAGGAAATAGTCTGAAGCTAAAGCCCAAAGTTTTTATACTTTTTATCTATTCTAAAACAATACATAAATATTTGTATATCAATGAAATATATTAAATATTTGTTTTATAAGAAATAATTTGTTAACTTTGAATTAACATTAATATAATAATTACATAACATTAAAAATATCCTGATATGATAAATTTTATTTATGCATTGCTCCTTGCAGTGCCAATGTCTCTATCGGCATTAACCATGAATAATGGCAGACCCGTCGGCAAAATTTTAATTAGTAATGTAGAAGAATTGAAGACATTAATCTTAACAAAAGGTGATTATCAAGTCTATAGGCATGAATATGTGCCTCATTATCGCGTGGCTGATTTTCACCTTTATATAAAAGGCAATACTTTGATTTTATACAATCAGCATGACGCGGATACTAAGGAATATATCGTGACTCAACAATCTAAGAAAAAAGAGCACAACAATTACTATGCAGTCCGTCTCCAGCAGGCATTATCTCAATTTATAGCTAAGGAGTAAACTGAAGATCTTGATTTAATTTTACATCCAAGACTAAAAATTTTACCTTTGTCTTGAAAAATTAAACTGGAAAAATTAAAAAAGTGTGCGAACAAAATCTGCCAAACGAAATAAAATTAATATAATTACTTTAGGATGCTCTAAAAATGTCTATGACAGTGAAGTCATTATGGGGCAGCTAAAGGCAAGTGGTAAAGAAGTAGCGCATGAATCCGATATAGGTAACGTAGTAGTGATTAATACCTGTGGTTTTATTGAGAATGCCAAAGAAGAAAGCATTAATACTATTCTACAATATGCAGAGGCTAAAGAAAAAGGAGAAATTGATAAATTATTCGTAACCGGATGTTTATCACAAAGGTACAAATCTGACTTGGAGAAGGAAATTCCCAGTGTAGATCAATATTTCGGTACACGTGATTTACCTCGGCTGCTAAAGACTTTAGGCGCGGATTATAAACATGAATTAGTAGGCGCCCGTTTGATTACTACCCCTCGCCATTACGCCTATTTGAAAATTTCGGAAGGATGCAATCGAACTTGCTCGTTTTGTGCTATTCCGTTAATGAGGGGGAAGCACATTTCTACTCCGATAGAAGATTTAGTAAAAGAAGCTGAAAAACTAGCAAAAAATGGAACAAAAGAGTTAATTCTTATTGCTCAGGATCTAACTTTTTACGGGTTGGATTTATATAAAGAACGCCGCCTCGCTGACTTGTTGAAGCGGTTGATAAAAATCGAAGAAATACAGTGGATTAGATTGCATTACGTTTTTCCTACCGGTTTCCCGATGGAGGTACTGGATATAATAAGAGAAGAAAAAAAGATTTGCAGTTATCTTGACATTCCGCTGCAACACATCTCTAACCGACTACTTACCTCTATGCGCCGTGGCACTTCGCTTGAAAAAACGAATCGACTGTTAGATGCCTTTCGCCAAAAAGTTCCGGGGATTGCATTAAGAACTACGGTGATTGCAGGGTACCCCGGCGAAACAGAAGAAGATTTTAGTCTACTGAAACAATGGATAAAAGAACAACGATTTGACCGCCTTGGCTGCTTTGCATATTCTCATGAAGAAAACACAGCAGCCTACTCACTTTTAGATGAAATACCTAATGAGATAAAGCAGGCAAGAGTTGCCGAAATTATGGAAATACAAAGTAAAATATCTCAAGAGTTAAATCAAAAAAGAATAGGAAAGGTTTTTCGCTGTATTTTTGATAGAAAAGAGGGAGACTATTTTATTGGGAGGACGCAATTCGATTCACCGGATGTGGACAATGAGGTGTTAGTAAAAGCAGAAAATGTATATTTACCAATAGGGGAATTTTGTGAAGTAGCAATTGTCGACTCGAATGCGTTTGATCTCTTCGGTGTTGTGAAAGCGGAGATAGGATAAAACTTTACCGCATACTCTATTAAAACCTTGAGACCTTTGCAAAAAGTATTTTATTACTAAAGTGCTTTTGCAAAGATTTGAACGCATAAGTTTATAAAAAGATTCTATTACCGTTTCTTGGGTTCTTCTTCAACGGCATTCAAAAATTTTCCGATGATGGCGCCGCTAAAAAATAAATGATCATAAACAATAAATACTTCTTTTCTCGTATATCCAAAAGTAATTGGCGGAGATGAAAAATTGGAAATTGGCAGGAAATTACTATCTATATCAACAGAATACCAGTCAGTTAGCGCAAGGCCTGGGAAGTATATTTCTTTTCTCTTCTGCAAAGTATCATAATGGTCTTGTATAAAACCACTGTTTTTCATGTTTTAATTCATAATCAATGGACTCGTTAATATGATCACCGATTTCAGAGACAGATAATTCATTCACAAAGGGTATCATTTCTATATGCCCCTCTTTGAGTTGGACTGGAAACCCAAAATAATGATTTTTTTATCACGGTGCTTTCCAACTATCCCATTCAACCCTTTGAATTCTTCATCTTTAAGAACATCTGAGATGGTTTTGATCATATTCGTTAAAAAAGGGGTTCGCTTTTTTAATTCAATATAAATGGCATGTTTTACGCTTATTAGCGCACTTTTCCTTCGTATCCACAAATTATTTTTAATCATTGAGAAAGTAAGCTTTAATTGGGGATTATTTTTATCCCTTTTTCCCAGCAAGCCCCTTTCAACGGTGCCCATCTCTCTAATGGTTACCCGTTGATTTTTTTTAATTTTGTTCATCTTTTTAATTTTTTAAAATTACCGTTGATAAGTTTTTTTTCAGTAAGAATATTCCTTCATTTTACATTTATTTGGTGGGGATCAGTTGATGTGGTTCATCGAATATATTTGTAAAAAATTTAGTCAATGTATTTTTTTAACTTTGGATTAAGATTTAATTTTTCACGTGCAAAATAAAATTCAATTATCTATTATTATCCCTGTGTATAACCGGCCTGAAGAAGTGCAGGAATTACTGATGAGTTTAACCCGTCAAACCTGCCCGGATTTCTCAGTGATAGTTATTGAAGACGGGTCGCCTCATCCTTGTGAATCGGTCATTAAAAAATTTCAAAATAAATTTAAGGCTCGCTATCTTTATCAGGAAAAGGCCGGAGCAGCATCTGCTCGAAATTTGGGAATGCAAAAGGCTGATGGAAATTATTTTATTTTTTTAGACTCGGATTGTATTCTTCCAAAAACTTATATTCAAGAAATTTTAAGCGAATTAAATAATGAATACATTGATGGGTTTGGAGGCCCAGATGCCGCGCATGAATCATTCACTGATTTGCAAAAAGCTATTAATTATGCAATGACCTCTTTTCTTAGTACCGGAGGCATACGCGGAGGGATCCGCCGGGTGCAATGTTTTCAACCCCGGAGTTTTAATATGGGATTATCGAGAGAAGTTTTTAAACAAACCAACGGATTTGGTAATATTTTTCCCGGCGAAGACTCTGAACTTGCCTTAAGAATGTGGGAAAAAGGATTCGCCACACGTTTATTCTCTAAGGCAATAGTTTATCATAAGCGCCGGGGTTCTTTTTCAAAATTTTCTGCACAAGTGTATGCTTTCGGAAAGGTTCGCCCGATGCTCAATTATTTCCATCCGAATTACAAAAAAATAACTTTTTGGTTACCGGCAGTCTTTATGCTGGGCAGTCTTTTATCTTTATTGCTCTTTGTTTTTTCTTTTTTTGCCTATCCGGTTTTATTTAAAATTCCTATGGCATGCTTTGCCGGCTATCTTTTACTTCTTTTTATGGATGCTATAATGAGAAATCAATCAATCAAGATAAGCGCGCTTTCTATTATAGCCGTTTTTGTACAATTTTTTAGTTACGGCACTGGATTTTTATATGCCCAAATTCAGATTAATCTACTTAAAAAACATCCCCGAAAGGCATTTCCAAAACATTTTAAAGATGAAAAATGAGACCTTTAACCAGCACTGACTTTAGCTTTGCTGACTTTAAGTTCAGTTCAGTCAACTTCAAACTGCTTCATTAATTCGACAGGGGTCTACTGAGCCTGTCGAAGTACTCAGTTACCGAAAATTAAAATCTTCACAACCAAAAGGCTGCTCTGGTGTTTAGCTTCGCTGACTTGCAGTTAATTTTTATCGGGCGTTGCATTATATTCGCCTCACTTCACTGACTTGCAGTTGTTAAAATGCTTTTTGAAAAGCCCCTCTGCGATAAAACTTGGGGTTCTAAATAAAATCGTATTTTTGAATCGTTTACTTTTGTCATAAAAAATAAAAATTAATTATCAATATGTATTTCATGAAAAAAATAAAACTAATTATTTTCCTTACCGCGTTTAGCTCTACTGTGTTCTCACAGGTAAAATGGCATGCAATAAAAGAAGTAGAAACCTTACAACAAAAAAATCCTGAGAAGAAAATTTTGATTGATTTTTATACTGATTGGTGTGGGTTCTGTAAAAAAATGGATATGACTACATGGAATGACAAAGAAGTTTCTAATTTTATTAACAAGTATTATATCCCGGTAAAATTTAACGCTGAAAAGCAAAACACTTTTTTGTATAAAGGGGTTCAATATGAGCTATTAAGTGCAAGTAATGGTAGAACAATAAACCTTTTTGCTTACAAAGCAATGCAAGGAGATTTAGTTTATCCATCTTTTATATTAATGAATAAAGAAAGTCAAATTATCCGTCAGACAAAGGGTTATCATACACCGAAAGAAGTTATGTTGTTTTTAAAAAAGGCACTTTAACTTGAACGCGCCCGTTTTATAAGTATAATATTTTATGCCTGTTTTTTCATAACAGGTCGTTATCACATTTTTTTGATTCCATTTGCTTAATAATTTAGGATTCGAAATGAAAATATAATCCACTTTAGCTGATGTTTTTACGGGCGGGTTAATCAAAAGCGTTTTATTTGCCCAGTGGATGATATTTTTGGTTTTTAAATAGTGATGGCTATTCACTGCGCTATCTAAGGGGTAATAGTTTGTATGATAAATGAAATTATGAGACTGGTAGGGTTCGATTAAATATTTTTTTTCTTTGTTTGAGAGTTTTTTCTCGCTGAAAAGCGTTAATTCAAATCCATTTTTAATTCCGATAATCGAATTTTTCCGATAATCGAATATAATTAATTCTGATTCATTATAATGCGCTGTTTTTTTGTAAAAATAAAAGCCTTGCATTAAAAAAATAAAGCCAAGAATCATATAAAGATAAAAAGATTTTTTTAGCCGCAAAAAGAAATAAAGGGTTAATATAATACAAAATAGCAAAACAACCTGTACTTCTGAGAAATAGATGTCGTTTATTTGCATACCTAAACTGAAAATCCATTCAATAAATAAATTCATAAAATGAATCATTCCAAAAAATAAAGTATTCATCAGGGGAAAAGAGATAGAGGTTATTAACAGCAAAAGCATTATAAATCCTATTACCATAAGCCACCCAAAGAGGGGAGTGATAACAAGATTAGATAACAAGAAAAGGGTAGGAAAAAAATTAAAATAATAAAGCGAAAAGGGCAGCGTGCCAAGTGTGGCTAAGAGGGTAATGAGAATAGCGTGGTAATAATATTGAAAAAGTTTAAACCGAAAATGAAAGTGATTTTTGAAAAGCGGAAAAAACAGAAAAATAGATAATACAGCAGCATAACTGAGCTGAAATCCAACATCAAATAAAAGATTGGGACATATTAAAAGTTGTAGAAAAGCAGATAGAAAAAGGATGTGAATAAGCATTTTCTTACGTTGGAACAATACACAGAGTTGAACAAGAGTAATCATTAAACCTGCCCGAAAAACGGAGGCAGAGAACCCGGTAATTCCAGCATAAAACCACAATAACAATAGCGAAAGAATAATTTGTATTGCCTTACCACCGGGACATAGTTGGAAAAAAAATAAAAGATAGTAAAGAATTAGGTAAATAGTTGCAGTATGCAGCCCGGAAATTGCCAGCAAGTGAATGCTTCCCGTACGGGCATAGTTATTTTTTATTTTATAAGACAGCTCGTTTTTATCTCCAATAAGTAATGCTTTTGCTACAGCGGTTTCTTCATAAGCTCCAAGCGCTGTAGTTATTTTTTGAGCAACGTTTACTTTAATTTTATTAAAAAAAGCCTCAAAATTCCAGTAGGGTGAGGGAATAACTTTAAATTTTTTTACAAAGCTCTGGCGATAAATGCGTTTATTTTTAAGATACTTGGCGTAATTGAAGGCATAAGGATTTGTGCTGGGCTTTAATGTGTCAAACTTCGCCTTAAACAGGATTGTTCTATTGGGAGGCAAAGAGGCAGCATTTTTAAGATAAAGCAAGGCATAACCGCTTGTTTCAAAAGAAATGGAATCATTAAAAGATTTTTTTATCACCGCTTTAAATTGAGTAAAATGCTTTTCCGAAGTCTTTCCTTGAGATAAAAGCAAGGCTTCATAATAACTGTTTTTTATAAGAATGTGCTGAAAATGATCAGTAGAAATCTTATTATAATTTTTGTACGAAAGCATTCCGATAAAAACGAATCCTAATAACAAAAATGCTGGTTTCCTGAGTATAAAAGAAATAAAAACCAGGGTGAAAAGCCCTGTAAAAACACACATATAATGAAGTGAATTATAAAGACGTCCAATTATAATTCCAAGCACTAAACTCAACGTAATATAAAGGAAAGGTCTGAAGGGCATAGTCGTTTTAATATTACATATAGAGTAATTAACTTATTAAGAATAACACATAAAATTAAATAAAATTTGTAATTTAGCTCCCCAAAAAATTATTTAAAATTAAAAATCATGAAGTTACTATTAAGAATTACCATTCTTTTGAGTATGCAGTTTGCTTTTTCGCAAACCAAAATTACAGGGCGATTAACTACCGATAAAGGAAAGGCGCTCGCTAATGCGAAACTTTACTCAAAAGCATTAAATAAAGAAACAAGAACCGATGAAAAGGGTAAGTTTCAAATAACCCTACCGGATAATCGTGACTATACCTTTGCTGTATTAAAAGACGGTTATGCTTACCCGTCTCTTACGCTAAATAATAAAAAAAGTAACTATGAGATTATATTGAATAATGATCAATATAACCAAATTGACCCGGTGATTGTATCCACGCCGTTTCATAGTCTTCAAAGTCAAAATGTTGTAAAAGTAGAGAAGTCATTGATTAAAAATCTTCAAGATCAAGGTGCATTTACATTGGCGCAAGCGATAGAACAAATACCCGGAGTAGAAACCATCACCACAGGCACAGGCATAGGCAAGCCTATTATTAGAGGGCTAAGCTATAACCGGGTCGTTACTTATACACAAGGAGTAAGGCTTGAAAATCAACAGTTTGGAGATGAACACGGGCTGGGGATCAGCGACGCAGGCGTTGAAAGTGTAGAAGTAATCAAGGGTCCATCTTCTTTATTATACGGTTCAGATGCGCTGGGCGGAGTATTATATTTTAATCCGGAAAGGTTTGCTCATGCCGGCGAAACCAAAGGCGATGTAAACCTTAATTATTATACTAATACCGTAGGCTATAATGCAAATGCAGGAATAAAAACTTCTACGGACCATCTTAAGTTTCTAGTTAGAGGCTCTTATACCTCTCATGAAGATTATGAAACAGGCGGAGGGGTAAGTGTTACCAATTCAAGGTTTAAAGAATATGACTTAAAAGCGGGTATAGGGTATGAAAAAGGAATTGTAAAAACAGCCTTACGATATAATTTTGTGTCTCAAGAGATAGGCATTCCGGAAGAATTGGATGAAAAAGCCTCTCATTCTCGAAAATCTGATGAGGCATATCAACCCTTGGAAACTCATATTTTAAGCAGTCAAACAGATATTGCATTAAAAAATAATAGCAATATTAACGTTACGTTAGGATATATTCATAATGACCGAAAAGAAATGGAAGAACGCGGCGAAGATCCTGAACTTCATATGAAACTCAGTACGTTTAATTATGCGGTTAAATATACACTTCCCCATACGAGAAAATTAGAAGCCATTTTAGGAACTCAGGGAATGATACAAAATAATAAAAATTCCGGTGAAGAATTTTTAATCCCTGATGCTGACGTAAATGATATAGGACTATTTGCCGTGTCGCATTATCACTTTAACAAAGATAATGTCTTACAATTGGGAATACGCTATGATAGACGAAATATCGATACAGAAAAACATGAAGAAGAAAACGGTGAAGTTCAATTTGAATCTTTAGATAAAGATTTTAATAGCTTTAATGCCTCGCTTGGCTTAAAGTCAAATCTTTCAAAAGATATTACCGCGAGAGTAAACTTAGCGAGCGGTTTTAGAGCCCCCAATTTAGCTGAACTAACCGCTAATGGGCAGCATGAAGGAACACAGCGCTTTGAAAAAGGAAATCAGGGGTTAAAAACTGAACGTAACCTTCAAGGAGACCTCGACATTGAGTACAAAAATGAATTTCTTACCATCTACCTTGGAGCGTACTACAACCATGTTAATCATTATATCTTTTTACAACCTACAAATGACACAAAAAAAGATGAAGATGGCGAAGACATAAATGTTTATAATTATGCACAAAATGATGCTAGACTATACGGAGGTGAAATACGCGTGAATATAACACCTCAGCCCATAGGCTGGCTTCATTTTGACAATAGTTTTGAAGCCGTAACAGGGAAACAAAATCATGGTGATTACCTGCCTTTTATTCCTGCAAATAAGCTAAAAAATACGGTACGGGTAGAATTTAATAACCATGAGCAATATACTTCAAAAAAATATGCCTTTGTTACCCTAGAAAATATATTCGATCAAAATAATCCAAATCGTTTTGAAGAAAAAACACCTAGCTATACTTTATTAAATGTAGGCTTGGGCGGGAAATTCAAACTCTATGGAAACCGCTATGCAACGTTAAATATAAGCGCTAATAATCTTTTAGACAGAGATTATATTTCTCATTTGTCAAGACTAGAAGATGAAGATACTGGCAATAGAATTGGAAATATAGGAAGAAATATTAGCATCGGATTACGCATCCCTTTTTGATATAAGCGGTTTAAAAATCTAATTACACAAAACCCCCTATCGTTTGATAAGGGGGTTTTATATTGTTCAGAAACGGTCTCTTCATGATTTAATATATGAGACCGTTGCAAAAAGCACTCTAACAAAAAAATGCAACGCTCAATAAAAATTAACTGCAAGTCAGCGCAAGCTAAACACCGGAGCAACCTTTTGGTTGTGATGATTTTAATTTTTTGAGAAGAGCGCCGTTTGAGGCTAAATGTTTTTAATATTTATGTATTCTGCAAAGGTCTTAAAGTATTTCATTACCCCAATATTTTTTGCAAAGGGCTAAGTTTGTAACTTTGTAAGCACTAACGATAGATTAAATCCCACCCAAATGATGAATAATGAAACACGATGGATACAACGATTTGAAAGCTATCTTAAAGCATTAAATAGGATGAAAGTAGCTATAGAATATATCCATTATAATTTTTCCGATAAAGATAGCCCGAAGGATAATTTAATACGGCAAGGTTTAATTCAAAACTTTGAATATCCCCATGAATTGGCATGGAAGGTGATGAAAGATTTCTTTAAGGCCAGAGGAAACAATAAAATCTACGGCTCTCGCGATGCCACTAGAGAGGCTTTTGAAAACCACCTTATTAAAGAGGGCGAAGTATGGATGGACATGATAAATAGCCAAAACGCTACCTCACATACGTATAATCCATCTGAAGCAAAAGAAATATTTACCAAAATAAGGGAGCAGTATTATCCTGCATTTCTAATCTTTAAAAAAACGATGGAAGAAGAAAAGAAAATTCATGAAAATAGATAGATGGAGAAGGAAATAAATTTTGGAATAAAGCAGCAGTATATAAATAAAATGCGAACCGTATTTGCACGCTATCCGCAGGTAGAGGAGGTCATATTATATGGTTCTCGAGCGATGGGCAATTACCACTATGGATCCGATATCGACCTTACGATGTTAGGTAAAACACTTAATCAGTCTATAAAATTTAAAATTGAAAACGAACTTGAAGACCTGCTTTTGCCGCATAAAATAGACCTCTCTATTTATTACCGAATAGAAAATAAAGCCCTCTTAGAACATATTAATCAAGCGGGAAAATCATTTTATCGAAAAGGAGATTTAAAGCCAACGAACAGTAAGCAATTTGCAGAAACATAAAAAAGACAAGACCGCTGCAAGGTAATGAAAGATTAGATATAAAAAAAGTCATCCTAATCAGCTATTTTATCTATAAAGTTATTATATTTATACCATGAAAATATATCATCATCCTACTTTAGCCTATAGTATTTGTGATTTATGCACAAGAAAGATAAAAAAAGATAAAAAAGTCTTTTTTCACTCAGTTAACCCGTTTGTTAGACTGGAAAAAAATAAGTAAAATAATAGACGACCATTATAATAAGGGGAAAAGTGCTACAGGCAGTCCGAGTGATGATAGGTTATTTAGGTTGCTGAGTTTGTCGAAGTATTATTCAAGATTTTATTACAATCCTGGTATGGATTAAGCGATTACGAAGTGGAAGATAGGGTAAATGACAGTTTTTCGTTCAGTTATTTTTGTGGGTTACACCTATCGCAATCCTCGCCTGATCATAGTGCTTTGAGTAGATGGGGAAAAGTGCTACAGGCAGTCCGAGTGATGATGGGTTATTTAGGTTGCTGAGTTTGTCGAAGTATTATTCAAGATGTGTTTATTACAATCCTGGTATGGATTAAGCGATTACGAAGTGGAAGATAGGGTAAATGACAGTCTTTCGTTCAGTTATTTTTGTGGTTTACACCTATCGCAATCCTCGCCTGGTCATAGTACTTTGAGTAGATTTAGAACAGCGATGACACAGGCGAATGTCTACGAGCGTCTATTCAAGGAGATCAACGGTCAATTAGAACGTCATCCAATCATCATCAAAAAAGGAGCGATAGTAGACGCCAGTGTAGCAGAGACGCCCTTAAAACCGAAAGGCAAGGTTAATTATTAACCGATTGTCAGAAGAAGTTCAATAAACGAGTAGGGGAAACAAGATTTAAAAAGGTTACTGAGTTTATCGAAGTATAGAACGCACATTCGGAAGCATAAAGCGATGGTTTTCAGACGGGGGTGGCAAGATATAGAGGGATAGCAAAGATGCATACGCAAAGCCTGATGGAGGCGATAGGGTATAATTTATATCGAAGTCCGGGGCTACTGGCGTCTAATTGTAAAAATTAAGAGAATTGCAAGTCATCAAATCAAGATAAAGCAAAAAAGAGATAGAAATAAAAAAAAGTTTATCATAGTATCCTAAAAATAACTCCCGAAAATACTAATCCTAAAAAAACATTAAGTTTTGCAATGGTCTTGCATTTTTTTGCTAAAGTGCTTTTTGCAACGGTCTCAAAATATGATAAATATTTAGAGCGTCTCGTTTCAAACTGCTTCCTTATTTCGGATAGGATCAGCAGCCATACTTCGACAAGTTCGGTAACCCTCTCAAAACTTCGACAAGTGGTTATTGAGCCTAGCTGAAGTACTCAATTGTTAATTGAACAGCTAAAAAATTACTGTTTACTTTTGACTAAGACATCTGCATTTTTAACTGCAAGATAGGCATCAATAACGCCTCCTGTTTTAGAAAGTTTATTAAACGGAAGGTCGGCTTTGTTCTTTTCTTTGTTTTCGTTCGGGGTTGGCACGTCTCCTTTATAAACATTAACTGATTTCAGCAGAATATCACGCAGTTCTTGCATGCTTAATTCCGGGTAATAAGACCAGACCAGTGCAGCAACGCCTGCAACAACCGGAGATGCCATAGAAGTCCCTTGTAATTTCTTGTATTTATTATCCGGAATTGTAGAGTATATTTCAGTTCCCGGAGCAAATAAATCTACTGTCTTCGAGCCATAGTTACTGAACCCGGCAGCGAGATGTTCTTTATGATACGTACTTGCTCCAACTGTAATCCAGTTTTGGGCGATGGTGTCGTTTTTTGTTACATTTACCGGGAAATTAGGGTTTTTTACAAAATCATCTAAGTCTTTTCCATCATTTCCGGCAGCATGAACGATTAAAACGCCTTTTTTAGCTGCATAACGCACGGCTTTATCTACTGCCGATTTATTAGGAGAATACGATTTGCCGAAACTCATATTAAGAATTTTTGCTCCTTTTTTTACTGCGTATACTATTCCGTTAGCAACATCTTTGTCCCGTTCGTCTCCATCTGGTACTACTCGAACACTCATGATCTTTGCTGCATTTGAAATACCGTTCATTCCAATCCCATTATCTCGAACAGCAGCGATTAAGCCTGAAACATGCGTTCCATGCATGGCATCCGGACCTTGTGTGTCCTGATTTCCATACTTATACTGATTAAGTCTTTTCGGGTTATCTTTTACAATTTTATTGGCATCAAAGTCTACATTGTAATGATATTTCATCTTAGCTTCAAAGTATTCAATATAGTCGTTAAATCTTGAAAATTCATTCTTTAATAAATGCTGTGCTTTATTTTTTGCTTCTGCTAGATCTACTTTTTTCCCGGGTAATTTTTCAATAATTTGTTTTAGAATGTCTGTTGACGGGCGCATTTTTTCTTCTTGTCCCTTGTTTTTTTCGATAAAAGAGGATAATTTATCCGCGGTAACCGTATTACTACCTAAGAATTTTTTTATTTGTTCGTATGTAGTATTTATCTTTTCTTTATACGATACTATAAACTCTTTGTTTGTTTTCATCTGACCGATTTTCTCTTTTGCCTTTTCTATTTCATCTGCAATCTCCTCTTTTGCTTTCTTATAAATCGTGTACTGTTTCGGATATTTTTTAATATTTCTCTTTATTTTTCTATCTTTTATTCCTCCGAACTTATTTCGATACTTTTTATATAATCTCGTGATTTCTAAATTGGCTCCTCCTATATTTTCTCCATCAGGATTTCCCAGAAAATTCCACCCATGCATATCATCAATATGACCATTACGGTCGTCATCTTTTCCATTATTCACAATTTCTTCTGTATTAGTCCACCTGATATCTTTTAAGTCTTCATGTTCTAAATCGACTCCTGAATCTAAAACCCCGACAATAATAGGCTCTGGCTTTCTTCCAGTTGTTTTTAAGAATTCATATGCTTTTTGGGTGTTCACGCCATAAACTCCCTCATCAATGCTTTGATGAAACCAGTCTTTTGGTGCGGGTGCTTCATTTTTTTGCTGCGCATTTAAATTCACAAAACCTCCTGCTATGAAAAGTGAAAAGAGTATTTTTTTCATGTGTATATTAGTTTAATATTTTGTAAATAGGCAATTGCATGGGGGCCTTCATTAAATATAAGGTCAAAGATACTTAAATTTTTAATAAAACCATTCTTTTTGGAAAAAACTTGTATATATTTTTCCAATTTTTGGGTAGTTTCTTTTTTTGCGTTAAAAAAAGTACGCATATCCTTAAAGATAGGTCTGGCATGATATTCTTGTGTTTTTTTTATTGGAATATTTAATGATAAAAAATCGTTTATTAGTGAAAAGCCTCTAAGATTAAAATCCATTAAATATTTTTCTTTTTTCTCAAATAGAGGAACGATATCGCCTTCATAATATTCAAAATAAGGAGAAGACTGATATGCGGTTTGTAATGATTTGAGATGATGGCGTTGCCAGGCTGTATCGTATGCAATACATGTATCGCTATAAAATCGAGCGCCTGTTTTATGTCGAATAGGAATATGCAAACTTAGCTTTCCACTGGCTGAATAAATATGGTAACGATTGCGAAAAGTTTGTTTCTGAAAATGATCTTTTGCTTCAAATAATAATTCTTTCGCTTGCACTAAATAGGCATAATATTCAATGCAGGGAAAAAGGTGTATTGGCAATAATAAATTCATGCCGTGTTTTAAAATTCTACTGCAAAGAAATAATAAATAAATTAATGAGACCTTTAGTCCGCGCTGACTTGCAGTTGCAAAAACCCCTCTCGCGGGTAAAATGCAGCGCCCAAATAAAAATTAACTGAATTGAAAGTCAGTGCAGACTAAAGGTCTCAGGTAGTTAAAAATGCAGGGTATGTTAGGCTGTTGCAAGATATTAAAGTTTCTCTACCTTATGCCTCCCTGCTATCAGATAAGAATACCTTCCTGATGTTGGAGGGACAGTTCCCGACCGCTTGGAGGGACAGTTCCCGACCGCTTGGAGGCATAACCTCCCGATGTTTAGAGCGCTAACACCCCTGAAGTCCCCTCAAGGGGACAGTTACCCTTTGCAAAAGTGTCCCTTTGAGGGGACTTCAGGGGTGTTAGTTCCGAAGACTACAAACGTAAATCATTATAAAAGACCTTTTTAGCTAGCTCGGACTCTCAGTTCAGTTGCAAAAACCCCTCTCGCGGGTAAAATGCATCACTCGAATAAAATTAACGGCAAGTCAGTATTAGCGAGATGCCCTTATATTTTATGTATCCTGTAAAGGTCTAGAGAATTTAATTAAGCAGCTAAAATGAGACCGTTGCAGAACACATAGAAAAGTATAAAAAAGAAAGCATTTAGCTTCAAACTGCTTCCTTCTCAAAAAATTAAAATCCTCCACACCCATTAGGTTGCTCCGGTGTTTAGCTTCGCTGACTTGCAGTTAATTTTTATCGGGTGTTGCATTTTTTTGTTAGAGTGCTTTTTGCAACGGTCTCAAAATGTAGGTCTTTCAACAATCTCAAAATTTTCTTTGAAGGAAGCCTTGCGGGGAGAGCGTTAGGGATAGGAGCGGTATCCTTTTTCTTGGGGCAGCCTATTGCCCCAAGAAAAAGATGTAGCGGATAGCCCGACCGCCGGCAGGCGGGAACGCCCAAAAAAGAAATGAAAGAATAAATGGTCTAGGGCTTGTTGTATAGACCTTTTATTGCATTTAATTTCTAAGTGCCTTTTTATCAATATCCGCTTATCTGCACACGCTCTCCCTCTTTAAGCGCAATAACAAAGGCATCTTTATAGCCTTTCGCCCGCGCTTCTTTTTTCTTTTTTATAATCGTTGAATAATTAGTGGTTTTTCCATAGGTATAAATGTAAATTCCATTGTTATTTCGTATTCGTTTCACTCCTTTTAATCCATTAAAATTATAAGAATACGTACGGACTTTTTTTCTGCTTGAGAGAATTTGTACCTTATATATCAAATCTTCTTTCTCTGAATTAGGTTTTTTCTTATCAGACGAGGGGTTTATGGATTTTTGTTTTACTACTGAAGAAGAACGAAGAGTGGTTTTTTTATCAAATTCTTTCTTATAACTTTTAAAAGATTGGAAAATTGCGTTGGCAATCTTGCTTTGCCCACCTGAGGAGTTGATGTATCGGCGGTCTTTTAAATTAGATAAGAAACCTATTTCTACCAATACTGAAGGCATTACGGTCTCTCGCAAAACTAAAAAACCGGCTTGCTTTACCCCCCGGCTTTTTCTGCCGGTATGAACAAAACTTTTTTGAATAGCATCAGCAAAATGAATGCTTTGATCTAAATAAGAATTCTGCATTAAAGATAATCCGATGACCGATTCAGGTGAACTCGGATCGAAACCTTCATAAGTTACTTTATAATTTTCTTCCAATAGAATAACTGAATTTTCCCGCTTAGCCACTTCAAAATTGTCTGCAGAACGATGCAATCCAAGCACATAAGTTTCCGATCCGTAAGGGGTATGGTTTGGGTTAGAAGAATTGCAGTGAATAGAAATAAATAAATCTGCCTTACTTTTATTTGCAATATCGGCACGCTTTTTTAACGGAACAAAAATATCTGTTTTACGAGTATAAATTACCTTAACTTTTTTACCATATTCATGTTCGATTAATCGCCCTAACTTTTTAGCCACCTCAAGTGCAATATTTTTTTCATAAATACTATATTTATAACTTCCAATGGCGCCTTTATCTTTTCCTCCATGCCCGGGATCAATAACTAAAGTGAAAGGTCTTTGTGCAAAGACTGAATAATAAATAAAACTAAGAAAAAGAATAAAGTACCACTTTTTTATTTTAATGCTTATAAACAAAAACATATCGATAATTTTTTGCTTACTTTTGACCTATCTTTTTTAATAAAGCAAAAATAATAGCTACAATTTGAATTTAAAACGATTAATATACGGATTTATTCCCATACTTCCTTTTTTTTTATTCTTTAGTCTTTATGCACAAAAAAACGATTCGCTTTTATATCATCCTAAAAATAGTGCCCATGATTCAGTTCTTATTCAAAAAGACACGATTAAAATGAAGCGTTCAAAAGGAAAATTAAAAGACGTTTTAAAATATGATTCAAAAGACCAAATTACTAAATTAAATGAAAATAAAACGTATTTAATTGACAATGCAAAAATAAATTATACAGGAATTGAACTTACTGCAGACTCTATTGTCATTGATTGGAATACTGAGATTATTTCAGCAGATTGTAAGCGTGACAGCGTAGGCAAATGTTTGCATAAAACTACACTTAGCCAAGGAGGGCAAACCGTTGAATATGAATCGATGGAATACCATAGCAAGACCGGCATAGGGATTGCACAAAAAGCACGTATTGAAGAAGGGATACCGGATGGGGTCATGATAGCGGAAAAAGTAAAAAAAATGAACGACTCTATTTTTTATGCCGGCGGGATTTTTTATACTCCTGATCCAGAATTTAAAGACGGAAAAACGGATGACCCTGATTTTTATATCGTAGCGAAAAAGGCCAAGTTAGAGAATGAAAAAGTATTGATTACTTCAGCCGCGCAGGCATACATTCATGGCGCTCCGACCCCTTTAATACTACCATGGGGAATCTTTCCGCTGTCAGGGGCTAAAAAATCCTCTTCGGGGATTATTATCCCTTCTTACGGAGAAACCGTAGATCGTGGATTTTACCTTGAAAATATAGGATTTTACTTCCCATTCGGAGATTATTTAGATCTAAAAACCACTTTTGATATTTATACTAAAGGCGGCTGGGCAGGGCATCTTTTATCTAATTATAAAAAGCGTTATAAATTTAGCGGAAGTTTTGGTCTCGATTATGAATTACGAAAAAATGGCACCAAAGGGCTTTCAGATTATTCTACCCAAACACTTATCAATATTCATTGGAATCATACACAAGACCCTAAATCAAATCCCAATTTGGGACTTTCGGCAAGCGTAAATTACGCTTCAACTGATTATTTTAGAAATACATTGAACTCGCAAAACTATATTTCAGGAAATAATTTAACGAATACTATTTCTTCTTCCATCAGTTTAACCAAAACGTTTAACAAATTACCCGTAACCATTTCTTTATCTGGGAGCCATTCGGAAAACTCACGAACTAAAAGAGTAAATCTAACCCTTCCACAGCTTAATGTTAATGTTGATCGCCAATACCCTTTCGCCCCAAAGATCGGCAGTAAGAAAGGATTATTACAAAATCTGAGTGTTGATTATTCTTTTAATTTTCAAAACAGTGTTGAAGTACAAGAAGAAAACCTGTTTAAAAAAGAAGGGTTAGATAGTTTGCGTAATGGATTTAAGCATGACTTGAGATTGAGCACGGGGGTTCCTATTGCACGCTACTTTAATTTCAATTTATCTGGGAGCTATAGGGAAATATGGAGCCTTAAAACCATAGAAAAAGCGTATAACCAAAAGACGAACAAGGTAGAGGAAACCGATGTAAACGGTTTTAAATCCTTTAGAACATTTAATCTGTCAGCAGACGTTTCAACTAACTTATATAAAACCATCCGCTTTGATAAGCACAATAAAAACGCAATAATAAAAGCCATTCGCCATGTGCTGACTCCAACCGCTTCTTATTCGTTCACTCCTGATTTTTCAAGTAATACTTTTAATTATTATAAAACGTATCGGGATGGCAGTGGAAAATTAAATCTATACACCCCGTTTGAGGGAGGTGTTTACGGTTCACCAGGACGTGGATTGAGCAGTTCGGTAGGATTATCATTAAGACAAAATTTAGAGGCAAAGATTCGGGATAACAAAAATGATTCACTTGGCTATAAAAAAATTAAACTATTTGACTTTATTAATTCTTCCACAAGCTATAATTTTGCTGCCGATTCTTTAAGGTGGAGTAATATAAGCAACTCAGGTTCTACCAGATTGTTTAACGATAAGGTAAATATTAATTTTAATGCAGATTTTGACCCGTATGGTTTTGTGCCCACTGCCACAGATGATAATGGAAAGCCAACGGGTTTTAAACGAGTGAATAAATTTCGCCCTCATTTGACAAGTTGGCAGTTATCAACTGGATATACCTTTAATAACGATACTTTTAAAAAGAAATCAAACAAAGATAAAAAAGATGATAATCCTTATAAAGGCACAGTTAGATATGATGTATATGAGTTTGACCAGGAGGGCTATGCGCATTTTAAAATTCCCTGGACACTCAGCCTGAGCCTTAGTCATCAAACCAGCAAGCAGTTTCTAAAGCGTACGCACAATACAACCGTTGGTATTAACGGAACGATTGAACCCTCGCCTTACTGGGTACTAAGTTATAACACAAGCTATGATTTTAAAAATAATCAATTTTCAGCCTTGCGCTTGAATTTAACCCGAGACCTACGAAGTTTTCACATGACGTTTGGCTGGGTGCCTAATGGCAGATATCAAACATGGAATTTCTTTATTGGATTGAAGGCAAGCGTTTTGCAGGATATAAAATATAAAGATGATAATCCGTTGATTCTTAATAATTCCAATGGGAATTTTTAGCCTATTCCCTGCTCATGCTCCTTACCGGCTGGCAACTTTGAGACCTTTGCAAAAAGTGATTTAGCAGTTGCAAGTCAGCGTAAGCTAAAGTCAGCGCCAGCGAGATACTTTCTTTTTATATATTCTGCAACGGTCTCATTCTGCAAAATCTTCTATAAAATATTATCTAAAACATAAATCAGATAAAATCCGTCTTTAATTCTATCATAGTAACCTGTGTAATATTGTGTATGATGTTCTTTATCAATGATTTCACAGATAATGCACCGATCGTGATTATACCTGAATTTTTGTACACGATAATGATTCAAAAAACTCCATAAATTTCCATTGTGTAATTTATACAGTGCCTCTTTCATCCCCCAAATAGTGTGCAGATATTCGCCTAATTTGTTTTTCTCTATAAAAGCCCATTCATCTGGGCGAACAAATTTATCTTTAATGGTAAGCGTTTTTTTCGGGCGATTTTTTTCAATATCAATTCCTACAGCAAATTTACTAATTACAAAAGCTACCTTCCCCCAAGAATGCGAAATGCTAATATGATGATTACTTTTTATATAAGGCTTACCAGAAGGCTCGTATAAAACCTCCCCTTTTATATTTAAGTATTCAAAGCAAGCCCTGATTCCGAGAAATTCCCGCTGGCGGTTATTCGTAAGCTGCTCAAATTTTCTTAATTTTTCATCACTTAATTTGAGCAGATCAATCAACTCTTTATTCGTTTCTTTTATTTCCCAGACGATAAGGTGTGAATGTCGTCTCTTTATTTCATGAATAACAGGCATAGTACAAAAATATAGTTATTCTGAGATCTTTGCAATGGTCTCTTATCATGAGGAGGAGATTTTCTTTTTAACAAATGAATTTAACACTTTTTCTAATTCTTCTATGTGGTTTATAGTATAACGGGTTCCTCTTTTTACATAAGAAATATAACCGGTTTCTTCAGAAACGACCAGGGCAATAGCATCGACTTTTTCCGTAATTCCAACTGCTGCACGATGCCTTAGCCCCAGATGAGAAGGGATATTTTGATTGTAGGAAACTGGCAGAATAGAACGAGTAGAGGTTATTTTGTTTCCCTCGATGATGACGGCACCGTCATGCAGAGGTGAATGATGAAAAAAAATACTTTCTATAATGGGCGTGTTAACTTTAATGTCCATATTATCTCCCTTTTGAATAATATCTGATAAATCATTTTCTCCTTTTAGAATAATTAAAGCCCCTGTCTTCTGGCTTGACATCTTCGTCAGCGCATTTATAATTGAATCAATGGTATAGTTATCAGCAGTGGTTGAGTTGTAAAAAAAAGAAGGAAGACGTTTAAATAACTTATTTGAGCCCATTAATAATAAAAAACGCCGAATTTCCTGTTGAAAAATGATAATCAACGCTAAAAAGCCCATTTGAAAGAAAGCGCCAAGAATTCCGCTGAGCAGATTCATTCCAAGGTAACCTACCAGGCGCCAGACAAAGTACGCGGCAGTAACCCCTAATAAAATATTCATCGCTACAGTCCCCCGAATGAGTTGATACACTTGATACAATAAAAACGCAACGGCAAAAATATCTATCAGGCTGTAAAGATTAAAATCCAGAAAATCAAACATTGGAGTAAAGATAAAGAGAATTTACCAATCAATGTACCCCTCCCTAAAATCTGCTACAGTTAGAATTAGAAAATAACTGTAAATTTATGATATGAAAAAAAGTAGATTAAGCGAATTACAAATCAAGACCGTTGTAAGGTAATGAAAGATCGTAGATATAAAAAAAGTTGATACTAAGCGGTTATCTTATCTAAAAAGATAGTATATTTATGCCATGAAAATATATCATCATACTACTTTAGCCGATAGTATTTAAGACCGTTGCAGGGTAATGAAAGATCGTAGATATAAAAAAAGTGATACTAAACGGCTATTTTATCTAAAGTATAGTATATTTATGGCATGAAAATATATCATCACCCTAATTTAGCTGATAGTATTTGTGATTTACGCACAAGGAAGATAAAAAAGTCTTTTTTCACTCAGTTAAACCGTTTGTTAGACTGGTAAAAAATAAGTAAAATAATAGACGACCCTTATAATAAGGGGAAAAGTGCTACCGGCAGTCCGAGTTATGATGGGTTATTTAGGTTGCTGAGTTTGTCGAAGTATTATTCAAGATGTGTTTATTACAACCCGGGTATGGATTAAGTGATTATGAAGTGGAAGATAGGATAAATGACAGTCTTTCGTTCAGTTATTTTTGTGGTTTACCCCTAGCGCAATCCTCGCCTGATTAGTACTTTGAGTAGATTTAGAACATTGATGACGCGGGCGAATGCCTACGAGCGTCTATTTAAGGAGATCAACGGTCAATTAGAACGCCATCCAATCATCATCAAAAAAGGAGCGATAGTAGATGCTAGTGTAATAGAGACGCCCTTAAAACCGAAAGGCAAGGTGAATGATAAGGTTACAGCGGATAGCGGAGAGCAAAAAGAGGCGTGCGTAAAAAAAGAGAATAAGGTTATTGTAGATAAACAAGCCTCTTGGTTAAAAAAGCGAGGTAAGGATTATTATGGGTATAAAAAGCATTATGTTACCGATGAAGAAGGTCTGGTACTTGGGGGATTAACCACGAAAGCAAGTGTAAACGAGGTGAGCAATTTACAGGAGGTTTTAGCGTCTACAGACTTACCGGAGGGTATTCCCTTAAAAGGGGATAAGGGCTATGAATCAGAGAGAAATGCGAGTTTGTTAAAGAGGAAAAAGCGAAAGAATCATAAAGCCATTAACCGATTATCAGAAGAAGTTCAATAAACGAATAGGGGAAACAAGCTTTAAAAAGGTTACTGAGTTTATCGAAGTATAGAACGTACTTATGGAAGCATAAAGCGATGGTTTTCAGGCGGGGTGGCAAGATATAGCGGGACAGCAAAGATGCATACGCAAAACCTGATGGAGGCGATAAGTTATAATTTATGTCGAAGTCCGGGGCTACTGGCGTCTAATCGTTAAAAAGAGTTAAAAACAAAAGGATAAGCGACGATTTATAGTACATACACATGAAAAACAGTGAAAAACCGATGAATAAGTCAGTAGGTAAAATAAAAAAACTAAAAAAGAAAGATTAAAAACCGAATTTAACCTTTTTGCAACGGTCTTAATTTATTAGAAATCCACAGTAAATGAAAAGGATTTTTTTAAACAAAGTAAACCTTAAAAAAAACACTCGTATGAAGATTTTTTTAATGTGTTTATTCATTTCAGCGATTTTATGGTCATTGGTTAATCTTTCTAAAGTCTATCGAACAAAAATAAAAATCTTATCATCTTATAAGAACCCGCCTGCAGGTCAGTTATTGTTTAATGAGAAAAAAGATACGCTTCATGTTGAGATTTCGGCTATAGGGATGCAGATTTTACAATATAAGCTGAGAATAAAAGAAATAAAAGTTGATTTAGATAAGGTTTTATTGATGCATGGGAAAACTTATTTTTGGTTACCTAATCGCTCTTTAGACATTCTTCGCAAAGAACTACAAGTGAAAGAGGTTTTTAGGATAAGAGAGGATTCTATTTCGTTGATTATAGATAAAGAACTACGAAAAAAAGTACCCGTTATTCCTAGTATAAAAGTTTTGACCCGCCAGGGATTTAAGGTAGCTGAACAGAAACTTTCTTATGATTCGGTAGAAATAAAAGGGCCTGCAAGTTTAGTTAAGGAAATAACTCATATTTATACTGAACCTATTGAACTTAAAAATCTATCGAAAAATATTGACCGTAATATATCACTGATTTATCCTCCTAAAATAAAAGGCACTACAGAAATCAATTATAAAATACTAATTGAGAAATATACTGAAAAGAGCGTGAAAGTAAAAATTAATCCGATAAACCTGCCGATACATACAAAAATTCAAATAATACCTGATGAATTGCATTTAAGGTTTACAGTGGGTTATTCAAGTTATGATAAAATAAATGCGCAGGACTTTCAGGTAGTTTGTGATTTTGAAAAAATCAGTGATACGATAACAACGCTCCCGCTCGAAATAGTAAAATTCCCCACCACAGTAGAAAATATTAGGCTATCTCCGGCAAGAGTAAAAGTTATTTTAATTAAAGACAAATGAAAATAGTCGGCTTGACGGGTGGTATAGGAAGTGGTAAAACTACAGTTGCAAGATTATTTGAAAAAAGAAATATTCCTGTTTATTACGCAGATGATCATGCGAAGTATTTGATGAAACGAGATAAAACACTTAGGCAAAATATTAAAGAAATTTTAGGTGAGAAAGCCTATAATAAAGACGGACAGATCAACAGAAGTTGGATTGCTGAAAGAATATTTAATAATTCTTCACTTTTGCAAAGTTTAAACGCCTTAGTGCATCCTATTGTGCAAGTAGATTTTCAACGTTGGATGGCATTACAGAACTCACCTTATGTTTTAAAGGAAGCCGCTATTCTCATTGAAAGCGGGTCTTATCAAAGTTGTGACAGGGTAATCGTAGTAACTGCGGCATTAAAAAATAAAATAAAACGAGTGCAGCATAGAGATAATATCTCTTTAAGAGCCATTCAATTAAAAATAAACAATCAAATTACGGATAATAAACGTCTTAAATACGCAGATTATGTTATTGAAAATAATTCTACATTAGAAAATCTGGGAAAACAGGTTCAGAAAATTCATAACAAAATGTTAATAATAAGTTAAAAAGTGTTAAATATCAATCTATTAAGGAAAAAGTATTTAATTTAGCCCCGTATCTTATGAAAAAGAAAACAACTTTTATACTTATTTTAATCATGACAGGTGCTTTATTGGGTATTATGCTGTTGCAGTTGTTATGGTTAAATAAACAGATTGATGCAAGCCAAAGGATATTTTCCAACAAAGTGCACTTGATATTAGCAAGAACCGCAGAAAAGATAAGGGAAAAAGAACATAAGACTTTATATAATGAAATTGCAGATCTGGAACAACAAGCAAAAAAAATACCAAGACAACAATCGTTTAGTATTGTCAAAGAAGACCCGATTAACAATCAATTCTATGTTTACAAACAAGAAGTTTTAATTGAAGAGAGTATTATTCCACTTGAAACTAATCAGTTTAAAAACTCGCATGACTCAATAAGCGTAATCAATGAATACTGGGCAGAATTAAGAAAAGAAATTCCTAAAATATCGAAAAAACAAACGCCAAAGTCACTATCCCGGGCTGACTATGAACTTCTGACTTCTAACGATTTTACCTTAGACCGTTATATTCGACTCAAAGGAGATTCTAATCCTCTTGAAAAACGAGTATCCAATAAGGTAATTGATTCCGTCTTAAAAAAAGAGCTGCAACGTTATAATTTATTAAATGCTGATTACCGGTTTGCAATACTAAAACCGGATTCTTCTTTAACGAAATTAGCAACGAAAGGGTTTAGACAAGAAAATAAAAAGACGTATTACGCTAATTTTTTTTGTGATTTTAAAGGGGATAGAGAGTATTTGTTATCTATTTATTTTCCTAAATGGAACGAAATGGTTAACAGGCCTGTATTTGCTGAATTTTTGCTAGCATCAATACTGATGATTATTGTAATTTCTGTTTTTGGCGCAAGTTTATATTATATAAGAAAACAACGTAAAAACTCAGAAATTAAGGATGATTTTGTTAATAATATTACCCACGAATTTAAAACTCCCATAGCAACCATAGGAGTAGCATTAGAATCATTGAAAAATAAGAATATCTTAAACAGTGAAGAAAAAATAAATCATTATACGAAGATTATAAAAAAGCAGAATGAGCGGTTGAATTTACAAGTAGGGATGGTATTGAGAATGTCTCAGTTGAAAAAAAATCAAATAGAATTGGATTTACGAAAAGTTGATTTAAATGAAATTGTTCGCAAAGCCGTTGATGAAATACGTCTAATCATTCAGCATCGAAAAGGAAAAATTTTCGAAGAGTACTCTCCTCAGCCCATTTATGTAAAAGTTGATACTTTTCATTTGAAAAATGTTACGCTAAATGTACTAGATAATGCTAATAAGTATTCGCCGGATATTCCTGTGATAAAGGTAAATGTATATAAAGAAAATAACTATGCCTGTGTTGCTATAGAAGATCGTGGAATAGGAATGAGCAGATCGGTACAAAAAAGAATTTTTGAAGAATTTTATAGAAGCGAAACAGGAAATATACATAATGTAAAAGGAAGTGGATTAGGGTTATCTTACCTTAAGAAAATTATAGTTCTACATGGAGGAAAAGTAGAAGTACAAAGTGAAAAAAATAAAGGAAGTAAATTTATTATTAAAATACCTGTATAAAAAACATAAAGTTATGATAAATATTGCATTAGAGAAAAAAAGGTTATTATTAGTTGAAGATGACCGAAGTTTCGGATTTGTATTAAAAGATTATTTAGTAATGAATGGCTATGAGGTAGTTCATGCCTTAGACGGTGAAGAAGGCTTAAAAATGTACAAGCGCGGCCATTTTGACCTGCTTATTTTAGACGTTATGATGCCCCGTAAGGATGGATTTTCATTGGCTAATGATATAAAAATTATTGACCCTGAAGTGCCGATCATATTTTTAACTGCTAAATTATTAAGAGATGATATATTGAGAGGCTATAGTGTCGGCGCTGATGACTATGTAGTAAAACCATTTGACTCAGAAGTCTTATTGTACAAAATAGAAATTATCTTAAAACGTAAAGGGAAAAAAATTCCACAAAGAGATTATTCTCAAGAGGAATTTAGTATCGGCAGGTGCAAGTTTAATTCTAAGTTGAGAACATTAACCGTAGTAGGAAAGAAATACAGACTATCACCAAAAGAAAATGATTTGCTAAAACTCTTGTTTGTTTATAGAGAAGAGTTAGTAACGAGAGATTTGGCACTAGTTCGCGTATGGAAAGAAGACAGCTTTTTCACTGCCAGAAGTATGGACGTTTATATTGCTAAACTGCGTAGATATTTAAAACATGATAAATCAGTAAAAATAGAAAACCTTCATGGGATAGGGTTCAGATTAGTCCCAGTAAAAAATGAAGAGTTAGCTAAGAATAAAGAAAAATAAAAAAGGGACTGTTGCAAAAAATACTTTAGCAACGGTCTCGTTCTTACTTGTTCATTTTCTCCTTAATAAAGATATTTACGTCAAGTATCTCACTAACTAAGGTCTCTAAAAATGGGGAGAACCCATCTAAGACAGGCAGCGTTATTAGCGTCTTATCATCCGCATGCAAGGGCATAATACCTGTTTTGGCTCTTCTAAAAGAAATAATCCCGGCACTCACGCGGGTTGCTTTAAACTGATGTTGATACATATAGGCATAGATTAAAAGTTGTAACGCCTTATCATAACTATCATCTGAGATAACCGTTTCAAAACTTTTTACGTTTAATTTCCTCTCTTCCACAATTCCTGTTTTATAATCAACTAAGCGAGGAATGTCATTAACCTGATCAATTCTGTCGGCAACCCCTTTTAAATAAACTGTTTTCCCCTTTACTTTAAACGGCACTTTCAGTTCAAGCTCCAAATGCTTAATGATGATTTCGTTCCCCTTTTTAATTTCTTTTTCCTCATACTTCAGAAAGTTTTCAATAAGGCGCTGTGCCACTTTATAAATTAATAAATTTTTTCCTTTAGATTTATCGCCGTTTCTATAAGTCTCTTTAAATTGGCATTGCACAACTCCCGTCAACTGCCTCCGGATTTTTTGAATTATTTCCATCGTTAAAACCATATTCAAATACGGCTTATACAACTCTTCAAGCGTATTATGAATGATGATTCCCAGCGTGCGCGCATGAATGGTCTCTTCCACTTCATCCGTATCCTTAAGCCGTAAAACGTTTTGCTCATAAAAAATTAACGGGTCCCGGATATAGGCATTTAATGCCGAAGGAGAAAACCCTTCTTTTGACATTTCCTCTAATCTGAGCATTAACGCATCGGATTTATTGATTTGAATCGGTAGCCGGGTCCTTTCAATCGTTGGTGTAGCTGCGATATAATGTTTTATTTTATACGGCAATTCTATCTCTAATTGAGTTAAAAATCTTGATTTTTCACCGGCCCCATAAGCATCGTTTTCCGTGTCATAAATTAAATAAACATTTTCTGCTCGTTGAATCAAACGATAAAAATGATAAGCAAAAATCGCATCATTTTCTTGAAAAGTAGGAAGCCTAAACTGTTTTCTAACCTCAAAAGGGATAAAAGAGTCCTGTGTTTTTCCCTTAGGAAGTATTCCTTCATTAACCGAAGTGATGATTATATTTCTAAAATCTAACAAGCGAGTCTCCAGCATACCCATTAATTGAAGCCCCTGCAATGGGTCTCCATAGAAAGACAGCGTCTCATAAAAGAGTACTTGTTGGTACAGCTGTTGTAAAGCAGTGAGGCTGTGAATGAAATCAAATTTTTTAAGCACGGTGCTTAGATTTTCCCACAAAGTAGAAAAACGAAAAAGATATTCCATCTCTAAATCATTTTTTTTAAAATGAGTCTCGTTTGCTAGCTGATGAATCAGCCATAAAACTTTTTCTATTACCTTTTGCGGATGAACAAAGGGGGTTATATCAAAAAGCTCTTCTAATACACGGTGAGATTTAAAATAACTTACAGGAATAAATATTTGATTTTTCTCAATAATTTCTTTTACAAACTGTTTCTTGTCTTTTACCAAATAGTCCATATAATGACTGCGAAGTACATTGAGCACGTCATGATAATAAAGCCCTTTTGGGTCAAATTTAGTAAAATTTACATACAGCTTTAATAAGGATAAAAGGAAGGAACTCAACGGAATATTTTTTAGCGGATACCCCATGGTTACATTTATTCCAGAAATTTCATCGGGAATTGCACTTAGTACAGGCTCCAATAAATTTTCATCTGCTAACACCAAAGCGCTATCGCTTAATTTTTCCTTTTTTTGAAGTAATTCCTGCAATATCATTCCTGCTAGTTTTGCCTGCCCTGTCTGCTTAGATGTTCCTATCAACTGTAGGTTTTTTTCTTTTTCTAATAGGTCTTCCGTAAACAAAAAGGGGGCATTTTCGTAAAAATCCCATTGTTTTTTTTCTCGTAAGAAAGTGCCCGCTTCTTGTAGGTCATTTTCTAAATAATAATGGTCTGCGTCCCAAAAAACACTTGCTTTTCCTTCAGTTTTCAGGTAGCGAATAATCACTTCTTCTGCTTTTGAGAGCGCATTAAATCCGGCAAAAACAAAATGAGAAAAATTTACCGTAGCATATTTTTTAATTCGCTCGCTCGCGATTCTAAAAATCATCCCCTGATAGCCAAAAGATTGGTTTTCAAGATTTTTACGCATTTCATGGTAAGTTTTTTCTATGCCTTTCCAAAAGATGAATTCCTGCTCAATGAAAGAAGATTTGTGGTTTAATTCGCGCGGCTGCCATTTATTTATCCGTTCAAGCGAAGAAATATAGCGAAAAAATTCCCCTACCTCAATAAGATTTCGATCCATATCGCTTAAGTCAGACAGCATGGTGTAGCCCCATTTTAAAAAAGCGTGAAAAGGCTCTGGGTGCTGATGGGTATTAACGTAACTTTTATAAAGTTCAAAAAGAAGTGTAACGGGATCCAATTGTTTTAACCCGGAAACCATTTCCATAAACTCCTCTATGGTAAAAATTTGAGGCATCCAGACCGTTTTACCTTCAAAACGATTCCTCCAGCATTGTTTTAAAAATAAGCCAGCTCGTTTGTTAGGCAATATAAATACCAGATTTTCTGCTGCAATAGACTGTGAAATAATATTTTCTATAACCTTGTCTAAAAAAGATTTCATAGCATAAAAGTTGAGGTTTCAAAAAACACCAGCAAACCAGGTTTAATAAGAATGAGATAAAAATTCAAAACGTTCCAGAACAAAGTTATAAGAATTTATTTTATAGAAATCTTTAAATATTTGAGACCGTTGCAAAAGCTTGTATTGGGTCTGTCGAAATGCACGTTAACAAAAAAATGCTTGTATTGAGTTTGCCGAAATGCAACGCCCGATAAAAATTAACTGCAAGTCAGCGCAAGCTAAATGCTTTCTTTTTCATACTTTTTTGTGTATTCTGCAACGGGCTCTTAAAATTTTATGCTATAAATTGATGATTACCTTTATAGTTTTACCATCTTTGTAAAAAAATAAATATGCAAAAACCATCCATCCCCAAGGGAACAAGAGATTTTACTCCCACTGTGATGATGCGTCGTCAATATATTATGGAAACGATTCGTACGGAATTTAAACGATTCGGTTTTATGCCGATTGAAACCCCGTCGATGGAAAAATTAGATACGCTTATGGGAAAGTATGGAGAGGAAGGCGACCGATTAATCTTTAAAATTCTAAACAGCGGAGATTATCTAAAAGCCCTGCCCGATGATGTATGGCAAGAGAAAAAAGCCTCAAGGATAACCCGTAAAATTTCAGAAAAAGCACTTCGTTATGATTTAACCGTGCCCTTTGCGCGTTTTGTGGTTCAAAATCAAAATGAGTTAATCTTTCCTTTTAAACGGTATCAAATTCAACCCGTTTGGCGCGCCGACCGACCGCAAAAAGGACGTTTCAGAGAGTTCTACCAATGTGATGCTGATGTAATCGGTTCTCGTTCGCTTTATCAGGAAGTGGCGTTTATTCAGCTTTATGATGCTGTTTTTTCTCAATTAGGATTAGATGTTACTGTGCAAATCAATCATCGAAAAATTTTGGCGGGAATTGCTGAAATAGCAGGAATTACCAAGCAGTTAACGGACTTTACGACAGCATTGGATAAATTAGATAAAATAGGAAAAGAGTTTGTAAAAGCAGAAATGCGCCAGCGAAATATATCAGAAAAAGCCCTTGAAATACTCACTCCTTTATTTAGTATAGAAGGAGATTTTTCAGCTAAAATAACTCAATTAAAATTAATGCTTCAGCACTCTTCAGGGGGTAGAAGGGGAATAGAGGAAATAGAATTTATTTATAAAATTTTAGATGAAATCGGATTAGACCGCGTTCGCTTAGATTTAAAAGTTACGCTTGCAAGAGGCTTGAATTATTACACAGGATGTATTTTTGAAGTTTCAGCCGATGGCATGCAGACGGGGGCTATAGGAGGCGGGGGGCGCTACGATGATTTATCCTCCATTTTTGGATTGAAAAACACCTCTGGCGCAGGCATTTCATTTGGCTTAGACCGCATTTATCTGGTACTTGAAGCGCTTAATCTCTTCCCTGAATTGTTAGATAACACAGTTCAGTTATTATTCCTTAATCTCGGAGAAAAAGGAGCCGTACGGTCTTTAAAATTTATGAAACAACTGCGCAAAAGGGGAATCAATGTAGAACTATACCCCGATCCTGTTAAAATGAAAAAACAAATGACTTACGCTGATAAGAAAAAAATTCCTTTTGCAGCACTTTTAGGTGAAGAAGAGCTGCAAAGCCAAAAAATAACACTGAAAAATATGCTGAGCGGAGAGCAGATAAGTGTATCTAACATAGAAGAAATGATAATAAAAATGAACTTAATGAATTAAGACCGTCGCTAAAATGAGACCGTTGCAGAATACATAAAAAAGTATGAAAAAGAAAGCATTTAGCTTCAAACTGCTTCCTTCTCAAAAAATTAAAATTCTCCACACCCAAAAGGTTGCTCCGGTGTTTAGCTTCGCTGACTTGCAGTTAATTTTTATTGAGTTTTGCATTTTTTTGCTAAAGTGCTTTTTGCAACGGTCTCAAAATGTTTTTTCCAACGGTGTCAATATGCTCAAAACTTAACTCATATCTTCAGTTTCCGTATGTTGCATAAAGATGGCTTTATACATAAAATAACATCCTGCATAAAATATAGGGAAAGTAAATATAATTCCTACAAAAAAAGCAAATATCCCCAATACGGCTATGAAAGCTAAGAGGATAAGCGTTCGCAAAATGCTCCAAAAATTACGGTTCACCACCGTAATACTTGCAGACAAAGATTCGCCAAAAGATGCGTCTTTATCAAACCAGTAGATCATGGGCGCAAGGCTTAGCAAAGCAGCGATATAAATTCCGGGAATAATATAAAGCGATATTCCTATATTGGAGAGAAGCATAATAATGAAGGTAATCATTATAATACCGAAAACTTTAGGAGAAGTATAAGGAATAAAAATATCGGTTAGAGAATATTTTTTTCCCAAATCTGCATTCTTAACCATTTCTACAAAACCAATCAATAAGGGATTAAGTAAGATAAGCATTCCATAGTAAAGAATGTTTGTATATCTTGAATAGGGCGTATTTTTTATTAAAAATTCACTGAGTTGGTCAATATTTCTGGAAGAAACAATTCTTTTATACTCTCGGATATACTCTCCCAGATCAAAGCCGCTTAATTTATAAGAGATATACTGAGCAAGCGATAATAGAATAAAATAGCTTATAAAAAATAAAGCGGATTGCAATAGTATTTTTTTAAATACCATGGTGTAGGCTCTCCTCAATGTTTCTGAGGCACTCAAATGATATCCGGTTTTCTTTATTTGTTCTAATTTTTCTTTTAACATAATCAGTTGATTTTTTTAATGTAAAGGTCTCTATTATTATCATTTCATAAGTTTCTTTTCATTTGTGTAGCATGTATCATGAATATAAAGCGAATCTTCACAATACGAACTTAGTTTTTTTTCTATAAAGTTACGAATCTTATTTTTTTCTTTTTCAGGATATAAAAGATGAACATTCGCACCGGCATCTAAGGTAAAAAAAAGTGCAAGATTATTTTTACTTCTAAATTGCCGAACTTGTTGAATAATTTCTAATGTCTTTGGTCGCATTAAAATAAAGTATGGCGTTGAAGTCATCATCATTGCGTGCAAACTTAGGGCTTCGCTTTCTATTAATTCGCCAAACAACGCTAAATCCCCTGATTTTAATAAAGCCTGAAGTTTAATTATGTTATCAAAAGCCTGTTCAAATCGTTTTTTCGCATATGGGTGATGGCGCATCATGGCATGCCCTTGTGTGCTGGAAATTGCTTTTTGCCCCTTATGTACAATGAGTATTGTATCATGGAACGTTTTGAAAACAGGATGAATATCCGTAGCTATGGGGTGCGCAATTAAATTAGAACTATAAGGAATCTTAGGATGCGTTCCCCATAGAACCAATCCCGGATAAACCGATCGAGAAGCGCTTCCCGAACCTAATCGAGCAAGGAAAGAGGCTCTTTTTAATCCTTCTTCCCCGCTATATTCAGCACCCATTTTTCGTTCCATTTCAACTAAACAAAATGCCAAAGCGCTCATCCCGCTTGCTGAGGAGGCAATACCGCTACTATGCGGAAAAGTGTTTTGTGTAAAAATCCTGAATCTAAAGGAAAATAAATAAGGACAATACACTGCAATTTTTGAAAAGAAGTTTAGTATTTTTTGACGAAAAGGTTCATTTTTTTCTCCCTCAAAAAATACAACTAATTCAATTTCCGGTTTCTTTTTTTCTCTATGAGAAAAGCAAAGGGTGGTGCTTGTTCTACATTGGTCAAGGGTATAAGAAACGGAGGGATTTGCTGGGATTTGACCCTCAGTTTTTCCCCAGTATTTAATCAATGCAATATTAGAAGGCGATGAAGCCTTTACCTCGCCAGAAACCGATTCTATCTTCTTAAAAATAAAAGGAGTGTAATCGATCATTCTATGGATTATTTATTCTCCATTTTTTCTGTCTTGGCAGGACAATATTCTTTATCCCAAACTTCTTTTTCTATGTATATGTTGGTTTGAACAGAAAAGGATCCGCTAAATTTTCGTCTTATTTTATCCAAATCTTTCTCCATATCTTTCATTGAAAGGTAATGCCCGACATATACTTTGTAATTAGGTGTTTCATAGCGAATAGAAGCGTCAATTGAAGGGAATATTTTAGAGAATTTTTCTATGCAGGCATCTGCTTCAACTTTTGTTTTAAAACGGTCAAGTTGAATTTTATACCCCGGCGCTAACCCATTCTTAGGATAAGGGATGCAATTATTGCGCTCTTTCATTTTTTGTCGGTTAAGCGTCCTCTTTTTTACGATAAGGTTATCAATTGCATAATCTTGTATAATAGACAACTGAGGCGTAATCGAACGTATATTATTTTCCTGTGCGGTCGTTATATTTACGAGCAACACCATACCAAAAAATAATATATTCCTCATCCTGTTTATTTTTTTTATAAGTATTAAACTGAACACAGACTTGTTAATTAAAAACTAATAATAAATTGAGACCGTTGCAGAACACATAAAAAAGTATGAAAAAGAAAGCATCTTACTTCAGACTGCTTCCTTCTCAAAGCTTCAACAGGCTCAGCTACCGAGAGTTAAATCCTAACAACCAAAAGGTTGCTCCGGCGTTTAATTTTTATCGGGCGTTGCATTTCGGCAAACTCAATACAAGCATTTTTTTGTTAGCGTGCATTTCGAAAGGCTCAATACAAGCTTTTTGCAACGGTCTCAAATTAAGGTAATCTTACGAGTATTTTATATGACGAATTATTATTCGTTAGCGGCTAACCCATCTGAAATAGCCAGTTGATAAACAATTACTTTTTTCCTTAGCTATATATCAATTGTCGTTTCCATTTGAATGTATTGGATAAATTCTTTACGCAAAACTTCTTCTTTGTTAAACCGCCCGCCAAACTCTGAAGTAATCGTCGAACTTTCAACATCTTTTATTCCGCGAGAGCTAACGCACAAATGCTTAGCATGAATAATACAAGCTACATCTTGCGTATTCATGCTTTCTTGTAATTCTTCTACAATCTGACGGGTCAAACGTTCCTGTCCCTGAGGCCGTTTGGCATAATAGTCAACTATTCGATTGATTTTAGATAATCCTATTAGCCTGCCACTGGAAATATAAGCAATGTGTGCCTTTCCTACAATGGGTAGAAAATGATGCTCACAAGTAGAATAAACGGAAATATTTTTTTCTACCAGCATTTCCCTGTAACGATATTCATTTTCAAAAGTAGAAGCCTTTGGTTTTTTCTTTGGGTCTAAACCGCTAAAAATTTCTTTCACGTACATTTTAGCAACCCGCAAAGGCGTTCCTTTTAAACTCTCATCTGTTAGATCAAGCCCAAGTATCTCTATGATTTCGCCCATTTTTTGCTTAATTTGCTCGATCTTTTCCTCGTCGGAAAGTTCAAAAGCATCTTCACGCAAAGGAGTTTCAATGGAGGTTGTAATATGATTATCTCCTATATGTTCTATTTGTTCTTCAAAGTTCATAAATCCTTTTTATAAAAATTTAAGCAAAGATAAAAACTTTTATGATTAAAAGAGCGAGACCGTTGCAAAAAGAACTTTGGCAAAAAAATGCTTGTATTGAGTTTGCCGAAATGCAACGCCTGATAAAAATTAAACACCGGAGCAACCTAATGGGTGTGGAGGATTTTAATTTTTTTGAGATGGTGACTGAGCCTGTCGAAGTAAGGAAGCAGTTTGAAGCTAAATGCTTTCTTTTTCATACTTTTTTATGTGTTCTGCAACGGTCTCGAACTTATGCAGTTTTAATAGCCCTTTTATACTATGCTGCTAAAAACAAGACCATTGCAAAACTTAATGTTTTTTTAGGATTAGTGTTTTCGGGAGTTATTTTTAGGATATTATGATAAACTTTTTTTTATTTCTATCTCTTTTTTGAATCATTAAAGGACTTTTTTTTGCTTTATCTTGATTTGATGACTTGCAATTCTCTTAATTTTTACAATTAGACGCCAGTAGCCCCGGACTTCGATATAAATTATACCCTATCGCCTCCATCAGGCTTTGCGTATGCATCTTTGCTATCCCTCTATATCTTGCCACCCCCGTCTGAAAACCATCGCTTTATGCTTCCGAATGTGCGCTCTATACTTCGATAAACTCAGTAACCTTTTTAAAGCTTGTTTCCCCTACTCGTTTATTGAACTTCTTCTGACAATCGGTTAATAATTAACCTTGCCTTTCGGTTTTAAGGGCGTCTCTGCTACACTGGCGTCTACTATCGCTCCTTTTTTGATGATGATTGGATGACGCGCTAATTGACGATTGATTTCCTTAAATAGACGCTCGTAGGCTTATGCCTGCGTCATCAATGTTCTAAATCTACTCAAAGTACTAGGGTCAGGGGAGACTTGGTCAATATGCAATCCACAAAAATAACTGAACGAAAGACTGTCATTTACCCTATCTTCCACTTCATAATCGCTTAATCCATACCCGGGTTGTAGTAAACACATCTTAAATAATACTTCGACAAATGGTTACTGAGCCTAGTCGAAGTACTCAGCAACCTAAATAACCTATCATCACTCGGACTGCCTGTAGCACTTTTCCCCTTATTATAATGGTCGTCTATTATTTTACTTATTTTTTTCCAGTCTAACAAACGGGTTAACTGAGTGAAAAAAGACTTTTTTATCTTTTTTTATCTTTCTTGTGCATAAATCACAAATACTATAGGCTAAAGTAGGATGATGATATATTTTCATGGTATAAATATACTAAGTTTTATAGATAAAATAGCTGATTAGGATGCTTGCTGAGCGTAGTCGAAGTATCACTTTTTTTATATCTAATCCTTCATTCCCTTGCAACGATCTTAATTTAAGTTAAAGAAAGTTAAAAAAAGAAAAAATAGTGTAATAATGAATATTTTTACTTTTTTAAAGATTATAATTCATAAATTTGACCCTTTTATATCATCCTAATGAAACTGCTAAAAGTACTATTTTCTACTAAAACTATGGCATTTCTTCTATTTCTATTTGCGATAATTATAGGAGTGGCTACTTTTGTAGAAGCACATTATGGAACGGCAACAGCACAGGCATACATTTATAAAACACGCTGGTTTGAGTTTATTATGCTTTTATTAATATTGAATTTTGCGGGGAATATCCGCCGCTACCAATTAATTACAAGTAAAAAATTTCCTACCCTATTGCTGCACATTGCTTTAATTATTATTTTTATCGGAGCCGCTATTACACGTTACTACAGTTTTGAAGGAAAACTCCAGGTAGAAGAAGGAAAAAGCGAAAATATTATTCTCTCCTATAAAACTTTCTTTAAATATATGGTTAAAGCGCAGAACAAAGCGCCTTATTACGGCGAAAGCCCGTTTATTCTATCGCCTTATCATGCAAATTTTAATAAAACGATAACTTATGATAATAAAAAAGTAGAATTTAAAGTAATCGATTATATCCAAAAAAAGAATAGTAGCGGACATCCAGCCATTGAGATTGTTACAAAATTAGGAGGACAAAGCGGTATAAGTGCAGGAGAAAAATCATCCAGAATATTGCTCAAAGGAGATACGATTCACTTTGACGGGCATGTTTTAGGATTTGAAAGTAAAAAGCTGTCCCTTATGAATATAACGGAAAAAAATAACCATTTATATATCCAGGCGCCTTATGAATTTAGTTTTTTTAATATGATGAAGAATGAGTCGGGCGAGGTAAAAGCCCGTCAGTCGGTTAAACTTGAACGCATATTATATTCTGTTGGGAAAGCCCGCTTCGTTCCTCTGACAGATGCCCTTGATAACTTAATTATAGGAGAATTAAAATCAGGGAATGAAACTCGGAAAGTATCTTTTTTTGGACAACAGTTTACAACAAACTTCAGCCCGATTTATAAAATAAATGGCTTAGAGGTAAGCCTCGGATTTGGTTCTTCCTGGTTAGATAGAAAATATAAAATGCCATTTAATTTACATTTAAACGATTTTATTTTAGATAAATACCCCGGCTCAGATAATCCCTCTTCTTTTGAAAGTAAAGTAACCGTAAAAGATAATAACAAGGCTTCTTTCGATTATAAAATATATATGAACCATGTGCTGGACCACAAAGGGTATCGTTTTTTTCAATCGGCATATAATATCGACTCTAATACAAAAAAAGAATCCACCGTGCTTTCGGTCAATGCCGATTATTGGGGAACATCAATTACGTACTTCGGTTATTTTTTATTGAGTTTATCAATGATTTTAACCTTGTTCTGGAAAGGAAGTTATTTTAGTAATTTACGAAGATCGCTATCCGATATAAAAAGAAAGAAAAATACTTTAATGCTATTCCTGTTACTTTTCACAGGGATAGCCCAGTCACAAATAAACAATTCTTCGGCTCAATCTAAGAAAATATTAAATAAAACTGAAGGGATAGCAAAAAGCAAAATAGACAGCGCCACACCTATTGATATGCATGGTGGAAGAGTTCATAATAAAAAGCCGCTTACAAATGAAGACGATATTAAACCCAGGGTAAACACACCGCAGGCAATAGAGAATCCACATGCTAAAACTTCTTTCCAAAAGGGTTTTCAGCAATCATTTCAAATTAATGTACAGCATGCTAAATTACTTGCAAGAGTATTAGTCCAAGACCAACAAGGTCGTATTAAGCCTGTGGATACCTATGCCCGAGAATTGATAAAAACCATTCACGGAAGAGAAAAAATCGATTCGTTTAATGCCGTTCAGGCTTATTTATCCTTAACTTTTGAAACTTCAAAATGGTTCAATAAGCCAATTATTCTGGTTGACAAAAAAGGAGGTGAACGCTTAAAAAAGATTACGCATGCAATAGAAAAAAACGGAAAATGGTACACCTCTGCCATTGATTTAGTGGCTAAAGATCCTAAGAACTCTGAGAATAGAAATTTGTACGATATTTACAATGAATCCTTTAATAAAGCGCTGGCAGATCAAAACGATTTTGATAAAGCCGTTTTGAAAATCATTCAGCGAATTAGTATTATTGAAGGAATGGGTAAAGGAAGCTACTTTTGGATTATCCCCGATTTGGAGGCAGAAAATAACGATTGGAACAGTTGGACAAATCACCAAAACAAATTATACAAACCAGGGCAGATTTATATAAGTGCTTATTTTAACAGTATTTTAAAAGCCCGTCAAAACGGCGATTGGTCAATTCCTAATAAAAATTTACAAAAAATAGCAGCCTTTCAGCGTACCGATAACATCAAAATACCTACCGAAAAAAAAGTAAATTTTGAGATATTTTATAATCGTTTTCCGATATTCAAAATTTGCATGGCTATATACAGTTTTATAGGAATTCTTTTACTTACGATAGCTTTTATAAGCCTATACAATAATAAAAAATATATTTCCCTCATAGGAAATATACTAAGTATTATTATATCTATATCCTTTCTCTTACACACTTGGGGGATTGGTGCTCGTTGGTATATCTCAGGGCATGCTCCCTGGAGTGACGGGTATGAAGCCATTATTTTTGTTGCCTGGTTTACTGTTTTTTCAGGAATCATTTTTGCTAGAAAAAATTATTTCGCGCTTTCATCTGCTGCGATTATGTCAGTTCTTTTAATGCTTTTTTCTTTCCTAAGCGTGGTTTCTCCGGCAATTTCTAACCTTGTGCCCGTACTCAAATCCTACTGGTTAGTAGTACACGTTGCGGTCATTGTTTCCAGTTATGGGTTCTTTGGTTTAAGTTTTATTTTAGGAATAGTTAATCTGCTTTTAATGAGTGTAAGAAAAGAAAAAAATTATAAGAAAATAACATTCAATATTAAAGAATTGACAACGATATCCGAAATGTCTATGACCATCGGGCTTTATACTTTGACTATTGGAACTTTTCTCGGGGGAGTTTGGGCGAATGAGAGCTGGGGGCGATATTGGAGTTGGGATCCGAAAGAAACCTGGGCATTAGTAAGCGTTTTTATATACGCAGCCATCACACACCTTCGGTTAGTTCCCGGCTTTCGTGGTTATTTTTCATTTAATATGACTGCAATCCTAGGCTTCTCTTCGATTATGATGACTTTTCTTGGAGTTAATTATTTTCTATCCGGAATGCACTCTTATGGCGCCGGAGACCCCATTCCCATTCTAGAATGGGCGTTGCCTACTCTTTTTATTATCCTTTTATTAAGCATTCTTGCTCGAAACCGCAATCGTAGATTTGCCAATAAAAATTAAATATATGAGACCGTTGCAGAACACATAAAAAAGTATGAAAAAGAAAGCATCTAACTTCAAACGGCGCCCTTCTCAAAAAATTAAAATCCTCCACACCCATTAGGTTGCTCCGGTATTTAATTTTCCTCGTGCGTCGCATTTTTTTGCTAAAGTGCTTTTTGCAACGGTCTCGATATTAACTTAATGAGACCTTTGCAAAAAATAGGATTTCTTTTTTGTGGTTTACTTGAGCCCCAGCATGATTTACTTTAAACCTTTATAAGTTTTGCTCAACTCTCCTTGATAAGTTGCTCAACTCTCCTTGACAAGTTGCTCAACTCTCCTTGACAAGTTACCCAACTCTCCTTGACAAGTTACCCAACTCTCCATGGAGAATTTCTATAAGGTGCTTTAAAATTTATTTTACCTTTTCTTTGGGTGCATTTTCCATCGCTTCGAGGATGCGCTTGCCGGCGTGGTAATTGAAGTCCGGGGCTACTTGCGTCTAATCGTTAAAAATAGAGTAAAACAAGAGGATAAAGGAGTATTGATCGTCAATAAATTCATGAAAAAACAGTGAAAAACCTATCAATAAGTCAGTAGGTAAAAGAAAAAAACGAAAAAACAAAGATTATAGACCCATTCAAACTTTTTGCAACGGTCTTTATATTTACAAAATACAATGACTTACAGGGGCTAAAGGTCTCTAAAGTTGAATGTTTTTATCTAAAGAGACCGATGCAAAAAGCACTCTAACAAAAAAATGCAGCACCCGATAAAAATTAAACGCCGGAGCAACCTAATGGGTGTGGAGGATTTTAATTTTTTGAGAAGGGCGTCGTTTGAAGTTAGATGCTTTCTTTTTTATATTTTTTATTTGTTCTGCAACGGTCCCCTAAACTCTTCATCTCCGTTAATAAAATGGAATTTTCTTCTTCGGTTCCGACCGTAATTCTTAGGCAATTTTTGCAATGCTTATGCATCGTCCGGTTACGCACAACAATTCCCCTGTCTATTAATTCATGATAACATTTATCTGCATCATCTACTTTTATTAAAATAAAATTAGCATCGGTAGGATATATTTTTTTTATATAACTCAATTGACTTAAGTTATTTAACAATTGTTCTCTCGCTTGTATTATTGCTGCAAGTTGTTTTTGATAGGTTATTTCGTCAGCAAGGAGTTCAAGCGCTCTTTCCTGTGTTAACTTATTAATATTATAAGGGGGCTTTATTTTCTTTAAAACAGTTATGATCTCAGCTGATGCAAAGCCTGATCCTAATCTTATGCCCGCCATTCCATAAGCCTTTGAAAAGGTTTGACAAACGATTAAATTAGGAAAATCCTGCAAGCGGGTCAACCACGATTTTTGACAGGAAAAATCAATATAGGCTTCATCTATTATAACTAAACCATTGAAATTTCTTATGATATGCTCTATCTCTGTTACATCAAAGCTATTAGCTGTCGGGTTGTTCGGCGAGCAGAAGAATAATAGCTTCGTTCTATTATCAATATTTTGTAGAATCGTCGGAACATCAAGATGAAAATCCTCTTTTAGCGGCGCTGTTTTACAGGCTACATTATTTATATCAGCAAGTACTTTATACATTCCATAAGTAGGCGGAGTAATGAGTACATTATCCCTCCCGGGTTCACAAAAAGCTCTGAAAATCAACTCCAATACCTCATCGCTTCCATTTCCTAATATAATACAGGAGTCCGGTACTTTTTTAAGTTTTGAAATTCGCTTTTTTAGTTGCAATTGATGAGGGTCCGGATATCGATTGATACCATTTTCAAAAGGATTCTCATTGGCATCTAAAGAAATAATGGATTGGTTAAAAGGCTTAAATTCATCTCGTGCAGAGGAATAAGGCTTGAGTTTTTTTATCGAAGGTCTAACTATGCTGTATAAACTGAAATCCATTATTTAAGTAGGTTTTTAGATAACAAAAATAGAAATTGTTCATTAACTATAATGAGCCCGTTGCAAAAAGCACGCTAACAACTGCAAGTCAGCGCAAGCCAATAGCATATCAGTTTTATTATTACTTTTGATGAAATTAAAAATCTTCTAGTTCAGATCCTAAATAAATATAAAATGCAGTTAGTTGTTATAGATTATGGAGCAGGCAATTTACAATCTGTTTTATTTGCTTTGAATCGAATAAACGTCGAGGCGATTATTTCTAATGATAGAAAAGTAATTAAAACGGCAGATAAAGTAATCCTTCCCGGTGTCGGGCATGCTAAACCGGCGATGGAGCAATTAGAAAAATATAATTTAACAACATTAATTCCCCAATTAAAACAACCTGTATTAGGAATTTGCCTGGGGATGCAGTTGCTATGTGATTTTTCAGAGGAAGGAGAAACAAAGGGGCTGGGTGTTTTTCCGTTAAACGTTAAAACCTTCCGCAGGAGTCCGAAGATTCCACATATAGGATGGAATAAAATATCAGCCTTAGAAGGGCCTTTGTTTAAGCAGGTTAACGATGGAAGTTATGCTTATTATGTACATGGTTATTATGTTCCGGTTAGTGAATTTACGATCGCAAGAAGCATTTATGGAGAAGTTTTTTCGGGTGCTATAAGGAAAGATAATTTTTATGCTTGTCAGTTTCATCCGGAAAAAAGCGGCGAAACAGGGGAACAAATTCTAAAGAATTTTTTGTATACTGAGAACTCTATCCGGCGCTGACTTACAGTTGCACAAAGCACGCTATCAACTGCAATTCAGCGTAAGCTAAACACTTTCATTTTCATACTTTGAGACCGTTGCAAAAAGCACTTTAGCAAAAAAATGCAACGCCCGATAAAAATTAACTGCAAGTCAGCGAAGCTAAACACCGGAACAACCTTTGGGTTGTGAGGATTTTAATTTTTTGAGAAGGAAGCAGTTTGAAGCTAAATGCTTTCTTTTTCATGTTTTTTTATTTGTTGTGCAACGGTCTCATGCTTTAATATTTATGATATTTTTGTATTATTCAAAGGCCTCAATAAATGAGTGGAACTTTATACATCATCCCCACGCCCATAGGTAATATGGAGGATATAACCTTCAGAGCGATACGGTTACTAAAGTCAGTGGATATGATTCTAACAGAAGACACAAGAGTCAGCGGAAAATTATTGAGCCATTTTTCAATAAAAACTCCTATGAAATCATATCATACACACAATGAGCATAAAATAGTAAGTACGCTGGTAAAAGAGCTAAGTTTAAGAGACAATAAAAAGTATGCTTTAATTACGGATGCCGGTACACCTGCTATTTCCGACCCGGGTTACTTGTTAATTAAACATTGCATAGCACAAAAAATTAAAATAGAATGCCTGCCTGGGGCTACTGCTTTTGTTCCAGCTTTAGTCAGTTCAGGATTACCTACAGATGCGTTTACTTTTATAGGCTTTCTTCCAGTTAGAAAAGGACGTCAAAAAAAACTTGAGGAGTTAAAGGAAGAGACAAAAACGATGATTTTTTACGAATCGCCTCATAGAATCGTAAGAACTTTGCAGGATTTAGCAGGATATTTTGGTAAAAACCGCCCGGCTTCAGTTTCACGTGAATTAAGTAAACTATATGAAGAGCATATTCGAGGATCTTTAGAAGAAATTATTCAGCAATTGAACGAGAAAAAAACAAAAGGAGAGTTCGTTATTATTGTAAATGGAAAAAGAAAAATCAAAAGTTCGCTGGGAGTTAAAAGCTAAATTCAGCAGAGATTTAATTAAAAGTTTATCTAAAAAATTAAACGATATAGATGATAAAATAGCTGAGCTTTTGTTATCAAAAAAGATAGATATTTTCGAGAAAGCCCGTGCTTTTTTTCGCCCGGATTTATCGCAGTTGCACAATCCTTTTTTAATGAAAGATATGCAAAAAGCGGTTTATAGAATCGTACGAGCAGTTAACGAAAAAGAAAATATACTGGTTTATGGAGACTATGACGTTGACGGAACGACTTCCGTAGCCATGATGTTCATGTTTCTTTTACGATTAACAAAAAATGTAGCCTATTATATACCTGACCGATATAAAGAAGGGTACGGCATTTCTAATGAAGGAATTCAATATGCTATTGACAATGAAATATCCTTAATTATATCACTTGACTGCGGGATAAGAGCCATTGAAAAAATAAAGCGCGCCCAAACAGAAGCTATAGATGTAATTGTTTGCGATCATCATTTACCAGGAGAAATCCTTCCTGATGCGTTTGCTATTTTGGATGTTAAACAGCCCGATTGTTCTTATCCTTATAAGGAATTAAGCGGTTGTGGTGTGGGGTTCAAGCTAATTCAGGCGCTTTGCCGGCAGTTGAACTTAGCGGATGAAAATTATCTATACTATATAGATTTAGTTGCCGTAAGCATTGCGGCAGATATTGTACCCATTACAGGAGAAAATCGAGTACTCGCCCATTACGGATTGAAAAGATTAAAAGACAACCCTAATATAGGCTTATCAAACCTGCTATTGAAATTTGATGCCCCCAGTATTACCATATCAGATGTGGTATTTAGAATAGCGCCTAAAATTAATGCCGCCGGGCGGATTGAACATGCAAATTTAGCGGTAGAATTACTATGTACCAAAGATTCAGAACAGGTAAAAGAAATGACTCAAACTATTAACACCTTAAATGTCAAACGAAAAAAGTTAGATGCAGAAATCACACAGGAAGCCTTAAATCAAATTGTTGAAAATAAAGAAGAGCATCATTTTACATCGATCGTGTATAACAAAAATTGGCATAAGGGTGTTCTCGGCATTGTTGCTTCAAGACTTATAGAGCACTACTATCGCCCTACGATTGTTTTTGCGCAAAGTCATGATAAAATGGTAGCTTCTGCACGTTCGGTAAAAGGGTTTAATATTTATGAAGCGCTTTGTCGATGTTCGAAATACCTAGTACAATTCGGAGGTCATAAGTATGCTGCTGGTTTGACGCTGTATCCTGAACACTACGCTGCTTTTAAAGAAGCTTTTGAACAAGAGGTCAGCACAATATTACCTCGATCATTATTAACCCCGAAAATAGTTATTGATATTGAATTAGATTTTGTAGAAATTACGCCAAAATTTCTTCGGGTATTAAAGCAATTTGCTCCCTTCGGTCCAGGAAATATGAACCCGGTATTCCTTACAAAAAATGTTTTTGACACAGGTTACGCTAAAAAAATCGGGAGGGAACAAAAGCACTTAAAAATGAATCTAAAACAACTTAGCACAGGAAAACCCTTGAGTGCCATTGGGTTTGGCTTAGGGCATATTTTAGAATTCATTAAAGGAAGATCATTTGATATGGTTTATACGATTGAAGAAAATTACTGGCAGGGGATAAGACAATTACAGTTGAACATAAAAGATATTCGTGTTTTATAAAACTATGGCTTTTTTAATTTTTAAAGGTGGCTGCTGAGTACTTCGACAGGCTCAGTAACCACTTGTCGAATTACGGGAGCCAGTTGAAGTTAAAGTTCGAGACCGTTGCAAAAAGCAGTTTGAGGTTAGATGCTTTCTTTTTCATCCCTTTTTATGTGTTCTGCAACGGTCTCAGTTCTCAAAGTCTAAACAAAATAATACATTTTTTTATTCAAATTATGTACAATATAATTTTTTAAAATTTTTAAATTTGCATGAAAATCATGAAAGTATACTGCTGCAAAAGATAAAATAAATATAATGGAGTTTTTTTTAAAATATATAGAGGAATTTTGGAAACTGACCTTAGAAATGGCCCCCTGGTTATTGCTTGGGCTTTTGATAGCCGGGGTATTAAAAAGTTATTTTCCTGCTAAAAAAATTAATAAATATCTGGGGAAAGACAATGTATCTTCCGTATTAAAAGCAGCATTTATCGGCGTTTCCATGCCCCTGTGCTCTTGTGGAGTACTGCCTACGGGAATAAGTCTTTATAAAGGAGGCGCTTCAGCAGGGGCGACGAATGCATTTTTAATATCTACCCCACAAACCGGAATAGATTCCATTTTGGCTACAAACGCATTAATGGGCTGGCCCTTAGCCATAATACGCCCTCTTATCGCCTTTATAACGGGTATTTTCGGGGGGATATTAACAAACATATTTAATGCAAAAAACGCGGATAAGAGAGAAGGGAAAGAAATAACAACAGCAGATAAATGCTGCAACTCTTGCGAATCTCATCACTCCAAAGAAAATAAATTAAAAACGGCATTACACTTTGCCTTTGTTGAAATGATAAAAGATATAGGTAAATGGCTTGTCATAGGGCTGGCATTAGCCTCTTTCATCTCAGTATCATTGCCCGATACTTTTTTTGAAAAATACATCGGAAGTGGTTTCATGGAAATGGTCGTTATTATCATTGTATCTATTCCTTTATATGTATGTGCTACTTCAAGCATTCCTATTGCAAGTTCGCTTATTTTTAAGGGACTTTCACCCGGAGCCGCTATTGTATTTTTGATGGCGGGATCTGCAACTAACATAGCTGCTTTAACAGTGATAAAAAAAACTATCGGAACAACGTTTATGTGGCTTTATTTACTTTCAATTATCTTAGGGGCGTTATTTTTCGGGTTCCTCATCAACAGCATCTTTCCGCAAGATTTTTTTAATCAATATATTTCCACGAGCATAGTGCATCATAATTATACCGATATTATTTATATAACATCGGGCATTATTCTGCTAAGTTTGATTTTTTATGCCTTATTTTTAGATCACTATTTTAATAAAAAGATCACTAAAATTCCAGCAACGAAAATAATAAAAGTAGAAAGGATTACCTGTAATCATTGTAAAAATGATTTAGAGGAAAGGATTTCTTCTATAAAAGGAGTTACAAAAGCTATTGTGCATTTAAAGAACCAGGAAGTTCATATAGAAGGGTATTTTGATTTTCAAAATATAAAACAACTAATTAATCATTTAGGATATAAAATAATAGAATAATGAATTTAAAAGAAATTGTAACCCATCCGCAGGCAACATTTATTGATGTGAGAGAATCAGAAGAATTGGAAAAAGAAGGGAAAATAGAAAAGGCTATTCATATTGCGCTGGATGATATTCCCTATCAAATAGAAGAAATAGAACAAATGTCAAAACCTATTGTTATTTTTTGCAGATCAGGAAATCGGTCAGAAAAAGCCATTGAAGTATTGGAGCAAAATGGAATAGATGAATTGTACAATGGAGGGGGATTGACAGATATGCAGGCACTACTTGAATAATGAACTCGTTGCAAAAAGCATGAGACCCCTAGCTTCGCTGACTTGCAGCTGTTAGAGTGTTTTTTGAAATGGGCTTTCTTATAGTAAAATAAACTAAAAAACCAAATAGTGATGTTTAGCATAAAAGAATTAAAAAGACTGCAAAACAATAAAAAATTGTTACAAGATTTATTTGATACCAAAGTTTTAAATGAAAAAAAGTTTAAAAAAGAGTTTGAGTATGAGCAGCAATTATTAAAATTACAATATGAATTAGTAAAACTTCAACATTGGGTAGAAAATAATCGTGAGCGCATTTTAATTATTTTTGAAGGTCGGGATACTGCCGGTAAGGGAGGAACGATTAAACGATTTATTGAATATCTGGACCCAAAAATAAATAGGGTATGCGCACTTCCTCCTCCAACAAAAGAAGAACAAGGGCAATGGTATTTTCAGCGATATTTTAAAACCCTGCCCGATGCAGGACAAATTATGTTCTTCGATCGTAGCTGGTACAATCGTGCTGTAGTGGAGCCGGTATTCGGGTTTTGCACAGAACCTCAGTATAAAATTTTTTTAAAACAAGTAACCCTGGTAGAAAAAATGATTATAGAGGATGGCATTATTCTCATCAAATTATTTTTATCTATTTCTAAAGAAGAGCAAAACAAACGTCTAAAAGCAAGAAAAGACAATCCATTAAAAGAATGGAAATTAGGCCGCTTAGATAAAAGAGCGGAGGAAAAATGGGAAGATTACACGCATTATATCTGTAAATTATTTAAGAAAACGGCTACGGATTATTCTCCTTGGATAGAAATAAAAACGGACAATAAAGAAGAAGCGAGGTTAGCCTGCATACACTACGTATTAAGTCAAATACCGTATGACAAAAAAAATTCTGTGCTCGAAAATAATATGGATTGTATAAAAATACACCATTAAAAATCTTTTCACAGGTAAAAAGTTTTTAAATGAACGAAAAGAAGGTCTATGGGCTTTGCGGGGCGAGCGTTAGGGATAGAAGTGGTATCCTTTTTATTGGGGCAGCCTTTTGCCCCAATAAAAAAGATGTAGCGGATAGCCCGACCGCCGTTAGGCGGGAACGCCCAAAAAAGAAAATATAAAAACACCGTTAATTTGCTCTGACCTGCCGTTGTTAAAGTTCTTTTTGCAACGGTCTCTTTTTCTCGCTTTTCCTTTGAAAATGGGGATATAAAACGCAGGCATGATAGATTTTCTTTTTTCGTTTTTAGGCTTACCTTTGCACAAAACGCCCTAATATGAAATATAAAAGAGTTCTTTTAAAACTAAGCGGGGAGGCACTTATGGGGGAAAAACAATACGGAATTGATAACAAACGGCTTAGAGAATATGCAGAGGAGATAAAACAAATCGTTGATATAGGGGTTGAATTAGCGATAGTAATTGGCGGAGGAAACATCTTTAGAGGCATTTCAGGTGCGGCAAACGGAATGGATCGCGTGCAGGGAGATTATATGGGGATGCTGGCAACGGTTATCAACGGGATGGCACTACAAGGCGCGTTAGAAGAATTTGGAATTTATACACGATTGCAAACCGCAATACACATGAATCAAATAGCAGAGCCGTTTATTAAAAGAAAAGCGGTGCGTCATCTTGAAAAGGGGCGTGTGGTGATTTTTGGTGCCGGAACGGGAAACCCTTATTTTACTACCGATACAGCCGCTACCTTGCGAGCCATTGAAATCAATGCCGAAGTCATCCTAAAAGGAACACGTGTAGATGGCATATATAGCGCTGATCCTGAAAAAGACATAACTGCAAAAAAATATCAGGATGTAACCTATAATGAAGTGATGAATAAGGATTTAAAAGTAATGGACTTAACTGCCTTTGCCCTAAGTAAAGAAAATGAACTCCCTATCCTGGTATTTGATATGAACACAAGAGGCAATTTGAAAAAAGTGGTCTTAGGTGAAAATATTGGAACTTTAGTTAGTAAATAATTAGATTTGTAGCATTAAAAACTTTAATCATGGAAGAAATAGGATTTATTTTGGACAGTGCAAAAGAGAAAATGGAGTACACTATAGAACATCTAAACAAAGTTTTTTTGCAAATACGAGCAGGAAAAGCCAACCCTGCTATGCTTAACTCCGTTTTGATTGATTATTATGGTTCGCAAACACCCCTTTCACAAGTAGCGAATATTAATACCACCGATGCGATGACGCTTAGTGTTCAACCTTGGGAAAAAAAAATGTTACCAGAAATTGAACGAGGAATTATGATGGCTAATCTCGGATTAAATCCAATGAACAATGGAGAAGTTATTATGATCAATATCCCTCCACTGACATCAGATCGACGTAAAGAATTGGTAAAACAGGCTAAAACATCATCAGAAGATGCAAAAGTAAGCATCAGAAATGCTCGAAAAGAAGCCAATAATGAATTAAAAAAAATAGAAGGCGTTTCTCCTGATCTTATTAAGGATAAAGAAGCGGAAGTACAAGAATTAACCAATAAATATTCCAAAACCATAGAAGAATACTTTATAAAAAAAGAAAAAGAAATTATAACGGTTTAAATTGTAATAACCAAAAAGTTACTCTTAAAGTGGAGTTTATACCGATAATTAAGTTTTGAGGCCGTTGCAAAAAGCATTTTAGCAAAAAAATGCAACGCCCGAGAACTGAAAGTCAGCGCTAGCTAAAAATCAAATGCCGGAGCAACCTTTTGGTTATGAGTATTTTAATTTTTTGAGAAGGAAGCAGTTTGAAGCTAAATGCTTTCTTTTTCATACTTTTTTATGTGTTCTGCAACGGTCTCGTTTTATAAATAGAATTTTATTTTTGTATATAAGGTCTTATCAATTCACTTCTATATATGCCCAATAGCTCAAGGGATAGAGTAACTGTTTCCTAAACAGTAGGTTAGGGGTTCGAATCCCCTTTGGGCAGCTAATTTTTAATCGATAGAAATCGCCTTTATCTATTTAAAGGATTTGTAAATTACTAAATATTGAGACCGTTGCAAAAAGCACTTTAGCAAAAAAATGCAACGCCCGATAAAAATTAAACACCGGAGCAACCTTTTGGTTGTGAGGATTTTAATTTTTTGAGAAGGAAGCAGTTTGAAGCTAAATGCTTTCTTTTTCATATTTTTTTATGTATTCTGCAACGGTCTTATAATATTGTTCTAAATAATACGAATAATCCTTAATTATTATTTGCGAAGCATGAAAATAGCAGTGTGTATTTCAGGGAGAGGAAGTAATTTGCAGGCGATTATCGATGCTATTGAAAAAAAATATTTAAAAAATGTTGCTATTCAATATGTAATTGCGGACCGTCTGTGCACAGGAATTGAAAAAGCGCAAAAACATCAACTGACTACCTATCAATTTAATAGAAAAGATAACAGCCTGTTTTCAAAAATTGATAACCTGCTTTACAATCAGGTAGATTATATTGTACTGGCGGGGTTTTTATCGATCATTCCAACTGATTTTTGTGAAAAATGGGCACATAAAATTATTAATCTGCACCCTTCCTTACTCCCAAAATACGGGGGGATAGGGATGTATGGCAACCATGTACATCGAGCGGTTTTACATCATAAAGAAAAAGAAAGCGGTGCTACTATTCATTTTGTAACCCCTGAGGTAGATCGAGGTGAAATTATTCTCCAAAAATCAGTTGCACTTTCTCCAAATGAAACCTTAGGTTCATTGAAAATAAAAATACGAAATATAGAACACTGGCTCATTGTTGAAGGGATAAAAAAATTAGCCGACAGCCAATAATAATTTGAGACCTTTTCAAAAAGCACTTTAGCAAATGCAAGTCAGCGCAAGCCAAAGGTCTCCTGAATACTCTGTGTAAGACAATTTTTATCCATAGCTTTAATAAAAGCACTCCCGATAATTGCACCGTTTGCATATTTACAGGCAATATCAAAAGTTTTTTTATCGTGAATACCAAAACCCATAAGATAAGGGGGTCTTTAATTTTAAATTTTTTATACGATTGAAATAGGCTAATTGCTTTTCTGAAATATCATGGCGTTTTCCTGTAATAGCCGATGATGAAACCATATACAAAAAACCATCAGAAGCCTCTGCAAGTTGTTTTACTCTTTCATCTGAGGTCTCTGGAGTGATTAAAAAGATAAACGCGATATTATGTTTTTTAAATAATTTCTCATAATGCGGTTGATAAAAATCAAGAGGCAAATCAGGTAAAATTACTCCCGATATCCCTGATGCTGCACATGCCTTTAAAAAGGCTTCTGCTCCAAATTGTAAGAATTGATTATAATATCCCATAGCAACCATAGGGGTTGATATTTTATCTGCAACCGATTGTACTTGATCGAATATAGTTTGAGTGTCTATACCATTTTTAAGTGCTCGTGCACTACTCTTTTGAATGGTCTCACCATCGGCAATCGGATCGGAATAGGGAAAACCAATTTCAATCAAATCTACCGGGGTATTATTTAACACTTTTAAAATGGTATTTGTGCTATTTAACTCAGGGTACCCGGCAGTAAAATATATACTAGTAATGTTTCTATTTTTATTTTCAAACAATCGTTTTAATCTGTTCATTTTCTATTTTGTTCTATTTTTAGGCATTATGTAATTTCCAGCGTATAAAAACGGTCAGCGTTAAATACCACTTTACCTATGCTTAATGTAAGTTTCAAGATCTTTGTCTCCCCGCCCTGACAAGTTAATCAATATAATATCCCCGGAATTAAAATTTATTTTTCCTAAGACAGAAAGCGCATGAGCGCTTTCCAATGCTGGAATAATTCCTTCCATCTTCGTTAGTTCATAAGACGCTTTTAAGGCTTCCTTATCGGTTGCGCTTAAGAAAGTGGCACGCCCCGATTGAAAAAGATTCGCATGCATGGGGCCAATCCCCGGATAGTCTAAGCCAGCTGAGAGGGAATAGGGTTCAATTACCTGTCCATCTTTATCCTGCATAAGGAAATATCTGCTTGCATGAAACACTCCGATGCTTCCTTTTTGGTTAGTAGCAGCGGTTTTGTTTGATTTTATACCTAACCCGGCAGCTTCTACGGCGATTAGTTTTACCTCTTCGTCGTGAAGAAAATGATAAAAAGCTCCGGCAGCATTGCTCCCTCCACCTACACAAGCTAATAAATAATCCGGTTTTTCCTTTCCTTCATATTTTGTTAATTGCCATTTCATTTCTTCACTGATGACCGATTGGAAATCAGCTACCATTTGAGGGAGGGATGCGGCCCGACTACCGAACCTATCAAATAATAAGCCTCTGGTTCGTTAATCCATGCGCGAAGTGCTTCGTTTGTTGCATCTTTGAGTGTTTTAGACCCGCTAATTACCGACACAACTTCTGCGCCCAGCATTTTCATTCGGGCAATGTTGGGCGCTTGTCTTTTAATGTCAATCATTCCCATATAGACGGTACATTTTAACCCCAATAAGGCACAAGCCGTGGCTGTTGCTACACCATGTTGTCCTGTGCCGGTTCCTGTTAAAATACGGGTTTTACCTAATCGTTTTGCTAGCAAAGCCTGCCCAATCGTATTGTTTATCTTATGCGCCCCAGTGTGATTTAAGTCTTCTCGTTTTAGATAAATCTTTCCTCCGTATTTCTTTCTTAAATCCCTCTTCCGATGCTATTTTTTTATAGCTATACTGTAGTTCCTTTATATTAGAATAAAGCATCTCAGGGATGAAAGCCCCTCCAAACTCGCCATAAAACTATACTGAAGAAAAGGAAGAAGTAATTTTAAAAAAGGATGAAAGCCCCTCCAAACTCGCCATAAAACCCTTTTTTATCTGCAAAATATTTCATATTACTTCTATAATTTTTACAAAATGAGACCGTTGCAAAAAGCACGCTAACAAAAAAATGCAACGTCCGATAAAAATTAAACACCGGAGCAACCTTTTGGTTATGAGGGTTTTAATTTTTTGAGAAGGAAGCAGTTTGAAGTTAGATGCTTTCTTTTTCATACTTTTTTATATGTTCTGCAACGGTCTCAAAATATAAAAAAAATCAAGGTACTGCTAAATATCTATCAAAAATTAGCAATGCCAAAATCAATTAGAGACTTTTAGCTTAGGCTGACTTGCAGTTGATGAAGCGCTTTTTGCAAAAGGTCTCAGTCTTTGGGTTGTCCCGGTATTTAACCTATCCTAACCCAGGATAATTTATTTTTTTTCAATTTTTCCAACTTTAGCTTAATGTTTTTATTTCCTTCCTTTAGTAAATCAGGATCTTCTTCTAACAACTTTTGTGCTGCTTTTCGTGCGGGGTCCATTATGTAGCTGTCTTTTACCAAATCGGCTACTTTAAAATTTAAAATACCGCTTTGTTGCGTTCCCATAATATTACCAGGACCGCGTAATTTCAAATCTACTTCAGCAATTTTAAATCCGTCTGAGGTGCTGCACATGGTTTTCATTCTAATCTTTCCCTCGTTTGAAAGCCTTTCTTTAGTCATTAATATACAATAGCTTTGCTCAGCTCCACGCCCTACCCGTCCTCGTAACTGATGCAGTTGAGAAAGCCCGAAGCGTTCTGCACTTTCAATCATCATTACTGTGGCATTAGGGATATTTACTCCTACTTCGATTACGGTAGTAGCGACCATAATTTGCGTTTCGCCCTTAACAAAGCGTTTCATCTCAAAGTCTTTATCGGCAGATTTCATTTTGCCGTGAACGATACTAATGTTATAATCAGGCAAGGGGAAAGCGCGAGAGATGCTTTCATAACCATCCATTAAATCTTTAAAATCTAATTTTTCTGACTCTTGTATCAGTGGATAAACGATATAAACTTGTCGCCCCTTTTTTATTTCTCGCTTTATAAATCCAAAAACTTCCAATCGATTTGCATCCTGCCGGTGTATGGTTTTTATAGGTTTTCTGCCCGCTGGAAGTTCATTAATAACTGAGAAATCTAAATCTCCATAAATACTCATCGCCAATGTTCGGGGAATAGGGGTCGCCGTCATAACTAAAATATGAGGCGGGTATTTATTTTTTTTATAGGCTTTTGCACGTTGTGCTACCCCAAAACGATGCTGCTCGTCAATCACCATTAAGCCGAGGTTTTGAAATTTTACCTTATCTTCAATAATTGCGTGGGTGCCGATTAAAATATTTAGTGTTCCGTCAGCTAATTCTTCATGCAGAATTTTTCTGTCTTTATGAGAGGTGGAACCAGCTAATAGTTTTGCGTTTATACCTAATGCTTCTGTCGAATTATGAATAACCTGATAATGCTGCGCTGCTAAAATTTCCGTAGGTGCCAGTAACGCAGCTTGAAAGTTATTGTCAATAGCGATCAAAATTGCTAGTAGCGCCACGATGGTTTTACCGCTTCCAACATCGCCTTGCAGCAATCGATTCATTTGCACGGATTGTCCCAAATCATTGCGAATTTCTTTAAGGACTCTTTTTTGCGCGTCGGTCAGTTCAAAAGGTAAATGATTTTGATAAAAATCGTTAAAATAACGCCCCACTTTCTTAAAGGAATAGCTTTTATAACGTTGCTTTTGCAAGGACCGCTTAACGAGCATCGTCAACTGTAAATAAAAAAACTCTTCAAATTTTAAGGTATATTGCGCTTGATTAAGCCTCTTAACGTCCTGAGGAAAATGGACATTAAACAGCGCTTCTTTTTGAGGGAGTAATTGATATTCTTTTCTAATTATCGTAGAAAAAGATTCTTCAATGGCGGTTGATTCCATTTTCTGAAATAAATGGATAAACAACTTTTTATAATATCGCTGATTAACTCGGCGGCGGGTTAATTTCTCCGTTAATGGGTAAATAGGTTGTAGGGGAGACCATTTTTTTTCTCGATGATTTTCCAGCGCTTCCATCTCGGGGTGCACTAAGGTTATTTTATGATTAAACACGCTCGTCTTCCCAAATACAACGCAGGGGTGGTTTATTTTTAAACTTTCTTTAATCCATTTTGTTTTTTTAAACCATATTAACAGTAAAACACCCGTTTCATCCTCAAAATCAGCGGTTAGGCGAATTCCTTTCGGGTGTTTTATTTCACGAATTTGTGTGATATTTCCAATAATTTGTACCTCCGTTGGTGCCGTACCTAATTCACTTATTTTATAATACCTTGATTTATCTATATAACGGTTGGGCATAAGATAAAGCAAATCTTCATAGCTGCGAATGTTCAACTCATTTTTTAGAAGTGCTCCTAATTCACCCCCTACGCCTTTTAAATATTCAATCGGTGTTTTTAGTAACGCTTGACTCAATCTTATGTTTTGTCTCAAAAGTACGATTTTATAACGAGAAGCGTTTATCATTCTCAACACAGCATACCTTTACTTAATTAAGGAGACCTTTGCTAAAGGAGTGCCTTGTGCAAAGATCTCAACCTCTAGTGTGAGTTAAGTTTAAACCGCGGTTTATATAAAAATTCAGAGAAACAACCTAAAATTTTAGATTAGCTACTTTGCTTTCTAATCAAATTCAATGCTGATCCTTCTTTATACCATTCAATTTGATTTTTATTGTACGTATGATTTAGTTTTATCGTATGCCTAGACCCGTCAAGATGTACGATTTCCAAAGTTAATGATTGGTTTGGGGCAAATTTATCCAGATTTAGAAAATTAAAAATATCATCCTCTTGAATTAAGTCGTAATCATTTTCATTTGCAAAAGTCAGCCCGAGCATTCCCTGTTTTTTTAGATTAGTCTCATGAATACGGGCGAATGATTTTACAATTATAGCCACTACACCAAGGTGGCGGGGTTCCATAGCCGCGTGTTCTCTGGAAGATCCCTCTCCATAATTGTGATCTCCTACCACAACTGTGGGAATCCCTGCAGCTTTATAAGCTCGCTGTGTATTCGGAATAGTACCATATTCCCCTGTCAATTGGTTTTTTACACAATCTGTTTTTTTGTTAAAGGCATTGACGGCACCTATAAGACAGTTATTAGAAATATTATCTAAATGACCTCTAAAACGGAGCCATGGGCCTGCCATAGAGATATGATCTGTCGTGCATTTTCCAAATGCCTTAATTAATAATTTTGCGCCCTCTATTTTACTACCAATAGGTCTGAAGGGGGTAAGCAATTGAAGCCGCTGTGAATTAGGATTTACTTTAATTTCAATACCTGAGCCATTCTCTAAAGGCGCCTGAAATCCGTTATCTTTTACTTCAAATCCTTTGGATGGTAGTTCTTCTCCATTGGGTGCTTCTAACTTCACGTCTATTCCTTGCTTATTTTTTATGGTATCTGTTATAGGATTAAAATCTAAACGGCCTGAAATAGCAATGGCAGTAACCAATTCTGGAGATGCAACAAAGGCATGAGTACTAGGATTTCCGTCATTGCGTTTAGCAAAATTTCGATTAAAAGAGTTAACTATACTATTTTTGGGTGCATTTTTTGGGTCTTTATAACGTTTCCACTGCCCAATACAAGGGCCGCAAGCATTAGTAAAAATAATTGCATTCAACTCTTCAAATGTTTGCAATAATCCTTCACGTTCTGCAGTATAGCGCACTTGTTCTGAACCAGGATTAATTCCTAATTTTGCTTTGATCTCTAATCCTTTATCTAAGGCTTGCTTAGCTATGGATGCTGAACGAGATAAGTCTTCATAAGAAGAATTTGTACAAGACCCTATCAGCCCCCACTCTACTTCTAAGGGCCATCCATTTTCAATTGCTTTAGCATTCATTTCATCGCCTATTTGCGTTGCCAAATCCGGTGTAAAAGGGCCATTAAGATGAGGAAGCAATTCATTTAAGTTAATTTCTATAACTTGGTCAAAGTATTTTTTTGGGGTTTTATATACTTCTTCATCTGCTGTTAAATAGGCTTTATATTTGTTCGCTTCATCTGCAATATCGTTACGATTAGTTGCTCTTAGATAGCGTTCCATGGATTCATCATAACCAAAGGTTGAAGTCGTAGCACCGATTTCTGCTCCCATATTACAGATAGTTCCTTTTCCTGTGCAGGAAATAGATCTTGCCCCTTCATCAAAATACTCTACAATAGCTCCGGTGCCTCCTTTTACTGTTAAAATTTCAGCTACTTTTAAAATAATGTCTTTAGACGATGTCCAACCGGAGAGGCTACCTATTAGTTTTACGCCGATTAACTTAGGAAGTTTTAATTCCCATGGCATACCCGCCATCACATCCACTGCATCGGCGCCACCTACCCCAATAGCAACCATTCCAAGCCCTCCGGCATTTACCGTATGCGAATCGGTGCCGATCATCATTCCTCCGGGAAAGGCGTAATTTTCCAATACTACTTGATGGATAATTCCTGCACCCGGTTTCCAAAAGCCAATACCATATTTATTGGAAACGGATTTAAGAAAATTAAACACTTCAGAATTTTGATTGAGTGCCGTTTGCAAATCTTTGTCCGCACCTATTTGGGCTTGTATTAAATGGTCGCAATGAACGGTGGTAGGAACGGACACTTTACTTTTACCCGCTTGCATAAATTGTAACAATGCCATTTGTGCCGTCGCATCCTGACAAGCAATGCGGTCTGGAGCAAAATCAACATAAGATTCTCCTCTTACATAAGGTTTATTTGCATTGCCTTCCCAAAGATGATTATACAAAATTTTTTCTGCATATGTCATTGGTCTGCCCAATAATTTTCTTGCTAGATCAATACGAGACCTCATTCGCTCGTACACAGTTTTAATCATTTCAATATCAAATGCCATATTTTACCTGTTGTTTTATAGTCATAAAATTTACACGATAAATTTACATTATTTTTATTGGTTAGAAAAATATTAGCCTTAATTTATATTCATTATAAATTATTGATCCTGTTAGAGGGGCTCAATATAAGAAACATATCGATCCCTTTGGCTCCGCTGACTTGAAGCTGCAGAATAAATAAAAGAGACCGTTGCAGAACACATAAAAAAGTATGAAAAAGAAAGCATTTAGCTTAGCAATGCTTTTATCATACGGTAATTACCTTGCAAATCTTTTCTTAATTCAATCTTTTTATAGTTTAATTTTTTTAGCACCCCTGCAATTTCTGCAGCGTAGTATTGATTAATTTCAAAAAAAAGACTGCCGCCTTCTGTGAGATGTTCAATCCCCAGTTTTGCAATTCTTTTATAAAAAACAAGGGCACCGTTTACAAAAAGTGCTGAAGGAGGCTCATAAGCCAGCACGTTTTTTCTCATTTCTTTTTTTTCCTTTGGGGTTATGTAAGGCGGATTAGAAACGATAAGTTCATATTTTTCATCGTCATTTTTTGAATCGATTAAGATATTCCTTTGTTTAAATGATATTTTCACGTGGTGTAATAGGGCATTTTTATTGGCTGTTTCAAGCGCTTTTTTTGAAATATCAAGGGCATATACCTTTGCGTGGGGAAGGTTCTTTTTTAGCGCAATCGCAATACAGCCGCTTCCGGTGCCAATATCTAATATTTTTATATCAGGTTTTTGCTCTTTTTTCACCTCGCAAATTATCCAATCTACTAATTCTTCGGTTTCAGGACGGGGTATAAGTACTTGTTGATTTACCTTTAATGAAAGTCCGTAAAAATCGGTTTTTCCTATGATATATTGCAAAGGCTTTTCTTCAGCAAGTTCGTTTAAAATAAAATGAAATTTTTTTTCTTCCGATCGGGTAAGAGTATAATGCTCTGCCTGAAGAAGCCGAACCTCTGTTTTACTTTTGTTGAGGATATGTATCAGTGTGGATAAGAAAATAGTGTTGCACTCACGAAGAGAGTAAACGACTTGCAATCTTTTATATAGTTGATTTTTAGCTTCCCGGAGTATCATATAATTAGGGGCTTGGGTAAATTAAACTTTGTAAAACAAATTTTCGCTTTCGATCTGTAGCTTTGAGGGTAAATTATTCATATATAATCCGCCGGTGCCGAGTCCTTGTGGCATCTTATTTCCTAAAGTGTAGGTCCATTGGGCTAAGGCATTTAAGCCTATATTGCTTTCTAGCGCGGAGGTAATCCACCAGCCGATTTTTTGCTCGTTGGCTAATTCTATCCATTCTTGTGCACTGCGAAAACCGCCGATTAAGCTAGGTTTTAAAACGATATAATGTGGTTTAATCCGTTCTAAACATTCTATTTTTTCTTTTCGATCAAAAATTCCTATTAACTCTTCATCTAAGGCAATGGGCAAGGGTGTTGTTTGACATAAATCAGCCATCTTGTTCCATTGATTTGATTGAATAGGCTGCTCGATGGAGTGCAGACGAAGTGGGGCGAGTCGGTTAAGTTTTTCCCATGCTTCTTGAGCTGGAAAGGCACCGTTGGCATCTACACGTAAGGTTAATTTAGGGTAGTTTTTTTTTATTTGCTGCAAAAGGGATAGTTCTTTTTCAAAATCAAGGTTTCCTATTTTTATTTTCAGGCAGGAGAAACCTTGTGCGAGTTTTTCTTTGATTTGTGCTTTCATATACTCAATGGGTCCCATCCAAATCAGCCCGTTGATTTGAAGGGGCACATTGCCGGAGGTAAAATCGGATGGAAAAAGCAAGTGTTCTTTAGCATTTAAATCCAAAAAAGCCTGCTCAAGTCCAAATTGAATGGAAGGAAATTCCCTTAGCCCTTCGTATAAATAGTCAAGTCCAAGGTGAATATGCTTGCAAGTCCAATGCAGTTTTTCAACATAATCGGGTCGATCATCAATGCTTAATTTTCTAAGTAGCCCGCATTCTCCTATTCCTTTTTTGTCTTTTTCCCAAATATGAATAAAAAAGGTTTCCTTCTCTTTTAGAATTCCTCGCGAGGTACCGCTTGGCTTTTTAAATTGTAAAACGTATCGTTCAAAAGAGGCTTTCATATATTTTTATAAAGAGTAGATGGTTTTTTAACAATGATTTATCAAACAAACAAATACCATTGAATTCCGATGCGAAAACTCCAGTCTGCAAAAGGAATTTTTGGAGCAGAATAATAGTTACCTTCGTCTGAAATTAACTGATTCAAGTGTTGTAATTTTAAGTAAATCCGCATAGTTTTGACCTTGACATTAAAAAATAAATCGAATAGTGGATAAGCACCTATTTCGTTTGGAGTATTATCGGTACCGTCTAGATTTTTGCTGTTGAGTGTTTGTAAAGAATATTCTCCCAATATGGGAAAGTATTCACGCGATGAAAATTTATCAAAATAATAGAAAGAAAGGCCGGTTTGAATCTCGGCTCGTTTTTTAAATGCCAAGGTTTGATAAAAAAGGGTGTTTCGGGCAATAAATTCTGGCAACGGAAGTGCTTCTTTTGCTTGAGTTACTTTTTGATAGGTAACGGTATTATCTAATCCGAAGTGTTTGTAATGAAAGGTTTTATTAAAGGTTAGGTTAAACAAATTTAAAGAGCCTTTGAGTTGTCTCGGGCGTTCATTATTATCAATAAATACGTATTGATCTATGTTATAAAAATTTACTTTAGCATTTAAGTAGTTAGATCGTATTCCGGTATGCAGTTGTTGAGTATTTATGTTTTTAAAGTTGTTGTAGTAATTGTAATCGGCATAAAAACTTTGATTTAATAATAGATTCAAGTTGGGTAGGGTAGAGGATATGTTTATTCCGCCGTTCAGTAAAATATGGGAGGTTAAATTAAAATCCAATTTTGAGTGTAATTGATATAAGCTGTTATAGTTTCCTCCGATAGCGTATTGAAAGTCGGAATATAGTTTTAAACGTTGATTCCAATCAAAATCCAGTTTTCCGATGGCTGAAATAATGGTTCCTTCCCATTTTCTGGGAATATTTATTAAACTTTTAACTAAAATAGAGTCATATCCATAGGTAATTTTGTCATACGAAATACCAATTTCTAAGCGAAACTTATCGTTTATATTTCCAATAGCTGAAAGTTCGTTTCGCAGCCAGGTGTATTCGCTTTTTGATATCCGTTCTTTATCTAAAATAGCTTCGCTATCAAAAAAGGTGTTATTTTCATTTTCTTTATACCTAAAGGATTGTTTTTGGTAAGTAAATTTATGTTGTAAAGAAATGGGGCGATAGGCTGAAGAGTCCTTTTTTATAATACCTTTTAGTAGACCATACTGTTGAACGAAATGAAAACGACGGGAACCAAGTTTTGAACTTGCTCCTTGCAAATTAGAGTTAAAGGTTTGCCGATCATTGAAATTATCATCTGATTTTTCAAAAGCCGTTATTTCTTTTATTCCTCCACTTTCATTGTTATCTATATGTTGTGCAATATAATGTGTCCAAAATCGATAACGTCCTTTGCGCGAACGATGGTTTAAAGTAGCTAAAAATAAACTATTACTTGCAAGTTGGTCGCGGTATCTCCCCAAAGAACGCAATCCTTGATAATCTACCGAATAATTCCATGATTGATTAGGGCTATGGGTAAAGGTCGTTTCTAAACTCTGTCCTTCATCATATCCGTTTTGATAATTAAATTGGGTAACGGGTGTGCGTACATCAAAGTATTCAATATCCTCTATGGTTCGATAATTGAACCGTTTGGCATTAAATCCCATTTGAGGGATGACATAAAATTGAGGGTTATAAGTTAGCTCATTTACTCCTTGTCCTATATTAGGAAAAAGCATGGTGCCATAAGGGTCTCGGCGAGCATAGGTTTGGTGATAATAATTTTTTAATGAAAGTGTTGTATCAATAGATAAAGTATCTGATTTTTCTGTCCAGTAATGATAGTCCTTTGCCTTGGGCTTATATATCTTTTTAGTAGAATCTATTTTATCACGTTTTGCAAATTTTTGTATAGTATCTCTTCGATTGGTGTTGAGTCGATAGGGATTATTAATTTGTGCATGAATAAATATGGAAAAGCCTATTAGAAGGCTTTGCAAAAGTGTTTTTTGCAACGGTCTCATTCTTTGATTTGTACCTTGGGTGGGAATCGAACCCACACTCCAATGGAACACGAGTTTGAGTCGTGCGCGTCTACCAATTCCGCCACCAAGGCTTACCAAGTACAAAAGTAATGAAAATTATATTTATTTCATCTTTTATTTGGTCATATAAATTTTAAGCCGTACTTTGCTTAAAAAAAATGGACTTAGAAAATAAAGTTGCCTACATCACAGGCGGAACAAAAGGAATAGGTTATGGCGTTGCTAAAGTATTAATAAACGCAGGTATGCGTGTTGCCATTAGTGGAAGAGACTTAAAAACTGCTCAAAAAGCTGCTAGTGTTTTAGGAAATAAAAATAAAGTAATAGGGCTTGCTTCTGATGTAACTAAACTATCCGATGAAGATGATGCGGTTCAAGAAGTTATTTCAACATTCGGTAAATTAGATGTTGTATTGGCAAATGCAGGCGTAGGTAATTTTGCGCCCATTGATAAAATGACCGAAGGAGCATGGCACCAAATGATTAACACAAACCTTAACGGCGTGTTTCATACCCTTAAAGCATCGGTAGAAGCCCTGAAAATAACTCATGGTTATTACATAACCTTAGCAAGTCTGGCAGGAACTAATTTTTTTGGCACTGCCGCTGGTTACAATGCTTCAAAATTCGGAGTCGTTGGGTTTACACAAGCCGCCATGCTGGATTTACGACGATATGGTATCAAAGTAACGACTATTATGCCGGGGTCAGTAGCTACCTATTTTAACCACCATATTCCGTCACAAAAAGACGCATGGAAAATTCAACCCGAAGATATTGGGCAAATCGTACTTGATCTATTAAAAATGCACCCAAGAACGCTTCCCAGCAAGATTGAAGTGCGGCCCACCAGACCGGATAAAAAATAGATATTTTTTCAAGAAGTATCTCCGTAAAACACCCTCATAGAAAAAATATCTTTTTAGATTTATTGGTATCGTTGCAGAATATATAAAAAGTATAAAAACTTTCGGCTTTAGCTTCAAATTGCTTCCTTGTTTAGACAAACTCAGCAATCATACTTCGACAAACTCGGTAATCCTCCCAAAACTTCGACAAGTGGTTACTGCATCTTGACAGGCTCGGTAACCGCTTGTCGAAGTACTCAGTTAACTAAAATTAAAATCCTCACAACCAAAAAGATTGCTCTGGTGTTTAATTTTTAGCTTTGCTGACTTGCAGTTCTCGGGCATTGCATTTTTTTTGGTTAGCGCGCTTTTTGTAGCCACAAGTCAGCGATAGCTAAAGGGCTCAAAAATTACTTCCCGGTTTCTACCATCCTTTTAAAATTATTTTTTTTAGCAAAAACCTCATCTATAGAAATTTGAGATTTCTTATGATTTTTTTCATTATTTATATTTTCGAGTTTGTCTTTCATTTCTTGCTTGCCTTCATAAGAGATGGTTTCTGCATGTAAATTTTGAAAACTTGTGTTGGCTTCAATAACAAGCCCCGGAAGCCCTAGAAAAATATAAGGGCCGCCTTGTATGGGGATATCGGTAGTAAACCAAGCGTAAGTAGAAGGGTCGTTTTTTAGATAGGCTTTTCGGCACAGATAATCTTTAATCTTTTTTTGCTCGTCCGTTATTACCCACTCAAGTGCCTGAGTTTTTCCTTTAAAGTAGATATCTTTTCCCATAAATGACTCTTCTCCTATAAAATTCTCATCTGTCTCTTTATAAACAAAGGAAGGATAACCTGTGATACTTATGCCTTCTACTTCGTCCGCATGATCGAAAACAAATAATGATTCTTTTGTAGCTGGGTCTTCATAAAAATTACTGTAAATTTTGTACTGCCCGATTTTATCCAACACCTCTGAGCGTTTTTTAGGATCTGGAATTTGTTTTTTTAATAATCCTACACTGAAATCGGAAAGCGAGGTAGTTACATAGGTTACTTTTAAAATTTCTTTTTTTAAGGTTTGTGAATGTGCCCATAAAAGGCTTAAAACTAACATCATCCATAATAATTTACTTTTTTTCACTTTAATTGATTTTAATTTGATTATATACTTAGTTTAACTCCAAAAATAATATAGTTTAGTGATTCGGGGTATATTGTGCGGCTTATTATGCCGTTATCAGTTTCTATACGAGTATTATACGTGATATTATGAAAGAGAGAAAACACCTCTCCAAAATGACGAGCCTCCAGGCTAAAAGTCATTTTATTTTTTGTATAAGCGAGTGCAGCATTCAGGTTTTTTCGATCGTATTTCGTATGATTAATATCATCCTGATGATACACAAAACTTAGATTTCCGTTCCATTTTTTATTTCTTATGAGGATTGAAAAGGTATGGTAAAAGTAGCGTGCCAAATAAGTATTCTGTGGGGCTTTATTTTTTTGAAAGCTTATTTGAGACTGCCATTTGAAATTTAAAAAATGTTTTGTAAGCGTAATGATTTCCAACTTTGGTGCAAGGTTTTGTATCGTTTGTTTGATAGGAATTTTTTCAATAAAAGAAGGACATCGGGTAGTTTCATAATTTATACTGACCTCAAATTTTGTAGAATACCTTAAAGGAAAAAGCATCCGGGAATATCGAGAGGAAAATTTTAAATTTTCGATTTTGTCCGCTTCAAATAAAGCCAGCTGAGTAATTCCTTCCTGCTGAGATATAAAATATTGCCGCAAAATATTTTTTTGCTTTTGATAGGCAGCTGAGACTGAAAAAGATTTTCCATCGAATAGATCATCGTAATAATAACCCGCTGAAAATTTACTTCTTGTATTAAAATATAATGGAAAGAATGAATTGCCTTGTAACATTGTATAATCGCGTACAAAATTTTGTATGCCTGTTTCCAAATTATTCGGTTGAATTTCATGCAAGTATTCCAGGCGATAACGGCTTAGCTTATTTTCATAGTCTAAAAAAACATTGATCGGCATAAAATATCGTTTGTTCTCTTGGGCAGTTATATCGGCTTTAAGAAACTTGACCCCCGCATTGATTTCATAACGAAGAGACTTGAGTATTTTATTGCCTTTTACTTTTAAATTTAGCCGTCCTTCATGTGCTTTACGGTCGATTAAATCAGTATTCCCTTGTTTATTATCATTTATTTTATCTCGTGCAGAAGTATAATATGCAAAAAGTGAAGGAATAAAGGCCTCGGATATTTTATGCGTTAGTCCTATGCTGTAATTTCCCTGGTACTTAATATAACGATAGTCTTGGCTTATAGCAGAATTTTTCAAGTGGTTTTCTAATAAATATTCACGATTTAAACCCGTGCGTTCATAATAATAAGAAGATGCGGCTTCTAGAATAAGTTTGCGATTAAGCTTACTTTTCAATGCGGCTTTTTGGAAAGAAGAAGAGGTTTTGTCGCCGTAAAAAGAGGCAATTGTGTTTGACGATGCTTTTTCTTGTTCTCCAGAAAATTGATTTTGAGAAGTTCCTTTATTCTTTTTTCGAGTATGATCTATATTTAAAGTATAATACGCTAGGGTATGCTTTGAAATTTTATAGGCTCCTCCGGCTGTTCCGAGAAGAGAATGTAATTGATTTTCAAAATAATTTTTCCTCTCAAGGAAAGGTGCACCGCTTAATGAACTAAACTCCTGAGAAGTTTGGTTAATTCTACTCGGTGATAAGTAGTAAAGCAATCCGAAAGTTTTCCAACGTTTTGCTTGTTTTCTGAGGGTAAGATTTGTGCTGGTAAAAAAGTCTTTCCTTAAATTTTCTTCGGTAGCAAACAACGCATTTAAATTATTTAAACGGTAGGAAGAGAAAGGCTGCCCTTGGCTAAACAGGGCTTTTATCTCTTGGGAGGTTATGGTCATTTTACTTATATTATTAGTGCTATGCGTAGCAAATGCATTCAATCCGTTCCAAAATAAGAATCCATTTCCTTCCAAACTATATTTATCTCGATAGCCATATTCAGCCGATGTGCTACCGGTTAACAAGCGCTGATTCGGATGATGCGTATCGATATTCAATACCGTTTCTTTATCTTCATTAAAACTTACCGAGAAACTATCCTCATAATTATTAATGACACTAATACTTTTAATTATTTTTTTCTGGATATTCTCTAAGGCAATGCTGTTTTGGTGTTCAAAAGAAGCTTTTTTATTGACCAATATTTTATCAATATTCTTCCCTCTGTAAAGAATAGTGCCATCTTCACTCAAAACAAAATAAGGCATTTTTTCAAGAATAGTCTTTAGGTTATCATCCTCTTGCAGTGCTAAGTTCTTTAATGTTAATTTTATGGTATCTTTTCCTGCGTCTTTCTTTCCTTTGATTACCACTGGGTCAATGGTATTGACTTCTTTTTTTTCTAAAACAAAATTTAAGGTAGTTTCTTGCTTATGGAGAGCCGTACCTGGAATTATTTGCTTTTGCTTTTTATAAAATAAATGATTAACCGTTATAAAATCCCCTGAAGATAAAGGATGACGAAGGAGGTACTGACCGTTATGATCTGTAGTGGTGTAAACTAAAATTTTTTCTTGCGCGCTGTACCATATCACTGAGGCATTTTCTATGGGTTTATTTTCAATATTTTTTACAGTTCCCTTTATTAAAAACTGAGAAAAAATTATTTTTGGAAAAATTCCCAAAGTAACAATAAGTATGTATAATTCCTTGTATAACAAAGTATATGTTTAAAAAAAGTTAGGTTTCCCTGCGAGGGAAAAAACGAAAATTAATTTTCGTTAAATAGCTACCAAAAGCAATTATATTTAGTACAATCATAATGCTTCCAAAGATATAAAACTTCATCAATATAAAGATAAAAAGATGAGACCGTTGCAAAAAGCACTTTAGCAAAAAAATGTAACGCCCGATAAAAATTAAACGCCGGAGCAACCTAATGGGTGTGGAGGATTTTAATTTTTTTAGATGGTTGCTGAGCACAGCCGAAGTAAGGAAGCAGTTTGAAGCGAGATGCTTTCTTTTTCATACTTTTTTATGTGTTCTGCAACGGTCTTATATTTAACATAAAAATAAACTTTATTTAACGTTAAAGAAAAAAATAAATGCTTTTTTTGTTAAAAAATATAATCTATTAAAAATTATGTTATGAAACAATTTCAATTAGCTTTCTCTGACTTACCTTTATTATTAAAAATGCTGATTATCTCTTTCGTATGCCCGTTATGCGCTCAAACTATAAATCTCAAGGGATACGTTATGAATAATCAGAATGAACCATTAATAGGTGCAGAGGTTTATTTAGAAGATAACAAAAATATTGAAACCAAAACGGATCAAAAAGGTTTTTTTAATCTACCTATGGATTCAAAAAAGAAGTATCAAGTTATAGCCTCTTTTATGGGCTATCAATCGGATACGATTCAAGTTATACCTAAATCAGCGAATAAAATTAAATTTATTCTTAAGCCCAACGAAAATATATTAAAAGGTGTGGTAGTAACTGCTCAGAAAAGATTACAATCTATAGAAAAAGTGCCTGCCTCACTTACTGCAATAGATGCAAGATTTTTAAATCGTGAAGGAATTACCCAGCTCGATCAATTGTCTGAGTATGTGCCCGGTCTACAGGTTCAGCTGCAAAGCCCTAACAATCCGGGGTTTGTAATTCGAGGGATCACGAGTGACAGCGGAGAGTCTAATATAGAACCTCGTGTTTCAGTCTTTCAAGATGGCGTATCTATAAGCAAATCAAGAGGCTCTGCAGTAGAATTATACGATTTAGAACGTGTGGAGGTATTAAAAGGGCCGCAGGGGACGCTCTTTGGCCGGGGTGCTGAGATAGGAGCAGTTCATATCATTCAAAAAAAAGCACAAAACCGTACCTCTGCTTCCCTTACCGCAGGACTCGGCGACTACAGCTATAGACATATACAAGGGTTTTTTAATACCCCGTTGGTTAAAAATAAATTATTATTTAGAGCGTCAGGGATCTATAATTATAATGATGGATTTATTCGTAATCGCTCCGGCGGAAGATTAAACGGGAAAGATACTAAAGCGGCTCGAATACAGTTGCGTTATCATCCCAGTACAAAAACCGATATAAATCTTATTTATAATTATCAGTACGACACCCCTCCAGGAACTTCTTTTAAAAGCGGGACTTACGCTCCTGCCGGTGGAAATACTAAACCATGGACTTTTGCCGATCTAGACCGTGGGAAAGACTTGGGTTTAAGCCGAACCGTCTGGGGGACTACCTTGCAAGCGAAACATACTTTTAATCCCTCTTTAAGTTTGACTTCTATCACTGCCTATCGTGAGTTTGATTCTTATGAGTCTTTTGATGCCGATGGTACCGCAGCTCCCGCCTTGTGGTTTGCTGAAGATGCCTTTGGTAAAGAGTTTAGCCAAGAGATAAGAGCAAATTTTAAAATTAATCAAAAATTTGAAGGTTTTGCCGGGATGAGCTACTTTTATGAAGATGGATTTGAACATGTGCCGTTTAAGACGAACGAACAAAGCCTGGCAACTTTGATTTCCCCTATGCTAAAAAAACGTATAGAGCAGGGGCTGGCTCCAATAAATGAAGCCTTAAAAAGTGAAGCCTTAAAAAGTTTTGGAGTTACAAGCCAAATGGAATGGACTCCGAAACCGCTCCTTATAGATGGAAAGCCTATTTATGTTTCCTCGCTATCTAACTTTATTACGAACAATCAAAATCTGGAGTATCTAAATCCCAAAGGGCCATACGCGGCAATGGTAGATGGCAGTGGATTGCTTCCGAAGGCACAATCTATGCAATTGCAAGGATTATACGCTATGCTCAACCAGCCGTTAAAAAAATCTCATCAGGAGAGTTATACTAACTATGGAAATAATAAAGCGTATGATTTCTTTACGCAGGGAACTATACATTTTACGAATTGGTTTGACTTAACTGGAGGATTGAGAGTTACGGTTGAAAATATTCAATCGAGCTATAAGGCTACAATAGATCCAGAAGGGAAGAGCGGTACTTTAGGATTCATTAGGGAATCCAATCCCAACGATTTATCTTTACCCACTGAGAAAATAACGCAATCAGATACATACACCTCAATGGTAGGAGGTGTTGCTGCAAGTTTTAACCTTTCAAAATATCAAAACATATACTTAAGCCTATCGAAAGGGCGCCGCCCCAATGTGATTCAATTTTCTCCTACGGGAAGCGGAGCAGACCGCCATTATGAACCTGAGGAATTAAAAGCTGAGACGGTTTGGAATTATGAAATCGGATATAAGGGATTCAATAAAAATCATCGATTTTATTATGATTTATCTGCTTTTTATTACGACTATCATCATTTCCAAACCCGTATTGTTGATGAAAATCAACAATACATTACTTTAGATGCAGGAACCGCGAGTGCTTATGGGCTAGAAACTTCATTTAAATACCAACTAAATAAAGCCTTAACCCTTTTTGGCAATTATGCATTTATTGATGCATCGTTTGATGATAAAGATTCAAAAGGGAATAAGCAACTTTACGCTGGAAATACTTTCCGCTTGACCCCAAAACATTCTTTTGCCATAGGGGCCAATTTTTCTGCCCACTTGTCTAAGCATATGAACCTTTTCATTCGTCCATCTTATAATTATAAGTCAAAAGTATATTTTGAGGAGGATAATGCAGAAGATATAAAACAGGATGGCTACGGTTTGATGAATCTTAGGGCAGGAATTCAGCTACCAAAATCGCACGTGTCTATTTTGATGTTTGTAAACAATGTTTTTGATGAAAAATATATAATTGATGCAGGAAATACTGGACGTGATTTCGGCACGCCTACCTACATTGCAGGAGCACCTCGCTTGGCTGGTTTTGAATTTACTTATAGATTCCACTAAGTTTTAAAATTCTATCTTCCAATGAAACAGAGTGATATTTTTTACCTTATGAGACCGTTGCAAAACACATAAAAAAGCATGAAAAAGAAAGCATCTAACTTCAAACTGCTTCCTTCTCAAAAAATTAAAATCCTCCACACCTATTAGGTTGCTCCGGCATTTAATTTTTAACTAAAGGGTTCAAAGTACTATTGAATAATCGAATGGAAATGCTCTCTTGATATAAAATGCACTATATTTGTTAAAAAAACAATTATGTATATCGCCTTAACTATAATTATCTTTTTAGTCAGTACTTTAGTCAGCGGACAATTAAAATCTAAATTTAAGAAATATTCTCAAATTCACCTTCAAAACGGACTTTCAGGTAAGGAAATTGTTCAAAAAATGTTGGCGGATAACGGAATCAGCAATGTAGCCGTAGTTTCTATTAAAGGGCAATTAACGGATCATTACAACCCGATAAAGAAAACAATTAATCTAAGTGAGGCGGTCTATTATGAACGAAATGCAGCTGCAGCTGCAGTAGCGGCACATGAATGTGGGCATGCAGTTCAACATGCGAAGGGATATGCGTGGCTTACTCTTCGCTCTAAGATGGTGCCTGCCGTTCAATTTAGCGCTAAGTTTGTTAATATAGCATTACTTGCCGGGATTGCCATGGCAGCCATTGGTTCACTTATCGTATTAAAAATAGCCATCGCTTTATTTGCTGTTACGGTCCTATTCTCTATTGTAACTTTACCCGTAGAACTTGATGCAAGCAGTAGAGCCCTAGCTTGGATGAAAGAAGGAAACATCGTAACACAAAAAGAATACTATGGCTCAAAGGACGCTTTAAAATGGGCGGCGATGACGTATGTGGTCGCTGCGCTTGCTGCTATAGCCCAGTTAGCATATTTTGTTTCTATGTTAAATCAACGAGATTAATTCATATGCAAAATTATAGCAAATAACAAAAAATTATTTGAACCCGTGTTTGACCTAAATCATAATAGAAAATGACGGATATTCTAATTATTCCTATTTGTTTATTTGCTGGCATGGCTATCAAAAAATTTAAAGCGATGCCTCATGATTCTTATAAATTGATTAATGCGTGGTTAATCAATATTGCATTGCCAGCTATCGCCTTAAAGTACTTGCCTACGATTGAATGGAATAAAAAACTTATCTTTCCAATTTTAATGCCTGTTATCATCTGGTTTTTTGGAGTACTTTTTGTAAAAGTCTTATCTTGCTTTATCAAGATGGAAAATCCAACCAAAGCAGCAATTTTACTATTATTGGGTCTTTCTAATACCTCATTTACAGGGTTCCCTCTAACCAAAGCTTTTTATAAGGAGGAAGGTTTAAAAGTGGCTATTTTATGTGATCAATCTACTTTTATCGTTATGGCTACTTTTGCTACTATAACTGCTATGAGGCATTCTCCACATATTGAATTTAAATTAAATAAAGTAGTTAAAAAAATCATGAGTTTTCCCCCTTTTCTGGCATTGATTACTGCGCTTATTTTACCCTTGTTTATTGATATTAGTCCTATAAACCCTATTTTAAGCACAATTGCTTCAACCATGGTTCCGATAGCCATTTTTTCAGTTGGATTTCAGTTGGATATTAAGGAATGGAAAGCGGATGTTCATATTATTTCTTTGGGGTTGTTTTATAAATTAATTTTAGCCCCTTTTATAATTTTAATTTTATGCCATGCTACTCAATTTCATAATTTAATGGGAAAAGTTACTTTATTAGAATCATCTATGGCGCCTATGGTAACCGGTGCTATTATTGCAACGGAGTATAATTTAAACCCTAAGCTGGCAAATATGATCTCGAGCATTGGTATCCCATTATCATTTGTTACCGTAGTTTTTTGGTATTTTATCTCTTCCGTCTTTTTATAAGATCCTAAAATAGATATAAGAAGGCTTGGTAAAACATATAAAAAAGCATGAAAAAGAAAACATCTAACTTCAAAATATTTCCTTACTTCGACTGTGCTAAGCAATCCTATCATTGCCATTTGCTTTTAGATAATTTAAAATAATTTCGTAATTTTTAATAAGATTGTTCATTATATTTAAATATTTGTTAATAAAGCAATTATAATATTTTTTAATCATTTCAACAATCTTTTTTCTAAATGCACAACAGGTAAAAAATAGTATTTTTTAACAATATGATGCCTTTGCAAAAGTTACTTTAGCAACTGCAAATAAGCGCAATCATTATCTTTGTCTCTATGTCATTCCTTAAAAAGCTAAAATTCTTTTTATTTCCTTTTTCTATTTTATACGGCGGTGTAATCATAATTAGAAATAAGATGTACGATACGGGAGTTTTAAAATCCGTTTCTTTTCACATTCCTATTATAAGTATAGGGAATTTGAGCGTAGGCGGCACGGGGAAAACACCCCATGTAGAATATCTGATTCGATGGTTAAAAGAACATAAAAGGATAGCCGTCTTAAGCCGTGGATACGGACGAAAAACCAAAGGTTACCAATTAGCAACCGAAAAAAGCAATGCAGATATTTTGGGTGATGAGCCCATGCAATTTTATTCAAAATTTGGGCAGGATATTACTATTGCAGTTCATGAAAATCGGGTAAAGGGAGTTAAAAAACTACTTGAGGAGACTGCTCCCGAAATCATTCTGTTAGACGATGCCTTTCAACATAGAGCAATCCAGGCTAAATTATCCATTATATTGACCCCTTATGACGATTTGTTTACCAACGATTATCTATTACCCGCAGGGCGGCTGAGAGAAAACAGAAGCGGAGCAAAAAGAGCAGACTTTATCGTAGTAACCAAATGCAGCAAACAGATAACGCCTTACGACAAGAAACAAATTATAAATAGGATAAGTCAATGGAGCAAAGCAAAAGTTTACTTTAGTTTCATTCGATATGACACGAAAATTTACGGTAAGAATATACTCAGCATAGAAACGCTTAGGCACCGAAATATTATTCTGGTAACCGGTATTGCCAACCCAAAACCCATGATAGAATATTTGAAGAATAAGGGAAATATAATAACACATAACAAATATCCCGATCATCATAATTTTTCTAAAAAAGAAGTAGAATCCCTATTAAAAAAAGAAAAAAGTGCAATAATTATAACTACCGAAAAAGATTATATGAGATTACAAAAATTCAAATCGCTTCGCAATGCTTTATATTATCTGCCTATACAAATCTTTTTTGATCAGGAAGAAGTTTTTCATCAACGGGTGTTAAAAAAAATTAAAACGAATGACCCCTTTTGAATATAGCAATAAGAGACCGTTGCAGAACACATAAAAAAGTATGAAAAAGAAAGCATCTAACTTCAAACTGCTTCCTTACTTCGACAGGCTCAGTCACCATCTCAAAAAAATTAAACTCCTCCACACCCAAAAGGTTGCTCCGTTGTTTCGCTTCACTGACTTGCAGTTAATTTTTATCGGGCGTTGCATTTCGACAAACTCAATACAAGCATTTTTTTGCTAAAGTGCTTTTTACAACGGTCTCAATAAATGAAAAATTAAGATTTTTTCATATAAAAACTCTATATTAGCGGATTGAAATTAAAAGTGTCATATGATAGGGCGAGAAACACTCATCCCGATTAACATTGAAGAGGAAATGAAATCTGCATACATTGACTACTCAATGTCTGTAATTGTTTCAAGAGCATTACCCGATGTACGAGATGGACTAAAACCGGTACATCGTCGAGTGCTTTATGGAATGTATGAACTGGGCGTATTGCATAATCGTTCGTATAAAAAATCTGCACGTATTGTAGGAGAAGTATTAGGGAAGTATCACCCGCACGGAGATACCTCGGTCTATGATACGATGGTTCGTATGGCACAAGAATGGTCACTGCGCTATCCATTGGTTGACGGGCAGGGAAATTTCGGCTCAGTAGATGGCGACCCGCCTGCAGCTATGCGTTATACCGAGGCACGTTTGAGAAAAATATCAGAGGAAATGCTGGCGGATATCGATAAAGATACGGTAGATATGCAATTGAATTTTGATGATTCTTTAAAAGAGCCTACCGTATTGCCTACCCGTATCCCCAATTTATTAGTCAATGGCGCTTCAGGAATTGCTGTTGGTATGGCTACGAACATGGCACCGCATAATCTTTCAGAAACGATTGAAGCCACTTGTGCTTATATTGATACTCCAGAAATAGCGGTAGAAGAATTAATTCAATATATCAAAGCCCCCGACTTTCCAACAGGAGGCATCATTTACGGATATGAAGGCGTGCGTGAGGTACTGACTACCGGGCGAGGGCGTGTAGTGCTCCGTGCGAAAGCCGAATTTGAAGAAATAAAAGGACGTGATTGTATTATAGTAACCGAAATTCCCTATCAAATAAATAAAGCCGATATGATTGCTAAAACGGCAGACCTTGTAAAAGATGGCAAAATAGAAGGGATTTCCACTATTCGTGATGAATCAAACCGAAAAGGAATGCGTATTGTTTATGTGCTTAAACATGATTCCGTTCCGAATATTGTACTAAATAAATTGTTCAAATATACTGCTTTGCAGACCTCTTTTAACGTGAATAATATTGCCTTAGTTAAGGGGCGCCCTGAGCAATTAAACGTAAAAGATTTAATAGAGAATTTTGTAGCGCATCGTCATGAGGTAGTGGTCCGCAGGACGAAATATGAATTGCGCAAAGCAAAAGAACGTGCGCATATTCTTGAGGGGCTGATTATTGCGGTGGATAATATAGAGGAAGTGATTCAATTAATTCGAGGTTCAAAAAATCCGGAAGAGGCGCGTAAAGGCTTAATCAATCGATTTGATTTGACCGAAATTCAGGCGCGTGCTATTTTGGATATGCGTCTGCAGAAACTTACCGGCCTTGAGATAGATAAGCTAAAAGCCGAATATGATGAATTAACGAAAACCATTGCCCATCTTGAAGAAATATTAAATAATGAACCGCTTCGTTATAAAATTATTAAAGATGAACTCATTGAAATAAAAGAAAAATACGGTACCGAACGAAAAACGGAAATTAACTATGCAGGCGGGGAGGTTAGTATAGAAGATATGATTCCGGATTCGGATGTCGTTTTAACTATTTCACATGCCGGGTATATTAAACGAACCCTTTTATCGGAATATAAGAAACAAAACAGAGGAGGAGTTGGAAATATTGCCGCCAAAACCCGCAACGAAGATTTCTTAGAACATATTATGGTAGCTACCAATCATCAATATATGTTGTTTTTTACCCAAAAAGGAAAGTGTTTTTGGCAACGGGTATATGAAATTCCGGAAGGGAGCAAAACTTCAAAGGGACGCGCCATTCAAAACCTGATTAATATTGAGCCCGATGATAAAGTAATGGCATTTGTACATACGGGGGATTTAAAAAATACAGGCTATGTAAATTCACGAAATGTCATTATGGTTACGCAAAAGGGACAGGTGAAGAAAACCCCGTTAGAGCAATATTCCCGCCCCAGACAAAACGGAATTAACGCCATTGTCATTAAAGAGGATGATGCTTTGCTTGAAGCTAAATTAACGCAGGGCAATTCCCAAATAATGTTAGCCCTAAGGAGTGGGAAAGTGATTCGTTTTGAAGAAGAAAAAGTTCGCCCAATGGGAAGAATCGCCTCAGGGGTTCGCGGGATAACTTTAAGAGATGAGGAAGATGCGGTTATCGGTATGATCTGCGTAAATGATATAGAAAAAGAAAATGTTTTAGTTATATCAGAAAAAGGGTATGGAAAAAGAAGTTTATTAGAAGATTATCGCATTACCAACCGGGGGGGGAAAGGTGTGAAAACCATTAATATAACTGAAAAAACGGGTCAGCTTATTGGTATAAAAACAGTGAAAGACGGAGATCATTTGATGATTATTAACAAATCCGGTATCGCTATCAGGACTTCAGTAGATGATTTGCGAGTCATGGGGCGCAACACGCAGGGAGTGCGGGTAATTAATTTAAAAGAAGGCGACCAGATCGCAGCCGTTGCAAAAGTGGTCTATCAGGAAAATTGGGAAGAAAATAAAGAAATAACCTCAGAATAATTTTTTTTGAGATAAATAATTTAAGATAAATTAAAACCATTACGAATGAAAAAGATAATTATGACTGTTTCTTTGGCTTTTGCCTTGCTTTTTGCTCATGCACAAGAAGCACAAATCACCGCTTTAGAAACAGCAGTTAAATCCAAAACAAAAATTACTAATGCGCTTACCAATGCAGAAAATGCTATCAAAGGAAAGCTAAATCAATTAAAGCCTGATTTCCTTTACCGATACTATATGGCGAGAGGGAAAGCCGAACTATTGCAAAATAATTTTTCAGCAGCTGGCGAAGTTTTTGAAAAATTGAGAGAAATGAGAAAAAACGGTTACTTTGAAGTAAAGAATAAAAACACAAAGCATAAAGAATATTATTATTCTAAAGAAGCATTAGATAAAGCAGTTGCCAGTGGAAGTTATTCAAAGCCGAAAAAGAAAGAGACCACATCTATTGATGATGAGATTAAAGAAATTCTTACTAATAAAGTACAAACCATAAGTAAGGAAGCGAGTGAAGCGTATAATAAAAAGGACTATTTAACTGCGGGCAATAAATTTTTTCAAACCTATCAATTACAAAAAGCACAAGGGAATACAAATGAAGATTATTTGTATTATGCTGCAGTAGCCTATCAACAATTAAAGAAATTTGACAAAGCTGCCGAATTGTATGATCAACTAATTAAAGACGGTTACAATGGGGTAAAGACTACCTATTATGCTACAAACCTTGCCAATGGGAAACGGGTAAATTTTCCGGATAAAAAGGCTTGGGAATCGTATAAGAAAAACGCAATTAATGCCAAATTATATAAGGATTGGGGGAGCGAAACTTCAAAAGACATATCAAAAGATCTTTATACTTACGCCGCAACGATAAATTATAATTTAAAAAGGTACAAACGCGCGTCTGAAATAGCGCAGCAGGGGTTGAATAAACTTGGAGAGAACACCGATCTACAAAGTATTCTGTCTAACTCAATATATAAGTCGGGCGATTCAAAATCCTATATTGAACGATTGAGAAAAATAATTCAAGAGCATCCTAATGATGCGAATTCTTTATATAATCTTGGTGTGATGCTTTCGGGAAAGGATGCTTCACCTGCGAATAAACAAGAAGCAAAAGAGATATTTAAAAAAGTTCTATCGCTTAATCCTAATAACACTGAAGCCGCATTGAACATGGCAGCTATTCTTATTGAACGGGATAGTGATATTGTAAAAGAATTGAATAAAGCTAACAGTACTTCAAAAGGTAAAAAAGCGAAGTATGATTCGTTATTTAATGAGCGTAGATCACTGCATAAAGAAGTATTACCTTATCTTGAGCAGGTAGTCAAGGCAAAACCTGATGATATAGCTGTTTTAAAAACCCTTAAAGCCTCTTATAGTATTTTAGGCATGGATAGCAAAAAAGCAGAAATAAAACAACGCATTGAAGCGCTGGAAGATAAATAAAGTGGGACCGCTGCAGAATATATGAAAAAGAACGCATCTAACTTCAAACTGCCTCTTTCTCAAAAAATTAAAATCCTCCACACCCAAAAGGTTGCTCCGGTATTTAATTTTCCTTGAGCGTTGCATTTTTTGGTTAGCGTGCTTTTTGCAACGGTCTCAAAGTAACCTTTTATGTTTACAAAAAACCTGCTCATTTTGAGGAGCTTTTTTTGGTAAGAGGCCTGTTGTAAAAAGTACTCTATCAACTGCCAGTCAGCGTTATCTAAAGGAATTACTTTATTACTACACTCAGTTCCCTATTGTAAAGATCAGTTTTTATTTTCCCCCTTTTTTATGGCTGTTACAATCTTTTCCTCTAACTCCTCGGCTAGTTCTTCATTGTCTTTCAACAGGTTCTTTGAAGCGTCTCTTCCCTGCCCTAATTTTATGTCTCCATAGCTGAACCACGCACCGCTTTTTTTCACAATACCTAGTTCAACGCCTAAATCTAGAATTTCACCTATTTTAGAAATTCCTTCCCCGTACATAATATCGAATTCAGCCACCCTAAAGGGGGGAGCCACTTTATTTTTTACAACTTTTATTTTTGTATGATTTCCTATTATTGTATCAGCTGATTTTATCTGCTTTCCTCTGCGAATATCGACTCGAACGGAGGCATAGAACTTCAGCGCATTTCCGCCTGTAGTCGTTTCTGGATTACCGAACATAACCCCGATTTTCTCTCTTAATTGATTAATAAAAATTACCACGCAGTTCGTTTTACCAATGCTTCCCGTTAATTTTCTCATCGCCTGTGACATTAACCGGGCCTGCAGCCCCATGCTTGAATCTCCCATCCCTCCTTCAATTTCACTTTTAGGGGTCAGCGCTGCTACTGAATCAACTACAATTAAATCAACCGCACTCGAACGAACTAAATTATCGGTAATTTCAAGCGCTTGTTCGCCGTTATCCGGTTGAGAGATAATTAAATTTTCAATATCTACCCCAAGTTTTTCTGCATAAAAACGATCGAAAGCATGCTCTGCATCGATAAAAGCTGCAATTCCGCCCTGTTTTTGACATTCTGCAATGGCATGAAGGGTAAGCGTGGTTTTACCGGAAGATTCAGGTCCGAAAATCTCTATAACTCGACCTCGGGGATAACCTCCTACCCCAAGTGCCAGATCTATTCCAATTGAACCGGTTGGGATTACTTCTACATCTATTATGGGGGCATCACCCATTTTCATGACCATTCCTTTGCCATAGGTTTTATCCATTTTATCTAAAACCAGTTGGAGGGCTTCTTTTTTGGCATCCTTATCGCTCATATCTTGCTTTTTTGTATTAAATTATTTGACAAATTTAATGAAAATAGGTACATGTATTAACTGTTTAATAGATTGAGACCGTTGCAAAAAGCACCCTAAAATGCAATATAAGAAATATTAATAATAAATTTCTAAAGGGCTAAAATAAATTTTTCGTTTTTAGTTTCTCCTATCACTATATTAAATTCTTTTTCTCAAACTATCAAACGCGGTCTAAAAGACTTTTTAGCTTTTCCCGTTCTTGTTGGGCTAATTCTTCATCGATCAAAATCCTGCCACTATGCTCATCAATTACAATTTTCTTTCGCTGTGCAATTTCTAACTGCCTTTGAGGAGGAATCGTAAAGTAGGACCCTGCAGGAGCACCTCGCTCTATCGGTACTATGGCTAGTCCATTTTTAACTTTTGAGCGTATCCTTTGATAGGCATTCAGCAAACGTTCCTCAATATTTTTTGAGTATTCTTCCGATTTTTCATTTAAAAAAGATTCTTCTTTTTCTGTTTCGGCTACTAAAATATCTAACTCGGCTTTTTTGTGTTCCAAATGTTTTTTCAACAGCGCTAAATGATCTTTCGATTCGGTAATTTTGTCATTATAATGCGCTATTTTTGCTTTATATTCTTTTATTTTTTTATTGGCTAATTGAACTTCTAACCCCTGGTATTCAATTTCTTTGGTTAGCGCATCAAATTCACGATTATTTCGTACGTTATCTTGTTGCTTTGTATATTTTTTAATTTGTTCTTCAGCAGATGCGATCTGTTCTTTTTTTACTTTAACCTCTTTTTTAAGTTCTTTTTCCTTAATAGATAAGCCTGAAATTCGTGTTTCAACACCGATGATTTCATCTTCTAAATCTTTTACTTCTAAAGGAAGTTCTCCTCGTATAAATCTTATTTCATCAATTCTTGAGTCGATCAGTTGTAAATCAAATAATGCTCTTAACTTGTCTTCTATTGTCAATGTAGGTTTTTCATTTGCCATAGCCGCTTAAAAATATTCTGAGATCTTTGCAAAAAACATTTTAGTAACTTCAAGTCAGCACAAGCTAAAGATCTCATTCTGTTAATAATAATAAATAGGATTAGTATTCACCTCTGATAAAGAGAGGGCAAAGGTAGGAAATTTTTCTATAAGTACATCATATAAAAGTGATTTTATAAATTGTTCGCTTTCATAATGCCCCACATCACAAATTAAGATTTGATTTTCAGCCTGGAAAAATTCATGATATTTAAAATCAGCGGAAATGTAAGCATCGGCGCCAATTTTTTTAGCTCGATTCAGCCCAAAACTGCCAGATCCTCCCAAGACGGCAACTTTTTGTATTTTTTTTCCTGTCAGGCGTGTGTGCCGAATACAATTTGTTGGAATTTTTGAACGAAGCGCTGCTAAAAAATCTTTTTCATTCATGGATTGAGGTAAATGTCCATACATACCTATTCCTATATGTTGATTTTCATTGGTCAGTTGAATCACTTCATAAGCCACTTCTTCATAAGGATGTGTCTTTTTCAGTGCAACGATTATATTTTTTTCTAAGTGTGCCGGGAAGGTTAAGTTAAGGCAAATCTCTTTTTCAAAACGCATTTCTCCCGGTTTACCAATAGTAGGACGGCTTTCTTCTCCTCCTCTAAAACTTCCTTCCCCTTTTATATTGAAACTGCAATGATCGTAATTTCCTATGTTGCCTGCTCCTGCATCGAACAAAGCATATCTGACTTTTTCTAAAGACTTTATCGGAACGTAGGTTGTGAGTTTTTTAATGGTTTTCTTTTTCGGAAGCAGCACTTGAATGTCTGAGAGATTTAGTTTTTCACATAATCTTCTGTTGCTGCCTTTCCATGCAAAATCAAGATTTGTGTGAATGGCGTAAATAGCAATACCATGTTTAATTGCCTTTAGAATAACCCGCTCTACATAATTATTGCCTGTAATTCGTTTTAATCCTCTAAAGATAATCGGGTGAAAAGTGATAATAAGGCCGGCTTGCTTTTCAATCGCTTCTTTGATTACCTCCTCTGTACAATCTAAGGTTAACAATGCGCCTGATACCTCCTGTTGTGAATTGCCTAATAATAACCCTACATTATCAAAATCCTCTGCATGAGCAAGAGGCGCTAAATTTTCTAAAACATTTGAAATTTCATATATTTTCATAGCGTATAACTGTGATTAAAATATTTTTACAGGATTTAGTTTTTATCTTATCCCCATCCCATTTATCAAATGAGACCGTTGCAAAAAGCACTTTAGCAAAAAAATGCAACGCCCGATAAAAATTAAACACCGGAGCAACCTTTTGGGTGTGGAGGATTTTAATTTTTTGAGAAGGAAGCAGTTTGAAGTTAGATGCTTTCTTTTTCATACTTTTTTATATATTTTGCAACGGGCTCAATATATAAAAAATAGGGATTATATAAGAAATAAATACCCTAATAAATAGAAACAAATAAGATTATATAAGGATTATATAGGCACAAAAGCGCATAAATAGCTATATAAAAAAACTGATAAAAAAACCATTTGAGACCGTTGCAAAAAGCACTTTAGCAAAAAAATGCGACGCACGAGGAAAATTAAATACCGGAGCAACCTTTTGGGTGTGGAGGATTTTAATTTTTTGAGAAGGAAGCAGTTTGAAGCTAAATGCTTTCTTTTTCATACTTTTTTATGTGTTCTGCAACGGTCTCCATTTTTATTTTAAAAGGTTGAGATTTTTTGTATATTTGGAATTCACCAACTTTATTTTTAAGAATTTTTAAGAGGATAGTTTTTTATTCCCGGTACCTTTTCAAATCTGCTGTTAAGATCTATACCAAAAAGTCGGGGGTGATGAAAGTCTAGTATTTCCTGAAAATCATTTTTTGTAATGCCTCCGCTCAAAAAAAACGGAGTTTCTAACGTATAGTTTTGTAAGCTCTTCCAATCGAATTTTTTTCCACTACCGCCATATCGATTGCTTTTTGTATCAAAAAGAAACCTATTTACATAAGGCAGATAATATCGTAGGGAATTAAAATCAAAGTCATCTGAAACGCCAAAATCTTTTACAACAGGGATGCCTTTCTCAGATAATTTTTTACAATAGGCCGCGGTTTCATCTCCATGAAGTTGAAGAAAGTCATATCCCGGCTTAAAAACCTCAGCGGCTTTAGAAAGGGGTTCATTGACTAAAACTGCGGTTAGCTTTTGTTTTGTAGATAATTGAGGAGGTGTAAACCCTTCCCCGACAAAGCGTTTAGACCCTCTGTAATGGATAAACCCGAGAAAATCAACGGTTAAAGCAGCTATCGCCTGAATATTCGGCTCTTGGTTTAATCCGCAAACTTTTATTTTTAATTCTTTGCAGGGCAAGTCAATCCTCTTTTTTAAATGACATTAACAAAATTTTATCCTTGTACAAATAAAGAATATCACCATCTATTTGGTATCGGGTTACCTTATGAATCATCTCAATAAATGCTTTTTCATAGCTCATATCCCCGCACATCATATTCGTCGCTTTGCTTTTCAAAAAAGTTATTTCTCCCCGGTTTTTAAAATTAATTCTCCCTTGTATTGTATTGCACCCTAAAAACGCCTTATAAGTGTTTTGAAAAGAAGAAAAATACAAAGTCAGCGGCTTTGCTTTCTTGTTTTTAACTATTTTTATTATTCCTGATTCATCGGTCATCATCCAATTCGTATCACTTAGCGTTCCGTTATTGACATTATTATATTTCCCCTTTTTTAATATTCCACAGGATAAAAACAATGAAATAGTAAGTAGTAAAGTGATTTTTTTCATAGTGCTATATTTCCTTTATAAAATGGATGTATGTTTCGCCGGGAGAAGAAGCCTTCATAAAATTCTCTCCGATTAAAAATCCATCAAATCCTGCTTCTCTCAGCATACGAATTTCTGCTGTCGTCGAAAATCCACTTTCAGATATTTTGGTAAAAGTATCAGGAATTTTTGAATATAAATGTATGGATTGTTCAATATTTACCTCAAACGTTTTTAAATTTCGATTATTAATCCCGATAATATTAATATGCTCATTAATCTTTTCAAGCATTTCCTCAGAATGAATTTCCATTAAAACCTCCAGACCTAAACTTCTCGCCAATTTACTAAATTTCTCAATTTCTTTTTTAGGTAAGCATTCTGCGATCAATAAAACGGCATCTGCCCCGATAGCTTTCGTATGCACAATTTGAAACTCATCTGCAATAAATTCTTTTCTCAATATAGGAATATGGACTTGCTCCCTTATTTTTATTATGTCTTCTATGCTCCCATCAAAAAAATGATTGTCGGTGAGAATGGAAATACCGGCTGCCCCTGACCTTTCATAAAGAGGAATAATTTTTTCAGTCTTTGCTTCTTTATTTATCCAGCCTTGAGAAGGTGATTTTCTTTTAAATTCAGCGATAATTCCTACCGAGTTTTTATCCTGAAGGCGCTGTTCAAGTGAATGCGTTTTACCCTCAAAATAAGGACTTTTTTCTAAGGTGCTTATTTTAGTTTGCGATTTTAATAGTGCAATTTCCTTTTTCTTACGCAGCGCGATTCTCTCCAGAATATCCATCAGTCTAACTTTAATAAAGTTTCAAACGCAGCCAACGCTTTTTTATCAAATAATGACTTTTCAGCTTTTTCTTTACATCTGCCAAGTGTCTCGCCCGTAACAGTATTTATAGCAAAAGCTGCATTAGCTAACACCACTTCATTTTGTGCCGCGGTACCTTCTCCTTTTAGAATCGTCTCGAAAATTTCAGCATTTTCTTCTACCGAATTTCCTCCTGCTAGATCGATAGCATTCAACTTTCTAAAAGGTAATTCTGAAAGACAGTAAAGCGGATCTCCGCTGGTTTCATATACTTTAAAATCACTTGTAAGCGATATTTCATCATAGCCGTCAAGCGCATAAACTACTTTGTAATTCTTAGCGCTTTCCTGAAAAATAAAGTGATATAAGCGCGCCAGTTCGAGATTGAAAACACCCGTTATTTGATTTTGAGGTTGTGCGGGATTCACCAGGGGGCCAAGTAAGTTAAAGAACGTTCTTACCTTTAGCTTTTTTCTTATTGCGGCAATATTTTTCATTGCCGGGTGAAAAACAGGAGCATGTAGAAAACAAATACCTGCATGATCTAACTCTTTCTTTAATCGTGTTTCATTGCTTGTGAAACGGTAACCGATATATTCGAGTATATTAGATGAACCTGAAACCGAAGAAAAACCGTAATTACCATGCTTAGCTACTTTTTCACCTGCACCAGCAACAATAAGGGAAGCCAGCGTTGAGATATTAAAGGTGTTTTTCCCATCCCCGCCGGTGCCGCATAAATCGAGTAAATTAAACTCCGATAATTCTGGTTTTATACACAATCCTAACAACGCTTCTCTAAAGCCTGCAAGTTCGTCTAAAGTAATCACCCGCATATTAAACACGGTTATAAAAGAAGCCATCTGTACTTCGCTAAATTTACCTTGAGCTAAATCGATTAAAACACTTTTAGCCTCTGCTTTAGATAAGGTATAATGTTGATATAAACGAGCTAAAATTTCTTCCATCCGTATAAAAAACAAACAAAGTTAATTAAAAATTTAAACTGTTGTAAAAAGTATTTTAGCAACTACAAGTCAGCGTAAGCCAAAATTAAACCCTGGAGCAACCTTTTGGTTATGAAGATTTTAATTTTCAGTAGCTGAGTACTTCGACAAGTGGTTACTGATCCCGTCGAAGTAAGGAAGCACTTAAAGTTAGATACTTTCTTTTCTATACTTTTTTATTTGTTCTGAACGCGGGATCAAAACTAGCTTTTGGCTTAAGCCAATGCTTCTATTGGTGTCTTAGAGTCAAAGGCTTATTTTAAAAGTTGAAAGAAAGCCATTAAAATAGCGATAAAGGATATTCCTACCCCTACTGTCCATAGAAGCATTCTGAGACCGTTGCTAAAGTGCTTTTTGCAACGGTCTCAAGTTATATTAATCATTAATTAAAAATTCAATTAAATTTATTATAGATAATAATTTTTAACTAAATTTGAACTTTATTTTATTAAAATTACTATCTTAATTGTATTAAAATGATTATTATTAACTCTACCAAAAAATTACTGCCAGGACTTTTATTGACCCTTATTGTTACGGCAGCTGCATGGATCGGAGAAGAAGTAGAAAATAATCTTCTCGGAGGTCGTTGGATTGAAGGACTCGTACTCGCTATTGTAATAGGCGCAGCGGTTCGATCAATTTTTACTCTGTCGGATAAATTCGACGCCGGAATTCATTTCAGTGCGAAACAATTATTAGAGATCGCCATTGTATTGCTCGGTGCTTCAATTAGTGTTAAAGCGTTAGCCGGAGCAGGCATATATCTGGTAATCGGCGTGGTTGGCACAGTATTTATAAGTTTAGTAATTAGTTATATTATCAGCCGGTTCCTCGGCTTGCCCAAACGCTTAGCAATACTGGTCGCTTGTGGTAATTCTATCTGTGGTAATTCTGCAATTGCTTCCGTAGCACCCGTGATTAAGGCTAATGCGGAAGATGTGGCAGCTTCGATTACCTTTACTGCCGTGCTGGGCGTTGTATTCGTTTTGGTACTGCCTCTTTCAAAAGCCCCGCTAGGTATCAATGATTCTCAATATGGAGTTTTTGCCGGACTTACAGTTTATGCGGTTCCTCAGGTTCTGGCAGCAACCGCACCTGTCGGACTACGAGCCACGCAGATTGGTACCTTGATAAAACTTATGCGTGTTTTAATGCTGGGGCCAGTAATCTTTGTATTAGGGATAGTAACCGGGCGCCAGATCGGCACAAAAGTCCCCATCAATAAACTATTGCCTTGGTTTATTATAGGGTTTCTTGGTATGATGACTTTGAGGTCACTAAACCTTATCCCGGAATATGTCGTTAATCCTATGCAGCGTATTTCCACAGTATTAACCGTAATTTCTATGGCAGCACTTGGCCTAACAGTTAATGTTCGATCCGTGTTAAATTCCAAAGGAAAAGTATTATTATCTGCTCAACTATCGTTAATCGCACTTTCTATTGTAGCATTTATTCTAATATTCATCTTACGAATTACTTGATTAGACTCTTGCAAAAAGCATTTTGACTCTACCTTGCAGTGTCCGAATAAAATTAACAGCAAGTAAGCGTAAGCTAAAATTAAATACCGGAGCCACTTAATGGTTGTGAGTATTTTAATTTTCGGTAGCTTACACTTGTCGAAGTAAAGAAGTAGTTTGAAGCTAAATACTTTAGCTCTCATGTTTTTCTATATATTCTGCAATGGGATCAAATTTTAGGAGCACCTGATAGTATATTCTCATTCGCCCCGCCCTTAAATTTTTCAAAATTCTTATGAAAGGCTGCTGCCAAAATATTTGCCTGCTTATCGTACGCCGGTTTATCCCGCCAGGTATTTCTCGGATTTAATATTTCGCTTGATAAGCCTTCACAAGTTTTCGGCATTAACACTTTAAAAACATGATGTTCTTCAAAAGCCACGTTTTTCAATTTATCCTCCATAGCAGCAGTAATCAATGCCCTTGTATGCTTTAAACTCATGCGCTTTCCTGTACCGTAAGTACCTCCTGTCAAACCAGTATTAACCAACCATACATTAACATTAGAATTTTTTATCTTTTCGCTAAGCATTGCGCCATATTCTGCCGGGTGTAAAGGCATGAAAGGAGAGCCAAAACAAGCAGAAAATGTGGTTTGCGGTTCAGTAACTCCGGTTTCAGTTCCTGCAACTTTTGAGGTATAACCCGAGATAAAATGGTAAGCCGCCTGCCCCGGAGTTAATTTTGAAATGGGAGGAAGAACTCCGAAAGCATCGTAGGTGAGAAAAAAAATATTTTTAAGATTCGCTGCATAGGAATTTTCCTGAATATTATCAATAAAATGAATGGGATAAGAAACTCGTGTATTTTGCGTAATACTCGCATCGGTATAATCTACTTCATTATCCTCTCCATGGTAAACTACATTTTCTAAAATAGCTCCTTTGCGAATTGCGCGATATATATCCGGTTCGCTTTCTGCCGTAATATCAATTACTTTGGCATAACATCCACCCTCAAAGTTAAATATTATATTATCCGGCGTCCATCCATGTTCATCATCTCCAATTAAGCGTCGATTAGGATCAGCGGAAAGTGTGGTTTTTCCTGTGCCTGAAAGACCAAAAAAAATAGCCGTATCGCCTTTTCGCCCCACATTAGCCGAGCAGTGCATCGGAAATACTTCCCGTTGTTTAGGAAGAATAAAATTCAGCGCAGAAAAGATTCCTTTTTTTATTTCTCCGGTATAACCCGTGCCCCCTACCAATGCAATTTTCTTAGTGAAATTTAAAATAGCAAAGTTTTCCTGGCGAGTACCGTCTATAAGGGGATCTGCTTTAAACCCGGGGGCATCAATTACTAACCATTCGGGAGAGAAATAGACTAATTGTTCTTGTGTAGGGCGAATAAACATATTGTAAACAAACATATTCGACCATGGAAGTTCTGTAATCGCTCTTATATTGGTTTTATAATCCGGATGTGCACACGCATAAACATCACGTACATACAATTCTTTTCCCGAGAAATAATCAGTTACTTTACAGTAAAGTTTATCAAATTTATCAGGATCAAAAGGGAGGTTAATCTCACCATCCCACCAAACGGTATGCTCAGTCAACGGATCTTTTACAATGAACCGATCTTTTGGGGAGCGGCCTGTAAATTCACCGGTGTTAATAATAAGAGCTCCTTGGCTAGATATTAATCCTGTCTTTTTATCAACAGTTTCCTGTTCGAGTTTTTCCGGTGACAGTTGATACTTAACTAACGCCTCCTTAATACCATAGTTTACCAGACTAATCTTACGCATAGATTTTTTATTTTTAAGTTATTGCAAATATAATATTATTTAAGACCGTTGCAAAAAGGTTAAATTCGATTTTTAATCTTTCTTTTTTCGTTTTTTGATTTTACCTACTCACTTATTCATCGATTTTTCACTATTTTTCATGTGTATGTACTATAAATCGTCGCTTATCCTTTTGTTTTTCACTTTTTTTTAACGATTAGACGCAAGTATCTCTGGACCCCTATATAAATTATAACCTATCGCCTCCATCAGGCTTTGCGTATGCATCTTTGCTATCCCCGTATATCTTGCCACCCCGCCTGAAAACCATCGCTTTATGCTTCCGAATGGCCGTTCTATACTTCGATAAACTTAGTAACCTTTTTAAAGCTTGTTTCCCCTATTCGTTTATTGAACTTCTTCTCAAAATCCGTTAATGGCTTTCCCTTTTCGCTTTCTTCAGTATATGATTCTTCAACTTTCTCTTGTTTAACAAACTCGCATTTCTCTCTGATTCATAGCCCTTATCCGCTTTTAAGGAAATACCCGATGGCAGGTCTGCAGCCTGCAAAACCTCCTGCAAATTGCTCCCCTCGTTTACACTTGCTTTCGTGGTTAATCCCCCAAGTACCAGACCTTCTTCATCGGTAACATAATGCTTTTTATCCCCATAATAATACTTACCTCGCTTTTTTAACCAGGCGGCTTGTTTATCTACACTAGCCTTATTATCTTTTTTTACACACGCCTCTTTTTGCTCTCCGCTCTCCGCTGTAACCTTATAACTAACCTTGCCTTTCGGTTTTAAGGGCGTCTCTATTACACTGGCGTCTACTATCGCTCCTTTTTTGATGATGATTGGATGACGTTCTAATTGACCGTTGATCTCCTTAAATAGACTCTCGTAGGCTTATGCCTGCGTCATCAATGTTCTAAATCTACTCAAAGTACTAGGGTCAGGCGAGACTTGGTCGATATGCAATCCACAAAAATAACTGAACGAAAGACTGTCATTTATCCTATCTTCCTCTTCATAATCGCGTAATCCATACCCGGTTTGTAATAAACACATCTTGAATAATACTTCGACAAATGGTTACTGAGCCTAGTCGAAGTACTCAGCAACCTAAATAACCCATCATCACTCGGACTGCCCCGTCGCACTTTTCCCCTTATTATATAATGACCGTCTATTATTTTACTTATTTTTTCCCAGTCTAACAAACGGTTTAACTCAGTGAAAAAAGCCTTTTTTATCTTTCTTGTGCGTAAATTACAAATACTATCGGCTAAAGTAGGATGATGATATATTTTCATGGCATAAATATACCATCTCTTAGATAAAATAACCGCTTAGTATGCTTGCTGAGCGTAGTCGAAGTATGACTTTTTTCATATCTAATTTATCCTTATTACCTTGCAACGGTCTTAAAGCGTTTTTAATTTTTAATCTGTTAGAATGGAATATAATTTTAGAGAAATTGAGAAAAAATGGCAGCAGTATTGGGTAGATCATCATACATTTAAAACGAATAATTATTCCGAAAAGCCTAAGTATTATGTATTAGATATGTTTCCTTATCCCTCAGGTTCAGGGCTGCATGTCGGGCATCTGATCGGATATATTGCCTCAGATATTTATGCACGATATAAACGATTGAAAGGCTTTAATGTGTTGCGTCCGATGGGTTATGATTCTTTTGGATTACCCGCAGAGCAATATGCAATTCAAACCGGGCAGCATCCTGCCGTTACCACACAAGCGAATATTAAAACCTATCGAGAGCAGTTAGGTAAAATGGGGTTCTCCTTTGACTGGTCTCGTGAATTGCGCACCTCAGATCCAAAATATTATCGATGGACACAATGGATTTTTACCCTCTGGTTCAACGCCTGGTACAATAAAAAAACGGATAAAGCAGAGCCGATAGAACAACTAATTCATTTTTTTGAGAAGCAAGGGAATCAAAAAGTAAACGCTGCTTGTGATGAAAATACGCCCTCTTTTGATGCGCAATCCTGGAGAAAGTTTTCGAGTAAGGAAAAACAAAAAATTCTACTATGCTATCGTGTGGCTTATTTGTCGGAATCAGAAGTAAATTGGTGCCCTGCTTTAGGAACCGTATTGGCAAACGATGAGATTATAAACGGGGTTTCAGAGCGGGGAGGATTCCCAATTATCCGTAAAAAGATGAAACAATGGTCTATTCGTATTTCCGCCTATGCCGAACGTTTATTAAACGATTTACAAAAATTGGACTGGTCAAATTCAATAAAAGAGACACAATGTAATTGGATAGGAAAATCGTATGGTACGCAACTGGAATTTAAAATTCAAGGTTCAATCGGGGCTATTCAAGTTTTTACCACTCGTCCTGATACGTTGTTTGGCGTAACGTTTATGACGCTGGCTCCTGAACATGAATTACTAGAAAAGATAACTTCTCCTGCTTGTAAAAAGGCGGTAGAGCAATATATTAACGAGGCTAATAAACGCTCAGAACGTGAGAGAATGACAGATTTGAAAAGTATTTCAGGGGTATTTACCGGGGCCTATGCGGTTCATCCATTTACTGAAGAAAAAATCCCGATTTGGGTGAGTGATTATGTAATGGCAGGTTACGGTACCGGAGCCGTTATGGCAGTGCCCGCCGGCGATGACCGGGATTATGCCTTTGCCAAACATTTTAATATCCCCGTCAAAAATATTTTTGAAAACACTGATATTTCACAAAAAGCATTTACAAAAAAAAATACGACTGTAAAATTAATTCACTCCGATTTTTTAACCGGATTTACCTCAGCAGAAGCTTCAAGAAGAGTCGTAAGAAAATTAGAAGAGCTTAATATAGGAAAAGGAAAAGTCAATTATCGCCTGCGCGATGCCGTATTTAGTCGTCAACGGTATTGGGGGGAGCCTTTCCCGGTATATTATAAAGATGGAATGCCGCAAATGATGGATGAAAAATATTTGCCACTTATACTACCTGAGGTAGAAAAATATTTGCCTACGGAGGCTGGTGCCCCTCCGTTGGGACGTGCCGAAAAGTGGGCTTGGGACTGCAATAAAGGGCAGGTAACGGATAAAAAATATATTGATGATATAAATGTTTTCCCCTTAGAACTCAATACTATGCCGGGATGGGCAGGCTCTTCCTGGTATTTTAATCGATATATGGATGCACAAAACGGAGAAGATTTTGCGTCTCGTACGGCGCTTGATTATTGGCAAAAGGTCGATCTATACGTAGGAGGGGCTGAACATGCAACAGGTCATTTGTTGTATAGCCGTTTTTGTCAAAAATTTTTGTATGATATGAGCCTTGTGCCGGTAAATGAATTTTCTAAAAAGCTACTTAATCAGGGAATGATTTTGGGGAATTCGGCATTTGCTTATCGCATTAAAAATACACAACAATATATCTCCTATAATTTAAAAGAGGATTACGAAACAGATTCCATACATATAGACGTCGGGTTGATAAAAGGAAATATTTTAGATATAGAAAAGTGTAAAAACTGGCGCCCTGATTTCAATGATGCTGAATTTATTTTAGAAGAAGACGGGACGTATCGTGTAGGATTTGAAGTAGAGAAAATGTCAAAATCAAAGCATAATGTGATCAATCCGGATGCGATTTGTGAAGAATACGGCGCAGACTGTTTGCGCTTGTACGAAATGTTTCTTGGACCGGTTGAGCAGTCAAAACCATGGAATACAAAGGGGTTGAGTGGAGTGTTTAACTTTTTGAAAAAATTTTGGAAGTTATACCAGTTAGGAGGAAAATTTTCTATTTCTGAAGAAACCCCCAACAAAGAAGAGATGAAAATACTACATACCGCCATAAAGAAAGTAGAAGGGGATATTGAAAATTTTTCGTTTAACACTTCAGTAAGTACTTTTATGATTACCACGAACGCCCTACTAAAGTTAAAATGCAACAAGCGCATGATTTTAGAACCTTTGGCTATTCTTTTATCCCCTTTTGCCCCTCATATAGCTGAAGAATTATGGATGAACTTAGGGCATTCTGAAAGCATTTCTAAAGCTCGTTACCCTGTTTTTGAAGAAAAATGGTTAATCGAAAACACAAAAGAATACCCCGTTTCCTTTAATGGAAAAATGCGTTTTAAGCTAGAATTACCTTTAGAATTATCAAGCAAGGAAATAGAAAAAAAAGTACTAGAAGACAACCGTACGAGAAAACAATTGAACGGCAACGCCCCAAAAAAAATTATTATTGTACATGGAAAAATTATTAATGTTGTAGGATAGTTGGCTTAAGGCAGCGGTAGATAAATTAACAATTATTTAACAGAAAAATAATACTAAATTAATATGACTTTGTGAAGTTATTTATACTATTGTAAAATGAAGAATATAAATCGTATATGAATGTACACATTCAGAAGAATAATTAATTTAAGTCTATTCCTGGTATCACTTTGTTCATTTTCACAGTACAAAGTGACCGGTAGGATTTTAAATCAAAAGGGGGAAACTATCTGTGGGGCAAAAATTATCCTTGAAGGAACTATTCTATCTACTGAATCTGACGAGGCAGGGAAGTTTACTTTTGATAAGGTAAAAAAAGGAAATTACCAATTATTCGTATCCGCGCAAGGTTATGAAGTTTATAAAAAATCTATTGAAGTAAACAAAAATATAAAATTATATCCTTTCATTCTGAGTAAAGACTTAACAAGCATTATACAGCTAGAGGATTTTGAATTGGATTCAGAAGACGGGGCTATTTCTTCTTCCATATCTTATTTACAAGCCTCAAAAAACCCTTTTCAAAAAGTATCAGCTTATCAATGGGGAGGTTTCTTTTTTAAGCCTAGAGGGTATGATAACAGCAAAGAGATTATATTGTTCAACGGAATTGAAATGAACAAAGCCCAGAATGGAAGACCATTGTGGAGAGACTGGGGAGGGCTGAATGATGTTACCCGCTATCCGGAGGAATTACAATACGGATTAACTCCTTCTGAAAGATCCTTTAGCTCAGTGGCCGGGATTACTAATTTTTCCACCCGTGCCTCCGATTATTCTATAGGTGGGCGACTGTCTTTTTCGCTTACTAATTACTCTTATACACAACGTTTAATGGCGACTTACGCTACCGGCATGCAGGACAACGGATGGGCGTATGCGATATCAGGTTCTCGCCGATGGGCGAACGAAGGAGTGATTGACGGTACGTTATACGATGCTTGGAGCTACTTTTTGTCTGTAGAGAGAAGAATTTCTTCAAAACAAAGTCTTAATTTCACTGCTTTTGGCGCCCCTTATCGCCGGGCAGGAAACTCGCCTAATACACAAGAAGTATTTGATCTTGCAGGAATTCGATATAATGCCTATTGGGGATATCAAGGGGAAAAAAAACGAAATGAACGAATGCGAAAAACTTTTGAGCCGGTTTTTATGCTTTCGCATGAGTTAAATATTTCAAATCAAACGCAATTAGAAACCAGTGTCTCTTTTCAAGCTGGACGAAACAGCTACTCTAGACTAAGCCGAGGGGATTTTCAACTTACAAAAACCGGTTATCGTGAATTTTTGTCTGACCCGAGAAATTTCAATCCAAAATATCATTACGATTATGTAGCTAGCCCCTCCCCTATTTACTATCGCTACTTACCTAGTCATTTTAACTCAAATAACAGAAGAGAATATGATTTAATATCTTGGAATAATACTAATAGTAAAACAGGCACAGTCTTAAATCGACAAATTAATTGGGAGGAACTTTATCAGACCAACTATTATAATAGCGTTGCCGGTCTTGGAGCTGCTTATTTTCTTGATGAGGATGTAAACGAAGATAAAATATTTAATACCTATACCCATTTTAAAACCCGGCTTACTGACCATATATTATTTAATGGCACACTTTCCTATCAGTATACTTATTCCAAAAATTTTAAAGAATTAAAAGATTTACTCGGAGGATTACCCATTCGAAATATTGATTTCTTTACTAATATAAGATACAATACGCTCGAAAGTGAAAGTAGAAGCATAAATCAAGGAGAGAAATATAATTATGAGTATGATTTATACCAGCACAAAACCAATGCGTATGGATTATTGAATTTTTCTTATAATCAATGGAATTATCATTTGGCTTTAAATTATTCTTTCACACAATTTTGGAGAAACGGCAAATATAAAAATGATTTTGACCCGCAAAATTCTCTCGGCAACAGCAAACTCCTTTATTTTAATAATTTTGGCGTAAAAGCAGGCTCGACATTCAAAATAAATGGTAAAAATTTTTTAGAACTTCAAGGTTTATATCAAACGAAGGCTCCCTATCCTGAAAATGTTTTTACGAATATCCGTTATTTAAATTTTGTTCCTAAAGGGATTAAAAGTACTAAAATTCTTTCAGGAGAATTAAATTATAGCTATAGAACGAAAAAGTTAGATGCAAAAATTTCTGGTTATTGGACAGAATTTCAAGACCAAACCGATACACAAACCTATTATTTTGATAACGAAGGAGAAGAAAGCGGATTCTTATATCAATCATTGTATGGAATAGATACTCGGCATTTTGGTGTAGAGTTTGGAACAAGTTATAATATTTCCTCAACCTTAAAAGCTACCGGTGCCTTATCCTTGGGGCAAAATACGTATACCAATAATCCTTATGCAGTTATTTATTCGGATGGTAAAATTCTCGATCAAAACTCACTAAAAACCGTTTATTTCAAAAATTACAAGGTATCGGGTAGCCCACAGCAGGCATATAATATCGGTCTAGAATATCGTTCTACTCGTTATTGGTGGATAAGTGCTAATTGGAATCTTCTTTCTAACAATTATGTCAACCTTAATCCTGCCAAGCATACGAAGGCCTTTATCGCGGATGCTCCAGCTACGAAACAAGTGCAGGAAGAAGTCCAAGCATTATTAGCTCAAGAAAGATTCTCGACAGAATACGTTGTCAATTTATCCATAGGTAAATCTTGGCGAATCAAGGGAAAAGGTATTCTTTTTTCCTTAAATATCAACAATTTATTAAACAACAAAAACATAAAAACCGGCGGGTTTGAGCAAGGGTATCTTGGTTCTTATGCTGCTGCACAAAGGGAAAATCAAAGCGAAAATCCTCGGTATGGAAACCGTTATTGGTATCAGCAAGGGGTTTCTTTCTTTGCCAATCTTGTGTATCAATTTTAATCTCGGAAAAATATGATAACCATGAAAAAGTATATTTTAACTTTAATTTCACTAGCTTTTTTAGCTTGTGTCAGTGATAATAGTTTTTCTACTCCTGATGTATGTGAAGGAGGAAGGTGCCAAACCTACTCACTATCAAATGCAGCTATCCCGTTTAATGAAACCTTTGATAATTTTGCCCTATGGCAAGTAGCCAATACAGAAGGCGAACGAAAATGGTATCTAAAACAGCATGACGGAGCGCCTTTTGTTACTATGAGTGCCTTTGCCGGGCAAAATCAGCCGGGCGTTTCGGTTGAATCCTGGCTCATATCCCCCTTATTTGATTTTGATGCGCAAGAAAATGAAACCTTAGAATTTAAGTTGGCAGACTATTATTCTAATGATGATCCGTTAAAAGTTTTTTATTCGACAGATTACGATGGGGAAAATATCAAGAAAGCGACCTGGAGAGAACTAACTCCTCCAAATACATTATTTAACAATTCAAAAGCAGCGGATTACGATTTTGAATCGTCAGGAGATATTGATCTATCGGACATCAAGGGAAAAGCGGTAATTGCCTTTGTCTATGATAGCAACAAAGGAAAAATAACCAGTACGGCACAACTCTCAGAAGTTCATATTACGGTGGGTAAAAAAGAAGAAGCAAAGCGCCCCAAGTCGTTGCAAAGCGCAGCTATTCCATTTAATGAAACCTTTGATAACGGATTAGGCAAATGGCAAAATGAAAATACACAAGGAACCCGAAATTGGATGAAAAAAGAATATAGTGGTGTCAGCTATGTTAAAATGTCTGCCTATGGTGGAAAGGGCAAGCCAAATGTTAAGGTTAAGTCCTATTTAATTTCGCCTTTATTTAACTTTGATGCGCAGGAAAATGAAATATTAGAATTTGAATTAGCAGACGCTTTCTCTAATGGCAATCCGCTAAAAGTAATGTACTCCAAAGACTATAACGGGGTAAATATCGACAAAGCGACTTGGAAGGAATTAACTATCCCGAATACATTGTTTAATAACTCCAGCGGATATGATAACAACTATGAATCCTCAGGAGATATTGATTTGTCAGGCATTCGAGGAAAAGCAGTAATTGCCTTTATCTATGATAGCAACAAAGGAAAAATAACCAGTACGGCACAACTCTCGGAAGTTCACATTACATCGGGTAAAAACGAAGAACAAACCAGCACACACTCCACGACCTCCTCTAAGCACTCAACAGGAGAATTAATTATCTCAGAATACGTAGAAGGCAGCCGTTATAACAAATATATTGAACTGTATAACCCCACTATCATGAAGTAGATTTATCTGAATATGTACTCGCAAAAGATTACAATGGAAATAATAATTTCGAGAAGGATAAAAAATATCTAAATGGAATACTTGATTCAAAGGGAACCATAGTATATGCGAATAGTAAGGCAGATATTTATAAAGGAGATTTAGCTGATGGATTAGATTTAGATAGTGTAATAAACTTTAATGGGGATGATCAGATTGCCTTAAAGAAAAACGGAAAAATTATAGACTTTATAGGAAAAGAAGGAGATAATGATTTTGCAAAAGATGTAACCTTAAGAAGAAAATCAGATATAAATACACCAAGCGCTACGTGGAATGAATCAGAATGGCAAAAATTAAATAAAAATGATATTTCTGGTTTAGGGAAGAGATAGTACCCTGGAATAATTTTCTACATGTTTCAGTATCTTATTATTACCTTTTATTATGAAACCTTTAGCTTCGCTGACTTTAGCTAATGCTGACTTGCAGTTCAGTTGCAGAATACATAAAATACCACAAATATTAAAACATTTTACTAGCTAAAATGCTTTTTGCAACGGCAAGTCAGCCCAAGTTAGAAGGCTAAAAAAAGTATCTTCAAGTAAAAAAATAAGCAAGTTTTTATGTTTTTTATGTATCCTGCAAAGGTCTTAGATAAATAAAGTTTTACTAACTATTTTTGTAGCATAATAAAACGTTATTTAAACGCGTTATCGGTAGGTAAGTTTTCCTTTCTAGCTTTCAAACTGCGCCATATAAAAAGTACCAACAATAAAACCGTTATCAAAATTCCAAAAATATAAGATTGAGGCCAATTCATATCAAATCCTATCTGCGCATTGCCAAGATAAGAAGTAGTAGCGAACAGCATAAAGACCGCTGGAATTAGTACTACCCAGTAATTCTTTTTCTTTATAAACAAATAACCTGCACAGATAAACAAACTAATGGTGCCGGTAGTTTGATTAGCCCATGAAAAATATCTCCAGAGAACGCTAAAGTCAACAAAAAATAGGGATAAAGAAATGGCAAACATGGGGAGTACAATAACAAAGCGATTGAAAAACTTAGTCTGTTTTAAATGCAAATAATCTGCAATAATCATACGAAGACTTCTAAAAGAAGTATCTCCCGAAGTAATGGGCAATACGATCACTCCCAAAACTACAACGAGGCCTGCGATGGTTCCAAAAATATCTATGGATATCTCCTTTACCACGCCAGCAGGTCCCCCAAAGTTACTTACATCAAAAATACCTGCCTTGTTATAAATAATCATAGCAGCAGCAGCCCAAACCATGGCAATAAATCCTTCTGTAACCATCATGCCGTAAAAGACTTTTCTACCTTGTTTTTCATCTTTTAGCGTTCTGGAAATAATAGGAGATTGTGTAGCATGAAAGCCTGATAACAATCCACAAGTAACGGTCATAAAAAACATAGGAAAAATAGGGAATTTCTTAGGGTGCATATTTTCAAAAGAAAATTCGGAAAACGCATTAGGATATTTAAATATTATACCGAAAAATATTCCGATAACACCTAGTAAAAGAAGGCCTCCAAGCCAAGGATATATTTGCCCAATAAGTTTATCAACAGGAATGATAGTCGCAAATACATAATAAACGTAAATGGCTAATCCATAATAAATGGGTTGTCCCCCAAAACTCTTAACGAACAAATCGGCCGGGCTGCGCACAAAAACTGTTCCCAATAAAAGAAGCAAAATAATTGAGAATAAATTGACTATATGCTTCATAGGCATTCCAAGAAAATGTCCTGCCAGCTGTGGAATGTGAGCACCTTTGTTACGCAATGAGATCATTCCTATAAAAAAATCGTGAACAGCTCCTCCGATAATATTTCCTATTGGAATTAAAATAAAAGCGACAGGACCAAATAGAATACCCAGAATAGGACCGAAAATAGGTCCTGTACCGGCGATGTTGAGCAATTGGATTAGCGCATTTCTAGACGTACTCAGTGGAACATAGTCAACCCCGTCATAACTCTTATATGCAGGAGTCTTTCGTTTTTCTATTACGAATAATTTTTCCACCACACGTCCGTAAAGAAAATATCCTATAACCAATATTCCTAAGCCTATAAAAAATGCCGCCATAATTATCTTAATTTATATATTGAGACCGTTGCAAAAAGCACGCTAACGTCAAACTGCTTCCTTTTTCATACTTTTTAACTGCTTCTATAATTTATTACAAAAACGCTTGTCTTTTCGTCTTTATTAGTGAATATCACTCAGATTAAATAAAAGTAAAGTTAAAAAAGAAAAATTATTTATCCAAAATCATCTTCTAGTTTTCAAAAATGATTGGAGAAACAGGTATGGGATTATATATTTAGGAATAACTTTGCAAAATATGTATTTTTGCCAAATTTGCCCGATTTTAACTTTTTATAAGTCAAACTTCTATCTTTGTAAAATGAAATGAAGATAACAGAACATATTAACCGTGCAACCAAAACCCTGTTTTCGTTTGAAATTTTGCCTCCTAAGAAGGGAGAAAATATAAGGAATTTATTTCTAAACATTGATCCATTGATGGAATTCAATCCCCCATTTATTGATGTAACGTACCATCGCCAGGAACACATTATAAAAGAAACGAAATCAGGATTAAGAAAATTCACGGTGCGCAAACGACCGGGTACGGTGGGAATTTGTGCGGCGTTGATGAACAAATATAATGTAGACGCTGTTCCTCATGTGATTTGTGGAGGATTTACCAAAGAACAAACCGAAGAAGCGTTGATTGACCTTGATTTTCTGGGAATTGATAATGCTTTAATTCTACGTGGAGATCCTATAAAAGGAGAGATATCTTTTTCGCCTACTGAAGGAGGGCATGCCTATGCTTCAGATTTGATTAAACAAGTAACGGACTTAAACAAGGGGATTTATTTGGATAAAGAACAAACGGATAACACCTGTACTGATTTTTGTATCGGAGTTTCAGGCTATCCTGAAAAACATTCAGAAGCACCTAATTTAAAGGAAGATTTGAAATTCCTTAAACAAAAAGTAGCGTTAGGAGCGGATTATATTGTAACACAAATGTTTTTTGACAATCAGAAATATTTTGATTTTGTTCAATTATGTCGTTCCGAAGGAATTACAGTGCCCATTATTCCAGGGATAAAACCCATAGGCATAAAAAAGCATTTGACATTACTACCCCAGTTTTTCCATTTAACCTTACCACAAGAACTGGTAACCGAGGTACAAAAATGTAAAAACAATAAAGCAGTACGCCGTGCGGGTGAATTGTGGGCTATTAATCAATGCAGGGAATTAATGGATTTTGGCGTGCCGGTTTTGCATTTTTACTCTATGGGGAAAGCAGATAACATTTATACCATTGCTAAGGTATTGTTTTAGATAGTGTTGTAAAATTTATTTAGCTCATAATTCCACATTATTATATTGACAACCGATATAAATGATGCGCTATGCGTGGCAATCCGGACATCTACCCCTGATTCCTCAAAGGCAGCACCCAAGCCCAAGACGAGACCGTTGCAAAAAGCACTCTAACAAAAAACTGGTTGAACAAGGTATTCTTACCCAACTTGATTATGGCTTATACAAGAAAGTTTCTTAGCTTATATATATTTTGTGCGAATAATACTTGTCATTTTTTCTTTTGTTTTCTTTATATTTGTCATTATTTGTCAACTTAAGAAAGTTCAATGAACAAATTTGGAGACCTCATACGAGCCCAGCGAGAAGAAAATGAGATGATTCTCAGACACCTTGCAGCACAGTTAGATATTGACCCCGCATATCTAAGTAAAATGGAAAGGGGCGAAAGACGAGCAAAGAGAGAACAAGTGTTACAGCTTATTAAAATCTTCAAGCTCGACCACGATAGTACGATAGCACTATGGTTAGCCGACCAAGTTTTTGAATTAGTAGCAGATGATGAACAGGCTGTTCAAGCTCTAAAGTTGGCAGAAGAAGGATTGGAATACAAATCAGATTTTAAAAAGGATACAAAGTAGATGAGCAATAATATTTTAAAACACGAAACCGACATTTGGAAAACAGCTGACCTACTCATAGGTGCAGGGATAAAGCAATCCGACTTTCCAAAATATATGATGCCTTTTTTTGCACTTGTAATGGTAGAGAGTAGACTCATTCGTGAAGCCAGACGATTGGAAGATGAAGTAGGCAAAGACAATATAGACAACTTTATAGAAATGTTTCGTTTAGAGGGTTTAGGATATAATGAATATGCTATAAAAGAAGGTAAGACCTTAAAAACCATTTGTCAAAACGATAAAACCTTTGATGTAGATTTCTATGCTTATATAAGAGCTTTTGACCCAGAAACGAGATATTTATTAGGTGTAGATAAAGGTACGGATGAAGAGAAGTTTTTAGATATATCAGGTGTAGCCGGATTACTCAAAAAGAAAGATGTTCTATTTGACACCGTTAAGGCTTGGAGCGAAATAGACTTAACACCATTCAATAACTCCGAAATAACCACCCTTGAAGAACACATAAAAAGAAAATGGGCAGATATATCAGCAGAAACAGCAGGGGAACAATATACCCCTGAAGATATTATCGCCCTCATTACAGAAATCATTGCTGCCAAGATTGATGACAATGGCAAGTTCCTTACCATTTATGACCCAACTTGTGGTGGTGCAAACTTGCTTTTTGGAGTAGAAGATAAAATCCAACAGAAGTTTAACCGACCTACCAAAACTCACGGTGATGAGTGGAACGATACATTGTATGCCTTAGCTAAAATTGAGAGTCGATTTAGAAATGATAGCGATATTAAACACGGCAATACCTTAACTCGAATCTTCCACATTGAAAAGAAATTTGATATTGTAGTAGCCAATCCACCTTACGGTGTTGATTGGAAAGGTTATCAAAAAGACATTAAAAACGACACCACAGAAAGGTTCGTTGCACTTCCTTCTATTTCTGATGGCCAGTTCTTATTTACTCAACATATATTGCACCACTTAGCATATGACGGCTTATCAGTTGTTGTACATAATGGTTCTACTCTGTTTAGTGGTGATGCAGGCAGCGGAGAAAGCAATATCCGAAAATACTTCTTTGAGCAAGACTGGGTAGAAGCCATTATTCAAATGCCTACGGATGAGTTTTTCAATACAGGGATCTATACGTACTTATGGGTTTTCAATAAAAATAAGCCTGCCGATAGAACGGACAAACTCATTCTCATAGATGGTAGCGACCATTGGGAACAACTTAAAAAAAGCAAGGGTAAGAAACGTAGGCAAATGAATCATGACCATAGAAACTTGATATGTGATGCCTTTACCGCTTTTGACGATAATGACTTTGCCAAAGTTTTTGAAAAATGGAATTTTTACTACAACAAACAAGCGATAATGCTGACCAATATAGATGAAGATGGTAACGCTATTAAAATGCCTACGAAAACCGACAGAGCTGGTGATACCGTAGAAGCTAAATCAATAAAACTCAATCCGTCAAAAATCACTTTTGAAATAGATGGAGAAACAAAGGAGCTAACAGAATTTACCATTACTTCTTTTGATGATGATAATTGTAATAATCTAAAAGAGTATTACGATAAGATGCTAAAACCTCAGATTGCTGCCATTGACTACAAAGAATCTAAACTTAAAGTGGTGTCAGATGGAACAACCTATTACTGCGATACCGACAAAAACACGATTATAAAAAATGATGATAGTGAAACTGCCTTAGGTTGTGGCAAAATCAATATAAAATTGAGCTATAAAAAAGCGACCAAAACCAAACGAGAATCTATTGCGATAACAGCAGAACTAACCAAAGACTTGGAGAAAGATTATGAGATCATACCATACAGCCCAGATGAAGCTGCCAACCAACAAAACATTGCTGATTTTATGGCTAAGTATGTGAGCCGCCCGTTTGAATATCTGGATAATGTAATAGGTGTAGAACTCAATTTTAATAAAATATTCTACCAACCAGAAAAGCTTAGAAGTGTGGAGAAAATCACTACAGATATTGACGACTTGGAAAAGGATTTAAAACAACTGGAAGCCGAAATCAATGATGCGGTTACCAAAGGGTTAGATAAAGATGTGCAGTTGAAAGACAGCGGTATTGAGTGGTTAGGTCAGATCCCTAAGCATTGGAACGTAAAGCGGTTTAAATCATTTGGCAAGACTGTAAAGGGAAAAAACCTTGAAACTTTTGATAAGCCATTTGAAAATTCACTGCCTAATTTATCATTAGATTATTTGCGAAATGAGACTGCCACTTTTCCTGTTTTTTGCTATTCACCGAACAAATTTTTAAAGGCAACAGATGAAGACATTGTTATAGTTTGGGATGGTGCGGCAGTGGGTGAGATTTTAGAAGCTAAAGAAGGTTACATATCTTCAACCATTGCCAAATTTGAGTTCAAAAAAACGTATTCAAAAAGATATTTCTATTATTTGGGTGGTCACATTCACTATATATTAAGTTCAATTCCCACTGGTATGGGTATTCCACATTTAAACCCAAATATTCTAAATAACCTAATGTGTCCATTTCCACCAAAATCAGAACAAGCAGAAATTGCTCAATACTTAGATAAAAAGACCAGCACCATAGATGCGATTATCACCAACATGGGTAAGCAAATACACCGCCTTAAAGAACTTCGTAAAACCTTAATCAATGATGTGGTTACAGGCAAAATAAAAGTAGTAGAATGAAAGAATTAGACTTACAAGATAAATACATAATCAACTTCCTTTGTAAAAGGGCAGATGGGATCAAATACAATGAAGCCAAGGCAAACACTGTCTCGTCTAACTTCTTTGTTATAGAAGACCTTAAACACTTTCTATCAGAAACAGAGTTAAATAAAACAAACTATAAAGGGTTACTCCGTAAGTTCGATTCTGAAAAAGAGTTATTAAAGTCATTCACCGAGTTTTTAGATGAGCGTATCAGTTCGTCTATGAATATGGCAATCTTTATCAATAACAATCAATCAGTAACCTTTGAAGGCACTAAACTGCATTTATTTTATCCAAGCGGTACAGAAACCCACGGAGACAGGTTATTCAATCAAAATATCTTTTCAGTAGTTCAAGAGCTGCCCTACACCTTTAAACACAGAGATAAGCAACTTTTCTCATTTCGACCAGACCTTACCTTTTTTATCAATGGTATCTACATTGGGTATAGTGAGCTAAAGAGCAACTACAACAATCAAAATGCTCGTAAAAACGGTAGAAAGAAAGTTAGCAAAGACTATCTAACAGCAGCACAAAAATACTTGCAAATTGCTAAAGACAATGACCTCAATCAATCCATTAGAAAGAGTTTCTTAAAAATATTTGAAAAGGCAATTCATATTACCGCTACTGATATAAATGAGACGTTTATAATAAGAACCATTGCCAATAATTTTGATGAGATAAAAAGCACTGTCAATGCAGGTAGTTATGATTTTGATACATACGAGAAGAAGTTATTCAAAGACTTTAAGCCTTATCCACTAAAAGAAAAGCACGAAACCAAAACAGACCGTTTTGAGGAAATATTTAAAGCTCTCTATGATAAAAAGATGGTTGAAAAAGAAATTCTGTACTACAACTTTATAGAGCGTGAGTTAATCAAAAAAGAAGGAAGTAAAACCAAAGAATACAAGCACAATGACGGTAGGCTCATAGCACCAAGACCGAAACAGAAATTTGGTACAGATAAGGTTATCAGTAAAATTGATGAGTTTTTAGAACACGAAAGCGAACCTAATTACTTTTTAAATAAATTAGAAAATAACCTTAGAGCAAGAGGATTAGGAGAAGAACAAATAAAAGAGTTAGTTCATAAAAGGAGTAAATACCAAAATAACAAAACCGTCTATTCACTTCTATTGCAGTATGCAGCAGGATTTGGAAAGAGTAATATCATAGGTTGGACAGCATTACAATTGAAAGATTTAAGAAGAAATGATGCCTATGTCTATGACAAAATAATGTTGGTAGTAGATAGACTTCAACTACGTGACCAATTGGATAGTAAGATGCACAATATGAATATTCAAAAAAGAATGTTCATTGAAGCCTCAGACAAAAAGAGTTTCATAAAAGCATTAACGAGCGATAAAAGAATAGTTATAGTCAACGTTCAAAAATTCTCTACCATAAATGACATTTTAGATTCCAGTATAACTGAGAAGTTATCCAAACTTAGAATTGCTTTTCTAATTGATGAGATACACAGAAGCCAAAGTGGTGTACAGCATTCCGAAATGGTAAGTGTATTTGATGAATTACAATCGAGTTTTGATAATAGCCAATCTTATAAAGAACAAGCGACTAAAAAAAACCTCATAGTTGGTTTTACGGCTACCCCAAGCGACCATACATTAGCAAGGTTTGGTGAATACAACAAGTATGCAGAAGCTGAAAAAATTTGGATTCCTTTTGATAGCTACACAATGAAAGAAGCCATACAAGATGGCTACATTCTCAATCCAATAAAAGGGATTGTTCCAGTTTCGGCTAAAATGTTTTTTGAAATACCTGATAATGAATTAGAAGGTTTCGAGAATGATTTTGGATATGATGAAATTCCAGACAACACAGATACAGGCATTGATGAAGAAGGTAGAAAATATGCCATTAGAAAGAAGAAAATCTATGCCAATAAAGAAAGAATAGAAGCAATATCAAAGTTTGTTGCCCAGAGATTAGTTACAGCCGTTTACCCAAATATTAGGGGAACAGCAAAAGCTATGTTAGCAGCTTCTTCTATATCAGCAGCTATTAGGTACAAAGACTTTATACAGAAGTACTTTAATGAATTAGCCCTTCAGAAGAAGTATGAAAGATTTAAAGATGCACCTATTTACATTGTGTATTCAGATAATCAAGAATATCAGAGTAGTTCGAGTCTTAATGATGGTTTGAGTGAAAAATACGTTCTGCAAAACTTCAAATTAGCTAAGAATGGATTAATAATAGTTGTAGATAAACTACAGACAGGATTTGATGAACCCAAATTGCATACACTTTTCCTTGACAAAGAAATTAAGGGTATAAATGCTATACAAACCATATCAAGAGTAAATAGAACAGTTAAATATAAGAACGACTGTAAGATTGTAGATTTATCATACAAGAATGTCAATGTAAAGAATATAAAGAACGCTTTTGAGCATTTCAGCAATGTAGTAGTTTCTGATTTTGACCCATTAGGGGATGAAGAGAAATTAGGAGTGTACTATGATGAGTTAAAAGACCATTCACTCTACAGTGACCATTTCAAAGATTTTAAAAAATACAAAGAAGGAAGCAATGATATTTCCATAATAGTGCTGAATATGGAAAAAGGCTTCGAACGATACATTAATAATAATCCTAAAGAAGCAAAGCATTTAAAAAAATCAATAGGCTCATATTTCAAAATATTAAACCTAATTGAGTTCGTAATAGAACTGAATCCTAAGTTTAGTGATGAAGTCTTCTTGCAGTTCTGGAGAAAGTACAATTTGATTTACAACACGATTAACCGTCCAGACGAAATAATTGATGATGTAGAAATCTACTTTGATAATAGAATTGGAATTGTATCACCGGGAGAAGAAAAGGAGAAGAAGAAAAAATCAAAGAATCCTAATCCAACTGACCCAGACCAACCTAACAAGTACAAATACAACATTCTTAAAGTCATTGAAAAAAGGAATCAGGAAGAAGAAGCCATTGAAGAGTTAATCAAGGATTTTGAAGATAAGATAGAAGGTTTCTTTAAGTATATAAAGTCAGATAATTTAGGCGGGAGATTGATTGCTAAGATTACTGATGATGGTTCTGCATTTACACAAGAAGAAATTTACTCAGATTTTGAAAGGCTTTACAAAAAGTATGTAATAATCAATAAGAACCTTGGAGACTTCTTTAAGCGAGAGACAAAAGATATTCTAAATCAGCTTTGTCATGATTTTGAGTATTCACTAACTAACTAAGCGCATTAAAAACTAATTACAATTTGAGCAATCTATCTATCAATATTATCCCATTCAACCACCCTAAACAGGAAATGGAATTTGGCTTTATAACGGAAAATAAGCTAGGTTATTATCCATTGCCTAAGTGGGCATATCCAAGATACTTATGGGAGAACTATAAAGATGAATTGCAAGACATTGAAAGACTCTATTGTAATTTTTTAGATCAAGAAGAACCGGAATATAAAGTAAAAATCAACTTAAAGAATAATTGGAAGTTTGCAGACCACTATTACACAAAGTTGATGAGACCGTTGCAAAAAGCACGCTAACAAAAAAATGCTTGTATTGAGTTTACTGAAATGCAACGCCCGATAAAAATCAAACACCAGAGCAACCTAATGGGTGTGGAGGATTTAAGTCTCGGTAGCTGAGCCTGTCGAAGTTTTGAGAAGGAAGCAGTTTGAAGCGAACTGCAAGTCAGCGCAAGCTAAATACTTTCTTTTTCATACTTTTTTATGTGTTCTGCAACGGGCTCATTTTTTTGAAGAAATTGATGAGCCCGTTAGTAGAGGTATCGTGTGAGGCGATATTTTTATCATTTTCAAGTTCGGGTAGGATATTACTCGCTAATTGTTTCCCAAGTTCTACTCCCCATTGATCAAAACTAAAGATATTCCATATAACACCTTGCACAAATATCTTATGTTCATACATGGCAATTAATGCTCCTAATGTTTTAGGGGTTAACTTTCTAAATAAGATAGAATTAGTAGGTCGGTTCCCTTCAAAAATTTTAAACGGAGCTAAAAAATCCATTTCCTTTACTTTTGTTCTTTTTAATTCTTTGCGGACCGTTTCTTCGTCTTTACCAAAGGCTAATGCTTCTGTCTGAGCAAAAAAATTTGCTATTAGCTTTAGATGATGATCTACCATAGGATTAAGCGATTGAACAGGCGCCAGGAAATCTGCAGGAATTAGTTTTGTTCCCTGATGAATCAGTTGATAAAACGCATGCTGGCCGTTTGTGCCCGGCTCTCCCCATATAACAGGACCGGTTTGATAATTTATTTTCTTTGCATTCCTGTCTACCGACTTGCCATTACTTTCCATATCGCCTTGTTGAAAATAGGCGGCAAATCGATGCAAATACTGATCATAAGGTAAAAGCGCATGACTATCTGCGTTATAAAAATTATTATACCAAATACCCAATAATGATAGAACTACCGGAATATTTTTTTCAAATGGCTTTGTTCTGAAATGTTCGTCCATCTCGTGTGCGCCGTTTAATAATGCTATAAAGTTATCGTAACCAACGCCCAAGCAAATGGATAAACCAATCGCTGACCATAGCGAGTAGCGCCCCCCTACCCAATCCCAAAACTGAAACCGGTTTTGCGAATCGATTCCAAATTTTTCAACTTCTTCAGCATGAGTTGAAATTGCTACAAAGTGTTTTGCAATATATCTTTCATCCTGAGCGAATTGTAAAAACCAATGGCGTGCTGAGTAAGCATTTGTCATAGTTTCCTGTGTAGTAAAGGTTTTGGAGGCGATAATAAACAGGGTAGTTTCCGGATTTATTTTTTTTAGGGTCTCCGCAAGATGTGTACCGTCTATATTTGAAACGAAATGCAAGTTGAGCCGGGTTTTATAATATTTCAACGCTTCTGTAACCATCACGGGACCTAAATCTGAACCCCCTATCCCGATATTGACTACATCTGTGATGGCTTTACCTGAAAACCCTTTCCATATTCCTGAAATTACCTGATTAGAAAACTTCTCCATCTCTGATAAAACCGCATTTACTTCGGGCATAACGTCTTTACCCTCTAATTTTATAGGGCGGTTTGAACGATTTCGCAAAGCAATATGCAATACGGCTCTATTCTCGGTTCGATTAATTTTTTCTGCATCAAACATTGCTTTAATCGCCTTGTCTAATTGAACTTCTCTTGCCAGCTCAAATAATAAAGATTTAGTTTCATTATTGATTAAATTCTTAGAATAATCAATTAAAATATCCTGAAATAAAATACTGTTTTCTTCAAATCGATTAGGATGGGCGTTAAATAATGAGCGTAAGCTTTGTGCTTTATACTTATCAAAATGTACTTGTAATTTTTTCCAAGCAGAAGTAGTTGTAGGATTTATTGTAGGAAACGGCATAGTTAGTGTATTATTTCTCACAAAAATACAATATTTTTTCACTTGATAAGACCTTTAGATTACGCTGACTTGCAGTTGCAAAAAGCATTTTATATCAGATTAAAACAAAATTTAACATTTATATAAAATTAGCATAACATATAGATAATTTTGTGATTTTACTTTTGCGCCATATTTTTATATGAAACAACTATTAACTTATTTATTCACGCTATTTATAAATATTTTTGTTTTAGCTCAGCAAGGCGAAACAGGTTCTTTAACTGGTTATATTTATGATGAGAACGGCTTTCCGCTTAGTGCTGCCTCAATTGAGGTTCCAAAGTTAAAGATTAAAACTTTTGCAGATGAGCATGGGCGCTATGTACTGACTCACGTAAGAAAAGGCACTACAGAAATATTAGTAAGTTATAACGCTTATACAGAAATAAAGCAATCGGTTAGCATAGTTTCTGGGAAGACTACTAATTTAGATTTTATTTTGACCCCTGTTAATATCATAGGCGCTGTAACGTTAACCGCTTCTCTTAAAGGGCAGGTCAAGGCATTGAATCAACAACGAAATAGCGACCAGATTGTTAATGTTGTATCAGCAGATCAGGTAGGAAAGTTTCCGGATGATAATATAGGAGATGCCATTAAACGTATTCCGGGGATTGCTGTTCAAAATGACCAGGGAGAAGCACGAGACCTTATTGTCAGGGGGCTTTCCCCTCAACTTAATTCCGTAACTTTAAACGGAGAGCGCCTTCCGTCCGCCGAAGGAGATAATCGACGTGTACAACTTGATTTAATCCCGTCAGATATGATTCAAACCATTGAGGTAAGAAAAACGCTAACACCTGATCAGGAAGCAGATGCTATAGGAGGATCGGTCAATCTAGTTACACGAAATGCTGGAAAAAAACCACGCCTGACTTTCACCACTGGATATGGTCAAAATCCTATTCGAAACAGACCGAAATACAATTTTTCGGGTATTGCATCTAAAAGATTTTTTAACAATGCGTTAGGAATAGTTCTTAGCGGGTCTTATTATGATACGGATTACGGCTCAGATAACATCGAATTTATGTGGGACAAAGACTCAAATAACAAACTTTATATTTCAGACGAACAGATTAGAAAATATAACGTACAGCGAATTCGACAAAGTGTTCAGGCGAACTTAGACTACAAAATTAATAACCATAATAAAATTTATTTTAAATCTATTTTTAATCAACGAGATGACTGGGAAAATCGTTATCGGCTTCGTTTTAAGGGAATTTCGCCCCCAGATGAAAAGGGTATTTCAACTGCTGAAGTTAGGCGCCAAACTAAAGGAGGAATTAATAATAATGAAAATAAAAAACAACGCCTTGAACGCCAAAAAACGTATAAACTCAGTTTAAAAGGAGAGCATATTCTTTTTAATTGGGTTCAATTAGACTGGAAAGGATCTCATTCTAAGGCTTCTGAAGAACGTCCACATGAGCGTTATATAAGCTACCGGCTTAAAAAAACTAATGTTTCTCTTGATTTGGAAGACTTAAAAAGACCTCATGTGATTCCTTTAAGTAATGCATATAATACTCCGTCTGAATTAACTCTTAAAGATTTGTATGAAGAATACAAACAAACGGATGAAAAGAAAACAACGGCAAAAGTTAATTTCAATCTTTCCACCGAAAAATTTTGGAAACCACTCAAGTATATTAAGTTTGGTTACCATTTTAATACCAAAGATAAAGCCCGGGATAATGATTACGTAAGTTATTCTCCTATTAACGATGTGATTAGTAAAATGAACCAGGTGGGGTTTAGCAATCAGACTGATAGAGATTATTTGCCCGGCTCAAAGTACCAGGCAGGCAATTTCGTTACCCGCACCTATCTTGGTAATATCGATCTTTATAATACTACTTTATTTAGCCCCAAAAGAGTAAAAGAAGAATTTGTACCGGTTAATTACACGGCTACAGAAAATATCCATGCTGAATATATCATGTTTAAGCTAAAACCTGCAAAACATTTAGAATTCATTGGAGGATTGAGAATAGAAACTACTAATACTGAATATACAGGAAATATACTTGAGTTTGATGATAAAGGCGATATCGCTTCTCAACACTCACAAACTAAGGAATCAGATTATACTCATGTACTTCCAGACTTCTTATTCAAATATAATTTTTCAAAAAATACCAAACTTCGTCTTGCGCTTACCCAGTCGATAGCTCGACCTAATTATTATGACTTGGTTCCTTATGTGAATATTGAGCGAGAAGACAGTGAAGTTGAATTTGGAAATCCTGATTTAAAAGCTACTCAATCTGTTAATTATGATTTGTTATTTGATCATTATTTTAGTAGTAAAATAGGCCTCATTTCAGGAGGAGTATTTTACAAAGACGTTAAAAATTTTATTTATGACAACATAATTACCCATTATTCAGATGATCAATTAAATATAAATGATTTCCAAGCTAAAACCACTCAAAACGGAGAATCTGCTAAAATATATGGTTTTGAAGTAGCTTTTCAAAGACAATTAGATTTTTTACCTTCTTTTTTGAAACATCTGAATTTTTATGCTAATTACAGCTATACTCGTTCTGAAATTAAAGGGATCATTCATCGAGAGAATGAAAAACTAGATCTTGCCGGCGTAGTACCCCATACGTTTAATCTTTCATTAGCCTACGAAACAAAAAAAGTATCAATTAGAAATTCTTTTAACTTCGCTGATTCCTACATAGATAAATATGGCAGCGAATCTTTTAGAGACCGTTATTACGACCAGCAATTTTTTTGGGATGTTAATGCCTCGTATTTAATAGGCAAACATTTTAGAATTTATACTGATTTTAGAAACTTAACCAATCAACCTTTACGATACTACCAGGGAAGTTCAAAACTAACCGCACAAGAAGAGTTTTATAACTTCAACTGGGATATAGGATTGCGATTTAATTTCTAAACAAACTCAAATTATAATCAAAAAATATGAAGACATTTACTTTACTTTTTATACTAACGAGTTTTGTTTCATGCAAAATTTCAAATAAAAAGAATATCCCATCAACGAAAGACGAAACCTTTTTTAAGGTATATGCGAACTTAGAAACCGAGGCGGTAAGCAACGCAGGTGATTCTGCAGACGACGAATGCTTTTGGTATAATCGCCAAAACCCTGACCAATCCTATATTATAGGAACGGATAAAAAACAAGGATTGATTGTTTATAATCTGAAAGGAGTACAGGTGCAATCTTTTCCCGTAGGGCGGCTTAACAATGTTGATTTACGTTACGGCTTCTCGTTTAAGCATCAAAAAGTAGCTTTATTGACTGCCTCTAATAGAACGACAAACAGTGTAAGCATTTTCACTATTGATCATACCGGGACTATTACTTATCACTTAGAAGCAGCATTACAATCAAAAACTTCAGAAGTTTACGGTCTGGGAATGTACCGCAGCCCGGTTACGAAGAATTTTTATACCGTTGTTATCGGTAAAAAAGGGGAAATAGAACAATGGGAAATAAAAGTTATTGATAATAAAATAACGGGTAAAATAGTGCGAGAAGGGAAGCTATCGACTAAAAGTGAGGGATTCGTTGCCGATGATTATCATAAAAAAATGTATGCAGCCGAAGAAGATTCTGCAATTTGGTCTTTCCCGGCTGAGCCTGACGATAGTATCAAATTTACTAAGATAATCGGTACGGATGCACTGAATATGAAAGCAGACTTTGAAGGAATTACCATTTATGATAAAGGAAAGGGTGAAGGCTACCTTATACTCTCTTCTCAGGGAAATAACTCTTATGGCGTATTAGATCGAGTAACCCATCAATATTTAAAGAGTTTTAAAATCATCTCTTCAGATACCATTGACGGGACTTTGGATACGGATGGTATAGATGCCGTATCTTTTCCATTAAAAAAATACCCAAAAGGATTTTTTATGGCACAGGATGGTGAAAATACTGCAGACGGTAAACCAAGTAATCAAAATTTTAAAATAGTAGATTGGCGGACCATCGAAAAAGAATTAAAATAACGTGAGTTCGAGGGATAAGTTTTATCCAATTCTTTGTAGGTTATTTATATTGATGTTAGACTTTGAAGGGGGAGAAAGAATAGGCTATGAGTCCTGATATTAGGTTGGGGATAAAGTTTCCAAAACTTCTATGTCTTGTATGTTCTATTTGACACTGATTTTTCAAGATATCATGGACACTTTCTATAACAGTTCTTTTTCTAAGCAGGATCTTGTCGTATATATTCATCCATGAGTTTTTCATATTTCTCTTTATTTTGGTCACTAAATGAATCCCATCAACAAAAAGCCTTTCAAACAAGTCTTTTCCTATATATCCTCTGTCAGCGAATATTTTGCCAAAAACTTCTGTCATCAAACGTTTTGTCTTTAAGCGGTGGTCTATCCTCCACATTCCCCTTGGTGTTCAGAAAATCAATCATTTCAACTCTCTCATTCATGATAATGTGGCGTTTAAACCCAAAAAACCAACCCATAGAACTTTTTCCTTTCTGGGCAATACCTTTAAAGACGCTATTTTGTTTCTCTCTTTTGTTATGACAGACTTTGATCAAGGTAGAATCTATGAAAGAGATTCCACTATACTTCCCTAGACAACGCAGTTGTAAGAACAAAACCATTGGGACTATTGCTTTTTGTTGCAATTCTACAAATCGGCGGTAAGATACCGTTTGGAGGAAGTCCCTTTTCATATGTCTGCGTACATAGTTGATATAAAAATGCTTAAGACAGCGCGATACCCGCCCCGATGAAAAAGTACCATAATGGTCATCACTTCACTTTGAGATAGTTTAGAGGCGCTCTTACGCCTTTTAATTCCAGCACCATCATTCAAGACTGTTTTTGTCAAGAACTTGGTTCATTTCAATACAAAAATCATCAATAAGACAACAAATATCGGTAATTTTATCTGTAGAAATCATAAGCAGAAAACAAGTTAAATATTTGAATTTAAATACTATAAATATACTTATTTCCTGCTTTTTCTACGACGATAAAACTCCTTTCCTTAAACCGAACTCACGTTAAGTTAATTCTTTCATTTTTATCTATTCTGCAAGTCAGCGTAAGCTAAAGGGCTCAACCCAATATAAAAATTTCTATTTATCTTGAAATTTAATAATTCTTTGGCCGTTATCTTCTGAGTTTTCCATTTTTCAGTGGGCGAGATCCATGTGTTAGAGGCGGCTAATTTTAATGGCATACGAAATCCTTTAACTACATTGATCCACTTATATTTTAATACATTATGCTTTTTATCTATTCGATAGGCTAAAGTAGGAATTTTCGTAGTACGCAGATATTGATCGAAAAAAGGGGCTAAATCCATTGCTGTTCTCTGATTTATATAATCTTCAATCTGCTGTGTAGTAACGGTTTGATGATAAAAAGTTTTATTTAACCCACGTAATATTTCTCTAAACAGTTGATCATTATTTAAGACTTGACGCAAGGTATGAATCATATTTGCGCCTTTGTAATACATATCTCCGCTTCCCTCTTTATGAACACCGTAAGGTCCGATAATCAGGCGGTCATTCTGAATCTTTTTTCGTGTTCCAATTACATAATCTGAAGCTGCTTGTTTACCCCATCTGCTTTCAATATAAAGCGTTTCTGAATAAGAGGTAAAACCTTCATGTACCCACATATCTGCGAGGTCTTGGTTCGTGATATTATTGCCAAACCACTCATGCCCTGATTCGTGTACAATAATAAAATCCCAATTCAATCCTCGTCCGGTTCCAGATAAATCTTTACCTAGATAACCGTTTTGATAATGGTTACCATAAGCAATATTACTTTGATGTTCCATGCCTAAATAGGGCGATTCTACTAACTTATAAGAATCCTCGTAAAACGGATAGGGACCAAACCAATTTTCAAAAGCTTTTAGCATAGGTTTGACTTGCTTAAATTGTTCTTTTGCTTTACTCAAATTATAATCCAACACCCAGTAATCTAAATCTAACTTGCCGGACTCTCCGTTAAATTCATCTTTGAAATTTACATAATGCCCAATATAAGGCACAAGGTTATAGTTGTTAATCGGATTTTTCACCTTCCAAATGAAGCGTGTTTTACCGTTTTTAAGCCGCTCCTTTCTTTTAAGCCTTCCATTCGCTATGGCGGTTAGACCATGGGGTACTATAATAGACAAAGTAGCTCCGTCTTCAGGTTCATCTCCGAGATAATCCTTATTTGGAAACCATACGCTGGCACTTGCTCCTTGACAGGCTACGGACATCCACGCTCTTCCCCGGTCATCTTTTTTGAAAACCCAACCCCCGTCCCATGGTCCATTTATCGCCACTTTTGGATGCCCTGAGAACGAGATGATGAGTTCGCTTAAAGTTGTTTTTTCTAATATTGTTTTATATTTTGAAAGCATCAGGAAATAAGCATTTCCCTCACGACGGATCTCACTAAGTAGTAAAGGGATCTTATGATGCAAGTTGTTTGAATAAATAGATAAATAAACCGAGTCTATCCTCATCGGCTTTTGAAGGTCAATCTGCATCTGATATTTTTCAGGTCTTTTTATCTCATCAAAAACGATACGTATATTTCCTTTTATAAATCTCCTTTTATAATTAGGCTCAATCGTAAGATCATAATATCTTACATCCCACCAATTTCTATAGGAATTATTCATCCCGAGAAGACTATCCTGACGAGTAAAAGATAGCTTTTTCTTTTGGAATAATTGTGCTTGAATTAAATTACTTAGGACGATCAGTGTGATGATAAAATACCTTTTCATAAACCTTTTTATGTGTTCTGCAACGGTCTAAAATTACCAAAATTTTTTATTTTATGCGCTTTTTGCAAAAACGCATTCTAACAAATGAAAATAAGCACAAGCGAGAGATATCACCCTATTTTATTTCTTGGGCGTTCCCGCCTAACGGCGGTCGGGCTATCCGCTCAATCTTTTTCTTGGGGCGAAACGATGCCCCAAGAAAAAGGATACCGCTGCTATCCCTAACGCTCTCCCCGCAAAATCCCTTTGATGAATACAACATAAAAACTCTTTCGTTTTGCTAACTGGCAACTCAACTCTACACATTTTGAAAGGACTATGGAGAAAAACAAAAGGATTAATTTACTGAGACCGTTGCAGAACACATAGAAAAGTATGAAAAAGAAAGCATTTAGCTTCAAACGGCGACCTTCTGAAAAAATGAAAATCCTCCACACCCATTAGGTTGCTCCGGTGTTTAATTTTTATCGGGCGTTGCATTTTTTTGCTAAAGTGCTTTTTGCAACAGTCTCTTACTGACGAGCCGCAGCTAAAAAAGTAAAATAAAAACATTTCAAAAAGAGGATATAAACCCTTACCTTTGTTAGCCAGTAAAACAGTTTAATCCCTCAGAGTAGAAAAAGGAATGACAGCAGAAAGCCAAATAGAAAACCGCTTAATCGAAAAACTCAAGGAGTTGAAATATACCCATCGAACAGATATTACCGATAGAGAACGCCTTGAGCATAATTTTAGAAAAAAGTTTGAAGCCCTTAACCAAGTTCAATTAACCGATGCAGAATTTAGCCGTTTGCTCAATGAAATGGTTACTGCCGATGTTTTTAATGCGTCGAAGGTCTTACGAGAACGGAACACATTTATACGCGAAGATGATACCCCGCTGCATTACACCTTAGTAAACCTCAAAGACTGGTGCAAAAACGAGTTTGAAGTCATTAACCAATTACGCATCAACACCCATAACAGTTATCGTCGCTATGATGTGATTTTGCTGATGAACGGCATACCCGTAGTGCAGGTGGAGCTTAAGGCGATGCAGGTAAGCCCCCGCCGTGCCATGGAGCAAATTGTCCGTTACAAAAAAGACCGGGGCAATGGTTATACGAACACCCTGCTGTGCTTTATACAGCTTTTTATCGTCAGCAATCAAACCGATACGTATTATTTTGCTAACAACTCTGATAAGCATTTCCAATTTAATGCAGACGAACAATTTTTACCCGTATATCGGTGGGCGGATAAAAAGAACCAAAAAATCACCCATTTAGAGGCGTTCACCCGCGCATTTCTTCCCAAGTGCAGTCTGGGGAAAATGATCAGCCGATATATGGTGCTCATCGCCACGGAGCAAAAGTTATTAATCATGCGCCCCTATCAAATCTATGCCGTAGAAGCCATCGTGGACTGCATTGACGAGAACCGGGGCAATGGTTATATCTGGCATACGACCGGCAGCGGGAAAACCCTTACTTCATTTAAAGCCTCCACGCTGCTCAAGGATAAGCCCGAGATCGAAAAATGCCTGTTTGTAGTGGACCGCAAAGACTTAGACCGCCAAACCCGCCAAGAGTTTAATAAATTTCAGGAAGGCTGCGTAGAAGAGAATACCAATACCCATACATTGGTGCAGCGCTTGCTGTCAAGAGATTATGCCAATAAGGTGATGGTTACCACCATCCAGAAGCTCGGGCTGGCTTTAGGCGGTAAAAACAAGAAAAACTACAAAGAGCAGCTTAAACCACTGCGCGAAAAGCGCATGGTCTTTATCTTTGATGAGTGCCACCGCTCACAATTTGGCGAAAACCACCAAGCCATTAAAGAATTTTTTCCTAAGGCGCAGCTCTTTGGCTTTACCGGCACGCCCATATTTGGAGAAAATGCAACTTATCAGCAAAGAGAAGGGACTACCGGCTCTTTTAAAACTACTGAAGATATTTTTGAAAACCCGCTGCATGCCTATACCATTGCCCATGCCATTGAGGATAAAAATGTATTGCGTTTTCACATAGATTATTTTGATAAAAAAGCAGCCTCCAGCCATTCACACAATACCCGAGAGCGGTTAGAGACGGTGGTTAGAGAAATACTGAAAAAGCACGATGCAGCTACGCACGAACGCTGCTTTAATGCCCTGTTTGCGGTGTCATCTATCAATGATGCAATCGAATATTACGAATTATTCAAAACGATTCAAACGGAGAAACAAGAAGAGAAACAAGAGAAAGAAGAAAATTTCCAGCCGCTGAACATTGCCTGTGTATTCTCGCCGCCTGCGGAAGGGAATAAAGATATAAAGCAGATACAAGAGGATTTACCCCAAGAAAAGGAAGATAATTTAAAAGAACCTAAAAAGAAAAAAGCGGCATTAACAAAAATAATTACGGATTATAACGAGCAGTACGCTACCAACCATACCATAAATAATTTTGACCTTTACTATCAGGATGTACAAAAGCGCATCAAAGACCAGCAGTATCCGAATAAAGACTATCCACGCAAAGAGAAAATAGATATCGTAATCGTCGTAGATATGCTGCTCACCGGCTTCGACTCTAAGTATCTCAACACCCTGTACGTAGATAAAAACCTTAGCTACCATCGTTTAATTCAAGCCTATTCACGTACCAACCGAGTATTAAATGACACAAAACCCTTTGGTAATATTCTTGATTTCCGAGGGCAAGAAGATAAAGTAGATCAAGCCATAGAATTATTTTCCGGTGCATCGGTCTCTCAGCCCAAAGAAATCTGGTTAGTTGAGCCGGCACCAGCAGTCATTGAAAAGCTGAAAAAAGCCAAAAGCGTGCTGGATGGCTTTATGCAGTCGCAGGGCTTAGCATGCGCCCCTGAACAAGTGGCTAATTTAAAAGGCGACGAAGCAAAGGGCGAATTTATTCATCACTTTAAAGAAGTGCAGCGCCTGAAAACAAAACTCGACCAATATACCGACTTAAGCGATGAGCAAACCCAAACCATAGCACAGTTGCTGCCCGAAGATACCTTGCCAGCTTTTAAAAGAAGCTATCTCGACCTAGCTCAAGACCTTAAAAAAAGACAAGACCGCAACAACGAAAAAGAAAGCAGCCCCTTGCAGCAAACCGATTTTGAATTGCTGCTGTTCAACTCGGTCGTGATAGACTATGATTATATCATGGGTTTATGCTCAAACTATACCTACCCCGATAAACAGAAAATGACCAAAGCGCAGATAAGCGCGTTGATGGCAGCCGATGCAAAGTTCATAGACGAAAAAGAGGTGATCAATGCCTATATTGATACTTTAGAAGTAGGTACGAAGCAGCGTTTTGAAGAAATAAAACAAAATTATGACCGCTTTAAAAAAGAGCGGTATGCCCAAGAACTCAAGGCAATAGCCGAGAAGCATGGGCTGAACCCGGACATATTGCAGGCATTTGTAGAGAATATTATGCAACGCATGATTTTTGACGGCGAAGCCTTAACGGATTTACTAACCCCCTTAAATTTAAGATGGAGAGACCGCACCCAAAAAGAGTTGGCATTGATGAAAGACCTAACCCCTCTATTAAAAAAACGAACCAAAGGACGAGGTGAAATCTCAGGGCTTTCTGCCTATGAAAACCTATAAAGAACAAGAGAAAACCTCCGCTAGTAAGGTGAACCCTCTCTAAGCTATAGGCAAGAACCCTTTCAGCTAGTAGGGTGAAACTCCTCTAAGCTATAGGCAAGAACCCTTTCAGCTAGTAAGGTGAAACTCCTCTAAGCTATAGCTTAGCACTCTTCTTGCTAGTAGGGTAGATCCTCTCTAAGCTATAGGGCAGCGCCCCGCTGACTTTTTCCTTTCGCGATTATAAAGAAGAGAACGCTTGCTTATTTTGACTATCTTTGAGCCTAATTGCCATAATAAGCAAGCCCGCAAGATGGACAAAACAAAGAAAGAAGCTGACGAAAACCAAAGTAAGCACACACTTACCCCCAAACTGCGCTTCCCTGAGTTTCAAGGGGCTGGGGCGTGGGAGGAGAAAAAGCTGGGGGAAATAGCTGATATAAGAACAGGCAAAAAAAATTTACAGGATAAAAAGGATAATGGTATATACCCTTTTTTTGTAAGGTCTAAAAATATAGAAAAAATAGACTCTTATTCATATGACGGAGAAGCTATTCTAATACCAGGTGATGGTCAAATTGGACAAGTTTATCATTATATAAATGGTAAATTTGATTATCATCAAAGGGTCTATAAAATTAGTGATGGTAAAAATTTAAATTTACAATATTTATATTTTTATTTATCCCTTTATTTTTACAAATACGCTATTAGCTTTAGTGTAAAAGCAACCGTTGATTCTTTACGATTACCAATTATCAAAAGTTTTAAAATTAAAGCCCCCTCTCTTCCTGAACAAAAAAAAATTGCAGATTGCCTGTCTTCTTTAGATGAGTTGATTGAGATGCAAGAGCAAAAACTCAAAACCCTTAAAAAACATAAAAAAGGGCTGATGCAGCAGCTTTTTCCAGCTGAAGGTGAAACTACCCCCAAACTGCGCTTCCCCGAATTTCAAAAGGCAGGGGCGTGGGAGGAGAAGGAAATTGGTCAAATATTTAATTTGAAACGTGGATGCGTGCTTTCCATGAATCTTATAAAATTTGAACAGACAAGAAAGTTTACCTATCCAGTTTATTCATCACAAACAAAAAACAATGGCTTAACTGGCTATTATCAAGAGTTTCTTTACGAGGATGCTATAACGTGGACTACTGACGGCGCAAACGCTGGCGATGTAAATTATCGTGAGGGTAGATTTTATTGTACAAATGTTTGTGGTGTTTTATTAGAGAAGGATGGATATTCTGGATATGCCAATCTTTTTACTGCTTCAATATTAAACTCAGTATCAAAAAATCATGTTTCTTATGTCGGTAATCCAAAACTTATGAATGGAGTCATGAGCAAAATAATTATCCCATTCCCCTCTCTTCCCGAGCAACAAAAAATTGCGGCTTGTCTGTCTTCTTTAGATGAGTTGATTGCAGCACAAGAGCAAAAACTCGAAACCCTTAAAAAACATAAAAAAGGGCTGATGCAGCAGTTGTTTCCAACTATATAACATAAAAGAAATGAGCAACGATATAGAATACGAAAATTTATCAGAACTTACAGATAAACTACAGTGTGATTTAAAGGAAAATGAAGACTTAAATAAAGAAGATAAACCACGGAAAGACTTAAAGGATAAAGATTTTATACTGCTCTATGCCTATAATGGGATAGGGAAAACAAGACTTTCCATGGAATTTAAAGATAAAGGAAAAAATGGTGATACGCGAGATACCCTTTATTTTAATGCCTTCACCGAAGACTTATTCACCTGGGACAATGACCTTGAAGGCGATGCCGAACGAGTGCTCATGCTTAATAAATATTCCCGCTTCTTTAACTGTCTGAAAAGTTTTGAAATGGAGACCCGCATTAAAGATTACTTATGGAACTACGCCGATTTTGATTTCCAAATTGACTACAAAGAAATGAGCATTGCTTTTTCAAGAGGAAATGAGGATAATATTAAAATATCTCGGGGTGAGGAAAATATCTTTATTTGGTGCTTTTTTCTCGTAATTGTTCAACTTGCCAAGGATGAAGACATTGAAGCCTATTCCTGGGTGAAATATATCTACATTGACGACCCCATTTCCTCCCTTGATGAAAATAACACGATCGCTGTAGCAGTTGAATTATCAAAAATACTAAAGGAAGGCAAAAAGATAAAGACCGTTATTTCATCTCACCATAGCCTATTTTTTAATGTGATGTGCAATGCACTTAAAAAATCCGAAAAGTATTTCCTGAGCAGAAATAAAATTACAAAAACGTATAGCCTGGAAAATACTACCGACAAGCCGTTCTTTTATAACGTGGCGATGTTGAAAGAACTTAAAGAAGCATCGGATAAGGGCAATCTTTTTACCTATCACTTCAACATACTGCGAAGTATATTAGAAAAAACTGCCGTTTTTTTTGGATATAATCGTTTCTCAGACTGTATTAAAGGTGATAAAAATGAGAAGTTATACGCCCGAGTGTTAAACGTGTTAAGCCATGGTAATTACCCTATTTACAAACCAACAAAAATGGTTCATGATAATAAAGAGCGATTTAAAGAAATATTAGAAGCATTTATTAGTAAATATAAATTCAATGTATAAGGACTTTTTTATAATTAAACTAACCTACCTATGACGGAACCAACTCAACAAAAACTCGGTAAAACCCTTTGGGACATTGCCGACCGACTGCGCGGCGCGATGAATGCCGATGACTTTCGCGATTATATGCTGTCGTTTCTCTTCTTACGCTACCTGTCCGATAATTACGAAGCGGCAGCGAAAAAGGAATTGGGGCAAGATTATCCTGAAGTTGAACAGGAGGATAATCCTGCTCCATTATCCCGGTGGTATAAAGAAAATAAAGAAGATATTGCTGCTTATGAAGAACAAATGCGCCGCAAGGTACATTATGTTATCCAACCCGATTATTTGTGGAATAGCATCGCAGAATTGGCACGCACCCAAAGCGGCGCCTTATTAGATACCCTTGAAAAGGGCTTTAAATATATTGAGAACGAATCTTTTAATAGTACCTTTCAGGGCTTATTCTCTGAAATTAATCTGAACTCAGAAAAGCTGGGCAGAACGGCCCCCGAACGCAATGACAAACTTTGCAGCATTATTACCAAAATTGCCGAAGGCATTGACCAGTTTGAGGTTAACCGAGACCTGCTCGGCGATGCGTATGAATACCTCATCGGTGAGTTTGCCGCAGGTTCAGGCAAAAAGGCAGGAGAGTTCTATACGCCCCAGCAAATCTCTGCTATTCTTTCTAAAATAGTCATCCTCGACTGCCAAGACCCAAGCACAGGAAAGAAGGAAAAGCTTAATAAAGTGCTCGATTTTGCCTGCGGGTCAGGGTCCCTCTTGCTCAATGTGCGTAAGCAGCTCGGAGAACATGGAGTGGATAAAATCTATGGTCAAGAAAAGAACATTACAACCTACAACCTGGCACGCATGAATATGTTGCTGCACGGGGTGAAAGATACGGAATTTGAAATACATCATGGCGATTCCCTACGCAACGATTGGAATAAATTGAGTGAAATGAACCCCGCAAAGAAACTCAAATTTGATGCCGTGGTGGCCAATCCGCCCTTTAGCTATCGCTGGCAGCCCACCGAAGAACTCGCAGAAGATTTTCGGTTTAAAAGCTATGGTATGGCCCCAAAGTCAGCAGCAGACTTTGCCTTTTTACTGCATGGCTTTCATTTTCTATCAGAAGAGGGTACCATGGCCATTATTCTGCCTCACGGGGTACTGTTCCGGGGCGGCGCAGAGCACCGAATCCGTACCAAGTTACTAAAAGATGGTCATATTGATACCATAATCGGCTTGCCCGCAAAACTGTTTTACTCCACTGGCATCCCCGTTTGCATACTGGTGTTAAAAAAGTGCAAAAAACCCAATGATGTACTGTTTATCAATGCCAGTGAACACTTTAAAAAAGGGAAGCGCCAAAACCATCTGCGCGATGAGGATATTCAAAAAATTACAGCGACCTACCAGTGCCGTAAAGAAGAAGAGCGGTATTCTCGCCGTGTGCCGATGGAAGAAATTGAGGATAACGATTACAATTTGAATATTTCACGCTACGTCAGCACAGCAAAACCCGAAGAGCGCATTGATATAAAAGAGGTAAATGAAGCGTTAGTCACTATTGAAAAAGAAACCAAAGAAGCAAGGGATAAACATAATAAGTTTTTGAAAGAACTGGGACTGCCTCCCATTTAAGAACTGCCAGTTAGCAATAGCTAAAGGTATCCATTAGTTAGTTAACTAAAAAGAAGTATTGTATTTCTTTAACCTCTCTGCGCTCTCAATCTTCGGAAAAAGCAGTGCTTTCTCATCGCTTATCCTTTAAGTGGAGTGGACACTTACTTTTTGCAACTGCAAGTCAGCGTAAATTAAATGACAAAATCATTATTTCCTTTTCCCATATCAGACTCACCCTAGTATAAAAAAGTTATTAACAAAGTGGGGGCTTGTGGGAAAAAGTGGAATAAAATTTGTACTTTTGAAAACGAACTATAAAATTAGTATGCTCAATCTGATAGGCGTATATGAGTGTAAAATAGATTCAAAGGGTCGTTTAGGGATTCCTTCTGCATTAAAAAAACAACTTTCAGATGCTTTGGTAGAAGGTTTTGTTTTGAAACGTTCCGTTTTTCGATCTTGTTTGGAGTTATACCCTAATAGCGAATGGGAGACTATCATGGGCAAAGTAAATCAACTAAACCGTTTTGTAAAGAAAAATAATGATTTTATCAGAAAATTTACCGCCGGTGTAAAGCCGATTGAAATAGATGCGAATGGACGATTATTAATTCCAAAGGATTTAACAATGTTTGCAGCAATAAAGAAAGAGATAGTCGTTTGTTCAGTCATCAATATGATGGAAATTTGGGATAAAGAAAAATATGAACAAACGTTAATCGAGTCAGAAGAATCATTTGCAGATTTGGCAGAAGAAGTAATGGGAAATTTGGAAGATGAGTAAGTATCATGTACCTGTTTTATTAAAAGAAAGCGTTGATTTTTTAATCGGCGATAAATCAGAAGTTTACGTGGATGTAACTTTTGGCGGTGGCGGTCATTCCCAAGAAATTTTAAAAAGAATCAATCGCTCTGGAAAATTAGTTGCTTTTGATCAAGATAAAACTGCATTGAAAAATGTTTTAGATGACTCTCGTTTTACGTTAGTTCATCAAAATTTTCGTTTTTTAAAGAATACGCTTCGAATGTATGGAATAAATAAAGTTGGGGGTGTTTTAGCTGATTTAGGCGTTTCTTCTTATCAATTTGATACTTCCAATCGAGGATTCTCAACACGTTTTAAGGGTGTGTTGGATATGCGGATGAACCAAACGGCTGCCCAAGGGGCAAGAGAAATTTTAAATCAATATAGCGTAGAACAATTAAAAGACCTTTTTTATAACTATGGAGAATTAAAAGACGGTGCACAGATAGCTAAAAAAATCATCACTCAACGCAATTTAAAAAAAATAAATACTACCACCGATTTAAAGCATATTGTTTTAGAAAGAGTGCCGATCTTCAAGCAAAATAAATATTTAGCAAAGGTATTTCAAGCTATTCGTATTGAGGTAAACGATGAAATAAATGCTTTGAAAGAGCTGTTGCTACAAGCAGTAGAGATCTTGAAGCCCCAAGGTAGACTAGTTGTTATTTCTTATCATTCATTAGAAGACCGCCTAGTTAAACGTTTTATAAAGACCGGATTATTCGAGGGAGAACCTGAGGTTGATTTGTACGGAAAATCATATAGACCGTTAAACTTCATTAATCGGAAGGTAATCCTTCCTACAAAGGAAGAAATTAAAAAAAATAATCGTGCGCGAAGTGCAAAATTAAGAGCAGCAATTAAAAATGGTTAAGAAAAAGGTTTCCATATTAAATATTTTAAAGGGCAAATTTCTCGTAGAGGAAGGCGCTTCAAAAAACTGGTATTTCGTCCTTTTTTTAGCGGCATTAGCTATTATAATGATTTATAACATACACCGGGTAGAGCAAAAGGTGGTAAAAGGGATTAAATTAAATAGGGCAATTGCTGAGTTAAAATCAGAATATACTGATTTAAATAAGCAGCTAATGCAGCTAAAAACAGAATCTAAGATAATGAAAATGGCGCAAAAAGATAGTTTGGAAGTTTCACAAGTACCACCATATAAACTGGTATTGAAAAGAAAATGATAAGAGATAGAAGACATATACTTACTAGAGCCTATATCATCGGATTTTTTCTACTTATTCTTTTTATAGGAATCGGGGCAAAAATGCTTTTTATTCAAATAGATGAAAAGGGAAAATATAAAGACAATATTGCCATGTGTACTATCCCAGCAAAAAGAGGAAATCTCTATGCAGCGGACGAAACATTATTGGCGACGACGGTAACGCGTTACGATGCTGCACTTGACTTCAAAACTTTTTATAATCGGACCCCTACTGATTCTATTTCGTTTCATAAAAATGCCTTGATTGATTCATTGAGCCAAGTGTTCAAAAAAAGAAGTCGAAAGGAATATTTACACCTATTTGCTAAGCAAAAAAATAAAAAATCACAATACGTAATTTTATTCAAAAACCTAAGTTATGATGATATAAAACGGTTGAAAGAATTTCCTTTATTTAAAGGAAGAAAAAGTAATCGAAACGGACTGGTTATTTTTGCCAGAAATGAGCGAATGATGCTCAATAATAAGTGGATTCGTACCATTGGGCGAGTAAAAAACAATAGAAAAATAGGATTAGAAGGCGCTTATTCGGAATTTCTACGAGGAAAGGATGGGCGAGAATTGCGCATTAACGTCCAAGGAAAATATAGACCATTAAATGACGAAAGCCGTATTGAGCCGCAAGATGGATACGATGTAATCACGACTATTGATCCGGCCATCCAAGATGTAGCATATAACGGTTTGCTTAAACAATTGGAATATTATAAGGCTCATCATGGGTCAGTAGTAGTAATGGAAGTAAAAACGGGTGAAGTGAAAGCATTGGTTAATTTAACTATAGATAAGCAAGGAAAATATAAAGATATTCGAAATTATGCCTTGGCAGAGCGTACTGAGCCTGGGTCTACTTTTAAGTTAATGTCGCTCATGGCTTGCCTGGATGATGGAGTAGCAGATACTGCTACGGTAAAACAAACCGGGACAATGTACATCCACGGGAAACGAATCCAAGACTCAAATCATGGAAAAGGATACGGAAAAATTTCGTTGATAAAAATATTTGAAAAATCCTCTAATGTAGGAACTGCACGGATCGTATATGATAATTATAAAGATCATCCCAAGGATTTTGTAAACCGCTTGTATAAATGGGGATTAAATCAAAAGTTGGGATTAGATATTTCGGGAGAAGCGACCCCTTATATTTCTTATCCGGGAGATAAAGGCTGGAGCGGTCTGTCTTTACCATGGATGGCATACGGTTATGGCATTGAATTAACTCCAATACAAATGTTAACTTTTTATAACGCGGTAGCGAATAATGGCAAAATGGTTAAACCTTTGTTTATTAAAGAAATCCGTTCAGGAGGAAAAGTAGTAAAAAAATATGAACCCATAGTCATTAATCCTTCTATTGCTTCTACAGAAACGATTAAAAAGGCACAAATCATGTTGCGAAGAGTGGTAAAATATGGCACGGGAAAGTCTTTAAACACCAAAGGCTATCTGCTTGCAGGAAAATCCGGGACTTGCCAAACAGGCTATAATACAGAAAACGTACAATATATAGCTTCTTTTTGCGGATATTTTCCTTTTAACAAGCCTCGTTATTCGGTTATGGTAAGCGTTTCTCAACCTGACAAAACAAAAGGATATTATGGTGCATCAGTTGCTGGGCCTGTTTTTAAAGAAATTGCCCGGCGGGTTTATGTGAATACGCCCGAGCGCACGCTTGACTCTATTCCAAGACAGATTGATATTAATCAGGCGATTACGGCTCAAAATGAAATTGATTTTACCAAAAAAATTAGCCGAATGCCCAATCTCATACACCGGCGGGGAAACAATGCAGTTGCCTTGCTAGAAAATGCCGGACTTAAGGTGAACTATCAAGGGGTGGGCTGTGTGCTTAAACAATCTATAAAAGCCGGAACAAAAATTAAAAAAGGTCAAAAAGTAATCTTAACTTTAAATTGATGAAAATATTAAAAGATATTTTATATAAGGTTTCGATTGAACAAATCATTGGCTCAACAAATATTCAAGTGGAAGCCTTGGAAAGTGATTCCCGGAAAGTAAAAGAAAATACTTTTTTTGCGGCGCTTAAGGGGATTTCAGTGGATGGGCACCGGTTTATTGAACAATCGATTGCACAAGGCGCAAGGGGAATTTTGTGTGAAAAACTGCCAAAAAATATCGATCATAAAATTGCTTATGTTGTAGTAAAAGACAGTGCCCGTGCATTGGGAATTATCGCCGCTAACTTTTATGAAAATCCTTCGGAAAAACTGAAACTTATAGGAATTACCGGCACAAACGGTAAAACAACTACCGCGACTTTATTGTATCATTTATTTGAAAACTTAGGATATAAAACCGCATTATTATCAACTATTTCAATTAAAATCGGGGAACAGGAACTGCTAACTACCCACACCACACCTGATGTAATTACACTCAATAAGTATTTGGCGCAAGCGGTTGAGAAAGGATGTGATTACACTTTTATGGAGGTAAGTTCACACGGAATTCATCAAAAACGCATTGCCGGATTACATTTTACTGGAGGGGTTTTTACTAATCTAACCCACGATCATTTAGATTATCATAAAACCTTTAAAGAATATCTCAATACGAAAAAGTCTTTTTTTGACCACTTGCCAGAAACAGCTTTTGCGCTGGTAAATATAGATGATAAAAACGGAAGAGTAATGCTTCAAAATTCACCTGCTCAGTCATTTTCCTACGCACTGCAAACAGAGGCTGATTTTAAGGGAAAAGTGGTAGAAAACAGATTAGACGGGATGCTGCTTGCATTCAATCAGCAGGAAGTTTGGACAAAATTAGTGGGGAAATTCAATGCGTATAATCTATTAGCTGCATTTGGTGTCGCTACATTATTAAAACAAAACGACTGGGAAATTCTTACAGAAATTTCAAAATTAAAAAGTATTCGTGGGCGCTTTCAATATTATTTATCCCAAAAAGGAATCGTCGTGTTAGTTGATTACGCCCATACGCCGGATGCGCTGAAAAATGTATTAAAAACGGTGAAAGAGTTACGCACCGGAAATGAGCGGATTTTTACCATTGTAGGCTGTGGAGGAAATCGTGATAAAGCAAAGCGACCAGTTATGGCAAAAATTGTCTGTGAGGCTTCAGATAAGGTAGTTTTAACTTCGGATAACCCCCGTACTGAAGATCCGCAAACCATTATTAGAGAAATGGAAGCAGGAGTTCCGCCACAATTTTACAGAAAAACACTTTCGATTGTCAATCGAAAGCAAGCGGTGAAGGCTGCCATTCTATCAGCTCAACCCGGAGATTTTATTGTAATAGCGGGAAAAGGTCATGAAACTTATCAGGAGATCAACGGTGTACGTACACCATTCAATGATTTAGAAATAGCACAAAATCTATTAAAACAATTAAATAAATAAATATGTTATTTGCTTTATTTGAATATTTAGACCGAATGTTTGAGTTTCCCGGAGCAGGGTTATTCCAATATTTGAGTTTTCGAGCCATCCTGTCTTTTATTTTATCGCTGTTTATCGGCTTAGTTTTTGGAAAAAAGATTATTCTTTTTTTAAAGCAAAAACAAGCTGGAGAATTAATCCGAAATCTGGGATTAAAAGGGCAAAAAGAAAAAGAAGGCACGCCGACTATGGGAGGGATAATTATTATTTTATCTACATTAATCCCGGTTTTATTATTCGCTAAACTAAATAATATTTATGTTATCTTATTAATTATTTCCACTCTTTGGATGGGTGTTATCGGCTTTTTGGACGATTATATTAAAGTATTTAAAAAAGATAAAAAAGGATTAGCCGGAAAATTTAAAGTATTAGGGCAGGTTGGATTAGGATTAATTGTAGGTGCTACGCTTTATCTTCACCCGAATGTTGTGGTTAAAGAAAACCTACCGCCAGAAAAAAGAAAAATTGAAATTACCTCAAAAGGGCAAATTAAGCGAAAATATTTTACTCGTGAACTCAAATCAACTAAAACCAATCTACCGTTCTTAAAAAATAATGAATTTGATTATTCCAATTTTTTGAACTGGATAAGCCCTGATTTAACAAAATACACTTGGATAATATTCATTGCGGCAGTTATTTTTATCATTACTGCAGTTTCTAATGCTGCAAACTTAACCGATGGAATTGATGGGTTGGCTGCTGGTTCCTCCTCAATTATCGTAACCGTCTTAGCACTGTTTGCATGGCTTTCGGGGAATGTAATTTTTGCTGATTATTTGAATATTATGTACATCCCCAACCTTGGCGAACTGACTATTTTTTGTGCAGCTCTTATTGGCGGACTTACAGGGTTTTTATGGTATAATACTTTTCCCGCTCAGATCTTTATGGGAGACACCGGAAGCCTTACGATAGGAGGAATTATTGCTGTTCTGGCGATTGCTGAGCGAAAAGAATTACTCATCCCGATTGTATGCGGAATCTTTTTTATAGAAACACTTTCGGTAATGATACAGGTTTTCTACTTTAAATATACGAAAAAAAGATGGGGAGAAGGAAGGCGTATTTTTAAAATGTCGCCGATTCATCACCATTTTCAAAAAGAAGGTTACCATGAAAGCAAAATTGTGATTCGATTTTTAATTTTTGGAGTTATGCTAGCCCTTTTAGCCATTATTACATTAAAAATACGATGACATGAAGAAGATAACAATCTTAGGAGGAGGTGAAAGCGGCGCGGGTGCAGCTATTTTGGCAAAGGTAAAGGGGCTTAAAGTTTTTCTTTCCGATATTGGGGGAATTCAAGAGAAGTATAAAAAAATACTTTTGCAGGAAAAAATTGATTTTGAGGAAAATAAACATACGCCAGAAAAAATTTTTGAAGCGGATGAAGTCATTAAAAGTCCTGGAATTTCCGAAGACCTTCCGATCATTCAAAAACTGAGGCACGAGGGTATTCCGGTTATTTCAGAAATTGAATTTGCCAGCCGTTATACAAAGGCTGTAATTATCGCGATAACCGGTACCAATGGAAAAACCACTACTTCTTCCCTTCTTTACTACTTGTTAAAAAGCACCGGATTAAAAACCGGGCTGGCAGGAAACATAGGGAAAAGTTTTGCTGGGCAGTTGGCAAAACAGGATTTTGATTTTTATGTGCTTGAACTTTCCAGTTTTCAATTAGATGGAATTGTAAATTTTAAGCCGCATATTTCTATTTTATTGAACATAACACCAGACCATTTAGATCGATATCATCATAAGATGGAAAATTATGTACAATCTAAATTTCGTATCGCAATGAATCAAACACCGGATGATTTTTTTATTTATTCGGCAGACAATGAGGAAATAAAAAAAGTATTAGACAAACAAAAAATAAAAGCCAAAAAAATACCTTTTTCACTTATAAAGAAACTTGATCAAGGTGCTTTTATAAACGATTTAAAATTAATAATTAAAACCGAAGATACTAAAGAGAAGTTTACTATGGGAATAGATGAATTAGCCCTGCAGGGAAAACATAATACAGCTAACTCTATGGCAGCTGGAATAGCAGCCAGATTACTGAACATAAGAAAAAAATCATTGAAGAAAAGCCTCTCTACTTTTGAAGCGGTTGAGCATCGATTAGAGAAAGTACTTACAATTCACGGGATTGATTTTATTAATGACTCAAAGGCGACTAATGTAAACTCATCCTATTATGCACTGGAAAGTATTAACACGCCTGTAATATGGATTGTAGGAGGAAAGGATAAAGGAAATGATTACAAAGAAGTATTAAATTTGGTAAAAACTAAAGTAAAAGCAATGGTTTGCCTTGGAAAAAATAATATCACGCTGTTAAGTGTTTTTAGCGATGTAGCCCCTTATATTATGGAAACACATAATATGCGCGATGCAGTTCAATTTTCCTACGCATTAGGTGAAAAGGGAGATACCGTATTGCTATCACCGGCTTGTGCAAGTTTTGATTTATTTAAAGATTACAAAGACCGTGGAAATCAATTTAAAGAACAGGTCCGAAAGCTATAAATAGGAGACCGTTGCAGAACACATAAAAAAATATGAAAAAGAAAGCATTTAGCTTCAAACTGCTTCTTTCTCAAAAAATTAAAATTCTCACAACCAAAAGGTTGCTCCGGTGTTTAATTTTTATCGGGCGTTGCATTTTTTTGCTAAAGTGCTTTTTGCAACGGTCTCAAATAGGGAAGAATTTGAAAGTTTAAGATTAAAATAAGATGAAACAATTTTTACAAAATATTAAAGGAGATCGTTACTTGTGGGCATTTATTCTATTGCTTGCTATTTTTTCTTTTTTACCCATATATTCTGCCGGGCAAATAAGCCCGTTTAAACATTTAGTCTTTCTTCTTGTCGGATTTATCATCATTTATTTTACGCATTATATAGATTATAAATATTTTGGAGGAATTGCCGTTTTAGCACTGCCTTTTGTTATTATTTTGTTAATCTTGACGATGCTTCAGGGGCATACTTTAGGGGGGGCAAACGCTTCACGGTGGTTGCGGATTCCGGGATTGCAAATCGGTTTTCAAACTTCTACTCTGGCCTCTGTTATTTTAATGATATATATTGCCCGCTATCTGGTAAAAATAAAGGATAGAACCGTAACGCTTAAAGAAACTTTTTTCCCTCTAATTTTTCCGATAATCGTTGTGGTAGGGCTCATACTTCCCGCTAACGGGTCAACAGCATTACTTGTTTTTGCTATGGCATTTTTACTCCTTTTCATCGGAGGATATCCCATTAGATATTTGATAACATTTGCTGGTTCAATGCTTGTTCTAACAACGCTTTTTATTTTGCTGGCGTATACTTTTCCTAAAATGTTTCCCAACCGGATAAACACCTGGAAAGCACGTATTGAACGTTTTACCGATAAGGATAAAGAAATAGAAGAAGATTATCAGGTCTATATTGCCAAATCAGCCATTGCAAACGGAGGCACTATCAGGTTGCCTAGCCCCGGGCAAAGTCATTTTAAGTATAAACTACCCCAGGCCTCTTCCGATTTTATTTATGCACTCATTGTAGAAGAATACAGCGCGGTAGGTGGATTTTTATTAATTTTTATTTATATTTTAATCCTATGGAGGCTCTTAGTTAATGCTACTAAAATACATACTTTTTTTGGTACTTTATTAATTCTGGCGGTAGGCTTCCCAATAATTTTTCAGGCTTTCTCTAATATGGCTGTAGCGGTAAACTTAATTCCCGTAACCGGGCAAACTTTGCCTATGATTAGTGCAGGAGGAACTTCTATTTGGGTTACTTGTTTTGCCTTTGGAGTTATCTTAAGTGTAAGTCGTACCATAAAATCAAAAGAAGAATTACAAAACGAAAGAATGATAAGAAATGAGTTCAACCAAATCGCATAAATTTATCCTTAGCGGCGGAGGAACCGGCGGGCACATTTATCCGGCTATCGCTATTGCTGATGAAATAAAGCGGCGGGAGCCGGCTGCAGAATTCCTTTTTGTGGGAGCAATAAATAAAATGGAAATGCAAAAAGTTCCTGCGGCAGGATTTCCGATTAAGGGACTTTGGATATCGGGCTTACGTAGAAAATTTTCGTTGGATTTACTGTTATTTCCGCTGAAACTCTTAATATCTCTGTGGAAGTCAAGGAAGATTATTTCAGGTTTTCAACCTGATGTAGCCATCGGTACGGGCGGATTCGCCTCTGGACCCGTTTTGTTCGTTGCCTCACACATGCGGATCCCTACTTTAGTGCAAGAACAAAATTCATGCCCTGGTATAACCAATAAAAAACTGGCAAAAAGAGCCTCTACTGTTTGTGTAGCATACGATGGATTAGATAAAATATTTAAAAATGAAAAAGTTATAAATACCGGGAACCCTATTCGAAATGAGCTATTCAAATTTATGCCGGCAAAAGAGGAGGCGTTAACTTTTTTTGGATTAAAAAAAGAATATAAAACCATACTTTCAGTGGGAGGGAGTTTAGGCTCTCGCAATAAAAATAAAGCTTTGGAAGAGCAGATTGATAAAATCAAAAATAAAAAGATTCAACTGATCTGGCAAACAGGAAGTATAGATTTTGAACGATTAAAAAGCAATGAAAAGTTAAAGGCAGACAATATCAAAATAATTAAATTTATACATGATATGAGAATGGCCTATGCTGCAGCCGATATTATTGTGTCCCGAGCAGGGGCTATTGCTATTTCTGAGTTGTGCCTTGTGGGCAAACCCGTAGTTTTAATGCCGTTGCCTTGGGCGGCAGAAGACCATCAGACTAAGAATGCTGAAGTGCTGGTTAGAAAAAATGCAGCATTAATGATTAAAGATTCAGAAGCCAATGAAAAATTAGTGCCCGTTGTCTTAGCCTTATTAAAAGATGAAAAAAAGCAAAACGAAATGAGTAAAAATATTAAACGTCTTGCTAAGCCTAACGCAACGAGTGAAATTGTAGATGAAATTTTTTCAATTTTAAAAAACAAAGCAAGAAAAAGATAAGAACAAAAATCAGTCGATAGATTATATTGAAAAGAAATGTATTTAAAAGATATAGGCATAAAAAAAATAGATAAGATTTATTTTATTGGTATTGGAGGCATTGGAATGAGTGCCCTGGCCAGGTATTTTAAATATATTGGGAAAAAAGTTTTAGGCTACGATAGAACAAAGACCGATTTAACACAGCAACTTCATAAGGAAGGAATCTCAATTACGTATGAGGATTCTCTTAAAACATTGCCTGCGGACCTAAACTTAAATGATTCGTTAATTGTTTATACATCTGCTATCCCTAAAAATCATGTGCAGAAGAACGAATTAAGAAAACGCGGGTTCCCTTTATACAAACGCGCTGAGATATTGGGAATGATCACACAAAATACCACTTGTATTGCCGTTTCCGGAACTCATGGTAAAACCTCAACAGCCAGCCTGCTTGGGCATATTCTTTATGAAAATAATATTAAAATTACCGCTTTTTTCGGAGGAATTTGCGAAAATTATCAATCCAATTTAATCCTCGGAGGGAACGAATATTCTGTGGTAGAAGCTGACGAATTTGATCGCTCCTTTTTGAGATTATCTCCAGATATAATTATCATTACCGCTATAGATGCCGATCATCTTGATATTTATGGCGCGCATACCGAGTTAAAAAAATCTTTTCAAGAGTTTGTAGACCGCCTTCCAAAAACAGGAACTCTAATCACTCGAAAAGGACTGCCTATACAAGGTATTACGTATGCCGCTGATGAAGATGCAATTATGATTGCAAAGAATATCAGAATAAAAAACGGTATTTTCATATTCGATGTTTTACATGAGGAGAAGATATATTCCGATTTTGAGTTATATCTGCCTGGAAGATATAATATAGAAAACGCATTGGCTGCAATAACCGCTGCGCGAATTCTCGGGCTATCCTTTGAAGAAATCAAAGCGAGTATAAAAACCTTTAAAGGCATCAAACGTCGTTTTTCTATTCATTACAATAAAGAAAGAGTGTATATTGACGATTATGCACATCATCCTGCAGAGTTAGATGCAGTAATAAATACCGTAAAAGAATTATTTCCTAACAAAAAGCTGTTGGTTGTTTTCCAACCTCATTTATACAGCCGTACACGAGACTTTGCAGAAGCGTTTGTAAAAAGTCTTTCGCAAGCAGACGAATTAATTCTTATGGATATTTACCCCGCCAGAGAATTGCCAATAGAAGGGGTTACCTCTAAATGGTTATTGTCTAAAATTTCTTTAACAAATAAACAGTTAGCAAACAGAGAAAACGTCTTAAATAAAATAAAAACGACTGATTTTGAGGCATTGCTTACTGTCGGAGCAGGCAATATTGACACCTTAGTAACTCCTATAAAAGAATGGTTAAATGAAAAATAAAATGTTAAATATCGTTACTATATTAGGATTTATATCTTTTCTAATTCTCTCAGGTTTCATGATCGATAGGAATGGGAATCGGCGACTGACAAAAATTTATTTAAAAAATGAAAGCAAAGAAGGAAACGATTTTATTAATGAAAATATAGTAAAAGATATTATCTCAAAAAAAATAAGCATAGATTCTGTTAAAATGAAAACACTTCCTATTGATAGTATTGAAATGTGGTTAGCTCAAGACCCATTTGTAAAAAGAGTAGAAGTTTACACCACTGTTCAAGGAGAATTGATAACGGATATTACGCAAAAAACACCTATTGTCAGGGTAAAAAATGGAATGGATGAATATTATTTAACTGAAGAAAATCAACGAATACCGCTATCCGATGTTTACTCGGTTAATGCTATGCTCGTCATCGGAAAGGTGGACACATCTGATTATAAACCCCTGGTTGATTTAGCAAAATTCATTCATAAGGACAAGTTGCTGAAAAAGAACATAACCGGCATTCAAAAAGCAGCAAAAAATTCTTTTATTTTAAAAGTTAATCAGGGAGGTTTTACGATTGATTTTGGAAAAATTAATAACTTTAAAGAAAAATTTACAAAACTCAATCTTTTTTATAATCAATATCTTGAAAAGATGGGGTTTAACAAATATAAGAGAATAAGTTTAGCATATAAAAATCAGGTAATCGCACAAAAAAAGTAACCGATGGGCAATCAGAATATAGCAGTAGGATTAGATATAGGAACAACCAAAATAGTTGCTATTGTAGGGCGTAAAAATGAATACAATAAGGTAGAAGTGCTGGGGGTAGGAAAAGCCAAAAGTCTTGGCGTGCACCGGGGCGTAGTCAGCAATATTACACAAACCATTAATTCTATACAGAAAGCTGTGCAGGAGGCTGAGCGCACTTCGGGAATTGAAATCAAAAGTGTTGTCGTAGGAATAGCAGGACAACATATTAGGAGTTTGCAGCATAGTGATTACATCACACGAGAAAATAACGAAGAGGTCATTAACGAAAAAGACATCGATCAGCTAAAGAATCAGGTGCATAAATTAGTAATGCTTCCCGGCGAAGAGATTATTCATGTTTTACCTCAAGAGTATAAGGTGGATGGCCAATCGGAAATATATCACCCTATAGGAATGTATGGGCGGCGTCTCGAAGCCAATTTTCACGTAGTAGTCGGGCATGTGTCCTCTATCAAAAATATCGGCAGGTGTATAAGAAGTGCAGGTCTTACTCTTAAAGCCATCACATTAGAACCTCTGGCTTCTGCAGAAGCTGTTTTAGGACAAGAGGAAAAAGAAGCCGGCGTTGCTTTAGTCGATATCGGAGGGGGCACAACGGATATTGCTATTTTTAAAGATAACATTATTCGACATACCGCCGTGATTCCTTTTGGAGGTAATATCATAACAGAAGATATTAAAACGGGCTGTTCCATTATTGAACGTCAGGCAGAAGTGTTGAAAGTGAAGTTTGGTTCTGCTTGGCCAGGAGAAAATTCTGAAAATGAAGTCGTTTCTATTCCAGGTTTGAGAGGACGCGAGCCGAAAGAAATTTCATTTAGAAAACTCTCGGAGGTCATCAATGCCCGCGTAAGTGAAATCATGGAGCAGGTAGCGGTAGAAATCAAAAATTATGGGGAAGAAGAACAAAAGAAAAAACTTATTGCAGGCATTGTAATGACCGGCGGAGGAGCTAAGTTGAAACACATTCGTCAACTAACTGAGTATATTACCGGAATGGACGTTAGAATCGGGCTACCTAACGAGCACCTCGCCGGTGGACAACAACAGCCATTATCTACCCCTGAGTTTTCAACTGCTACCGGGTTACTGATTAAAGGGTTAGAAGGTCATGTTCATTCTTCTGAATCAATAGAAAGTAACCCTGCAAACCATCATGGTAAGGCGCAGGGGCAGCCTCCCGGTGAATTTGAACGTCCAATAGCAGAAACACAAGAGCGAAAGAAGAATAGAGCAGAAAGTGCATCGGTAAAAGAAAAAATATCAGATAGTACTTCTTTGAAAACCTCTTTTTTTGAAAAATGGGCAGAAAAATTTAGAAAAATGTTTAACGAAACAGAATAATTTAGTAAATGAAATTGAGTTATTAAATACACTAATTAAAAAATAAGTCATGAATAATACAGAAGGAATCGTTTTTGATTTACCCAAAAACAGGTCTGCAGCCATAAAAGTAATCGGCGTAGGAGGTGGAGGAAACAATGCAGTTAATCACATGTTTTCAGAAGGAATTTCTGGCGTTGATTTTGTTATTTGCAACACCGATGCACAAGCGCTAAACAATAGCCCTGTAAGCAATAAAATACAATTAGGCATCTCCGTTACTGAGGGATTAGGGGCAGGAGCTAATCCTGAAATAGGAAAGAAGGCAGCATTAGAGAGTGCAGAAGATATAAAAGCAATTTTGGATACGCATACCAAAATGGTTTTTATAACTGCCGGAATGGGAGGAGGCACGGGCACAGGTGCAGCGCCGATTATTGCCGGAATGGCAAAAGAATTAGGAATACTGACCGTTGGAATTGTAACCATTCCGTTTTACTTTGAAGGAAACCGGAGAATGGAACAAGCCGAAGCTGGCGTAGAAGAGTTAAAGCAAAATGTTGATTCTCTTATCGTAATAAATAATGATAAACTAAGGGAGCTATATGGTAATCTTGGATTTAAAACCGGGTTTGCTAAGGCAGATGAAGTATTAGCCATAGCTGCCAAAGGAATAGCTGAGGTTATTACGAATCATTATAAACAAAATATTGATTTGCGCGATGCTAAAACCGTTTTAGCCGATAGTGGAACTGCCATTATGGGATCAGCGGTAGCCTCGGGGGTAGAAAAAGCAAAAGAGGCGATTATTAATGCGTTAGATTCTCCATTATTAAACAATAATAAAATTAAAGGAGCTAAAAATGTTTTACTTTTAATCGTTTCCGGTGCAGAAGAAATTACGATTGATGAAATAGGCGTTATAAACGATTATATTCAGACAGAAGCCGGTTATAGTGCTAATATTATTATGGGGATTGGCGAGGATGAAGAGTTAGGCAACGCTATTCGGGTAACAGTGGTTGCAACAGGATTTCCGCACAATGAACAAAAATTCTCAAGAGAAGAAAAGAAAACCGTCCATACCTTGTTAGAAGAACAGCCCGTTACAAAAGTGCTTTCACCGGATCAGGCGCCGGATCAATCAGAAGAATCAATTGAAAATCCCATTACTGAAATAGTGAAACCTGAGAATAGAGTCGAAAAGAAAACACGAGCACAGCAGGTAAAACAAAAAAATCTTTTTGGGGAGAGTACATCCACTGAACCATCATCTGAAAATCGGATAGTATATCCTCTTTTTGAAGAAGAAGAGAATACGACAGAAAAAGGAAAAATGACAATAGAAGATAGCAATATTGAGTTGCAGGAAACTACAGATAAAACCTCTCCCGAAATATTGCTTTCTCCAAAGTATGAAGAAAAAACCCTGAATAATGCAAAAACAAATACTGATGATTTTAACGATTGTGATTTTGAAGTAAAAGTCATTGAAAAAAAAGAAAAAAAACCAGAAATTGATGCAGAAAAAGATAACTATTCTAATCCTTTTGAAACACCAATCTTAGAAAGAAATGTGAAAAAAAAATCCCTAAAGACCACAGAAGAGCGAAGACAAAAATTAAAAGCATTTAATTATAAATTCAAGCAGCAGATCAAAAATATTGAAGATATAGAGCGTACACCTGCTTATAAACGCCAGGGAATTGAATTAACAGAATTGAATAAGGACTCCGGCTTATTATCACGAAGGTCATTAACTCAGGATGAAGAAAATAAGTTAAAAACCCGCGATAATAATTCATTTTTACACGATAATACAGATTGAGACCTTTGCAGAACACATAAAAAAGGATTAAAAAGAAATCATTTAGCTTCAAACTGCTTCCTTCTCAAAAAATTAAAATCCTCACAACCCAAAGGTTGATCCGGCGTTTAATTTTTATCGGGCTTTGCATTTTTTTGCTAAAGTGCTTTTGCAACGGTCTCAGATTGATATGACAAACTGAGAATTTTAATTTTTTTAAAGCACCCCGTTTAAAGCGAGATGCTTTAATTCTCATACTTTTTCACTTATTCTGCAGCGGTCTCTTGAACTGTAAGCCAGCGAAAACTAAAGGCCTCGGGTATAAAAAAAATATCCAAAATATCGCTTGTTATTCTATGATAAAGATATAAATTTGCACATATTTTAAAAAAGTATTCTTGTGATAGATAATTCTCATGGAATAAAGTATTTATTACTGTTTATATTATCATTTTTTGTTCAATTCATACTGGCAAAAGATAAAGAAAGCCTTGAAAAAGAAACAGAACAAACAAGAAAAGAATATATCAATCATCATATTTTAGATTCGCACGATCTCTCACTTTTTCACTATGTTGATAGTGATGGAAAAACGCACCATATAGGTTTTCCTCTACCGGTTATTCTCTGGGACAATGGATTAAAAATATTTTCTTCCTCACGATTTCATTATGGAAAGCATGTGGTAAAGGCTGGAGAATCATATTATAGCCTTTACCATGGGAAAATTTATAAAACAAATGCCGAAGGCAAAATCAATTTTGATGAAAAGCCTTTAGATTTTTCGATTACCAAAAATGTGGTTACCATTCTTTTCGCTAGTCTTTTGATGTTACTCATTTTTGTAAGTTTGGCACGATCCTATCGAAAAAGCAAAACCATGCTCCCAACAGGAGTTGGACGTTTTTTTGAACCCATAGTTGTTTACATAAGAGATGAGATTGCTATTCCAAGTATTGGGAAAAAACATTATAAGCGCTACATGAGTTTCCTCCTGACGGTGTTTTTCTTTATTTGGTTCCTTAATTTGTTGGGACTGACCCCTTCCGGAGCAAATATTACAGGTAACATTACCATTACTTTTGCACTTGCTTTAGTAACTTTTGTTATTACAAATATAAGTGGGAATAAAAACTACTGGCTGCATATTTTTTGGATGCCCGGCGTACCAATTCCTATAAAAGTGTTGTTAGCGCCAATTGAATTCCTTGGTATTTTTATCAAGCCATTTGCTTTAATGATGCGTCTTTTTGCCAATATTATGGCCGGGCATATTGTGCTTATGAGCGTGATCGCCTTAATATTTTTGTTCAAAAACTGGATTGGAGGAAGTTTATCTTTCGCAATGGCTTTCTTTCTTTCGATTTTAGAATTATTGGTAGCCTTATTACAAGCATATATTTTTACTTTATTGTCTGCATTGTATTTTGGCATGGCAGTAGAAGGACATTAAAAAAAGAAATTATTAATTATTTAAAATAAATTTATTATGACAATTCCAGCTATTGTAGGTTCAGGATTAATCGTGATTGGCGCCGGTCTTGGGATTGGCAGAATTGGAGGTTCAGCAATGGACGCCATGGCTCGTCAACCTGAAATGTACGGAAGAATCCAAATTGCGATGCTAATTGCTGCTGCGTTGGTCGAAGGACTGGCCTTTGCTGCTTTTTTCCTTGGCGGGTAAAAGCAAAAAAACCAATCAATGGCTATGACGATTGGTCTTCGTAGCCGTTGATTTTTAAAAATTTGTGAAAAACCAAATTATATTTCGTAAAAATGGATAAATTATTAGAACAATTTTCAATAGGGCTGTTTTTTTGGCAATCGCTTATTTTTCTATGCCTAATATTTTTATTAAGAAAATTTGCATGGAAGCCCATCTTAAAAGCAGTTAATGAGCGAGAGGAGGGGATAAAAAACGCTATAGAATCTGCCGAAAGGGCTAAAGAAGAAATGATTGCCATCAAAGCAGATAATGAGAAAATTTTGCGTCAGGCGAGAGTAGAAAGAGAGGATATACTAAAAGAGGCAAGGGAAATGCGTGAAAATATGATTTCCAAAGCCAGAGAAGAAGCTAAAAACATTGGAGCAAAAGAATTAGAGAATTTCAGACATGCTATTCATCAGGAAAAAATGTCAGCGCAAACACAGCTAAAAAATGAAATAGCAAAACTTTCTATTGGAATTGCTGAAAAAGTCTTGAAAAACGAATTGCAAAACAAAGCAAAACAAGAAGAATTAATAAACTCATTAATAAGTGAGATTCAATTAAACTAGAAAAAGTTTATGCAAGATCTAAAAACAGCGAAGCGATATGCTAAAGGACTGATTTTATTCGCTAAGGAAGTAGGACAGGAAGAACGAGTTTATGAGGAAATGAATGACTTATATAAAATCATTCATGATAGTAAGGATTTACGAACCTTTTTAATAACCCCGGCGATTGACACTAGGAAAAAACATGCCATTGTTAAGCAAATATTCAAAGATTTTTCTTCAACATCGCAGAAATTTATTGAATTGATGATTACACATAAGCGAACGGGCTTGGTAATGACTTGTGCCGAGACCTATCGAAATCTTTATGAAGTTAACAAAAGAATAAAAGAAGTAAATATTACTACGGCAGTTGAGGTCAGTGATGAGTTTATTGAAAAAATACTTTCTAAGATAACGAGATTAACGCAAGATCAGCAATTAAAAGTTAATAGAGTCGTTGATAAATCAATTATAGGAGGGTTCATTGTTAAGGTAGGAGACCAGCAAATAGATAATTCTATTAAACAAAAACTAAAAAAATTAAACCAAAAATTCTCAAATAATCACTACATTCCAAAATTGTAAAAATAATTATAACTTACACTTTATATAAGTAAAAACATATGGCACAAATAAAACCTGCTGAAGTATCGGCAATCTTAAAACAACAGCTTTCCGGTTTTAAGACCGAAGGCGAGTTAAATGAAGTCGGGACTGTCTTACAAATTGGAGACGGAATTGCCCGCGTTTTTGGATTGGGAAATGCACAATATGGAGAGTTAGTTCAATTTGAAAATGGCCTGGAAGGATTGGTTCTAAACTTAGAAGAAGATAACGTGGGGGTTGTTTTGCTTGGGAGTTCAAAGGAAATCAAAGAAGGAGCTACTGTGAAAAGAACGAATCGTATCGCTTCGGTTAATGTGGGAGAAGGAATGCTCGGACGTGTAGTGGACACTCTCGGAGCACCTATTGACGGAAAAGGACCTATTCAAGGTGAAACCTATTCAATGCCATTAGAAAGGAAGGCACCAGGCGTGATTTTTCGCCAGCCTGTAAATGAGCCTTTACAAACCGGCTTAAAGGCAATAGATGCCATGATTCCTATTGGTAGAGGGCAGCGTGAATTGGTTATTGGAGACCGCCAAACCGGAAAAACCACGGTTTGTATCGACACCATCCTTAACCAAAAAGAATTTTATGACGCGGGTGAGCCGGTATATTGCATTTATGTAGCCATCGGACAAAAAGGTTCGACCGTTGCTGGAATCGTAAAAACCTTAGAAGATCACGGTGCATTAGCTTATACTACTATCGTTTCGGCAGCCGCTTCTGATCCCGCCCCTATGCAGGTATATGCTCCTATGGCGGGGGCTGCTATTGGAGAGTATTTTCGAGATACCGGACGCCCAGCATTGATTATTTATGATGATTTATCAAAACAGGCCGTTGCTTATAGGGAAATTTCTTTATTATTAAGAAGACCTCCGGGGCGTGAGGCTTATCCGGGAGATGTTTTTTACTTACACTCACGCTTATTGGAGCGGGCTGCAAAAATTATCGGAGATGATGATATTGCAAAAGACATGAATGATTTGCCGGAAACCTTAAAAGACAAAGTAAAGGGCGGTGGTTCTTTGACTGCATTACCTATCATTGAGACACAGGCAGGAGATGTATCGGCTTATATCCCGACGAATGTAATTTCCATTACAGATGGGCAAATTTTCTTAGAATCTGATTTGTTTAACTCAGGGGTTCGTCCGGCAATTAATGTGGGAATTTCTGTATCTCGTGTAGGAGGATCGGCTCAGATAAAATCGATGAAGAGAGTAGCCGGGACATTAAAGTTAGATCAGGCACAGTTTCGTGAATTAGAAGCGTTTGCCAAATTTGGCTCAGATTTAGACGCCGCAACGATGTCGGTGATTAATAAAGGAAGACGAAATGTAGAAATTTTAAAACAAGGCGTTTCCTCACCTTTACCTGTAGAAGAGCAAATAGCGATTATTTATCTTGGAACGAAAGGAAAACTAGAGAAGGTTCCGGTAGAAAAAATAAGTGCGTTTGAATCTTCCTTCCTTGATCTAATGAGGAATAAACATCAGAATATACTGGATTTATTAAAGCAAGGCCAACTCACTGAAGAAATAACCTCTACTTTAGATAAAGTGGGAAAAGAAGCGTCTGATTCTTTTATATAAACAGATGAATCTTGTAAAAAGTCAACTCGTACCGGGAAAAAGCACTCTATCAACTGAACTGCAAGTCAGCAAAGTTAAGTTCAGTGCAAGTTAATAAAATCAACGCCCGATAAAAATTAAATACTGGAGTAGGAGTAACCTTAATGGCTGTTAGGATTTTAATTTTCGGTAGCTGACACTTATCGAATTAAGGAAGCAACTTTAGGCTAAAGGTCTCAAAATGCTTTTTGTAAAGATATCTTATTTTTTTTTATCCAACCATTTGATGTATTTCTTTCGATTGATTTTATGTTGTGCTAGTGTCTTTGCAAAAGCATGATAACCTTTGCGCTCAACACTGGCGCACATATACAGATAATTATGAGGAGGTGCGTTTAAAACAGCATCAACTGAAGCGGGAGAGGGAGTAACAATAGGAGCAGGAGGTAAGCCATAATTTAAATAAGTATTATAACTTGATTTTTCTTCTAAGTGTTTATTTAGTACTCGTTTAATAATCGTGTCAAACCCTATCCTTTTTTTAACAGCATAAATAACCGTGGGGTCAGATTGCAACTTCCAGTGATATTTCAAGCGATTCAGGTATAATCTCGCTACCTCAGGACGCTCATCAGGTTTTGCCGTTTCTTTTTCTACAATTGCTGCTAAAGACATTACTTCTACTGGAGACATATTCAAGGCTTTTGCCTTTTCTATACGTTGTTCGTTCCAGAATTTATGATATTCCCTTTTCATACGCTCGACGAATTGCTTTGCGGAAGTATTCCAATGAAAATAATAAGTATTTGCTAGAAATATTTGCCGGACAGTTTCTTTGGTCAATTGGTTCTTTTTTAGAAATTCATGCTGATTAAGATAATTGATAATTGAGGAAGAATCGGCTTCAATCTGCCGGGCTGCTTTTCCTGCTAATTGATTTACTGTCTCAATCTGATTGAGCTGTATTTTTACTTCTTCCTGATTTCCTGAGCGCAAATGGTTGATTAATTGAGGAATACTCCATCCTTTTTCTATTCTATATTTCCCTGCTTTAATTAGCGAGGGATATTTTTTTCGTTGCGCAATCCATTTGAATCCACTAATCGTATTTACAAAAGGGGTTATTTGTTTTACTACTTCGTTAAAGGAATCGTCTGAAGAAATATAGATATAACCTTGTTTTTGTGTTTTATCAAAGAGAATATAATGGATATATCGGTAGCTAATAAAACTCATTGTAACTAATAAAAGAAGCGCAAGAAAGATGAGAATTCTTAAAAATTTTTTCATAGCAAGAACGCTTACAAGCCAGGTAAAAAATTCATTTTAAGAGACCCCTCAAAAAAACACTTTAGCGATATAATATAACGCCTAAAGAACTGCAAATCAGCGTAGGCTAAAATTAAGCGCCGGAGCAACCTTTGGGTTGTGAGGATTTTAATTTTTATCATGCGTTGCATTTTATTGCTAAGTTGCTTTATGCAAAGGTATCAATGCATTATAACGCTAAAATACAACTTATGATTGTTATAAACAACTATTTATAACCAAAAATTTGATCTTTTTATGTGAAAAGGCTAGTACTTTTTGCAAAAGAGGGATAAAAAAAGACACTACCCCATAAAGTGAGACCGTTGCAGAATATATAAAAAAGTATGAAAAAGAAAGCATCTAACTTCAAACAGCTTCCTTACTTCGACAGGCTCAGTAACTATCTCAAAAAATTAAAATCCTCACAACCCAAAGGTTGCTCCGGCGTTTAATTTTTATAGGGCGTTGCATTTCGGCAAACTCAATACAAGCATTTTTTTGTTAGAGTGCATCTCGACAAGTTCAATACAAGCTTTTTGCAACGGTCTGAAAGTATAGATAAAATAGTTTGAAAGCTTTAGCAAAAAGCATTTTAGGGGGCTATTGAAAAAAGCACCCGATCAACTGCAGGTCAGCGAAGGCTAAAGGTCTCGTTAAAAGAATAAAAATAAAGAATTACCTTTGTATTATCGCATTTAATAGAACAATCATTCCCTAAAAGTGAATGAAAAGAAGTGATTATGAATCTGAGTAATCTTAACGAAGAAGAATACATTGAGGCAGAGGTGGTAGATCCTTCGCTTTCTTCAGAAACTGATGAGGAAAAACCATACCGTTCACCACGCAACAGCAAAAAAGGCTGTTATCTTATCATGGGGTGCCTATTTATTTTTTTGATTGGATTAATAACTGTTTTGGGTGGGATTTTAAAATTTATATCGCGAATCATTAATGGCATTTTTGGTTAGATGAAACTTACAAAACTAAAAGAATTCAAGTTAAACTCAAGCGAAAACAACTCCCGAGAGAATAGAAAAGCGTGGAATTTATCCTGCATGATTCTTTCTTTTCTTTTTTTTATTATAATCATCGTTTTAGTTGCTATTTTTTTCAATGTAGGCAGGTATATTTTATCTTTAATTATTGCTTAGAGAGGGTTTTGCAAAGGTTTCCGCTTAGTTTTCTTTACGAATTCTCTTTTTACAGCACAATAATTCATTTGTTTTCTGCTTGATTTCTTCCATAATAGACTTCACGGTGCTTTCAGGAAGGTCTGCAATGCGGATATACATAAGCCCATCAATAACATCATTAAATTTAGGATCGACATTAAAAGAAATAATGCGCGCATTTTGCTTGATGTATTTTTTCAGTAATACCGGAAATCGTAAATTACCTGGCTCGATCTCTTCAATAAGTTTGTCAAACTTATTAATATCGGTTTCAATCGTATCAAAAATAAAGTTTTTATCTTCTGCTTTTAATTTTACTTTATAATCTTTTTTCGGTTGAATGTATTGTGCAATAGAAGCGTCATAATAATGTGATCTCATAAATTCAATCATTACTGACTTAGAGAAATCAGAAAATCGGTTACTAATGCTTACTCCTCCCATCAAAAAACGGTATCCGGGAAATTTTAAAGTAATATGAACGATTCCTCTCCATAGTAAAAATAAGGGCATGGGGCGTCGTTGATAATCGCTGGCTACAAAAGCACGCCCCATTTCTATAGTATGAGGAAATAGAAAATGAATATCTTCATCAAAATAGAATAAATCACTAATATAAAATCCATTTACTCCATACTTTTCATAGATTTCTTTTCCCATGCCCATGCGGTATGCCCCAACAATTTTATGCCTCTTTTTATCCCATAGAAACAAATGCCTATAGTACTCATCATAACGATCTAAATCTATTTCGCGATTAGTGCCCTCTCCTATTGACCGAAAAGTTTCTTCTCGCAGGCGGCCTATTTCTATCAAAATATTCGGGATCTGATCTGAGGATGCAAAATAAATATCATAATGTGCGTTTTCAAATAATAAGGCGCTGGTTTGTTGCAGGGTTGTTATTTCCTTCTGCAATGTTTTGCTGCAAACCGCAGGAATAATTGACTCTGCAGAAACCTTTTTTTTTCTTCTTAACTGAGGGGTTGTTATTCGTTGTTTTTTTCCTTTTGTGTAAGCACTTGCTAATATGTAGGTCTTTTTCCTAAGAAAATTCGATAAATCACTTATGTTATCAAACCGCTGTATTTCTTTTGTTAAAATAGGGTTTCCTATGCGTATTTTCACTTTTTTCTTATGTACTTTCGCTAACTCTCTTGGCAAAAGAGCTGTTCTAAAATGCTCGCATAAACTTGATAAAGTATAAAATAATTTAGAGTTATGTGCATGAAAATAAACAGGAATAACGGGCACATTGGCTTTCTTTATAAAACGAATAGCGGATGCCTGCCATGCCCGGTCTTCTATTCGTTGTTTTTTTAGTTTAAACATGGAGACCTCTCCTGCAGGAAAAATGCCAATGGGATTCCCCTTTTTTATCTCACGCAGTGCATTTCTAATTCCTTGCAAACTTGATTTTTTATCTTTTAAATTTTCAAAAGGATTAACCGAAAACATGAAGGGGCGAAGGTTTTTTATTCTATACAATAAAAAATTAGATAATATTTTATACTCTGGTCTTGCATCGGTTAGTATTTTCATCAACAGAATACCATCTAATCCGCCTAAAGGATGATTGGAAACCGTGATAAAAGAACCTTTTTTAGGAATTCTTTTTAAATCTTCCTCATGTATTTCATAATCCGCATTAAACTGATCCGGTAAAGCATCTAAAAAAATTTTAGGAGATAAATGACGATGGTTAGCATAAATTTTATTCAACTTGTTAATTCCCAGCAGACGCATAATCCCACGGGCTAAAATATATCCGAGGACGCCCCATTTTTTCATCCTTAACCCTTGTTGTATATCCTTTGCCGTAACGATCTTCTCCATAAACTTAAATTCAAACAATGAATTGTGAAATATTTTCTGCCTTCTATAATAACCCAAATAACAACACTTCATATTGTGAAGATATTTTTATAAATGATTTACCATCATCTAAAAGGAGATATAAATCGAGACCATTGCAGATTACATAAAAAAGTATGAAAAAGAAAGCATCTCGCTTCAAACTGTTTCCTTCTCAAAAAATTAAAATCTTCACAACCTAAAGGTTGCTCAGGCGTTTAATTTTTATCCGGCGTTGCATTTTTTTTGCTAAAGTGCTTTTTGCCACGGTCTCAATCGAATTTTTCTACTCTATTTAATAAGCCGCCTAAGCCTAACTTTTTAATTATTTCCACTTCACAGTTTCCTACAAAGTTAAAAATTTGGTGGATATTCTATCTTATTGATAACTCCGGGTATATTCCCACATTTTTTTAAGGATGCCTCTATCATTTGAGACCGTTTCAGAATATATGAAAAAGAAAGTATCTAACTTCAAACTGCTTCCTTCTCAAAAAATGAAAATCCTCCACACCCAAAAGGTTGCTCTGGTATTTAATTTTTATCGAGCGTTACATTTTTTTGTTAGCGTGCTTTTTGCAACGGTCTCATTTATATCGTTTCATTGGTAATATCAACACAAATCATCTAACCCTATTTTTCGTTTAAGCTCAGGCTGTTCAAACAAATGCGATACAATTTCTAATCGTTCCCATCGAAATAGACAAAGTTTGCACAGGAATAAAGGAATAAATATAAAATTATCAATATCATAAACTCCGAAGGCATTAAACGCACCATTCCAAAGCACTACCCCAAAGCGATTTTCTTCTGCAATGGAATAAACGACAATATCTAATTCATAAATTTCTTGTTGATTTATATCTTTTAACAAGGTGTATTCATCTATCTCGTCATATATGACTTTTCTCTTTACGGGCACTAATGAATTCCCCTTAAAGATAAATCCGTGTGGAGTTTTATAAGCAAAGCCAATAACCTCATTTTGTAATCTAAGCCGATATTTCTTCGTCTTTAGCATTTTTTACTTCATTTAAAGTTTGACGAATAGCTGCTGCCTTTAGAAGGCATTCCCGATATTCATCTTCTGGCGAAGATAGCGCTGTGATGGCACCGCCAACGATTAAAGATACATATTTTTTTTGGGTGTGATAAAGTAAGGTTCTAATCATCACGCTGAAATCAAAATCACCTGTGGGTGATATATAACCCAACGCACCTGAATAAGCACCTCTTTTTTGATCTTCAAACTGTTCGATGAACTTCATCGCGTTAACCTTGGGCGCTCCGGTCATTGACCCCATAGGAAAAACGGACTTAATAATATCAGTTGTTTTCAATCCCTTTTTTGCCTTACATTCTATAGTAGAAATAATATGATGGATAGTTTTAAAGCAGTAAATTTTACAATACTCCGATACTTTTATCGTATTTTTTTGGGCAATTTTTGAAAAATCATTTCGGACTAAATCTACAATCATCGTATTTTCTGCATGCTCTTTAACTGAATTTTTCAAATCTGCTATCAACTGATGGTCTTTTTGTAATGACCTTCCCCGTTTTTGAGTCCCTTTTACGGGCTGGGAAATTAATGTTTCTCCTTGTTTCTTTATAAACCGTTCAGGCGAAGTAGACAGAATGCAAAAACTTTCATACTTAAAGAACGAGGCAAAAGGAGACTGCGTTTTATAGTTAAGGCGGATAAAAAGTTCAAGCGGGTTATTTATTTCTGCTTTTTCATTGTAAAATTCAATACAGTAATTGGCTTCATAAATATACCCTTTGCGAATTTTTTCAATGATTTTCTTACAATTCTTCAAGTATTTATCCTCAAAAGTTCTACTATGTAACACAACGGGTTGCGTTTCTTCCCTACGGTAAATGGTCTTTTTCAGCTGTACGATATCCGATTCTATTTCTTTTGCGCAGTGAGGAGTATAAGAAAAGGTAACGGTATCTTCTTTTACAAAAAGAATCTTCTTAGGTTGAAAAAATAATAACTCCGGAAAATTTAGATAATCCTTAGAATTGGAAGTTAATGATTCAATTTCATTTTTTAAATCATAAGAAAAATAACCGAATACCCAGTCATTGATTTTATTTTTAAAATCTTCTAATCTTGCAAATGCATTAGAGGTTTCGTTGAGTCGTAAGACGTTCTCCACACCTTTTGCTAGCATAAAATCAAAAGCCTCTGATTGCCCGGGATATTGATTAGAATCTAATATTAAAGTAGTAGGGTCTTCATCTGCCCATAAAAAAAAATGCTCCTTAGGTAAGGGTAATGACACTTTTTTTTCTACTCTTTTCATGGCGCAAATATAATCGGTTTCTAACTTCTCTTGCAAAAAACGTTTGGGAAAATACAGCGAAGAATCTAAAGAGAATAAACGGCAAACGAAAAGAGGCGATAGGCTTTTGCTATCTACTGGCGCTCAACTGCCAATTTATATTTCTACAAAGGAATCCCTCATTTTTAAGAACTCTTACTATTTTTTTAGACATTATTTTTTTATTTTGATATATATAATAAAAAAAATTAATATATATTATAACTTTATTTAATATAGATCATAAGTATTTTTAATATATATTAAATGATCTTATCTTTGCTTTTTAAACAAGCAAAAAACAAGAGCATTATTTAATTATCATTTGACACGTATATAAATGGCAATAGAATATAAAGCGGTAAAAATGAATTCGCCTTTAAAAAAGCAAGGTCGAAAGCAGCAGTATTATCCAAGAGTTGCGAACAGACAAAAGAAGAATTTAAAAGATATTGCCAATAGAATAGCGGGATCCTCTGCTTTTAGTACTGGGGATATAGTTGGAATTTTAGAAGCCTTTACCACACAAATTCCTTATTTATTGATGGATAATTGTAGTGTAACGTTAGGTGAGTTAGGCACCTTTTCACTGCATGCCAGCGGCGAAGGAGTAGATACCCCTGAAGCGGTTAACGCATCAAAAATAAAAGCGGTAAGGATGGCTTTTCGCCCGAGTGCAAGAGTAAAAAAGGAATTGAAAGGAGCTCGTTTTAAGAAAATAAAAAAAGCATAAACAGGAAACCGTAAGGGGTCAGGTTTCTTACAGTAATCCTACATAGAATTTGACAGCTTAGCAGAACGTATTTTCCTTACAACGCTTTTAACTTTCCTTTAAAATCTTCAAGCCTTGTATAGCCTTTTTGATTCATTAATTCTTTTAGTTCTGCTAAAATCCTTGCTGAGCAACTCATGATCTCTTCTTTCATTAGCTGCGTCCCGATTTGTACGGCTGAGGCGCCGCATAGAATATGCTCAAAGACATCTGCCCCTGTTTTAATACCACCACAACCGATAATTTGAATATCTTCTCGGAGCAAAGTGTAAAACCGACGAACATTTGCAAGTGCGGTAGGCTTAACATAGTCCCCTCCCATTCCGCCAAACCCTTTTTTAGGTTTAATAACCACTGATTCCGTTTCAAAATTTATAAACAATCCATTGCCTATGCTATTGATACAAGTAACGAATTTGAGTGGAAACCGATTAAGAATATCTGCCATTTGCTCAAAGTGGATAAAGTCAAAATAAGGAGGAAGTTTAACCCCCAAAGAATTAGGATAGCAATTGAACGCCTGCTCTAACACCCGAAGCGTTTGCTCAAAATCATAAGCCGTTTGCGGTTTTCCCGGAACATTTGGGCAAGATAGGTTGAGTTCTACGAGATATGAAAAATCAGCCTGTCGGATTTTTTTTAGCATGGTTATGTTTTCTTCAAGCGTTAGCCCGGCAATGGATAAAAAAAAGGGTTTATCTGTCGTTAAATGATGCTTTTTATAATAATCCAAATAAAAATCAATGCCAAAATTAGGAAGCCCCATCGAGTTTATGCTTCCCATAGGAAGGTCTATATAGCGCGGAGCGGGATTTCCTTCACGTGGATGAGCCGTTGCGCTCTTTGAAACAAAAGCTCCGAGAACGCTTGTTCTTAAAATATCTAGTTCTTCAGCCGAAGTACAACGAGGCCCCGAAGCATTCGCTATCGGATTCTTCCACTTAAATTTGCCGATTTTTGTTGATAAGTTCATTGTTTTTATAAGAATAATTTGAATGTAAAAGTAATATAAATTACCTTTGTCCAAACCCAATTATGGATGAACCTAAAAGAAAAATTTTTACTCAATATCTTTAAATTAGGAATTATTAAATTTGGTAATTTTACCTTAAAAAGCGGGATAGTCTCCCCATTTTATATCGATCTTCGCCCCATTGCTTCACGTCCGGACCTGCTAAAACACCTGGCACATTTGATGATGGACATTACGCAAGAAGACGAATTTAAAATTATTTGCGGCGTTCCTTATTCTGCCTTACCCATGGCAACATCAATGTCTTTATCCTATAATATTCCATTGATTATTAAACGAAAAGAAAACAAAGGATACGGGACTAAAAAATTGATTGAGGGAATTTACAAAAAAGGAGAACATGTACTTTTAGTAGAGGATGTAATCACTTCGGGAAAAAGCCTAATAGAAACGATTGACGAGGTAGAAAATGAGGGTTTGGTCATTGAGAGTATGGTGGTGGTAATTGACCGTCAGCAAGGTGGAAGCAGGTTACTTAGAAAAAAAGGATATAAACTCCATACCCTATTCACTATTGAAGAAGTGCTTGATATTTTAGAAAAACAAGAAAGTATAGGACAAGATACGGTTAATCAGGTTTTGGAATTTGTTCATCATCATCAGGATGTTCCTCATATTTCCTTCAAAAGAAAATCGTATGAAGAGAAATTGCTGAACGCGCAACATGAAAAAGCAAGCAGATTATTAAACATAGCGATAGAAAAAAAGTCTAATCTTATTTTTGCTGCCGATTTATCAAATGCCTCTTCTATACTAAAGTTAGCCGAAGAAATAGGCGCCCATATTTGTGCCTTAAAGTTACATGCTGATATATTGGAAGACTTCTCTTATGATTTTATATCTTCTTTGAAAGCCATAGCAGAAAAGCATCAATTTTTACTTTTTGAGGATCGTAAATTTGCTGATATTGGGCATACGCAACAATTACAGTTTGAAAAAGGTATTTATCAAATCTCAAGTTGGGCAGATTTAATTACTACTCATCTTATATCAGGTGAAAAATCGTTAGATGCTTTTGCCAATAGTAAGGTAGGTATTATCCCGATTATTGAGATGTCATCCGAAGGAGCGCTGACGAATAAAAATTATATAGACGCTGCCAAACGAATGGCAATGAATTATCCGCAGATCATTGGAGGGGTAGCTCAAAGCAGGCTGCCGGAAGAACTGTTATTATTTACTCCGGGCGTAAATTTTGAAAAAGCGGCAGATAGTTTGGGACAGCAATATCATACCCCTGAAAAAGTATTTCATGATTACGAAACTGATTTTGTTATTGTGGGCCGGGGGATTTATAATGCAGAAACCCCGTCAGAGGCTGCGCAAAAGTACCGCCAAAAGGCTTGGGAGGCCTATGAGAAAACATTATAATCCGAAAAAACTCCTAAGACCTGAGACCGTTGCAAAAAGCACGCTAACAAAAAAATGCTTGTATTGAGTTTGCCGAAATGCAACGCCCGATAAAATTAAATACCGGAGCAACCTTTTGGGTGTGGAGGATTTTAATTTTTTGAGATGGTTACTGAGCCTGTCGAAGTAAGGAAGCAGTTTGAAGTTAGATGTTTTCTTTTTCATACTTTTTTATATATTCTGCAACGGTCTCAGACCTTTTAAATCGCAATGCCTTGTAGTTGATAAAGTGTTTTTTGCAACGGTCTTTTTTTGCAAAACGCGCTATCATTTAAGCCGGGTTTTATTTTTTATTCTCCCTTCAAATTCTTCCCAACTTCTTGAAAATTCATGGTTTATAAATGCCTCTTTCAATCCTGTAATTTGCTTGAGTCTAAGAACCTCCTCCAATTCCATACCGAGATGCTTAGAAATTTCAGAATCACTCCAACCTCCACGAATGAGCATTAGTACTATATCGCTCATGCCTTTTATGCTGTGCGTTCCTCTTGCTCTATTGTGTCTTATAGTTGAAGCCATCCGATTATTAATATCTTTATCAATAACCACAATGGGGATTTTCTTTAATTTAAAATATTCTCGCGCGCATCGGTAACGATGAAAGCCATCTACAATGATATATTTTTCTCCATCATAATACGTTACGATAGGCTGTGTATAGCCGTCCTCTTCTATAGAAAGTTTTAAAAGTTTCATCTCAGGGGGAGCTACTGTGTTTGGATTATAATCGTTCGCTACGACTTTTTCTATATCCACCATTTTTACATTTAATACCGGGAATTTAATTCGCTTCATTTAACAGTTTTTCGCTAATCTCATCATGGTTTTCGTACGTGCTGTTACATCCAAAAGTTTGCCCCAGCGCACTTTTAGCTTTTTATAGTCTATTTTATCTTGTTTTGTAATTCCATAATTGCAACCTGTTAAGACAAAATCGTTTTTTTCTATACATTTGGCTATTCTTTTCCATTGAATCCAACGGCCATTGTCCCGAAAATACTTTTCCCTCACTTCTTTTTTACTTATTTCTTCAGGTATTTCATCCAAAAATAGTATCCGTCCTTCCTTTAAATAGTGATCAAAATAAATCCGAATTTTTCGATAATAATGAAACATCAGGTCTTGGTCGTATAATCCTAAACTTTCAAGCAAAAAAACAGTGTATTGCTGATAGGTCATGTAACGGGGTTTACAGGTTCCATTGTGCCCCAGCAGAGAAGTTTTACTATATAGGTTACCAAAATTAGCCCCGCTTACACGATTGACCACTTTGTGCCAGGTTTCCGGTTCCACGATTGACCATTGAGAAAGTCCTTGAATTTGCCGTAGCCCAAAAGGTTGTGCTATGCGGGCTTTATGTATAGATATTCCGTTCTTATAAAGTAACTCATATACTTGATTATACATCAAATCAAATTTTGATACCGCTACCCAAATATCTTCTGTAAGCCAGTCATATATAGGATAAAAGTTATATAGCCCGTTGTCAACCCGTGTGCTGTAATTAATCTTTTTGTATTTATTCTCTCCAAAAGCAACTGCTCTAAATCTGTGCATTGATTCGTTAGCCCTTATACCTATCAAATTTGCCACTTTATCTGCCTTGTTTTCTTTCTTATACCATACAGAGAACATTTTAAATAACCCTCTCAAAAACAGATCCTTATGATATAATGGCCCAAAAGGATGATTTCCTTCTTTGAGGGCGTCTTTCGGTAATGGGCGTACCCATTTATTTTCAAATTCTCTATTCCAAGGATACCAAAATCGCTCGAAAACACTTGATGCATTATGGGCTTTAAAGGGCAATGCAATATTATAAAAGCGGTTGATGTTAGATAATTTTTTTAACTCATATATATGATCAATCGTAGCTTTATATTGTGCTTCATAGTCAACGAACATTACATCAAACTTTCGCCTTCTTTTTTGGGCAATATTATTAGTAAGCTGCACTAACACGCTGCTATCTTTACCCGCCGAAACAGAAACGTAAATATGTTTAAATTCATTGAATATAAAATTTATTCTTTCCGTAAAAGCCTCATAAACATCTTTATCAAGATACTTTTTCATATAATATTAGCTGTTTTAGCCCTTATTTTCTTTTGACATTTAGAAGTCTTTGCAAAGCATATAAAAAGGCATGAAAATGAAGATATTTACCTTAAAACCGCTTCCTTACTTCGACAACCATCTAAAAAAATTAAACTCTTCATAACCAAAAGGCTGCTCCGGTCTTTAATTTTTATCGGTCTTTACATTTTATTAGCTCACGCTGACTTGCAACTGATAGAGTGCTTTTTGCAACGGTCTCAATTCAGTTAATTAAATCTTTAACTAAAGGCAAATTAATATTTTTCTATCAAACGATTTTTTAGAAGACTGCTAGAAGTTTTTTATGATTTTAAATATTTTATTTATTTAATTATACATTAAATTAATTTTATATAATTTTATTTATAAAAAATGTATGATTCAAAATAAACAACAAATTTCATTAAATCAATAAAGAATTAAATTTTACAAAACATTCTGATAAACAACACAATAGGAAAGAAAAATACAATTATTATAATAATATCTTATTGCTAACTTTTTTTCATTATCTAAATCTATTTTCATTGTTTTGATACCTTTATTTCGCGCTTACTTGCAGTTGTAGAATACACTAAAAAGTATTAAAATTAAAATACTTTTTGCAAAGGGTTCAAAGAATAAGTTGAGCTAATGCGTTAGATTTTTTTATTCAAATTATTAACGAGTTCATCATACTCATAACTGGTTATTTCAAAAGGATTGCTATCAAGGTCTTTAAAATAAATAGACCATGATAGTTTATGATCAACAACTGTAAAAGGAATGGAGTTGCTTTCTAGATGAGGTTTCCAGGCTATAAAATTTTTGCTATCTGCACCAAAAGCTATGCTTGCTTTTTGAGAAGATTTTGATTCAAATAATGCTCAGCGAATACAATCATTGCATATAAACAAAGGTCCTTCATCTACATTCCATACTTCAAAATCGATTATTCTTGTAAAGCCAAGGGTTTCTGCATACCATTTTTCAGCAGTATTTTTATCCGAAACATAAATGTGTATATAAGACCGTTGCAAGGGAATGAAAGATAGTAGATATAAAAGAAGTGATACTTCGACTACGCTCAGCAAGCATACTAAGCGGTTATTTTATCTAAAAGGATAGTATATTTATGGCATGAAAATATATCATCATCCTACTTTAGCCGATAGTATTTGTGATTTACGCACAAGAAAGATAAAAAAGGCTTTTTTTACTCAGTTAAACCGTTTGTTAGACTGGGAAAAAATAAGTAAAATAATAGATGACCCTTATAATAAGGTGAAAAGTGCGACAGGCAGTCCGAGTGATGATGGGTTATTTAGGTTGCTGAGTACTTCGACTAGACTCAGTAACCATTGGTCGAAGTATTATTCAAGATGTGTTTATTACAAACCGGGTATGGATTAAGCGATTATGAAGAGGAAGATAGGATAAATGACAGTCTTTCGTTCAGTTATTTTTGTGGTTTACCCCTAGCGCAATCCTCGCCTGATATAGTACTTTGAGTAGATAAGGAGCGATAGTAGAGGCTAGTGTAATAGAGACGCCCTTAAAACCGAAAGGCAAGGTTAGTTATAAGGTTACAGCGGATAGCGGAGAGCAAAAAGAGGCGTGCGTAAAAAAAGATTATAAGGCTAGTGTAGGTAAACAAGCCGCCTGGTTAAAAAAGCGAGGTAAGTATTATTATGGGGATAAAAAGCATTATGTTCCCGATGAAGAAGGTCTGGTACTTGGAGTAGTAAGCACGAAAGCAAGTGTAAACGAGGGGAGCAATTTACAGGAGGTTTTAGCGTCTGCAGACTTACCGGAGGGGATTCCCTTAAAAGGGGATAAGGGCTATGAATCAGAGAGAAATGCGAGTTTGTTAAACAAGAGAAAGTTGAAGAATCATATACTGAAGAAAGCGAAAAGGGAAAGCCATTAACGGATTTTGAGAAGAAGTTCAATAAACGAATAGAGGAAACAAGCTTTAAAGAGGTTACTGAGTTTATCGAAGTATAGAACGGACATTCGGAAGCATAAAGCGATGGTTTTCAGGCGGGGTGGCAAGATATAGGGGGATAGCAAAGATGCATACGCAAAGCCTGATGGAGGCGATAGGTTATAATTTATATAGGGGTCCAGAGATACTTGCGTCTAATCGTTAAAAAAAGTGAAAAACAAAAGGATAAGCGACGATTTATAGTACATACACATGAAAAATAGTGAAAAATCGATGAATAAGTGAGTAGGTAAAATCAAAAAACGAAAAAAGAAAGATTAAAAACCGAATTTAACCTTTTTGCAACGGTCTTGTTTTTTACCTATATGGTTTACATCATTGCGGTAATTGCTATTGGGGTAGCGATCTCATCTTATATTTTTTTAAAGAAAAGCGCAGGGACCAGAATGGTACAACGTATTAATTTTTAGGATAATAGAGATCTTTACAGCCTAGATCAATACCCAGGGTTTTGTGTTGTACCTCTACTGAGATCTACTATAGATTGAGGTATGGGACGCAAATAATTAAAATCTTGGAAATTATTTTTAACTTGGGCGTGATTATTGTGCTTAAGCCTTTCTTTGAGTTTTTTTGTTCGCTTCAATTCCATCCATCTCGAAGTTTCTCCTGACATCTCTCTAGCATACTCATCCAGAATAAAATCAATAGTAATATCGCTTGAAGTAATCTTCATTGCGCTTTCTTTTCCTGGATAGGCAGCTCTTTCTCTTATTTTGTTAAGATAGCCGGCGGCATTATTGAGGTTTCCTAATTGAAACTCTGCTTCGGCAGCCATAAGATACGTTTCGCCTAATCTATAAATAACCGCATCTCTAGTACCATTATCCTTATTCTCGTAAGGTGCATCCGGGTCATCAAACTTAAAACATAAGGGAAAATGAGACATGGACTGTGCGCCCTTATCAGAAGGAGTAATAAAATATTCATCCTCGTTTACTACCAAATAGCGCTTTGCTTTTTTCTTCTGCTCTGTCCATTTAACTTTAGGAAAATATACTACCGTATCCCCTTTATTAACCTTATCCTGGTCTATAGTTGCGTATAATACTCTTGTTAATGAAACATCGTCTCTAGTGTCTTCCTCCTTGTATAAGTTGTAATAATAGTGTGTAAATTCATATGCACTGTATGCTCTACCGTACCTGCTAGAACGTTCTAAGCCAGGATAAACTTCATAAGCAAATTTAAAATAACGATGCTTATTATTTCCCTCTGCATTTATCAAAGCATCAGTAGTATATTGTATAGAGAAAATTACTTCACTATTGACCTGATTTTTATAATCAATTAGGTTTTTGTAAGTATCCACTAAATGATATGTCCCACTGTTTATAATTTCTTCTAAAAGTTTTGCGGCGGTGGTAAAATCTGAATCGCTTTTATACGCTTTGTATCCTCTCGTAAGGTACATTTTTGCCAGTAAATGCTTAGCAACTCCTTGGGAGATTCTACCAAATTCTTTCGGGGTAGTCTCCAGATTCTTTATGGAGGACTTCACATCATCAATGATTTGATCGTAAATTTTACTTTCTTTGGTTCTTGGGAAATTTGTTTCCGCAGTGGTAATTGCTTTTAGAACTAGTGGTACATCACCAAATTGTTCCGCCAGGTGAAAATAACAATACGCTCTTATTACTTTTGCCTGGCCTATACCTTTTGCCTTGACTTGGGAATCCAAATCTGCAATATTTTCAGCATACTTTAAAACTTCATTACAATCTTTTATGACTTGATAAAAAGCACGCCAATAATTTTTCACATAACTATTGGAGGGCTTTAAATTAACATATTCGTTTAAACCTAAGGGGGCTGCCGGTACGAGCTCTTGGCGAGTATAAATATCCGTCCCCAAAAAATCTAATTGATTTATCTTCGTTGCCTTTTTTAAATTCATATACATCCCATTGACTAATTCCTCAAAAGCCTCTTGATTTGTCAAAACATTTCCTACCGTTGGGCTGGAGAAATTCTCTTCTTTTATATATTCATCGCACGAAATTAAAACTATCACAGGTATAATGAATGGTATAAATTTTTTTAATGATTTCATGATATTATAATTTATAATGTAACGTTTAATCCTAATAAAAAACTACGTGCTAAAAAGGCACCCCCGTAGGTATTCTCAGACGCTATTTCAGGATCCCAACCGTCGTATTTTGTGAATACCCAAGGATTCTGAGCCGTTAAGTAAACGGTGAATTGCTTAAAAATCCCTTTTAAAGGTGATGCATCTTTAAAATTATAACCTAAACTAATATAGCCTATTTTTACGAACGAAGCGTCTTGATAGTGCGCAGCAGACTGATAGCTCCCCGGATTACCAGGCTGATGCCAGTCATTGGTTGGATTATTTGGAGTCCAATAATTTGTTTTTAACCCATTAAAACGAGCGGGGCGATAATCTTGATCCCATGCGAATTTCTCATGAAATTGACTAAGTACCTTTACGCCTTGCCTAGTGTGAATAAATATGGTTAAATCCAAATTTTTATAAGAAAAGTTATTTAACAGTCCCCCAGTCCATTTAGGAAAAGGCGATCCAATTATGGCTTTATCCTTATCATCTATTATCCCGTCGCTATTGAGATCTTTAATTTTTACTTGCCCCGGTTCCTGAAAATATTCATGGGCTTTATCTACTTCATCTAGTTGCCATATGGCATCATAAACATAATCGTAGTTCACTTGAACTGGACGCCCTAGAAACCATTTATTTCCTATATCATCAAGATCGTTGCCATATAGCTTTTCTATTTTATTTTTATTCGCAGCAAAATTTATTTTGCTTGTCCATCGAAAGTTCTGTGAATTTATATTTATTGTATTCATCGCTATCTCAATCCCTTTGTTGCTAACCGAGCCTATATTTTCGAGGGTAGAGGTAAAGCCGGTAGTACTTGGCAACTTGCGCTCCATTAGCAGGTCTTTACTTTTTCTACGATATAAATCTAAGGTTCCGCTCACTCGATTATGGAACAATCCAAAATCTATTCCCAAATTATATTCTTGTGTTGTCTCCCAGGTCAGGTCTTCATTTGCTAAGGTGGAAACTTGTGATGTTCTTACCACCTCATCACCAAAGGTATAAAAAGAAGGGGTTATTTGTGCCTGTGATTGATAGGGGGCAATGTTATCATTTCCTGATTTACCATAGCTTAATCTTAATTTTAAATCACTTATTGTAGAATTATATTTAAGAAATTTTTCTTCACTGATTTTCCATCCCAATGCTGCCGAAGGGAAAAAAAACCATTGATTACCTTTAGCCAATTTAGAGGAGCCATCGTAACGCCCCGTTACCGTGAGTAAGTATTTATTTCGGAAGGTATAATTTAATCGCCCTACGTAGGATACCAATGATTGTTTTTCATAAAATGAAGAGAGTTCTCTTACATCACTGGCAGCGCTCAAATTATAAAATTGATAAATATCTGATGAATATCCTCTCAACTGAGTATTGATTCCATCTTTTCTTTGATTCCAGAGGCTAAAAACAAATGTTCCCTCCATTTTATTATAATCATTAAATGAATTCGTATATTTTAAGATGTTATCAAAAGTATACGCAAATTTATTATAAGTATTATAATAGGCTCGGGTATTTTTCTGATCTCCCTTAGCCGTTTTAGTATATAATCCATCGTACCTACCATATCTTTCAAATCGCATATCGGGTGAAAACGTGGTGGTAAAATCTACATGTTTTATTGGCGTTAGATTTATAAAAATATTTCCAAAAAAACCTATCCCTCTGGTTTCTCTATTAGTGTTATCCAAATCAAAAAGAGGATTGGTAATTTGATTGTCTTTTTCAGAGGTGAAAAATCGTCTATTTCCCTCTTCATCGTAGGCACTAGTAGTAGGTCGAGAGCGGTAGGCATTTCTAAAAGATTCATAACTCCCTTCATTTCTAATATCATAGGTGAAATAGCTGTTTACCCCTAATTTTAAAATCTTATTCACCTGCTTAGCTACACTCGTTTTTAAATTATACCTAGAGAACTCTTCTGGTTTGACCGTTCCTTGATCGATAGTAGCTCCTCCGCCAAAATTATAAACCAAGCCATTTGCACCTCCCGATACATTGATGGAATGATTGGTTGTAAAAGCGGTTCGTTGGATTAAATCTACATAGTCAGTATAGTTACCGTTCGCAATATTTTTCAATTCATTTGCGTCGAAAATACTCTCATCTTTTACGATTTCTCCGGTTTGCCCCGCGGCATAATATCTTCCTAACGCCGCATCCCTTGCAAATTGAACAAATTCTTCGCCTTTAAATATTCTGGGCAAATTATAAGCCTGCTTAAAACCGATGTAACTATCATAACTAATTACTGTTTGCCCACTTTTACCTTGCTTTGTCTGAATAATCACCACTCCGTTAGCTGCCCTTGATCCATATATAGCAGTAGCGGATGCATCCTTAAGCACGTCTATTTTACCAATATCCGAAGGGTTTATCACAGATATATCAGAGAGAAAAACACCATCCACCACGTATAAGGGCTGTGAACTTCCTGTAATGGAATTAAAGCCTCTGACTTGTACTTGAAACCCCCCGCCCGGTTTGTTGCTTTGACTTTTAATATCAACCCCCGGAACCGCTCCTTGAAGAGCTTGAAAGGAATTAACTTTATTTGCTTTTCCTATTTCTTTTGCGCTAAGCGATGCCACCGAACCGGTTAAATCTCCTTTTTTTATCTTACCATACCCAATCACTACTACTTCATTAAGTTTTTCTATCTCTGGTTCTAACTGAATCATTAAGTAAGGATCTTTACCTATTGTAATTTCTTTGCTTTTATATCCAAAAATGGATATTATAAGGACATTGCCTTGTTCGGCATCAATAGTAAACTCACCATTAGAATTAGTCGTCGTTCCTTTTGTAGTCCCCCATATGATAATATCAACTCCTACTAACGGTTCCTTGTTTTCATCTACTACCACCCCAGTAATATGAGTTTGTAATGTTACCTCTTGCCTTAATAAATTAAGTTTATACTCATCAGCCTTTACATGATAAACAATAAATAGAACTGCGAATAAAATGATTGTGCGCTTAATAAAATAATTTATAGAATACATAAGCTTAAATTATGATTATAAATATTTGTTTAATATTTTTAAATAAAAAAATCAACATTAAAATTCTCATTAATTTTCGGATGCAATGCGATTAGTATTTTCGTTTCTTTATATTAAATTAATGTTATCTTTATATCATCTCTATTCATATGATAATATGAAAAACTTATTTCTTTGAAAAGTTGATTATCATAAGTTTTTGTACGATAAGCACCCTATAGCGTTGTGAGTGAAACAATGTTGCTTTTTAGTTTAATGAATATGTAATTTTAAAATGTCTATTTAATTTATGATGATAGATAGTCTGTTTCATATCTTGAATAAAGATAATCATTCAGCACTCAAATGCGCATTAATTTGCTGCGTCAGTTAAAAAAAATATTTTCATCAAGTGATAAATTTTGCTGCGTCAGTTAAAGAAATATTTTCATCAATATGAGCGGCAAACCCTGAATATTTGGTTTTGCCGCTCATAGCGCCCTTTTTGAAAAGGTAAAAAGTATTTTTTTATATCATAATTTATTAAGTTTATATTCCTGTTATGTTAGAAAATAAGACCATTGCAAAAAGTTTGAATGGGTTATATAATCTTTGTTTTTTCGTTTACCTACTGACTTATTGATAGGTTTTTCACTGTTTTTTCATGGATTTATTGACTATCAATACTCCTTTCTCCTCTTGTTTTCCTCTATTTTTAACGATTAGACGCCAGTAGCCCCGGACTTCGATATAAATTATACCCGATCGCCTCCATCAGGTTTTGCGGATGCATCTTTGCTATCCCGCTATATCTTGCCACCCCGGCTGAAAACCATCGCTTTATGCTTCCAAACGTCCGGCTGGGGTTACCGCACTTTGCTAAAGTGCTTTTTGCAAAGGGATCATACATTCGTTTTCTATTCTTACGGGCAACCTGGTATCAATTTATATTCACTTTTTATTTCTTCTCCATACTCCCTCCCGTCATAAGGCTTTGCGCGTAGCTGGTAGTATTTACCAGGCTCATAATTATATAGTCTAATACTCGTATCTTGTTCTTTTACCTCTACTGTTCCTTTGTCAACCCTTGTTTCTCCGGTTCCGCTAGCATCTTTTGCTTGATAAACAGTATACTCAAAAGTTATTTTATCTCCATCACCATCAGAAAGGCCTTTGAAATCCAAAAAAATCCACCTAAGATTATAAATCGTACAATTACCAAAAGTAATATCAACACCTTTTACTACCGGCTTGTGGTTTAACTTAATTTTTTCGGTATAAGCAGCGGTTACTTCCTCGCCTTTTCCTTCGAGTTTTACTTTTACGGTAATATATTTGTCTTTGTCTTCAGCGGTAAGTGTATAAGTCTTGTTTACCGCCCCTTGAATCAAGGTTTCGCCGCTTCCTTGCGCATCATCTGCTTGATACCATTGATAGGTAGCGGTTTGATCATCAAAACCTATAACGTCTGCTGTTAGCGTTTCACTTGAAAAATAACCGCCGGGGGCCTTGATAAAAACTTCAATTAACGTAATTTTTTCGGTATAAGCAGCGGTTACTTCCTCGCCTTTTCCTTCGGGTTTTACTTTTACGGTAATATATTTGTCTTTGTCTTTAGCGGTAAGTGTATAAGTCTTGTTTACCGCCCCTTGAATCAAGGTTTCGCCGCTTCCTTGCGCATCATTTGCTCGATACCATTGATAGGTAGCGGTTTGATCATCAAAACCTGTAACGTCTGTTGTTAGCGTTTCACTTGAAAAATAACCGCCGTGGGCCTCGATAACAACTGTTGCTTCAGGATTATAGTTTTTAATGGCTAAACATATCCATTCTTTGTTTTTATGTAGGCTTACACAATTCTCCTTCGTATTATAAACTAATAACCCATCTACAGGACTTTGAACATTATTAACGTCATCAATCCTTGGCAATAGCAACCCTTTGCTTTTAGATTGTAATTCTAAAATGGCAGAAGGCTCGGGGTTATCCGTACCGATCCCTACTTGTGCGTTCATATTGAACACAACTAATAATACTGTTACGCTTGTGAGAAAGTTTTTCTGTTTCATCTTTGATATTTTTAATAGTTATTACACAAAATTGAAAATAACGATTAGTAATACCAAATAATTTAAACACTTTAACACATAGTTAAATTTTTATAGGCAGATTATAATAATATAATATCGTAACAATAAAACATTTATAATGTTTATTACAATAACTAAGCGCAATAAAAATTAACATTAACAAGTATTAATAAGATAAATATTAAAATTTATAAAATATTAGGCGTATAAAATAATTAACAATACCAAATAATTTAAACACTTTAACACATAGTTAAATTTTTATAGGCGAATTATAAAATATAATATTGTAATAATAAAACATTTATAATATTTATTACAATAACTAAGCGCAATAAAATTAATATTAACAAGTATTAATAAAACAAGTATAAAAATTTATAAAATATTAGGTTTATAAAGTAAAATTAATGCGGTTTACTATGAAGATATGAGACCGTTGCAAAAAGTACTTTAGCAAAAAAATGCGACGCACGAGGAAAATTAAATACCGGAGCAACCTAATGGGTGTGGAGGATTTTAATTTTTTGAGAAGGGCGTCGTTTGAAGTTAGATGCTTTCTTTTTCATGCTTTTTTACGTGTTTTGCAACGGTCTTGATATTGACTATGATTGAATAGGTACCGCGAACATTCCTATGAGTTGTGCTCGCAAGTTTCGAGGAAAAAGCCGTGCTTTTCTCTTGCCTGCCCAAAAGGATATGTCAATTATAAACTTTGAATGGCTATGCGCGTGGAAGGGGTTAGGCGGGAACGCCCAAAACAAGAAGCTAAATGCGTTCTATAAGTGTACGTTAGTTTAATTAAGCTAAAGTCAGCGAAGCTAAAAGGCGCGCTTTTTATTTTCTTTTTATTTTCTAACGAGAACCAACTATATTCGCAAAAAAAGTTTATGCGGTTACTAGAAGGGAAAAATGTAATTATTACGGGGGCAACAAGGGGAATTGGAAAAGAAATTGTTCACACCTTTGCAAAACAAGGCGCCAATATCGCGTTTACTTTTGCCTCATCAGTAGAAAAAGCCAAGCAGGTTGCCGAAGAATTAAAAAAGGATGAAACAAAAATAAAAGCCTATCAATCCGATGCTTCGGATTATAATGCCGCACAGGCGTTAGCCACTGCAGTTCTTAAAGATTTTGGAAGTGTGGACGTATTAATCAATAATGCAGGGATCACTAAAGATAACCTTTTGATGCGTATGAAAAAGGAGGATTGGGCAAGGGTCATTAGAGTAAATCTTGATTCGGTTTTTAATATGACCAAGGCCTTTTTGCTCCCTATGCTAAAACAGCGCAAGGGGTCTATTATCAATATGGCTTCTGTAGTTGGAGTGAAAGGAAATGCAGGACAAAGTAATTATGCGGCTTCGAAGGCAGGAATTATTGGTTTTTCTAAATCCATAGCGCAAGAGCTAGGTTCTCGCAACATTCGTTGTAATGTAATCGCGCCGGGATTTATTGAAACCGAAATGACCGAAATATTAGACAAGAAAATAAAAAACGAATGGATTAAGGGCATTCCATTGAAACGAGCCGGCACAACCGCAGATGTTGCCAATGCGTGCCTTTTTTATGCTTCTGATCTGTCGGCTTACATTACCGGCGATGTAATGCACGTAAACGGAGGGATGTACACTTAAAAATGAGACCGTTGCAAGGAGTAATTTAACAACGCCTTCTAAAAAGCTATATTAAAATCTGCTTTGCATGTTCTTTCGTTTTCACTTTTGTGATGACCTCTTCTATAATTCCTTTTTCGTTAATAAGAAAAGTGGTTCGATGAATGCCATCATAGGTGCGTCCCATGAATTTTTTAGGTCCCCAAACGCCAAACGCCTTAATGATCTCTTTGTTTTCATCGGCGATCAAAGGAAAAGGAAACTGATGTTTATCGGTCCAGTTTTTTTGCTTAGCCGGGCTATCCGCGCTCACGCCAATCACTTCATAACCTCTTGCTTTTAACGCCTCGTAATTATCCCGTAGGTTGCAGGCTTCGGCAGTGCATCCGGGCGTATGGGCTTTAGGGTAAAAGAACAAAACATATTTTTTCCCCTGATAATCTTTGGACGATATAGCGGCTTGATCTTGTGTAACTCCTGAAAAGTCAGGAGCGTTCATTCCTTTTTCTAATATTTTTGTACTCATTGTTCGATTTTTAATAATGGTTCGTAGCGCAATTTACAAAAAATTTGAGCAACGGTAAGTGTATCTTTTTCACAATACACTTTTATTCGCTCCAAATCATTTTCCTGGTAATATACTTGTGCCACTTTACTGCCGTCTATATCATTTTTTGGGGTAGGAATGCCAAATACCTCCGCCAGTAATTCCATCGAAGTATAATGCTTATAATCGCCGAATTTCCACAACTCCATCGTATCTAAATGCCGGATTTCCCAAGGCTTTTTTCCATATAAATTAAGGATTTCCGGCAAGGCAATCTGATGAATAACCAGTCGTCTAGCAAGAAAGGGAAAATCGAATTCCTTACCGTTATGCGCACACAAAAAATGACTTGGCAAAAAAAACTTTTTTTCTAACAACTCGCTAAACTCCCTAAGCAACTTGGACTCATCATGCCCATAAAAACTTTGTATCCTAAATTTTCTATCATTTAAAATAAGCCCGCATGAGATACAAACGATTTTCCCAAATTCAGCCATAATTCCTCCTCGTTCATAATAAAATGCTTCCGAATTGAGTTCTTCTTTTCTTTGCCATTTTGTTTTTTCAGCCCATAGATGCTGCTTACGCTCAGATAAATCTTCCCACCGAGCTGCTTCTGGCACTGTTTCTATATCTAAAAACAATATATTTCTTAGAGGAATATTCTGAAACATAGTTACTTAACCATTTTTAATAGCCGATTTATTTGTTGTAAAGTATCAAAAATAATCATTTTTAAATCATCTCATAAGCTATTCTTCCCTTTTTTAATTTAATAAACTTATGGTACATTCGATATGAAGCCGTTGCAAAAAGCATTTTAGCAAAAAAATGCGACGCACGAGGAAAATTAAATACCGGAGCAACCTAATGGGTGTGGAGGATTTTAATTTTTTGAGAAGGGCGCCGTTTGAAGCGATATGCTTTCTTTTTCATACTTTTTTATGTGTTCTGCAACAGTCTCAAAATATCCATATATTAAAGCATCTCGCTTCAAACGGCAAAAGTCAGCGCAAACTAAAGGGCTCAAAATTGAAAAATTTAGTGCGCTGTCTGAACCTGATATTTACGGTGTCATCATCGGTTTAGAGAATGTGATACAAAATAAACTGGCAGAAGGAAAAATTGTGCGTTTTGATCGTTTTGGCTCGTTGTATCCCTCGCTGTCAAGCCATCTTTCGGGCACAGAAAAAGAAGTGAGTGCACAAAGTATTAAAAAACTAAAGGTCAATTACCACGCCGGCAAGCGCATCCTCGAAGCGATGGAAAATGCACCCAAAGAAAAGGTAAAATAAATTTTAAAGCCCCTTATAGAAATTCTCCATGGAGAGTTGAGCAACTTGTCAAGGAGAGTTGAGCAACTTGTCAAGGAGAGTTAAGCAACTTATCAAGGAGAGTTGAGCAACTTATCAAGGAGAGTTGAGCAACTTGTCAAGGAGAGTTGAGCAACTTGTCAAGGAGAGTTGAGCAACTTGTCAAGGAGAGTTGAATAACTTGCCAAGGAGAGTTGAGCAACTTATCAAGGAGAGTTGAGTAACTTGTCAAGGAGAGTTGAGTAACTTGTCAAGGAGAGTTGAGCAACTTGTCAAGGAGAGTTAAGTAACTTATCAAGGAGAGTTGAGCAACTTATCAAGGAGAGTTGAGCAAAACTTATAAAGGTTTAAAGTAAATCATGCTGGGGCTCAAGTAAACCACAAAAAAGAAATCCTATTTTTTGCAAAGGTCTCATTAAGTTAATATCAAGACCGTTGCAAAAAGCACTTTAGCAAAAAAATGCGACGCACGAGGAAAATTAAATACCGGAGCAACCTAATGGGTGTGGAGGATTTTAATTTTTTGAGAAGGGCGCCGTTTGAAGCGAGATGCTTTCTTTTTCATACTTTTTTATGTGTTCTGCAACGGTCTCATATCTCATTTACCGATTGAATTGATATAGCCCTATAAATAAAAAAACCCATCCTTGCACGCGTGCAAGGATGGGTTTACTCACTAAATAAGCGGCTTAATACGCTGCGCTTAGGTTACTCCTTTCGATTGATCAATTTGTGCCTAAGGAATTATCTATTTTGATTAACCGCCTTGGTAATATTAGAATTGGCATCAATTTCCATCTGTGGTATCTTTAAGTAATACCGTGTATCATCTTTTTCCAGGTTCACTATGCTTTTATGATTAGCATCTCTTTTCATCGGTCTTCTTAATCGCTTTAAATCAAAAAATTCTACCCCAATTTCTCCATACAATTCTTTTCTTCTTTCCAATAAGATTTCATTGAACAAATCTTCACCGGTGTTTCCAGAGGCAACTGCCTTACGGTCTCTGTTTTTTTGCAGTGCATACAATAACTTTGCTGCGCCGGTGGGATCTCCCTGCCAGAATTTTGCTTCGGCTTCCATTAAAATCATTTCCGGCGTTCGCATAAGCGGGGCATCACAGGCAAAGGAAAAATCAAATTTGGTAGTCCTGAATTTTTGATATAAAGGAACTCCCGTGTTTTCTTCAAAAAGTTTTCGTACATCCGTGTCAGAAAAGGTATCAATAAAATGGCGATTTATATAAAAATTACCATATCCATCAGGATGCACAAATGAATGAGGTGCCATTGTATAATAAGCACTTTGATCTTCTTGTTGATGCATTGCCCATATCCACTCATTATCTTCCATCTTATCAAAGCCATCCGTGTATTGTTCAGGGGACAATACATTTTCTGGTGTTCCGCCATAGGCGTCATGTGCCAGTTGTTCGCATAAGGACCAATTGTCTTGCGTTACCAGCAACACGCGGGCAAAAATCCCCTGCGCTACTGCCTTATTTATAAAGGTTTTACCTGGCCTTGAATTGTCCAGGTGATCGACGGCAAACTGCAGGTCTTCTTTGATTAAATCATAGACTTCTTTTAGCGTAGAAAACGGCTTGCTCTCCAGATTATTTGGGGTGGTATAAATGGGTAAGGAGGGTTTGGAGGGATCTTCAGTATAGGTGCTCTGATAATCTATCGCCAATTGAAAATAGAAAAACGCACGCAAGGCACGGGCATGAGCGGTTAGTTTTTCTTTGTCTGCTTCAGCGAGTTCAGGGCTTTTATTCACTCCATTGATAATAATATTGGCTTGATTTATCATATTATAAAAGAAAGTCCAAGTAAATGCTGGTCTTGCATAAGTAGGTTCTCTATGTAAATGATTGTAGTCATATACAAACCAACTATTACCCCCCTCTATAAAATCATTTCCTTTTGCTGTACGGGCAAAATAAACAGAGAAAAGCCCATTAGTCTGATGAGATTGACTTACCATAGATGATGGGACATTTCTTAAAAATCGATAAATTCCTGCGAAATTATGATTCACGTTTTCCATTGAACTAAAAATTACTTCAGAGGGAACTTGAGTGCTGATTTTTGGGCGGCTGAGTATATCGTCCGCATTACACGCATGGAAAAGCGCTAACAGTATCGTATAATAAATAATAGATTTGATCTTTATGATTTTCATATCGTTTGTGTTTTTAAAATTAAAAAGTTAGTTTTATTCCAAAAGAATAGGTTTTCATCAGATTAGATCGATAATTAGTCGTTCCGGCTAAATTTTGTTCCGGGTCCAGCCCTTTGTGCGATTGTAAAGTCCATAGATTATCTCCCTGAAAATAAATCCTAAAGGCAGATACCTTTAATTTACTGAGAAGTTGAGCGGGTAAATTATACCCTAGCGTAATCGCTTTCAGCCTAAGATAATCGTTGTCAAATAAAAATCTTGTAGAGGTTCCATTGAAATCATTTTTACTAGCAAGAAGAAGGGGGACATTCGTTTTATCGCCGCGTTTTTGCCAGCGGTGCTTAATATCCGTAGTCAATTGACTTCCTGCGCTATCAAGGGAACTCATTAAGCCACTATATTGAGAATCTAATATTTTACTTCCATAACTGAAATTAAATAATAAACTCATATCAAACTGTTTATATTGTAGATAGGTATTGAACCCGCCAATAAAATCGGGTAAAGAAGACCCCACATCACCATAACGGGTTGCCTCCTCATATTTGTTGGTTTTGACTCTTCTTCCGGTGGGTTTCCCCTCTTTATCCACCTCATCTTTATACCATAGCGCCTTTCCACTTTTAAGGTTTACCCCTGCATACTCCCAAATATAAAAATCATATAAGGATCTTCCGGGTTTCCATAATTTGGTGCCACTAATAAACTGATCTTGAGAAAGGGCTATAATCTCATTGTGATCGAATGAAATATTTAACGAGGTTTTCCATGTCCAGTCAGTATTACGAATATTTACGGTAGAAAGAATGAACTCATAGCCATAATTTCTTAGCTTTGCAATATTCTGCTTGATCGAACTGCTCCCTGTGGAAGGTGCCAGCGGCCGGTCATAAATTAAATCCTTCGTTTTTTTATTGTAATAATCAGCAGTAAGGTTAATTCTACTGTTTAAAAAGGCTAAGTCTAAGCCTAAGTTAAAAGACCCGGTTTTCTCCCAAGTCAAACTAGGGTCTGTTACCTCTGCAGCTGTCACGCCGATTATATCTCCATCACCCCATCCGAGATCGAAGCCTTGAGCGTAGGGAAAATAGTCTTGAAGACCATCACTATTCATTGCTTTATTATTTCCCAATTCCCCGTATGAACTTCGTATTTTAAATAAACTTACCCACGTGAGATTATTTTTTAGGAACGATTCTTCCGATACAATCCAACTTCCACCGAGAGAGTAAAAGTTCCCTCTTCTTCTGCCCTCGGCAAAACGTGTAGAAGCATCTCGCCTAAAAGACCCTTCAATAAAGTATTTCTTTTGATAATTATACTTAAGCCTTCCGAGAGAACTGAGTAAAATTTCCTCACCCAAGTCGCCGGTTAATTGTTCTGGCTTTAAGCCGCTAGATAGAACTCTCGTCCCCGGGATAAATCCTGTTTTTCTACCCTCAAAATCATCCTTTTTCATTCGGTATTGCTCGGTGATAATATCTGCCCCTAAAGTATGACTACCAAAACTTTTATTAAAGTTAAGTGCATTGGTAAAATTTATGGTCTCTATGACATTTCTTGTTTTAGAAGTTCTTCCTTGGACCTCTTTTGCATCTCCATATAAACCATTGTTAAATTGATCTTGGTCATATAGATAATTTTCATACGAAAGCGTAGATTTGAACTTTAAGTACGGGGTAAACTGAATTTGTGCATAACCGCCTGCAGTATATTGCGTTCTGGTTTCTACATTATCATCTAAATATAAAGACCCATACGCATTTCCAGTACTCATAATAGGCCTTTTTCCGTTTATCGATTGCTCATTATCGCCAAAATCAAAAATCTTATGCCCCTGACTATCCAATATAAGCTTTCCTTTTTCATCTCGGCGATAAAATGGATAAATACTGGATACCCTATTTATCCAGCCCATGGTACTTATGTATAATGCGCTGCTTTGGGTAGGATTATTAGAAATAGATTTTGAAAAAGAAGTATTTAACCCTGCTGAAAACCAATTGTTTACTTTGGTGTCAATGGACAAGCGCGTGGTAATTCGATTGAAATCAGATTTTTCTACAGCACCTTCTTGATCTAAATAGTTTGAGGAAAAGAAATAAGTGGTCTTATCACTTCCCCCGCTCACATTTAACCCATATTCTCTACGTATCGCTACATCTCTTAATATAATATCTTCCCAATCGGTATCCCAAAGCAAAGAAGCACCGGGAGCTATCTTTCCATCCACTCCCACAGGCTTCTCTACATTGTAAGGATTATACCCTACATAGTCAATCAGCCCATCGGTAGCAGACTGTGCTGCCTCCTGCTCAGATTGCTTATCTATATAACTCGCCTTGTTTCTAAGCGCTTCCCAGGTATATTTCATATAGTCCTCAGCGCCTACCAAAGGATACCTGCGAACCGCCGGAGAGGAAAATCCAGTCACTGCAGTAAACGATACTTTAGGTTTGGTATTTAATTTTCCTTTTTTAGTGGTAATTAAAATGACCCCATTAGAAGCTCTGGAACCGTATAGAGCAGAAGTAGCTGCATCTTTCAGCAACGTTATGGATTCTACCTGATCTTCGCTTATGGTGTTTATATTCCCATTATAAGGCAAATTATCCACTATAATTAAAGGGCTGGCAGAGGCATTGATACTTCCTGTTCCTCTAATTCTTATGGTAGGATTATTTCCTGGCTGGCCACCGCTGTTTATGATGGTAACGCCCGGCGCATTCCCCTGAATGGCTTGGGTGATAGAAGTAACTTGTTGTTTTTCTAAAGTTTCGGCATCGATGGTATTGACTGCTCCTGTCAATTCCTTTTTCGTTGATTTTCCATACGCCACAATCACCGTCTCACCGATTAAGTTCACTTTCCCTGTCAGTGTTATATTCAGCGTAGTTCCACTAACTTTTTTTGTGAGGTCTTGCTTACCAATATAAGAGAACGTAAGTTTTTCTCCCTGCTTTGCGGTAATCGTATATTTCCCATTGGCATCGGTTTCCGTACTTTGTCCGCTCTCGCTTTCAATATATACGCCCGATAATGGCTCGCCTGTATCATCGCGAACTAAACCCTTTACTATTTCTTGCGCCTGAAGCGCCGTAAACATCAATAGAAGGAAGCCGCTTAATAATAAACAACTTGCCCCCCCCCTATTCATCAGACGGGGTAGGATTGCGGTGTAATCAATCATACTTTTTTTCATGCTTCAATTAATTTATAGTGGTTATACAATTTTTTATTTCTTTTCTTTATAATTTTAAAAATTAAAAAAGAAAAATTTAAGCCAAACTTATAATTTATTATTTTAAAAAACAAGTAACTATAGGCTAGCTTATTGCATCAATCTTATTTTTAACCAATTTTAAGAAGGATAAAATCATTATTTTAAGAAATAGAAAAAAGAGGCTAAGTGGTTTATTTATAAAGCCTTTTATTTAAACACTTTAACAAATTTTGTTAATAAAAAAGCATGAATTTCATCAAAAGTTAAAAAAATGTTAAAGTTTAAAATCGTGCCAAAAAAATGTCACACCGTTGCAAAAAATACGCTATCAACTACAAGTCAGCGAAGCTAAACACAGCGCAATATTTTGATTGTAAGTATTTTATAGGTTACTGAGCATGGTCGAAGTAAAGAAGCCGTTTGAAGCGAGAGGCTAAATGCTTTCTTTTTCATGCTTTTTTATGTGTTCTGCAATGTTCTCATTTCTATCCAATATGGGAGCCATTTTCTATGATAACGTTCTTTTTTACCACTACAATACCTTCTATGATGGTATATTTATCATCGTCATAATATTCTAAGTTGTTATTTCCTTTTATGGTTACATTATTTCCAATACGGCAATCTCTATCGATAATGGCATTTTCTATATTACAGTTCTCCCCAATACCTATTGGCGGAACTGCAGAATTTTTCATCTCTTCAATGGTTTCATAACGATCTGCTCCAAGAATATAGCTGTTGCGAATTATTGTGCCTTTTCCAATACGTGTTCTAATTCCTATTACTGCACGGTTTAACTTTTTTGCATGAATAATACATCCGTCTGAAATTACTGTGTTTTCAATACTTGTACTCATTATTTTTGAAGTAGGCAATAATCTCGGATTGGTGTAAACAATATTGTTATTATCGTATAGGTTAAATTTAGGAATGTTATCTGCCAGGTCTAAATTAGCTTCAAAAAATGATTTAATGGTACCTATATCAGTCCAATAACCATTGTGTTGAAAACTTACTACATGGTAGGGTTCTAGAGCGTTAGGGATAACCTCTTTACCAAAGTCTTTAGCATCGGTTTTATTAAGAATATCAAAAACAACTTTTCGATTAAACATATAAATTCCCATGGAGGCGAGATAATCTAGTCCTTTTGCTTTCATGCGATCTCCTGTATCTGATTGCCAATGCTGCAATTCATCTAATGAAGGTTTTTCAATAAATGAAGTAATGGTATCTTCTTCATCTTTTTTCATTATACCAAACCCGGTTGCATCGTTTGCACTTACCGGAATGGTCGCGATAGAAATATCTGCTTTTTTAGCTTTATGATGATCCAGCATTTCACGATAATCCATGTGATACAACTGATCTCCTGAGAGGATAAGCATATAATTAAAATCTATTTTATCAAAATGCATAATGTTTCGCCTTACTGCATCTGATGTGCCTTGGTTCCATGAGTCAAATTTAGGGGTTTGTTCGGTTGCTAAAATGTGTATAAACCCTTTGCTAAAAACATCAAAGACATAAGCATTTTTAATATGACGATTTAATGAGGCGGAGTTAAACTGCGTTAAAACGTAAATTTTATTCATTTGTGAATTTAAACAATTTGAAATGGGAATATCAACCAAACGATACTTTCCTGCTACAGGAACTGCCGGCTTGGCACGTTGATAGCTTAATGGATATAATCGAGACCCCCTTCCTCCTCCGAGAATCACTGCTAATACATTGGTGTTGGATTTATTCATGATACTTGTCGAATTAAGTTAGTATATAAAGTTCTATATTGTTTTACAGATTTGTTCCATGAAAAATCAATTTTCATCATTCTTTTTTGAATGAGCGCTTTCTTTTGAGTATTTTGATACAAATGAATTGCGCGGCCTATTGCATGTGCTACATCGTGTACATTATTGTGAATAAATCGAATGCCAAAACCGCCGTTATCTTCATAATCGGGTACGGTATCGTATAAGCCGCCTACCGTTCTAACTAAAGGAATAGCACCATAGCGTGCTGAGTACATTTGGGTTAACCCACAAGGCTCTGTTCTTGAAGGGATAAGCATAAAATCAGTGCCGGCATATACCTTATGAGAAAGCGGTTCATTATATTCTACATATAAGGCGAGACTTCCATGAGTCTGTGAGAGTATGCTTTCCAGTGATTGTTTAATCGATTCTAAACCTTTTCCAAGTATTAGATAATTAACCTCTTGTTTTGCCTTATGTAGTGAGTTTAAAATGATTTCGGATAGCATATCTGCCCCTTTTTCAAAAACAAAACGTCCGAGAAAGGCTATGAGCGGTTTTTTTATATCTAAATTAAATCGATTGCAGAGCCATTTTTTATGCTCAAAACGTACTTTCCTAAAGTTTCGCAAATCATAGTTTTTGATTAGATATTTATCTTTTTTGGTATTCCATATATTCTCATCTATTCCATTTAAGATTCCGATGCATTTGGAAAATTCATCTCTGATTAATGGCGCCAACCCATTGGCATCCTGGCTTAACTCCCACATATAATGGGGAGAGACTGTGGTTACTTTCCAAGCGCATTTTATAGCTGAAGCCAACGAGTTTAACCCGCCTTTCCATTCTAAATATTTTTGATCGTTTTCTTTATGAAACCATGGGAAATATTGCAGCATATCCCAGTTCATCCAGCCCTGATAGTGTGCATTGTGAATAGTGAAAACCGTTGGAATATGGGTTAGATCAATGTATTTATAGCAGTATTTTAACATGAAAGGAATAAGCCCGGTTTGATGATCATGACAATGTATAATATCCGGGCGATGTTCCCATTGATTCATCCAGTCTAATACGGCAGTTTGAAAAGTTAGAAATCTATAGCTGTCATCTTCATAACCATAAACTTTTTCTCGGTTAAAAAGGGTTTCAATCCAAATTACATATAAATTAAACCCTATTTGGTCTTTTTTTTCTTTTAAAATTTTAACCTTGTGTTCATTAAAGCCGCATTGAATTTTATTCTCATAATCAACCACCCATTCATTTTCTTTTATAAAGGGTTTATCATAAAAGGGCATAATCACCTTATGAATTGCATTTGCTCCATTTAAGTATTTAGGCAACGCGCCTACGACATCTGCTAAGCCACCTACTTTAGCAACAGGAAAGCATTCAGCACTGATGTGAATTATTTCCATAATTAAATTATTTTTGGCGAAATTTATACATTAATTTTGTAAAATACAAACCGACATTTTAATTTATCTAATGAAAGAAATATTATTTATTTTTATAGGAGGGGGCATGGGAAGTATATTGCGTTTTTTTATCGGGCGCTTGTTAAACGCTAATTTTCCTTTTGGCACTTTAATTGTAAATGTTGCAGGTGCTTTTATTATTGGAATTTCTATTGCGCTTCTTGAAAAACAATGGTCTTCAAAATCTATACAACTGTTTATTACGGTAGGATTTTGTGGGGGCTTTACTACCTGGTCAAGTTTTGCTTTTGAAAATTTTACTTTCCTTCGTCATGGGAATATTCTTTATTTTTTGTTATACACCGGTATGAGTTTTTTGCTTTCTCTTGTAGTAATTTTTATTGCATATAAATGTGTGAAAAGTTAATCACACAGCGACACCGTTGAGGACAAGGCGATAATTAATACAATAAATATTTTCTTCATTTTATTTGATTTTAATTATTTCTCTATTTTACACAATCGTGGTCTAAACAGCCCCAAAGTTTATTTTTATATAGCGTTAAGCAGTTATCATCTATTTCGAAAATGATCATCTCATCTTCCGGATTATGAATGCTAGTTTCTGGGTTTGATATTCGTGGCACCACCAGGCTACTTGTATTCAAATATAAAAAATTTAATCTTAAATTAATTTTCCCTTACAAAAAGTCGGCGATTTCATACGATTTCAATCCGAAGGCATCAGAAACTGCGTGATATACCACATTTCCTTTGATAATATTCACCCCTAGCTTCAGTGCCAAATTATTTTTACATGCTTTATTCCAGCCCTTGTTTGCTAACTCAATTACATAGGGTAGCGTAGCATTGGTTAGTGCCAAAGTTGAGGTATGGGGCACTGCGCCCGGCATATTAGCAACTGAATAATGTATAATTTCATCAATAATATAGACGGGGTCCTGGTGCGTAGTTGGACGGGTGGTTGCAAAGCATCCCCCCTGATCTACAGCTACATCTACCAAAACAGTTCCTGGCCGCATTTCTTTTAACATTTCCCGGGCAATTAATCTGGGGGCTTTCGCTCCAGGCACCAAAACTGCACCAATAATTAAGTTTGCCTTTCGAGCATGTTTTATGATATTTAACTCGTTAGACATTTCTGTTTTAACATTAGCAGGCATTACTTGATCTAAATACCGCATTCTTTTTATATCAATATCTAATATAGTAACATCCGCGCCCATACCGGCGGCTATTTTTGCGGCTTGTATTCCTACTATACCTCCCCCAAGAATACTTACTTTTGCCGGAGGAACGCCCGGGACTCCTCCGAGAAGAATTCCAATGCCTTTCAAAGGTTTTTCTAAATATTTTGCCCCTTGTTGTACTGCCATCCTTCCGGCAACTTCTGACATGGGGATTAATAGTGGTAAACTATGGTCCGCATCTTCTACCGTTTCATAAGCAATACATATTGCACCGCTTTTTATCATCGCTTCAGTAAGCGTGTAAGAGGAGGCAAAATGAAAATAAGTAAATACGACTTGATTTTCTTTAATCAATTCATATTCTCTCTCTATCGGTTCTTTTACCTTTACAATCATTTCAGTGGTATCATACACCTCTTCTATAGTGGATAATATTTCGGCACCTGCTTTTAGGTAGTCTTCATCGGAAAATCCGCTGCCGGTTCCAGCATTCGCTTGAACGAACACTGTGTGCCCGTTTTTTACTAATTCTACTATTCCGCTGGGGGTTAGTCCTACTCTATTTTCGTTGTTTTTTATCTCTTTAGGCAGCCCTATTCTCATAATACTATACTTTTATTTTAATTAAAAATAGACGTCAATGTTACGAAAATATTTTGTAACCCTAGTATCTAAGTTTGCAAAATAAGAGTTCTTTGCACAAAACACTTTAGCAAATGCAAGTCAACGAGACCATTGCGAAAAGCACGCTAACAAAAAAATGCAACGCCCGATAAAAATTAAATACCGGAGCAACCTTATGGTTTTGAGGATTTTAATTTTTTCAGAAGGGCGCCGTTTAAAGTTAAATGCTTCTGTGCGTATGGATATTTTATATTCTGCAACTGCAAGTCAGCGCAAGCTAATGGTCTTTTATTTATTTTTCATCTCAACTTTTATTACCTTCGCTTTTTAAATAGATGAAACCAGGGTGGAAAAAATGGATACAAATTTTTCTGATTTTATGATGAGTTTTTTGATTTTAAAAAAATGAATCGAAATTTAATAAAAAAGTATAATATACCAGGACCTCGTTATACAAGTTATCCAACAGTACCTTATTGGGAAGAAAGTAACTGGACAACAAAGGATTGGATAAAAACTATGAAAAGGTCTTTTATCGAGTCCAATAGCTCTGAAGGAATTTCTTTATATATTCACATGCCTTTTTGCGAAAGCCTTTGTACTTTTTGTGCGTGTAATAAACGCATAACCAAACAGCATTCGGTTGAAGAATCTTATATTGAGCACGTAATAAAAGAGTGGCAAATGTATTTGAATTTGTTGCCTGAAAAACCCTTTATCAAAGAATTACATTTAGGTGGGGGAACACCTTCTTTTTTCAGCCCCAATAACCTTAAGCGCTTACTAGAGTCTATTTTAAAGCAAAGTATTGTTGCCAAAGATCCTGAGTTTAGTTTTGAAGGGCACCCCAACAATACTACCTACGAACATTTGCAAATGTTTTACGATTTGGGTTTTCGGCGGGTTAGTTTCGGCGTACAGGATTTTGATATAACAGTACAAAAGTCTATTAACCGAATTCAGCCCTTTGAAAAGGTAGCCAAGGTTACAAAATGGTCTCGTAAAATAGGTTACACCTCCCTATCACATGACTTGGTTTTCGGTTTACCCTTTCAAAAAATCAAAAGCATACAAGACTCCATTAACAAAATACAAGAACTACAGCCCGATCGAATTGCTTTTTACAGTTATGCCCATGTCCCTTGGATAAAAGGGGTAGGACAACGCGGTTTTGACGAACACGACTTGCCCAGCGCAGATGAAAAAAGAGAATTGTATGAAATAGGGAAGCAAATGTTGATAGCTTGCGGTTACCATGAGATAGGAATGGATCATTTCTCTAAAATGACAGACGCGCTTTATCAATCCTTAAAAAATAAAACCATTCATCGAAACTTTATGGGTTATTCTTCTTCAAGAACCCAACTGATGATTGGCCTTGGAGTTTCCTCCATTAGCGACAGTTGGTATAGCTTTGCTCAAAATGTAAAGACTATAGAGGAATATTATAAAAAAATAGATTCTGACCAATTACCCATTTACCGGGGGCATTTATTGACAAATGAAGACCTGATTGTTCGCCAACATATTTTAAATCTGATGTGTAGGTTAGAAACTTCATGGAAAGACGAAACATTACGCTTTCCAGAACTGGAAGAATCCTTATATCGTATGAAGGAATTAAAAAAAGACGGCTTGATAGAAATAACGGAGCATCAATTGAGGATTAAAGAAATAGGTCGTTCTTTTGTACGAAATGTTTGTATGGCTTTGGATTTGAGGATGATACGCAAAAAGCCTAAAAGCCGTATCTTTTCTATGACGATTTAGAAACCTTTAGATAGGGCTGACTTACAGTTGCTATAAACAATCGCTATAAAAAAATTCAATGAAAAAAAAACAGCAAGATTGGAAAGATGAACTGGGAGAAATGGTTTTTTCAACGAACAAAAATTTTCAGTCTAAAATAGAACCTAAAGAAGAAAACAAAGAAAAAACGCTGCACCCGACCAAGCAATTATTAGAGGTTAAATTAGAAAAAAAGGGACGTTCTGGTAAGACGGTATCTATTATATGCGGTTTTATAGGAACAAATGAAGATTTAAAATCATTAGCAAAAGAACTTAAAATAAAGTGCGGCACAGGGGGTTCTGTAAAAGAAGGAACGATTGTTATTCAAGGGAATGTGCGAGAGAAAATAATGACTTTTTTAAAAGATAAGGGCTATCGTGTGAAAAGGGTAGGAGGTTAATTAGGCGAATCAATGGCGTTCAATACAAGTTAGCATTTATAGCTTGAAACCATATAACCGTTTTTTAATCCCTTTAAAAAATAAAAAAGATAATGAAAATAAAAGAATCCGAATTGATATTAAATCCTGACGGAAGTATTTACCATATTAATTTACACCCGGAAAATCTTGCAGATCGCGTGATTTTAGTAGGAGATCCGAATCGAGTAGCGAAAGTATCGGCTTTTTTTGATAAAATAGAGTTTAAGACGTCTAAAAGGGAAATAGTAACGCATACAGGGTGGTTTAGCGAGAAACGTTTTACCGTAATTTCAACAGGGATGGGACCCGATAATATTGATATTGTACTAACGGAACTAGATGCGGTAGCGAATATTGATTTGCAAAAGAGAGAAGTAAAAAATAATTTAAGGCGACTCACCCTCGTACGGCTTGGTACTTCGGGTTCATTTCAGCCGGATATCCCAGTCGATAGTTATGTTGCAGCGGAATATGCTATCGGGTTCGACAATGTGATGCATTTTTATCAAACACCCGAATTTTTCTTTGAAAAAGAAATTGAGGATTCAGTGATTCAACATATTGGCGCTAATCCTGAAATGGGAAAGCCTTATGTCATTAAAACAGATATAGAATTGGTTAACGCTATTGCCGGGGCTGAATCGATAAAAGGTTTTACAGCGACCGCAGGAGGTTTTTATGGCCCTCAGGGACGAGAAATTCGCTTAAAAGTAAAGGATCGAATGTTGAACGATAAAATTTCAAGTTTTCGTTATCATGGCTTGAGAATTACTAATATGGAGATGGAAACATCGGTTATTTATGGGCTCTCTAAATTACTAGGTCATCGAGCATGTTCTATGAATTGTATTATTGCTAATAGGTTCACACATACGTTTAGTGAAAGACCGGATGAAGCGATTAAAAAAATGATTGAATATACATTAAATAGAATGGTGGATTTATAAATAATTTGTATATCATTAATAAATTATCTAAAAATATCTTAAATCATCTTTAGACTTATGAGAATTGGAATTATTGGAGGTGGAAATGCTGGCATCGCACTTACGCTCTCATGTTAAGAGACCGTTGCAAAACACATAAAAAGATATGAAAAAGAAAGCATCTAACTTCAAACTGCTTCCTTCTCAAAAAATTAAAATCCTCCATACCCAAAAGGTTGCTCCGGCATTTAATTTTTATCGAGCGTTGCATTTTTTTGTTAGAGTGCTTTTTGCAAAGGGCTCAATAAATTTATAAACTTATATTTGTAAAAAGATAAAAAAATTTAAATGCTTTTAAAAAAACGAAAAGCATCTATTGAAGAATACGATGTAATTTTATCGCTTTTAAAACAGACTGCAAATTGGCTAAAGAGAGAAAAAATAAATCATTGGCAAGTGTGGTTAGACCCAACGGAAGAGCGTTTGAATTGGATTAGAGAGGGATTAGAGCAACAACAATTTTATTTTGTATATGATGGGCATACAGATAAATTAATAGGTATGTACAGGCTTATGTTTTCCGATGAACTATACTGGGGAAAGAAAAATAAAAAAGCCGGATACGTGCATTCGCTAGTAATAAAGGAAGAATATAAAGGAAATAAGATCGGTAGAAAAATATTAGACGATATTGAGCAATTACTTCGTAATAAGTCTATTCGTCTATTTAGATTAGATTGTAATGCAGATAATAAAAAGTTATATTCATACTATACCCATCAAGGGTTTGAAAAGGTAGGCGAAACTGTTATGCCTCACTCACGTATTTTCTTATTTGAGAAAAAATTAATCATAGCGTGAGGGTTTAAAAAAGCACTCTATCAACTTCAGGTCAGTGCCATCTGAAGGTCTCTTAAACTAAATGCTCAACTATTTTTTCCGGACTTATTGCCAAATGCGTTACGGTATAAACTACCTTACCATTTTCTAATAAAATAATTTGCGGCGACTGATGTAAAACGCCTGTTTTTTCTGCCACTTCTTGCGATACAGAACGATAAGACAGCAAATCTAAATAATGAAAATCAACTTTACCTTCTAATAAGGCAAATCCCGATTCCAGTTTATCATAGGCACTTTGGCTGATTCCACACGTTTTGCTGTGTTTAAAAATAATCTGCGGTTTATGCTTTGAGTTTTCAATGAGGGCATCTATTTTCTCTATGGCATCTAAATTTTTCCAACTTTTTATCATTTTTACTTTTTTAATTTACTAAAATACAAAAGTAAGAATAATTTCATAGAAGTAATCTTAAATGGTATTTATGAGACCGTTGCAGAATATATAAAAAAGTATGAAAAAGAAAGCATCTAACTTCAAACGGCTTCCTTATCAAAAAATTAAAATCCTCACAACCATTAGGCTGCCCCAGGATTTAATTTTCCTTGAGCGTTGCATTTTTTTGTTAGATTGCTTTTTGCAACGGTCTCTTTATTTATTTTCTTAAACTTAAAAAAATGTTTTATTTTTGCTGAAGATGAATATTGAGCAGTTTAGAGGTTTTTGTTTAGAAAAACCTTTTGTTACAGAAGAATTTCCTTTCAGCCCGGAAAATTTAGTATTTAAAGTTGCAGGAAAAATATTTGCTATTACTGATTTGGAGGGTGCCGGGTTTAAGGTTAACTTAAAATGCAATCCCGATTATTCTATAGAATTAAGAGAGTTATACCCTGAAGTTTCTCCGGTTATCACATGAACAAAAAGCATTGGAATACGGTACAATTTAATGGCAGTTTAAGCATTCCCTTTTTGTATGAATTAATTAATCATTCCTATAATTTGGTTATAAAAAGTCTGCCTAAATTTAAACAAAAAGAGCTCGGACTGCTTTAATCGAACAATAATAATTTATAAACCACTATTTATAAACCACTATATTTATTTTAAATCCTTTAATTTTTTAATAACAAATAGAATGACATTAATAGAAAAATTACAGAAGCGTTACGCAACAAAAAAATTTGACCCAACGAAAAAAGTATCAAAAGAAAAGGTTACACGCATTTTAAAAGCGGCTAATTTAAGCGCTTCCTCCTTTGGACTTCAGCCCTACAAATTTGTATTAGTGAATAATAAAGAAAAAAGAAAAGTACTTATAAACCATTCTTTTGGTCAAACAAAAGTTGTTGAGGCTTCTCATCTATTGGTATTAGCCATTCGTACGGATATTAACGAAATCTTTATAGAAGATTATATTCATTTTGTAGAAAATGAACGAAAATTGCCTGAAGGCGCTTTAAAAGAATATAAAGCAAAGGGTTCTAATTTTATAAAATCACTCGATACACCAAAAAAGCATCAATGGGCAGCTCAACAAGCCTATATTGCTATGGGGACGCTGCTTATTGCCTGTGCAGAAGAAGGGGTTGACAGTTGCCCTATGGAAGGATTTGTTGCAGAAAAATATGATGAAGTATTAGGATTGAAAGAAAAACAATTAACATCGGTATTAGTATTGCCCATAGGTTACGCAGCAGAAGATGACCCTTATAAAGCCTTTAAGAAAGTTAGGCGTCCTTTGGAGGATATGATAGAAGAAATTTAAATAAAAATGGAGGTAAACCGTGTTTGCTCAACTTACGTCAATCGATGAAAAATAAAGTTATGAAATTTCAAGATTTAGGGTTAATGAATTATCAAAAGGCTTGGGATTATCAAACACAACTCTTTGACCGAATCATCCAACAAAAAATAGAAAACCGTAAACGCTCGAAAGAAAAAAAGTTAGGGTTCGCTACGGATAATTATTTGCTATTTGTAGAGCATTTACCGGTTTACACCTTAGGGAAGAGTGGCAATATAAAAAACTTATTAGCAACTGAAAATTTTTTAAAAGATACCGATATTTCCTTCTATAGGGTTAACCGGGGTGGAGATATTACGTATCACGGACCAGGACAAATCGTAGGTTATCCTATATTAGATTTGGACAATTTTTTTGCCGACCTACATCAATATCTACGATTTTTAGAGGAAATAATTATTCAGGTATTACGAGATTATAATTTGGAGGGCATGCGCTCAAAAGGAGAAACCGGGGTTTGGTTAGATGTGGGAAAACCTCAGGCAAGAAAAATATGTGCCATTGGGGTGCGGATGAGTCGGTGGGTTACCATGCACGGATTTGCGCTTAATGTCAATACAAAAATGAATCATTTTAATCATATTATCCCCTGCGGTATTAAGGGAAAGCAGGTTACCTCGCTCCGTCAAGAGCTACAGCATGAAGTTCCTATGCAACAAGTAAAAACGAAATTGATGAACTATTTTGCAAAACAATTTCAAGCGGAATATGAATTTTAGTTTCATATTTTCTGAAAACCTTTAGCGCAGGCTAAAGGTCTTTCGTATTAAAATACTGGAAAACTAAATTACCTTTATGTCTCCCTGCGATTTCTTCTAATTCTGTTCTTGAAACTTTTTTGATTCTTTTGACAGATTTGAACTTTTTAAGCAATTCAATAATTGTTTTTTCACCAATCCCCTTGATATTTTCTAACTCGCTTTTTGTCGCGCTTTTGCTTCTTAAACTTCGATGAAAGGTAATTCCAAAACGATGTGCTTCATTACGCGCATATTGGATCACTTTTAAAGTTTCGGAATTTTTATCTAAGTAAAGCGGAACGGGGTCGTCAGGAAAAAATAATTCTTCCAGTCGTTTAGCAATTCCAAGAATCGTTACCTTTCCTCGAATTTTTAACTGTTTTAGACTTTTCAATGCCGCATTAAGTTGTCCTTTTCCGCCATCAATTATAATTAAATCAGGTAAAGTTATTTTCTCTTTTAATAACTGATGATAGCGGCGATAAATGATCTCGGTCATCGAAGCAAAATCATCAGGTCCTTCTACTGTTTTTACTTTATAATGGCGATAATCTTTCTTATAGGGCGTTCCATTTTTAAAAACTACACAAGCCGCCACCGGATGAACGCCTTGTATGTTTGAATTATCGAAGCATTCAATGGTACGAGGTTCAACGGGCATGCGCAAATCCTTTTTCATCTGCGCCATAATGCGATTCGTATGACGATCGGGATCTATGATTTTAAATTGTTTAAAGCGTTCCTGCCGAAAGTATTTAGCATTTCTCAACGACAACTTAATTAGCTTCCGCTTATCTCCTATTTTGGGAATGGTCAATTTTACGCCCGGAATTTTAAAATTAATATCCAACAAAGAATAAATTTCGCGCGATTGAGAATGAAACCGATCTCTAATTTCAACTAATGTATTTTGCAGGATTTCCTTGTCTGATTCGTTCAACTTTTTACGATACTCAAAAGTATGGCCTTGTATAATAGCGCCATGATTCACTTTCATGTAATTAACATAAGCATATTCTGAGTCTCCCACGACTGAAAAAACATCTACATCATTAATTTTTGGATTGACTACTGTTGATTTGACCTGATAGTTTTCTAAAATAGCTATTTTATCTTTTATATCTTGTGCTTCTTCAAATTTTAATTCAGCCGCATATTTCTGCATTAATTGATACATATACGTTTTTGCGTCATTAAAATTTCCTTTGAGCAGGTTACGAACCGCATGAATAATTTTATCATACGCTTCTTCTGTCTGATAAGCCTCGCAGGGGCCAAGGCAATTATTTAGATGATACTCTAAACAAACGCTAAATTTATTTTTATGTATATTTTTTCCCGATAAAGGATAATGACAGTTGCGCAGTGGATAAATTGTTCTAATCAAATCTAATAAAGCATTCATCATCTTAACTGAGGAATAGGGGCCGAAATATTCCGACCCGTCTTTGACTACTCTTCGGGTAGAAAAAACTCTTGGAAACGGCTCATTTTTAATACATATCCAGGGGTAGGTTTTATCATCCTTGAGCATAATGTTATACTTAGGCTGATGTTTTTTTATCAAATTATTCTCAAGTAATAACGCATCAAATTCCGTTTCAACTACTAAGGTTTTAATATCCGCTATTTTCTTTATTAGTACTGTTGTCTTACCTGATTCGGGAGTTTTAGTAAAATATGAACTTACCCGTTTTTTTAAATTCTTTGCTTTTCCAATATATAATATATTCTCATTTTTATCAAAATATTGATAAACGCCGGGTGTTTCGGGCAGCGTTTTTAACAGTAAATTGATTTTATCAGAGGTATTCATCAGTACAAAAATAGGGCTTATCCTGCTATTTTAAAAGAAAGAGACCGTTGCAAAAAGCACGCTAACAAAAAAAAGCAACGCCCGAGGAAAATTAAACACCGGAGCAACCTAATGGTTGTGGAGGATTTTAATTTTTTGACAAGAAATCAGTTTGAAGTTAGATGCTTTCTTTTTCATACTTTTTTATGTGTTCTGCAACGGTCTCAGAAAATAGTTTCTCATTCATTATATAATTAATACATTTGGGAAAAATTAAAGTTTATCGTGACCAATTATAAATTATGACCCATGAAAAAGCCATTCAGCAAAATAATTATACTTTTTATCTTACTATTTTTTCAAGTTCTTTTGGTACGACTGTTAGCGCAGTTTCCAGGATTTATTACGCAGTTTTATACGGAAGGACTTTACTCTTATCTGTCTTCATTTCAGCGATATGTTTTCGGTTTTTTTGGGTTTCCTTTAGGGGATTTAGTATATGCCCTTCTAATAATAATAGGGCTGTATTGGCTCATCTTACTATTAAAAAGCAGGCTGAAAGGCGTTAAGGTCTTTTTATATAGAATATTGCTTGTGTGCAACATATTTTATTTCTCCTTTCATTTTTTTTGGGGGATCAATTATTATAAATATCCTTTCTCTAAGCAATTTAACTTAACACCACAACAGATAACAAATCAGGGTCTGTTTGATATTACGGCCCTTTTTATAAAAAAAACCAATGAGTTAAGAGAACAATTACAAGAGGATGAAAAAGGAGTTTTTAAAAATAAAAACACGCTTGCTCCGATGGCTACGGTCGTTTCAAAAGCCTATGATACTCTGGGAAAGAAAATAGGGTTAGAGTCATACGTAAAAAAGCCCTTATATATTAGCTGGTACTCTCGTTGGATTTCTTACTTAGGAATGGGAGGGTATTACAACCCCTTTTTTGGTTCTGCACAAGTAAACAGCACGATTCCAACCATGGATTATGGTATGGTTATTAGCCATGAGATGACGCATCAATATGGTTTTGCAAGTGAAAAGGAAGCCAATTATATGGCGTTTTTAAATTGTTTGAATTCTCATAATAAAGATATGCAGTATTCTGCTTATTATAATACCCTTTGGCGCTTTCTTTACGAAGTATATAAAATAGACCGTGAAAAGTTTAAAGTTTTTAGAAAACAATTATCTGAAAGGGTAGAAAGAGACAGGAAAGCAGATATTTTACACCATAAAAAATATAGAGGGAAACTCAACGATATTTTTAGCAAGGCAAACGACTTATATTTAAAATCAAATGGCCAGAAAGGGACTTCTTCTTATTCAAAATACACCCAACTCGTATTAAATCAATATGTTGCCGAAAAAAATAATACGGCAAAATGGAGAGTTATTCTACGCTAAAAGATAATAGAAAAAATGTGTAAGTTAAAATTCTCTGATATAAGCAACGTTAAGTGTTTCACGAAACTTAACTATCTTTTATATTAAACCGTTGCATAATACATAAAAAATAGTTGTTTTATACACAATCAGGCATTATTTTTAACGTTTTACCCATAAGAATAAGAATAGACCGTTGCAGGACACATAAAAAAGTATGAAAAAGAAAGCACCTAACTTCAAACGGCTTCCTTCTCAAAAAATTAAAATCCTCACAACCATTAGGTTGCTCCGGTGTTTAATTTTTATCGGGCGTTGCTTTTTTTGTTAGTGTACTTTTTGCAACGGTCTCAAGAATTGAATAAAATGTCGTATCTTTAAAACGTATAAATATTTTGAATGACAAAAAAAAGGATTATTTACGGATTATATTTTATAACAATTACTTTATCTGCACAAAAAGCCTCTATTTATGCAGCGAGTGATAAAGATTTTGGCTTAGCTACCGAGATTTACCAAAGCCAATCCTATTCGTTTGCACAATATCGTTATCGTGCAATTGCCACAGACGAAAAAAAATCCAGAGAGATTCGTGAGATTAGTCGGTTTTATGCTTTACTTTGTGGGATAAAACTTCATCAAGAAGGGGCTGTTGATCGTTTTGAGACCTTTGCTAAAGCACACCCTAATCAAAATTATGTTCAGGAATCATATCAGGATTTAGGAGAATATTTTTACAAATCAGGAGATTATAAACAAGCTTTTACATATTATGATAAAGCAAATAAAAAGTACTATAAAAAGAGTGAAGAGGCTTTTCATGTGGGCTATGCGGGCTTTACGCAACATCAATACGATAGCGCATTATCTGCTTTTGAGCAGGTATTGCCCAGGTCTAAATTTTTTAATGACGCCCAATATTTCTCAGGGCATATTCTCTATCAACAAGGAAAAATACCTGCGGCAAAAAAGATTTTCACCCGCTTAAAATATACGAATAAGTATCGAAACAAAGTTCTTCCTTATTTGTTACAAACTGCTTACAAAGATGCTGATTATGATCGAGCCATTGAAGAAGGAAAGAAACTTATCTCCGCGCATATCCGAACGGATAAGTCTGGAAAAGAACCCCAGAAATTGATAGGTGAGAGCTATTTTAATAAGAAAAAATACCAGGACGCCATTCCTTATCTCGAAGAATATAAATCCTCTGCAAAGACGTTAACACCGGCAGATTACTACCGCCTGGGATTTTCTTATGAGCAAACCGGAAATGCTAAGAAAGCCATTGAAAATTATAATAAAATTGTAGCCGGAAAAGATATAATTGCCCAAAAAGCCTATTATCAATTGGGGCACTCTTACATAAAAGAAGCGCAAAAAAAAGAAGCACTTAACGCGTTCAACTCAGCGGTTGAAATGGATTTTGATAGTAAAATAAAGGAAGATGCTTTTTACAATGCAGTGAAATTAAGCTATGAAATCGGCAGTTCGCAAAAAACCGTTCCTGAACTAATTAACAAGTATATGGATACCTTCCCTGGTTCTATACACCATGCCGAAATGCACAGATTACTAGTGAATTATTATCAAAATTTAGATGAATACGCACAGGCTTATACAATATTAAAAACCCAGTTGGTGAAGACCCGTCCTTCTTTAAAAGAAATACAGGCGCAAGTCGGTTATAAATATGGAGCACAATTATATGAAAAGGGAGATTATGCCCATGCAAAAAATATTTTTAATGAAGTAATCGCTCTTGGAATACAATTAAAGGAGGTAACCCGTGCATACTATTGGCTAGCACAGGCAGAATATCAACAAGGGTTTTATGAAGAAGCATTACGCCGCCTTGAGCAATTGGAAAAACAAAAACCAAAAATCAAAGAAGCCCGTTATATTGATTATAACAAAGGCTATCTATACTTTAAACAAAAGGACTATGAAAAAGCGGTCTATGCCTTTAAACAATTTATAGCACAAACTAAAGACTTGCGCTATAAACAAGATGCACAACTACGATTGGCAGATAGTGAGTATGCCTCAGGGCATTTTTGGGCGTCATTAGAAGAATATCAAAAGGCAATTGATGAAAAAGTTCCACAGCAGGATTACGCCGCTTTTCAAAAATCTATGGTTTACGGACTGGTGGATCGCCGGGAGAAGAAACAACAAGAGCTGGAAAGTTTTTTAAAGAAATACCCGCAATCAGAATATGCAGATGATGCTATGTATCAACTGGCAGGCACTTATTTTAAGCAGGGTAAAAATGAACTATCAGTTACCTTGTTCACACAAATGCGGCAACAATTTCCAGGGAGCCATCTAACGCCGTTTGCTGAATTAAAAAAAGCACAAATATATTATAATCGCCATGAGTTGAACAAGGCTTTGGAATCTTATAAAAGTATCGTTAAGGATTTTCCTAATAGTTCTGCAGCACAAGAGTCGGCAGTAAGCATTCAAAAAATATATACGCAAACGGGGCAAATATACGCTTATGAAAAATGGACAGAAGAAGTGGGAATTACCGTAGATAAAAATAAATTGAGCCGGTTAGCTTATGAAGCGGCTGAGAAGAAATATAATGAAAAAGATTTTGAAAAAGCAGCTCCTCTGTTCCATGATTTTTTAAAAAAATATCCGCAATCGGTGCATCAAACGAAAGCAAAGTATTATGAAGCAGAGAGTTTATATCAACTGCATAATGAGGAGCAGGCGCTTATACTTTTTGAAGAAATAAAACAAACACCTGCTTACCAAGTTAGAGCCTGCCTTAGATTAGCGCAAATTTATCTGAAGAAAGAACAAAAACCCCAAGCACTACATTCGTTATTGATGCTGAGCAAAAACACCTCAAACGAAGTCTATCAAAACTTTGCACAAGTAGGTATTATGAGAATTTATCATCTAAATCAGGAGGATGAGAAGGCGCTTCCTTACGCTAAAAAAGTACTGGAGAGTAACCACGCCTCGGCTTCAGCAAAGCAAGATGCAAAGTTGATTGTCGCTCGAAATTTGGTTAAAACAGACTTGGAAAAAGCGCTGCCTTATTACGAAGAACTATCACATTCAAAAAAAGCCGCTGTCAAGGCAGAAGCCTTATATTATAAAGCAGAAGCCTTATCCCGGCAAAAACACTATAAAAAATCTAATGATTTGATTTTTGATTTGGCATCAAAATACGGATTACAAAAAAAGTGGACTGCAAGAGGATTGCTTATAATGGCGAATAATTATCTAGCGTTGAAAGACCCTTATCAAGCCAACTATACGCTGGAAACCCTTATAAAAAGTTATCCGGAGATGACAGAGATCATCAAAAGAGCAACAACAAAGCAAAATTTAATTAATAAATAATTACTTTTGAAAAAAATAGTTTTATGAAGCGAATACCTCTTCTTATGTTTGTTCTTTTTTTTTCAGGGGTTCGGGTTGTTTTTTCTCAAATCGAACAAGAAAGCATTGATATAGAAAAATCATATAATCCGGCGGTTCAGGAAGTAAAAAAGCTAGATGAAAGACCTAAAGCAGACCTTCGTGTAGAAAAGAAAAAACTAAAAATTCATTATTCGCCTATCAATCTTCCGGTAAAATCTGATTATAAACTGGCTGCCATTCATCCGGTAAAACTTCCACCTAAAGATAAACGTTTTTTGTATAATAGTTATTTAAAAGCGGGGGGAGGGGTTCCTTTAACCATGCTGTTAGACAGTTATTTAGATTATGAATATGACACCAATCGGCATTTAGGCGCTTTTCTTCATCATTTTAGCACAGATACCAAAGTTGAAAATGCTCGGGTGGATGATGATCAATCACAGAATAATTTAGAGTTATTTTATAAAACGGATGATGATGGCTGCTCTACCGAGCTAACCGCCGGCTATGACCGTTCTATTTATCATTATTATGGAATTGGGGATTTACATCAAATTTTCAGCCCTACAGAAGCAGATGATATTTACCATCAAGCAAAGGTAAAAAACAATTACCAGACTTTTTATTTGAATGCAGGATTAGACGGGTATAAGAATCGTCTGTTAAATAATTCTAATCTCTTGCTACGCTATTTCACAGGAGATTTTGGTGCAAAAGAATTTTACACCCGTTTAAACACAGAGTTGGCACATAATACCAATAGACATTCTATGCCGCTAAATACCATTTATTTTAAAGGAAGTGCCCGGTTGAATCTGGAATACATCCATACCGATTTTGAACATGCTTTCAACAGCATCAATGAAGCCGGATTTTTTAAAGCATCGCTTGCGCCTTTTATAACGATTACCAACGATATAAACTATCTTACCATAGGCATTGATGTAACCTATAATGATAATTATAAGATCAATAACCATAAATTTCGTTTCTATCCGCATATAGAAGCTATGGTAAAAGCCGCAGAAGAATTTAGCATTTACGGAGGATTAAAAGGAGGGTTAAAGAACAATAATTATTATGATTTGGTGCAAAACAATCCATGGATCACCCCGGGCGTTTCACTTAAGCCGACTAATACCCTGTATAATATTTATGGAGGAATAAAGGGCATTTTTAGCGAGGCTTTCCGATATAAAGGTGAGGTTTCTTATGCTGAGATTGAAAACTTTTTGCTTATGAGAAACACCCCTCTTGCAAATTCATTAAATCCGCCAACTATCATCCCTCCTTATCGTTTGGAAAACAGCTTTTATACGCTTTATGACCATGCAAAAAACCTCAGTATAAAAGGGGAATTGAATTATGTGGGCATTGAGCACCTGACGACTACCTTAACTGCTGCTTTCTACCATTATGATCTTAATAGAGAACCTTACGCATGGAATTATCCTGATTTTACTACAACCTTAGCCGCCGAATATAAATTATTCAATGATCAGCTAACCGTAGGCACAGAACTTTATTATATAGGCGAACGAAAAGATATAGCGTATGATTACTCTTCAGGTAATCGCCACAATGTGCCAGTAGATGACTATCCAGTAGATGACTATGTAGATGCCAATCTAAGAAGCCGCTATCGTATTAACGATCGATGGGGTGCCTTTTTGAAATGGGATAATATTTTTGGCAGTTATGAACGATTTAAAAACTATCAAACTCAAGGTCCTCAGATTCTCGGGGGTGTTACGTATAAATTTTCTGTAAAGCGATAAAGGCTATTTTGGCTAGATTAAAAAAAGTTATTATTTTTTAAATGTTTTACTAACAATGAATTACGATTGTTAAAAAATTTTATGCCAAAGTCCTGAAAATTAGATTGTTGCAGAACACATAAAAAAGTATGAAAAAGAAAGCATCTCGCTTCAAACTGCTTCCTTAATTTGGCTGTGCTCAGCAACCATCTCAAAAAATTAAACACCGGAACAACCTAATGGTTGTTCCGGTGTTTAATTTTAGCTTACACTGACTTGCAGTTCCTCAAGCGTTGCAGTTCCTCAAGCGTTGCATTTCGGCAAGCTCAATACAAGCATTTTTTTGTTAGAGTGATTTTTGCAACGGGCTCAATTTATATGACGGTTAAAAAAAATTTTTTGCTTAATTTTTTTTACTTTTGAAAAATGGAAGGATTTCTTAACCTTAATTTAACATGAAGATAAAATTATTACGTTGCTTTGTTCTTTTAATTTGTTTTCAAGGACTAATGGCACAAACAAAAATTATAGGAAGGGTTACAGATAAGAACGGGGAAACTATACCGGGAGTAGGCGTTCTCGAAAAAGGAACCAATAATGAGGTGGCTACGGATTTGGAGGGGAGTTACGCTATCTCAGTAAAAGAAGGAGCTGTACTTGAATTTTATATGATTGGTTTTGAAACGCAAGACATTTCTACGGATGAAAAAAAAACAATTAATGTAGTATTACAAGAATATATAGAAACCATTGAAAAGGTAGTTGTGATAGGCTATGGGTCACAAAAAAAATCAGATGTTACAGGTTCAGTAGCTTCTATTGATGCAGAACAGATACAGCAATTACCAAGTATTAGCCTAGAACAAGCCATAGCCGGGAAAGTTGCTGGCGTTAATGTATATACTAATTCCGGGAGGCCGGGGGGGAATACTAATATTAGGATTCGAGGCAACAACTCCATCAATTCAACTAACCGCCCGCTCTATGTGGTTGACGGCGTTATTGGAGCAGGTACTATAAACTATTTAACCCCGAATGACATTGAAACAATGGAGGTTTTAAAAGATGCTTCTGCAACAGCAATTTATGGCGCGCGTGGCGCAAATGGAGTAATCATTGTAACAACAAAACGCGGGTCTAAAAAAGGCGGGCAATTGAGTTACGACAATTTTGTAAGTTTTAGCAAATTAACTCGTAAACTCAATGTGCTAAATGCTCAGGAATTTCTTCAAATAGAGATGAACTCCTATAACAATGCTCAAAAGTATGACCCGCAGGGCTGGGCAAATAGTAAGTATCAAAACCCGATGACTTATAGAAATAATCGTAAACTTTTTGATGTTAATGGTCACCCTCTTTATGATACAGATTGGCAAAAAGAAGCTACCCGAACAGCGTTCTCTCAAAATCACAATCTTTCTTTTACCGGAGGAAATAAGAAACAATCTTATGGGTTATTTCTAAATTATACTAGTTCAGAAGGGATCGTATTAGAATCTTTTTTAGACCGTTATTCTGGAAGATTCGTTATGGATGGTCAAGTTAAAGATTGGTTAAAAGTAGGCGGGGGGATTACCTTTAATCATGTAAAGGAAAATAGAATAGACGGTGGAGTCGGAGGTCTAAGACCCTTGCGAATGATGGTGGAAGCACTGCCTATTATTCCTGTAAAATACAAAGACGACACCTATGGATCAAATGCTGATTATCCAAATATGGAAGGAGGAGAGAACCCTGTTAATCTTTTGCGAAATATCGAGGATGTTATTGAGACGCAAAGCGTATTAGGGAATGTGTATGCAGATATTACCTTAGCAAACGGATTGAATTTGCGAAGTACGCTTGGAACCAACATAGAAAATAAAATAAGCAATTTCTACTCTGGTAGAACCTTGGCTGCGATAAGTGCTGATTTTCAAGGAGAGGCTTCTTCAACCAATGATCGCGATAATTACTGGCAATTTGAAAATTATCTAACCTACAAAAAATCATTTAATAAAAATAACCTCTTAGAAGCATTGGCAGGCTTAGGCTGGCAGGAGCATAATTGGTTTAATGCTTATGCTGGAACCAAAGGTTTTTCAGATGATTTTTACAAATACTATAGTTTACAAGCAGGTGCAAATCCAAATACTCCTACTTCTGAAACATATAAATGGACGATGAATTCTTATTTTGGGAGAGTAAACTATCAACTGTATAAGAAATATTTATTTACAGTAACTGGTCGTTTAGACGGTTCTTCAAGATTTGGCAGTAATAATAAAAGAGCCTTTTTCCCTTCTGCAGCATTTGCATGGCGCGTTTCAAAAGAAAATTTCCTGAAAGGCAGCAAAACGATTTCTAATCTTAAATTAAGAACAAGTTACGGTGAAACGGGCAACTCAGAAATTGGGCAGTATAAATCTCTTTCTACGTTAAAGTCGGGTACTGCAATACTTGATGGAAAAAGAGCACCATCTGTAGGTATCGATAGGTTAGCAAATCCAAATTTAAAATGGGAAAGAGTCAACCAATTTGATGCAGGGCTGAACATAGGATTGTTTAACAACAGAATTAAAGCCGAAGCGGACTGGTATTATAAAAAAACCAAAGATATGCTTCTAAATACCCCGGTGCCCACTTCAAGCGGATATTTCAGGGTTTATAAAAATATTGGAAGCGTTCAGAATACAGGGTTTGAATTTACTTTAAATACGGTAAACATTACGACTAAGGATTTTGAATGGACTACTGACTTTAACCTTTCGTTCAATAAAAATAAAATTTTGGAATTAGGAGATGCTAACGATGATATCTTTCCTGGCCCATGGTTTCTATCACAAACCAATGTGCTAAGAGTTGGAGAAGCTGTAGGGTCCTTTTATGGATTAGTGCGGGAAGGAACCTATCAAAGTAATGAAGAGGAATTGGCTGCAAAATACGGTTATAAGCCGGGAGATATAAAACATGCTGATCTAAATAATGATGGTGAAATCAACGATAGCGATAGAAAAATTATTGGTAACGCCTATCCTGATTTTTTTGGGGCACTATTTAATACTTTTAGATATAAAAGTTTTGATTTGACATTAGATTTACAATATTCCTTTGGTAATGACGTTTTAAACCTTTCAAGGCACTCAGCAGAAGATAGAACGGGACAGGCAAATAGTTATGCAACAGTATTGGATGGCTGGACGCCCGACCACCAGGATACCATGATTGTACAAAATCGTCCCTCCAGAGCAGGATATACTACTACTATAGATACCCGGATGGTCGAAGATGGATCTTTCATTAGAGGTAGAAATTTAATTCTTGGATATAATTTTCCAAAAGAATTTTTAAAAAGTCAAGGAATAAATCGTCTGAGGATTTACGCCTCTTTGCAGAATTTTTTCCTGATTACCCATTATACAGGATACGACCCTGAAGTCTCTACTTACGAAGACGCTTTTGCTCAAGGAATCACATTTTTTGAATACCCCAAGCCCATAACTTTTACCTTAGGGATAAATATTAATTTTTAAAAAATAAAACGATGAAATCTATCAGGAAAAATTATATATTAATAGTATTAGGAACGATGTTATTCATCAATAACAACTGTTCTGATTTTCTAGAAGAAAAAGATAAATCACATTATAAACAAGGGGATTATTTTCAAACTGCCGAGCAGGCTAAATCTTTCGTTAATAAACTGTACGAAGGGTTGCGATTCATAACGGAGGGATCAGGAACATACGGTGAAAGTCCTTTTATGATGTTAGAATTTTCAACAGGATTATTAAATACGGAAGTCGGGCAGAGTACTACCAATTTAGGCTATAGGAATCTCAATGGAAATGCAGAAGATAATTATGTAAAAACATGGTGGGAGAAATCTTACAACGCGATTCAAAACGCCAATGTTTTCATTGCCAGAATACCAGATGTTCAAATGGACGAAGCCACCAAAGAGCGTTATATGGGTGAGGCTAAGTTTATTCGTGCTTTTCATTACTTTAACCTGGTGAGAATGTTTGGTGATGTTCCTTTAATTTTGGAAGTGATTAATACAGAATCAGAACAATTATATCCGGAACGTAATCCACAGAATGAGGTTTATGAAACGATTGTAAGTGATTTAACAGATGCCGAAAAATCTGGATTGCCCATGTCTGACAACACAGGCAGAGCCAGCTTAGGCGCTGTAAAATCATTGCTGTCAAGTGTATATCTTACTATGGCAGGATACCCTCTGCAGGCAGGCGATGAGTATTATAAAATGGCAGCTGATAAATCAAAGGAAGTAATAGATAGCGGTGTTTATCAATTGTTTGATGATTACGATGATTTGCATAATAGGGATATTAAAAATAAAGGTGAACTCATCTTTCAAAATCAGTATTTAGTCAGTGCGAACATTACTAATCCATTAACTTCTTGGTTATTACCAAGATCACGAAATATTTCTAAATTTTCTGATGAATTTGGAGCAATGTATCCAATAAAGGCATTTATTGATGCTCACGAAACTAATGATAAACGTATAGAAGAACAAGAATTTTATTTTACACATTATCCATCAATAGATAATCCTGATAAGGAGGTGCAATTTAATGCTCATTATATTTACAAATTCTTTGATGAAGATGCAGTACTTAACACTGCACGAAGTGATCTTAACTGGACATTTATCCGTTATGCAGAAGTTTTACTTAATTATGCAGAGGCCGGTTATAAAGCCTCAGGCACCACTCCAGAAGTTACGGAAGCGATAAACAAAATTAGAAGAAGAGTTAACCTGCCGGAATACGGTGCAGGCAATCCGTTAACAGAAGAGGCTATATGGAAAGAGCGTTTCTATGAACTTGCCTTTGAAAACAAATATCGGTTTGATATGGTTAGACGAAGAAAAGCGCTGAATCTAAATACCAATAAATTTGAGAATCTGATTGGCCATAAATTTAACTACGGGCCAACCTTTACAGAAAAATATCTTTTATTCCCCATACCGCAAACTGAAATAGATAATAATAAAAAATTGACGCAAAACCCAGAATGGTAGATAAAATACTAACTTTATTTTAACTTTATCTAAAGCATCTCTTTTTGTGAGGTCTTTTAGATTTTTATATCTTAATGAGACCGTTGCCAGAATACATAAAAACTCATGGGAACGAAAGCGTTTAACCTCAAACTGCTTCCTTCTCAAAATTTTGAGCCCTTTACAAAAACAATTTAACAAATGCAGGTCAGCGCCAGTTAAAGTTAAATGATTTAATATATGGATATTTTACTTATTGCGCAAAGGTCTCAACAAATACACTATCTTTGCTCACATATATTTTTATATGTATGAAGATATTGTTATCATCCCCACGTATAATGAAAAAGAAAATATTGAAAAAATTATTCGCTGTATTTTCTCCCTTAAAACTTCTTTTAATGTTTTGATCGTCGATGATAACTCCCCCGATTTAACTTATAAGATAGTTGAATCGCTTCAAAAGGAATACGCTGGTCGCCTTTTTTTGAAAAAACGAGTGGCAAAAAAGGGATTAGGAAAAGCGTATATAGAGGGGTTTAAGTGGGCACTATCTAAAGGGTATGCTATAATTTATCAAATGGACGCCGATTTTTCTCATAATCCCAAAGACTTAGAGCGGTTGCACGAGACCCTAAAGAAAAAAAATATTGGGATGGCAATAGGCTCTCGCTATTCACATGGAGTTAATGTCATTAATTGGGATATGAAACGGGTATTATTATCTTACTTTGCCTCAAAATATGTACAATTTATTACCGGTATCCCAGTGCATGATACTACTGCAGGTTTTGCAGCATATAAACGGGCGGTCTTAGAAAAATTAGATTTTTCAAAAATAAAGACTTTTGGATATGGCTTCCAAGTCGAAATGAAATACAGAATATGGCTAAAAAGAGTTAAAATTGTTGAAATTCCTATTATTTTTACCGACAGGGTTCAAGGAGAATCTAAAATGAACGGGGGCATCATTAAAGAAGCAGCATGGGGGATACTTAAACTAAGATTAGCTCATCTTTTAAAAAAATTATGAAAAATATTTTTTGTCTTTTTTTACTAATTATAGTGATGACTTCTTGCACTGAAAGAGAAGAGAAACCTAAAGACTTACTCTCGAAAGAGCAAATGCGCGATATTTTAATAGAAGCAAATTTATCCACTAATTTGCCATATAATACTTTAGATAGCAGCGTACGAAATATACGACACAAAACAGATAAACGCTTTCTAAAAATTATAACTTTGAGGAACATTTCTTTAAAAAGATTTAAAAAAAGCCATCAATATTATACTCGAAATCTACAAGAGTACAAAACCATTTTTAAGATGGTAAGAGATTCACTTTCTATTAAAATGAAAAGACTTAAACTTGAAAAATCCATTGCCGAGGATAAAAACAAGACAAAGAAACCCCTTAGAAATAAACCATTGATCGATAAGCAAAAAAATGAAATGCTTCTGGCGCCTATTTATAAAAAATTAGACTCTATCAAGAGAATTAGAGAAAAGTGAAATACGTATTTTTTTAAACATAATGAAGACTTTTCTGTGTATTCTGCAAATGCAAGTCAGCACGAGATAAATGCCTCACAGGTTCAGAGAATCTTCGATTTTTTAGCAAATCGGGCGGCAAAGTTTTCAAGCTCTGTAGCTACTTCCTGTTCATCTGTAGCGCGGGCATATGTTTGTGCCATGCTGATTAGAATCTGATGAAAAAATTTTTTCATACTCTCTATAGGCATCTCTTTTGTCCATAAATCCAGTTTTAGCATTTCTTTCATAGATTCATTCCATACGTATAAAAAAGCTGCCTTTGCTTCTTCGTTTTCTATTCCCCCCTCTGTTGCCGTCCAGTGAATGGTTTCCGGCACATGATTTTTATCTAACTTTACTTGTATTTTAATTTCTGGTTCTTTTTTATTCATTCTCTATTTTGTTTATTACTTTCGGGGTTTGTATTTAGATTTGCTATAAATTCGTTCAGGTTCCATATCCTGAATAGCGTTTTGTAGGGTTACCTTCGGATTTTTTTCCATATACTGGCGCATAATTTGCCACCCTTGCCAAATACCGACACGTGGGGGAATATCTAAATCATTATCGGTATAAAACTTTGAAAAGGGCGCTTCGTCAATAAAACGCTTAGCATAATCCGGCTCTGTTTTAAAAAGCATTTCTCGTTGTAAATAATAATTCCATAATCTGAATTCATTTTTTTTGACCCATTCCATTTGATGAGGCGTATATCCTATTTTTATAGAATCGGGAGTATCGGGCAGGAATGCGTCTTTTAGCAACATTTTTTTGCCTTGATAGACCAATAAGTTAAGGTAACGCCCCTCGGAAGGGTTTTGAGGCACAAGATAATCTGCGATGCTTTCAGCAACATCGCTTAGAAGATGTGCGCGATTTTTATTCTTTCGTAAATAAGGTTCTATCGTTTTATAATATTGACTGCCGGCACCGAGATAGCTTTCCAAAGGAATTAAGATTAAAGAATCGGCATAAAGCGGGTGGTAATTTTGGCTGGGGTTATTCACCAGGGTGATTACTTTTTTTACCTGAAAATCAGGATAATAATATTTTACATGTTGAATTAATTTTTTTAGTTCTTGTTTCAAAGTAGAAATATCTCCGTACTTTTTTTTAACCTCAGCGGACAGCGTATTTAAAATCGTATCTTTTCGGTCTATTATAAATGTAGAATCCGGGGTGTTTAAAGGCAATAACTGTGGATATTCTTTTCTTAGTGAAGATAAGTCTCGATGAGAGAAAAAGTCATTTTCAAAACGTTTTACTTTATATTGAACAGGGATATGGCTTACATTTACTTTAAAATGATTTGCTTTTTTACAGGAAAGAAAAAGGGTAAGAAGGATTAAACTTATGATTTTTTTCATTCAATTATTTTTTTATTTGATTTTGCACACAAAAGTATATAAATGAATTAAAAATGCAATGATAATCCCATTTATATGTATCCTGCAGTTTCAAGTCAATGAAAGGTCTCCTCTTTTATGTGGAAAGGGAAAAAAAGTCTACGGGTTTTGCGGGGTGAGCGTTAGGGATAGAAGCGGTATCCTTTTTCTTGGGGCAGGCTTTTGCTCCAAGAAAAAGATGTAGCGGATAGCCCGACCGCCGCCAGGCGGGAACGCCAAAAAAGAATCCGAGGTAAAAAGATTTTATGTACGCCTTCGTGATAAAAATCGAGACCGTTGCAGAACACATAAAAAAGGATGAAAAAGAAAGCGTCTAACTTCAAACTGCTTCCTTACTTCGGCTGTGCTCAGCAACCAGCTCAAAAAATTAAAATCCTCACAATCATTAGATTGCTCCGGTATTTAATTTTTATCGGGCGTTGCATTTTTTGGTTAGCGTGCGTTTCGACAAGCTCAATACAAGCTTTTTGCAACGGTCTCAGTCTGCATAACCTTTATTGAATTATTTAGGCGTTAAAGAGGCTAAGGGGATAATCATTTCCTCAAGTGAAATACCGCCATGCTGATAGGTGTTTTTATAGTAGTTTACAAAATGATTATAATTATTAGGATAGGCAAAAAACAGGTCTTCTCGCGCAAAAATATATCTTGAACTTATATTTACTTTAGGCAGGTAAAATTCTTCGGGGTGTTCGGCGGCTAAAACTTTTTTAGCCGGGTAGCTTAACTTTCGCCCGAGTTTATAGCGCAGATTGGTGCTTGTATTGCGGTCTCCGATGACTTTAGTGGGGGTTTTTACTAAAATAGTACCATGGTCTGTTGTAATTATTAGATTTAGTTTTTCTTCTGCGCATTGTTTTATAAAAGTCAGGATATGTGCATTTTCAAACCAATTATAGGTAACAGATCGATAGGTTTTATCTCCTCTAATCATTTGTTTAATAACCTTATTATCTGTTTTGGCATGGGATAAAACATCAATAAAGTTATAGACGACTGCGGTAAAGTCTGCCATTTTTATCCTATGAAAGTCGTCTATTAGTCTTCTTTCGCCTTTCACATTAAGTATCTTATAGTATAGGCTGCTTATTTCACCTTTTCCGATTCGTTTTAAATGTGCGCTCAATAGTTCCGCTTCATATTCGTTCTTATTTCCTTCGTCGGTGTCATTCTTCCAATAATTAGGATGTCGTTTTTCAATATCGGCAGGCATCATTCCTGCAAAAAAACTATTTCGTGCATATTGCGTGGCCGTCGGGAGTATGCTGTAGAAAAGATGTTCCTTCTTTATATTGTAATAACGGTTAATGAGCGGCTTTATCATTTCCCATTGGTCTAATCTTAGATTGTCTATCATCAATAAAACGATTTTTTTTTGGTCTATTTCTGGAACCACTAGTTGATCAAAAACGGTATGAGAGAGTATGGGTTTTTCATTAGAGGTAAACCATTGGGTATAGTTTCGCTGGATAAATTTAAAAAATTGCCCGTTAGCTTCATTTTTTTGACTTTTTAAAACCGTTAATAATTCGTTATTGTCGATTTTTTCTAACTCTATTTCCCATTTAACCAATTTTTTGTAAAGAACTTCCCAATCTTTATACGATTTTGCCTGTGTAATTTCAAGAGCAATCGTGCGAAATGTTTCTTGATAATGCCGGGTGGTATGATTCTGTATAATACTTTTTTTATGCAGTAGTTTTTTTAGACTTAGCAGGATTTGATTAGGATTAATGGGTTTTATTAAATAATCGGCAATATGCGCTCCGATGGCTTCATCCATAATGTTTTCCGCTTCGCTTTTCGTAACCATTACCACCGGCAAATCAGCATGTGTTTTCTTGATTTCCTGCAAAGTCTGCAATCCTGAAAGCCCGGGCATATTTTCATCTAGTAAAACTAAATCGAATGATTGCACGTTAATTTTTTCCAAAGCATCATTTCCACTTCTTACCGGCATAACCTCATACCCTTTTTTTTCTAAAAATAATATATGGGGCTTTAGTAAATCAATTTCATCATCAACCCAAATAATTTTAGCGGCGTTATCATTCATATTTTTGTATATTTATTTTGTAAATGTAAAAATTAAAATTTTTAGCCTTGTGAAAAAATTCCAGTCAAAAATAATTAACGACCCTTTATATGGGCTTATTAGAATTGATTCGCCGATTTTTTTTGATTTAATTGAACATCCGATTTTTCAAAGATTGCGTCGAATTTCGCAAACCGGGTTATCTTATCTGGTGTATCCCGGTGCGCTTCACACGCGTTTTCATCATTCGTTGGGCTGTTTACATTTAATGCAAAGAGCACTCAACATACTCAAGCAAAAAGGGGTGCTTATCTCAAAAGAAGAAGAGGTGAGTGCGTGTGCTGCCATCTTATTGCACGATGTAGGGCACGGACCGTTTTCTCATGCGCTGGAAAACTATATAATTAACGTTGATCATGAAGAAATTTCACGATACCTATTTAATCAATTAAATAAAGAATTCAACGGAGAATTAACCCTGGCGCTTAAAATTTTTAACGGAAATTATCATAGAAAATTTTTTAAACAATTAATATCTGGGCAATTGGATGTCGATCGATTAGACTACCTAATGCGGGATAGTTTTTATACCGGGGTAGCAGACGGAACGATTAGTATTAACCGTTTAATTTCGATGATGAACGTAATAGATGACGAAATCGTAATTGAAGCAAAAGGAATTTATTCGGTAGAAAAGTTTATTATCGCCCGGATGTTTATGTACTGGCAGGTATATCTTCATAAAACAGCAGTAGGCGCAGAATATTTATTAACTAAAATACTAAAGCGCGCAAGAGAATTGTACCGAAACAAGGTTGAAATTTGGACTACTCCTGAGGTCGCTTACTTTTTCAAACATGACATTAACCCAACGAACCTTGACGCGCGCACGATTAAGCACTTTCTTTTTCTTTCGGATAGCGATATTTTAAGCTGTATAAAACAATGGACAAAATCAAAAGACCCTATATTGTGCGAAATATCAAACAGTTTAATTTCCCGGTCGTTATATAAGATAAAACAAAGTGAGCAAATACGTGATAAACTTTATTTTTTTGAAGAATTGTCTTTAAATAAAACAAAAATAAAAAATGAGTACTTTTCAGGGATCATTTCTGTAAAAAACTTAGCCTATGATTCTCATTATCCCATCAAGCTGTTAATGAAAAATGGGGAAATAAAAAAATTGGAGGAGATCTCAAATCAACTTGATTTTAGGCAATTATCAAAAACAGTAATCAAGCAGTATTTCTGCTATTCTAAAAAGCTGAGAGAATAAATTCTTAAGCAACTGATAATTTATTATTACTTTTGTAAAAATATGGAGTTTAGGGCGTCACAAATAGCAAAAGTTTTAGAGGGTGAAGTTCAGGGAAATCCGGAAGAAGTCATACTCACATTTACCAAAATAGAAGAAGGCATAAAAGGTGGAATAACTTTTCTTAGCAATCCTAAGTACACCTCTTATCTTTACAATACTAAAGCCTCAGTGGTTATTGTAAATGAAGACTTTATGCTGGATAAAGATGTTTCGGTAACCTTAATCAAAGTAACAGACGCTTATGCGGCTTTTACCCGATTGTTAAAATTTTATGATGATTATCGTAAATCGTCTAAAATAGGAATAGAGCATCCTCACTATATTGCTGAATCAGCAAAAATAGGGTTAAAAGTTTATATTGGTGCTTTTTCATATATTGGAGAAAATGTAATTATAGAAGATAAAGTTAAAATCTATCCTCATACCTACATAGGAGATAATTCAAAAATAGGAAAGAATACCACACTTAATGCCGGAGTAAAAATTTATGCAGATACTCAAATAGGTGAAAACTGCACCATTCATTCCGGCGCTGTTATTGGATCAGATGGTTTTGGTTTTGCCCCTAATTCTAATAAAGAATATAACAAAGTTCCTCAAATAGGAAATGTGATTTTGGAGGATAATGTTGAGGTAGGATCCAATACAACTATTGATAGAGCTACTTTGGGGTCTACGATTATTAGAAAGGGTGTAAAATTAGATAATCATATTCAAATAGCACATAATGTAGAGATAGGAGAAGATACGGTTATTGCCTCTCAAACGGGAGTAGCGGGATCCTCAAAAATAGGAAAACGAGCGATGATTGCAGGTCAGGTAGGAATTATTGGCCATCTAAAACTGGGAGATGATATTAAGATCGCTGCTCAAAGCGGTATAGGAAATGATTTGCCTTCGAATGCCATAGTCCAGGGATCTCCGGCCTATGAAATAATGAATTATAAAAAATCTTATGTTTACTTCAAAAAATTACCCGATTTAGTCAAACAAATTGACAACTTAGAGAAAACATTACATGGGCAAAATCATAGTGGCAGATAAACAAAAAACCATTAAAAAGAAAGTAAAACTTTCCGGGCACGGATTACACACCGGAGAAATATCAGATCTAACCTTTAAGCCAGCCCCTGAAAATACAGGATTAGTTTTCATTAGAACGGACTTAGAGGGGGTACCAAAAATAGAAGCTGATGCACTGTATGTGATAAGCACCGAGCGCGGAACCACCTTAGAAAAAAAAGGAGTACGAGTTTATACTTCTGAACACGTACTCGCTGCCTTAGTAGGGATGGATGTAGACAATTGTTACATTCAAATGACAGGTCCTGAGCCTCCCATCATGGACGGGTCTTCTAAATATTTTGTTAAAGCCATTGAAGAAGCAGGGGTAAAAGAGCAAACTTCACCGAGGGAATATTTTGTAATAAAAGATACGATAAGCGTTAGCGACCCTCATACAGGAAGTGAGATTGTTGCTACCCCTTCGGATGATTATCAAATCGTTACTATGGTTGATTTTGGCACAAAAGTAGTTGGAACACAAAATGCTACGTTAAGGCATCTTTCAGAATTTAGCCGGGAAATTGCCGATGCCAGAACCTTTGTCTTTCTTCATGAATTAGAACAACTTATTGATGCGGGGCTTATCAAAGGAGGAGATATTAATAATGCCATAGTATATGTTGACCAAAAAATCTCACCAGAAACACAGGAAAAATTAAAAAAAATATTTAAGAAAGATAAAGTTAGTATTAAACCCAATGGTATTTTAGATAATATTGACCTGCACTATCCTAATGAAGCGGCCAGACATAAATTATTAGATGTCATAGGTGATCTGGCCTTAATTGGAACAAGGATTAAAGGGCGGATATTCGCCAGCAAACCCGGGCATTCTATCAATACGCAGTTTGCAAAAAAATTAGCAAAGCATATTAAAATAGCAAAACGTAAAGATGTCCCTGAATTTAATGTTAATATTAATTCTCCGGTACATGATATTAATCAAATTAAACAGATACTACCGCATCGTTATCCGTTTCTGCTTGTAGATAAAATTATTGAGCAATCAGAACATCATATTGTAGGATTAAAGAACGTAACTTCTAATGAGCCCTATTTTATTGGTCATTTTCCTGAAGAACCCGTAATGCCGGGGGTACTACAAGTAGAAGCTATGGCTCAGGTAGGTGGAATTTTAGTCCTGTCAAAAGTAGAAGACCCTGAGAAATACTCTACTTATTTCATGAAAATAGACCGAGTTCGTTTTAAAAGAAAAGTAATACCTGGAGATACGCTTATTTTAAAGATGGATTTATTAGAGCCCATTCGTCGAGGAATTGTTCACATGCAGGGATACGCTTATGTCCGTGATGCAATTGTTGCAGAGGCAGAATTGCTGGCTCAAATTGTTAAGAACAAATAGACCCTAGTAGCGATATGAATAATATGGTAAATATTCATCCAAGAGCGATTATTGGAAAAAATGTAACCATTAATCCTTTTAGCACCATAGAAGAAGATGTAGAAATACAAGACGGCACTTGGATAGGGACGAATGTAACAATTATGGATGGAGCTAGAATAGGCAAAAATTGTAAAATTTTTCCAGGCGCGGTTATTTCCGCTGAGCCACAAGATTTAAAATATAAAGGAGAAAAAACATTTACCTATATCGGTGATAGAACAGTTATTCGAGAATCGGTAACCGTTAATAAAGGCACATTGGCACTAGGTTACACAAAAATAGGCAATGATTGTTTGATTATGGCAACCGCGCATATCGCACATGATTGTGTAATCGGAGACCGTGTAATTATAGTAAATGGTGTGGGGTTGGCAGGACATATAAATATTAAAGACTACGCTATTTTAGGTGGAATGGTCGCCGTACATCAATTTACACAAATAGGGGCTCATTCACTGGTAGCTGGAGGGGCACTCGTTAGAAAAGATATTCCTCCTTATGTGAAAGCGGCACGAGAGCCCATTGCCTATGCAGGTGTAAACTCCTTAGGACTCTATAGAAGAGGGTTTGATAGTGATCAAGTAAATACCATTAGAAATATTTATCGTATCCTTTTTCAACAAGGACTACCCAGTACAAAAGCAGTGGAAAAAATACAAAAAACCTTTCCACCATCAAAAGAGAAGCAAACGATTTTAAACTTTGTTAAGCATTCAGAACGAGGGATCATAAAAGGATATAATAACGAATAAAAATATAATTATGGCTACAACAGCTGATATAAAAAGAGGATTATGTATTAATTATGCTAATGATGTGTATAAAATCATTGAATTTCAACATGTAAAGCCGGGGAAGGGGCCTGCTTTTGTGCGAACGAAACTAAAAGGGCTTACCTCAGGAAAGGTAATTGAAAATACGTTCTCTGCAGGTCATAAAATTGATATTGTAGAAGTAACTACAGATAAATTTCAATACTTATACGAAGATGAAAATGGATTTCATTTTATGAATAATGAAGATTATACACAAGTGTATATTGATAAACAACTCGTTGAAAACTCAGACCTTATGAAAGAAGGTCAAGAAGTTTTTATTTTAACCCAAGCAGAAGACCAATCTCCCCTTTCTGTTGAAATGCCCTCTACAGTTGTTCTTAAAGTTATAGAATCACCACCAGGGGTCAAGGGAAATACTGCCACAAATGCAACTAAACTAGCCGAATTGGAAACTGGCGCCAAAATTCAGGTCCCTCTTTTCATTAATGAAGGAGATAAAATTAGAGTAAACGTTGAAGAGCGATCATATAGTGAGCGCGTGAAATGACGAAGCAAATCGCTGCACTTTTTTTATGTAAAATTTTTAGAGTGATGCGTTCACGATAAAGTTCATATAACGAAAAAAAATGATTTATGGATATATTTGAAAGAATGAAAAAGGAGGAAACTCCGCTTGGAAAATATGCAAACTATGGAGAAGGATATTTTATTTTCCCTGAACTGGAAGGAGAGATAGGACCTGTTATGAAATTTAAGGGTAAAGAAGTAATTTGTTGGTCGGTCAATAATTATCTGGGATTAGCTAATCATAGCGAAATACGAAAAATAGACGCTCAGGCTGCCGCAGATTGGGGGTTAGCCTATCCAATGGGCGCACGCCCCATGTCGGGGCAGACTAAATATCACGCAAAATTAGAAGAAGAATTAGCTGCGTTTGTAGAAAAAGAATCTTGTTTCTTATTAAACTTTGGCTATCAGGGAATACTTTCTATCATTGGTGCACTGGTAAATCGTAATGATGTGATCGTATATGATTCTGACTCGCACGCCTGCATTGTTGATGGGGTTTGTTTACATCAAGGTAAACGCTTTACTTTTAATCATAACGATATTAAAAGCATTGAAAAAAATATTCAGCGTGCCGAGAAAGTTACTAATGAAACAGGAGGGGGTATTTTAGTTATTTCAGAAGGAGTATTCGGGATGCGGGGCAATCAAGGCTGTATAAAAGAGATTGTTAATTTAAAAAAGAAATATAATTTTCGTTTATTGGTGGACGATGCTCACGGGTTTGGCGTGTTGGGAAGTAAAGGAATAGGAGCAGGAGAGGCTCAGGGTGTTCAAGAAAAAATTGATATTTATTTTTCAACCTTTGCTAAATCAATGGCCTCCATAGGAGCATTTGTAGCAGGGGAAAAAGAAATTATAAAATATTTACAATATAATATGCGTTCGCAGTTATTTGCCAAATCATTACCTATGCCCTTGGTAATTGGGGGGTTGAAACGTTTAGAGATGCTTCGAGCCATGCCCGAATTGCGAGAGAAATTATGGAAGAACGTTAATCGGTTACAAACAGGCCTCCGTGAAAGCGGGTTTGATATAGGAACAACCAATTCCTGTGTAACCCCAGTTTTTTTCAATGGAAAGACCCTAGAAGTTGTAGCTATGGTTAAAGATTTAAGAGAGACTTATGGTATTTTTACCTCGATTGTCGTTTATCCAGTGATTCCTAAGGGAATAATTCTACTTCGTTTAATCCCAACCGCTGCACATGAGTTTGAACATATAGATAGAACGATTGATGCCTTTAAAGCTATTCGGGAAAAATTAGAAAAAGGAATCTACGCCCGTATTGCAAAAGAAATTTCTATAAAGGAGAGACTATAGTTCTATTATACACTATGAGACTTTTAGCGCTAGTTAATAAAATGAACGCCCGAGGAAGATTAAACCCCAGGGCAACCTTTGAGTTGTGAGGATTTTAATTTTTTGAGGTGGTTGCTGAGTATAGTTGAGATAAAGAAGCGGCTTGAGGTTAACTGCAAGCCAGCGGAGCTAAAGGTATCATAAGACAAAAAAATATTTTTTATTAACATTTAGTGTTAAATATTTTTTATATTTGCAATGAATATAAAATTGATAAATAATAAACTTAAAAAATATGCTAATAATGATAAAGCGGGGGTTAAAAAATTGAGGGAATTAAGACATAAAAGAGATAAACAAAGACTAGACCAATTAAAAGCATCAAAGACTTTAGAAGATGTGAGACATCAACTAGGAAGATTTCATGAATTAACAGGGAATAGAAAAGGACAATGGGCTTGTGATCTTGATCACCCTTATAGACTTATCTTTAAACCACAAGAGTCACCTATTCCTACTGACAAAGATGGAAAATTCATTTGGATTAAAATTTTAGGAATAGAGGTTGTAGAAATTAAAGATTATCATTAAAGTTTAAATATAAAAGGAATGGCTATGGCAATAATTAATCAATATTATCCAGAATCAGTAACTTCCCCTGCTGAGTTTTTGTTAGAAACTCTAGAGGAAAAACAAATGGGAGCTAAAGAGTTTGCTATAAAAACAGGTAAACCAGAAAAAACGATTTCTGCAGTAATTAAAGGTAAAAGTGCTATTACTCCTGATATGGCTTTGCTTTTTGAGCAAGTGCTTAAAACCCCTGCTCATTTTTGGTTAGAAGCCCAAAAGAACTTTGATGAATATCAGGCGAGGATTAACTATCAAAAAAGCATAGAAGAAGCTAAACCATGGGCATTAACTTTTCCGTATGCTAAAATGGCAAATTTGGGGTGGGTTGAAAAAACCAGAAGCGCAGAAAAAAAAGTAATAGAGCTACTTAAGTATTTTGGAGTGGCTTCGCAAAAAGGTTATGAAGATTATTACTACAACCAAAGAACCAAAGTAGCCTTTAGAATATCCTTAAAAAACCATAAAAATGCTTCCGCTATTGCATCATGGTTAAGGCAAGGAGAATTGCAAGCCGATCAATTAAGTGGTTCTACTTATAATAAAGTTAAATTAAATAACATACTGCCACAAATTAAAAAATTAATGGCTATACAGCCGGCCAATTTTTTTATACCGCTACAAAATATCTGCCTGCAAGCTGGAGTAAAAGTAGTGCATACCCCTTGTCTACCCAAGACAGCAATACACGGCGCTACTAGGTGGATCAAGGATAACCCTCTTATACAATTGACGGGTAGATACAAAAGAAATGATATATTTTGGTTTACTTTTTTTCATGAAATAGCGCATATCCTATTACATGGGAAAAAATATATCTCTATCGAAAATATTAAAATAGAAGGGGAAAAGCAAGATTATGAGAGGGAAGCGGACAAATTTGCTGCTGCGTATATCTTAAGTGAACAGGAAGAAAAAGAAATTTGTAAGTTGAAAAATATTGACTCTGAAGATATTCTTTTTTTTGCTAAAAAATTTGGGATTCATCCAGCCAATATTATTGGTAGATTACAACATAAGAAAATTATTGATTATGGGCAAGGAAATGAGTTTTTTAGTCCCATAAATTTCATAGCTAAAACTTGACAAGATTTATAAATTCTTGGAAGTATTAAAATAATATAAAATTGTAAAGAAAGATTCTATTTATAAATAATTATCTGAAAAGGTTAAAAAATTTTCAATAAATAATCTTTTAATTCTTAATAATAAGAATGAAAAAAAAATTCCGAAGCAATGGTAAGTTATTACTCACAGGAGAATATTTTGTATTAGATGGTGCTACAGCACTGGCATTACCTACTATAAAAGGGCAAACCATAGAAATCCATCCTTGGGACAATTTAAATGAATTAAAATGGAAAAGCTTTGACCCAAAAGATAAAATATGGTTTGAAGCTGATTTTAGTTTGAATTTTGACTTTACGATGTCTTCCGATGATCCTATTGCTAATCGGTTGTGTAAACTATTAAAAGCCTGCCAAGATCTAAACCCTAATTTCAACCCTTTTGGAAATCAGGTACAAACTTATTTAGAATTTCCTTTAAATTGGGGACTTGGCAGCAGTTCAACACTTGTTAATAATTTAGCACAATGGGCTGCCGTAGATCCATTCGAATTGCTTCAAAGATCTTTCGGAGGCAGCGGGTATGATATTGCCTGTGCATCAAATAAACAACCCATCTTATATACGTTAAAGCAAAAAATACCTGAGGTAAAAAAAATGGTGTTTAATCCTCCCTTTAAAAACCAGTTGTATTTTGTATATTTAAATCATAAGCAAAATACTCAGAAAGGCGTTTATTACTACCGATCACTTTCCTTATCCAAGTCCTTAATAATAAAAGATTTAAACAAAATAACGTATGGCATAGTAAAAGCTAAAACTTTAAGCCGTTTTGAATATTTGATAAACAAGCACGAGGAAATCATCTCGAAGAACTTGAAAATAGATAGCGTAAAATCAAATCTTTTTCCTGATTATTCCGGTACTATTAAAAGTTTGGGTGCTTGGGGAGGGGATTTTATCTTAGTAACTCATAGAAAAGGAATGAGTCGTTATTTTCAGTCAAAAGGCTATAAAACTATTTTACTTTATGATCAAATAATTTTATCTGATGACTGAATAAATACAAACCTTTTGTAAAGGTTTCAAAATATAATATATTTGCAGCCGCAATGGAGAGATGGCAGAGTGGTCGAATGCGGCGGTCTTGAAAACCGTTGACTGTTACAGGTCCGGGGGTTCGAATCCCTCTCTCTCCGCTAACCCCCTCACAATTTATTGATAATGAATGGATTTATTTTTTTAGGGGAATGATTAGGGGAAAGAAAATAGATATTTAATCATGAGATCGTTTCTGTTTTGATTTGGATTTCGTAGGTTCTTTCGTTCAATGAGCGCTTTGTCCATTTGGTAACCCATAATTTTTTGCCGTACGCCTAGAACGTATGGTGCATTGTTTTATCTCGCCAAAGACCGCTCGAAGGCTTTCAAATAAATGATCGCAATACGCATTGACTGCAGGCTCAAAGATTCCGCAGGCAGAAAAAACAGCAATTTCTTTCATTTATCGTTTACTTTGGATTTCCAATCTTGTATATTTTTTAATGGCTTCTTTCATTTCTTTGCCCGCCTGTTCATCGGCAACCAAGTAGGCAGGCAGTCCCTCTTCTTCCAACTTTTCCAAATTTTCATTCAGCCGAAGCATCGCACCGTACAGCAGCTGCTGAAAGGAAGCATCGCCTAAAGATTCTTGAGCAGGCGCCGGCTCAGCCGTTGGCGGCGGAGTATTTCCTGCAGCTCCGCCCTCTGCATAGCCCGATAGGCGTCCCGTACGTTTTGCCTCAAGCCAGCCCGCTACATCCGCTACGGCAGGGGTTCTCATCAGCCATTCGGGAATTACATATTCATTCGCATGCACCCAGCCGGCAACTTCCTGTCCGGTTTCATCTCGAAAGCCCAGCGCGCGGGTAAAACCGCCGGTGGCATATCCTTTAGGCGGCAGCGGTTGAGCCGAGATGAGAGCCGTTTGAATCGCTCCCATTGCGCCTACGACAATACTTAGTGGAATATTGGGCAGCGCTTTCGTTATGGCAACTGCCGTATTGCCGATGGAATCGAAAATTCTCGTGATTTTATTCGTCTTCGCCTCTTTATACGCCATTTCCGCTTTTTTTTCGCCCAATCCGTTTCCATTTTTTTGACCCCTTTCGTATATTGTGCCTGCGAGATGAGCCCCCGGTCTAACCGGTCTAACAAAATTTTCTTTTGTTTATCTTGATTCCGTTTAAAATTCCTCAATTCTCTTTCCCCGAGCGACCGCTGTAAATCCGCATATTGGCGCCCTGCATTTGCCAGCGCTTTAAATGTCATGGCGGCTGCCGCAATTCCCCCTTTTAAGGTATCGATATTTTTAAAGGTATCCTCCCATTGCCCTGCCGTAAAGCCCAGCACATCTACCGACCGCTCCTCCTTAGATAAGCCGCCCGAATCCTCATCAGTATCCTTATCCTTATTCCCTTGCAGCGCACCGGTTATCTCTGTTAGCCGGTTTTTTAATTCGTTGAGCTCCCCCTTCAACTTTTCCGCAGCTTTGCCTTTTAATTGTTTAAGTGCCTCCTCCATCAGGCGTATCTTTTCTATTAGATGTTCTTTTTCTCGAGTCAGGGCTTGCTGCTCCGCCAATTCGGTTAAGCGATCTTTTGCCGCGGTTAGACTTTTGATATTCTCTAGTTCCTGTCTACAAAGCGTATCGCCTAGCTTTTCTTTGAGTTTTGCTTTCGCCTGCTCCAGCGTAGTAATCTGGTTTATTTCATCTAAAGCAGCCCGCTTTCTTCCGTCTTCTGCCCTGCGCCATGCCTGTTCCTGCTGTTTTAATTCTTCATTCGCTGCTTTTTCCTTGATTTGTTTAATTTTAAACGATTGGATTTGTTCGTAGTTTATGATCATTGCCTGATTCGTTTGAATCAATGCCCGTTTATCCGCTATTGCTTTCTTGTAGTAGGCAAGCGCCTGCGGGTCCTTTGTCAAACTGCTTTTTTCTTCCAACTGCTTAATTTGCGACTGCAGCTGCTCGTTTTCCTGCGCCAATGCCGCTTTCTTTCGTTGGGTTTGTCGTTTCACCGCCTCGATTTCCTTTTCAAAACCCTCCTCTCGAAGGGAAAACTTTTGATCTTCAAACGCCTGTACCGCTTTCAGCAGTGCCTGATTTGCTTTTTCTTTTTCAGCCTTCGCTGATTGGGAATCGTCTGCCGCATGATGAGAGGTATCCTCACCACCTGCCGTCTCGTTGGTCCCCGTCTCTTCCTCCAAAGAAACCCACCCGCTCATCGCATATATTTCCGCCTGTTTTTTCTCTAATTCTTCCTTCGTTTTCTTGTACTCATCGGTCCCCTTCTTAAGGGTTTCTAGCTTTTTCTTTAATTGATTCTGCTGCGCTATGAATGTTTCTACCTGCTGTTTTCGCCAGTTCATAAACTCCGTTAGTTTTGCCCCCGCAGCCTTTGCCTCTTCTTGTGCCTTCTTATAAGCCTCGGCAGCTTCAGTGGAGTCTTCCCAAAGCTTCCCGTAAGAAGCAAAACTAACTTTACTCACCTCCGGTCCTCCTCCCTTAAACGAATCATTTTTTATTTCCCGTTCTTTATCTCTTTTTTTTATAACTTGTGCATTATGCTTTCGAGCTTCGGCATATTTTTTATCTTCCGCTTGTTTTGCTTGCAGCGCCTCAAAGGCTTTAAATTCTGCAGTCGATGCCGCTTTTGATTGTTTTTCAATTAACTCCTGCATTCCCTTTGCCCGTGCAGAATTTTCAATATGCTTCGTTAATTTTTTATATACCTCTGATAATTTATGGGTCGCTTTGTATTCTTTATCTAAGGTTCCCTTAAACTTGGGTGCGAGTTTAATTAATCGCTCGTAGGCTTGTTTGCGCATCGCCAACGAAGTATTTTCATCTTTTAAAATCGCAATCAGCGGGTCTATTTTCGATCGAAACGCGCCCACGGCTTCTCCTGCCTTTTCTGCGAGCTGCTTATGCGCTTCGCCCACCGCTTTGACTGCCTTTTGCTGGGCATTCAGCGCCTCCGACGCTTTTTTGGTGTGTGAACTGAACAACTGCCAGGCGGTAACTGCCGCGGTAACCACCGTTATCAAAAGTCCCAGCGGGTTTAATCTCGTGGTAATGTTAAACAAGCGCATAGCAGCCGTTGCACGCGTAATATTCCCGGTAAGCAGCTGTTTTGCCGCAGCCAATAACAAGGTAATTCCTTTGGCTGCACGCTTTGCACTCGTATTGGCTTTGTGCGCCAGCGTATTTAAAATCGTCGCCTGGGTACCTCTTTTTGTAAAGGTATTTACGAGCAGCAATGCCGTTTTGTAGGACAATAGGGCAATGCTCGCAGTAACCAATACCTTAGTAAAGAATACCAGCCGCTCGCGAAATCGCTTTACCCCGTCTGAAGCAGTAGAAGTTACCCCGGTGAACAGCCCTAAAAGTTGAATGAATTGTTGAAACAGCGGAGTCAATGCCTGGTCTTTAAAAAAGTCAGCCGTTGTTTTTTTTAGCTTTTCCCAAATCGCCGCCGTATTGTTATTCTTTTTATTAAATTCTTCTTGCAGCGAAGTACCTTTTTCCATCGCTTGCTGTGCCTTATTCATCGCTTGTCGAAAGCGGTCGGTATTTTGAGTTGCAGCGCCGACCGCTCCCGTTACCTCTAACGTATTCAACCCTAAAGAGGCTAATACTTTTGCTGTTTGCGTAGCGGGCAAGCCCTTCATCCCTTTTGCAAAGCGTAGAAAGAATTCTTCCGGATGTTCATTCAGCAGTTTTTTTGCCTCTTCCGTGCCTATATGCATCGAACGGGCAAATTTTCCAATCTGCTGTGAGGCGGTTAAAATAAACTTAGCGTAGCCCGAAGAGGCAATCCGGGCATCCACGCCTGACTCCTCAAAGGCAGCACCCAAGCCCAAGACTTTTGCCGTTGCTGGACGCAGCGCTTCCGGCAAGCGACCGATACGCAGGGTAAACTCCGAAATATTGGCTTCGCTCGAAGTGCCGCTTGCTGCTAGCTCATTTAATGCTGACCCCACCTCATGAATCGCCTTGGCATAAGGCATCGCCTGCGTATCGGAAAATAGATTTCTGATTTTTCCCAGTACCGTCGTAATTTGTTCTAATCCTCCTGAAAAACTATCTCCCAGCGCTATATTGGCTTTATCCACCGCTTCGGTAAACGCCTGTAATTCTTTGGGGTCAGCAATGCCCAAACGTCCGCCCGTCTCCGCTATTTTTAGTAAATCCATCTTCGAGGTCCGCGTATCCAAGCGGTCGAAAGCCTTATACAAGCCGCTGACTTCCTGCTGCGTTAAGCCCGTCGTCTTACGCACATCCGCCATCGCATCTGACAGCCGCAGTAAATCACCGGTATAATCCCCCAGCTTGTTAAAAAATTTTGTTAGCAAAGTAGAAAGAGAAAACCCCGTGAAAACACTTAACGCAGCATTGCCAAACGTCTTAAAAAAACGAGTCAGTGCATTACCCGAACTTTGCGCCGATTGGCGCACCGCATTGATCTCCTGCCTGACCGCCTCAAAAGCGGCACGCGCCTTTTTTACCTCCATGGCTTTCTGCTGCCATGCCTGGGTGCCTGTCTTTAGCTTTTTTAATTCCCGCTCTAATTTGCGCGTTGTCCCATACAGCTTATTAAACGTATTTTCTACCGGCTTCCCGTTAATGTATAGCACGCCCTGAATCGGAATTTTCCTTGCCATAATCCATCATATAAAAAAATCCGATGCAAAATAGCACCGGATGTTTAATCAAAAAAGGACAGGAATAAAACCATCAGTGAGCGCTGACCTGCACTTCACAAAAGCCAATCAACAAAAACATTAAAATATAATCTCTATTTAAAAAATTTCATTATATTATGAAGCAAAAAAATTGTAGAGCCTAACGTATATAGCCAAACTGGTAAAAATGGAAAAGCCCTATGGATAATGTACATCAAGAAAAGCCAGACCGGAAATACACATCCCACAATAGCAAGCGAAATAAATAATCTCATAAACCATCTCATCTCAAGTCTTTTTATTTCTAATAGGCAGTTGAGCACTTCGACAAGCGGTTATTGAGCCTGTCGAGATGCAGTAACCCCTTGTCGAAGTTGTCGAAAATACCTAAACCCTAAACCCCCGTTCCGAAATCTTTACCATTATTTCCTCTCCACGAATGCGCATCAGTTGTTCCAGAACAAAATCAACGACCCCGCTTTCCGTAACTACATCATCCAAAAAAGGGCGTGCTTTCATCCGCATAGCATGCGACTTAAAGGTATATTCCTTTTCGCGGGGGATATGCCGTGTCCGCTCACCGCCTTCGCGCGTCGTGTCCACCCCATAGTGTTGAATAAAACCATGCCGCGCCATTTGAATGGATAACTTTCGCATAAAGTATCGGGCTGCTCCCGCTTTTACCCTTCCATACGCCTTGACTGTTGCCTTAGCCTTAGCCGAGCGCATCGACACAGCATCCGGCGGTTCTGCGCCTCGATAATGCGATACAAATCCCGCCGTCCGACGCCGAAGCGAGGCCTCAAGCATCCGCTCCGCCTGCTTGCCCACTTCCTTCTCGTTTTTGTATTTCATCTTTAACTACTTCACTATCGTACTAAGGACTAACTGCTTATCACTTACTATCCTATAATTTTACTTAATTTTAATAATTTTACTTCCGGTACTACATTAAACTTCGCTCTTGCTCCTGCTTTCTCTATGTGTACATGTATCGGTTCATGTTCCTCTGCATAAAAGAAAAACCGAAATCCGGAACTTGAAAAAATCGTAGGCATATCCAGGAAAATACGTTACAAAAGTAAGTATAAATTTTTATACCTAAAATAAAACCAAAGGAATAATGCAGATTATAGTACTCAGTTTATAGTAATTGGTAACTCAGTTTATAGTACTGACTACTAACTAACTAAATATCTGCGGATTTTTTAACGAAAAAAAACATTCCACGCCAAAAGCTTGTTGAGAGAGTTCTATCGGCAGTATTTGTATGCTTTCTTTTATAAGCGAATGATACAAAAAATGCCCCGTATCATAATGATCCCGTCTTATACGGGCAAAAACCGACAACGCCAGTTGTTCTGCACGATCGATCGCCGCGTATTGCGCCTCAAAATCATCCATTGGCACGCCGGTAAGCATCACGGCAAAGCCCAGTCGGCGCACCGCCAGTGTATTTTCTTTGCCCCCTTCCAATCCGATTTCATACCGAAATAATGCCAGGTAAGGCGAAGCGATTCCCGATGCACCGGCCATTTGATGATGCAATTCCCGATTGAAATAGCCCGAAAATCCTTGTATTTTGGTATGCCTTTTCACCAAATCCGCAAAATATTGCTTCATGCGCAGATAGCTGTTATTCCTATTTTTCATAACGAAGAATCATTTCCTCCAACATATTCATAAAATCATAGACCCGTGTACGCTTACAGTTTTCCAAATTGCCGAGCGGCTGGCGTTCCTCCATCGCCATGGTTCGGATGAGGACGGCAAACGAACGATATTTTTCTCTCGGTTTAAAAACCGGGCGCAGGGGTTTCTCTTTTACAGGCGCAGGAAAAATGTTCGGATATCGCCCCCGAATATACTGTTGGATACTCATAAAAACCATCCCGACAAAATACCTTTGAGACGGGCGGAGGCAGTCGGTATATTGTGCCACAGCGGGAAGTTTAAAAGGAGAAAACTGACCTTCCAGTGTATAGAGTGAAGCAACCAACTGCCTAAGATAAATTTCATCCTGAGTTGTCCGCCATCGAAAGAACAAAGCATCCGCTGCCGAAAATTGCTCCATCGGCATATCCCCTAGCCGATCCGAAGGCTTAACGAGTTTTTTCCCTTTTATTCTCACCTCAGGAAAACGATAGCATTTTGGCATTTCTAATAAAAAATTACCGTAAGCTCGCAGCCTGCTTACCGGAACCCTTCGCAGCAAGCATTGCCATCGAAGCCATGAACATCCCCCTGCTTTTTTGCGAAACAGCACCTCCAGCATGTTAAGATACGTTGCAGCAAAAGTATTCGCCTTTTTAGGATTAAACCACAAAAAAGCAAGCTGTTCAAGCTGCCAATCATTTAATTCGTTCCATGCCGCCGGGAAACAAATTTTCATAATAAGAGACCGTTGCAAAAAGCATCTAAAAAAATCAAAAAAAGATATTTTATTACCCATTTTTTTTTATTTTTGTGTATGTTAAATCATTTGAAAATGAGATTCGGCAGGCCTACCCTAGGGGAATATATTATTGAGAAACAGAAAGACTTTAAGCATTCAACAGGTGAATTGACCCGGTTGCTAAGTGCGATTCGTTTAGCCTCTAAAATCGTTCACAGGGAAGTAAATAAAGCCGGACTTGCAAACATTATTGGCTCAGTAGGCTCTGAAAATATTCAAGGAGAAGTTCAGCAGAAATTAGATGTTTTTGCCAATAAGATTTTTATCGATGCCTTGGCAAACAGAGAGGTGGTCTGTGGAATCGCCTCAGAGGAAAATGATAATTTTATTGCCATCAATCCGGAAAAAGATTCCGATCAAAGTAAGTATATCGTGCTAATCGACCCTTTGGATGGCTCTTCAAATATCGATGTTAATGTTTCCGTAGGAACTATTTTTTCCATTTTTCATCGGATTACTCCCAAAGGTAACCCGGTTCAATCAAAGGATTTTTTACAAAGAGGTGTAGATCAGGTAGCTGCAGGCTATGTATTATATGGTTCTTCTACTATGATTGTATTCACTACCGGAAACGGGGTGAGTGGATTTACCTTTGACAGCTCACTAGGTGTTTTTTATCTTTCACATCCTAATATACGCATTCTAGAAGAAGGGAGTATTTACTCTATTAATGAAGGAAATTATGTTCATTTTCCAAAAGGAATTAAGCAGTATATTAAGTATTGTCAGGAGGAAAAAGAAAATCGCCCCTATACCTCTCGCTATATCGGAAGTCTGGTAGCTGATTTCCACCGCAATATGCTAAAAGGCGGCGTTTATATTTATCCAACAACGACCCGATCTCCTAACGGTAAGTTACGCTTGTTGTACGAATGTAATCCCATTGCAATGCTCGCTGAGCAGGCAGGAGGAAAAGCTTCTGACGGAACACGACGAATTATGGAGATTCAACCCGCTACGATTCACCAAAGAACCCCCTTTGTATGCGGTTCTATAAAAATGGTAGAAAAAGTAGAAGACTTCATTAGAGAAAACAATTAAAATGAGAACCTGGCAGAATACATAAAAAAGTATGAAAACAAAAGCATCTCGCTTCGCTGACTTGCAGTTGATAGCGTGCTTTTTGCATCAGTCTCTAAAACATTAAAAATTTTTATATGGCGTCTTTAATTACCCAATTAAATGAATTAAAACAACGTTTTGATGAGGTGTCTGATTTAATTATACAGCCTAATATCATTAGCGATAGAAAGCGTTACGCACAATTAAACAAACAATATAAAGAATTAAAAAAGATTATACCCATTTATACGCTTTATAAAGAAAAATTAAGTGTATTAGAAGAAGCCGAGCAACTTATTACCGAAAACTCCGATTCGGAAATGGTAGAAATGGCAAAAATGGAAAGAGAAGAGATAAAAGTTGTTTTGCCTCAAATAGAAGAAGAGATAAGATTATTATTGATACCAAAAGATCCTCAGGATGAAAAAAACGTAATCCTTGAATTGCGTGCGGGTACCGGAGGAGATGAGGCTTGCATTTTTGTGGAAGATATTTTTAGAATGTATGCTTTATATTTTAAAGAAAAAGCCTGGAAATACGAGGTAATTCATACAACAGAAGGCGGGATAAAAGGCTACAAGGAAATGATATTAGAAGTGCAGGGCAACGCAGTATATGGCACGATGAAATTTGAATCAGGGGTACATCGTGTACAGCGAATCCCTGAAACGGAATCACAAGGGCGGGTTCATACTTCAGCGATTACTGTTGCCGTACTCCCCGAGGCAGAGGAAATAGATGTTGAAATTAATTTATCAGAAGTAAGAAGAGATACTTTTCGCTCAAGCGGCGCCGGCGGGCAGCATGTAAATAAAACCGAATCGGCGATTCGATTGACACATCTTCCAACAGGAATCGTAGCCGAGTGTCAAGATGGACGCTCTCAGCATAAAAACTACGAAAAAGCATTGCAGGTTTTGCGCACAAGGATTTATCAAACCGTTTTAGAAAAAACACAAAAAGAACGCGCAGCGCAGCGTAAATCTTTAGTATCCTCAGGCGATCGTTCAGCAAAAATAAGAACTTATAACTATCCACAGGGCAGGGTAACAGACCATAGAATTAACAAATCAATCTATAATTTACCCGATTATATGAACGGAAACTGCCAGGAAATGATTGATGCCTTGAAAGTCTATGAAAATACACAAAAGCTAAAAGCACAGGAAGAAACTGTTTAAAGCATTTAATCTCAAACTACTTTCTTAATTCGACAAGTGGTTATTGAACTTGGCCGAAGTGTTCAGCTACCGAAAATTAAAATTCTCACAATCATTACTAAGGCTTAAAATTCCTTTCTTTTTCCTTTTTCTTAATAATCTGTCGTTTAAGTGTGTCTAAAGTTAAATCTACACACTCGTTAAACGATTGCCCTATTTTCTTTACGATAATATTTTCTCCCGGTACAGCAACCTCTAGTTCAACGGTTTTACTGTGTTGCTTTTCAGAAACGTTTTCCGATTTAAAATATACATCTATCGAAATAATTTTATCATAGTATTGCTCTAATTTTTTAAACTTTGCTTCCGCATATTCCTTTAGACTTTCCCGTGTGTCTATGTTTACTGAATGAATTATTAATTTCATGCGTTTTTATTTTTAATTATATTTGTTTTTATTGCTTATTTCGCCTCGGGTGCGTATGATGATACATTCGCTTTAATCGCTCGAGGCTGTTGTGTGTGTAAACCTGTGTGGCAGAAAGGTTAGAATGCCCCATTAATGATTTGATTGCGGTGAGATCTGCTCCTGAATCTAACAAATGAGTAGCAAAACTATGTCTGAGCATATGAGGACTTTTTTTATCTTTCGTTGTAACGAGGCTAAGGTAAGTGTTTACAATCGTATAAACAAAATTTCCATATATTTTTTTACCCTTATTTGTAATAATTAATGATTCCACGCCTCCTCGCACAAATCTCTGGCGGATTTCCAGATATGGTTGAATTAATTGGATTAAAGAATTTGTAATAGGAATTTGTCTTTCTTTGTTTCTCTTTCCGAGCACCTTAATTTTTTTTTCATAAAAATCAACATCGTTTACCTTTAGTTGGATTAACTCTGAACGCCTAATCCCCGTTTGGTATAATATTTCTATAACGAGCAGATTGCGCAGCCCTTTAAAATCAGTAGTAAAAATATCTTTTGAATTTAACAGTGTTTTCATTTCCCTCTTTGAGGGGGGGATATGAACTCTTTTTTGAGGTTTTACAGAGGGCACCAAATCGAGCGGTGAAGTATCACAGTCTCCCACTTTCATTAAGTATTTATAAAATGTTCTAAGCGCACTGAGTTTTCGATTTATGCTTGAGGCTGAGAATTCTTTTTTTGACAAAAAAGCAAGGTACATTCTAATTTCGATACGGCCAATCTCGTAGGGAAACAGCGCCTTGTCAATCTCTATAAAAGATTTAAACTCTTTTATATCACGCAGATAACTTTCTACCGTATGAACCGAATAACGCTTTTCATAAATAAGATATTCTTTAAACTGTTTAATTATCTGCATAAACAATATTTATTCAAAAATAAAAAAAGTATTTTAAACTTATAAAAGTTTATTTTATTCATTTGTTATTTTCGATATTTGCACTTTATGCAAAAGACGATTAAAATATTAGAGCGATTATTTTTTGGAGAAAGAGTAGAAATTATTCATCCAAAGTCTTATAAAAAAAGGATTCTTTATAAAAGGAGTGCTTTTCAACTCATTCAACTCGTTATTATCTTAATTTTAATCACTACACTCACGGTCTTATTTTCTAAAAAGAATCCCGTCAACAAAAATTTGTCTAAAGATACCCGTCAAAAACTTATAACTTTAATAAAACGTACCGATACGTTGCAAAGAAAAATAGACGGCTATAAATTGTACGTTAAAGGTATTTCGGATATTTTGAATGATAAGGTTACCGCAGGCCATGATTCACTTATTAAGAAAGATGTACTCATCCCGATTGTTAGCCCTCCAATTAACCAGGATTCGCTTGCCCCCTCAGCAAAGGATTTAAAATTTAGAAAAGAACTTATTAAAGATCGTTTTAAAACCGTTGTTACCGGTGATACAAAAGAAAAAAAGGAAGATAAAATCGTACTATTTCCTCCTGTTAAAGGGGTCATTACCTCAAAATATAGTATAGAAGAAGATCATTTTGCGATTGACATCGCTTGTAATGAAGGTACGCCGGTCAAAGCAACCATGGACGGCGCGGTCGTTCTTTCCGATTGGACAGCCGACGGCGGCTATATCATGGTGTTACAGCATAGGCAAAATATATTGTCGATTTATAAACACAACTCGAAATTATATAAAAAACAAGGAGATATAGTCAAAGCCGGAGAGGTTATAGCTGCAGCAGGTGATATTGGAGAACTTTCTAACGGACCTCATTTGCACTTTGAATTATGGATAAATGGGTATGCAGTCGACCCTGAAAATTATATTTATCAATAGATATCTTTGTAAAAAGTTTTTTATCGCTAAAGTGCTTTTTGCAACGGTCTCGCTTTTTTCAAAGGCAAGTCAGCGCGGGTTAAAGGTCTCGCTAATTAACCGCTACAATTCTTTTGCTATTAATTCTCTTGCCTTACGATAATCTATAGCCATTTGTTTTTTTAACGCCTCTATCGAACTAAACTTTTGTTCTTCTCGTATCTTTTTCAATAACGCTAAGGTTATAAGTTCATTGTAAAGATCTCCGGTAAAATCAATTAAAAAGGCTTCTATTCGTTTTTCATTTCCTTCAAAAGTAGGTCGCATTCCAATATTTACCAATCCGTAATATTTCTTGCTTTGATAATTAGTTTTAAATAAATACACTCCGTTACTAGGGATTAATTTATCGCCTGAAACTTCTAAATTAGCTGTTGGAAAATTTAACTTTCGTCCTATTTTATCCCCTTGGTTAACCATTCCCGTTATGGTGTAAGGGCGATTTAATAAACTATTGGCTTTTTCAATTTCACCGGATAATAAGGCATTTCTTATTTTAGTAGAACTAATTGTAATATCAGAAAATTTTTGAGCCTCAACAATCGATAGCCTGAATCCATATAAAGAAGACAGTTCAGACAGCTCGGACAAAGACCCCTCCCTGTTTCTACCAAAATGATGATCGTAACCTATAACCAACTCACTCATTCCTAAAGTATTGATCAATAAATCCCGGACAAACTCTGTAGCGCTTAGTCTTGCAAAAGTTCTGGTAAAAGGTTGTATAATTACATAATCCAATCCAATTTGTTCTAACAGGCGTATTTTTTCCTTTAGTAAATACAACATTTTAAGATCAATTCCCTTTTGTAATACCTGCCTTGGATGCGGTGAAAAAGTTAATAAAACCGTTTTTCCGTCCATTGATTTTGCTCTTCGTATAAGCTCGCTTAATAATTCCTGGTGCCCCAGGTGAACGCCATCATACATGCCAATGGTTAAAACAATGGGAGAAGAGATTTTTTGAAAATCATTTATATTATGAAAAATTTTCACGGGTTGGTAGATTAAAAATTTATTCAAAACTATGAAAAATACATAAAAAACTATTATTTCAAATCATAAACCCTTATATTTGCAAATTATTTATTAAAACCCAATAATGGCTCAGGTTAAAGGTAAAATAGCTCAAATAATAGGCCCTGTGATTGATGTTTTATTCAACGCAGAAGAACAATTACCCCGCGTTTACGATTCACTGCATGTTATAAAAGATCAAGGTGAGGTACTCGTATTAGAAGTACAACAGCATATAGGAGAAGGGACTGTTCGCTGCGTGTCAATGGATGCCACAGACGGTCTTAAAAGAGGACAAGAAGTTTTATCCACAGGAGAGGCAATTACCATGCCCGTTGGCAAAGCCATTAATGGCAGATTGTTTAACGTTACCGGAAATGCCATTGACGGGATGGAAGAGTTGCCTAAGGAAGGAGGGCATCCTATTCATAAACCTGCGCCAAAATTTGAAGAATTATCTACTTCGACCGAAGTATTGTTTACCGGAATTAAAGTCATTGATTTAATTGAACCTTATGCTAAAGGAGGAAAAATCGGACTATTTGGAGGAGCAGGAGTCGGAAAAACTGTATTGATTCAGGAATTAATTAATAACATTGCTAAAGGACACGGAGGATTGTCTGTGTTTGCCGGTGTTGGCGAAAGAACAAGAGAAGGAAACGATTTGCTTCGAGAGATGCTTGAATCCGGAATTATAAAATATGGAGATGCTTTTATGGAATCTATGGAAAAGGGGGGCTGGGACCTTTCAAAAGTAGATAAAGAAGCCTTGAAAGAATCTAAAGCAGCCTTTGTTTTTGGGCAAATGAACGAGCCACCCGGTGCGAGAGCGCGGGTTGCATTATCAGGATTGACACTGGCAGAATATTATCGGGATGGTGACGAAGAAGGACAGGGAAAAGATGTATTATTTTTTGTAGATAATATTTTCCGTTTTACACAAGCCGGATCTGAAGTATCTGCCTTACTAGGTCGAATGCCTTCTGCAGTAGGATATCAGCCTACATTAGCTACTGAAATGGGCGCGATGCAAGAAAGAATCACTTCGACAAAGAAAGGCTCGATTACTTCTGTTCAGGCGATATATGTACCAGCAGATGATCTAACCGACCCTGCTCCAGCTACTACCTTTGCGCATTTAGATGCTACGACCGTACTCTCTCGAAAGATTGCGTCTCTGGGAATTTACCCTGCGGTTGATCCGTTAGACTCTACTTCGAGAATTCTTAACGAAGAAATATTGGGAAAAGAACATTACCAATGTGCACAGCGGGTAAAAAATTTATTGCAAAAATATAAAGACCTTCAGGATATTATAGCTATTCTCGGAATGGAAGAATTGTCGGAAGAAGATAAAATGGCAGTTCACCGCGCACGACGTGTACAGCGCTTTTTATCTCAACCCTTTCATGTAGCAGAGCAATTTACAGGAATTCCGGGGGTGTTGGTAGATATTAAGGAAACCATCAAAGGCTTTAATATGATTATGGATGGAGAATTAGACCATTTACCGGAAGCAGCGTTTAACTTAAAAGGTTCTATTGAAGAGGCGATTGAAACAGGAGAAAAAATGTTAGCTGAAGTATCAAAAGCCTAACTATAAATATTTATGGAGATCAATATCATCACTGCTGAGAAGAAAATATATAGCGGTAAATCAAAATCAATAGCCGTTCCGGGGGCGAGTGGCAGTTTTCAAATGTTAGACAGCCATGCGCCGATTGTATCTATCTTAAAAAAAGGAGCAATTAGGATAGAATCTCCGGAGGAGGAAAAAGCAAATCAGCTTAAGAAAACAGACAAAAAAGGATTTTATGAAGTTTCAATAGAAGGGGGCATCATTGAAATGAATCATAATAAAATAAACATTCTAGCTGAATGAAATACCATGATTTGCAGCACAATTTTTATATATTAAATTTGCTCCCTCCTAAATTTAGAGAAATTATTATCGTTTTTTTGAATGATTACTTTATTTTATTTTCAAAACGGCCGCGTAGCTTAATTGGATAGAGCACTTGATTACGGCTCAAGAGGTTGGGGGTTCGACTCCTCCCGCGGTCACAAAAAATAATTGATATTGTTAAATATATAGCTTGGGGTCTAAATGAATTACAATCGGAATATGAGAACCTTCGGTGGGCTATGACTTGCCGTTTCAAAAAGTACTTTAGCTATGCAATGCCAAAGCAACTGCAAGTCATCGCCAGCTAAATCTCTCCCTCCGAAATTCTTTTTTTCAGTGTAAATACGGTTATTTCAGGCCAAACGCCTACACGTCCGGGAAAAGCCAGAAAACCAAACCCGCGGTTAACATAAAGGTAGCGTCCTGCTTCCTTGTATAAACCCGCCCATTTAGGATAGAAGTATTTGACCGGAGACCATTTTATCCCGGGAATTTCAATGCCAAATTGCCCGCCGTGTGTGTGTCCTGAAAGGGTAAGTTGTATCTTTTTTTCAAATTGGATAATTGGTTTTTCATTATGAGCCTCAGATTTTTGCTTTTTTGATCTATACTTCGCTTTTTTAAAGTCGAAGTGAGAAGGGTCGTGAGACATTAATATATTAAATTCATTGCAGCCAATTCCCTCAGTTGCGGTCTTTAAATTTCCCATTTTAGGAAAATAGGCGCTTGCTCCCCAGTTTTCTACCCCGATGATATTAATTTTTTGATCGTTTTTTTTTATTGGGCGATTTTCATTTAATAACAAATCAAAACCCAGTTTACGATGTACTTCATAAAAATCTAAAAGATTTTTCCGGTGTAATCGTTCATTTTCTTTTGGGTCTTTGCTAAATTGATGATACTCTCCATAGTCATGATTTCCCATAATAGACATTTTTCCATACGGATGCGGAATTATTTTTTTAAAAACATCTATCCAGGGGATCATTTCTGAAGCAAGATTATTTACCAAATCGCCGGTGAATAAAAATAAGTCTGCTTTCTGTTCGTTAATTAAATCTATGGCATATTCAATCTTTGCTTTATTATCAAAACTTCCGGAGTGAATATCAGATATTTGTGTAATGGTGAAGCCGTCAAATTTTTCAGGAAGATCATTAAAAAAAAGGGTTTTTCGTATGACCCGGAAGTTATATTTCCCGTAAATAATCCCGTGCAATATTCCTAAAAAAGGTATAGAGGCTAATCCAAGAGCTAATTGACTAATAAATTTTCGTCGGGAAGGCCACCTCATCTCATTACGGGCAATGCCGGAATATAAAGCGGAAAATAATCTAAAAATATCTTCTGCGATTAAGAAAACAGAAATAAATAATTTAGGAAGATATAAGATAGCTAGGCTTATTAAAAAAAAATGCATCCAAAAACTATTTTCTTTCCCTCGAAAAATTCCATAAATAAAGCTTAAATAGTAAATGGAATGAAATCCCCAGTAGAAATAAGGCGTGAATTGATTATTGAACACTTTAGCAAAAGTCGAAAAGACATATAAATCTATAAACAGTAAAATAAAAATGATAAATAGAAAAGCGATTGTATTCAATTTCTTATAAGATTTTAAGCTACGAAGATAATCTCTTTTAAAGACTCCCGCAAAGTATGAGTAAAAACAAGTGTATCCGGAATGCTTTTTGAAAAGCGTTTTTTATTATCATGCTTTATATAAAAGGGCATTGACATTCATCCCGGCACCTACTGAGGCAAAAACCAAGTAATCTCCTTCATTGATTTTATGTTCGCCGAGTTTTCCTTTCCTAATCAGATCGTACATGGTAGGAATGGTCGCTACAGATGAATTTCCAAGTGTTTGAATCGTCATAGGCATGGTTCTGCAACTTTCGGATTTAACGTTATATAAATCTTTAAGTCTTTCTAAGATAGCATGATCCATTTTAGCGTTTGCCTGATGAATTAAGAATTTTGAAATATCTTTATAGGCAAGCCCTGCACCATCTATCGTTTTTTTTATCGCTGAGGGAACATTTTTTAACACGTATTCATAGACTTTTCTACCCCTCATATTAATATTAACCTCACTCTTTTCATATAAAGGGTTAAGTGAACTTCCATTAGCGAGATAGCTTAATTCCTCTCCGGTATCGCTTATAGCATAATGACTGATAACCCCTTTTTCTGTATTTTTTTCCATTTGTACCACAACTGCTCCTGCACCATCTGAAAATATCATAGAATTTCTATCGTGTGGATCGACTGCTCTGCTTAAAGTATCAGATCCGATAATTAAAGCATTGTCCAAGATATTTCCTTTACCCAGTTGGTCAATTAAAATCATACTTTGTACCCATCCAGGACAGCCGAAAATCATATCGTATGGAATGCATCGTTTATTTTTAATTCCAAGTTTATGTTTGACACGCGCGGCTATTGAGGGCATGATGTCAACCTGACAGTGTTTTAAAGAAATATCGCCGTAATTGTGCGCAACTATAATATAATCCAACGTTTCCCGGTCTATTTTTGAATCGGCTATAGCCTTTTTAGCAGCAAAGGTTGCGATGTCAGAATTCATCAGATCATTAGATATATAACGGCGTTCTTTAATTTCAGTAATCGATTCAAATTTTTGAATAATATCTATGTTTTTCCGTTGAAAAACCTTTCTGCTCTCATCAAAAAAAGTATGATTTAAAAAGTCTTTGTTCCGAATAATTCTTTCGGGAAGATACGCTCCCGAACCTTTTATTACTGTTCGTCTTTCCATGTTAGATAGGTTAATCGTATAAAATTATAGTTTTAACTGGTTTTTAGTTATGCCGTCGAATATGTTATTACACATTTAATAGTTTAATTCGTCTTTCGCTGATAAGTAGCAAATTTATACGAAAAAATATGCTTTTCGTCTTTTTCGTGCAAAAATTCACGTACCAACTTCCAGTTTTCATAATTTATAATGGGGAATCGTGCATCACCAATCGCCATTGTATCTACATAAGTTATTTCTAAAATATGGGCTTGCTTTAAAAAAAGCTGATAAATTTCAGCGCCGCCGATAACAAATATTTTTTCTTTCTCTTTTGTATAATCAAGTACGGCTCTTTTTGTATGAAAAACTTTAATCCCTTCTCTTTTCCATTTTTTTTGATGCGTCAATACGATATTTTCTCTTCCCGGAAGTGGGCGTCCCAATGATTCAAAAGTTTTTCGCCCCATAACGATGGTGTGCCCGGTAGTAAGCATTTTAAATCTTTTTAAATCATTTGGCAGATGCCAAATAAGCTGATTTTTATTCCCTATAATTCCATTATTTGCAAGTGCAGCAATAATAATAATTTTCACGAATATTTATTTTTTACAAAAGTAATTTATTCAACTTAATTTCTTAAAGAACCTGTTGAAGAACACATAAAAATCCGCGCATACAAAAGCGTTTGCCTTGCGCTAACTTGCATTTGCTAAATTGCTTTTTTCAGAGGCAGGTCAGCGCCATTTTAAAAGTCTCAAGTATAAAAAATATTTTTGTTACTGAAAAGTAGCTAACTGCTATAAATAAAGGGTTTTATTCGTTTATTAACAACCCTAAGTTAATAAATATTTTTTTAATCTGTAAAATAAAAAAAACTCTTTTTTAATTTTGGAATTAGAAATAGCAGGGAAAATTATCCTTAATCCTTATTATTTTAAATTAACTATCAAGCGCTTAAAGAAAGTTTTTCTTTAGGAGTATGGTATTTTTTGCAAAAGAATTAAAATAAGTTCCAAATGAGTAATATTTTTGAAAAACGAGTAGCTTACAAACCTTTTGAATATAAAGAATTAATGGATTTTGTCAATCCGATAAATCAAACCTTTTGGGTACATTCTGAGGTAGATTTTACCGGAGATATACAAGATTTCAAGGTCAATTTCTCAGAGGCAGAAAAGAATGCTGTCAAAAATACCCTGATTGCTATTGCACAAGTGGAAGTTTCAGTAAAAACTTTCTGGGGGAATCTCTATAATTATCTTCCAAAACCTGAAATTAATGGCCTAGGGAGCACTTTTGCCGAATGTGAATTTCGTCATTCAGAGGCTTACTCTCGTCTGTTAGACGTGCTGAATTTTCAAAATAACTTTCAGGACGCTTTAAAAACGCCTATTTTGTTAGAGCGAATCGCCTTTCTTAATACGAAAAAACGAGCCCTTAATATTGAAGATCCTAAAAAAACATTTGCTCTTGAACTGATTATTTTCTCTTTATTAGTAGAAAATGTATCACTGTTTAGCCAATTTGCCATTATTTTAGCTTTTACCCATTTCAAAGGGCTGCTAAAAAACACTAGTAACATTATTGCTTGGACAAGCAAAGATGAACAAATTCATGCCAATGCCGGTATATACCTTTTCAATCAAATTATAAAAGAAAATCCTGAGTGGTTAAACGAAAAGTTTATCTCTGTTATTGAAGAAACTGCACGACAGTCTATTGTTCAGGAAATCAAAATATTAGACTGGATATTTGAGCAGGGAGAATTGGAACTTATTCGAAAAGACCAATTACTCAATTTTATGAAACAAAGAATTAATGACAGCTTAGAACAAATAAAATTAAACCCGATTTTTGAATTAAATACGGAATTGTCTAACCAAATGAACTGGTTTGAAGAGGAAGTCTTTGCACAAGCACATGATGATTTTTTTGCCAAGCGGCCGGTTGACTATTCTAAACATAATCGCTCCTTTTCAGCAAATGATTTATTTTAAACTTATATAAAAATACTATGAATAATAGAAAATATCATTGGGTAACGCCCGAAACGCTTACTATGCTTCAACGGGGTTATTTACTCGAGGGAGAAACTCTCCAGGATGCCGTAAAACGAATTACAACACGAGCATCAAAAAGATTGTTTAGACCTGAAATGCAACCCGAGTTTGAAAATTTAATCGCAAGAGGATGGATGTCCTTATCCTCTCCTATTTGGGCGAATATGGGTTCTGACCGAGGCCTGCCGATCAGTTGTTTTGGATCTTATATAGAGGATTCTATGTCCGGGGTAACCAAGACCCTTTCGGAAAGCATCATGATGACTAAATTTGGCGGAGGCACTTCCGCCTATTTTGGAGATTTGAGAGCTCGAGGCTCAGCAATTAAAAATAATGGGAAATCATCCGGCCCCGTTTCATTCTTAAAAATGTTTGATGCCATGATTGACACCGTGAGTCAGGGAAATGTGCGGCGCGGTGCCTTTGCCGCCTATCTGGATATTGACCACCCGGATATTGAAGAGTTTTTAAAAATTAAAGACATAGGTAACACTATTCAAAACATTTTCTTTGGAATAACTGTTTCCGATCAATGGATGAAAAGCATGATTGACGGCAATGAAGAAAAACGATCCATCTGGGCAAAAGTATTGCGCTCCCGCCAGGAAAAAGGGCTGCCTTACATTATGTTTAAAGACAACGTAAACAACCATACCAGCGATGTATATAAGGATAAAAAAATGACCATTTATAATTCCAATTTATGCTCAGAAATTGCTCTTCCGGTCAATGAATACGAAAGTTTTGTTTGCTGCCTTTCTTCCATGAACTTAGAGTTATATGACGAATGGAAAGATACTAACGCCATAGAATTGGCGGTATGGTTTTTAGATGCAGTTATGGAAGAATTTATTCAGAAGTCGGAAGGCGTGGAATATATGGAGCGAACTCATCATTTTGCAAGACGCCACCGCGCACTTGGGCTGGGGGTAATGGGCTACCATGCCTACCTGCAAAAAAATAATATTCCCTTTGAAAGCCTTGAAGCAAAGCAGTTTAATACTTCTTTTTTCAAAACATTAAAAGAACAAAGTTATCGGGCATCAGAAAATTTGGCGAAAGCGTACGGCGAACCTGAAGTCTTAAAAGGCTATGGAAGACGAAATACTACTTTGACCGCCATTGCACCAACCACCTCGTCAAGTTCTATTCTTGGACAAACCTCTGCAGGTATAGAACCTTATAGCAGCAATTATTATAAAGTAGGGCTGGCAAAAGGAAACTTTATTAGAAAAAATAAATTTTTGAAAAAAATATTAGCAGATAAGGGGTTAGATACTGAAAAAAATTGGCATTCTATTATGCTGAAGCATGGCTCTGTAAAACATTTGGAAGGGCTGAGCCAACACGAAAAAGAAGTATTCAAAACTTTTAGAGAAATCAACCCGAAAGAAATAATTATTCAAGCATCTATTCGTCAAAAATTTATAGACCAGTCCCAATCACTGAATCTTAATATTACTCCTCAGATGCCGGTAAAAGAAGTCAATGCACTTATGATAGACGCATGGAAATTAGGCATGAAGTCGTTATATTATCAGCGCTCCTTTTCAGTTGCACAAGAATTAGTCAATAATTTTAAAGAATGTGTAAGTTGCGCGTCCTAGAAAAATAATTAGCCCGTTTCAGAATACATAAAAAATAAGACCTTTACATAAAATACTTTAGCGATGCAAGGCCTGATAAAAATTGAACTCCGGAGCAACCAAAAGATTGCTCCGGAGTTCAATTTTTTAAAGAATAAAATATTCACAATCAATTATTCAGCAGGGGCTATAACTTCAATCTTCATCTTCCTGATCATTTAGAATAACAAAGGCACTGTGCTTAGGGGCAGGCATTGCTGAATATTCTCCTTTTACCGACTTCCAAACTACTTCGCTCAGCACCAGATCGGGTATAGCATCTTCTTTGGAAAAATCAAAAGCAGCTGATTTTATACTGCTTTCGTTTACCTCTACATTCCGTTGATTCAAATCTATATTAGAAGGCTTAGCGGCATAAGGGGTAAAGTCAGGCTTAGCGGTAAAGCATTTATAAAGGGGTAAAGCAGCTGCATCATACTGACTCATGGGCGGAAGCCCTAAGATAAGCTCTATAGTCCTTAACACTCCTGAGGTAGAATACATATTATGAACAACTGCGTTTCGCCTTACATAGGGGCCGGCTACGAAAATCGGGGAACGATGTGCATCTAAGTGGTCTGGACCATTCTGTGCATCATCTTCCAAAATAAAGACTACAGATTCTTTCCAAACTTTACTATGCGAAAGATGATCGAGAATACGACCTATAGCAAGATCATTATCTGCAACAGCAGCTAATGGTGTGAAGGCGCCTATTTTCTGCCCGCTGGTATGATCGTTTGAAATCCTTATCGTATTCAGGCAAGGGACAGAATTAATCGTTACTAACGAATCAAAATCATGTATCCATGCATTTGCCCGTACCTGATCTTTTATATTAAGATCAAAGCCTGGAGAATGCGGACAGCTATGCCCTTCAAGCACTTTAATATTCGCTTTGCCAAAAGAACCAAATTCTCCATAGGTGCGATAGCTTACTCCTGCACGCCTGCAATAATCCCAAATAAATCCATCTTTTGGATAAGCCGCCTTTTTTCCTCCTTCATAAAAGTAAGTGCCGCCTCTTTTACCATAATAGGTTGGCCAGGTTTTTTCGACTACATCTGTAGCATAAGCAGCAGTGCTCCAATTATGACCATCTGCACTTACTTCTGCATCTACATAAAAGTTATCTATGAGCACAAAATCATCAGCAATTGCATGATGATTGGGTGTAATTTTTTTACCAAAAATACATAAGGAATCCTCGCCATTTCCAGCTTTTACATCCCCAAGCACCTGGTCATAAGTACGATTCTCTTTAATGATATAAAAAACATATTTTATAGGAGAATTATCCCCCGATTTTATCGGAATGGGATTATTTTTTTCTCCTTCAGCTACTCTTATTTTTTGTGGAGTAAACGGGGTGTTTTGATAAACCTGCCGTGTATAAATCTTTAAAGTTTCAGGGTCGGGAGCATCAATGAAAGAAAGTGAGCCTTTAAAAAGTCCGCCGATATACTGCACTTTTTGATTAACAGAAATCCCTTTTTGATATCCGCTATCATCTTTTTTTGATATAGGCTGAGGGCCCTTAGGGTTAGCTTTTGAGGATAAGCCTTTGCCATTAGCTACTAATATTTTATTCTTTTCGGTTTTGACATTTGTCGGATACCATCCTACCGGAATGAATCCTTTCCCTTTACTCTGCCCCGGTGTTGAAACATCAAAAACAGCGAGACAATTATTGTCTGCATTGGCAACATATAACATCTTTTCATCCTGAGATAATGCAAGTCCGTTCGTTGTTGATCCAATAAGCCGGGTAGGGTATAATGAAGTGGAAAGGGTCTCAATAACCTTTTGATTTTTTGTGCTAATTACTGAAACGGAATTATCATTTGCGTTAGCTACATATAAAAGTGTTCCCTTTTTATTGATCAATAGCTCGTTAGGATGTTCACCTGTTTTGATAGTATAATTTATTTTTTGTGTTTTGGTATCGAATACGGCTACCCGGCTGCTTCCCCATAGAGACATATACAGTTTTTTTTCATCGGGAGAAATAGTACAACTATAAGCCATTCCGGACAGGGGAACCTTTTTTAATATTTTTCGGCTAATTAGAGAAATGACATACAGCTGGTTATCTTCTTTAGTTACGGCATATAACAAGTCATTTTTTGCAGTTATGGCAAGCCCTGTGGGGCAAATTTTATTTTTTGGCCAAGGTTGTCCCAATCGAAGGGTATCATGCGGACATATTTTGCCGTTTTGTACTTTAAAGTCAATAATATAGTTATCGTTTCCTCCACTTACGTACAGGTGTTTTTCATCATAACTAAAGGCTAAGCCATACCAGGACTTGTTCAGTTTTTGTTCATCAAGCAATCTTTCATTTTTCGGATCGATCAATTGAACCGATTGTGTACTTTGTCCGTTATTCGTTATCGCAAGATATTTGCCCGAACGGCTTAATTTCATGTTAAGGGGCAAATCACCTAAGGGCATAGAACGTCCGGCCGGGCTGAGTTTCCATCCATTGGGAAGTAATAGTTGTTTACCAAAATTTATTTTACTCCGGGTTTTACTAATATCATTACAAGATATATTAGTAAAAATTATAAGTAATAAAGCAAGTTTGAAATTATTATTTCTTAAGATTGTCTTCATGGTTTTTTTTGACAAAGGTAAAAAATAATTTATAGGAGACTGCTTAAAAGAGTGCTTTAGCTACTGCAAGTCGGTGTAAGCTAAAAAGGAGCCAGCTCGTAGTTGCATAATACACAAAAAAGAAAGTATGAAAATTAAAAGTCTCGTTAAATCAATGATTATTTGAAAATCATTTTACTTTTTAGTGATCTGGACAGGATTCGAACCTGTGACCGTCTGCTTAGAAGGCAGATGCTCTATCCAGCTGAGCTACCAGACCTGTTTTAAGGTGAGACCTTTGCATGATACAAAAGCATAGTAAATATTAAAGCATTTAGCTTGCGCTGACTTGCAGTAGCTAAAGTGCTTCTGAAAAGCTCTCAGGCTGATTGTCGGGGTACCAGGACTCGAACCTGGGACCTCCACGTCCCAAACGTGGCGCGCTAACCAACTGTGCTACACCCCGAACTGCGGAGAGAGAGGGTCTTATAATTCTTATCTGTTTAATTGCCATATTGTGGTAAATGCAGATAAATAAAGCGCTTGCGAAGATTTAACTATCTGCTAAATTATCTTAAAACGCACTGTAAATATAAGTTTACTTTCCCCTAATCATTCCCCTATTTTTTGTATATTTGATGAAACAAAATGCTCCATGTATTTTTTTCTCAAAGAACCAAAATCGTGCAAAGATACACTAATTTATTTGATATACTATGTAAAAAAGCAGGGCAGGAATTTTAAGTATTCTACGGGTCAAAAAACGCATCCAGAGGATTGGAATTTTGAAACTCGGCTGCCTAAATCAAGAAGGGGTGCCAGTGGTGTGAAAGCAAAGCATTTGTCTTGTATACTTTCTCAATACAGCACTCTTTTGGAAAAAACCATCCAGCATTGTGAATCTGATAATACGCCGATTACATGTAATTTTTTGAAAACTGTTTTTGACAAGCATTTCAAAGATAAGGAATCCGGGAAAAAGATTGAAAACTTAGTAGATGTAGTTCAAAATTTTATAGATACGAGAAGCCAATCAGGGGGGCAATCGGCTTGTTGGATGCAAAAATATACGAATCTTAAAAAAAACTCCAGTATTTTGAACAGCATAAAAATAAAAAGCTTCAATTAGAGGAGATAAGCCAGGATTGGATAGATGAATATTGCGGATATTTAAGAACGCTTACGCAAAAGCCGTTTAAGCTTCATAATGACAATACGCTGCACAGGAGCATTAATTTTTTATTTACCGTCCTGCATTGGGCAGAAGAAAAATATCCTTATATAAAGGTAAAGAAACTCAAGAACCCGGTAAAAAAAATATCAACCCGATGATGTACGCCTCACGAGTGAAGAGCTTGAACTTTTGGAAAAAATATCCCTGCCAAGTGCTTCTCTAAAAAGGGCACGGGATTTATTTTTGATAGGGGTGTACTCGGGGCAGCGCTTCTCGGATTATTCTGTATTTGAAAAAGCTGATTTAAAGGGAGATATGATTATTAAAAAGGCAGAAAAGACGGAACATGAGAGCTTTATTCCCTTACATCGAAAATTAAAAACTTTATTAGATGCATACGATTGGCAGTTGCCGAGAATATCCAGTCAAAAATTTAATTCTTATATTCAAACGGTGGGTAAAATGGCAAAAATTGAAGATAAAATAAAGGAGACGATTTACAGAGGTTCAAAAAAAGAAATTATTTACCGTCCAAAATATACCATGATTTCGAGCCATACGGCACGAAGAGCCTTTATTACGCTGTCTGCAGAACGGGGCATGCCCGACCATATCATTATGAAAATCACGGGGATAAAAGACCCTAAAACCTTGATAAAATATAAAAAAACCAGCCAGCAAACGGTAACAGATTTTGCGCATAAAATTTGGGGTTAAGCAGTAAATTTTTACTATCTTTGGGGCTTAAGGGCGTAAAAGGTACAAAGTGTTGTGAACTGCAAGTCAGCGATAGTTAATTGCTTTTAAAAAGCGATCTTTAAGCCTCAATATCTCGGTAAGCTCGGCGGCGGCAGTTCAATATCATCACTTATTTTTTTACGAAAATGAATAAAAAATGCGAGATTAATCGATAATATCGCATTTTTTACACCTTTTCGTTTTGCCGATTATAATTATTCACGAGTTCTTCGCTGCTTTTTTATATTCTTTTCTACCGCCGGCGCTATACTAGGTTTATTGGCGGAAGGTTTAGAAGAAAGTGAAGTGTTAGCCCCCATAGGTTTGTGATAATCATTTTTTTTCTCTACCAATCCCTTGAGATGGGTTATTTTTTCCTTTAATTCTTTAATTTCAATCGCATCTTTCTCTATTTTGTCTTCTTGAAGGCTAATAATCTTCTCTTTGTCTTTTACCTTTTCCTCAAGCCGTTTTATTTCATTTTTTAACAAAAAGACCGGCGGGGGTTCCTTTTCTTTTTTATAAGCCGCTGGTGGCTCACCGGATATATTTTCCGCCTTATTCTCTAACAACATCTCCCCCCTGCCCGTTAATAACCAACCCGGGTTAATGTCCGGATAAGTAATTAGAATTTTGCTTAATATATTGCCTGATAGATTAGAATTTCTTCTTATAGCAGTTCCGATCGAATTGTTTCCTACATCTATATTTTTTTCAAATTTAAGCACACTAAGCTTTTTAAAATCAATTATCTGTTTAATTCTTTTTGAAATTAGGCCCATGGATATAGAATTTTGCTTAAATAAATTTTTTTGTTTAGAATTTTACTTATATATTTATCTTTTAAAAGTTAAAAATCAAACTCAAATGGACAAAAGTAGGGAAAAAACAGCAATTACGAGGTTGGCGGAAGCGTTACAGCGTCGGCTAAGGGCAAATATTCGCAGCCGGGTAACCGGGCCCAGATCATGCGCCGAAAATTTTTGTAGAAATTCAGCTGCCCGGGGGCAGTATTTACCCCGGTTCGGGGCGAAATCAGCGAGAGGCGCGGCAAAAAGCGGCAATGGAAGCGTTAAAGGCAATTTCACAAAGAAAATGGGTGAAGTAAATAAATTAAATAACAAAAAAAGTTAAGACCGTTGCAAGGTAATGAAAGATAGTAGATATAAAAAAAGGTGATACTAAGCGGTTATTTTATCTAAAAAGATAGTCTATTTATGTCATGAAAACATATCATCATCCTACTTTAGCCGATAGTATTTGTGATTTACGTACAAGGAAGATAAAAAAGTCTTTTTTCACTCAGTTAAACCGTTTGTTAGATTGGGAAAAAATAAGTAAAATAATAGACGACCCTTATAATAAGGGGAAAAGTGCTACCGGCAGTCCGAGTGATGATGGGTTATTTAGGTTGCTGAGCTTGTCGAAGTATTATTCAAGATGTGTTTATTACAAACCGGGTATGGATTAAGCGATTACGAAGTGGAAGATAGGATAAATGACAGTCTTTCGTTCAGTTATTTTTGTGGTTTACCCCTAGCGCAATCCTCGCCTGATATAGTACTTTGAGTAGATTTAGAACATTGATGACGCGGGCGAATGCCTACGAGCGTCTATTTAAGGAGCAACGGTCCATTAGAACGTCATCCAATCATCATCAAAAAAGGAGCGATAGTAGAGGCTAGTGTAATAGAGACGCCCTTAAAACCGAAAGGCAAGGTTCATCATTATAAGGTTACAGCGGATAGCGGAGAGCAAAAAGAGGCTTGCGTAAAAAAAGATTATAAGGTTAGTGTAGATTAAGCAAGCCGCCTGGTTAAAAAAGCGAGGTAAGTATTATTATGGGTATAAAAAGCATTATGTTACCGATAAAAAAGGTCTGGTATTTGGGGGTAGTAACAACGAAATCAGGTGTAAACGAGGTGAGCAATTTACAAGAGGTTTTACAGTGTGCAGACCTGCCATCGGGTATTCCCTTAAAAGGGGATAAGGGCGATGAATCAGAGAGAAATGCGAGTTTGTTAAACAAGAGAAAGTTGAAGAATCATATACTGAAGAAAGCGAAAAGGGGAAAGCCATTAACGGATTTTGAGAAGAGGTTCAATAAACGAGTAGGGGAAACAAGATTTAAAGAGGTTACTGAGTTTATCGAAGTATAGAACGTACTTATGGAAGCATAAAGCGATGGTTTTCAGGCGGGGTGGCAAGATATAGAGGGATAGCAAAGATGCGAGACCGTTGCAAAACACATAAAAAAGCATGAAAAAGAAAGCATCTAACTTCAAACTGCTTCCTTCTCAAAAAATTAAAATCCTCCACACCCAAGAGGTTGCTCTGGTGTTTAATTTTTATTGAGCGTTGCATTTTATTTAGCTAGCGCTGACTTTAGCTTTGCTGACTTGCCGTTCAGTTGCTAAAGTACTTTTTGCAAGGGTCTTTATTCATTTAATTAATCAAACGATTAAGCCTTTATTTTTGTTTTTTCTTGCTTTGAGTAAACCCTTAAAGCCTTCTTTTTTGTTTTTTCTTGCTTTGAGTAAACTCTTAAAGCCTCCTTTTTTGTTTTTTCTTGCTTTGAGTAAACCCTTAAAGCCTCCTTTTTTGTTTTTTCTTGCTTTAACTAAACCCTTAAAGCCTCCTTTTTTGTTTTTTCTTGCTTTGAGTAAACCCTTAAAGCCTCCTTTTTTGTTTTTTCTTGCTTTAACTAAACCCTTAAAGCCTTCTTTTTTGTTTTTTCTTGCTTTAACTAAACCCTTAAAGCCTTCTTTTTTGTTTTTTCTTGCTTTGAGTAAACCCTTAAAGCCTTCTTTTTTGTTTTTTCTTGCTTTGAGTAAACTCTTAAAGCCTCCTTTTTTGTTTTTTCTTGCTTTGAGTAAACTCTTAAAGCCTCCTTTTTTGTTTTTTCTTGCTTTGAGTAAACTCTTAAAGCCTCCTTTTTTGTTTTTTCTTGCTTTGAGTAAACCCTTAAAGCCTCTTTTTTTGTTTTTTCTTGTTTTAATCAAATGATGAAAGCATAAAAAGAGATCTTTAGCTTGCACTGACTTGCCGTTCAGTTGCTAAAGTGCTTTTTGCAAGGGTCTTAACTTGTGATTTCAGGGATGTTCTTTTTGAAAAATAGCCGTTTAAGGGGCTTTGCGGGAGGAGCGTTAGGGATAGCAGCGGTATCCTTTTTCTTGGGGCAGCCTTTCGCCCCAAGAAAAAGATTTAGCGGATAGCCCGACCTCTCTTTGGGGTGAAGTTTTCTTCACCCCAAAGGAGGGAACGCCCAAAAAATAGATTAGGGGAAAAGGGTTGGAATAGCTTAGAGCCGTTTAGCTGATGCTGACTTGCCGTTCATTTTTATCAGTCATTGCATTGTATTAGATTCGTTGACTTGCTGTTGTAAAAAACACTTTAGCAGCGGCAAGTCAGCACAAGCTATAGCTAAAGGTCTCATAAAGTTATTTCTATAATTCCTGCCAGACCGCTTAATAAAAATATTCCCAGTTGCGGCAAATAAAATAATTGCATGAGACCACTAGGGTTAAAATTTTTGCTTTTTTTCCCATTCCCATGCGGTTCTCAAGGATTCTTCTAAGGAGGCATTTGCCGTCCAATTCAAAATTTCTTTTGCTTTTTTTGTATCAGCATAGGCTGCGACAATATCTCCCGGTCGCCGTTGAGTTAATTTATAATTTAATGATAGGCCGGTCGCTCTTTCAAACGCTTTTACCACTTCTAACACAGTGCTTCCTTTACCTGTGCCGAGGTTATAGGCTTCATAAGGGGTGGTATTTTCATTGGCAAGCAGCCTTTTTAGTGCTTTAACATGTGCTTGGGCTAGGTCAGAAACATAAATATAATCACGAATAGGAGTTCCATCACGGGTTTCATAATCATTACCGAAAATAGAAAGGCATTCTCGTTTTCCAATAGCAGTTTGGGTAATGTAAGGAACTAAATTTTGAGGAACGCCCAAAGGCAGTTCCCCTATTTTTGCCGATTCGTGCGCTCCGATGGGATTAAAATAACGCAAAGCAATGACTTTTTTATGGTATGCCTTTGCATAATCCATTAGCATTTCTTCGCTCATCTGCTTGGTTTTTCCATAAGGAGATTCAGCGGTTTTAAAAGGCGCCTTTTCTGTGATGGGTAATGCTTCTGCCTGACCATAGACCGTACAGGAAGAACTAAAAATAAAACCATCATTTCCTCTATTTTTCATTTCTTCTAATACATTGAGCAGAGAGGTAAGATTATTTTGATAATATAATAATGGATTTTCTACGCTTTCTCCAACGGCTTTTGAGGCAGCAAAATGAATAACGCCCATAATATCGTACTGATTGAAAAAGGCTTTTGTTTTGGCTTTGTTTTTTAAATCAAAGCATTCAAAATCAGGTTTGATTCCTGTTATCAAAGCGATATTATCACAAACTTTTTTTTCTGAGTTAGATAAATCATCAATGATAACTACTTCAAACCCTTCTTTTTGTAATTCGACTGCAGTATGAGAACCAATGTATCCTAATCCACCAGTAACCAATATTTTTTTCATTTGCTCTTTTTTAAATAGAAAAAAGCTAAGGTAAGGATAATGCCCATAATCGGCTGAATTAAAAATCGTCTGATGTAAAATCCTAACATCAAACTGTAAGTAAACCCGGTGTGAATAAAATAATAGTAAAGCGGCAGGAAAATAAGCCATCCTATCAGGAAAATAATGCTAGATGCTTTGAGGTAAGATTTTTTTTCAAAAAGCAGATAAATAATCCCTATGGATAAAATAGCATTTATTGCATAGCGTAGGCTGATTGAAATCAGGTGTTTGGGAATATTCAAATTTGATAGGTAGCTTGGTTGATCATTTTGTTCAAAAAAATATAAAAGTGGGTCATAAAATAAATCTATCTGATACACTCGAACCATAATAAGCCCTGATACAAGGATAATGAGTAAAAGATATCTCAATAGTTTATTCATCGTTTAAAGATAAAAAATTGTATCCAAAGAATGCAAATAAGTATAACGGAACCGTAAATTACTCCAGGGAAAAATACATCGTGCATTAACTTAATATAAGGGGATTCAGTAAAAATTACTCGGGATAGAATGCTAATTCGCATTATATTTACTGTATGTACAAATAATATTCCGAATAAAGTATATAAAACGGTTGGAAGTATCTTTACACCAAAAGCTGTAATAAATGCAATCATAATAATCATAATCGAAATAGAATTACACCCTTCATTAATCAATGCGACTTTGTAATTGCCTACAAAGAAATTCATATAAGGATTTTTTTCATCCTGTATTACCTGTGCATTTTCATATAGTATATTATATACGATAGAAGATTCTCTAGCGACTTCTTTTGTATAAGGATCTGATTTTGAATTTCCTTCTTTCGTGTGTTGCGTCTGCTTTAAATAATAATCATATCCTAAAGTCAATACGAAATAGGTAATAAAAAATTTTAATAAAAAGTATATTAGCGGCTTATATTTTTTCATTTCCTGCGTATGCTTAGCATCAGCTAATATATTAAAAGTTAGATATCCTTGCAAAATGGATAGGATTTTATCTAGAACTTCTAAAATTAAACCCGCCTAGTGAACTCCATCCACAGTTTTCGAGAGCTAATACATTTACCCTTTATTTTCTTTTTTTGGGCGTTCCCGCCTGACGGCGGTCGGGCTATCCGCTAAATCTTTTTCTTGGGGCAGCCTCTCGCCCCAAGAAAAAGGATACCGCTGCTATCCCTAACGCACGCCCCGCAAAGCCCCCGAATTGAGACCTTTATTTTACTTCTAAACAGCCATCTTTAAACAATTAAAAAATATATGAAGACCATTGCAGAATATATAAAATATCCATATACAGAAGCATTTAGCTTCAAACGGCGCCCTTCTCAAAAAATGAAAATCCTCCACACCCATAAGGTTGCTCCGGGGTTTAATTTTTATCGGGCGTTGCATTATTGGCGAGAGTGCTTTTTGCAATGGTCTCGCTTTTGTTGCCAAATTTACAAATCGAACCCCTTTAGCCAATGCTTAATTTTGTAAAACAGGCGGTTAATTTTAGCGCTAAAACCTTAATCTCAAACCTACTTTTATACCAAATTTTTTAGCTTTAGGGTGGTCTAAATAATTCCCCCTCCAATTAAAGTCAATTCTAAAGAATCGTAAATTTCCCAGCCCGATATTTTCTATTCCAAAACCGTATTCATAGTAAGGTTTGTTTTCTTTAAAACCATATTGTTGTATATTTTCTCTTAATTTATGATCTGCTATCATATTTAGATTGTTTGTAGATAATTTTCCCCACACCCCTCTAAGAAAAAAGATTTCTCGAAATTTTAATTTTTTAATCAGTGGAATTTTATTGAACAAGCGACCCCCTAGATGATGCTCAAAGTGCATTGAGGCATAACGATCAGTAACGAATTCATAGTAATTCATTAAACCGAAGGTATTAGCTACGTATCCATAAGATTCGTTAGCAGGTATAATATTTAGCAGTGATAGCGGAATATTTCCGAAAGTTTTTGCAAAAGAAAGTGTAGTTTGAAATACGCCTAAGGTACTAAGCAAAATCGGCTGCTTATATAGACCTTCAATTTTATCATAATTAAAAGTTGAATGTAAGGCACCTTTTAACCCCTTAGTATATTTAACAATAATCGTAGGATAGATTGTAATGGGATCAAAATTATAGCGTTCAACTCCCGAACCTGCAAACTTTCTTCCAGGGTATGCTGAAAAGGAGAGCGCTATTCTGGAGTCTGTTAGATGGCTAATAGTCTTAGTATTAGCTGTTGGATTCGATTCGGGTTGTAAATAAAAATCAGCGTTAAAAACACTGCTTGCAGATTTAATCGTTTGATAGGTCGCGTCCAAACGAAGTTTTCCATTCACAAACAGTTCAAACGAAGTGAAAACGTTGGTTTTGTTTAAAGTACTTAATTGATTATTTCCTCCTCCCGATAAAATGGAAGAGGAGCCAAAAGAACGCGTTAAAACGCCTTCATCTGAAATAAGTTGTGAACCCAGTTGTTCAATATCTCGTTTAGTTCCTACTCCTACAATCCACCGGCTGGGTCTATTGAGCAAATACTTCCCCTCTATCCCATATTTAAATTGTTTATCCTTTGTTCCGTAGGCCAAATAGCCCCTTAAACGTGCCCGGTCATTCACATCAAACCACGTACGAAAACCGCTTCTTATACGTATTCCTTCTATATCATTGCTCCCTATCGTATTGTAAATATTTCCGTATTCTATTTTTCCGGTAGGAAGGTATCCTGTTGACAATACTTCTACAGCATCTACAATATGTTGAAAACGAGGAATTTTATTTAAACTATCTAAAGTTTCGTAAATTCCCTTTTCATTTTTGCCTAATGCTTCATAACGATTTTTTTTCCAAAATTCATCGGATTTATCATAAACGCTTTTTTTATAGGGGTTCTTTTTTACATCATAAAAGGCAGATGGTCTATGTAAATCGAACACATAATTTTTAAAAATGCGTGTTCTTCGAGCATACATTCCCTTAGCTTTTTTTCGTTTACTAATTAAGGATAAATTCAATAAAGCATAATCTGATTTTGTAATAAAAACAGAATCATTAAGTACCTCATACGCTTGTTCGATATAAATATCCTTGACAAAATTTGCATTAATGTCCTTGTTTGCTTTCAAAGTAATGTCGCTAACTGCCCACAATTTATCTACTATCCATACTGTTCCTTCAAAAGCTAAGCTAATTCTATTTTTAGGAAAATATTTCATACGATAGGTCTTCTTTCCGTCAATATAAATTGAATCAACTAATTGATATTCATAAAAGCTAAATCCATTACTTGCTAAGGGGCTGGCAAAAGGCTTATTAAATAAAACAATTTGATTATCATAAATATCAAAATCAGTATATAGTTCCTTCACGGTTCCAATTAATGCATATCTATTCTCGAAACCAGAGGCTTTATTGGCAATTAGGTCTTTACGCTTTTTTTTAGGTTTGTTCAATCCATAAACTTTCGATAGTGATTCGTTTAAAAAAATGGGTAAAAAGGCATCTCCAAAAATTTTCGAAGTATCCATCTTATTAAAAATAAAATGAAACTTGTTAAAAATCTTCTTCTTAGTGAACTGACTATCTATACTATTTATATCTAACTCTATTTTTTGATATTTATCATATTGATAATCATGCACTTTTTTCAATCCATTATGCTTACGATGCGCCCACACATTTCGCAAGATTCGATAGGCAGGATTTTCTTTTTTCGAGCGATATTTAATCCTTTTTTTACCCCTTACCACCACCTTACCTAACTTGTTAGCATCATCTAAATAAAGTTTTAATGTAACTTTAATTTCTTGATAACCCTCCTTAACTTTTATAATTTTATCCTCAAATCCTGTAAAACTGACTTTTATTTCTGGATAATAGGTATCCGATTGTAAATAAAAATTACCCTCTATATCTGAAGCAGTGCCCACATTGGTATCTTTAAAGTAAATATCCGCATAAGGCAATGTTTGACCTTCTTCATCGAAAACCTGCCCCTTTATCTTGACCTGAGCCCGTAATCCGATCCCTATAAATAACAAAGTGAAGAACATATAAAGACCGCTTCCTTTCATTCTAATTTTTCCCATGCCTAAAAACGACAGCAAAGGTAACAAAATATCATTCTTATACTTATTTGAGACCTTTTTAGCCATCTAAGAAAATAAGCACTTCCTTTTTTGACCTTTCAAATTCATTTATTTCTTGGGCGTTCCCTTTTTTGAGCAGGCTTAGCCTGCTCAAAAAAGGTCGGGCTATCCGCTAAATCTTTTTCTTGGGGCAGAGCCTCTGCCCCAAGAAAAAGTATACCGCTCCTATCCCTAACGCATCCTCCCGCAAAGGCCATTTAAAACACGAGACCTTTAGCTTCGCTGACCTGCCGTTGCAAAAAAAGCCCTTTAGCTAGTAAAATGCAACGCCTAAAAACTGTAAGTTAGCGCAAGCTAAAGCGCTCAACCATTAATACCAGTAGTAAGAATAGAAGTAAGTAATCAACCTAAATACAAAATAGAATCAAGACCATTGCAGCATATAAAATATCCATATATAGAAGCCTCCCGCTTTAAACGGCGCCCTTCTTAAAAAATTAAACTCCTCCACACCCAAGAGGTTGCTCCGGTGTTTAACTTTGCTGACTTGCAGTTAATTTTTATTGGGCGTTGCATTTTACCAGTTAAAGGGCTTTTTGCAATGCTCTTGAATCATTTCTTTTATGTATAAAATGAGTCTTGATGTTTTTCTAGAAAAGTCTTGATGTTTTTTCAGAAAAGTCTTGATGTTTTTCTAAAAAAGTCTTGATGTTTTTCTAAAAAAGTCTTGATGTTTTTATACTATAATATTAAGGATTGTGCCTTTAAATATATTCACCAAGAAAAAAAGTATAATTTGTAAAACACGTATTTATCATAAAATAACCTGCCCATACTTTAAAAATGATAATTTTGTTGCTCTTGTTAAGTTATTTATAGTGTATGAAATTTACCATAGAAACCACCGATTTAAACACAAGGGCACGAGCCGGTGAACTTACGCTAAGCCATGGGAAAATAAAAACACCGATTTTTATGCCCGTAGGGACAGCAGGTACTGTAAAATCAGTTCATCAACGAGAATTACAAAAAGATATAAAGGCCCAAATCATATTAGGCAATACCTATCATCTATACCTTCGTCCGGGAATTGAAATTCTTCAGCAAGCCGGTGGTTTGCATAGGTTTATGAGCTGGGAGCGCCCTATTCTAACTGATTCAGGAGGGTATCAAGTCTATTCATTGTCTAAAAGAAGAAAGATAACCGAAGAAGGAGTTAGTTTTAAATCCCATATTGATGGGAGTTATCATTTTTTTTCTCCAGAAAAGGTCATGCAAATTGAGCGTAAAATTGGAGCAGATATTATCATGGCTTTTGACGAATGTACGCCCTACCCTTGTGATTATTCCTACGCTGAAAAAAGTATGAAAACGACCCATAGTTGGTTAGCTCGCTGCGATAAATGGTTAAAACAAAACCCAGAAATTTATTCCTATAGACAAAGTTTTTTCCCTATTGTGCAAGGAAGTATTTATAAAGATTTACGTATAGCATCAGCTGAAACCATTGCTTCTTTTGCTGCCGATGGAAATGCTATCGGAGGGCTAAGCGTAGGAGAGCCGTCTGAGAAAATGTACGCCATGACGGAAGTCGTTTGCGAAATTTTACCTAAAGACAAACCTCGTTATTTAATGGGAGTAGGAACGCCGATAAATATATTGGAAAGTATTGCATTAGGCGTTGATATGTTTGATTGTGTAATGCCTACCCGTAATGCTAGAAATGGGCAACTGTTCACCTGGGAAGGAAGGATAAATATTAAAAATAAAAAATGGGAAAATGATTTCTCTCCTCTTGACCCGCAAGGTACGGCATATGTTGATCAAGTTTATTCAAAAGCTTATCTACGACATTTGTTTCAGGCAAAGGAATATTTAGCCAAACAAATTGCCTCTATTCATAACTTAGCTTTTTATTTAGAGCTGGCAACTCAAGCCCGTCAGCATATTATTTCGGGCGATTTTAGCCAGTGGAAAGAGCGGGTTGTTAAAACTTTAGGACAGCGGTTATAAATTGTGATTAAGCCGGTAAATATAATTTAAAATAGGTTCTTTTCCAGTTTTTGAAACGGCAGATGAGATAAAATACTGCGGCATTTCTTCCCATTGTTCCAGTAAGCGAACTTTATACATATCAATGTTTTTTTGCAGTTTGTTTTTCCCTAATTTATCCGCCTTGGTAAAGATAATAGAAAACGGAATTTCATTTACACCGAGCCATTCTATAAATGCTAAATCTATTTTTTGGGGTGAGTGTCGGACATCGACCAATACGAATACATTGATCAAATTATTACGGTTTATGATGTATTGTGTATTCATTGTGTTAAATTGATGCCTTATCTTCTTGGAAACTTTAGCATACCCATAGCCCGGTAAATCAACTAAGTACCAGCTATCATTGATTAAAAAATGATTAATTAAGCGTGTTTTTCCTGGGCTTCCAGAGGTTTTTGCCAATTTTCTTTGACCAACCAGCATATTGATAAGTGAGGATTTTCCAACGTTTGACCGACCAATAAACGCATATTCCGGCTTATTGGTTTGCGGGCATTTTTTATAATCTGTATTGCTGACGCTAAACTGTGCTTTTTTAATTTCCATAAGGATATTTTATGAAGTGGTTTATCAGACCATTCAATTTTTATTATAATCCATTTCGATGGATAAAAATATAAATACCCTTAGCTATTGCTGACTTTAGCTTGCGCTGACTTGCAGTTCAGTTCGCTTCAAACGGCGCAATTCTGAAAAAAATTAAAATTCTCCACACCCAAAAGGTTGCTCCGGTGTTTAATTTTTAGCTTACGCTAACTCACAGTTCTCGGGCATTGCATTGTATGGGCTGAAAGTGCTTCTCGCAGCTGCAAGTAAGCAATAGCTAAGGGTCTCTTTATTTTTTTACTACCTTATTTAACCATCTTTCAAGATATTGGTTAAAAAGCTCAGGATGTTCCATCATAGGAGCATGTCCGCATTTGTCTATCCAAACTAATTCACTATTAGATAATCTTGCATGAAATTCTTCTGCAACTTCAGGAGGAGTTATTTTATCTTGTTTACCCCATAAAATAAGCGCAGGTTGGAAGATGTTTTTTAAATCCTTAGTCATATTATGTCTCATAGCCGCCCGTGCTATATATATAATTTTTAATGCTTTAGACCTATTATTTAATGTGTTGTAAACTTCATCTATTACCTCTTTTGTAGCAATATCCGGACTATAAAAAATACTTTGTGAGCCTTGCTTAACATAATTATAATCACTTCTTTTAGGAAAGGATTCACCAAAAGATCTTTCATAGAGTCCGGAACTTCCGGTAAGAACAAAAGAATGTACAATTTCAGGATATTTAAGTGCGGTAATTAGAGCGATATGCCCGCCTAAAGAATTCCCTATCAAAGTTGCCTTTTCAATTTCCAAATCGTTCATAAAGTCGGAAACGAATTTGGCAAATACCCCTAATTTGTGGGTTATAATCGTTGAGGTATATAAAGGGAGCTCAGGAATAATAACTCTAAAACCGCGCAGGCTGAAATAGCTAATCACACCATCAAAATTGCTAAGCCCGCCCATTAAACCATGTAATAATAACAAAGGATGTCCCTCTCCTTCCTCTATATAAACATATTTCTTTTTTTTCCCTTTAAATAGCATAGGTATGCAGTCGTTAGCACAAAAGTAGGTATTTTTTATATTATATTAAGACCATTGCAAAACTTAATGTTTTTTAGGATAGTGTTTTCGGGAGTTATTTTTAGGAGATTATGATAAACTTTTTTTTATTTCTATCTCTTTTTTGAACCATTAAAGGACTCTTTTTTTGCTTTATCTTGATTTGATGACTTGCAATTCTCTCAATTTTTACAACTAGACACCAGTATCCCTTAACTCCGATATAAATTATAACTTATCGCCTCCATCAGGTTTTGCGTATGCATCTTTGCTATCCCGCTATATCTTGCCAGCCCCGCCTGAAAACCATCGCTTTATGCTTCCGAATGTGCGTTCTATACTTCGATAAACTCAGTAACCTTTTTAAAGCTTGTTTCCCCTACTCGTTTATTGAACTTCTTCTCAAAATCCGTTAATGGCTTTCCCCTTTTCGCTTTCTTCAGTATATGATTCTTCAACTTTCTCTTGTTTAACAAACTCGCATTTTTCTCTGATTCATAGCCCTTATCCCCTTTTAAGGAAATCCCCTCTAATAGGTCTGCAGACGCTAAAACCTCCTGTAAATTGCTCCCCTCGTTTACACTTGCTTTCGTTGTTACCAAGTACCAGACCTTCTTCAATCGCTGTTCTAAATCTACTCAAAGTACTATGATCAGGCGAGGATTGCCCTAGGCGTAAACCACAAAAATAACTGAAGGAAAGACTGTCATTTACCCTATCTTCCACTTCGTAATCGCTTAATCCATACCCGGTTTGTAATAAACGCATCTTGAATAATACTTCGACAAATGGTTACTGAGCCTAGTCGAAGTACTCAGCAACCTAAATAACCCATCATCACTCGGACTGCCTGTAGTTATAATGACCGTCTATTATTTTACTTATTTTTTCCCAGTCTAACAAACGGTTTAACTGAGTAAAAAAAGCCTTTTTTATCTTTCTTGTGTGTAAATCACAAATACTATCGGCTAAAGTAGGATGATGATATATTTTCATGCCATAAATATAGAGACCGTTGCAAAAAGCACTTTAGCAAAAAAATGCAACGCTCGATAAAAATTAAACACCGGAGCAATCTAATGGGTGTGGAGGATTTTAATTTTTTGAGAAGGAAACAGTTTGAAGTTAGATGCTTTCTTTTTCATATTTTTTTATATGTTCTGCAACGGTCTCATATACTATCTTTTTAGATAAAATAACAACTTAGGATGACTTTTTTTATATCTAATCTTTCATTATCTTTCAACGGTCTTGTATAATTGATTAAATGAGGTTACTGGCTAGGTTTTATATCTTTGTGAAATAGACACGAGGTATAAAAAATTATGGCAAAAACAAAAAAGGCGTACTATTGTCAGAATTGCGGCGCGCAATATTCTCAATGGATGGGGCAGTGTAAAGTCTGTAAAGAGTGGAATACAATTGTAGAGGAAATTATCGTAAAAGAGCAAAAAGCGCAGGACTGGAAAGAAACAACAGCTAAAGCATTTCAAACCAATGAATTCATTAATATTATTGATATTGATTTAGAAGAGGAATCTCGAATAAAAACACAAAACCAAGAGTTAGATAATGTGCTGGGGGGAGGAATAGTCCCCGGCTCTATGATTTTGATAGGAGGAGAGCCGGGTATCGGTAAATCCACCTTGCTATTGCAATTAGCCCTTTCTATGCAAAATAGTAAGGTACTTTATGTATCAGGAGAAGAAAGCGCTAATCAGATTAAAATGCGCGCCGACCGAATTGGGAGGATTAATCAGCAGTGCTTTTTATTAGCAGAAACTCATACGCAGGAAATATTTAAACAGATTAAAAAATTGAAGCCTCAACTTTTGATCATTGATTCAATTCAAACGCTTCATTCTCAATATATAGAATCCTCTGCGGGGAGTATTTCTCAAATCAGAGAATGCACCAATGAATTAATGCAGTTTGCTAAAGAAACGCAAACGCCCGTTTTTATTATCGGTCATATTACAAAAGACGGCAATATCGCCGGACCTAAAATATTAGAACATATTGTAGATGTAGTGCTGCAATTTGAAGGAGATAGAAATCATGTCTATCGCATTTTGCGGGCGAATAAAAATCGTTTTGGCTCCACGGCAGAGATTGGCATCTATGAAATGAGAGGAGGAGGCTTGCGAGAGGTGCCAAACCCTTCAGAAACCTTAATTAATAAAAGAGACGAAGAGCTAAGTGGCAGTGCCGTTATTGCCATTATGGAAGGACGGCGGCCTATGATTATTGAGGTGCAGGCACTCGTCAGTACTGCGGTGTATGGCACCCCTCAACGTTCAGCGACCGGCTTTGATACCCGGCGGCTTAATATGCTGCTTGCCGTATTAGAAAAACGGGCAGGATTTCGTCTCGGCGCAAAAGATGTTTTTCTAAACGTTACAGGAGGAATAAAAATAGACGACCCTTCAGTTGATTTAGGTGTGCTTATGGCTATTTTATCTTCCAATGAAGATATTGCCATCCCCAAAAAATATTGTTTTGCTGCTGAGGTGGGGTTGAGCGGAGAAATAAGACCCGTAAACCACATTGAAAAGCGAATTCAAGAAGCAGAAAAACTGGGGTTTGAAGTAATTTTTATCTCAAAATATAACACGATCAGAAATCATTCTTTTATCATTCACATCATGCCTGTTTCCAAAGTATCCGAGGTATATTCTTTCTTGTTTAAAAACAGGGATAGCACTTATTAAAAAGCCTTTTAATCCTTTGAAGTTCGTTCATATAAAGTTTATAGCAATCTAAAGGTTCCGCCTCTTTCTATTTTCTTTTTTGGGCGTTTCCGCCTATCGGCGGTCGGGCTATTCGCTAAATCTTTTTGTTGAGGTAAATTTTTACCCCAACAAAAAGGATACCGCTTCTATCCCTAACGCTCACCCCGCAAAGCCCTTTAGTAATGCAAAGCCTGGGAACAGTAAGTCAAAGTAAGTTAAAAATTAAAATCCTTTTTAAAAAACTGAAACCGTCGCAGAACACATAAAAAAAAGATGAAAAAGAACGCATTTAGCTTCGCTGACTTGCAGTTAATTTTTATTGAGCGTTACATTTCGACAGGCTCAATACAAGCATTTTTTCGTTAGAGTGCTTTTTGCAACGGTCTCAAACTATAGGTATTTCCAATAAGCTTCAAATATTATTTTAAACCAAGCGGTATATTTTTGAGGATTACACTTTAAGTCTTTTTCAATCGCATTAAATGTTACCCAATCATAATCATTTACCTCTTTAGGATTTATCTTTGGATTTTCATTAAAATATCCGGTAAAAACATAATCTAATTCGTGTTCAATTAGTCCTTGCCCTACATCGGCACGATAAATGAAATGAAATTTTTCTTCTAACGAGCAGCTAAACCCCATTTCTTCTTTTAACCTTCTTTGCGCTGCTTTTTTGTAGGGTTCTCCTTCCCGAGGATGGCTGCAGCAAGTATTTGTCCAAAGCAAAGGAGAGTGATATTTACTTTTAGCTCGTTGTTGCAACAATGTCTGTTCCTTATCATTAAATATAAAAACAGAAAAGGCTCTATGCAACAGCCCTTTTTTATGTGCCTCCAGTTTATCCATTGTCCCTATCGGTTCGTCTTTTTCATTAACTAAAACCACTTTTTGTTGCATTGATTTAAAAAATTTATCTGTTACAAGACCTTTAGATTGCACTGACTTTAGCTTTGCTGACTTTCAGTTCAGTTACAGAATACAAAAAAAACATGAGAACATTATGCTTTAGCTTCAAACGGCTTCCTTAATTGGTTATTGAGCACATTCGAAATATGGTTACTGAGTACTTCGACCAGGCTCTCAGTAACCACCTGTCGGAGTACTCAGCTATTTAATTTTTTTGGGCACTCACTGACTTGCATTTTCTAAAGTGCTTTTTGCAACGGTCTCGATTTATTTTAAAAAAAATTTTTATTAAAATATCTTAAGAACTTTTACTATACGTAACATAATTTTCTAATGCCATGGACATTGAAGGGGTTTCTGAAGTAGGGGCTTGAATATCAACCTTTAAACCAACATTTTCTGCTGCTTTTTCCGTGCTTTTTCCAAAAACGGCTATCCGGGTTCCATCTTGCTTAAAATCAGGAAAATTCTCTAATAATGATTTAATTCCGGAAGGGCTAAAAAATACTAAAATATCATAATGAAAATCTTCTAATTCGGATAAATCGCTACTTATCGTTTTATACATTATCGCTCTTTTCCAACGGATCTTTAGCCTATTCAACGTTCGTACCACAGTGGTTGATAATACATCGGAAGAAGGGAGCATAAATTGCTCGGTATTATGCTTATTTAAATAAGGTATAAGGTCTTTAAAAACTTTACCCCCGACATAAATTTTACGCTTTCTGTAAAGAATATAATTTTGCAAATATTTTGCAATTGCCTCAGACTGGCAAAAATATTTTAATGTTATAGGTATTTTATAGCGCATTTCTTCAGCTAGTCTAAAAAAATTATCAACCGCGTTTCTACTAGTTAGAATAATTGCTGTAAATTGTGAAAAGTCTATTTTTTGTTTTCTAATTTCCTTCGCACCAACCCCTTCTATATGGATGAAAGGGACAAAATCAACTTTAATATTTTTTTTCTCAAGTTTAAAATATGGCGAAGTTTCTGTCTTAGGTCGGGGTTGTGAAATAAGTATTGACTTTACCTTCATTATATTTTCCGCTTAATCTCTATTATGGTTTCACCTAAAATAAGTAAGGGTAGAAATTCTAAAATGCAAAGGTACAAAATAATATAAGACCATTGCAAAACTTAATGTTTTTTTAGGATAGTGTTTTCGGGAGTTATTAGGAGATTATGATAAACTTTTTTTTATTTCTATCTCTTTTTTGCTTTATCTTGATTTGATGAATTGCAATTCTCTTAATTTTTACAATTAGACGCAAGTATCACAGGACTCCGATATAAATTATAACTTATCGCCTCTATCAGGTTTTGCGTATGCATCTTTGCTATCCCGCTATATCTTGCCTTTCGGTTTTAATGAAGTCTCTACTACATTGGCGTCTACTATCGCTCCTTTTTTTATGATGATTTTGGCGTTCTAATTGACCGTTGATCTCCTTAAATAGACGATAGTAGGCATTCGCCTGCGTCATCAATGTTCTAAATCTACTCAAAGTACTATGATCAGGCGAGGATTCCTCTATCTGTAAACCACAAAAATAACTGAAGGAAAGACTGTCATTTATCCTATCTTACACTTCGTAATCGCTTAAGCCATACCAAGTTTGTAATAAACACATCTTGAATAATAATAAACCATCATAACTCGGACTGCCCGTCGCACTTTTCCCCTTATTATAATGGTCATCTATTATTTTACTTATTTTTCCCCAGTCTAACAAACGATTTAACTGCGTGAAAAAAGTCTTTTTTATCTTTCTTGTGCGTAAATCACAAATACTATCGGCTAAAGTAGGATGATGATATATTTTCATGCCATAAATATACTATCTTTTTAGATAAAATAGCTGATTAGGATGCTTGCTTAGCGTAGTCGAAGTATCACTTTTTTTATATCTAATCTTTCATTACCTTGCAACGGTCTTGACAAATGTAAAGAAAACAAAAGAAAAAATGACAAGTATTATTCGCACAAAATATATATGGGCTAAGAAACTTGCATTTGGTTAAATTACTTTGCGAGGAGGAATCAATAAACGAAGAAACGCTATAAAATCAATAAAACCACAAACTTATCAATCAAGAGAAAGTAAGCTACTTCCCGATACAAAACTTTCCGAAGATAGTTCCTAATATATCCTTATCTATGTCTATTTCTCCGGTGATTTGTCCCAGATAATTTAACGCCTCACGAACATCTAAGGCAAGTAAGTCATTAGATAATTTAGATGCCAGTCCCGTCTTTATTTCCGCGATACATTTTAAGGCTTTTATCAATGCTTCATAGTGCCGGGTATTGGTTACAATCGTTTGTAGGTGAGTTGTATTATTCCTTTCGATTGATTTAATCAGTTCGTTGATTAGCTTTGGAATGCCGGTTTTATTCTTAGCAGAAATACAAAGGGTTTTTGCACATGATTTAAACGGGAACAACGGCGGCAAAACTTCTTGTAAATCAGATTTATTTATAAGAATAATGATTTTTTTATCCGGATAGTCCGAAACTATACGTTTTATCTCGCTAAGATAATGCCCCTCCTCTTTTACTCTTACTTTTTCTGCATCGATCAAGTATAAAACGATGCTTGATTTTTTTATCTTTTCAAATGTTTTTTGTATTCCGATTTTTTCAATTTTATCCTCCGTAGCACGAATGCCAGCCGTGTCAATAAAACGATAACGAATTCCGCGCAAAACGATTTCATCTTCGACAGCATCCCGTGTAGTTCCTGCAATATTCGAGACAATTGCGCGCTCCTCGTTTAATAGCGCATTCAACAGCGTTGATTTACCAGCATTTGGCGCCCCTATAATCGCTACGGGTACGCCCTCTTTCATTACGTTTCCTAAGGAAAAAGAGTCTGAAAGGTACTTTAACCGAATGTTCAGTTTTTCTAATAATGCGCCAAGCATTTTTCTATCAGCAAACTCTACTTCCTCCGTTGAAAAATCTAACTCCAGCTCCAGAAGAGAAGCAAAATGAATCAACTCTTTGCGCAGGGTTTTTAGTTCCTTTGAAAAACCGCCTCTCATCTGCGACAAAGCCGTTTGATGGGCAGCCTCAGAATTAGCTGCAATTAAATCTGCTACAGCTTCCGCCTGCGACAAATCCATCTTGCCGTTTAAAAAAGCCCGTAAGGTGTATTCACCGGGGGCAGCCATACGAGCTCCTTTTTTAATCAATAATTCAATGATCTGCCGTTGAATAAAAACAGAACCGTGGCAAGAAATTTCTACCACATTTTCACCTGTGTAGGAATAAGGAGTTTTAAAAATTGAAAATAAAGCTTGATCTATCGAGTGCTTCCCCTCTTTTACCATCCCCAGGTGAATCGTGTGCGATTTTTGATGGATTAACCGCTTTTTCTGCCGCGTAGATTCAAATACCAAATCGGCAATTTTAACGGCTTCTTCTCCCGATAAGCGAATCATCGCAACCGCTCCTGATCCATTGGGCGTGGCGAGTGCCACAATCGTGTCTTTAAGAGAGTTCATAACGCAAAAGTAATCACTTAAAAATAAAGACCGTTGCAAAAAGATTTAATGGGGTCTATAATCTTTATTTTTTAGTTTTTTTATTTTACTTACTCACGTTATTGGATAAATTTTCAGCATATATTTGGAGTTATATAGTGCTGTTTATCAAAAATTTATGGTGTATTATTTTGATGTAGGGATAGAAGGGTTGTAAAAAAAGACAAAAAAGATTTGTTGGATAATAAAAAGGGTTATATATTTGCGCTCCCTTTTGGTGATTGAATCATGGGGGGATTTATAAAAAGAAGTTCATTGATAAAGAGCACTTTTTATCTTTAGTTATAGAGATAGAAGAGTAAGAAAGAGAAGACAAGAAAATGCGGGTTCAGAGATTTTTTGATTAGGCTAGGATTTACGGAAAAGATTAAATAAAATTTTTAAGGATGGAGAGTTTGATCCTGGCTCAGGATGAACGCTAGCGGAAGGCTTAACACATGCAAGTCGAGGGGCATCATCTTTTGTTTAGGCAGAAGGATGGCGACCGGCGGACGGGTGCGTAACGCGTATGGAACTTGCCTGTTACTAGGGGATAGGCTTTGGAAACGGAGATTAAGCCCTTATAGTCTATAGGATTTGCATGAGTTCTATAGTAAAGGTTACGGTAACAGATAGGCATGCGTCAGATTAGTTAGATGGCAGGGTAACGGCCTACCATGGCGATGATCTGTAGGGGCTTTGAGAGGAGTTACCTCCACACTGGGACTGAGATACGGCCCAGACTCCTACGGGAGGCAGCAGTGAGGAATATTGGTCAATGGGCGGAAGCCTGAACCAGCCATTCCGCGTGTAGGAAGACGGTCTTATGGATTGTAAACTACTTTTATACAGGAAGAATATCATGTACGGGTTAGATGATTGACGGTACTGTAGGAAAAAGCACCGGCTAACTCCGTGCCAGCAGCCGCGGTAATACGGAGGGTGCGAGCGTTATCCGGATTTATTGGGTTTAAAGGGTCTGTAGGCGGTTTTATAAGTCAGTGTTGAAAAGCCCTTGCTTAACGAGGGTCGTGGCATTGAAACTGTAGAGCTTGAATTCGGTGGCAGTGGCTGGAATGTGTAGTGTAGCGGTGAAATGCATAGAGATTACACAGAAGGCCGATTGCGCAGGCAGGTCACTACGCCGTTATTGACGCTGAAAGGCGAAAGCGTGGGGAGCGAACGGGATTAGATACCCCGGTAGTCCACGCCGTAAACGATGATTACTCGGTGTTGGAGTGTTATGTAAGACTTCAGTACCCAAGCGAAAGCATTAAGTAATCCACCTGGGGAGTACGTTCGCAAGGATGAAACTCAAAGGAATTGACGGGGGCCCGCACAAGCGGTGGAGCATGTGGTTTAATTCGATGATACGCGAGGAACCTTACCAAGGCTTAAATGCATATTGCGAGCAGTTGAAAGGCTGTGTTCTTCGGACGATATGCAAGGTGCTGCATGGTTGTCGTCAGCTCGTGCCGTGAGGTGTCAGGTTAAGTCCTATAACGAGCGCAACCCCTATCGATAGTTGCTAACAGGTTAAGCTGAGGACTCTGTCGAGACTGCCTACGCAAGTAGAGAGGAAGGCGGGGATGACGTCAAATCATCACGGCCCTTACGTTTTGGGCTACACACGTGCTACAATGGCCGGTACAGAGGGCAGCGACCTTGTGAAAGGAAGCGAATCTTTAAAGCCGGTCTCAGTTCGGATCGGAGTCTGCAACTCGACTCCGTGAAGCGGGAATCGCTAGTAATCGCACATCAGCCATGGTGCGGTGAATACGTTCTCGGGCCTTGTACACACCGCCCGTCAAGCCATGGAAGTCCGGGGTGCCTGAAGTTGGTGATCTGTAACAAGAAGCTGCCTAGGGTAAAACGGGTAACTAGGGCTAAGTCGTAACAAGGTAGCCGTACCGGAAGGTGCGGCTGGAACAACTCATTTTAGAGAAAATCGTAAAGAAGGTTTTAGTTGAGAGATTTTTCGCATTTTTTTGTTTTTTTCTTTTTTATTGAAATAAAAAATAATCAGAAAAGAGATAATTAAGCTCCTATAAAGTATAGGAGGATTCATTATAAAAGTATAGTGGGTTTTTCATATAATTTAGATGTGTGCAATTGTGCATGCAGGGGATTTTCGGGCAGATGGATAGAGTTCCATAGCTCAGCTGGTTAGAGCGCTACACTGATAATGTAGAGGTCGGCAGTTCGAGTCTGCCTGGAACTACGAATAAAAGGAGAGATGAAGAGGGGTCAGTTAAGCAAATTTTTGTTAAACAAGAGTTGAGTTATTCTTTTCTAGAAAGGGGGATTAGCTCAGCTGGCTAGAGCGCCTGCCTTGCACGCAGGAGGTCATCGGTTCGACTCCGATATTCTCCACACAGAAAGTTCAGGTAAGAGAAGATAAGCAAAGGGAAATTTTATTTTCTGCTATTAACGCTTACCAGGGACGAAAAAAAATAAGAAGTTCATTGACATATTGACGAAAGAAGAGAAAAGGTTAAATTTTTTCTATAAAGAAAAAAAAGAAAAGCGCGAGTATTTACTATAAGACTTTGCTTCTGTAAAAAG